>NZ_JBHVOI010000013.1:1077-184464 GCF_042887885.1 Streptomyces sp. NPDC057900
GCAGCACCGGCGGCAACTTCCGACGCGACGACAACCGGCCCAGCAGCGGTGGCGGCAACTTCCGTCGCGACGAAAACCGTGGTGGTTCCTCCGGCGGCGGCTTCCGTCGTGATGACCGGGCTCCGCGTCGGGACGATGACCGTGGTGGGCGTTCCGGTGGTGGGTTCGAGCGTCGTGACGACCGGCCCCGTGGGCCGCGTCGCGACGACGACAACCGTGGCGGCTTCCGCCGCGACGACAGCCGTGGTGGTTCCTCGGGTGGTGGCTTCCGTCGGGACGACAGCCGGCCCAGCAGTGGTGGCGGCAACTTCCGTCGGGACGACAACCGTGGCGGCCGGGACCGTGCGCCTCGCCGTGACGACAGCCGGGGAGGCCCTTCCGGCGGTTTCCGTGGCCGGCGTGACGAGGGCGACCGGGGTGGCTACCGCGGCCGCGACGACCGTGGGGGGTACGAGCGTCGGGACGAGCGTGAGCGCGAGCCGATCAAGCGGCTTCCCATCCCCGACGAGGTCACCGGCCACGAGATCGACAAGGACGTCCGGCAGGAGCTGATGAGCCTGCCCAAGACCCTGGCCGAGGACGTCGCCCGGAACCTGGTCATGGTGGCCCGGCTGCTCGACGAGGACCCTGAGCAGGCGTACGCGTACTCACGCATCGCCCTGCGACTGGCCTCGCGGGTCGCCGCCGTTCGTGAGGCGGCGGGCTTCGCCGCCTACGCGACGCAGAAGTACGCCGAGGCGCTCGCGGAGTTCCGGGCGTCGCGTCGGATGACCGGTTCCGTCGAGCTGTGGCCGGTCATGGCCGACTGCGAGCGCGGACTCGGGCGGCCGGAGCGGGCGATGGCGATGGCCGG
Source organism: Streptomyces sp. NPDC057900 (assembly GCF_042887885.1). NCBI lineage: Bacteria > Bacillati > Actinomycetota > Actinomycetes > Kitasatosporales > Streptomycetaceae > Streptomyces > Streptomyces sp. NPDC057900. The sequence goes on from NZ_JBHVOI010000013.1 coordinate 1,931, forward strand.
TGAGCCCGAGGTGCAGAAGCTGGACAAGGCCGGGCAGGTCGAGATGCGGCTGGTCGCTGCCGGTGCCCGTCGTGACATGGGGCAGATCGATGCCGCCATCGTGACGCTCCAGAGCTCCGAGCTGGCCTCCAGCGCCGTCCACCCGTGGACGCCGCGACTGCGCTACGCGTACGCGGACGCGCTGCTGGCCGCCGGTCGCGAGGATGAGGCGCGCGAGTGGTTCGGGAAGGCCCTGGAGGCCGACAAGGACGGCTCGACCGATGCGTCGGACCGCCTTGCCGAGCTGGACGGTGTCGAGTTCGTCGATGCTCTCGGCGACGATGACGAGGACGGCGCCCCTGCGGCCCCCGCCGCCGTCTCGGACGACCTCGGTGAAGAGGACGACGAGGACGACGAGGACGGTCCGGTCAAGGCGTAACGCTTGAGAAGAGGGCGGCACCCCGGTCGGGGTGCCGCCCTCTTCTGTGTGCCGGGGCCGGGGTCAGCCGAGGGGGAGACTGCGCAGGACGAGACCCGTGGCCGGCTTCGGGCCGAAGGATGTCGACTTGCGGGGCATGGTGACGCCCTGGCGGGCCAGGTCCCGGACGACTTCCTCGCGTACCGGATGCATCAGCACCGCCGTGGCGTTGTGGCGTTCGGCCTGTTCGACGGCGGCCGCGGTGTCGTGGATGTACGCGATGTGCGCCGGGTCGTCCGGGATGTGCCAGACATGGTCGAGCAGCGCCGAGTGCAGGACCGTCGCGTCGAGGGTGCGCCATGCCTCCGGCCGGTCGGCCGGGACTGTGCGGGCCAGCAGGGCCTCGTCGGGGCGGTCGACCAGATGGAATCCGCCGTCGCCCGCGAGTAGGAAAGCATTGCTCTCGGCCGCCGCCCCGGCCAGGGCGTCCAGGGCACGGGGGAGCGGACCTTCGACCGGGCGGACGCGGAAGAGGCCGGCCAGGGCGGCGAGTGCGTCGGTGACGGGCAGTCCGTGCAGCAGCCGGTGGATGGACCGTACCCGGAGCGGATACCTGGCCGTGTCGACCAGCAGGACCAGGCCGAAGTCCCACGGGCCGGGGTCCGTGTGTTCCCGCTGGAGTCTGAGATAGGTGGCCCAGCGGTGGTGGCCGTCGGCGATCAGGGCCTGGCGACGGGCCAGATCCGCCTGCACCACCGACCGTTCGGCCGCGTCCGTGAGCGCCCAGAGCCGGTGGCTGAAGCCGTCCTCCGTGGTGGTGGCGAGCAGCGGCGGGCGTTGGATCGTCCGCTCGATGACGCCGGCCGCCCCGGTGGCGTGGCCGTCGCTGCGGTAGGTCAGGAGCAGGGGTTCGAGATGGGCCTCGGCGGTCCGCATCAGGTCGGCGCGGTCCTCGACGACATCGGCCATCACGTCCTCGTGCGGGAGCACGATGCCGTCGGCAGGGGCGGAGAGGGCGAGGGCGCCGATCACGCCGCGCTGGAGCATGTCGCCGTTGCGCTGCTCGTACACGTAGAGCGCGGGTTCGGCATCGGGGGCGAGGATTCCCTCGGCCAGCCACCGGTTCAGGGTCGCGGCGGCCTGTTCGTGGCGGGCGGCCGGGGTGTCGGCCTGCGGGAGGATCAGGCGCACGATGTTGTGCGGATCCGCCGATTCCAGATGGAGCAGCCCGTCGGGCCGTACGACGACGTCGTACGGGGGCGAGGTCACCGCGGAGAGACTGCCGACCAGCTCGGGGACGTAGCGCAGTCCACGGAACGGAATCAGCCGCAGTCCCTGGTCCGCGGGGCCTCGTGAGTTCATTTCTGCATCGTAAGTGGGGTTCGCGGATGCGCGATGATCGGGGGAGACCCAGGCATTGAGGAGCGCAGGATATGAGTCAGGCGAGCAGGACCAGGCCGAGCGGGACCGGCACCGCGTTGAGTGAGGCGTACGACACGGCTCTGCTCGATCTCGACGGGGTGGTGTACGCGGGCGGGGAGGCGATCGACCATGCGGTCGAGGCGCTCGGCACCGCGCGGGACGGCGGGATGCACCTGGCGTACGTCACCAACAACGCGCTGCGGACACCCGACGCGGTGGCGGAGCATCTGACCGAGCTGGGAGTGCCGGCCGAGCCCGCCGACGTGATCACTTCGGCGCAGGCGGTGGCCCGGCTGATCGCTGATCAGCTGCCGGCCGGGGCCCGCGTGCTGGTGATCGGGGGCGAGGGCCTGCGGGTGGCGTTGCGGGAGCGCGGGCTGCTGCCGGTGGAGTCGGCGGATGACGAGCCGGTGGCGGTCGCGCAGGGATACGGCGGGCCCGATATGACGTGGGGGCGGTTCGCGGAGGCCGCCCACGCGGTCAATCGCGGGTTGCCGTGGTTCGCGTCCAACACGGATCTGACCATTCCGAGCGCCCGGGGCATCGCGCCCGGCAACGGGGCGGCCGTGGAGGTCGTGCGGATCGCGACCGGCGCCGAGCCGCAGGTGGCCGGGAAGCCGCTGCCGCCGATGCACCGGGAGACGGTGCTGCGGACCGGTGCCGAGCGGCCGTTGGTCGTTGGGGACCGCCTGGACACGGACATCGAGGGGGCGTTCAACGGCGGTGTCGACTCGCTGCTGGTGCTGACCGGGGTGGCGGACGCGGCCCAGCTGCTGGCCGCGAAGCCGGAGCACCGGCCGACCTATGTGGCCGCCGACCTGCGGGGGCTGCTGACCGGGCAGCCCGAGGTGACGCCGGTCGGCGAGGGCTTCGGCTGCGGCGGCTGGACGGCGTCCGTCCGGGACGAGCAGTTCGTGCTGGAGGGTGACGGTGAGGCGCTCGACGGTCTGCGGGCGCTGTGCGGGGCGGCGTGGTCGCACGCCGGAGCGGGTTCGTGCGGGCTGGACGCGGGGAAGGCCGTGGCCAGGCTCGGGCTGTAGCGGCTGTGCTTCGGCCGGTGGTCTGTTGCGCGTCAGCCGAGGTCGGCGAGGACCGCGAGGTCGAGGCGGCGCAGGCGTGCCGGGTCCGCGATGACGTCGTACTCGGTGATCAGGTCGTCCTCGATGGTGAAGGTGAGCGCGAACAGCAGGCGGCCGCGCGGGGCCACGACGACTCCGACCATGCCGTTGACCAGGGCGGGTTCGGCCAGTCGTGAGCGGTGGGCCAGGGCCGCCGTGCCCTCCGCGACGGCTCGCGCGCCGCGGGCCTCCGCCGAGCCGCCCGGCGGTACCGCGACCGGATCGGCGCGCCGCACCACATCGGGGGCCAGTACCGCGAGGACCGCGGTGAGGTCACCGGCCCGCGCGGCGGCCAGGAACGCCGAGACGACCCGTTGCTGCCGGGCGAGTTCGGCCGCCGGGACCACGGGCGTGCCCCGTACCTTGTGACGCGCACGGCTGGCGATCTTCTTCGTGGCGCCCGGCGTGCGTTCCACGACGGTCGCGATCTCGCTGAACGGTACGGCGAACATGTCGTGCAGCACGAACGCGATCCGCTCGACGGGGTCCAGGGTGTCCAGCACCACGAGCAGCGCCCGGCTCACCGAGTCGGCCAGCAGCGCCTCGTCCTCCGGCGGACGGCCCTGGGCGGAACCGGCGACCTGGTCGAGCACCTCCTGCTCGGCCAGGTCCTCCCGGCGCGACCTTCGGGTACGCAGCATGTCGAGGCAGATGCGGGTCACCACCGTCCGCAGCCAGCCGGTCAGGTTGTCCAGCTCGCCGGCGTCGACCCGGCACAGGCGCAGCCAGGTCTCCTGGACCGCGTCCTCCGCCTCGTCCAGCGAACCGAGCATGCGGTGGGCCACCGCGCGCAGCAGGGCGCGCTGTGCCTCGAAGCGTTCCGCCAGTGCCTCGCGCTCGTCCACCGGTCACCTTTCGCCGTGCTGTTCCGTCACCCCTCCTGACGAACGCAACGTAACCGAAGTGACAGGAGAGCAGCCGATGACGTCCTTGCTGCATCTGGATTGCGGTGCCAACCGCTCGGAGGAGTCGGTCAGCAGGCAGCTGACCGCACTGTTCGCCCGTACCTGGCGGACCGCGCACGGACCGGACGGATACCGCTACCGGGACTTGGCCGCAGACCCCGTGCCCCCGCTGGACACCGCCTATTGCACACTCGGCCGGAGAGCGGAGCGGACCGGGCTCGTACCGCCGGAGGGAGTGGACGCGCTGGTCGGGAGCGAGGCCGAGCGGCGGGAGTGGTCGCTGACCCGCCCGCTGATCACCGAACTGCTGGCGGCCGACACCGTGCTGGTCGGCGCCCCGATGTACAACTACTCGCTCTCCGCCTCGCTGAAGGCGTGGATCGACCGGGTCGGATTCCCCGGCGCGCTCACGGACCCGGACACGGGGGAGGGGCTGCTCCGGGGGAAGCGCGTCGTGGTGATCAGCGCGCGGGGCGGCGCCTACGGGCCGGGGACCCCTCGGGAGGGCTGGGACTTCCAGACGCCCTACCTGCGGGCGTACTTCGGTGAGAAGGGGGTGGCGGCGGAGGACCTGTGTTTCGTCAGCGCCGAGCTGACCATGGCCGGGCTGGTGCCCGCACTGGCCCCCTTCCGTTCGCAGGCGGCCGGTTCGCTGGCCGAGGCGCGGGCGGAGGTGATCGCGGCGGCGTCCCGCCCGGAGCCCGTGGGAGCCCGGATCAAGGGCACAGCAGGGTAGGCTAACCTAACCGGCGTGTTCGTTCAGAGTCCCCCGGAACCGAGTGCAGGCCCGACAGCCGCACCGGCCAAAACCGCGTCCCCCAGGCGCCATGCGGTTCGCGCCGCAGGGCTCCTGGTGGCCCTGGCGCTGCTGGTACTGGTGTGCCTGGCGAGTATCGGGATCGGCGCCAAGGCGCTGCCCCTCGCCGACGTCTGGCACGGCCTGTTCCACTACTCGGGCAGCGGCGACGACGTCCTGGTACGGAAGGTGCGGATTCCGCGCACCGTCCTCGGGCTGATCGTCGGCAGCGCGCTCGGCCTCGCCGGGGCGGTGATGCAGGCGCTGACCCGTAACCCGCTTGCCGAGCCCGGACTGCTGGGGGTCAACGCGGGGGCGTCGGCGGCGGTCGTCTCCGCGATCAGCTTCTTCGGCGTCACCTCGCTGACCGGGTACGTCTGGTTCGCCTTCGCGGGCGCCGCGATCGTCTCGGTGGCCGTGTACCTGCTCGGGGGCAGCCGGTCCGCCACCCCGGTACGGCTCGCGCTCGCCGGGACGGCGGTCACCGCCGCCCTGTACGGGTACGTCAACGCCGTACAGCTGCTGGACTCGGCGGCGCTGGACCGGCTGAGGTTCTGGACCGTCGGGTCGCTGGCCTCCGCGAACACGGAGACCGTCGGCAAGGTGTGGCCGTTCATCGCGATCGGCGTCCTGCTGACCCTGCTCATCGCCCGTCCGCTCAACGCCCTGGAGATGGGCGACGACACCGCGCGGGCCCTCGGCGCCCATCTGACCAGGACCCGGGTGCTGGCCATGCTCGCCGTCACCCTGCTGTGCGGGGCGGCGACCGCCGCGTGCGGGCCGATCGTCTTCATCGGGCTGATGATCCCGCACCTGGTGCGCACGATCACCGGGCCCGACATGCGGTGGATCCTGCCGTACGCGGCCGTGCTCTCCCCGGTGCTGCTGCTCGGCGCGGACGTGGTGGGCCGGATCGTCGCCCGGCCGTCCGAACTCCAGGTCGGCATCGTCACCGCGCTGATCGGCGGGCCGGTCTTCATCCACCTCGTACGACGCAAGAGGATGTCCCAGCTGTGAAGGCCACGCAGGAGACGACGGCAGCGGCGGGGACCGCGCGATCGGTGAAGGCCGTGCGGACGGCCGGCGGGTACTCGTTCCGGATGAACGTCCGGTCCTTCCTGGTGGTGGTGCTGCTCGCCGCCGTCGTGGCGGCGGCCGGGGTCGTCCTCATCGGCAGCGGCGACTTCTCCATGACCCCGGGCGAGGTCGTCACGACGCTCTTCGGACACGGCACCTTCCAGCAGGAGTTCATCGTCACGGACCTGCGGCTGCCGAGGGTGCTGGTGGGGCTCCTGGTGGGCGCGGCGCTCGGGGCCGGCGGCGCCGTCTTCCAGACCATCTCGCGCAACCCCCTCGGCAGCCCCGATGTGCTGGGCTTCGGCCAGGGCGCGACGGTCGGCGCGCTGACCGTGATCGTGGTGTTCCAGGGCGGGGCGACGGCGGTCGCGGGCGGTGCGGTGGCCGGCGGTCTGCTGACCGGGGTCGCCGTCTATCTGCTGGCGTGGAAGCGCGGCGTGCACGGCTTCCGGCTCGTGCTCGTCGGGATCGGCGCCGCCGCCATGCTGACCGCCGTGACCCAGTACCTCATCACCAAGGCCGACCTGGTGGACGCCACCCGCGCCGTCGTCTGGATGACCGGATCGCTCGACGGACGGGACTGGGCCCAGGTCTGGCCGCTGCTGGCGGTCTGCGCGGTGCTGCTGCCGCTGGTGTTCGGCCACGGCCGCGCCCTGCGGGTGATGGAGATGGGCGACGACGCCGCGTACGCGCTCGGGGTACGGGTCGAACGCACCCGGCTCGTCCTGATGGGAGCCGCGGTGCTGCTCGTCGCCGTCGCCACGGCCGCCGCCGGGCCGATCGCCTTCGTCTCGCTCAGCGCCCCGCAGGTGGCCCGCCGGCTGACCCGCTCGACCGGTCCCAACCTGGTGGCCGCGACCTTCATGGGCGCCGCCCTGCTGCTCGTCGCGGACTGGGTCGCGCTCGACGCCTTCGGCGACCGGCAGCTGCCCGTGGGCGTGGTGACCGGCGTCCTCGGCGGCTGCTACCTGCTGTGGCTCCTGGTGTCAGAGCGCAAGGCGGGCCGCATATGACATCCGGCACCGGGCTCCCGAAGCCCTCACCCGCCCCGCATTCCCCCAGCACCCCGACCGACCCACGGAGTACGACCATGCAGCGCCTCACCGCGGACTCGGTGACCCTCGGCTACGACCAGCGGGTCATCGCGGAGAACCTCTCGGTCGAGATACCCGACCACTCGTTCACCGTGATCGTCGGCCCGAACGCCTGCGGCAAGTCGACATTGCTGCGCGCGCTGTCCCGGATGCTCAGGCCGAGCCGGGGCCAGGTGCTGCTGGACGGACAGGACATTCACCGGATGCCCGCGAAGAAGGTCGCCAGGACGCTGGGGCTGCTGCCCCAGTCCTCGATCGCCCCGGACGGCATCACCGTGGCGGATCTGGTGGCCAGGGGGCGCTACCCGCACCAGGGGCTGCTGCGGCAGTGGTCACCGGAAGACGAACGCATTGTCGAGGAATCGATGGCCGCGACCGGCGTCGGTGAGCTCGGTGATCGCTATGTCGACGAATTGTCCGGCGGGCAGCGTCAGCGGGTCTGGATCGCGATGGCGCTCGCGCAGCAGACGCCGCTGCTGCTGCTCGACGAGCCGACGACGTACCTCGACATCCAGCACCAGATCGATGTGCTCGACCTGTGCGCGGAGCTGCACGAGACGCAGGGGCGCACGCTGGTCGCGGTCCTGCACGACCTGAATCACGCCGCGCGGTACGCCACGCACCTCATCGCGATGCGGGAGGGCGAGATCGTCGCGGAGGGCGCGCCCGAGGAGATCGTCAACGCGGGGCTGGTGGAGCGGGTGTTCGGGCTGCGGTGCCAGGTGATCCCCGATCCGGAGACGGGGACGCCGCTGGTGGTGCCGGCCGCGCGGGTGCGGGGGGCGCGGGTCGCGCCGGTTTAAGGGGTGCGGTGCGGTGCAGAGGGGCGCGTGACCTTCGGCCACGTTTTGTCCTCAATCGCCGGACAGGCTTGAAAGACGTCCTCAAGCGCCGGACGGGCTTGATTCGGCCCGGGCCGGCTACAGCAGGGATCTGAGTTTCAGGAGGTCGCGGAAGCCGGCTTCCAGGCGTACCCGGCCGGAGCCCCACGCCTTCGCGAAGTTCAGCTCGCCGTCGACCAGGGCCACCAGATCGTCCCCGGTCATCGCGAGACGTATCTCCGCCTTTTCCGCGGGCGGCCCCTCGACGGTGTCCAGGACCTGGATCCGGCCGCCGGCCAGCCGGCCGGTGAACGTGACGTCGAGGTCCTTGATGTGGCAGCTCAGCGAACGGTCCAGGGACGCCGCGCTGCGCACGTCGCCGTCGGCCCCCGCGAGGTTGTCCGAAAGTCTGTCGAGTGCGCTGCGGCACTCCGCCATGGTCGCCATCGTGATCGACGGTACCGCAGCGCCTCGGGGTAGCGTTTCCCGCATGAGCGACTCGACGCCGGGGCCGGGGACGGCCGCCGGAACCGCGCCCGGGGAGATCCCGCAGGACGCGCCGCAGGAGCCGCCCCGGGCTGCCCCGCACGATCCGGCGGCCCCCGCGCCCCTCGGCGTCGTCCGCGCGCCCACCGGGGACGCCGGGGTGGACGCGCGACTGGACCGGCTGGCCGACGCCGACCACCTCCCGGCGGACGGCCACATCGAGGTGTACGAGGATGTACACCGTGGCCTGCGCGACACGCTGACCGCGCTGGACGCGGCACCCGCACCCGTCCCGGGGGCCGCGCACAGCAAGCCGCACAACATTCCGTACAACGACTCGTCCAACAACAGGAGCTGAACCGAACGTGGCAGGAGTGGCCCGTCGCCGCCTCGACGCCGAGCTGGTACGCAGAAAGCTCGCCCGCTCACGCGAGCATGCCAGCCAGCTGATCGCCGCAGGACGGGTGACCGTCGGCGGCAACACCGCGGCCAAACCGGCCACCCAGGTCGAGACGAGCGCCGCGGTCGTCGTCACCAAGGACGACAGCGACCCCGAGTACGTATCGCGGGGCGGCCACAAGCTGTCCGGTGCCCTCGCCGCCTTCACGCCGCTGGGGCTGAAGGTGGAGGGGCGGCGCGCGCTGGACGCCGGGGCGTCCACCGGCGGGTTCACCGACGTCCTGCTGCGGGCCGGAGCGGCACACGTCGTCGCCGTGGACGTCGGCTACGGGCAGCTCGCCTGGTCGCTCCAGTCCGACGAGCGCGTCACCGTCAAGGACCGCACCAACGTGCGGGAGCTGACGCTCGACGCGATCGACGGCGAGGCCGTCGACCTGGTGGTGGGCGATCTGTCGTTCATCCCGCTGGGACTCGTCATGCCCGCCCTGGCGCGCTGCGCCGCAGCCGACGCGGACCTGGTCCTCATGGTCAAGCCGCAGTTCGAGGTGGGCAAGGAGCGGCTCGGCAGCGGCGGGGTGGTGCGCAGCCCCGAGCTGCGGGCCGAGGCGGTACGTGAGGTGGCGCGCCGGGCGTGGGCGCTCGGCCTGGGGGTCCGGGGCGTGACGGCGAGCCCGCTGCCCGGACCGTCGGGGAACGTCGAGTACTTTCTGTGGCTGCGGGCCGGAGCACCTGAGCTGGATCCCGCGGATGTCGACCGTGCAGTGGCGGAGGGGCCCCGTTGACGACGAATACGGCACGAACTGTCTTTCTACTGGCGCACACCGGCCGCCCGGCCGCGATCCGCAGCGCCGAGCTGGTGGTCCAGGGGCTGCTGCGCAACGGTCTGGGCGTACGGGTGCTGGCGACGGAGGCGGCCGATCTGCCGCTGCCGCCGTCCGTCGAGACCGTCACCGACGCCACCCTGGAGCCGGTGAACGGCTGTGAGCTGCTCATCGTGCTCGGCGGGGACGGGACGCTGCTGCGCGGCGCGGAGCTCTCACGCGCCTCCGGGGTGCCGATGCTCGGCGTCAACCTGGGCAGGGTCGGCTTCCTCGCGGAGGCGGAGCGCGACGACCTGGACAAGGTCGTCGACCGGGTCGTCACCCGGGCGTACACCGTCGAGGAACGCATGACGATCGATGTCGTCGTGCACAGCAACGGCAATGTCGTGCACACCGACTGGGCGCTCAACGAGGCGGCCGTGCAGAAGGTGTCGCCCGAGCGGATGCTGGAGGTCGTGCTGGAGATCGACGGCCGTCCGGTGACCGGGTTTGGCTGCGACGGCATCGTCTGCGCGACGCCCACCGGCTCGACCGCGTACGCCTTCTCGGCCGGCGGGCCCGTCGTGTGGCCCGAGGTGGAGGCGCTGCTGATGGTCCCGATCGGTGCGCACGCGCTGTTCGCCAAGCCGCTGGTGACCTCGCCCACGTCGGTGCTGGCCGTGGAGGTCCAGCCGCACACCCCGCAGGGGGTGCTCTGGTGCGACGGGCGCAGGACGGTCGAGCTGCCCCCCGGCGCCCGGGTCGAGGTGCGGCGCGGCACGGTTCCCGTCCGGCTGGCCCGGCTGCACCAGGCCTCCTTCACGGACCGGCTGGTGGCCAAGTTCGCGCTGCCGGTGTCGGGCTGGCGGGGCGCGCCGCACTGACGCCGGACCGGGCGCCGGGAAACTCCGCCGCACCCACCCGATCCGGTGCCCCGGCGGCGGCCCGTGTGCGCGGGGACCACGAAACCTCGTATGGTCATGTCCGTGTTGGAGGAGATGCGGATACGGTCGCTCGGAGTCATCGACGACGCGGTGGTGGAGCTGTCACCCGGTTTCACCGCCGTGACCGGTGAGACCGGCGCGGGCAAGACCATGGTCGTCACCAGCCTCGGGCTGCTGCTCGGCGGACGCGCCGACCCCGCCCTCGTACGGATCGGCGCGAAGGCGGCGGTCGTCGAGGGCCGGATCACGGTGTCCGAGGGCGACGCGGCGGCGCTGCGGGCCGAGGAGGCCGGTGCGGAGATCGAGGACGGTGCGCTGCTGATCAGCCGTACCGTTTCCGCGGAGGGGCGCTCGCGTGCGCACCTCGGCGGCAGATCCGTGCCGGTGGGCGTGCTGGCGGAGCTCGCCGACGAACTCGTCGCCGTGCACGGCCAGACCGACCAGCAGGGGCTGCTCAAGCCGGCCAGGCAGCGGCAGGCCCTCGACCGGTACGCGGGCGACGGCGTCGCCGTACCGCACACCACCTACGCGGCGGCCTACCGGCGGCTGCGCGAGGTCGCCGGTGAACTCGACGAGCTGACCACGCGCGCCCGCGAACGGGCCCAGGAAGCCGACCTGCTGCGCTTCGGGCTGAACGAGATCGCCGCCGTCGAACCGTTGCCCGGTGAGGACACCGAACTCGCGGCCGAGGCCCAGCGGCTCGGCCACGCGGACGCCCTCGCCTCCGCCGCCGCCCTCGCGCACACCGCGCTGGCCGGCAACCCGGAGGACCAGGAGGCGGTGGACGCGACGACCATCGTGGCAGCGGCCGGCCAGGCGCTGGAAGGGGTACGGGCCCACGACCCGGCACTCGCCGCACTCGCCGACCGGGTCGGCGAGATCTCCATCCTGCTCTCCGACGTCGCCGGCGAACTCGCGGGCTACGCCGATCAGCTGGACTCCGACCCGCTGCGGCTCGCCGCGGTCGAGGAGCGGCGCGCCGCGCTCACCGGACTCACCCGCAAGTACGGCGACGACATCACCGCCGTACTGGCCTGGGCGGAGGACGGGGCCGCGCGCCTCACGGAGCTGGAGAGCGACGACGACCGGATCGCCGAACTGACCGAGGAACGGGACGCGCTGCGCGGCGAACTCTCCGGACTCGGCCAGGCGCTGACCGACGCCCGGACGGCGGCGGCGGCGCTCTTCGCGGAGGCGGTCACCGCCGAGCTCGCCTCCCTCGCGATGCCGCACGCCCGGGTCTCCTTCGACATCCGGCAGACCGAGGCGCCCGACGAGGCGTCAGGCATCGACATCGGCGGGCGCAGTGTGGCCTACGGGCCGTCCGGCGCCGACGAGGTCGAACTGCTGCTGGCCCCGCACCCCGGCGCCCAGCCCCGGCCGATCGCCAAGGGCGCCTCCGGCGGCGAGCTGTCCCGGGTGATGCTCGCCGTCGAGGTGGTCTTCGCCGGTTCCGACCCCGTACCCACTTACCTCTTCGACGAGGTCGACGCGGGCGTCGGCGGCAAGGCGGCCGTCGAGGTCGGCCGGCGGCTGGCCAAGCTCGCGAGGTCCGCGCAGGTGGTGGTCGTCACCCACCTGCCCCAGGTCGCCGCGTTCGCGGACCGGCAGCTGCTGGTCGAGAAGACCGTGGACGGCTCGGTGACCCGGAGCGGTGTCACCGTCCTGGAGGGCGAGGAGCGGGTACGGGAGCTGTCCCGGATGCTCGCGGGCCAGGAGGACTCCGAGACGGCCCGCGCCCACGCGGAGGAACTGCTCGCCACGGCACGGTCGGACGGGTAGCGGCGGGTCGCGGGGCCCGGCCGCCGATCGCCGTGACCCCGCGATCTTCACCCGTGCGAGTGGTGCGCCACGCCCGGTTTGTCGCGGTGCGCACCGGAGTTACGGTCCGGTCGTGCCGGAACGTGCGTACGGACTGGCATCCTTGGCGGTGTACATACCGCCGACTCGGCAGCACCGGGAGCCATTCAACGTGTCACAGCTGCGTACGGTCCAAGTGCTGGGCGGAGGCAGTGCGGGAAGCAGCGCCCACGTCGGTTCGCTGGCCGCCGGACTGGTCGCGCGAGGCGTGCACGTCACGGTCTGCGCGCCCGCCGGGCTGGACCGCGCCTACGACTTCTCCGCGACCGGGGCGCACTTCGCGCCCGTGCCCAGGCGCGGCGACCCCGCCGCCGTCGCCGCGCTGCGCGGTGCCTGCGCGGGCGCCGACGTGGTCCACGCGCACGGGCTCAACGCCGCCGTACGGGCCGCCCTGGCGCTCGGCGGCCGCCGCGTTCCGCTGGTCGTCACCTGGCACACCCGGTCCCACGCCGAGGGCGCCCGCCGTCGGCTGCTGCACCTGCTGGAGCGAAGGGCCGTCCGCGCGGCGGCCGTTGTGCTCGGCGCCTCCTCCGAGCTGGTCGACCGGGCCCGCCGGCGCGGGGCGCGCGACGCCCGGCTCGCGCCCGTCGCCACCCCGCCGCCGCTGACCCCCGCCGCGCTGCCCGACGGTAAGGTCCGGGCCGAACTCGGCGCCGTGGAACGGCCGTTGATCGTGGCGGTCGGCAGCCTGGTGCCGCACCACGGATTCGGCACGCTGCTCGACGCGGCGCGCGCCTGGCGGCGGCTCGACACCGTGCCCCTGCTGGTCATCGCGGGCGAGGGGCGCGAGCGGGCGGCTCTGCAGCGCCGGATCAAGGCCGAGGACCTGCCCGTCGCGCTGATCGGCAGCCGGGCCGATGTCACCGAGCTGCTGGCCGCCGCCGACCTGGCCGTGCTGCCCAGCCGCTGGGAGGCCCGCTCGCTGCTGGCCCAGGACGCGCTGCGGATCGGCGTGCCGCTGGTGGCCACCGCGGTCGGCGGAGTGCCCGAACTCGTGGGTGAGGCCGCGGAGCTCGTGCCGTACGGGAACGCGGAGGCGCTCGCCCGCGCGGTCGCCCGGCTGCTCGGGGACCCGGCGGAACGGGATCGGCTGGCCGCCGCGGGGATCGCGCAGGCCGCGAGCTGGCCGACCGAGGACGACACGATCGCCCAAGTGCTCAGCGTGTACGACGAGTTGGCGCAGCCGCTGGCGGTGGCCAGGAACCGCTGAGGCGGTGGCGGTGCGGGCCGGGACCGCTGAGCAGGTGGTGGTGCGGGCCGGATCTCAGGCCGTGTGGCGGCGGGCACGCAGGGCCAGGCTGAGGGCCAGGACCGCCTGCGGGTCGTCCAGGTCGGTGCCGAGAAGTTCACCGATACGAGCGAGCCGGTTGTAGAGCGTCTGACGGTTCAGATGCAGTTCGCGAGCCGTCTCCGCCTTGCGGCCCGCGTGTGCGAGATAGGTCTCAAGGGTGGGCAGCAGCGGCGGGCGCGAGGTGCGGTCGTGGTCGCGCAGCGGGCCGATCGCCCGCTCGACGAACGCCGCCAGATCCGGGTGGTCCCGCAGCCGCCAGAGCAGCAGATCGATATCGAGGCGCCGGGCGTCGTACCAGGGCCGGTCGTCGAGCCCCTGTGCCGCCGTGGCCGTCTCCGCCGCGTGCCGGAGCCCCGCGCCGGCCGTCGCCCAGCTGCCCGCCACCCCGACCACCACGACCGGGGGATGGGAGCCGGCCCGTTCGAGCCCGGCCCGCTCCACCCCGGCCCGCAGCGCCGCGGCGACCCGGTCGGCCACCGCCGTGCGCTCCGTCTCGGTCCGCAGCGCCAGCAGCAGCGGCACCCGGCCCTCCACCGGCCGCACCCCGAGCAGCACCGGCACCCCCACGGAGGACAGCTCCTCCAGGACCGCGCGGGCCAGCAGCGCCCAGTTGCCGGACGGGGACAGCTCGGGGGCCAGTCGCATCACCACGGGCAGCAGCGGCATCTCGCCCGGTTTGAAGCCGAGCACCCGGGCCTGGGCCGGGGCGTCCTCCGGGGCGATCCGGCCCTCCGCCAGATCCGTCAGGAAGTCACCGCGGCCGCGTGCGGCGAGCTCCTCCTCCTGCCGGGCCTGCATCAGCACCACGGCGAGCAGCCCCGCCGCGCGCTCCGCCGCCATCCGGTGCACCGTTACCAGCGGACCGTCCACGGCCAGCAGCACCAGCCTGGCCCGTACAGAACCGGTCCCGGGACCGCCGCCCGGCACATCCGCCAGCACCGCGCCGACGGGCGGCGACTCCCGGGCCGCCCGTCCGCCGCGCATCCCGTCCCAGACCTGGAGCGGATCGGCGGAGACCGGTCCCGACTCGGTGCCGGCCGCGTACAGCAGCTGGCCGTCGGCCGTCTCCAGGAACACCGGATTGGCCGTGAAGTCCGCCAGGATGCCCAGCACCTGGGGCACCCCGCCGCCGCCGAGCAGCGCCTGGGTGCAGCGCCGGTGGACCTCCTCCGCCTGCTGGAGCAGCGCGTAGTGGCCGTTGACGATCTCGGTGTGGATCTCCTCGGTCACCGTCACGAACGGCACCTCGCGGTGCAGCTGGACCAGCGGAAGCCCGGCGGCGCGGGCGGCGTCCACTATCGAGGCGGGCAGCCTGCTGAAACGCGGACCGAGCTCCACCACCAGGGCGGCGATGCCCCGCTCCGCGAGTCTGCGGACGAACGCGCGCTGTTCGGCCGGGCGGGTGCCGAGCCCCAGGCCGGTGGTCAGGAGCAGCTCGCCGCCCTTCAGCAGCGAGGCGATGTTGGGGACCTCGCCCGCGTGCACCCAGCGCACCGTACGGCTGAGCCGGTCGGCGCCGGACACCACCTCGGGGAGCCCGCCGCGCAGCCCCGGCAGCTCCAGGGCACGCTGCACGGTGATACCGCCTTGGGTCTCCATCGACTCGGGCCTCGCGCTTCGCTTCGTTCGGACCGGGCGCGCGTACTCGCCGACGCCCTGGTCAGGAAGGTACCGGCCCGGAGCACCGGAGGCACCGCCGGGGCGGCGGGCCGTTGACAGGCCGGGGCCCCGCTGCGATCTTGACCCTTCGGCACCGGCACGGGGGAGGACCCGCCATGGACGACGCGGCACCTGCGTACGAGGACGGACCGCCCGGCCCGCTCGTGGGCCCGGACTGGCTCGCCGCCCGGCTCGGCCGGCCCGGACTGCGGGTCTTCGACGCCTCGGTCGGCGCCCACCGGGAAACCCCTGTACGGATCCCCGGAGCCCGCTCCTTCGACCTCGACGGCGCCCTGTCGGAGCCCGGTGGACCGCTGCCGCACACCATGCCCGGCGCGGCCCGGTTCACCGAGGAGATGCGCGCGCTGGGCCTCCGTGACGGCGACACGGTCGTGGTCTACGACGCGGTGGGCCTCTACTCCGCCGCACGGGCCTGGTGGATGCTCCGGGCGATGGGCCTGGACCGGGTCGCGGTGCTCGACGGCGGGCTGCCCGGCTGGACGGCCGCCGGACTGCCGATCCGGGAGGGCGCCCCCGACGGCATCCCCGCGCGCGGGGACTTCACAGCGAGGCCGCGCCCCGGAATGTTCGTGGACGCCGACGAGGTGGCGGCCGCGCTCACCGATCCGGCGGCCGTGGTGTTCGACGCCCGGTCCAGGGAGCGCTTCGGCGGCACGGCGCCGGAACCACGGCCGGGGCTGCGCGGCGGCCATATGCCCGGGGCGGTGAACCTGCCCTTCACCGAGGTCCAGCACGAGGGCCGGATGCGCCCGGCGGCCGAGCTGCGGGCCCTGTTCGACGCGCTCGCTCCGGGCCGGGACCGGCTGCTGTTCAGCTGCGGTTCCGGCGTGACCGCCTGTGTGCCCGCGCTGGCCGCCGCCCTGGCCGGCCGCGGGGCGGCCGCGGTCTACGACGGCTCCTGGAGCGAATGGGGACTGCCCTCGGGGAACCGTCCGGTCGTCACGGGCGGCTGAACGGGACCGGGTGCGGCGAGCCCACGCGGGGCCCGCCGCTGCCCGGACCGTCAGCCCACGTACGCCCCGCTCGCGGTCAGCCGCAGTGCCGTGTCGATCAGCGGCACGTGGCTGAAGGCCTGCGGGAAGTTCCCCACCTGGCGCTGCAGCCGGGAGTCCCACTCCTCGGCCAGCAGGCCCAGGTCGTTGCGCAGGGACAGCAGCCGTTCGAAGAGCTGGCGGGCCTCGTCTACCCGGCCGATCATCGCCAGGTCGTCGGCCAGCCAGAACGAGCACGCCAGGAACGCGCCCTCGTCGCCCTCCAGACCGTCCACCCCGGCGTCGCCGCCCGTGGTGGGGTAGCGGAGCACGAAGCCGTCCTCCGTGGACAGCTCCCGCTGGATCGCCTCGATCGTGCCGATGACCCGCTTGTCGTCGGGCGGCAGGAACCCCATCTGGGGGATCAGCAGGAGGGAGGCGTCCAGCTCCTTCGACCCGTACGACTGGGTGAAGGTGTTGCGCTCCTTGTCGTACCCGCGTTCGCAGACGTCGCGGTGGATGTCGTCGCGCAGATCGCGCCACTTCTCCAGCGGCCCCTCCGCGTCCCCGGCCTCGATCAGTTTGATCGTCCGGTCGACCGCCACCCAGGCCATCACCTTGGAGTGCACGAAGTGCCGGCGCGGCCCGCGCACCTCCCAGATGCCCTCGTCCGGCTCCTCCCAGTGCTTCTCCAGGTACTCGATCAGCTTGAGCTGGAGGCCGGTGGCGTAGTCGTTGCGGGTCAGCCCGGTCATGTGCGCGAGGTGCAGTGCCTCCGTGACCTCGCCGTACACGTCCAGCTGGAGCTGGCCCGCGGCGCCGTTGCCGACCCGGACCGGGCCGGACTGCTCGTAACCCGGCAGCCACTCCAGCTCGGCCTCGCCCAGCTCCCGCTCGCCCGCGATCCCGTACATGATCTGCAGGTTCTCCGGGTCGCCCGCGACCGCCCTGAGCAGCCACTCGCGCCAGGCACGGGCCTCCTCGCGGTAGCCGGTGCGCAGCAGCGAGGACAGGGTGATCGCGGCGTCGCGCAGCCAGGTGTAGCGGTAGTCCCAGTTGCGGGAGCCGCCGATGTCCTCGGGCAGCGAGGTGGTGGGCGCGGCGACGATGCCGCCGGTCGGGGCGTAGGTCAGCGCCTTCAGGGTGATCAGCGAGCGGACCACGGCCTCGCGGTAGGGACCGTGGTACGTGCACTGCTCGACCCACTCGCGCCAGAAGTCCGCGGTCGCCTCCAGCGAACCCTCGGGGTCCGGGAGCGCGGGCGGTTCGCGGTGCGAGGGCTGCCAGCTGATGGTGAACGCGATCCGGTCACCGGGGGCGACGGTGAAGTCCGAGTACGTCGTGAGGTTCTCGCCGAAGGTCTCGGCCGTGGTGTCCAGCCAGACCGAGTCGGGGCCCGCGACGGCGACCGTGCGGCCGTCCACCTTGTGCACCCACGGGGTGACCCGCCCGTAGCTGAACCGCATGCGCAGCTCCGAGCGCATCGGCACCCGGCCGCTGACGCCCTCCACGATCCTGATCAGCTGCGGGGCGCCGTCACGCGGCGGCATGAAATCGGTCACCCGGACCGTGCCGCGCGGGGTGTCCCACTCCGATTCCAGGATCAGTGAGTCCCCGCGGTAGCGGCGGCGGTCGGCCGAGGGCGGTTCCTCGCCCTCGGTGCGCGGCCCGAGGCGCCAGAAGCCGTGCTCCTCGGTGCCCAGAAGGCCGGCGAACACGGCGTGTGAATCGAAGCGGGGCAGGCACAGCCAGTCGGCTGTACCGTCCCGGCAGACCAGGGCGGCGGTCTGCATGTCTCCGATGAGTGCGTAATCCTCGATGCGCCCGGCCACGTGCATCTCCAGTCGAACGGCCATGTCGCCCCGTAGGGCGCTTACTGCGGGTCAAGAGGTCGTTGCTAGGGGTTGAGGTGGGGGAATCTGCGCGTCCATACCTCGCCCGGAGCGAGTGTCCGAGCAGGATACGACGCACCTGGGTGATCCGCGCGACGGTCCCGGCAAGAGAGATGAGCCGAACGGGTGGGGCGTGAGGGACCTGCGGGGAACATGTGTGGTGACTGTGCCGGGAGTGGCCGGAAGCAGGCTCCCCTGGTCGCTGATACCCTGGTAGCCCGTGGACCGGTGGTCGTCTGGCAACAGCAGACGAGGCCCCCGAACCGCAGCGACGGCGCCTCCGGAATCTCCGGACGGCAAAGCCGGTACGCACCTCACGATCGCGACCACGGGAGCCCCCTTTGGCTATGCAGCCCACATCCACGACGACCAAGCACATCTTCGTCACCGGGGGTGTCGCCTCTTCCCTCGGCAAGGGTCTGACTGCCTCCAGCCTCGGTGCCCTGCTCAAGGCGCGCGGCCTTCGGGTCACCATGCAGAAGCTCGACCCGTACCTGAACGTCGACCCGGGCACGATGAACCCCTTCCAGCACGGTGAGGTGTTCGTCACCAACGACGGCGCCGAGACCGACCTGGACATCGGACACTACGAGCGCTTCCTCGACGTCGACTTGGACGGCTCCGCCAACGTCACTACAGGCCAGGTGTACTCGCAGGTCATCGCCAAGGAGCGGCGAGGCGAATACCTCGGTGACACCGTGCAGGTCATCCCGCACATCACCAACGAGATCAAGCACCGCATCCGCCGGATGGCCACCGACGACGTGGACGTCGTCATCACCGAGGTCGGCGGCACGGTCGGCGACATCGAGTCGCTGCCGTTCCTGGAGACCGTCCGCCAGGTCCGCCACGAGGTGGGCCGGGACAACGTCTTCGTCGTCCACATCTCGCTGCTGCCCTACATCGGCCCGTCCGGCGAGCTGAAGACCAAGCCGACCCAGCACTCGGTGGCGGCGCTGCGCAACATCGGTATCCAGCCGGACGCGATCGTGCTGCGGGCCGACCGCGAGGTGCCGACCGCGATCAAGCGCAAGATCTCGCTGATGTGCGACGTCGACGAGTCCGCCGTGGTGGCCTGCCCGGACGCCAAGTCGATCTACGACATCCCCAAGGTGCTGCACTCCGAGGGCCTGGACGCCTACGTCGTGCGCAAGCTCGACCTGCCCTTCCGGGACGTCGACTGGACGACCTGGGGGGATCTGCTGGACCGCGTCCACAACCCCGACCACGAGGTCACCGTCGCCCTGGTCGGCAAGTACATCGACCTGCCCGACGCCTACCTCTCGGTCACCGAGGCCATCCGGGCCGGCGGCTTCGCCAACAAGGCCCGCGTCAAGGTCAAGTGGGTCGCCTCCGACGACTGCAAGACCCCGGCGGGCGCCAAGAAGCAGCTCGGTGACGTCGACGCCATCTGCATCCCCGGCGGCTTCGGCGAGCGCGGTGTGATCGGCAAGGTCGGCGCCATCCAGTACGCCCGTGAGAACAAGGTGCCGCTGCTCGGCCTCTGCCTCGGTCTCCAGTGCATCGTGATCGAGGCCGCGCGCAACCTCGCGGAGATCCCCGACGCCAACTCCACCGAGTTCGACGCCGCCACCGCCCACCCCGTCATCTCGACGATGGAGGAGCAGCTCGCGTTCGTCGAGGGCGCGGGCGACCTCGGAGGCACCATGCGGCTCGGCCTCTACCCGGCGAAGCTCGCCGAGGGTTCGCTGGTCCGTGAGGCCTACGACGGCCAGCCGTACGTGGAGGAGCGCCACCGCCACCGCTACGAGGTCAACAACACCTACCGCGCCGAGCTGGAGAAGAAGGCCGGTCTGGTCTTCTCGGGCACCTCCCCGGACAACAAGCTCGTCGAGTACGTCGAGTACCCGCGCGAGGTCCACCCCTACCTGGTCGCCACCCAGGCGCACCCGGAGCTCCGCTCCCGCCCGACCCGCCCGCACCCCCTGTTCGCGGGCCTGGTGAAGGCGGCCGTCGCGCGCAGGACGGGCGGCAAGCCGGAAGCCACGCCGAGCAAGTAACGGCACCCCCGCAGGCGTTACGGTTGACCGGGGTACGCGTCCTTCGAGGACACGTACCCCGGTCACTGTTTTTTGTGGGAGGACGTAGATGGGTTTCCAGGACACGCCCGAGGAATGGCCGGTCACCGCGACCGAGACTCCGTTCCGGGGCAACAAGACCAGCGTCCGCACCGACCAGGTGGTGATGCCCGACGGATCCGTCCACGGCCGCGACTACCAGGTCCACCCGGGTTCGGTCGCCGTGCTCGCGCTCGACGGCGAGGGCCGCGTCCTGGTGCTGCGCCAGTACCGCCACCCGGTGCGCCACAGGCTGTGGGAGATCCCGGCCGGACTGCTCGACGTCCCCGGTGAGAACCCGCTGCACGCCGCGCAGCGCGAGCTGTACGAGGAGGCCTACGTCAAGGCCGAGGACTGGCGGGTGCTGACCGACGTCTACACCACGCCCGGCGGCTGCGACGAAGCCGTACGGATCTTCCTCGCCCGCGACATCTCGGAGGCGGACGGCGAGCGTTTCGAGGTCGCGGAGGAGGAGGCCGACATGGAGCTGGCCCGGGTGCCGCTCCAGGACCTCGTACGCGGTGTGATCGCCGGGGACCTGCACAACAGCTGCCTGGTCGTGGGGGTGCTCTCGCTCGCCGCGGTGCTCGCGGGCGACGGGGTCGAATCGCTGCGGCCCGCGGAGGCGCCCTGGCCCGCCCGGCCGTTCGAGGCCTGACGGACCGACGGGACCGACGGGACCGACGGGGTTTCGAGGCCGTCGGGACCGTCGGGTAACCGGAATGTCCCCCAGTCGGAAAAAACGCTGATCCGATCGGGGGACCCGACCGCCGCGCTCCACCGGATTCGTCCACCCGCCTGAACTACGCTCGGAATGCCCTGACCGGAGTCCCGGCGGGCGACGCGTGCAGCGAAGTGGAGCGTGGCCCGTGACGGATCAGGCGGTGGACACCAGCGACCCGGCCGAGGCAGCGGGGACCGAGGAGCCGGCCACCGTCGAGCCATCCCAATTCTTCGGGCGCGAGCGCGAGTTGAAGGAACTCCGGGCCGACATCGAACGGGCCGGACTGGACACCATGGCCGGCCGCAAGAGCGGCCGGGCCAGGGTCCTGCTGATCGCCGGACGCCCCGGCTCCGGCCGCACCGCGCTGGCCGCCGAGCTCACCCGGCGACTGCTCGGCACCGGCGACTATCCCGACGGCCTGCTCCGCGTCCGGCTCACCGAACCCGGCGGCGCCCCCGTCCCCACCGAACGCGCCGCCCGGGACGTCCTCGGCCAGCTCGGCGTGGCGGGACCGCCCGGCGCCGACGAGGACGAGCTCTCCGAGATGGTCCGCGAGGCCCTCGCCGTGCGCCGGGCCCTGCTGCTGATCGACGACGCGCCGGACGCGGAACAGGTCGACCCGCTGCTCCCGGACAACCCGGACTGCCTGGTCGTGGCCACCGCGCAGGGCCCGCTGACCGGCATCCCCGGCGTCCGGCCCTGCACCGTCGGCGGACTGGAGACGGGCCCCGCCGTCCAGCTGCTGGCCCACACCATCGGGCAGGTCCGCATCACCGTCGACCCCCGGACCGCGGAGACGCTGGCCGAGGAGTGCGGCGGCCAGCCCGCCGCACTGGTCATGGTCGGCGGCTGGCTGGCCGCGCACCCGACGGCGTCGGTGGCCGACGTCACCAAGCAGCTGCGGGAACTCCCGGACGACGCGGAACAGTCCATCGGCGCCCGCCCGCTGGCCCGCGCCTTCCGGCTGATCCACGACTCGGCTCCGCCGACCGCCGCCCGGATACTGCGACTGCTCTCGCTGGCCCCCGCCGGACTCGCCGACGCCCACACCGCGTCGGCGCTGGCCGGCTGCTCCGTCTCGGCCGCCCAGACCACGCTCGACGACTTCGTGCGCCTCGGCGTGCTGCGGAGCGACGAGGCGGGCCGGCCGCAGTACGAGGTGCCCGGCTGCCTGGCCCCGCTGCTGCGGGCGCTGCTGGAGGACCGGGACCGGCCGGCCGAGATCCAGCTCGCGCGGGCGAGGATGCTGGAGCGGACCGTGCGCCTGCTCCAGTCCTGCCGCGCGGTCACCGAACCCGAGGGCTCACCGGCCCGGCGCAGACTCGCCGGGCTGCCGCGCTCCCTGCGCTTCCCCGGCCCGGAGGCCGCCGCCGAATGGCTGCGGATCCGCCGCCCCGCCCTGCTCGCCTCCGCCCGGATCGCCGTGCAGGACGGCGAACTCGACACGCTGGCAAGGCGGTTGGTGGCCGCCTTGGTGCGGGCGCTCGCGGTGCACGAGGGCACGGAGGCGGCCGCGCCCGAGCTGTACGGACTGCACGGTCTGGTACTGGCCGTCGCGGAGCGCCGCGAGCTGCCGCGCGAGCGGGCGGCCGCCCTGCTCAACCTCGCGGACCTGGACGCCGGGACCGGCCGGACCCGGGAGGCGCTGGCCCGCTACCGGGCCGCGCTGGACGCCGGACGGGCCGCGAAGGACCCGTACGCCACCGGGCGCGCGATGGAATCCGTGGGCGGCGCCTATGCGGAGCTGGGCGACTACCACCGGGCCTCCGACTGGTACGGCCGGGCGCTCGCGCAGCGGCTCACCCAGGGCGAGAAGGCCGACGAGGCACGGCTGTACGGCCGCCTGGGCACGGTCCACACCTACGCCGGGCGGTACGGCGAGGCGCTGCGGAACTGGCGGGCCGCGGCGGCCGGCTACCGCAGGCTCGGTGACCTGCCCGCCCAGGCGCGGGCGCTCAGCGAGGTCGCCAGGGTCCAGGAGTACGCGGGCCGTCCGCAGGAGTCGCTGCAGACCTGCCGGGAGGCCGTCCAGTGGGCCCGGCAGGCCAAGGACGTACGGCTGCAGGCCGCCCTTGAGCTGCGGCTGGCCGACACGCTGGACCGGCTCGGTGACCCCGCGGCCGCGGGTCTGCACCGGGGTACAGCCGACAGATTGCTGGGTGAGGAGAGCGCAGCCTACGAAATCCGTAGTGCGGCGACGGAAAATTAATGCTTTGTAAGGCTAGACAGCGGGAAGCCCTTCATTAGACTGGCTCTGCCGCGGGTGTTCGCGGTGTCTCCATTTATGCTGCGTCTATCCGGGTATGTATGGCTATGCCTGGGTGACCCCTCTGAGTCAAGGACCGTGATCGACGTGAAGGTCGGCATCCCCCGCGAAGTCAAGAACAACGAGTTCCGCGTGGCGATCACGCCTGCCGGTGTGCACGAGCTCGTCCGCCACGGCCACCAGGTCGTCGTCGAGCAGAGCGCCGGCGCCGGCTCGTCCATCACGGACGAGGAGTACGTCGCGGCCGGGGCGCGGATACTGCCCACCGCCGACGAGGTCTGGGCCACCGCCGACCTGCTGCTGAAGGTCAAGGAGCCGGTCGCGGAGGAGTACCACCGCCTCCGCAAGGGCCAGACCCTCTTCACCTACCTCCACCTCGCCGCCTCCCGCGCCTGCACGGACGCGCTGCTGGAGTCCGGCACCACCGCCATCGCCTACGAGACGGTCGAGACCGCGAACCGCGCGCTGCCGCTGCTCGCCCCGATGTCCGAGGTCGCGGGCCGGCTGGCCCCGCAGGTCGGCGCGTACCACCTGATGCGCTCGGTCGGCGGCCGCGGTGTGCTGCCCGGCGGCGTCCCGGGTACGGCGGCCGGGCGGGCCGTCATCATCGGCGGCGGCGTCTCCGGCTGGAACGCCACCCAGATCGCCGTCGGCCTCGGCTTCCACGTCACGCTGCTCGACAAGGACATCAACAAGCTCCGCGAGGCCGACCGGATCTTCGGCACCAAGGTGCAGACGGTCGTCTCCAACGCCTTCGAGCTGGAGAAGGCCGTCGTCGAGGCGGACCTGGTCGTCGGCGCCGTACTCATCCCCGGCGCCAAGGCCCCGAAGCTGGTCACCAACGAGCTCGTCGCCAAGATGAAGCCCGGAAGTGTACTTGTCGACATTGCAATTGATCAGGGTGGCTGCTTCGAGGACTCCCACCCGACGACGCACGCCGAGCCGACCTTCATGGTTCACGACTCGGTCTTCTACTGCGTCGCCAACATGCCCGGCGCGGTGCCGAACACCTCCACCTACGCCCTCACCAACGCGACGCTGCCCTACATCGTGGAGCTCGCGAACCGGGGCTGGGCCGAGGCGCTGCGCCGTGACGCCGCACTCGCCAAGGGGCTCAACACCCATGACGGGCAGGTCGTTTACCGTGAGGTGGCGGAGGCGCACGGCCTCGACCACGTCGAACTGAGCACGCTTCTCGGCTGACGGTCAACCCCTCCCGTCAACCTCGCGCACCCGGCCGGACCTTGCCGAGCAAGGTCCGGCCGGACGCATGCCGGGCCCCTGCCGGACCCCGCGCAACTCGCCTCGAACGTAACCCTTTAACCGATTCGTGCACCCGCGAAAAGTACGCCCGGAGGGCTGCGCGCCCTTGACAGCGGGGTGTTCGATTGCCGACACATCGGGCCGGGTCCGGCGGATTGTGTTGCTGCGAACCGGTGACACGCCATAGAGTCGCCAATCGTCGGCATGGTGCCACGCTGACCTATCGATAAGTTTCCTGGTCACGTCCAAGGAGGTAAGACGACTTGTGAATGAGTCGACATTTACTCCCGGGGGTGTTCAACCAGGGATGCCTGCACGGGGCCAGGGCCCGAACGGGCTGGAGGCTGTCGGCTCCGTCGCTGTCCGCACCTTCGCCACCCACCAGCACATGACGACAGCCCCCCAGATGATGGACGGCCTACACGTGAACGCCATGGCCGGCAACGAGAGTGGCCGGGACACCGCCCACTTCGCCGACTTCGACGAGGCGCCCCAGGGGCGCTTCTACGACCCCGACGCCGAGTACGAGCCCGATCCGGAGTACGCGGCCACTCTCGCGCCCGACGCCGCCCGGCAGCGCCGCGAGCGGGTCGGCCCCACCGGCCGGCCCCTGCCGTACTTCCCGATCCCGGGCCCGCTGACCGATCACGGCCCCGCCAAGATCATCGCGATGTGCAACCAGAAGGGCGGCGTCGGCAAGACCACGTCGACCATCAACCTGGGTGCCGCGCTCGCGGAGTACGGGCGGCGGGTCCTGCTCGTCGACTTCGACCCGCAGGGAGCCCTGTCGGTCGGTCTCGGCGTGAACCCGATGGAGCTCGACCTCACCGTGTACAACCTGCTCATGGAGCGGGGCATGGCGGCCGACGAGGTCCTCCTGAAGACCGCCGTGCCCAACATGGACCTGCTGCCGAGCAACATCGACCTGTCGGCCGCCGAGGTCCAGCTGGTCAGCGAAGTGGCCCGGGAATCCACCCTGCAGCGCGCCCTGAAGCCGCTGATGGCCGACTACGACTACATCGTGATCGACTGCCAGCCCTCGCTCGGCCTGCTCACCGTGAACGCCCTGACCGCCGCGCACAAGGTGATAGTGCCGCTCGAATGCGAGTTCTTCGCACTTCGAGGTGTGGCCCTGCTCACCGAGACCATCGAGAAGGTCCAGGAGCGGCTCAACCCGGAACTGGAGCTCGACGGCATCCTCGCCACCATGTACGACTCCCGTACGGTGCACAGCCGCGAGGTCCTCGCGCGCGTCGTCGAGGCCTTCGACGATCACGTCTACCACACGGTCATCGGGCGCACGGTCCGCTTCCCGGAGACCACGGTCGCCGGCGAGCCCATCACCACGTACGCCTCCAACTCGGTCGGTGCCGCCGCCTATCGCCAGCTCGCCAGGGAGGTGCTCGCCCGGTGTCACGCCGAGTGAGTCTGCCGGGGGCCGACGAACTGTTCCGTACCACCGGGGGGATGGGGCTGCAGTCCTCGTCCCCCGCGGAACGACGGCGCAAGGCGAACGGCGAGGCCCCCCGGGTGCCCGCACCGGCCGGCGGCGAGAGCGACTCCGGGGCCGATGCCCCGGCGACGGGCTCAGAGGCCCCGGCCGCCCCCTCCGGCCAGGAGGAGCACTCGGCGGCCAGGGCCGACGCGGGCGATTCGCGCAGCCGTAGCGGCGAGAACGACCGGATGGCGGTGGCCGCACAGGCCGGACGCCGTCAGCAGCCGCCGTCCTCGCAGGAGCCGGTTCCGGCGCCCGTGGTCCAGCAGCAGCGCAGACGCGGTGGCGGGCGCGGCGCGAACCGGCGGCCCAGCGGCCGGGAGCGCCACGACGAGAAGATCACGGTCTACGTCTCCGCCGAGGAGCTGATGGACCTCGAACACGCGCGGCTGGTGCTGCGCGGCGAGCACGGGCTCGCCATCGACCGGGGCAGGATCGTCCGTGAGGCGGTCGCCGTCGTCCTGGCCGACCTGGAGTCCCGGGGCGACGCGAGCATCCTCGTACGGCGGCTGCGCGGCCGCTGACGGGCCCGGCGCCGGTAGCCTGCCCCGGAGGGCGGGCCGCCGTCCGCCCTCCCCGTGTCCCGCCGCACCCTGGATCCCGATGCCCTCACCCGACGAGCCCGCCCGCACCTCCCGCCGCCCACTGGGCCGCGGGCCGGGCGGCGGGCCCGTGCCGGTGCCGGTGCCGGTGCCCGAACCCGATCCGGTGCCCGCGCCCGTCCCCGTACCGGAACCCGTACCGGAGTCTGTACCGGACCCCGATCCGGTGCTCGCGGAAGCGCCCGTCCCGGAGGCCGGTCCCGGGCCCGTCCCGGAGGCCGACGACGGTCGGTTCACCGTGCGGCTGGCGAACTTCGAGGGGCCGTTCGATCTGCTGCTCCAGCTCATCTCCAAGCACAAGCTGGATGTGACAGAGGTCGCCCTGTCCAAGGTCACCGACGAGTTCATGGCCCATATCCGGGCCATGGGTCCTGACTGGGACCTGGACCAGACCACCGAGTTCCTCGTCGTCGCCGCGACCCTCCTGGACCTCAAGGCGGCCCGGCTGCTGCCCACCGCGGAGGTGGAGGACGAAGGGGACCTCGCGCTGCTGGAAGCCAGGGACCTGCTCTTCGCGAGGCTGCTCCAGTACCGCGCGTACAAGCGCATCGCGGAGATCTTCAGCGAGCGGCTCGAATCGGAGGGCCGCCGCTTCCCCCGTACCGTCGGGCTGGAACCGCACCACGCCGAGCTGCTGCCCGACGTGGTGATCAGCATCGGGGCGGAGGGCTTCGCGAAGCTGGCCGTGAAGGCGATGCAGCCCAGGCCCCGGCCCCAGGTCTACGTCGACCACATCCACGCCCCGCTGGTCAGCGTGCGGGAGCAGGCCGGGATCGTGATGGCCCGGCTCCGGGAGGCGGGGGAGATGAGCTTCCGGGAGCTGGCCGGGGACGCCCCGGACACCCTCACCGTCGTCGCCCGGTTCCTGGCGCTGCTGGAGCTCTACCGGGAGAAGGCCGTCGCCCTGGACCAGGACGAGGCGCTGGGGGAGCTGATGGTGCGCTGGGCCGGGGAGCACGGGGCGGAGCCGGTCGTCACGGACGAGTTCGACCAGGAGGCACCGGACATGCGGGACGAGCGGCAGGACGTGAAGGCATGAGTGAGCAGGACGTCACCGGATCGGCCGTCGCGGGCCTCGGTCTCAAGCCCGCCCTGGAGGCCGTGCTGATGGTCGTCGACGAGCCCGCCACGGTGGAGCACCTGGCCAAGGTGCTGGAGCGGCCCCGGCGGGCCGTCGCGGACGCGCTGCGGGAGCTGGCCGACGAGTACACCGCGCAGCGCCGCGGCTTCGATCTGAGACTGGTCGCGGGAGGCTGGCGCTTCTATACCCGCCCGGAGTACGCGGCGGCGGTCGAGGGCTTCGTCCTGGACGGCCAGCACGCCCGTCTCACCCAGGCGGCGCTGGAGACCCTGGCGGTCGTCGCGTACCGGCAGCCGGTGAGCCGTTCCAGGGTCTCCGCGGTGCGCGGCGTGAACTGTGACGGGGTCATGCGGACCCTGCTCCAGAGGGGCCTGGTCGAGGAAGCGGGCGCGGAACCCGAAACAGGTGCGATCCTGTACAGGACGACGAACTACTTTCTGGAGCGAATGGGCCTGCGTGGCCTGGACGAGCTCCCGGAGCTCGCGCCCTTCCTACCGGAGGCGGACGCGATCGAGGCTGAGACGCTAGAGGGTGTGCCGTCGTTCGATCCGGACGCACCGGACACCCCGGATACTCACGCAGACGACAAGACGGAATTTTGATGCGAAGCAGTGGCAGGAACAGCGGAAGCGGCAGCGGCGGCGGCAGGAGCGGCGGCGCCGGCGGAGGCGCGGGCCGGAGCGGCGGCGGCTCCCGGAGCGGCGGCGCGGGCCGGCCCGGCGCCAGGAACAACATGGGCACCGGCCGGAACAGCAACCCCAGCCCCCGGGTCTCCGGCTCCGAGCGCGACGACAAGCAGGAGCAGCGCCCCCGCCGGCCCCGCCCCGAGGAGCGCCGCTACGACGTGGGCAACGACAAGCCGGGCGGCGACGGCGGCACCCGCAAGGGCCGCGGCGCCTCGGCCCGCGGTGGCGCCAAGGGCGGTCCGAAGGCGGCTTCCGGCGGCTCGAAGAGCACCGGCAGGCGCGCCCCGTACGGCGCCCCCGCCCGCCCGCGCGAGCTCGACGCCAAGATCGAGCAGCGCAACCGCGACCGGTACGCCAACAAGCCCGCGATCTCGACGCCCAAGACCCACCCGGGCGCCGAGCAGGAGGGCGAGCGGCTGCAGAAGATCCTCGCCAGGGCCGGCATGGGCTCACGCCGGGCCTGCGAGGAGCTGATCGAGCAGTCCCGCGTCGAGGTGAACGGCGAGATCGTCGTCGAGCAGGGCATGCGCGTCGACGTGCACAAGGACGAGATCAAGGTCGACGGCCTGACGGTCGCCACCCAGTCGCACCTGTTCTTCGCGCTGAACAAGCCGGCCGGTGTCGTCTCCTCCATGGAGGACCCGGACGGCCGCCAGTGCCTCGGCGACTACGTCACCAACCGTGAGACGCGGCTCTTCCACGTCGGCCGGCTGGACACCGAGACCGAGGGCATCATCATGCTCACCAACCACGGCGAGCTGGCCCACCGTCTCACCCACCCCAAGTACGGCGTGAAGAAGACCTACCTGGCCGCCATCCAGGGCCCGCTCCCGCGCGACCTGGGCAAGCGGCTCAAGGACGGCATCCAGCTGGAGGACGGGTACGCCCGCGCCGACCACTTCCGCGTCGTCGAGAACACCGGCAAGAACTACCTGGTCGAGGTGACCCTCCACGAGGGCCGCAAGCACATCGTCCGCCGGATGCTGGCCGAGGCCGGCTTCCCGGTCGAGCGGCTCGTGCGGACGTCGTTCGGCCCGATCCCGCTGGGCGACCAGAAGTCAGGCTGGCTGCGCCGGCTCACCAACACCGAAGTGGGCATGCTGATGCGCGAGGTCGGTCTGTAGACCTCGGCCCCCACCGCGCAAGGCCCGCGGCCGGTTCCCGGATTCCGAATTTCGGACAGGAACCGGCCGCGGGTCTTTTGCTACCTGCGTTCGACCTTTATAGTCAGAATGACTATTAAGGAGATGGGTGTGAGTCTCGCGGACGTCCTCGACCCCCTGCGGCAGCCCCTGGTGACGGTCCTGGGCACCCCGGTCAGCTGGACCGAGGTGCTGGGCTTCGGCAGCGGGGCGCTGTGCGTCTGGCTCGTGGCCCGCCAGCACCTCGCCAACTGGCCGGTCGGCATCGCCAACAACGTCTTCTTCGTCCTGCTGTTCGCCCAGTCCGGCCTGTACGCCGACGCCGGGCTCCAGTTCGTCTTCATCGCCCTTGCCGCGTACGGCTGGTGGACCTGGACCCACGGGGGTGGATCAGGGCCGGACAGCCTGCCGGTGCGGAACACCACCCGCGCCGAATGGGGCCTGCTACTCGCGGCGGGGGTGGTGGGGACCCTCGCGCTGACCGTCCTGCTGGACCGGGCCACCGACTCCACGGTGCCCTTCTGGGACGCCCTGACGACGGCGCTGTCGCTGGCGGCGACGTACGGGCAGTGCCGGAAGCTCGTCGAGTCGTGGTGGCTGTGGATCGCCGCCGACGTGGTGTACATCCCGCTCTACGCGTACAAGGAGCTCTACCTCACCTCGCTGCTGTACGTCGGTTTCCTGACGCTGTGCCTGTTCGGCCTGCGCAACTGGCGGCGCGGTCTCACCGTCCGGCAGCGGGAGTTCACGGAGGCCCCGGCATGAAACGCTTCGCGCACGGCCTGGTGCTCGGCAAGTTCTACCCGCCGCACGCCGGTCACCACCATCTCGTCCGCACCGCGCAGGACCGCTGCGAGCGGGTGACCGTGCTGGTCTGCGCCGCCTCGGTGGAATCCGTCCCGCTCGCGGACCGGGTCGCCTGGATGCGCGAGGTGCACCCGGAGGTGACGGTGGTCGGCGCCGTCGACGACACCCGGATGGATCTCCACGACCCGGCGGTCTGGGACGCCCACATGGCGGTCTTCACCGCGGCCGTGCCCGAGCGGGTGGACGCCGTCTTCACCTCGGAGTCGTACGGGGACGAGCTCGCCCGCCGCTTCGGCGCGGAACCCGTCGCCGTCGACCCGGACCGCACGGTCTTCCCGGTCTCCGGCACCGCCGTGCGCGCGGACCCGGCGGGCTACTGGGACTTCCTCGAACCGCCGGTCCGGGCCGCGCTGGCCCGCCGGGTCGTCGTCCTGGGTGCCGAGTCCACCGGCACCACCACCCTCGCCCGCGCGCTGGCCGCCCAGTACCGCAGGCGCGGCGGCGTCTGGGCGCTCACCGGATACGTCGCCGAGTACGGGCGCGAGTTCAGCGAACAGAAGCTGGCCGAGCTGCGCGCCCGCCGGCCCCGCGCCCAGTGGGAGGACGTCACCTTCACGACCGACGACTTCCCGCTGATAGCCGAGGCCCAGAACGCCCGCGAGGAGGCGGCCGCCCGCACCGGATCGCCGGTGCTCGTCTGCGACACCGACTCCTTCGCCACCACGGTCTGGCACGAGCGGTACGTCGGCGGCCGCAACCCGCTCGTCGAGCGCACGGCCGACCGGGCAGCCCATCACCTGTGGCTGCTGACCGACCACGAGGGCGTCGCCTTCGAGGACGACGGGCTGCGCGACGGCGAGGAGCTGCGGCCCTGGATGACCGACCGTTTCCGATCCGAACTCATCCGGACAGGAAGGAACTTCATCGAAGTATCCGGAAGCCGCCAGCAGCGCCTGGCCACAGCCGTCGAGGCGGTCGACGCCCTGCTGGCCAGGGGCTGGCACTTCGCCGACCCCCTTCCGGAGCGGCGATGAGCAACGCCGCACCCGAGGG
Organism: Streptomyces sp. NPDC057900; assembly: GCF_042887885.1. Classification (NCBI taxonomy): domain Bacteria; kingdom Bacillati; phylum Actinomycetota; class Actinomycetes; order Kitasatosporales; family Streptomycetaceae; genus Streptomyces; species Streptomyces sp. NPDC057900. Next base: position 33,081 of record NZ_JBHVOI010000013.1, read on the forward strand.
CTACGACCCGCACGCCTTCGAACCGTTCGCCGTCACCGTCGACCTGGCCGTCTTCACGGTCCGCGAGACCCGGCTGCACGTCCTGCTCGTCGAGCGGGGCGAGGACCCGTACAAGGGCCGGTGGGCGCTGCCCGGCGGCTTCGTCCTGCCCCGCGAGTCCGCCGAGGACGCGGCCCGCCGGGAGCTGGCGGAGGAGACCGGGCTGAGCGACGACACCGTCTCGGCCCTCCACCTGGAACAGCTCGCGACGTACAGCGACCCGGACCGCGATCCGAGGATGCGCGTGGTCTCCGTCGCCTACGCCGCGCTCGTACCCGATCTGCCCGAACCACGCGGCGGCGGCGACGCGGCCAGCGCCGGATGGTGGGACGCCGGACAGCTCGGCGCGCTCGCCTTCGACCACGACCGCATCCTCGCCGACGCACAGATCAGGATCGGCGCCAAACTCGAATACACCTGCCTGGCCACCGCGTTCTGCCCGCCCGAATTCACCCTGGGAGAGCTCCAGCAGGTGTACGAGACGGTCTGGGGCGTCGAGCTGGACCGGCCCAACTTCAGGCGCAAGGTCCTCACCACGCCCGGCTTCGTCCAGGCGGCACAGGGGTCACCGCGCCGAACCGGCGGACGGGGAAAGCCGGCCGCCCTCTACCGGGCGGGCGCCGCGACCGCCCTGCACCCCCCACTGCTGCGACCGGAAGGAAGAAGCACGTGATCGTGACCAGGATCATCACCAAACAGGCCGCCACCGGCGCGCTGACCGGGCTCGCGCTCGGCGACGCGCTGGGCTTCCCGACCGAGTTCAACAACGTCCCCTCGATCCTCGCCAAGTGCGGGCCGTGGCGCCAGATGCGGCTGCCGAACCCCGCGGTCGTCAGCGACGACACCCAGATGACCCTCGCCCTCGGCCGCGGCATCCGTACCGCCATGGACCGCGGACTGCTCACCCCGCTGCGCCTCGCGCGGCCGGTGCGCGACGAGTTCGTCGACTGGTACCACTCGCCCGACAACAACCGCGCCCCCGGCCGCACCTGCATGACCGCCTGCCGGATGCTCGACAGCGAACGTGTCTGGCAGGAGGCCAGCCAGACCGGCTCCAAGGGCTGCGGCGCCAACATGCGGGTCGCCCCCATCGGACTCGTACCCGGACTCAGCGACGAACAGCGCGCCGGTGCCGCCCAGTTGCAGGCGGCCCTCACCCACGGACACCCCACCGCGCTCGCCGCCTCCGACCTGATGGCCCGCGCGGTGTACCTGCTGGCGCAGGGCGCGGACCCGGTGGGGCTGATCGGACAGCTGCGCAGCTACGCGTACGAGAACAGCGGCACCTACCTCACCCGCTGGCTCGGGGACCTCTGGCGCTACGCCGGGGACTCCTCGCCCGAGCTCTACATCCAGCGGGGCTGGGAGGAGTGCCTCACCGCACTGGAGCGCGTCCAGGACGCGCTGCGCGACCCGTCCCCGGAGACCGACCCCTGCGAGGCGACCGGCGACGGCTGGATCGCCGAGGAAGCCCTGGCCACGGCCCTGCACTGCTTCCTGCTCTTCCCCGGCGAACCGGTCACCGCCCTGCGCCGGGCCGCCTGCACCCGGGGCGACTCGGACTCGCTCGGCTGCCTGACCGGCGCGCTCGCCGGGGCGCACCTGGGCTCCAGTGCCTGGCCCAAGGAGTGGTCGGAGCGGATCGAGTACCGGAGCGACCTGCTGTCCCTGGGGGCGCTCTGGGACTCTTGAGCCATGCGTACGGACATGATGTGTCTCAAGGAAGCCGGGCTGCCGGTCACAGACCTCGGCCCGGTCGTCGCCGGGGAACGCAACCCGCTGCTGTTCGCCACGGTCTCCGGGGCGCATCTGTACGGGTTTCCCTCCAAGGACTCGGATGTGGACCTGCGGGGGGTCCACCTCCTGCCCGCGGCCGATCTCCTCGGCCTGCGCGAGCCCGAGGAGACCCGATCGCGGATGTGGGACCAGGACGGCGTGGAGATGGATCTGGTCACCCATGACCTGCGCAAATTCGTCCGGCTGATGCTGAAGCCGAACGGTTACGTTCTGGAGCAGCTGCTCTCCCCGCTGGTCGTGCACACCAGCGCGGCCCACGCGGAGCTGGTGGCTCTCGCCCCGGCAGTTCTCACCCGTAACCACGCGCACCACTACCGGGGATTCGCCAACACCCAGTGGCGGCTCTTCGAGAGAACCAGTGAGCTCAAACCGCTGCTCTACACCTTCCGGGCGCTGCTCACCGGCATCCATCTGATGCGCAGCGGTGAGGTGCTGGCCCATTTGCCTACGCTGCTGGACCGGGTGGCCGCGCCGGCCGCCCTGCCCGGCCTGATCGCGGCCAAGGCCGAGGCCGAGCACGGGGGAGCGGAGGGCGTGGACCGGGCGGAGGCGGCGCGGGACGTCGAGTCGCTGCACCAGGTGCTCGACGCGGCGCAGGAGGGCACGGCCCTTCCGGACGCGCCAGGCGGGTTCGACGCGCTGCACGAGCTGGTGGTGCGGGCGCGGCTCGACACGGCGTCAGCCGGCTGAACCCTCCCAGGCCAGTGCCGACGCCCGCCGGGCGCGGATCAGGAAGTCCTCGATCCGCGCCCGGTCCGGCTCGGCCGGCAGCGGGGAGGCGGTGGCCGCCGCGTCGTTCTCCTCGGCCAGCCGCGCCATGCGCCGCTCCACCTCCGGCCAGGGCACCTCGCCCCGCTTGACGGCGAGCAGTCCCTCGCGGGCCGCGCCCACCTCGATCGTGAGCTCGCCCGTACGCAGCAGGTCACGGCCGCTCGTCAGCAGCCGCAGCAGATGCATGGCGTGCTTCCAGCGCGGCGCCCCGTGCAGGCGTACGTCCGCCTCCAGCTTCTTGCGCTGGCCCAGCGCGTAGCGGACGAAGGTTCCGTGGGCCTGCCGGGACAGGAACGCGCCGCGCAGCGAGAGGAGCTCGCGGCCGGTCGCGTCGGTCCGCTCCACCAGCGGCGAGTGCAGGCACTCCAGCACATTGGGGTTGGCCCGCAGCGCCAGTTCGCAGAAGCGTTCCAGCTCCCAGGAGAACTGTTCGTCGGCCGGTCCCTCGACATGGGCCGGCGGCTTGTCGAACCGCCAGAACAACGGGGTCGGTGCGAGGTAGACCCCCCGCAGGTCGGTGTCGCTGCCGTCCGTGGCCAGCCCGAAGGCGCGCGAGCCCATCACACAGGAGTAGACGGTGTGGTCGCGCACCAGCGCCTCGCCGGACGGAGTGATCATGCCGGGAGGGTACGCGAGAGCCCGGCGCCGCCGCCGGGGAATTCGGCGCCACCGACGCGTCTCACGGACAGGGCGGACCGGCGCGGGACCCCGCCACCCCTCTACGCTGAAACAGCCGGAACACAGGCGGCGAACACAAGCAGCACGAAGCGGTACGGATAAGCAAGGAGCACGACGTGGCGGTACGAGCGGTCCGAGGAGCCGTCCAGCTGGAGCGGGACGAGGCCGGGCACATGGGCGAGCAGGTCGGCGCTCTCCTGACAGCCGTCCTGGAGCGCAACAGCCTCGTCCCGGACGACCTGATCAGCATCTGGTTCACGGCCACCACCGACCTGCACAGCGACTTCCCGGCCGCCGCGGCGCGCGGGATCGGTATCGTCGACGTACCGCTGATCTGCGCCCAGGAGCTGGACATCGAGGGATCGATGCCCCGAGTGGTCCGGATCCTCGTCCACATCGAGACCTATCTCCCCAAGTCCGAGATCGCCCACGTCTATTTCGGCGCCACCGCCGCCCTGCGCAAGGACATCGCCCAGTGAGAAACGCCGTCGTCATCGGAACAGGCCTCGTCGGCACCTCCGCGGCCCTCGCCCTCGCCGGCCGGGGCATCACGGTGCACCTCGTCGACCACGACCCGGAGTCGGCCCGGACGGCGGCCGCGCTCGGCGCGGGCACCGACGAGGCGCCGGACGGCCCGGTCGACCTGGCGATCGTCGCCGTACCGCCGGCCCACACCGCGGCCGTGCTCGCCACCGCCATGCGCGAGGGCGTCGCCCGCGGCTACCTCGACGTGGCCAGCGTCAAGGGCGGCCCGCGCCGCGAGCTGGAGGCGCTCGGCGTCGATCTCGCCCCGTACATCGGCACGCACCCGATGGCCGGCAAGGAGCGCTCCGGTCCGCTCGCCGGTACCGCGGACCTCTTCGAGGGCCGCCCCTGGGTGCTCACGCCGACCCGCGACACCGACACCGAGGTCCTCAACCTCGCCCTGGAGCTGGTCGCGCTCTGCCGGGCCGTGCCGGTCGTCATGGACGCCGACGCCCACGACCGGGCCGTCGCGCTCGTCTCCCACACCCCGCAGCTGATCTCCTCGATGGTCGCCGCCCGGCTGGAGGAGGCCGACGAGACCGCGGTACGCCTGTGCGGGCAGGGCATCCGGGACGTCACCAGGATCGCCGCGTCCGACCCCCGGATGTGGGTGGACATCCTCTCCGCCAACCCCGGACCGGTCGCCGACGTCCTCGCCGGGGTCGCCGCCGACCTGGAGGAGACCGTCACCGCGCTGCGCGGGCTGCAGTCCGCCGACGAGGACAAGCGCCGCGCGGGCACGGAGGGCATCCAGGACGTGCTGCGCCGGGGCAACGCCGGCCGGGTCAGGGTGCCCGGCAAGCACGGCGCGGCCCCCGCCTCCTACGAGATCGTGGCCGTCCTGATCAGCGACCGGCCCGGCGAGCTGGCCGGGATCTTCGCGGACGCGGGCCGGGCCGGGGTCAACGTCGAGGACGTACGCATCGAGCACGCCACCGGCCAGCAGGCGGGCCTCGTACAGCTCATGGTCGAACCGAGCGCCGCCCCCGGCCTCAGCGCCGCACTGCGCGAGCGCGGCTGGTCGATCCGCCAGTAGCCCGAGGGCCTGTCGTCGAACTGCCGTCGCCGCCCGGCGGCCCTTCGGGCGACGACGGCAGTTCGACGACAGGCCCTTGGGGCACCCGGCCGGGAGCCAGTTGTCCACAGGGGTGGTCGGGCCCGCTCCGACACTCGGTAACCTTGTGCGGGGCGGGTTCGCGCGTCCCGTCCCGCCCACCCCGTGTACCAGGAAGGTGTCCACCACCGTGGAAACCGTAAGCGCCGCCGCCCGGACCGCCCCGGCCGCAGTGATCGTCGCCATCGACGGGCCCTCCGGCACCGGCAAGTCCAGCACGTCCAAGGCCGTCGCCGCCCAGCTCGGCCTGAGCTATCTGGACACCGGTGCCCAGTACCGGGCGATCACCTGGTGGATGCTGAACAACGGCATCGACGTGCACGACGCGCTGGAGGTGGCCACCGCGGCCGCCAAGCCCGTCATCGTCTCCGGCACCGACCCCGCCGGCCCGACGATCACCGTCGACGGCGAGGACGCCTCCGGCCCGATCCGCACCCAGGAGGTCACCTCCAAGGTCAGCGCCGTCAGCGCCGTCCCCGAGGTGCGCACCCTGATCACCGAGTTGCAGCGCACCATCGCCCGGGGCGCGGAGAAGGGCATCGTGGTCGAGGGCCGGGACATCGGCACGACCGTGCTGCCCGACGCCGACATCAAGATCTTCCTGACCGCTTCACCGGAGGCGCGCGCCGCCCGTCGCAGCGGAGAGGTGCAGGGCTCCGATCTCGCCGCCACCAAGGAGGCGCTGATCAAGCGGGACGCCGCCGACTCCGGACGCAAGACGTCTCCGCTCGCCAAGGCGGCCGACGCCGTGGAGGTGGACACCACGGAGCTGACCCTCAAGCAGGTCATCGAGTGCGTCGTCACCCTCGTCGGGGAGAAGCAGGCGGCGAAGTGAGCCCAGCCGCGGGCGCGCCCACGCTGCGCGGAGCGGCGGTCGGGCGCTCCATCGGGATCGGGCTGATGTACGGGCTGTTCAGGCCCCGTGTGCTCGGCGCGTGGCGGGTCCCCGCCTCCGGACCCGTCATACTCGCGGTGAACCATTCGCACAACGTCGACGGTCCGATGCTGATGGGCACCGCGCCCAGGCCCGTCCACTTCCTGATCAAGAAAGAGGCGTTCGTCGGCCCCCTGGACCCGTTCCTGCGCGGAATCGGTCAGCTCAAGGTGGACCGTACGACCGCCGACCGCACCGCCATCACCCACGCCCTCGGCGTGCTGGGGGACGGCGGGGTGCTCGGGATCTTCCCCGAGGGCACCAGGGGCGAAGGAGACTTCGCCTCGCTGCGCGCCGGGCTCGCGTACTTCGCGGTACGCAGCGGGGCGCCGATCGTGCCCGTGGCCGTACTGGGAAGCACCGAGCGCCGCGGACGGTTGATATCGGCACTGCCGCCGCTGCGCAGCCGCGTCGATGTCGTCTTCGGCGAGGCGTTTGACGCGGGCGACAAGAGCGGCCGGCGCACCCGCAAGGCGCTGGACGAGGCGACGGTGCGGATCCAGGGCCGGCTGACCGGCCACCTGGAGCAGGCCAGACGCCTCACCGGGCGCACTGGGTAAGACTTGAGTAGTGGACCGCGTGCTGCGTGGTCCATCGATGATGATGCAAAGAGGAACGGACTTCATGAACGACCAGATTCACTCCGGCGGCTCGGACCACGAGCACGGAGCGCTTGGCGATGCCGAGTACGCGGAGTTCATGGAGCTCGCCGCGCAGGAGGGGTTCGACCCCGAGGACGTCGAGGGCGCGATCGGTGAGGCCGGTCACGGACCGCTCCCGGTGCTCGCCGTCGTCGGCCGCCCCAACGTCGGCAAGTCGACGCTGGTGAACCGGATCATCGGCCGTCGTGAGGCCGTCGTCCAGGACAAGCCCGGCGTCACCCGTGACCGCGTCAGCTACGAGGCCGAATGGGCGGGCCGCCGCTTCAAGGTCGTCGACACCGGCGGCTGGGAGCAGGACGTGCTGGGGCTCGACGCCTCCGTCGCCGCCCAGGCCGAGTACGCCATCGAGACGGCCGACGCGGTCGTCTTCGTGGTCGACTCCACCGTCGGCGCCACCGACACCGACGAGGCCGTCGTCAAGCTGCTGCGCCGGGCCAAGAAGCCCGTCGTGCTCTGCGCCAACAAGGTCGACGGACAGAGCGGCGAGGCGGACGCCACCGCGCTCTGGTCGCTCGGCCTCGGTCAGCCGCACCCGGTCTCCTCGCTGCACGGCCGGGGCACCGGCGACATGCTGGACGCGGTCCTGGACGCGCTCCCCGAGGCCCCGGCCCAGACGTTCGGCAACGCGGTCGGCGGACCGCGCCGCATCGCGCTGATCGGCCGCCCCAACGTCGGCAAGTCCTCGCTGCTGAACAAGGTGGCCAACGAGGACCGCGTCGTCGTCAACGAGCTGGCCGGCACCACCCGTGACCCGGTCGACGAGCTGATCACGCTCGGCGGCATCACCTGGAAGTTCATCGACACGGCCGGTATCCGGCGCCGGGTCCACCTCCAGGAGGGCGCGGACTACTACGCCTCGCTGCGTACCGCCGCCGCCGTGGAGAAGGCCGAGGTCGCCGTGATCCTGATCGACTCCAGCGAGTCGATCAGCGTCCAGGACCAGCGCATCGTGACCATGGCCGTCGAGGCCGGGCGCGCGATCGTCGTGGCCTTCAACAAGTGGGACACCCTCGACGAGGAGCGCCGCTACTACCTGGAGCGCGAGATCGAGACGGAGCTCGCGCAGGTCGCGTGGGCCCCGCGGGTCAACGTCTCCGCGCTCACCGGCCGCCACATGGAGAAGCTGGTCCCGGCGATCGAGACCGCGCTGGACGGCTGGGAGACCCGCGTTCCGACGGGCCGGCTGAACGCGTTCCTGGGCGAGATCGTCGCCTCGCACCCGCACCCGATCCGCGGCGGCAAGCAGCCCCGTATCCTCTTCGGCACCCAGGCGGGCACCAAGCCGCCGCGCTTCGTGCTCTTCGCCTCCGGCTTCCTGGAGCACGGCTACCGGCGCTTCGTCGAGCGCCGGCTGCGCGAGGAGTTCGGCTTCGAGGGCACCCCGATCCACATCTCGGTGCGGGTCCGCGAGAAGCGCGGGCGCAACAAGTAGCCGACGGGCGGGCGGCCCGGCCGCGCCGTCGGGCCCCGGACACGACTGAGCCCCGGACACGACTGAGCCCCGGACCACTCGGAGAACGAGCGGTCCGGGGCTCAGTCGTACGCTCAGGCCCCTCGGGAGCCCGGCGGCAGCGCGGCCTGTACCCGCCCGGCGTGCCGCCCCACGCGCTGCCAGGAGCCCAGGCTCCCGGTGGTGTGCGTACCGGGGCTGCCGCTGCCGTGCCCGGCGGCCCCGCCCGTGCCACCGGACGCGCCGCCCGCGCCGCCGTGGCCCGAGTGGCCGTTCAGCGGGGCGCGGGAGCCGAAGAACCCGCTGCCGAAACTCGGGAGCCCCAGGCTCTCCTCCCCGGTCCGGTCACCCGGCAACGCCCTGAACGAACGGCGGTACTCGGAGTACAGCGCGTCGTAGATCGGGGTGCGGGACGGGCCACCCGATGGGTCCTGCGCGGGGCGCATGGCAGGGATCGGGCTCGGACGCTGGTGGGAGGGGTCGTATGAGTGCACGTATGTGCCAACGACCCCACCGCCCGTGAGATGCGGGCGCGCCGGAGAATTCGCTGTCCGCTCCGGGACCCAGGAGTGCCCGGACACGGTCAGGTACCGGCCAGCGGCATCGCCGCGGCGACCAGGATGCCGCCCGCCGAGGCCTTCTCCAGGGCGTCGCGCAGCAGGTCCTCGCGGGGCTGCTGGCCGATCGAGCCGGCCGGGGCCGCGTAGACGAGCACGGTCTGCGACTTGTTGGCCGCGGTCCGCCAGCCCTCGGTCACCTGGAGCGGCGCGTGCGCCTGCCACCAGGCCACCGGGGCGCCACCGCCGGTGCCCGGCTGGAGCACCGCGTGCAGCTGGCCCATGGCGAGCAGGATCGACCAGCCGTGCAGTACCTCGGGGACCTGACCCATCTGCTGGACCGGGTGGAAACCCTGCTCCAGCAGCAGCTGCAGGAACTCGTCGCCGCCGCTGCCGTCCGTGCCGGGCCTGGCGATCGCCCCGGTCGGCTCGACGACCAGGGCCGGGTGGAGTTCGTCGTCGATCAGGACGAGGCCGCTGGTGATCCCCAGCACGGCCTGCTCGGGGCCCGGGTTCGGCCCGTCCTGGGCCTCCTGCTCGCTCCCGGTGATGCTGCGCACGGCGCCCTGCAGCTGCTCCTCGGCCACCTGGACGACCTGGGAGGGGATGCAGGTCGCGTGGGCGAAGGCGAGGACCGCCGTCTCGTCACCGACGAACAGCACCGTGCTGGTGCGTTCCTGTTCCGAGTCGCCTGGGGTGCGGCAGGAGGTGCAGTCGTAACTGCCGGGGGCGTTGTCGCCGACGAGCAGCCGGTCGGCTTCGGCGTCGCCGATCTCGGCGCGTACGTCCTCGCTGACGTCGAGCATGCGCGGCACGGGTGGCTCCTCGAACTCGGTACGTGCGCCGGGCGGTTCCCGGCTCATGAAGAAGACAACGGGTGAGTCGCTGCCGGGGTCACGCGAGAAGGCGAACGGAATCGAACCGGAGATCCGGCCGGTCGGTGATACGCCGACAAGTCGGGAAATCGTGGCGCTCGATCGTGGCCGTGGCCCGGACCGGACGGCGCCAGGGCCCTGCGGGAGCCCCGCCCGTGCCGTCCCGGGGTGCCGGTGGCCGGGGCGGCCGCGCCGACGTCGGAAAGCGGGGTGATTCGGGCCGTCTGCTATACGGCGGAACGGTGCTGCCGCACCCGGTGCGATGGTGTGGATATTGTGAGCATGAGATAAGGGTGCGATAAGGAAGGATGAATTCCTGACGGGTCTCTCGATTACGGGAGGTTATTCAGCAGGGAAAGCGAGGCCGTCCGGCAGTGGAAATCCAGCCCGTTTCTCCTTCCTCTCGGCTGATCGTTTTCCGGCCTGTGTGATTACTGTGCGTCCAGTTCCGAATCGTGCGATCGGGTGACGGAGCACGGCCGGAACGTGTGTGGTGATCCTGTGACACAAGCGTGACCGGTGAGGGACGTGAGGATGCGGTGCGACCGGCCCGCGCCCCGGCTTCCGTCGCTGTCCCGGGCCGCCTACGGTGAGAGGCATGGCACCCATACCGACCCCTTCCGCCCAGCCCGACGACACACCCGGCGCGTATGTCGGCCTCGGCGCCGAGGCCGCAGAACGCAGGGCCCGGGAGCGTGGCTGGACCACGGTCAGAGCTCTGCCGCCGGGCACCGTCATCACGATGGAGTTCCTGGGCGGTCGCATCAACTTCGAGGTCGACGGCGGCGTCGTGAAGCGCTGCTGGGTCGGCTGAGCACCCTTACGGCCCCCTGCGGCCCCGTACGCATGGCTGAAGGCCCCGACCGGAGTCGGGGCCTTCAGTGGTGCCGGAGCCTTCACCCGTGCGGGGGGAGTCCGTCCGCGCGTACCGGTCAGCCGCCCGCCACCGGCCGGGCCGGGGTCGTGCCGCCGCGCGGTGTGCGGTCCGCGTGCGGGGGCCTGCGGCTGCCCGCCGGGGTGACCGGCGTGCGCTCCGAGCGGGCCGGGTGGCCCTGGTGCGCGGGGGGTGTGGTGTGGGCGCGGGTGCGGCCGCCGGCGGCCGTCGTGACCACCACCGCCGCCGGGCGGCTGCCCGTGGCGACCGGCGTGCGGGCCGCCTGGCCCTGTGCAGAGGCCGCGTCCTGTGCCGCGTCCGCCGTGTCCTGCGCCGAGGACGCGGCCGGCTGTCCGGCCGGAACCGGCTGGGGGTCGCCCGCCGCGACGGGCGGGGCCGGTACGAGCCTGCTGCGGGCGCTGAGCCGCTCCCGGGCCGCGAAGATCCAGTTCTCCGCCCGGGTGATCATCGGCTCGCACCACGGCAGGCCGAGCAGGATCAGCAGACCGGCCGCCCAGCCGAGCACCACGTCGCTGAGCCAGTGCGTACCGAGGTAGACGGTCGTCAGGCCGACGCCGAGCGACACGACCGCGGACATCGCGGAGAGATAGCGCCTGGCCCTCGGGGTGGCGGCCAGATAGGCGAGGATTCCCCAGGTCACGACCGCGTTGGCGGTGTGCCCGGACGGAAATATATCGCCGCCGGCGAAGAGCTCGGCCGATCCGATCTGGGTCGCGTAGTGCGGGCCGAGCCGGCCGAGGCCGTACTTGACCGCTCCCACCGTCGCGTTGAGCAGCAGCAGTGAGGCGCCCAGCGTCAGCAGGGGGCGCAGGGTGTGCTGCCGCCAGGACCGCCAGCCGAGCCAGCAGGCGACCATGACGGCGGTGGGGCCGCGCTGACCGAGTACGACGTAGTAGTCGAGGAAGGCATGGATCTCGGGCCACTGCTGGTAGGGCCGGAAGAGCATGACCTTCCAGTCCAGGGTCACCAGCCAGGACGACATGAGCACGGCAATGACGATGGCGAGATAGAACGCCAACGTCCCGCCGAAGAGAGCGATGCGGTGACGGCTCATCCGCGGTGTCTCTATCTTCGGCGGTTCCGGCTCCCGGTCCAGGCGGGCGAAGATGTCGGTACGCACCCAATCGACGTTACAGCGAGTGAGTGGGTGACCTGGTCGATCCGGCCGCTTTGTGATGACGATGTGATGTGGACTATGTCTCAGTGTGGCCGGTTTTTCTGACCCTCCGGAGAATCCGGTATTCCTTCTGTTCTATTACTTCGGCACTCGCGGCAGACGGGTTTTTGGATATTGGCGTAAAAGCGCACGGGATATCGAAGTGCATTCACCGGGAGTCCTGGAGAGACCGAACGGACGGTACCGGTCCGGTTACTCGACGCCTTCATCCGTCGTCCGGCAAGCGCTCCGCACCCGCCCCCCCGGCCCGGCCCGCGCGCCGCCGGACAGCCGGTCCGCGCAGGTCGGGAGGGGTCTGTCGGCCGGCCGGTGAGGCCGCGGGGAGTGGCGTACACCACAGGCGGGGGCCGTCGGCGGTATGAGATGGGCCACGTGTAGCCCTGCCGAACTCGCGTACGCTGACGCATCACTCGCCCGTCGATGCCGGGCCCGGAGGGACAAGCGGACGCCGAATCCCCGGGGGGCCTGCCGAGCGCGAGGGACCTTCTGGGAGGTAGATGCATGTCCGGGACGACCACAGCCCGAGCCCGTCTGCGCGCAGCCGCCGACGGTGCCAACCGATGGGTCGTCCTGGTCGTCCTCTGTCTCAGCCTGCTGCTCGTGGCGCTCGACGCGACGGTGCTGCATGTCGCCGTCCCGGCCGTCACCGAGGACCTGCGGCCCAGCGCCGTCGGCCTGCTCTGGATCGTGGACGCGTATCCGCTGGTCTGCGCCTCCCTGCTGATCCTCTTCGGCACCCTCGGGGACAAGGTCGGGCGGCGGCGTGTCCTTCTGCTCGGCTACGCCCTCTTCGGGATCGCCTCCGCCGTCGCGGCGGTGGCCGACAGCGCGGGCGTGCTCATCGCGGCGCGGGCCCTGCTCGGCGTCGGCGGCGCGATGATCATGCCGGCCACGCTGTCGATCCTCCGCCAGGTCTTTCCCGACCGGCGCGAGCGGGCCGTGGCGATCGGCGTGTGGTCGGCGGTCGCCGCGGTCGGCGCCGCCACCGGACCGGTCATCGGCGGGTTCCTCGTCGAGCACTTCTGGTGGGGATCGGTCTTCCTGATCAACATCCCGCTGATGGCGCTGCTCCTCCCGGTCGGCCGGCTGCTGCTCCCGGAGTCCCGGGGCAGCGACGACGGCCCCTGGGACGTGCTCGGCGCGCTGATGGCCGCGGCCGGTGTGCTCGGAGTGGTGCTGGGCGTCAAGCGGGCGGGCACCGGCGAGGGCGTCCTCGGACCGGCCACGCTCGTCCCCCTGCTCATCGGGGCCGCGCTGCTCGTCGCGTTCGTCCGGCGTCAGAAGCGGCGCACGCATCCCCTGATCGACATGGGGATGTTCGCCAGGCCGGCCTTCTCCACCGCCGTGGGCTGCATCGTCCTCGCCATGCTGGCCCTGGTCGGCCTGGAGCTGATCGCCGTCCAGTACCTCCAGCTCGTCCTCGGGCTCAGCCCGCTGGAGACCGGCCTGCGGCTGCTGCCGCTCACCTTCGCCGCGATGGCGGCGGGCGCCACCGGCTCGTACACCCTGCGCAGGGTCGGGCCCCGCCGGATGGTCGGTCTGGGCTTCGTCCTGACGGCCGTCGCGGTGCTCATGCTGACCGTGATGGGGCAGCACGACCGGCCCGGCCTGCTCACGGTGTCCTTCGTCGTCCTCGGCTTCGGCCTCCAGTCCACGCTCTTCGGCGCGTACGAGTCGATGCTCAGCGAGGCCCCCGCGGACCGGGCCGGCGGGGCGGCCGCGATCGGTGAGACCTCGTACCAGCTGGGCGCGGGCATGGGGATCGCGCTGCTCGGCAGCGTCATGAACGCCGCGTACACCCCGGGCCTGGCGCGGCTCCCCGACGCGGGCGTCCCGGCCTCCGCCGGTGCCGCCGCCTCCCACTCGCTCGGCGAGGCCTACCAGGTGGCCGCGCGACTCGGGGGTCCGCTCGGCGGGGTACTGCGCTCCACGGCCCGGCACGCCTTCATCCACGGACTGCACATCACGCTCCTGGTCAGCGCCGCCCTGCTGCTGCTCGGCGCCCTCGCCGCGCTCCGGCTGCCCAGGGCGATGGAGTGCCCGCCGCCGCTCCGCGAACCCGCCGAAGCCCCGGACGCCCGCCGGGCCGCCGAGCCCGGCGAGGCCGGTGACTCCCGCGGCCACCGGGGCCACGAAGCGCCGGCGGCGGACCGGCCGGGGGCCCTGCTCCCGCTGCCCGGCGCGCGGCGCGCGGCGGAGGCGACCGGCTCTGGACGCACGGCACGCTGAGCCGTACCGTCGGCACGACGCCCGTAACTAACACTGCTAGGGCCTGTCGTCAGACTGCCGTCTGCCGGGCGACGGGGCCTGGGGCCGGCACACCGAGAGCACGCACCTGACGCCGCCCGGCCGCCCTCCGGGCCACGACGGCAGTCTGACGACAGGCCCTGGTTTCCGGTGCCGGGCCGTACCGTCGGCACGACGCCGTAACCCACTCCGCTGGTTTCCGGTGTCCCGTACCGACCTCTCCGTACCGTTGCGAGCAGCCGGAGGCACACCCTCATGTCCACCGCTCCGTCCTCGAAGCTCCCGCCCTTCGACCCCCGCGACCCCATCGGCATCGACGACCTCCTGAGCCCGGAGGACCTGGCGATCCGCGACACCGTCCGGGCCTGGGCCGCCGACCGCGTCCTGCCGCACATCGCGCAGTGGTACGAGGACGGCGAACTGCCCGGCATCCGCGAGCTGGCCCGCGAACTCGGCTCGCTCGGCGCCCTCGGCATGTCCCTGGAGGGCTACGGCTGCGCGGGCGCCACCGCCGTCCAGTACGGGCTGGCCTGCCTGGAGCTCGAAGCGGCCGACTCCGGCATCCGCTCGCTCGTCTCCGTACAGGGCTCCCTCGCCATGTACGCCATCCACCGCTTCGGCTCCGAGGAGCAGAAGCAGCGGTGGCTGCCGGGCATGGCGGCAGGCGAGATCATCGGCTGCTTCGGCCTGACCGAGCCCGACCACGGCTCCGACCCGGCCGGCATGCGCACCCACGCCAAGCGCGACGGCGAGGACTGGGTGCTGAGCGGCCGCAAGATGTGGATCACCAATGGCTCGGTCGCCGGGGTCGCCGTCGTCTGGGCGCAGACCGACGACGGCGCCGCCGGCACCGGCATCCGGGGATTCCTGGTGCCCACCGACGCGCCCGGCTTCTCCGCGCCCGAGATCAAGCACAAGTGGTCCCTGCGCGCCTCGGTCACCAGCGAGCTGATCCTCGACGGGGTACGGCTGCCCGCCGACGCGGTGCTGCCCGGAGCCACCGGTCTGCGCGGACCGCTCAGCTGCCTCAGCCATGCCCGCTACGGCATCGTCTGGGGAGCCATGGGCGCCGCACGGGCCGGCTTCGAGGCGGCCGTCGACTACGCCAGGACCCGTGAGCAGTTCGGCAAGCCGATCGGCGGCTTCCAGCTCACCCAGGCCAAGCTCGCGGACATGGCCGTCGAGCTGCACAAGGGCATCCTGCTCGCCCACCACCTGGGCCGCCGGATGGACGCGGGCAGGCTCCGCCCGGAACAGGTCAGCTTCGGCAAGCTGAACAACGTGCGGGAGGCCATCGAGATCTGCCGCACCTCGCGCACGATCCTCGGCGCCAACGGGATCTCACTGGAGTACCCGGTGATGCGGCACGCGACGAATCTGGAATCGGTGCTCACCTACGAGGGAACCGTGGAGATGCACCAGCTGGTGCTGGGCAAGGCGCTCACCGGTCTCGACGCGTTCCGGTGAGCACCCTGCTCAGCTCTGGTTGAAGAAGCCGTCGGCCGGCCGGCCGGCGGCTTCGCCGTTGACGACATCGGTGTCGGCGGGGGTCAGCAGGAAGACCCGGGTGGCCACGCGGTCGATAGACCCGCGCAGTCCGAAGATCAGCCCTGCGGCGAAGTCCACGACGCGCTTGGCGTCGGCGGAGTCCATGGAAGTGAGGTTCATGATCACCGGGACGCCGTCCCGGAAGAGCTCACCGATGCTCCGGGCGTCCCGGAAGCTGTCCGGGGTCACGGTGGCGATCCGGCGGCCCGTCTCCTCGGCCGTCTCCGACGCCACCCGCACCCGCGGATCGGTCACCCAGGCCTGTCCGGTCCCGGTCCGTGCACCCTCGGAGTACTCGTCGTCGTCGTAGTACCGCTCGTCGTTGTCCTCTACGAGGCCCAGCCAGGCACTCGCCTTGCGCACCGATCCCATGGACGCCTCCTCTCACCGCGGTTCCTTGGCGTTCCGCATCTCTTTCGTATCCCTATGGTCGTCCATGATGCGGATCGTGCGCCAAGGGGATAGGCGGCGCGCAGGCCATTCGTGACGGTACTGGTGCAGAGGATGTGGCGATTCGTCAAGGTTCCTCCTGCTAAAGGACCCTGGAGAAAGAAAATATGATGCTCCGGGCCGTACGGGTGACATGGGGGACGTACGGGTGAACGGAGCGCTCGATACGATGCACGGCGCGCCCTCGCCCGAGCGCGGCGCACAGCTGAACGAGACCCGGGGGATCGTCGTGTTCGGAATAGTCAGGCCCTGCGTCCACCGATTGCCGGATGGGCTCAGGGCCGAGTGGATGGCTCATCTCTGCGGGCTCTGTCTGGCACTTCGGTCCGATCACGGACAGTTCGCCCGGATTGTCACGAACTATGACGGCCTGATCGTCTCGGTCCTGACGGAGGCTCAGACCGAACGCACCCCCGCACAGCGCCGCACGGCGGGCCCCTGCCCGCTGCGCGCCATGCGGACCGCCCCGGTCGCACGGGGCGAGGGGGCCAGGCTGGCGGCTGCCGTCTCGCTGGTGCTGGCGTCGGCCAAGGTGCGCGACCACGTCGCGGACCGGGACGGGCTGTTGAGGCGGCGCCCGGTGGCGGCGGCGGCGCGCAGAGTGGCGGCGGGCTGGGACCGCGCCGGCGCGCGGACCGGCGCACAGCTCGGCTTCGACACCGCGTTGCTCGTGGACGCCGTCGACCGGCAGACCGGCATCGAGCTGCTCGCGGGCCCCGGCACCCCGCTGCTGACGGTCACCGAGCCCACCGAGACGGCCACCGCGGCCGCCTTCGCGCACACCGCCGTACTCGCCGGCAAGCCGCAGAACGCCGAGCCGCTCGCCGAGGCGGGCCGCCTCTTCGGACGCCTCGCGCATCTGCTGGATGCCGTGGAGGACCAGGAAGCTGACGCCGCGTCGGGTGCCTGGAACCCGCTCACCGCGACCGGCACCTCGCGCGCGGAGGCCCGCCGGCTGTGCGACGACGCGCTGCGCGGCGTACGGCTGGCGCTGCGCGACGCGGAGTTCACCGACGGCAAGCTGGCCCATGTGCTGCTCGCGCACGAACTGCGGCGCTCGGTGGACCGGGCCTTCGCCACGGACGTCTGCTCCCATCGGTCGGGAGGCCTGCTGACCGCGGGGCACACCGGCCCGGACGGAGCCGGTCATCCTTCGGCCGATGGGCCGTCAGGAGGACGCCACACGGCGTCGTTCGGACCGCCGCCGGGCAACCCGTACGCGCCCTCCGGCCCCGGCGCCCCCTTCGGCCCGCCGCAGCCGCCGCCGGAGCCGCCGCGCGACCGGCGGGGGCTCGTCGTGGGGTGCCTGGTGTGGGCCGGAATGGCCTGCACCTGCCAGATGTGCTGCGGCACCTTCGACGATCCGTGGACCCGGCAGCGCCGCGAGGGGCTGTGCAACGACTGCGACTGCGGTGACTGCTGCGACGGCTGCGACTGCTGCAGCAACTGCGGCGACTGCTGTGACGGCTGCGATTGCTGCGACTGCGACTGCGGGTGTGATTGCGGCTGCTGATGTGGCGTCATGGGTGCCGTCCCGGACGGCACCCATGACGGGCCTGATGGTCCGTCACCCGAGATCGGGCGTCACCTGATCTCGGGCGGCGAGATCTGCGAGGTCTCGATCGCCGACTCGTCGATGCCCCACTTCTTCAGGATCCGGTCGTAGGTGCCGTCCGCCTTGAGGGCGCTGACCGCGGCCTGGAACGCGGGCGCCAGCGGAGTGCCCTTCTTGAACGCGAAGCCGACGTCGAGACGCGCGAACTCGTTGAGGAAGCGGACGCCCTCCTGCTGCTTCACCGCGTACCGCAGCCCGTTGATGGTCGACATCACGATGTCGGTCCGCCCCTGCTGGAGGGAGCTCCAGACCGCGGCCAGGTCCGAGTACGTCTTCACGTCGTACGGCTTCTTGCCGGCGTCCGCGCACCGGTGCCGGTTCTCCTCCAGCGTCACCTCGAACGTGGTGCCGGCGGCGGTGCCCACCGTCAGACCGCAGAGCTGGGTGAGATCGGTGACCTTGGCCAGCTTGCTGTCGTCGCGGACCGCGAAGCCCTGGCCGTCGTTGAGGTAGGTGACGAAGTCGATCGTCTTCCGGCGCTCGTCGGTGACCCCGAAGTTTCCGGTGCCCACGTCGTACTTCCCGCTGCCGAGCGCGGGCAGGATCGCCTCGAACGCGGCGACCTCCCGCTTCGGCTTCAGGCCGAGCACCCTGGCGACGGCGTCCGCGAAGTCGATGTCGGTGCCGGCCAGGGTCTTGCCGTCGGCCAGATAGGTGGCTCCGGGCGGGGTGCCGACGCTGGAGGCGATGTTCAGGGTCCCGGCGGAGCGGACGGCGGCCGGCAGCAGGGCGGCCGCGGCCTTGTCCCGCTTCACCCCTGACACGAC
This sequence comes from Streptomyces sp. NPDC057900, assembly GCF_042887885.1. Taxonomy (NCBI): domain Bacteria; kingdom Bacillati; phylum Actinomycetota; class Actinomycetes; order Kitasatosporales; family Streptomycetaceae; genus Streptomyces; species Streptomyces sp. NPDC057900. The sequence goes on from NZ_JBHVOI010000013.1 coordinate 51,182, forward strand.
GTCGGCCGTGGGGATCGCGCTCTCGGCGGCGGGACCGGCCGCGCCGGCGGGGGCGGTCGCCGGATCGCCGGAACCGCACGCGGTGAGAGCCAGCATGGCCGCGGTGATCAGCGCGAAGGCAGCGGTGTGCCGGGTACGGGGCATCAGGGATGGTCTCCAGTTTTCGGCGGCCGGGGACGGGTGCGGGTGCGGTGACCGGCAGGCGCTGCCGCTCACCGCACCTGGGCAGCGCGAGGCAGCCCGCGGCCGGGACGGAGGAAGACGTGCCGAGGCGTCGCAGGGCACGGTGTGGTGATGAGGGGAGGGTGGAGCGCTGTCGCGTGCACGAGGGCACACAGAGGGAAAGGGTTCAGGCGCCGCTCACGGCGCGAGAAAAGCAGGAACGCAGCGGGGTCAGCTCAACAGGAACAGGACCACACGCGACCGAAGTCGATGTGGGAGCGCTTGACCAGCCATTTCTGCGAATGCATGGCCCAAGTGGAACAGGCATCCGGTAGTCCGTCAACTGGCCCTGTGGGTACGGCTCACAGTGTGGACAGGCTTGACATCCCGTCGCGAACAGCGCTTACCTCGGAGGCGGATCGCGCTGAGGGGCCCGGTCCATGCCGTTCCGCGAGCTGTCGCGTTCCCAGCTGCCGTGTTTCCAGCTGTCGTGTTCCGTGCCGAGGGCACGCCCCGTGTTCGATCACCGTATCCACGGAGCCCTCGCATGTCCGCACAGACAGACATCCTCCCGCCGGCCAGTCCGGCCCCATCGCTCAAGGACGACGACGCCGCCGGCCGGCTGCGCATCGTCCCGGCCCGCCGGACCGGCCAGTGGACCGCCGCCGTCGCCGTACTCGTCCTGCTGGCCCTCGCGCTGAACTCGGTCATCCGCAACGACGCCTTCCAGTGGGACGTCGTCGGCGACTACTTCCTGACCACCGCCGTGCTGCGCGGTCTCTGGCTCACCCTCTGGCTCACCGCGCTCGTCATGGTGCTCGGCTTCGCGCTCGGCACCCTGCTCGCCGTTCTGAGGCTCTCCGCCAACCGTGTTCTCCAGGCCGTCGGCTGGGGATACGTCTGGCTCTTCAGGTCCACCCCGATCCTGGTCCAGCTGCTGTTCTGGTTCAACATCGGCGCCCTCTACCCGGAGATACTCGGCGTCCGCACGGTGAACCTCCTCGGCCCCGTCACCGTCGCCGTCATCGGACTGACGCTCCACGAGGCGGCCTACGCCGCGGAGGTCGTACGCGGCGGCATCCTCTCGGTGGAACGCGGACAGCTGGAAGCCGCCCAGTCGCTGGGCCTCGGTCCGTGGCGGCGGCTGCGCCGGATCGTGCTGCCGCAGGCGATGCGCTCCATCGTGCCGCCCGCCGGGAACATGCTGATCGGCACCCTCAAGGGCACCTCGATCGTCAGCATCATCGCCGTACAGGACCTGCTGTACTCCGTCCAGCTCGTCTACCACCGCACCTACCAGGTCATCCCGCTGCTGCTGGTCGCCACCCTCTGGTACGTCGTGGTGACCTCGGTGCTCAGCATCGGCCAGCACTACGTCGAACGGCACTACGCCCGGGGCTCGGCGGACCCCCGGTGAACGGCCGCCCCTCGCTGGTCGTCATAGGCGCCGGACCGCGCGGCACCGGCCTGATCGAGCGCATCGCCGCCAACGCCCCCGAGCTGTACGGACACCGGCCGCTGGACCTGCACCTCGTCGACCCGTACCCGCCGGGCGCCGGGCGGATCTGGCGCCACGACCAGTCGCCGCTGCTGTGGATGAACTCCATGGCGGAGGACGTCACCATGTTCACCGACGACACCGTCCGCCAGGACGGGCCCATAAGACCGGGGCCCGCGCTGGACGCCTGGGCGGCGGACGTGCGCGAGGGCCGGATCCAGCCACCCGACGAAGCGGCCGAGCCCGGACTCCGCGCCGAGATCGAGGCGCTGCGGGGGCAGGACTTCCCCAGCCGGCGGCTCCAGGGCGCCTATCTGCGCTGGGTGTACGAGCAGTCCGTGGCGGCCCTCCCGCCCTCGGTCACCGTCCATGAACACCGGGGCCGGGCGCTGGACGTCACCGGCCCGCCCGACGGACCCCAGCGCGTCCGGCTGGAGGGCCGCGCCGAACCACTGCTCGCGGACCTGGTGGTCCTCACCATCGGCCACCTGGATGCCGAACCGGACGACGGACAGCGGGCCCTCTCCGCCTTCGCCGGCCGGCACGGTCTCGTCCATCTGCCGCCCGACTTCACCGCCGACAGCGACCTCACCGCCCTGCGCGCCGGCGAACCCGTCATCGTCCGGGGCTTCGGGCTCGCCTTCATCGACCTGATGGTGCTGCTCACCGAGGGCCGCGGCGGACGGTACGAGAACGGCGCCTACCTGCCCTCGGGCCGGGAGCCCGTCCTGTACGTCGGATCGCGGCGCGGCGTCCCGTACCGCTCCAAGATCGGTTACGGCTGGCAGGGCGAACGCCCACCGCTGCCCCGGTTTCTCGGGCCCGAGCGCACCGAGGAACTGCTCGGCCGGACCGAACCGCCCGACTTCCGCCGCGACATCTGGCCACATGTCGACAAAGAGCTCGGGTACGCCCACTACCATCGGCTCTTCACCGCCCACCCCGAGCGGACCGCCGCGGACCGGACCGCCTTCGAGGAGAAGTACGCGGCGGCGGAGCCGGGCAGCGACGAACTGCGGGCGCTGATCGACGCCGCCGTCCCCGACCCGGCCGACCGGCTCGACATCCGGGCACTGGACCGCCCGCTGGACGGCGTACGGCACTCCTCGTACGACGCCCTCCAGGAGGCGACCCGCGACCACATCGCCGCCGACCTCGACCGGCGGCACGACCCCGGGCACAGCGAGGACCTCGCCGTCTTCCTCGGACTGCTCTCCGCCTACGGCCAGCTGATCCGGTTCGGTGACATCGGGGAGTGGTGGCACGGCTTCTTCAGCTACCTCGCCTCCGGCCCGCCCGGCCCCCGGCTGCGGCAGCTGCTGGCGCTCTCCCGGGCCGGCGTCGTCCGCTTCCTCGGCGCAGGGATGACCGTCGAGACCGACGAACGGCACGGCGTCTTCCGGGCCGGCAGCGCCACCGTGCCCGGCGAACGGATCGAGGCCCGCGCACTCGTCGAGGCCCGGCTGCCCGACCCCTCGCCGGAACGCACCCGCTCCACCCTGCTGCGGACCCTGCACCGGGACGGGGCCGCCGCCACCGCCACCGGACTGCTCGCCGTCGACCCCGACGACGGCCGGATCCTGGACCGTGCGGGCCGCCCGCACCCGCGCCGTTTCGCGCTCGGCCCGCACACCGCCGCCCGCAGCAGCGGCGCGTTCACCCGGCCGCGCACCGGCGGCCCGGCCTTCCGGCAGAACGACGCCACCGCGCGTACCGCCCTCACCCTCCTGCGCGGACTCACCGGCGGCAACGGTCCGAACCGATGACCGACCGGCCCGCGCACCTCCGCCACGAACCGCCAGAGGAACCCATGACGACGACCAGCCGCCCGCCGAAGACCGAACCGGCCGCCGACCACACCAGGGGCCCCGCCGAGGCCATGGTGGAGATCCGGGGCGTGCACAAGAACTTCGGCCCCCTGCACGTGCTGCGCGGGATCGATCTGTCGGTGCGCCCCGGCGAGGTGACCGTGATCCTCGGCCCCTCCGGCTCCGGGAAGTCCACCCTGCTGCGCACCGTCAACCACCTGGAGAAGGCGGACCGCGGCTCGATCACCGTGGACGGCGACTACGTCGGCTACCGCCGCAAGGGCGACAAGCTGTACGAACTCCCCGAGCGCGAGGTGCTGCGCCGCCGCACCCGGATCGGCTTCGTCTTCCAGAACTTCCACCTCTTCCCGCACCTCACCGTCCTGGAGAACATCACGGAGGCCCCGGTCGCCGCGCTCGGCCGCCCCAAGGAGCGGGCCGCCGCCACCGCGCACGAACTCCTGGACCGGGTCGGCCTCGCCGACAAGGCGCACACCTACCCCCGGCAGCTCTCCGGCGGCCAGCAGCAGCGCGTCGCCATCGCCCGCGCGCTCGCCCTGGAACCGAAGCTGCTGCTCTTCGACGAACCCACCTCCGCGCTCGACCCCGAACTGGTCGGTGAGGTCCTCGACGTCATCAAGGACCTGGCGGACCGGGGCACCACGATGATCGTCGTCACCCACGAGATCGGGTTCGCGCGCGAGGCCGCGGACACCGTGGTCTTCATGGACGAGGGACGCGTCGTCGAACAGGGCCCGCCCGCCGAGGTGCTCGACCGCCCCCGCCACGAGCGCACCCGCGCCTTCCTCTCCAAGGTCCTGTGACCCGGGACCGGTGACCCTCGAACCGTGCCGAAAGGGCCCGTACATGCCTCCCATCCGCCCCCTCCACCTCGCCGCCGAAATCGGCGGCCCGCCGCGTTACGAGCCGGAGCACTACACCGCCCTGGCCCGGCTCGCGGAGCAGGGCGCCCTCGACTTCGTCACCCTCGGCGACTCGTTCGCCCGGCCAGGCCCCGACGCTCTCGCCGTGCTGTCCCGGGTGGCGCCGGCCACCCGCCGGATCGGGCTCGTGCCGACGGTCACCACCACCCACACCGAGCCGTTCCACGTGTCGTCCGCCGTGGCCACCCTGGACTGGGTGAGCCGGGGCCGGGCGGGCTGGCAGGCCGACGTGTCGACGACCGGCGCGGAGGCCCGGCTGTTCGGCCGCCGCCGGGCCGCGCCCGCCGCCGAACTCTGGCGCGAGGCCGGCGAGGTGGCGGACGTGAGCGCGCGGCTCTGGGACAGCTGGGAGGACGACGCCGAGATCAGGGACACCGCCACCGGGCGGTTCATCGACCGGGACAAGCTGCACCACGTCGACTTCGAGGGCGCCACGTTCGGCGTCCGCGGACCGGCCATCGTGCCCCGGCCGCCGCAGGGCCACCCGGTCGTCGTCATCGACGGCACGGCGGAACCGGCCAGGGAGGCCGCGGCGCGCCACGCCGATGTCGTCCTCGTCCGGGCCACCACGCCCGAGCGGACCGCCGGAATCCGCGACGACGTGCGCCGCCGCGCCGGGGCCCACGGCCGCGACCCCGACACCCTCCGGGTGCTCGCCGCGCTCACCGTGGACCTCGGGGACGCCGAATCCGCCCCGGAACCCGGACTGGCGAGCGGTCCGCCGCTCGCCGCGCACGGCACGTACTACCGGGGCGGCCCGGTGGACCTCGCCGATCTGATCGGCCGGTGGCACCGGGCCGGGGCGGTGGACGGCTTCCACCTCACCCCGATCACGCCGGGCCGCGATCTCGAACGGATCGTCAACGGCACGGTGGCCCTGCTCCAGCACCGCAGCCTCTTCCGCACCTTCCACCCCGGCGGAACCCTCCGTGAGCACCTGGGCCTGGCCCGCCCGGCCAACCGGTACGCGAGGGACCGCGTCCTCCGAGGAGAACGGGCATGACGACCGCACCGAAACAGCTGCACCTCGCCGCACACTTCCCCGGGGTGAACAACACCACCGTCTGGGCGGACCCCCGCTCCGGCAGCCAGATCGACTTCTCCTCCTTCGAACATCTGGCGCGCACGGCGGAACGCGGACTGTTCGACTTCTTCTTCCTCGCCGAGGGGCTGCGGCCGCGCGAGCACAACGGGCTGATCCACGACCTGGACGTGGTCGGCCGCCCCGAGTCCCTCACCATGCTGAACGCGCTGGCCGCCGTCACGGAGCGGCTCGGCCTCGCCGCCACCGTCAACACCACCTTCAACGAGCCCTTCGAGCTGGCCCGCAGGCTCGCCACCCTCGACCACCTCAGCGAAGGCCGGGCCGGGTGGAACGTCGTCACCTCGTCGGACGCCTTCACCGGGGAGAACTTCCGCCGCGGCGGCTACCTGGACCGGGCCCATCGGTACACCCGCGCCGCCGAGTTCGTCGCCACCGCCCGCGAGCTGTGGGACTCCTGGACCCCGGACGGGGCCCCGCGCCCCTTCGCCCACCACGGCGAGCACTTCTCCGTCGAGGGCGAATTCACCCTCCCGCGCTCCCCGCAGGGCCATCCCGTGGTCATCCAGGCCGGGGATTCCCCCGAGGGCCGTGAGTTCGCCGCCTCCGCCGCCGATGTCGTCTTCACCCGGCACGGCACCCTGGAGGCGGGCCGCACCTTCTACGCGGACGTCAAGGGACGGCTGGCGAAGTACGGCCGGGAGCCCGGCGAGCTGAAGATCATGCCCGGCGTCGGCTTCGTGCTCGGGGACACCGACGCCGAAGCGCGGGAGAGGGCCGCCCGGATCCGGCTCCAGCAGGTCTCCCCGCAGAACGCGCTGGTCGCCCTGGAACAGGTCTGGGGCCGGGACCTCTCCTCCTACGACCCGGACGGGCCGCTCCCCGAGATCGATCCGGTCCCCGATTCGGAGCTGGTCCAGGGGCGGGTGCGGCACGGTGACCCGCTCGCCGTCGCGGCCCGCTGGCGCGCCCTGTCCTGGCAGCGGGGGCTCTCCATCCGGCAGACGGTCATCGAGGCGACCACCCGGCAGTCGTTCGTCGGGAGCCCCGGGACCGTCGCGGCGGAGCTGGCCGAATTCGTCGCCGCCGGAGCGGCCGACGGCTTCATCCTCGTACCGCATCTCACCCCGGCCGGACTCGACGACTTCGTCGACCGGGTCGTTCCGCTCCTCCAGGAACGCGGGGTCTTCCGCACGGCGTACACCGGTTCCACACTCCGGTCGCACCTCGGGCTCGCGGAGCCCGTATGGAAAGGTTGAGCCCATGAGCACGGACGCACAACAGCAGGCAGCGCAGGACTGGGACCGCTGGCACGAGGAGCGCACCTCCACGGTCTCGGCCCCGTACGGACCGCTCTCCCTCACCGGCACGCACTGGCTCTCCGACTACCCGGAAGGCCGAATTCCGGCCATTCCCGGGCAGTGGCGGGAGGACGGTGACGAGCTGGTGCTCACCGCCGGGCCCGAGGACAGTCTGACCGTCGACGGCGAGCCGTTCACCGGACAGGTCGGGCTGGGCGCCGACCGGGGCCCGATCGACGGGTCACGGGTCGCGCACGGGGAGCGGCGGCTGTTCGTGCTGAGCCGCGAAGGACTCTGGGCCGTACGGGACTTCGACCCGGACTCGGCGGCGCGGCGGGCCTTCCGCGCGATCGAGGCCACGCCGTACGACCCGCGCTGGTCGCTGCCCGGCACCTTCCGCCCGTACGACACCTCCCGCACCGTCCGGGTCGAGAACGCCGACGGGGTCGAGCGCGGGCTCGGCCTCGGCGGGGAGATCGCCTTCGAGCTGGACGGTGCCGAGCACACGCTCCAGGTCGCCGTGGAGCCGGACGGCTCGCTCTGGGCGGTCTTCGCCGACGCCACCAGCGGGCACAGCAGCTACCGCTTCCGGTTCCTGCGGCCCGCCGCGCCGGCCGCCGACGGCAGCGTGACGGTCGACCTGAACCGCGCGCTGCTGCCGCCCTGCGCCTTCGCGGACCACTTCATCTGCCCCTTCCCGCCGCCCGGCAACACCCTCCCGTTCGCCGTCGAGGCGGGGGAGCGCAACCGGACCGACGGCTGAACCACCCTCGGCGTCCGGCCCCGGCATTCGTCATCCGCCGGGGCCGGACGCAGAGGTGCGACGGGTGGCCGGGCGCGAAGCTCAGGCCAAGAGGCCCTCTTGCGCCGGAAGTTGACGCCTTGAATACTCCCGAGCAGCGCTTGTCAGGAGCACGGCAGGTTCGGAATGCGGACACCCCTGCCGTGCGGCTGACTGCGCCTCACGGGTCCGACCACCCCACGGGCGGACCCTCAACCCCCCTCGGGAGGAATGACACGTGAGGATCAAGCGCACCACCCCCCTCAGCGGTACCGCGAGACGCGGCAGGGCAGTCGCCATCGCCGCAGGACTCGTAGCGGTCGCCGCGCTCACCGTCCCCAGCGCACAGGCCAGCTCCACCGGAACGTACAGCGCGAACCAGCTCTCCGCCGCGAGCGACGCCGTCCTCGGCGCCGACGTGGCCGGCACCGCCTGGACCGTCGACCCCGCGACCAAGAAGGTCGTGGTCACGGCGGACAGTACGGTCTCCGCCGCGGAGATCCAGCAGATCAAGGACTCCGCCGGCGTCAACGCGGGCGCCCTCAAGATCGAACGCACCTCCGGACAGATCCGCAAGCTGATGTCCGGTGGTGACGCCGTCTACGGGCCCGGCTTCCGCTGCTCCCTGGGCTTCAACGTCCGTAGCGGCAGCACGTACTACTTCCTGACGGCAGGCCACTGCACCGAAGGCAGCCCGCCGTTCTACAGCAACTCGTCGAACTCGACGAGCATCGGACCCACGGTCGGAACCAGCTTCCCGACCAACGACTACGGCCTGGTGCGCTACGACAACGCCTCGATCTCCCACGAGGGAACCGTCGGCAGCGTCGACATCACCGGTGCGGCCAATGCCACGGTCGGCATGTCCGTCACCCGCCGGGGCTCCACCACCGGCATCCACAGCGGCACCGTCTCCGCGCTCAACGCCACGGTCAACTACGGCAACGGCGACGTCGTGTACGGCATGATCCAGACCAATGTGTGCGCGGAGCCCGGCGACTCGGGCGGCCCGCTCTACTCCGGCTCCAAGGCGATCGGCCTCACCTCCGGCGGCAGTGGCAACTGCTCCTCGGGCGGCACGACGTTCTTCCAGCCGGTCACCGAAGCGCTCAGCGCGTACGGCGTCAGCATCTACTGACGGCCGGGCGGCCGGTTCCGTACGCCGGTACCGGCCGCCGCCTCGAAAGACGCACTCGAACACGCCCTGCCCCCGCCCGAATTCTGGGCGGGGGCTCCCGTTTACCCCGCGGCTTTTGAGAGGATGTGGCACAGGACGGTCGCGCAGGAACAACGGGGGCGGACGCTGTGCCTCCCGGAGGGACGCCCTCCGGGAACCCCCGGCTCAGACCTCAGGGGGATCCAGGTCCGTGAATCGCATCGGAGTGACCGGCCACCGCAGCATTCCGCAGGAGGTGCACGCCCATGTGCTGGCCGCGATGGGCGCGGCGCTCAGCGCGTTCGACGGCTCGGTGGAGGCGTTGTCCAGCCTGGCCGTGGGGGCGGACCAGCTCTTCGCGGACCTCGCGCTCGCCCATGGCGCGGAACTCACCGCGGTCATCCCCAGCGGCGACTACGAGGCCTGCTTCGCGGACGGCGCCGAACTGGCCCGCTACCGGCAGCTCAAGGCCCGTGCCGTGCGGGAGGTCCGGCTGGACTACCCGCACTCCACCGACGAGGCCTACTACGCGGCCGGCGCCTACATCGCGGACCACTGCGACCGGCTGCTCGCCGTCTGGGACGGGCTGCCCGCCCGAGGGCTCGGCGGCACGGGCGACATCGTCACCTACGCCCGCCGGCTCGGCCGCCCGGTCACGGTGATCTGGCGCGACGGGGTCGTACGCGCCTGATCACCGTGACCGCGCGGCCGTCCGGGCCGTTCCGGCCGTTCGGGCTGTCACATCTGGTGCCGGGCCAGCCAGTCGGTGTGCTGCGGGGAGACGATGCGTTCGGTCTCGAACACCGCCCTCGGCCACTGCCGCTCGTTCAGCGTGGTCTCCATCGCTATCTGCATCGACTCAAGGTCCTTCTCCACCAGGGAGTGGGCCGAGATGAGCGGGTGGTGGCGGCGCATCTCGGCCCAGGCCAGACAGGCCGCCGCGGCGGCGGACAGCACCCCGGTCAGTGCGAAGGACTGGCCCACGGAGAACGCCCTGAACAGGGCCAGGGTCAGGGCGAACGCCGTCAGCGCGGCGATGGTGGTCGACCAGATCACGGTGGCCCGGCGCGACACCTCCTGACGCCTGCGGTACCAGTTCCGCTGTTCGATCAGCCGGTCCCGTACATATGTTTCCTTGCGCACGGTGAATGCCTTGTCCCGTAACGCGTGCATGGAATCGGTGATGAGTCCGCCGGAATCGGCGGTCCGGTCGCGGGGGTCCGGCCAGCCGACCTTGCGGAGCTCCTGCAACCCCTCTTCGAGGCGATTGGCGAACACCGCCTCCGGGTGCTGGGTACCAGTGTCGAAAGGTGAGCCGTGCACGGAGTAACGCCAGCACATCGATTTGATGAACTCTGCCGCGGAGCGATTGAGTTGCCAATGCGACTTTGCTTTCCGCCGGGAGGTGAGGTACGTCGCGATCAGGACGCCCAGGTACGCCAACGCCGCCGCGCAGTCCGAGAGTTGGAGCCTGCCGGCGACCTCCGCATGCCAGGGCAGTGCGGCCGGTACAGTGCCCCCCACCAGCAGTATCAGCTGCCACCTGGTGGTATTCACGGCCTCCCGCTGGCGCGCGACCGCGATGGCGTCCGTGTGGTGAAAGAGTTCGGGCAGATCAGCGTTCCTGAAGACCATGCTCTGCAGTGGTCCGGGAATCGCCGTCATGTTCACTCCCGTCTGCGGTTATGTTGTCACCCTGATGGCGGAATCTGTGGTTCCGCTCGAACGGGGCAGGTCCCGTGCGACCCACTGCCGCCAAGTAGCCTGCCTCGGTTGCCAACCGAGGCCATGAGAGTAAAGTCGTGCCGCCGGACACTGCAATGGTGCAGGTACCAACGCTGGTTTCCTGTCCGGAACCATTCCATTGGAACGAATCCCCTCAAGGACGGCCGTGAAGACCTCTGAATCCTCCCTCTCCTTCGCCGTCGCGAAGAAGAGCCGTGTGCCGCTCACCGCGATCGACGCGCGTGGTGGCGAAGCTGCCAGGAAGCTCGGCCGGGTGCAGGTCGCGACCGCCGCCCGTACCGTCCAGGCAGCCACCTTCAACTCCTCCCTCTGAAATCCCTCCGACGCGCCGACTCCGACGCACCGACACGGAACACTCCACGGGCCCGGCCGGACTTCCGGATCACCCTTCCGGGCTGGCTAGACTGGTGGAATGACAGGACCCCTGGTCCCTTTCCGCGAAGTAGTCCTCAAGGTTCACAGCAGGTGCGATCTCGCCTGTGACCATTGCTATGTCTACGAACATGCCGATCAGAGCTGGCGAACCCGTCCGAAGACAATCTCTGATGAAGTCATTTTCCGGACTGCTCAGCGCCTGGCTGAGCATGCCAAGACACACGCACTGCCCTCCGTGTCAGTAATCCTGCACGGAGGGGAGCCTCTGCTCGCCGGCCCCGCACGGCTGCGCCGCATCTGCGAAGAGCTGACGTCCGCCTTCGACGGCATCGCCGCGCTCGATCTCCGGATCCACACCAACGGCCTCCAGCTCAGCCCGCGCTATCTCGACCTCTTCAGCGAGTACGGCGTCAAGGTCGGCATCTCCCTCGACGGTGACCGCGCGGCCAACGACCGGCACCGCCGCTTCGCCGACGGACGCAGCAGCCACCCCCTGGTGCTCAAGGCCGTCGAGCTGCTCCGCGAGGAGCGCTACCGCCATCTCAACCTCGGTCTCCTGTGCACCGTCGACATCGAGAACGACCCGCGCGCGGTCCTCGACGCCCTTACCGAGCTGGAGCCGCCGCACATCGACTTCCTGCTTCCCCACGCCACCTGGGACGATCCGCCGCCGCGTCCGGACGGATCGCCCACCGCCTACGCCGACTGGCTCCTCGCGGTCTTCGACCGCTGGCAGGAGCTCGGGCGGCCGGTGCCGGTGCGGATCTTCTCCTCCGTCCTGTCCACGCTGAACGGCGGGCCGAGCCTCACCGAGTCGCTGGGGCTGGCCCCCACGGATCTCGTCGTCGTCGAGACCGACGGAAGCCTGGAGCAGGTCGACTCGCTCAAGAGCGCCTACGAAGGCGCGGCGGCCACCGGGTTCGACGTCTTCACGCACGCCTTCGACGAGGTCGCGGTGCATCCCGGGGTGCGGGCCAGGCAGCTGGGCCTGGAGGGCGTCAGCGAGACGTGCCGTCGTTGCCCCGTCGTACGTTCGTGCGGTGGCGGCCTGTACACCCACCGCTACAGCTCCGCCGGGCCTGAGGCGGGGGCGCCGGGCGGCGGGGTGCTCGTGGAGGGGTTCGACAACCCGTCCGTGTACTGCCGGGATCTCGCCGCCCTGGTGCGCGGCATCGAGGCCCGTACGCCGGCGGACTCGGCGGCGCCCGCGGTGGCCGACCCCGTCGAACTGCTCGCGGCCCAGGAGGACCTGACCCGCACCCTGCTCGCCCGCCTCCACGGGGACCTGGACGGCCGGGGCGGCGAGCGGTGGGCCGCGGCCTGGGAGCTGGCGGCCGCGCTGGACGGCTCCGAGCGGGGCGCGGGCGGCCTGGACCACGTGCTCGCCCACCCGTACACCCGCACCTGGCTGCTCGACGCGCTGGACGCGCTGCACGAGGAGCGGCCGGGAGCGGTCCGGGACGCGGCGGACGGTCTGCCGGCCCGCCTCGCGGCCGCCGTCGTGCGCGCGGGGCTCGACACCTGGGTGCCGGTGCCCTTCCGGGACGGCGGGCTTGTCCTGCCCACCCTGGGCCGGCTGGCCCTCGGCGGCGCGGGGGAGCACGGCACGGTCCGGGTGCGCGCCGTCGAGGACGGCTTCCTGGTGGCCCGTGACGACGGGGCGGGGGAGCGGCGGATCGGCTGGCCCGCACCGGCGGTCCCCGGCTGGGTTCCGGTGCGCGGGTACACCCTGCCCGGAGGCGGGCCCGCCTTCCTGATCGACGACCTCGACCCGTACCGCGACTGCTTCGACGCGCCCGCCGCGGCCACGCTCGACGGCCCCGCGGCGGACCGGCTGGCCGCCGCGCTCACCGCGGCCTGGGCGCTGATCGAGGAGCGGGCTCCCGGGTACGGGGCGCGGTCCGCCGCCGCCGTGCTGACGCTCACCCCGCTGACCGGTTCGGCGCCGGGCGAGCCGTCCGTCGGGCGGCACGGGTACGGCGCGCTGGGCATCGGGGCGGACGACGGGGTGGAGACGCTCGCGCTCGCGCTGGTGCGCGGAGTACGACGGGCCGGATTCCGCGCACTTGTCGACGTCACGGATCTTTACGCGGCGGACGGCTCCTGGGAACATCGAATGCCCTGGCGGGAAGAATTGGTTCCGTTTTCCCGGCTGCTGGCCGGTACGTATGAACGGCTGGCGCTCGCGGCATTCGACCCCAGGTACCGGGACGGCGTAGCGCGGGCACTCGACACGCTGGAGGGAGCGGCCGAACTCACCATCGGCGGGAAACGACTGCTCGCTCTGATGCGAAAAGAATTCTGAATCTCGGATTCCGGTTCGAGAGTGGGGCATACATGACTGAAAAGTGGCGTTGAATGACCGAACGCCATGGGGGTGGAGCAAGGTCCGCTCCGGAATGATGAATTCGCTCGCATTCTCTTCACTCATCGGGTGCGGGTGCTCACACAGGACGGGGGTCGTGTGCACGCGACGACGCAGCAGCGAGCGGCGGACCATCGGCCGTACTTCTTCTTGAGCTACGCCCACACACCGGGGTACGGCGGTGGAACGGACCCCGATATGTGGGTCGAACGGCTTTTCCAGGATCTCTGCGGCCATGTGATGGCCATGACCGATCTGCCGGCCGGCGCACCGGCCGGATTCATCGACCGTGAGATACGTTCCGGCGAGGGCTGGTCGGAACGGCTCGGTGACGTGCTGGCCAGCTGCCGGGTGTTCGTCCCGCTGTTCTCCCCGCGCTACTTCGCCAGCGAGATGTGCGGCAAGGAGTGGTACGCCTTCGCCCAGCGCGCCATCCACCACCGGGCCCGCTCCAACCAGCCGGCCGAAGCGATCGTCCCGGCGCTCTGGGTCCCGGTACCGCCCAGCCAGCTTCCCGGACCGGCCGAGCGATTACAGTTCAACCACCGTGATTTCGGGGACCGTTACGTCAGTGACGGGCTCTATGGGCTGATCAAGCTCAGGCTCTTCGCCGAGGAGTACGAGCGCGCGGTGTACGAGCTCGCCAAACGCATCGTCAGCGTCGCCGACACGGTACGGATCGGCACCGGCCGGCCCGTCGACTACCGGCTGGCCCCCAGCGCCTTCGGCGCGCCGGGCGGCGGAACCGGCGGCCCCCGCCCGATGCGGGTCACCATCGCCGCCGCCACCCGCCACGACCTGCCCGAGGGGCGCGACGCCGACTACTACGGCGACAACCCGCAGGACTGGAACCCCTACCACCCGGACGCCGCCCGCCCGCTGGCCTATGTGGCGGAGGACCTGGTGCGCTCCCTCAACTACCAGGCCACCGTCACCTCCTTCGACGAGGAACCCAGCCACCCCGGCGGCAAACAGCCCCCCACCACACCCGAGATCCTGCTCGTCGACCGCTGGGCGCTCCAGGACGAGGACCGCTGCCGCAGGCTCGCCGCCTTCGACGCGGAGAACCGCCCCTGGGTGACGATGGTCGTCCCGTGGAACCGCGACGACCACCAGAGCAGGGCCGCGGAGGCCGAACTGACCGCGAAGCTGGAGCGGACCATGCCGACCAAGATGCGCCAGGGCCGGGCCTACTGCCGCGCCGCGGCCAAGGGCGTACCGAGCATGGAGGCCTTCGGCCAGGTCCTGCCGCAGGTGGTCGAGGTGGCCGCCCAGCAGTACCTGAGACACGCGGCCGTCTACCTGCCCGCCGCCGGCGGCGGAGGGCACAGCGAACGGACCCGGCTGATGGGACCCATGGCGCAGACCCAGTACATCCCCGAGACACATGACGCTGCGACGGATGCGGAGGACACGGATGACGGCCAGTCGTGACGGGCGCATCGTCACCTTCTACTCGTACAAGGGCGGCACCGGGCGCACCATGGCCCTGGCCAACACCGCCTGGATTCTCGCCGCCAACGGCAAACGGGTACTGGCTGTCGACTGGGACCTGGAGGCACCTGGCCTCCACCGGTTCTTCCACCCGTTCCTGGACCCCTCGACCCTCGGCGCCACCACCGGCGTCATCGATCTGATCACCGAGTACGCCTGGGCCGCCACCAGCCCGGTGCCGCGCGCCGACGACTGGCACCGGGACTACGCCCGGATCCAGCCGCACGCGGTCTCGCTCACTCCGGAGGCGCTCGGCTGGGAGTTCCCGCAGGGCGGAACGCTCGACTTCGTCTCCGCCGGACGCCAGAACCGCGAGTACTCCGCGACCGTCTCCACCTTCGACTGGGACAACTTCTACGACCGCCTCGGCGGCGGGCACTTCTTCGACGCCCTGCGCGACGACATGAAGGCCAACTACGACTACGTCCTCATCGACAGCCGCACCGGGCTCAGCGACATCGCGGACATCTGCACCGTCCACCTGCCCGACGCGCTCGTCGACTGCTTCACCCTCAGCGACCAGTCCATCGACGGCGCGGCCTCGGTCGCCCGGCAGATCTCCGAGCGGTACACCGGCCGCCCCATCTCCATCTTCCCCGTCCCGATGCGCATCGACGAGGGCGAGAAGGAGAAGGCGGACGCCGGACGGGCCCTGGCCCGGCTGAAGTTCGACCGGCTGCCGCGTGATCTGTCCGGCGACGAACTCACCGCCTACTGGGGCGCGGTGGAGATTCCGTACCGCCCCTACTACGCGTACGAGGAGACCCTGGCGACCTTCGGGGACGAGGCGGGGCTCAGCAACTCCCTGCTCTCCGCCTTCGAACGGCTCACCTCGGTCATCACGGACCAGCAGGTCACCGCGATGCCCCCGGTCGGCGAGGAGGTACGGCTGCGCATCCGCGACGCGTTCACCCGGCGCCGCCCCGCCCTGCCCGCCGACCTCTTCCTCTGCTATGTGGCGGAGAACCGGATGTGGGCCGACTGGATCGAGTCCGCGCTCACCCGGGCCGGCTTCCGGGTCGTGCCGCGCGACGTGTCCGCGGAGCGGGGACCGGAGGAACAGGCGGCCGTCACCGCTGAGAACGCCGCCCGCACCGTGGTGCTGCTCTCCAGCGCCTACCTGAAGTCGAGCCGTGCGGTGGCCATCTGGGACCGGGCCGTCGCCGAGGACCCGGGCGGCGGGCGGCGCCATCTGCTGCCGCTCAGGGTCGGTGACGTACGGCTGTCCGCGCCCTACATCGACCGCAACCCCGTCGACCTCTTCCGGCTCGACGAGGTGCACGCCACCGCGGCCCTGTTACGGGCCCTGGACCGGCCCGTGCAGATCACCGACGGGGTCTCTCCCGGACCGCGCTTCCCCGGCACCGTCCCCCGGATCTGGAACGCGCCGCCGCGCAACCCCGGCTTCACCGGCCGCTCGATGGTCCTGGAGCGGATGCGCGACCAGCTCGGCGGCGGGATGGCCGTCGTGCTGCCGCAGCCGCAGACCCTGTACGGCCTCGGCGGCGTCGGCAAGACCCAGGTCGCCCTGGAGTACGTCCACCGGTTCATGGCCGACTACGACCTGGTCTGGTGGATATCGTCGGAGCAGACCGACGACGTGGTCGCCGGTCTGGCCGAACTCGCCGTCCGGCTCGGTGCCCAGGGCGGCGACGACATGGCGGCCGCCTCCCAGGAAGCGGTCGACCTGCTGCGGCGCGGGGTGCCCTCCGACCGCTGGCTGCTGGTCTTCGACAACGCCGACGACCCCGAGCGGCTGCGGCGCTACTTCCCGCAGGGCGGCTCCGGGCACATCCTGGTGACCTCCCGCAACCAGGCCTGGTCCCAGCACGGTGACGCACTGCCCGTCGATGTCTTCCTCCGCGAGGAGTCCATCGAACACCTCCAGCGCCGGGCGCCGGGGCTGAGCGCCGAGGACGCCGCCCAGGTGGCCACCGCCGTGGGCGATCTGCCGCTGGCCGTCGAACAGGCCGCGGCGTGGATCGCGGAGACCGCCACCCCGATCGACACCTATCTGGAACAGCTCGCCCAGCAGGCCCCGGAGGTCCTGGCACTGAACCAGCCGGCCGGCTACCCCGAGCCGGTCGCCGCGACCTGGAACATCTCCATCCAGCGGCTCAAGGAGCGCTCACCCGCCGCGGTGCGGCTGCTCCAGCTCTGCGCCTTCTTCGCCCCGGAGCCGATCTCGGGGAACCTGCTGTACAGCAAGGAGATGATCGAGGCGCTGAAGCCGTACGACGCCTCGCTCCAGGAGAAGCTGGTGCTGGGCCGGGTGATCCGGGAGATCGGCCGGTTCGCCCTCGCCAAGGTCGACCAGGTCTCCAACTCCATCCAGGTGCACCGGCTCGTCCAGGCCGTCATCCGGGCGCAGCTCACGGAGGAGGAGCAGCGCGACGCCCGGCACGCCGTCCACCGCATCCTGGCGGGCGCCCGCCCCGATGACGACGAGCCGATCGACAACCCGGCCAACTGGCCGCAGTTCTCGACCATATGGCCGCACCTCGGCCCGTCCGACGCGCGCAACTGCCAGGAGCCGGAAGCCCGCAGGCTGCTGATCGACCGGGTCCGCTACCTCTGGAAGCGCGGTGACTTCAGGACGGCCACCACGCTCTGCGAGGAGCTGCGCGACATCTGGCGCGAGACGCTGGGGGAGCGGGACATCCAGTACCTGTACCTCTGCTTCCACCTGTCCAACATCTACCGCTCGCGCGGCCGCTACGTGGAGGCCAGGGAGCTCGACGAGATCACCCTGGCGACCCAGCGGGAGGTGCTGGGTCCGGAGCATCCGCACACCTACATGAGCACCAGCAGCCTGGCGACCGACCTCGGGACGCTCGGGGAGTACACCCGGGCGATCGAGCTGGCGACGGAGGCGACCGAGGGGTTCAACCAGATCTTCCACGACTCCCACCCCAGGGCCCTGGCCGCGGCGAACAACCTGGCGTTCACTCTGCGGTCCATCGGCCAGTACGCCAAGGCCCGCGAGATCGACCAGGACGTCTTCGACCGGCGCCGCGAGGTGCTCGGCGAGGAGCACCCGTACAGCCTCTCCTCCGCCATGAGTCTGGCCCGCGACCTGCGTGACGTCGGCCGGTACGAGGACTCGGTGGGCCTGCTGAGCCGTACGTACGACAGCTACAAGGCCACGCTCGGCCGGTCCTTCCCCGGCACCCTCAGCGCGGCGAAGGCGCTGGCCGTGTCGTTGCGGCGGGCCGGGCGGCTGGACGACGCCCGCCGGCTCACGGTGGCGACCAGGGCCCGGTACCGGGCCAAGTACACCTCCGCCAACCCGGAGTGGCTGGCCTGCGACCTCAACATGGCGGCCGACCTGTACGCGGCCGGGGAGGCTGAGGAGGCCAGGACCACCGCCCGGGAGGTCGTCGACCAGTACATGAAGGTGCCGGGCGAGAAGCATCCCTACACCCTGGCGGCCCTGAACAACCTGGGCGTCTACCTGCTGGGGTCCGGCGCCGCGGAGGAGTCGGAGCAGGTGCTGACCCGGGTGGTCGCCTCGATGCGCGAGGTGTACGGGCCAGAGCACCCCAACACGCTGTTCAGCGTGATGAACCTGGCCAACACCACCGCGGAACGGGGCGATCTCGACCTGGTGCTGACGACCGAGCGGCGGCTGACCGGTCAGTTCCGGATGGCTCTGGGGGCGCATCACCCGGAGACGCTGGGCATGAAGTCGAACATGGCGGTGACGCTGGACGCCATGGGACGCCACGAGGAGGCGCTCCAGGTCAGGGCGGAGACGGTCGAGGAGCTGTCCCGGCAGCTCGGCGACGAGCATCCGCTCACCCGGATCGCCCGGGACGAGCGCAGGTTCCAGCGCGAACTGGAACCGCTCGCGGTATGACGGAGCGGGAGCGTCCGGCCGTCGCCGGACGCTCCCGCCCCGCCGCTCGGCTCACCTCTCGGCCGTGTCCAGCAGCCAGGTGAGGATCCGGGGAAGCGCGTGCAGCGCGTCGAAGTGCGCGGCCGCGGGTTCCACCACGACGGTGGCGCCCGGGATCCGGCTCGCCAGCCAGCGGGTGTGCCCGACCGGTGAGAAGACGTCCTTCTCGCCGTGCCACAGCAGGACCGGACCGGTGATGGCGGCCGGGTCGAACCCCCAGGGACGGCTGAACGCGAGCGCGTCGTCGATCCATCCGTACGCCGAAGTGCGCAGCCCCTCACGGTAGTTGCGCAGCAGCATGGTGCGGACACCGACGTCGTTGACCACCATCCGGTCGGAGTCGGTCAGCTCCCGGCGCAGATCGTCGATGAGCCGGACCGGATCGCGTCTGATCACCGCGGACCGTGAGATGAAGGACTCCGCGAGACTGTCCGGATCGTCGGCCGCCGTGGTGTACGCCGCCACGTTGGAGGCGGCCATCCCCTCGAACCAGTCGAGGCCTGCGGCGTCCCAGGGGGCCAGGCCCACCAGGGCCGCGGTGCGCGTGACCCGCTCCGGCATCAGCGCGGCGCAGGCCAGGGCGTGCGAGGCCCCGCCGGACCGGCCGACGACGGCGAACCGGTCGAGCCCGATGTGGTCCGCGATGGCCCGGACGTCCTCCACCGCGTCGGCGACGCAGCGGCCCGGCTGCCGGTCGGAGTCGCCGTATCCCGGCCGGTCGTAGGTGATCAGCTGGGTCTTGCGCTGGTACAGCACCATGCCGCGCGGAGCCGGACCGAGCCTGCTGCCGGGCATCCCGTGCAGCAGGAAGACCGGTCTGCCGCGGGGATCCCCCAGACGCTCCACCACCAGTTGCCGTCCGTCGGTTGCGCGCACGCGACTGCGCACTCCGCGCCTCCTTGTGTCCGTGCGGGCACGACGTGCCCGACTGCCCCGCTTTGATTCGATGATGGACCATCAAGGCACTTATGGGGACTGCGCGTTGAGCGATTACGGGGCGCGTGGAGGGGGCGCGCGGGCCGGGGGAGCGCCGGACACGTCGAGAACCGGACGCGCGAGGGTGAGTACCGGACAGTAGGGGGGTGACCGCCGGTACGTGAACACGGTGAGACCGAAGGGGTGTTGTCGTGTGTGCGTCCTGAGGTCGGCCTTGTGTGCTATCCGCTCCGTCGGAATAGTGGGCGCCTCATCCTCCGCGTACGGGTGACCCCACATCACCCGTACGCGGCCCCCACAGGAGGTCGAAGTTGAAGCATCGACGCATATCCAGGAAGCGGGCAGTACTGGCGGGTTCGGCGGTGGTCGCCCTGGTCGCGGCGGGAGCGACGTTCCAGAGCGCGAACGCCAGTGAAGGGACATCGGAGGTCACCGCGCGGACGCTGACGGCCGACGCGGCAGCCAAGCTGGCGACCGGCCTGGGCAAGGATCTGGGCGGCGACGCGGCCGGTTCGTACTACGACGCCAAGTCCAGGAACCTCGTGATGAACGTGGTCGACCGGGCGGCCGCGGACCAGGTCGAGCAGGCGGGCGGTCGGGCCAGAGTCGTACCGAACTCGCTCGCGGAGCTGAAGTCGGCCCGGCAGACCCTGGCCGGCAAGGCGGCGATCCCCGGCACCTCGTGGGCCGTGGACCCGGTCAGCAACAAGGTGGTCGTCACGGCCGACCGTACGGTCAAGGGCGCGGCCATGGAGAAGCTCAACTCGGTGGTCGAGTCGCTGGGCGGCAAGGCCCGGCTCAAGAAGTCCGCCGGGGAGTTCAAGCCCCTCATCGCGGGCGGCGACGCGATCTGGGGCGACGGCGGGCGCTGCTCGCTCGGGTTCAACGTGGTCAAGGACGGCGAACCGTACTTCCTGACCGCCGGGCACTGCACGGAGGCGATCTCCAGCTGGTCGGACTCGCAGGGCGGCGGGGAGATCGGCACCAACGCGGGCTCGGAGTTCCCGGACAACGACTTCGGGCTGGTGAAGTACACCTCGGACACCGCGCACCCGAGCGAGGTGGACCTCTACGACGGCTCCACCCAGCCGATCACCAAGGCGGGCGAGGCGACCGTCGGGATGACGGTGTCGCGCAGCGGTTCCACCACCCAGGTGCACGACGGCCAGGTGACGGGGCTGGACGCCACGGTCAACTACGGCAACGGTGACATCGTCAACGGGCTGATCCAGACGACGGTCTGCGCCGAGCCCGGTGACAGCGGCGGCTCGCTCTTCGCCGGTGACACGGCGATCGGGCTGACCTCGGGCGGCAGCGGCGACTGCTCCTCGGGCGGCGAGACGTTCTTCCAGCCGGTGCCGGAGGCGCTGGCGGCCTTCGGGGCGGAGATCGGCTGACCCGTCGCGGACGTCTCCGCACGGTGACGAACGGCCCCCGGCGCGCTTTCGCGCCGGGGGCCGTTCGGGGCCGGTCAGGCGGCCCGGGACAGGCTGCCGGCGGCGGCCTTCGCCGGTGCGACGCCGAAGATGTCCACCGCGTGGTAGTACGTCCAGGCCGTGGAGTTGCACGCGGTCAGCTTCGCGCCGGTGTAGGCGGTGCATACGCGCTTCAGGTCCTCGTAGAGGGCGGAGTCGATGCGGGCCTTGTTGGCGGAGAACGTGCCGGCGGCCTTGTAGTTGCGGTAGCCGAAGTCGTGGCGGGCGCAGGCCGTCTGGAAGGGGAAGCCGAACGGGTTGTCGGGCGAGGAGCTGCAGTAGTCCGTCGACCAGTCGAAGCCGTAGGCGGCCCATGCGCCCTGGTTGTTGCGGGCGGCGTTCCAGGAGTTGTAGCTGGAGGCGCTCGTCTGGGTCCAGGAGCTGAGGACCTGGGGCTTGTCCGAAGGGGCGGCCGAGGCGGATGCGGCGGGCAGCAGGGCGAGGGGGAGCGACAGGGCGGCCGTGGCGAGAACTGTGGCGGCGAAGCGACGACGCATGAGTAACCTCTGTGTTTTTTGGGGGAGTTGTCGCGGTCGTGTGTCTCGTGGGTCTCACGGGATCGCCCCAGGATGCCGTCGTGCCCTGACGGGCGGCTGACGGAGATCCTGCTCGGTGGCGACGGCGGAGGCGGACAGGAGCGTCGCGGTGGCGAGGCTGCCCCAGAGGGCCGCAGAGCCGTGGGAGGCGAGAGCGGTGATGGCCGCCGGGGAGACGGCGAGGCCGAAGCCCGTGGAGAGCTGGAAGCGGGCGAGCGAGCGTCCCAGGACATGGGCCGGGGCGAGGGCGGTGACGAGCGCGATGGCACTGCCCGCGTAGATGATCTCGCCGATGGTGCAGACCACGGACACCGCGGCGACGGCCGGGGCGACCCAGCCGTGCCCCAGCGCGGTGGCCGCGAGGAAGCCGAGATAGGACGCGGCGAGCACCACGCCGGAAAGAGCCAGCACGGTCCGCCGGGAGAAGCGGGACATCAGGACGGTGACCGGAACCTGCAAAGTCACCACCAGTACCGTGTTCGCCACGAAGATGGCCCCCGACCACATCGGGGAAGCGTGCGTCTGCGTCAACAGGACGAGAGGCAGCGCGATTTCGGGGACGTTGAGGCAGAAGACGTAGACCACGTTGGCGGCCAGCAGCACGCGCATCCGAGGCGCGGGCCCGTCGGCCCGGTCCATGACCGGCGCAGCGGCCGGCCGGGCGCGCAGCTGAACCGACCAGGCCAAGGCCGCCGCGACGAGGTAGGCGAGCCCGGTGACGGCGGCCAGCGCCTGCAACGCGGTGGCGCCGCCCGCCAGGCACGCGGTGGCGAGGAGAGCGCCCGCGCCCAGGCCGGCGTTGCGCAGGGCGCGGCCTCCCGCGAGGGCGGCGTCGCGTTCGCGGCCGTGGGCGACGGTGGCCACGAGAGCGGCATGGGCGGCCGGCCACGCCTGGTTGCCGATGCCGAGGAAGAGCGCCGCCGTCGCGAACAGCCGGACGTGCCCCGCCGGGGCGGCCAGCAGCAGCGCCACGCCCACCACCCGCACCAGCATCGACGCCGCCACGACCGTGCTGCGTGCGCCCCGGTCCAGCCATCGGCCCACCGCGGGCACGCACACCAGCCCCACGACGACCCCGGCCGTCATGGCGATGCCGGTGGCCGCCGCGGACAGCCTCAGCACCGTCACCCCGTAGAGCAGCAGGAAGGGCCGCAGCAGGCCGGTGCCGAGCGCGTCCACGACCAGGGCGACGGCATAGCGGGGGCCGCCGGAGGCCCGGACGAGGGCGCGCGGCCGGAGTTTGCCGGTAGTTGCCATGGCGTCAACGGTGCGGTCGGCCGCCGGGCCGGCCGCGTCGGTTGACGGAGACCGTCAATCGACATGGCCGCCGGCTGTCCGACCGGCGAGGATGAGGAGATGACGTTGAGGATCGACATCGGCGGCCCGCCGTCCGGACGGCTCCGGTTCGCCGCCTCTCCACTGGCCGAGCTGACCGCGATGCTGCACGTGCTGGCCGAACCCGCGCATCACCCGCGGCTCGCGGGCTGGGCCGCTGATGTCTGGTCAGGGCTGCGGCCGGAACTGGCCGAGCGGCTCAGGGAGGCGGAGTTCCTCTGGAGGTCCTCACGAGCCGACTTCCTGGTTCCCGCCCGTCCCCGGCCGACCCTCGCCGAGGAACTGGACGATGTGGACCGGATCGACGACGAAAGCTATGTGACCGCCGCGCTCATCACCACGTGCGGCAGCAACCGGGTCCACTTCGCCGCGCCGTCACCGCTCGCCGACGCGACGGCGCGCGAACGGGCCCTGGACCTGGCCCAGGCCCGCGGCGCGCTCCAGGAGGCCTTCGCGGAACGGCTGCTGACGGATCCGGCGGCCGTGCGGGCGCGGGTGCGCGCCACCCTCGAACAGTGCGCGGAGGCCTTCTTCGACGCCGCCTGGTCAGGTGTCGCCGTGCGGCTCGCCACCGACCTGCGCCTGAAGAACGACCTGCTGAAGCGTCAGGGAGTCGGGGCGGCGCTCGCGTCGGTCTCCGGTGCCGTCACTCTGGCGCCGGACGGCAACCGCATCATCGTCGACAAGTTGCAGGACAGTGCGACCGCCGCCCACGGCGCCGGCGTCACCTTCCTCCCCAGCGTCTTCGGCCGCCCGCACCTGGTGGCCGTCCACGCGCCCGGATGGCAGCCGGTGGTGCAGTACCCCGTCGCGGAGCCGGGTCCACCGGAGCCGGTATCGCTGGAGACGGTCACGCTTCGGCTGGAGGCACTCGCGCATCCGGTACGGCTGCGGTTGCTGCGCACCCTGGCCCGCGGACCGCACACCACCGGTGAGCTGGCCCACGCCTGGTCGCTCTCGGCCCCGGAGGTCTCCCGCCACCTCGCTGTCCTGCGCCGCGCGGGCCTGCTCTCGGCCCGACGACAGGGCCGCTACGTCCGGTACACCGTCAATCTGCCCGATCTGACGGCACTGGGGGCCGACCTGCTGGCGGCCGTACTGCGCTGAGCGGTTCCGGTCCGCCGGAACGCGGCGGAGCGCTGCCTTCACGGCAGTGCGCGACCGTCCGGGGCGCATGGTTTCGCGGGAACGATTCGCCCGCCATGGGCACCGCAGGGCTCGGGTACAGGGCAGCGTGTCGGAAAGAAAAGAGTCGGTAAAGCCCGGTACATCTATGCGGGTACGCGCAAAGGCGATCGACCACGGTCGGGAACGTCCTGTGTGTGCATGCCGCCGCCGTGCGCCGCTCCTGTCGGCCGAGTGCGAGGCCTTACGGATCCCCGTCACCGGCCGGTTCACGGCCGCACGCAAGGAGAGAGACATGCGCTACGGAAGCGCGCTGCGCCAGCAGATCCACACGCCCGGAACCACTCCGCTCGTCGGCATCTACGACATGTACTCGGCATCGGTGGCCGCCCGCCACTACGACGGATTCTTCGTGTCCGGGTTCGGCTTCGCCGCCTCCTACTACGGGCTGCCGGACATCGGCTTCATCGCGTGGCCGGACATGGTCGCGTTCGTCGAACGGCTCCGGCACGCCTTCCCGTCGCACCACCTGCTGGTCGACATCGACGACGGGTACGTGGACCCGGAAGTGGCGTGCCATGTGGTGCGGCAACTGGAGCGGAGCGGGGCGTCCGGAGTGATTCTGGAGGACCAGAAGCGCCCGCGCCGGTGCGGCCACGCGGACGGCAAGACGGTGCTGCCCCTGGAGGAGTACCTGGAGAAACTGAACCTCGTCCTGGAGAACCGGGGCGACCTCGTGGTCGTGGCCCGTACGGACGCCACGGAGGAGGAGGACATCCTGCGCCGGGCCCAGGCGCTCGCGGAGACCGACGCCGATGTGGTGCTGGTCGACGGGGTGCGGGACGTCGAGTGGATCCGCCGGATCCGGAAGGTCATCAACGACAAGCCGCTGCTCTTCAACCAGATCGCGGGCGGCAAGTCGCCGAGGCTCTCGCTCTCCGAACTCACCGACCTGGAATGCCAGGTGGCGATCTACAGCACGCCGTGTCTGTTCGCGGCGCACACCGCCATCGACACCGCGCTCAGCGAGTTGAGGGAGGCCGACGGGCGGCTCCCGGAGTTCTCGCCCGGCTCATCCGTGGGTGTGCGGGCCTCCACCGAACTGCTGGAGAAGAACATCAGCCGGCACCACCCGGCCGGCCGGTGAGAGCG
The DNA here is from genome assembly GCF_042887885.1 of Streptomyces sp. NPDC057900. NCBI lineage: Bacteria > Bacillati > Actinomycetota > Actinomycetes > Kitasatosporales > Streptomycetaceae > Streptomyces > Streptomyces sp. NPDC057900. Next base: position 76,311 of record NZ_JBHVOI010000013.1, read on the forward strand.
GACCGGCCGGCCCGTGTGGCAGGCGTCCAGTACATCCAGCACATCCGGGAAGCGGGAACAGCATGACGGGATTGACCGTGCCCAGAGCACGAGCCACCCTGGCGGTCCTCGCCGGTGTGCTGTGCGCGGCGCAGTTCGCGGAAGGCACCGCGCGGGCCGACGCTCCCGACGGAGGCATGGAGACGAGACACGGCCCCTCGTTGATCACCATCGACAACTCCAACGCCGACTCCTGGCTGGAGGTCGACAGAACGCTCAACGTGCTCGGACCGCTGAGCAAGGGGACGGCGGGCAGTGACCACGACGGGGGCGGCGGTGCCGTCGAACAGCACGTCACGGGCGCTTCGGACACCCGGCTCCAGGCCGCCCCGGTGGAGCGGGGCGAGCAGGACGAACCGGACAGGCCCTAGGCAGGGCTCGATCCGCCGTTCGCTGTCCCCGTTTCCGGCCCCGTTCCCGTCCCCGCTCCCGTTCCCGTGAGCCGGGTGTCGTCCGCCGCCTCCGGCTTCTTCCGCATCGCCATCAGCAGGGTGACGACCGTGCCGACCACCGCCCACGCGGACAGCACGAGCAGCGGCCCGGTCACCGCGTTGCCCCGGAAGTACGCGATCGAGCGCGCCACCCAGGTGCCGGCCCCCGGTGGCAGCGCGGGGCCGATCGCCCGCCAGAAGTCCGGGAGCATCGGGAGCGGGAAGGCGCCGCCCGCGCTCGGGTTGCCCGCGATCACCACGAGCAGGACGGCCAGGCCGATGCCGACGATGCCGGTGAGCGCCTCCAGGGCGAGCGTGATCATGCCGACCGCGAAGACGGTCAGCGCGCCCAGCCCGGACAGCCCCCAGAAGGATCCTGGCAGGGCTCCCAGGATCGGGCCGATGATGATCGCGCCGCCGATTCCGCCCGCGATCGAGTACAGCGCCATGACCCCGGTCCTGATCACCGCGCGCTGACGGTTGGCGGGGCGGGTACCGGCGCTGATCGCCAGGATCGACGCGCAGAGGTACCCGCCGACGCACCAGCCCACCACCAGGTAGAAGGACGAGAGCCCGTCGAAGTCGTCTTCCGAGGCCGGGGCCACGTCCACGGAGCGGACCGTGCGCCGCTGGGTGAGGTCGACCTTCGTGATGATCTTCGTCAGCGAGTCGGCCAGCACGGTGCCGCCGCCGGAGGCGACCAGCACGGTGTCGGTGGTGCCCCTGGGGCTGACGATCAGGGCGCCGTCGATGTCGCGGTCGAGGATCTGCCGGCGCGCGGTGGCCGCGTCGCTGACCGTACGGGGATCCAGCGGCCCGCCGGGGAGGTCCTTCAGTTCGGTGAGGAGCCGGGCGGAGATCTGCTGGGGTGCGACGACCCCGAAGGGGACGTCCGTCGGCTTCGGCTTGTGCAGCGCTCCGACGTAGGACGCGATGAACAGCAGCTGCAGCGCCAGTACGCCGATGACGAGCAGCGCGGCCCGCGGAGTGATGGCGTTCTTCACCTCATCAGCGAAAGTCATGCCCCCACCGTCCTGTGTGCTCGTTGTCCACGCAGTCGGGGCCGGGCCGAATGGCTGACCTCGCGGTCTCCGGAGTTCCACTCGATATTGAATCGAATGAATGTGCGAACATTGAGTTAGGGTACTTCTCTCGATCGGGGTGAATCGGGATGACACGGACAACGCAAAGGGGGGCCATGAGTAGCAGGAGGTGTGTATGTCGTTTACGCACCTCCGTGCGGCGAGCGGATACTCGCTGCGGTACGGAGCCAGCCACCCGCACGCACTCGCCGAGCGGGCTGCCGAGCGCGGCCTCGACGCCCTGGCGCTGACCGACCGGGACTCCCTGGCGGGCGCGGTGCGCTTCGCGAAGGCGTGCGCGGGGGCCGGGATCCGGCCACTGTTCGGCGTCGACCTGGCGGTGCCCGGCGTACCGGCGGCCGTGCCGGCATCGGCGAAGAGGCAGCGGACCACCCCGTCCAGGGGCGGCGCGTTCGTCACGGAGGCACCGCAGCGCGCGGTGTTCCTGGCCCGGACCGCACGCGGCTGGGCCGAGCTGTGCCGTCTGGTGTCGGTCGCGGCGGACCGGGGCGTCACCTGGGAGGACCTGGCCTGCCCGGACGACGAGCTGTTCGTCCTCCTCGGGGCTGACTCCGAGGTGGGGCAGGCGCTGGCATCGGGGCGGCCGGACCGGGCCGCCGTACTGCTGGGCCCCTGGCGGGAACGGTTCGGCCGGTCGTTGCGCGTCGAGACGTCCTGGCACGGGCGGCCCGGCACCGGGCCGGGTTCGCTGCGGCTGGCCGCGCGCATGGCGGGCTTCGCCGCCGAGCAGCAGGTGGTCCCCGTACTGAGCAACGCCGTGCGCTACGCCGACCCGGGCCGGGGCGAGGTCGCCGACATCCTGGACTCCGCCCGCCTGCTGGTGCCGATCGACGCCCGTGACGCGTCCCGGCTCGACAGCGGGCAGCGGTGGCTGAAGGACGCCGGGGAGATGGAGCGGATCGCCGGGCGGATCGCGGAGGCCGCGGGTGGCCGGGGCGGGGACGCGCGGCGGCTGCTCGCCGCGACGGAGGAGACGGCAGAGGCGTGCGCGGTCGATCCCGGTGACGCGTTCGGGCTCGGCCGGCTGAACCTTCCGGAGCCCGAACTCGTGGGCGCGAGCGCCGAGTCGGCGGACCGGGTGCTCGCGGACCGGTGCGCGGCGGGCATGCTGAGCCGCGCCTACCACCGGGAGGGGGAGCGCTGGGACCGGCTGGAGAACGAGTTGCGGATCATCGCGGGGCACGGCTTCGCCGGGTACTTCCTGACCGTCGCGGAGGTCGCGGCGCAGGCCCGGGGGCTCGGCGTCCGGGTGGCCGCGCGCGGCTCCGGTGTGGGCTCGCTGGTCACGCATCTGCTGGGGATCAGCCCGGTCGACCCGGTGGCGCACGGTCTGGTGATGGAGCGCTTCCTGTCCGAGCACCGCTCCGCCCTGCCCGATATCGACCTGGACGTCGAGTCCGCCCGCCGCCTGGAGGTCTACCAGGCGGTACGGGAGCGGTTCGGCGCCGACCGGGTGGCGACGCTCGCCGTCTACAAGACGTACCGGGCGCGCGGGGCGATCGAGGTCGTGGCCCGCGCCCGCGGCATGGCCCCGGACGAGGCGGCCCGGCTGGGCAAGGCGTTCCCGCACATCCGGGCCAAGGACGTGACCGCCGCGCTCGCCGAGCTGCCGGAGCTGCGTGAGGTCGCGGCGGAGGACCACGGCCGGCTCTGGGAGCTGGTGGAGGCGCTCGACGAGCTGCCGTTCGAGGCGGCGATGCACCCGTGCGGGCTGCTCGTCTCCGACGCGGCGCTGGTACGGCGCACCCCGCTGGCGCCGACCACCGTGGAGAACATCGCCATGTCCCAGTTCGACAAGGAGGACATCGAGGACACCGGACACCCGAAGATCGACGTCATCGGCGTACGGATGCAGTCGGCGCTCGCGCACGCGGCCGCCGAGATCGAACGCGTCACCGGCGAACCCATCGACCTGGACGACCCCGCGCAGGTGCCGCCGGACGACGTCGCCACGTACGACCTGATCTCCTCCGGGGACACCCTGGGCACCTTCCAGCTGGAGAGTCCGGGCCAGCGGGAGCTGGTACGGAACCTGCGGCCGCGGTCGTTCGGGGACCTGGCGCTCGACATCAGCCTGTTCCGGCCCGGACCGGTCGCGGCGAACATGGTGGAGCCGCTGATCAGCGCCCGGGAGGGCCGGAACGTGACCCGTTACGCGCACCGCGACCTGGAGGCGATCCTGGCCGAGACCGAGGGACAGGTGGTCTACCACGAGCAGGTCATCGCGATCATGGTGACGATGACCGGCTGCGACCGGGGCATGGCGGACGAGGCCCGCCGCGCCCTGTCCGTCCCCGAGCGGGCGGGCCGGGTCCGGGCCTGGTTCGCCGACCGGGCGCGCGGGCGCGGCTACTCGGTCCAGGCCGTACGGGACGTGTGGAGGACCCTGGAGAACTTCGGCAGTTTCGGCTTCGCCAAGGCGCACGCCGCGGCCTTCGCGCAGCCCGCCTACCAGTCGAGCTGGCTCAAGGCCCACCGGATGGCGGCCCTGCTCGCGGGGCTGCTCACGCACGACCCGGGGATGTACCACAAGCGGGTCCTGGCCGCCGACGCCCGGCGACACGGGGTGCCGCTGCTGCTGCCCGACGTCAACCGGTCCCAGGCCGCACACATAATCGAACTGGTGTCTGGTAAGTGGGGGGTGCGGATCGGCCTCTCGCAGGTGCGCGGCATTACGGAGGCCGAGAGCGGGCGCATCGCGGCCGGGCAGCCGTACACCTCGCTCGCGGACTTCTGGGAGCGCGCCAGGCCCAGCCGCCCGCTGGCCGAACGGCTGGCCAAGGTGGGCGCGTTGGACGCGTTCGGTCCCCGCCGTGAGCTGCTGTTGAAGGTCACCGAGCTGCACCGCTCGGGCCGCGGCAAGGGCGGCTCGACCGCGGGTCAACTCCCCATGGAGAAAACGGAGAACACGGAGGGCGCCGACGCGGAGCCGAACGCCACCGCCACCACCACGGGCCTGCCGGCCATGAGCAGATCCGAACAGCTCGCCGCCGAACTCGACGTACTCGGCATGGACATATCCCACCACCTCCTCGACGAGCACCGCTCCCTGCTCGCCGACATCGGCGCGACCCCCGCCGCCGATCTGGCGGGGCTCCGGCACGGCTCCACCGTGCTCGTCGCCGGTGTCAAGGTCGCCACCCAGACCCCGCCGATCCGCTCCGGCAAGCGCGTCATCTTCGCCACCCTGGACGACCCCACCGGCCTGTCCGACCTGGCGTTCTTCGAGGACAGCCATGCCCGCTGCGCCCACACGGTGTTCCACAGCAACCTGCTGCTCGTACGCGGCACCCTCGCCCGCCGTCCGCCGCGCGCCTTCAGCATCACCGGCACCGCCGCCTGGAACCTGGCCGAGCTGATCGACCTGTACCGCGAGGGCGGCCCCGCCGCCGTCGCCGACCGCCTCACCCGTCCCGAGCCCACCCCGCGCGCCGCCACGCCGCGTCGCACCCTCACCCAGCCGAACGGCTACGCCCTGCACCCCTGGGCCGACCTCCAGCCGCCCGGCACCCCCGCCTCCGCCACCCTGCCCGCACTCGACGCGCTCGACGGACGGTCCTTCCACCACGCGAGCCCCGGAAGCGCGGGGTGACCGGGATGATCCTCTACCTCCACTTCGGCGCCCCGCAGCCCGACCCCGCGTACCGCCGACTCCTGGACATGGTCGGCGAGTTCACCCCCGTCGCCCAGGCCCTGCCCCCGGACGCGGCCCTGGCCGACGTGTCCGGCAGCACCCGCTACTTCGACCGCGACGCCGCCGGGCTCGCGGCCCTGATCCGGATGCGCGCGGCCGCGCTCCACGGCCTCGACGTGACGGTCGGCATCGGCCCCAATCCGCTGCTCGCCCGGCTCGCCGCCCACCGGGGGGAGCCCGGCGCCATCCGTGCGATCCCGGACGACCCCGAGGCCGTCACCCGGTTCCTCACCGGTCTCCCCGTCACCGCGCTGCCCGGCGTCGGCCCGGCCACCGCCCGCACCCTGGCCTCGTACGGCCTGCGCACCGCCGACCGGATCGCCGCCACCCCCCTGCTCACCCTCCAGCGCATCCTCGGCGCGGCCTCCGGACGCGAGCTGCGCGAACGCGCGGCCGGCATCGACCCCAGCCGCGTCGCTCCCGGCGCCCCGCCCCGCACCGTCGAGGCCGAACACCGCTTCGGCCGCGACGAGTCCGACGCCGCCCGCCGGCGGGCCGCCCTGACCCACCTGACCGAACAGCTCGGCGCCCGCCTCCGCGACGAGCGGCAGACCTGCCGGTCGCTGACCCTGACCGTCCAGTACGCCGACCGCGCGGGGCACTCGACGATCACCCGCAGCCGCACCCTGTCGGAGGCCACCGCGCACACCCCCCGGCTCCGCGCCGTCGCCCACGCGCTCCACGAGTCCCTGGGGCTCCAGCGGGCCCGCGTCCGCTCGCTCGCCCTGCGCGCGGGCGACCTCGGCGACGCGGCTTCCGCCTCCCGGCAGTTGACCTTCGGCCCCGACGACGACAAGAGCCGCCGGATCGAGGCCGCGGCCGACCGCGCCCGCGCCCGCTTCGGGCCGGGCGCGGTGCGGCCCGCCAGCACCGCGGGGATGCGATGAGCGGCCGGGCGGCGGCGCACCGCCGCCGCGGGCTGTCCTGAAGTCGCGGTTACCGCCGGTCAGTTTTTACCGACGCGTAACTTCCCAGGAAACGCTACTCGTGCGTAAGTTGGCATGAGCACGCTTAATGAGGCGTGCGGAACACCGTCAGAACTTGTGGTCCGGGCCGCAGGGTGCACAGACATCGCAACTCCCTTGAGCCGCAAGGAGAACACCCGATGCTGCCCTGGACCCGTGCGCCGCGTACCCCACGAGCGCGCAGAACCCTCGCCGCACTGCTCCTCGCGGTCGCCGCGCTGGCCGCCCCCACGGCCACCGCCGCTGCCGCCACCCCCACCGCCGCCACAGCCACCTCGCGCGGCTGGAACGACTACTCCTGCAAACCCTCCGCAGCCCACCCCCGGCCCGTCGTCCTGGTCCACGGAACCTTCGGGAACTCGATCGACAACTGGCTCGTCCTCGCCCCCTACCTGGTGAACCGGGGCTACTGCGTCTACTCCCTCGACTACGGGCAGCTCCCCGGTGTGCCGCTCTTCAACGGCCTGGGCCCGGTCGACAAGTCGGCCGGGCAGCTCGCCACCTTCGTCGACAAGGTGCTCGCCTCCACAGGAGCGCCCAAGGCGGACATCGTCGGCCACTCCCAGGGCGGCATGATGCCCAACTACTACCTGAAGTTCCTCGGCGGGGCGGCCAAGGTGAACGCCATGATCGGGCTCGCGCCCGACAACCACGGCACCACCCTCCTCGGGCTCACGAAGCTGCTGCCGTACTTCCCCGGAGCCGCGTACCTCCTCAACGCCGGCACCCCCGGACTCGCGGACCAGGTGGCCGGATCGCCCTTCGTCACCAAGCTCAACTCGCTGCCCGACACCGTGCCCGGCGTGCACTACACCGTCATCGCGACCAAGTACGACGAGGTCGTGACCCCGTACCGGACACAGTTCCTGGACGGGCCCGACGTACACAACGTGCTGCTCCAGGACCTGTGCCCGGTCGATCTGTCCGAGCACGTGGCGATCGGGACCATCGACCGGGTCGCCTACCACGAGGTGGCCAACGCCCTGGACCCGTCGCACGCCACCCCGACCACCTGCGCCTCGGTCGTCGGCTAGGGCCTCGCATCATCCGCCGCTGTCAGAGGCGGATGGCACGATCGGTGCATGACGACGATCGACTGGGACTCCGCCGCCGATTCCTTCGACGAGGAGCCGGACCACGGGCTGCTCGACCCCGTGGTCCGGCACGCCTGGGCGCGACGGCTGGAGAGCTGGCTGCCCCGGGAGCGTTCCGAGGTCCTCGACCTGGGATGCGGCACCGGAAGCCTGGCGCTGCTCGTCGCCGGGCAGGGGCACCGGGTCACCGCCGTGGACCGCTCGCCGCGCATGGTGGAGCAGGCGCGCGCCAAGCTGGCCGGTACGGGCACCGAGGTGCTCGTCGGGGACGCCGCCGCGCCGCCCGTCGGCAAGCAGCGGTTCGACGTGATCCTGGCCCGGCACGTGGTGTGGCTGCTGCCCGACCCGGCGGCGGTCCTGCGGCACTGGTCCGGTCTGCTGCGGCCCGGCGGCAGACTGGTGCTGATCGAGGGCGTGTGGAACGGGGTCGGGCTTTCCGCCGGGCAACTCACTTCGCTGCTCGCACCGTTCACCGAGCGCATCCACCACGAACGGCTCTCCGGCGACCGCGACCTCTGGGGCAAGGACGTCGACGACGAGCGCTACGCCCTGGTCGCCCGCGCCGAACCGCCGCGCCGGCACACCGAGGTGGTGGACGTACATCTGATCCTGCGGCGCGGTTCAGAGGTCCTGCTCGCCCGCCGGGCCGGTACGGGGTACGCGGACGGGCTGCTGCACGCCCCGTCCGGGCACCTGGAGGACGGTGAGGACGTCCGCGAGGGCATGATCCGCGAGGCGGTGGAGGAGACCGGGATCGCGCTGGAGCCGGAGGAGCTGCGGGTGGCCCTCGTCATGCACCACCGGGGGCCCGGCGGCAGTCCGAGGACCGGCTGGTTCTTCGAGGTGGAGTACGACCCGGCCCGGCCGCCGTACAACCGCGAGCCGGACAAGTGCTCGGAGCTGGCCTGGTTCCCGCTGGACGCCCTGCCGGACGACATGGTGGCGTACTGCAGGGCCGGGCTCGACGGCTACCGGGCGGGGGAGCGCTTCCTGGTCCACTGGCACGAGGACGGCGACACCGTCGCGTACGAATCGCGCGGACCCCGTCGTGCGGTCCCGCTGCCGGCCGGCGGCGTCCGCACCGGCCGGGTCCACCACATCGAGCTGTGGGTGCCCGATCTGGCGGCGGCCGAGGCGGGATGGGGCTGGCTCCTCCGCGAGCTGGGCCATGTGCCGTACCAGCGGTGGGCGCACGGGCGCAGCTGGCGCCGGGGCGATGCTTACGTGGTCGTCGAGCAGTCGCCCGACCTGGTCCCCGGAGCGCACGAGCGGCGCCGCCCCGGCCTCAACCACCTGGCGTTCCACGTGGCGGACCGGGAGGCCCTCGACGCACTGGTGGCCCGCGCTCCGGAACACGGCTGGCGGCTGCTCTTTCCGGACCGCCATCCGCACGCGGGCGGCGACGGGCACGTGGCCGCGTACCTGGAGGACGCGGCGGGGTACGAGGTGGAACTGGTGGTGGGCTGAGGGGCGGGGGTCCCGCTACCGGCCCAGCAGGCCGGTGAGCCCTTCCGGCGCACGGGCGAGGCGTTCCAGCTCGTCCAGTGCCGCGACGGCGGCACGCGCCGCCGCCGGATCGCGTTGGGCCAGCCCGCTCTCCGCGAACTCGTCCTCGTCCAGGCGCAGTACGTCGCAGCGGTCCGCCGACACCCACAGATCGAGATCCAGGTCCTCGACGATCAGCTCACCGTCCCGCAGCACCGCCGGGCGGGTCACATCGCAGTACCAGCCCTTGAGTTCACCGTCGCCGGTGCGTACCTCCTTCACCGCGAACCAGGCGTCGCGCCAGTAGTGCTCGGTGAAGACGTCACCCGGCTCGAACCGTACGAAGCCGAAGTCACGGACCCCGGGGGCGGCCCAGGGCGCCCGCACCGTCACCCGGGTGCCGTCGTCGGCTACCAGGGCGGCGGGATAGCGGATCTTGGTCTTTCCGGCCTTGACCAGCACGACCGTCAGTCCGGCATCGGGTCCGGCATCCGGTCCGGGGTCAGCCGAGCTTGCGGACATGGCGTACCTCCGTGGCACAGATCTCGTAGCCGAACCAGCGGTTGACCGCCAGCATCGGACCGTTGTCGGCGTCATTGCCGGTGTAGGCGTCGGTGTACCCGGCGGCGCGCGCCCGGTGCAGCGAGTCGTTCTTGGCGAGCTTGGCCAGCCCGCGGCCTCGGTACGCCCGCCGGGTGCCGGTCATCCCCGACCAGTAGCGGCCCGAGCTGTCGCACCGAGCCGCGCTGAACGCCGCGACCTCGCCGTCGACGACCACCACCGAGGTGAGGCGGCGGTCGAGCCCGGGGTCGGCCCAGGTCCCGGTGAGCCACTCCTCGTAGTCCGACGGCTGGGCCGGGGTGTCGCTCGGCTCGTCCGCCGTCGTCTCGGCGTCCGCCTCGAAGAGCGGTCGCGGATCGTCCTCGAAATCGGCGCCGGTCCGCAGCTCGACACCGGCCGGGAGCTCCTGACGGGGCGGCAGCGTGCCGCCGGCCAGATCCAGACGCATGAAGTGCGCCGGGCGGCTGGGTCCGTAGCCGTGCCGCTCCGCGAACGCCCGGTCGCGCGGGGTGTCCAGCACCCAGGCGAAGATCTCGCTCGCACCGGCCAGGGCCAGATACTCCTCGGCCGTGCGCAGCAGCAGGGACCCCGCGCCCCGGCCGGTCCGCTCCGGATGGACGTGCGGATTGCAGGACGCCTGACCGGGCCTGGGGCTCTCATGGGCGAGACCGGCCTCGGCCGTCCCGATGATCTCGCCGTCCTCCTCCGCGACCAGCAGGCGGTACCGGCTGCCGGGATGGGCGTTCGCGAGGCTGAAGACGACCGCTTCCGGGGTGGTCACCAGGAACGGGAGCGCCGCGCGTCGCACCCGTACCCAGTCCTCGGCGTCGGAGGTGCGGAAGTCGCGGACGATGACAGTCATGCGGCGGACCGTACCCGCAGGCACCGCCGGAGCGCCCGTGATTTTCCCGGCGGCGGGGCGGGCACCGGCGGCTCGGGCCGGTGGGGGGAGAATCGGGCCGTGACTCTGAAGATCTCTGTTGACCCGGATTCCGGCGCCGCCCCGTACGAGCAGCTGCGCACCCAGATCTCCGAACTCGCCCGGTCCGGCGCGCTGCCGGTGGGCTACAGACTTCCGACCGTACGCGGCTTCGCCGAGGAACTGGGCCTCGCCGCCAACACGGTCGCCAAGGCGTACCGGGCGCTGGAGGCGGACGGGGTGATCGAGACGCGCGGGCGCAACGGCACGTTCATCGCCGCCGCGGGGGACGCGGCCGAGCGCAACGCGGCCTCCGCCGCGCAGGAGTACGCGGAGCAGGCCCGGCGGCTGGGCCTGTCCCGCGCGCGGGCGCTCGCGCTGGCGCAGGACGCGGTGCGGGCGGTGTACGCGGGGTGAGGGGAGCGCGCCCCGCCGCCGGGACGCCCCTCGCGCCCGGTCCCCGGACCGGCGCCCCCGCCCTCAGAGGTACAGGCCCGCGTCCGCGCCCGAGTCCTGTTTCGGGACAGAGGCGGGGCCCGTGCCGCGGCGCAGGGCGTACAGCTCCGCCAGGGTCGCGCCCTCGGGCGAACCGTCGCGGCCCAGGCCCTCGTCGGTGCCGAGCCAGGCCGCCGACTCCTCGCGGGTCAGCGGGCCCACCTCGATCCGGGCCAGACAGCGGCCCGGCCGGACGACCGCCGGGTGCAGGCGTTCCAGGTCCTCGTTGGTGGTCACCCCGACGAGCACGTTGCGGCCCTGGCCCAGCAGACCGTCCGTGAGGTTCAGCAGCCGGGACAGCGCCTGGCCGGCCGTGTGCTTGGCCTCGCCGCGGATCAGCTCGTCGCAGTCCTCCAGGAGCAGCAGCCGCCAGCGGCCCTGCGCCGTGCCGTCGTCCTCGCCGATCGCTATGTCCATCAGGTAGCCGACGTCGTTGAAGAGCCGTTCGGGATCGAGTACGCAGTCGACCTGGCACCAGTCCCGCCAGGACCGGGCCAGGGTGCGCAGGGCGGAGGTCTTGCCGGTGCCGGGCGGACCGTGCAGCAGGAGCAGCCGGCCGGCGATGTCGTCCGGGGTGACCTTCATCAGGCCGTCCATGGCATCGGCCACCGGCGCGGTGTAGTTGGCGCGCACCTCTTCCCAGTCGCCGGCCGTGATCTGCCGGGTGGTGCGGCACGGGCCGCGGCGCGGTGACAGGTGCCAGAAGCCCATGGTCACGCTGTCGGGCTGCGGATCCGGCTCGTCCTGGGCGCCGTCCGTCGCCGCGTCGAGCACCTTCCGCGCCAGCTCGGGGGTGGTCGCGGTGACCGTGACGTCGGCGCCTCGGTTCCAGCGTGAGACGAGCAGCGTCCAGCCCTCGCCCTCCGCGAGCAGGGCGCTGCGGTCGTCGTCACGGGCGGCGCGCAGCACCGTGGCGTCCGGGGGCAGGAGCGTGGCCCCGCTCCGGACCCGGTCGAGGGAGGTGCTGTGGGAGTACGACTGCTCGCCCGTCGCGAACCGGCCGAGAAACAGGGCGTCGACGACATCGGACGGGGAGTCGCTGTCGTCGACGGTGAGCCGGATCGGCAGAGCTGACTCGGGGGTGGCAGACATGGCGCCCATGATCCGTCACCCGGGCACCCGGCGCACCCAGGTTTCACCACTTCCCGCAGCGTGGGCCGGTGCCGCCGGGCGATGAGGTCCGCCGCCCGCGCGATCCCCCGGTGCGCCGGAGTGACGCGCCCTCAACGGACCGGCGCCAAAAGCTCATCCGATGGACTTGGCATGCACACTTCCGGAATGACTCTCCCTGCTGCTACCACGTATGTGGCAGAGATCCTGCCGGCCGGTCCAAGGGAGATTCCATGAAAATGTCCAGACTCGTGGCGTTCTCGTCCTCGCTCCTGTTCGGTGCCGTCATCGCCCTGACCGGGGCGGCCACCGCGAACGCCGCTCCGTCCGTCCAGGCCGTCGACTACGTCGCCCTCGGTGACTCCTACTCCTCGGGGGTCGGCTCGGGCAGCTACATCAGCTCCAGCGGGGACTGCAAGCGCAGCACCCTCGCCTACCCCTCGCTCTGGGCGGCCGCCCACTCGCCCGCCTCCTTCGCCTTCACCGCCTGTTCGGGGGCGCGCACCGGCGATGTGACGGCCGGCCAGCTGGGGCCGCTCAACTCCTCGACCGACCTCGTCTCGATCTCCATCGGCGGCAATGACGCGGGGTTCTCCGACGTCATGACGACCTGTGTCCTCCAGTCGGAGGCCACCTGCCTCGACCGCATCGCCACCGCCCGCGGTTACGTGGACTCCACGCTTCCCGGCAAGCTCGACACGGTCTACGACGCCATCCACGCCAAGGCTCCGTCCGCCCATGTCGTCGTCCTCGGCTATCCGCGCTTCTACAAGATCGGCGGCAGCTGTGTCGTCGGGCTCAGCGACAAGGTGCGCGCCGCCATCAACGGCGCGTCCGACTACCTGAACGCGGCCACCGCCAAGCGGGCCGCCGACCACGGTTTCACCTTCGGTGACGTCACGGGGAAGTTCACCGGGCACGAGATCTGCTCGGGAAGCGCCTGGCTGCACAGTCTCAACTGGCTCGACATCGGTGAGTCGTACCACCCCTTCGCCGCCGGGCAGTCCGGTGGCTACCTTCCGGTTCTCGACTCGGTCGCCTGACGCCCGCGCCGAAACCCTTCCGCCGGGAGGGGGTTCCCGCAGGCCGGGGCCCTCTTCCGGGTGCCTTCCCGGCGCCCTCCGCAGATCGGTCCAGGGGTGTCCGGTCGTCGGCGCCCTGTCCAACTCGCCCTGGAATCGGGCAAATTCGGTGAACCGTCGTCAACCTCCGTATGTGTGTGCTCAATCCTGCGCCCGGGATACACGGGTGTCGTCGCGGGGGGATAGGGTTAACCTGCCCGGGCCGGGTGCCCTCGTACGGGTGGGGAGTGACATGGAACAGATAACGGTGCGAAGCAGGCCGCGAGTGCCTGCTATTACCTGCGGGACCGGGGCGACGAGTTCGCGCCTCGACCGCCATCTCGCGGTGCTGGGCGGCCCTGTCGTCCCGCAGCGCGATTCCGCCGAGGCGACGCTGCTGATGCGCGAGCTGACCTCGCGCGACGCCGCGCACACGCGTCGGAGCAAGAGCGCGCGGGTCTCGCTCTTCGCGCCTCTGCGACGACTGCGACGCTCGCTCTTCGGCAGCCGCCGCTGATCCGACGGCCCCGGTCCAGGTATCGCGCCGCTGCCCGCTCTCCCGTCATCCCCGGAGCCGGCAGTGGCGCGTCGCCATGTCCGCGTGCGGCCGGGAGCCGCTGTGCCGTCTGTCTGTCGGCGGCGGATTGGACGTCGAGGTAATTCGGCGCCGAAATACTTCTACACTGACGGCATGCCCGATAAGCGAGCCGCGCGTCTGAGCCCCGACGAGCGAAGGGCGCAGCTGGTATCGATTGGCGTGGACATGCTCGCCGATTGCTCGCTGGACGAGCTCTCCACCGATGACGTGGCGAGCCGCGCGGGTATCTCCCGGGGGCTGCTCTTCCACTACTTCGACTCCAAACGCGACTTCTACCGCTGTGTGGTGCGGCGGGAGTGCGACGATTTCGCCGCGGCCACGGACCCGGACCCCTCGCTGGAGCCCGTCGCCTGGCTGCGGTCGTTCATCGCCGGATTCGCGGCGTACGTCACGGAGCACCGCAAGGTCTATCTCGCCCTGGTCCGCGGCGCGGCCGGCAGCCATCCCGCGGTGGAGGACATCGTCGAGTCCACCCGCGCCACCCTGGCCCGGCGGGTGGAGGAGGGGCAGCGGCGGCTCGGGATGCCGGACTCGCCGCGACTGCCCGTCGCCGCGCTTGCCTGGATGGCCTTCGCGGAGGCGGCCGTCACCAGCTGGCGACTCGAAGAACCGGACGCGCTCGCGGAGCTCGGCGCGTTCCTGGAGTCGAGCTTCATCTCGTTGCTGGGCGCACTGGACCGGCCTGCCGCAATGCCCGACGGACCCTGACGCTCCCGCGCCCGTCATTCGCCGCCGCGCGCGTACCGGCGTGACGACAGCGGTACGGCGACCGCGAGCAGTACCGCCGACCATAGGAGCGCCCCGGCCACCGGGTGCGCGACCGGCCAGGCGGAGTCCGCGGCCGGTGCGGTGTTCCCGACGAGGTCGCGGACGGCCGAGGCGACGGCGCTGATCGGATTCCACTCTGCGAGGACCCGCAGCCAGCCGGGCAGGTTGCTGGTGGGGATGTACGCGCTGGAGAGCAGCGGCAGGACGAAGGTGGCGGCGCCGAGCTGGCCGGCCGCCTCCTCGTTCCGGATCAGCAGTCCGAGCCAGCAGCCCACCCATGAGGTGGCGAACCGGAACAGCATCAGCAGGCCGAACGCCCCCGTCGCCGCCGCCGGGCCGCCCTCGATCCGCCAGCCCACCGCGAGCCCCGCCAACACCAGCGGGATCATGCCGACGGCCGTGGTCAGCAGATCGGCCGAGGTCTGCCCGAACGGCACGGCGGAGCGGCTCATCGGCAGCGTCCGGAACCGGTCCATCACGCCCCGGTGGCAGTCCTGGGCGGACTGGAACATCCCGGTCATGATGCCGTTCGCGGCGGTCGCCGCCAGCAGCCCCGGCACCAGGAAGGAGCGGTACTCCTGGCCCGGCACGGCCAGGGCGCTGCCGAAGACGTACCCGAAGAACAGCAGCATCATGATCGGCATGGTCTGGGTCAGGATCAGCACGCCCGGAGCCGCCTTGATCCGCTGCAGATGGCGGCCCAGGACGGCCAGCCCGTCCGTGACCGGTGTGCTCGCGCCGCTCCCGGCGCCTGTGGTGGGCCGCTCCGCCACGAGTGCGTTGCCGTTCATGCCGCCATCTCCTTCGTCGGTGGGGCCGCCCGGCCGCTGTCGCGGCCGGTCAGCCGGAGGAAGACCTCGTCGAGGGTGGGTGGCCGCAGGCTCGCGTCGATCACCGCGGCGCCCGCCGCGTCCAGCTCGCGCACGATCCGAGGGAGCGTGAGCGTGGGGTCGGTGGCGACGACGCCCACCGTGCGGCGCTCGTGGTCCAGGACCGGTTCGGAGCCTGTCAGCCGGTCCAGTACGGCGGCGGCCGGGCGGAGCGCCGACGCATGGCCGACGACCACCTCGGCGTAGCTGCCGAGCTGCGCCTTCAGTTCGGTGGGGGTGCCCCGGTGGGCGGCCCGGCCGCTGTCGATGAGGACGATGTCGTCGGCCAGCTGATCGGCCTCCTCCAGATACTGCGTGGTGAGCAGCACCGTGGTGCCGACGTCCGTCAGTTCCCGTACCGCGGTCCAGATCTGGTTGCGGCTGTGCGGGTCGAGGCCGGTGGTCGGCTCGTCCAGGAAAAGCACGTGCGGCCGGGTCAGCAGACTGGCGGCGAGGTCCAGCCTGCGCCGCATCCCGCCGGAGTAGGTGCGGGCCGGGCGGTCGGCCGCGCCGGTCAGCTCGAAGCGTTCGAGGAGCTCGTCGGCACGGCCGCGCGCGGCCCCGCCGCGGAACTTCAGCAGCCGGGCGAAGAGCCGCAGGTTCTGCCGGCCGGACAGCTCGCCGTCGACCGAGGCGCTCTGCCCCGTAACGCCGATCGCCGCCCGTACCGCGCCTGCCTCGCGCACCACGTCGTGACCGGCGACCCGGGCACTACCGCTGTCGGGCGCGGTCAACGTGGTGAGGACGCGGACGGCGGTGGTCTTGCCGGCGCCGTTGGGCCCCAGTACTCCGCAGACGGTGCCTTCGGCGACGGCCAGATCGAGGCCGCGCAGCGCGTGGACCGGGCCGTAGCGCTTCTCCAGACCTTCACTAAGTACGGCGTACGTAGTTGTCATGTTGCAACGATAGCGCACTACGTACGGTGTACGTAACTACCATGGTGGTCGAGGTGATGATCAATGGTGGGGAAACTCGCTGTACCGGAAGTGATCTGGGCGCGTCCCGAACGTGCGGGCCGCGGGCCCAAGCCCGCGTTCAGCCGTGCGGACGTGGCGGCGGCCGCCGTGCGCATCGCGGACGCGGACGGGCTCGACGCGGTGTCGATGCGGAAGGTGGCGGCCGAGCTCGGCTGCGGCACCATGTCGCTCTACAACTACGTGCCCCGCAAGGAGGACCTGTACGAGCTGATGCTCGACACGGTCAGCGCCGGTTACGACTATCCGGAGCCGTCCGGTGACTGGCGCGCCGATCTCCTGGCGCTCGCCCACCAGGCCCGCGCCATGATGCACCGCCACACCTGGATGCCCCGGCTGATGTCACCGGTGTACGGCTTCAGCCCGAACGTCCTGCGCTACCTGGAGTACGCGCTGAGCTGCCTGGACGGAGTCGACGTGCGGTTCGGCGAGAAGATGGAATTCATCGCCATGGTCAACGGCGTGGTCACCACCTACGCCGCCAACGAGATCGCCACGGCGGAGCGCAGCCGGTCGCTGCCCTGGTCCGAGGAGCAGGAGCAGGCGGCCCGCACCGAGTATCTGATCAGCCAGATCATGACCGGGAAGTACCCGCGGATGGCGGCCGGATTCGCCGAGGACCCGGGACCGATCGACCTGGAGGCCGTCTTCGAGCGGGCACTCGCCCGGGTGCTGGACGGGTTCGACCGCCGCTAGCACCTCTCTTTTGGATCAGGCCGGCCCGGCACTCACAGCAGCGCGAACTGGCCGTCCGGCCCCTCCTCCTGGAGACCGAGCACGGAGGCGGGCCGCCGTGCCCCGGCCGGCACCGGCAGTACCCCCGCCGCCCGCAGCTCCGCCGCGCCGATCCCCGCACCGGGCGCCAGCGCGTCCTGCCGGGGCCGCAGCTCGGCCAGCAGGGTGAGCAGCGTGATCAGTTCCAGCAGCTCGGACGTCCACTCCTGCGGCCAGGCGGGCGGCCGTACGGCCTCCAGGCCGTCGGCCCCGGCCACCCCTGTCCGCCGCTCGAACCAGAGCTCCAGCATCCGTACGCCGCCCACCCGGAACTCCCACGCCCCGGCGTCCACCGGCGAGATGCGGCCCGTACCGATCCGCAGCACCCGCTCCTCGGCGTCGTAGGACAGTTCCGGCGGGGCGGGCGGCACGGCGGCCCGCACATACGGGCGGCGCCCGCCCGGCAGCCGGGGCCGCTCGCCGCCCCGCGCCCCGCGCAGCTGGAGCCGCAGCAGCTCCCGCCCCAGCTCCACCCCCGCCGTCCAGCGCGCGGTGTCCACGGGCAGCGGCACCACGCAGCCGGCCGGGGAGTGCCGCGCCGCCGCCAGGATCCACGCGAGCACGGACTCAGGGGAGACCGCGTCCCCGTGCCGGGCGCGCAGCAGCGCGAGCAGTCCGGGCGCCAGATTGGGTTCCAGGCCGCCGGGGCGCCGGTAGAGCGGCCGGATCCGGCCGGGGCGTCCGGCGGGGGAGTGCCCGTCGGGGAGCAGCGCCGTCACGGACAGCGCGGGCCCGGTGTCCTGCGGGATCCGGCCGTGCTCGACGACGAACAGCTGGTGTCCGTCGGCCACCCGCCACAGTTCGGGCCGGGCCGCGTCTATCAGCCGGTGGTCGGGGAGCAGCCACTGCTCGTCGAACGGGCCGTGCAGGATCCGTACCGGCTCCGGGCACGGGCCCGGCTCGCGGGCGAACCCGGCGGTGCCGGTGGTCTGTCCGGGCAGCGCGGCCACCGGAGTGTGCGGGGTACGGGAACGGGTGGGGCCGAAGAGCCGGTCGCGCTCGGCGTCCTGGGCCCGCGCGAGCCGCTCCCAGCGGGCCCTGAGCGAGGCGGCGTCCGGGGCCGTCACCCAGGCGCGTCCGGTCCTGAGCGGTCGTACGGACCACGGCATGACGTCGTCGAGGAGCGGGCCGCCCGGGTCCGAACCGGAGCCGGCCGCTGCCGGAGCTGCCACCGCGCCGTCCTCCCCGTCGCCACGCCTGCCGCCTTCCCCGGCATCGTAACGGCGCTGCCGGCCCCCGCGTCAGGGCGCCTCCGTGCCGGTACCGGGCCGGGTGTCAGTGCGCCTCCAACGTGACCGAGAACGAGAACCGGTCGCCCCGGTAACGGATCTGCGCCACATCGACCACCCGGCCGCTCTCGTCGTACGTCACGCCCGTGTAGTACAGGATCGGGCTGAGCAGCGGGACCCTGAGCAGTTCGGCGGTGACCGGGTCGGCCAGTGTCGCCTCGACCGTGTCGGTGATCCGCGCGATCCGGACCCCGACCCGGTCGCGCAGCACCTTGGTCATCGGCCAGCGCTCCAGGTCCGCCGGGTCGAGCGCGGCCGCGACCTCCGGACGGAGCCAGTTCTGCGCCCAGTTCGTCGGCTCGCCGGACTCCTCCTCCGACCGCAGCCGCCGGTAGCCGACCACCTCCGGGCAGCCGGGGAAGTGCTCCGCGACATCGCCCGGCACGGCCAGCGGTCCGTGGTCGAGCAGCGTGGTCAGCTCGCCCGACTGCTGGGCCACGATCGCGTCGATCGAGCCGAGCAGCCGGACCGGCGACACCCGGCGGGCGCGCGGCTCGATGAACGTGCCGCGCCGCCGGTGCCGGCTGATCAGCCCCTCCGTCTCCAGCTCCTTGAGCGCCTGCCGCATGGTGAGGACGCTGACGCCGTAGTGCGCGGCGAGCTGCTCCTCCGTCGGCAGCCGCAGTGTGGCGTCCGGTGTGCGGCCCAGTATCGAGGCCCGCAACGACTGCGAGACCTGGTACCAGAGCGGCAGTTTGCGGTTCAGGACCAGCGAGTCGGGTGCGAAGGCGGCCCCCTGGGGCGCGGGGGGCTTCAGAGGGGTCTGCGACACCGGGTCACCTGAATTCGTCGTCACTGGTACGGGGACCGGGGCGAGGGGGCCCGCTACGGATGGAAGTTGCGGCTCAGACCCTGCCACACGTCGTCGTAGCCGTGCTGAAGATGGCCGGCGGTGGTGGCCTGGCCGGTCGCCGTGACGGGCCAGCGGGTCTCGAACATGAAGGCCAGACCGTCGTCGATCTTCTGCGGCTTCAGCTCCGCCGCGCTCGCCCGGTCGAAGGTCTCCCGGTCCGGGCCGTGCGCCGACATCATGTTGTGCAGCGAACCGCCGCCGGGCACGAAGCCCCCCTTGCCGGCCGTCTTCGCGTCGTACGCGCCCTCGATCAGGCCCATGTACTCGCTCATCACGTTGCGGTGGAAGTACGGCGGCCGGAAGGTGTCCTCACCGACCAGCCAGCGCGGCGCGAACACCACGAAGTCCACCCCGGCCAGACCGGGGGTGTCGGAGGGGGAGGTCAGCACCGTGAAGATCGACGGGTCCGGGTGGTCGTAGCTGACCGAGCCGATGACGTTGAACCGGTGCAGGTCGTAGACGTACGGGGTGTGGTTGCCGTGCCAGGCGACCACATCGAGCGGGGAGTGGTCGTACGTCGCCGACCAGAGGTTGCCGCAGAACTTGTTGACCACCTCGACCGGGCGTTCCACGATCTCGTACGCCGCGACCGGGGCGAGGAAGTCCCGCGCGTTGGCCAGGCCGTTGGCGCCGATCGGGCCGAGGTCGGGGAGGGCGAAGGGCTGCCCGTAGTTCTCGCAGACGTAGCCCCGCGCGGTGGCGTCGAGCAGCTCGACCCGGAAGCGGACGCCGCGCGGGATCAGCGCGATGTGGCCAGGTTCCGCGCGCAGCAGGCCCAGTTCGGTGCGGATGAGGAGACCGCCGTGCTCGGGGACGATCAGCAGCTCCCCGTCGCTGTCGCTGAACACCCGGTCCGTCATGGCCGCGTTGGCGTGGTAGAGGTGCACGGCCATGCCGCTGCGCTGCGCCGCGTCGCCGTTGCCCCCCAGCGTCCAGAGGCCGGCCAGGAAGTCGGTGCCGGGCGCGGGCTCCGGGAGCGGGTCCCAGCGCAGCCGGTTGGGATCGGGGGCGGTCTCGGTGAACGGGGCGGTGCGGACGGCCCCGTTGTCGATCCGGCGGAACGGCGGATGGGCCGCGGAGGGGCGGATCCGGTAGAGCCACGAGCGGCGGTTGTGGGCCCGTGGCTCGGTGAACGCCGAACCGCTCAGCTGCTCCGCGTAGAGCCCGAGGGGCGCGCGCTGCGGCGAGTTGCGACCGTGCGGCAGCGCCCCCGGCGCCGCCTCCGAGCTGTGCTGATTGCCGAAACCGGCGGAGTGCTCCAGCCCCTCCGCGGTCTTCCTCGCCTGCTCGATGCCACTCATGTGCGCTCCCGGTGCCGAAGGAATCCTATGGGTAACCGTAGGAATCAAAGAGAGGCGAGTCAACGGCATTCGTCGCGCACAGGGGGGTTCCAAAAGTTGAACAATGCTCTACTCTCCCGCACATGTCGTGGACACGTAGACTCCTGGCGATCCTGGCGGCGCTCGCCGTCGCCCTCCTCGCGGCCCCGGCCGCCCAGGCGCACGAGGAACGTCCGGTCACCCTGCCCGACGGAACCGGCAGCGTCCCGGTGCACCGGGCGGGCGAGCCCGACCTCCTGGTCTGCAAGAGCGACCGGGCCGACTTCGAGCACCGGATATCGGGCTTCTCCGACGCCCTGCGCTCCAGAAACCTCAAGCTCTTCGACCGGTGCCAGAAGTCCGGCTACCGCCATCTCCAGCAGGCCGTCGACGCGGTCACCGGTCCCGGGAAGAACATCGCGATCCTGCCGGGCCTCTACGAGGAGGAGCCCTCCCTGCCGGCGCCCACCGGGGAGTGCTCCCGGCTGAAGGCCCCCAACTCCCAGCTCGGCTACCAGATCCTGAGCTACGCCCAGCAGGCGAAGTGCCCGCACAACCAGAACCTGGTGGCCATCCTCGGCAAGAAGGACCTCCAGATCGAGGGCACCGGCGCCGAGCGCACGGACGTCGTCATCGACGCCAAGTACCGCAAGCTCAACGCGATCCGGGCGGACGGCTCCGACGGTGTCTACTTCAAGAACTTCACCGCCCAGCGCACCACCTTCAACTCGCTGTACATCCTGGCCCAGGACGGCTTCGTCATCGACGACGTGCTGACCCGCTGGAACGACGAGTACGGCTTCCTGACCTTCGCCAGCGACCACGGCCTCTACAAGAACTGCGAGTCGTACGGCAACGGCGACTCCGGCATCTATCCGGGCAGCGCGTCGAACATCAACGACGGTTACGGCTACCGGGTCCCGCGCTACTCGATCGAGATCACCGGCTGCCACAGCCACCACAACATGGTCGGCTACTCCGGCACCGCGGGCGACTCCGTCTACGTCCACGACAACGAGTTCGACCACAACATGGGCGGCGCCTCGATGGACAGCGCCTTCCCCGGCCACCCCGGGCTGCCGCAGAACCACGCCCGCTTCGAGCGCAACCTGATCCACGACAACAACGCCGACTACTACCCGTACGTCGCCGACGGCACCTGCGCCAAGCCGCCGGTCGAGCGCGGTTACGAGAACGGAGTGGTCTGCCCGCAGATCTCCATGCCGCCGGGCACCGGCATCATCACCGCGGGCGGCAACTGGAACATCTACGAGAACAACTGGGTCTACGGGCAGCGGCGCGCCGCCTTCTTCCTGAGCGCCGTACCCGCCTTCATCCGGGGCGAGAGCGCGCTCGGCAAGCAGACCGACACCTCGCACCACAACCGTTACGCCAACAACCACCTCGGCACGGACAAGGCAGGCAACGCGCGGCCCAACCGCACCGACGTGTGGTGGGACGGCCAGGGCGACGGCAACTGCTGGCAGTCGGACGCGGGTCCCTCCACGCCCCGCTCCCTGCCCGCCTGCGGCGACGAACGCGGCGCGGTCACCGGCCGCACCGACCGGCTGCTGGGCGAACCCGTCAAACTCGCCCAGCTCTTGGTCTGCGCCGACTACAACGTGCAGGCGCGCCGGCTGCCGGCCGGCTGCGACTGGTACGGCGCGCGCGGCATCGAACGCATCGAGCTGCAGGCGGCCCTGGGCATCGCGCTGGTGCTCGTGCTGGTCGGCGGCGTGCTGTGGTGGCGCAGGCTCCGGACGAGCCGGCTCGCCACGGCGGCCTCCGTCCTCGGGCTCATCGGCCTCGGCCTCGACGTGGCCGGGTCGACCATGGGGCTCGCCTCCGGCTACCTGCCCGCCGTCGCGCTGCTGCTGACCGGGCTGTGGTGGACGGGCATCGGCCTGGTGCTGCGGCGACGAGGGCGGCCGGGGCTGGGCTGGACGACGGTGGTGCTGGGCGCGCTCACGCTGCTCGACGCGCTGGACAAGGGCGTGTTCATGATCCCGTGGATCCCGCTGAGCCCCGCCTGGGTGCGGGGGCTCCTCGGCGTGGTCTGGGTGGTCTGGGCCGTGGTGGCCGCCGCCCGGCACGGCGAACGGCCGGAGCCGGACGGAGAGCGGGTGTCGGCCGCCGCACCGGACGGGAAGCCGGTTTCGGCCGCCGCGCCGGGCGGTGAACCGGTTTCGGCCCCCGCACCGGACGGTCAATCCGCTTCGCGCCCCGCACCGGACGGAGAACCGTCGTGAACCGCACCCCGAACCACACCCCGGACCGGCTCTCGAACCGCACCCCGGACCGGCGCCCGAACCGGCGCCCGAACCACGCCCCGGTGCGCAGGTCCGCCGCCGCCCTGCTCGTCGTGGCCGCCCTCGTGCTCGGCGCGGGCGCCTGCGGCGGGCGGGCCACCACCCACCACAAGCCCGGCACCAGCCACGAGCAGGCCACCGGCGGCGTCGGCCGGCTGCTGTCCTCGGACGACGGCTCCGGTCACCGGCTGCGCCAGGTCGACGCCGAGGGCGCACCGGAGGTGACCGTCGCCGTGCGGCCCGATTCGGAGGACGGCTGGAACGTCCACCTCGCGGTGCGCAACTTCCGGTTCACCCCGGACAGCGTGGGCGGCGGCGCACTCCTGGGCCGGGGCCACGCCCGCCTCTTCCTCGACGGACATCCGCTCGCCCGGGTCTACGGGACCTGGTTCCACCTGCCGGAGTCGCTGCTCCGGGGCGCCGGGGGCGGCACCGAACTCACCGCCCGCCTCTACGCCGACGACCACACCGCCTGGGCCGTCGGCTCCAACCCGGTCCAGGCCACCGTCACGCTCGGCGCGGCCACCTCGGCACCGGACGCCAGCCCTTCCGCCGCCCCCGGCACCACGCTGGAGATCTCCGTCCGCGACGGCAAGGTCAGCCCGGCGCCGGGGCGCGCCGAGATCAAGAAGGGCCGGACCGTGCGGCTGAAGGTCCGCAGCGACCACGACGACACCCTTCATGTGCACGGCTACGACAAGGAGGCCCGGCTGCCCGCCGGCCGGACCGTCACCCTCACGTTCACCGCCGACCGCACCGGGCTCTTCGAGGTCGAGACACACGAGTCCGACCTGCTCCTGACCCAACTCGTCGTACGGTGACCGCCGGTCCGGCCGGTGCGGCCGTTCCGACCGGTGGCACCGGCCCGGCCACCGGCGCCGTGGACGTCCTCGCCCATGGCATCGGCGCCCAGCACGATCTGCCGCTCTCGCCGTTCTACGCGTTCGCGGGCGCTTTCGCCGCGCTGTTCGTCTCCTTCCTCGCGCTCGGCCTGCTCTGGTCCGCCTCCCGGTTCCGCGGCGAACTGGCGGGCCGTCCGCTGCCGGCCGCCGTCCGGCGCGCGGCCGACGCGCGGGCCACCCGCGTCGCGGCCCGCGCGCTCGGACTGGCCGCCGCGTTCTTCGTCGTGCTGCACCTCCTCCTCGGCCCGGCGGACCCGGACCGCAATCCGGCTCCCGGCGCCGTCTACGTACTGCTGTGGGTCGGGCTCGTCCCGGCGTCCCTGCTGTTCGGCCCCGTCTGGCGGCTGCTCAACCCGCTGCGCACCCTGCACCTCCTGGCCTGCCGCGCGCTGCGGCGCGACCCCGACGCCGGCCGGCCCCTCCCCGTACGCCTCGGGATGTGGCCGGCGGCGGCCGGGCTGCTCGCCTTCACCTGGCTCGAACTCGTCGCCCCGGACCCCGCGTCACCCACCGCGCTCCTCCTCTTCCTCGCCCTGTACAGCGCCGTCCACCTCGCGGGCGCCGCCCGGCACGGCGCCCACTGGTTCGACCACGCCGAGGCGTTCGAGGTCTACTCGGGGCTGCTGGCCAGGCTCTCCCCGCTGGGCCGCCGCCCCGCAGACCGCCGCCTCGTCCTGCGCTCCCCGTTCAACGGACTCGACGCCACACCCCAGCTCCCCGGACTCGTCGCCACCGTCTGCGTCATGCTCGGCTCCACCGCCTACGACGGCTTCTCCGACGCCCCCTCCTGGATCACCACCGTCCAGACCTCCCCCCTGGGCCGTACCACCGCGGCCACACTCGGACTCCTGGGCGCCGTCGCCCTCGTGGCCTCCCTCTACGCGCTCTGCGCCGGTGCCACCCGGCTGCTCTCCGGCCGACTGGCGCACCCCCTCACCGCCTTCGCGCACTCGCTCGTCCCGATCGCCCTCGGCTATCTCGTCGCCCACTACTTCACACTCTTCGTCACCGAAGGCCCACGTACGGTCATGGTGGCACTCGGCACTGACAATCCCGCCCCGCCCGAGCCGCCCCTCGGTCCGGGCGGTGTCGCCGCCCTCCAGGTCCTCGCGATCGTCCTCGGCCACGTCCTGGGCGTCGTAGCGGCCCACGACCGTTCCGTACGGCTCTTCCCGCCCGGCCGCGCGATAGCCGGCCAACTCCCGCTGCTGATCCTGATGATCGCTTACACCGTCGGCGGGTTGAGCCTGCTCATCGCCTGAGGCCGGTGCGCGGGAGACGATCGCGCAACGCGCACCCGCGCACCGGCCGGACCGCTTCGTAATCCACTGGTCGGCCGCGACATCCCGGAGAGAGGCTGTACGCCATGACGACAACCTTGATCACCGGGGCCAACAAGGGCCTCGGCCATGAGACCGCCCGCCGCCTCATCGCCGCGGGGCACACCGTCTACGTCGGAGCGCGCAGCGTCGAGCGGGGCGAGGCGGCCGCGGCCGAGCTGGGCGCCCGGTTCGTGCAGCTCGACGTCACCGACGACGCGTCGGTCGCCGCCGCGGTGGCCACCGTCGAGGCCGGCGGCGGCCTGGACGTCCTGGTCAACAACGCCGGAATCGAGGTGCGGTCACCGGGAGGCGAGATCATCGGCGCCGCGGAGCTGACCGCCGACGTGCTGCGTGAGGTGTTCGAGACCAACGTCTTCGGCCTGGTCCGGGTCACCCACGCCTTCCTGCCGCTGCTGGAGCGCTCCGCCGCCCCGGTCGTGGTCAATGTCAGCAGCAGGCTGGCCTCGCTGGCCCAGGCCGGCAAGGGGTATCCGGGGGCCGCCTACCCGGCCTCCAAGACCGCGGTCAACATGCTCACCGTGCAGTTCGCCACGGCGTTCCCGCAGATGCGGATCAACGCTGTGGAGCCCGGCTACACCTCGACCGACCTGAACCGGCACGAGGGCACGCAGACCGTCGAGCAGGGCGCCGAGATCATTGTCCGGATGGCTCAACCGGGTCCGGACGGCCCGACCGGTGGCTACTTCGACGCGGAGGGCCCGCTGCCCTGGTAGGCAATGAGATCCACGGCTGTGGCGGGCGGCGGGGGCCGGGCGGAGAGGTACGGCCCGGCCCTCACGGTCCTTACGCCCGGAGAAGGAGGCCCACGGCATCATGGAGCCCGTGCCCCACGTGAACACGAACCTCCGCCGCGCCCCCGTACAGCAGCGCAGCGCCGAACGCCTCACCCGGATACTCGACGCCTGCGCCGAACTCCTCGACGAGACCGGCTACGAGCAGCTCTCGACCCGGGCCGTGGCCGTACGCGCAGAGGTCCCCATCGGCTCCGTCTACCGCTTCTTCTCCAACAAACGGGCTCTCGCCGACGCCCTCGCCCTGCGCAACCTGGACAGTTACGCCGAGCGCATCACGTCCCGGCTGGCCGTCATCCCGGCCGACGACTGGCGCCGCGCCATCGACGCCGTGCTCGACGAGTACCTCGCGATGAAGCGTTCCGTACCCGGCTTCGCCCTCATCGACTTCGGCGCCCCGGCGCCCGAGGACGACCCGGCCGACGACGCCAACCAGCGGGTCGCGGGACGGCTCACGGAACTGCTCTCCGGCCATCTCGGCCGCGCCCCCGACGAGGATCTCCCGCGGGTCGTCCTGGTCTGCGTGGAGGCCACCGACGCGCTGCTCCAACTCGCCTTCCGCGCCGATCCGTCGGGCGACCGCGCGATCATCGCGGAGACCCGGGTCCTGGTCCAGGCGTACCTGGCGCGCGTACTGGACTGAGAGGGCCCGGCGGGCTCCCGGACATCCGGGCCGAAGCGGAATCGCACCTGGCACTTCGGGTCCGGCGGCCACCGTGACCGGCCAGGTTTGCGCGAATCATTCCCACGCCCCGCCCAGTGGGTTAATTTCAGGCCACTGCTGCCGCTCCCCACCGCTCCACCACCATCCTTCCGGGCGGAACCACATGACTCGCGCCATCACTCTGAACAATGTCAGCAAGGCGTACGGGCGGTCCTCGCGTGCCGTCGACCGTCTCTCGCTCTCCATCGACCCGGGCGAGTTCGTCGTCCTGCTGGGCCCCTCCGGCTGCGGAAAATCGACCGTGCTGCGCATGATCGCCGGTCTTGAGGACGTCTCCGAGGGCGAGGTGCTGCTCGACGGTGAACCGGCCAATCACCTCACGCCCCGCGAACGCGGAATGGCCATGGTCTTCCAGAACTTCGCGCTGTACCCGACGATGACCAACCGGGCCAACATCGGCTTTCCGCTGAAGCTGGAGAACCCGCGCCAGGACCACAGCGAGCGCATCGAGAACACGGCCAGGATGCTCGGGATCGAGAGCGTCCTGGACCGCCTCCCCGGTCAGCTCTCCGGTGGGGAGCGCCAGCGGGTCGCGATGGGGCGGGCCATTTCGCGCCAGCCCTCCGCCTTCCTGATGGACGAGCCGCTCTCCAACCTCGACGCGAAGCTCCGCAACCACCTGCGCGCCGAGATATCGCAGCTGACCAAGGAACTCGGCGTCACCACGGTCTACGTGACCCACGACCAGGCGGAGGCGATGTCGCTGGGCCACCGGGTGGCCGTGATGCGCGGGGGAGTGCTCCAGCAGGTCAGCCCGCCGCGTGAGGTGTACGCGCTGCCGGAGAACGTGTTCGTCGCCGCGTTCATCGGCACCCCGAGGATCAACCTGCTCCAGGCCGTCGTGCACGCGCCCCTGGAGGGGCGGATGTCGATCGACCTCGGCCGCCAGCGGCTTCCGCTGCCCGAACCGCTCAGCCCCGACCACCAGTTGCTCCGCATCCAGCAGGGCCGCCGGATCATCGTCGGACTGCGTTCCGAAGCGGTCCGGATCGCCCCGCCGAGCCAGGCCCGCCCGGGTGAGGTGGCGCTCAGCGGCATCGTCGAGCATGTCGAGTACCAGGGGCACGAGGCGTTGGTCCACCTCAACACCGGCTCGCGGCCCGCCGTGGTGCCGGACCTGGAGTCGGCCCGCCCGCAGCACGGCATCCAGCGCAGGCGCCGTGGCGGCGAGGGGGGAACAGGGATGCTGGGGCGGCTCAGGGAGCGTGCCGCCGGGCACCTCGGCGGTTCCGTCGCCGTCCTGGACGCACCCGGGTCCGAGCCGTCGGCGCCGGAGGTGCGCAGCCCAGACCGCCCCGCCGTCACGGCCAGCGACCTCGTGGTGCGCACCGGCCCGGACATGCGGTTGCGTACCGGAGGGCAGGTCCCGCTGCTGGTGGACCTGGCACACCTGTACGTCTTCGACCACCAGGGGCGCCGGATCTGTCCGTTGCCGAGGGATGTGCCGGGGCTGGACATGTAACCGGGCGGCCGGACGGGCAGGGATGTCGTGCCCGGTGTCTCTGGCGCCCGAAAACTAACGGCGCTAGTTTGGGGCGTGGACGACCCCGTCCGTCACCGTGCCCGGGAGGAACAGCCATGAAGGCCCACGACGGTATGTACATCGGCGGCGCCTGGCGTCCGGCTGCCGGAACGGACACGATCGCGGTCGTGAATCCGGCGGACGAGCAGGTCATCGCCCAGGTACCGGCCGGAACGGCAGCCGATGTCGACGAGGCGGTACGGGCCGCGCGCGCCGCGTTCCCCGGCTGGGCCGCGACCCCGCCGGCCGAACGCGCCGCGCGGATCGGCGCGCTGCGCGACGTCCTGGCGGCCCGCAGGGACGAGATCGCCGCGACGGTCACGGCGGAACTCGGTTCGCCGCTGCCGATGTCGCAGGCCGTGCACGCGGGGGTGCCGGTGCTCGTCGCCGGCTCGTACGCCGAACTGGCCGCGACGTACGCCTTCGAGGAGCGGCACGGCAACTCCACCGTGCTGCTGGAGCCGGTCGGTGTGGTCGGAGCGATCACCCCGTGGAACTACCCGCTGCACCAGATCGTCGCCAAGGTCGCCCCCGCGCTCGCGGCCGGCTGCACCGTCGTCCTCAAGCCCGCGGAGGACACCCCGCTCACGGCTCAGCTCTTCGCGGAGGCCACCGAGGAGGCCGGACTGCCGGCCGGGGTCTTCAACCTGGTCACCGGCCTCGGCCCGGTCGCCGGACAGGCGCTCGCCGGGCACCAGGACGTCGACCTGGTCTCCTTCACCGGCTCCACCGCCGTCGGGAAGCGGATCGGCGCGACGGCGGGCGGCGCGGTCAAGCGCGTGGCGCTGGAGCTGGGCGGGAAGTCCGCCAACGTCATCCTGCCCGGCGCCGACCTCGCCAAGGCGGTCAACGTCGGCGTCGCCAACGTGATGTCCAACTCCGGCCAGACGTGCAGCGCCTGGACCCGGATGCTGGTGGACGCGGACCGGTACGAGGAGGCAGTCGCCCTCGCCGCCTCGGCCGTCGCCAAGTACGTGCCCGGCGAGCGGGTCGGCCCCCTCGTCAACGCCAAGCAGCGGACCCGGGTCCGCGGATACATCGAGAAGGGCATCGAGGAGGGCGCCCGGATCGTCGCGGGCGGCCCCGAGGCGCCCCTCGCCACGGGCTACTACGTCAGCCCCACCGTCTTCGCCGACGTCACCCCGGAGATGACCATCGCCCAGGAGGAGATCTTCGGCCCGGTCATCTCGATCCTGAAGTACGAGGACGAGGACGACGCGCTGCGGATCGCCAACGGCACCGTGTACGGGCTCGCCGGCGCCGTCTGGGCCGCCGACGACGCGGAGGCCGTCGCCTTCGCCCGCCGGATGGACACCGGTCAGGTCGACATCAACGGCGGCCGGTTCAACCCGCTCGCTCCCTTCGGCGGCTACAAGCAGTCCGGCGTCGGCCGTGAGCTGGGCTCCCACGGCCTCGCCGAGTACCTCCAGACCAAGTCCCTCCAGTTCTGAACCGGTCCACCGAGCCCGCCGCCCGCAATCAGCTTCCCCCAACAGCAAGGAGCCAGTCCGTGGTCCGCGCCGCCGTACTGCCCGCCATCGGAGCCCCGCTGGAGATCACCGGCATCGAACTCCCGGAGCCAGGCCCCGGCCAGGTGCGCGTCCGGCTCGCCGCGGCCGGGGTCTGCCACTCCGACCTCTCGCTGTCCAACGGCACCATGCGGGTGCCGGTGCCCGCCGTCCTCGGCCACGAGGGAGCGGGCACCGTCGTCTCCGTGGGCGAGGGCGTCGGCCACGTCGCACCCGGCGACGGCGTGGTGCTCAACTGGGCCCCGTCCTGCGGGAGCTGCCACCACTGCGGGATCGGTGAGGTCTGGCTCTGCGCCAACGCCCTGGCCGGCGCGGCGAACATCCACGCCCGCACCGCCGACGGCACCGGACTGCACCCCGGGCTGAACGTCGCCGCCTTCGCGCAGGAGACCGTCGTCGCCGCGAACTGCGTGCTGCCCGCACCGGACGGCGTCCCGCTCACCGACGCCGCGCTGCTCGGCTGCGCGGTGCTCACCGGGTACGGCGCGGTCCACCACAGCGCGCGGGTCCGCGCGGGGGAGTCCGTCGTCGTGTTCGGCATCGGCGGCGTCGGCCTCGCGGTGCTCCAGTCCGCCCGGATCGCGGGCGCCTCGCGGATCATCGCGGTGGACGTCTCCCCGGAGAAGGAGGAGCTGGCCCGGAAGGCGGGCGCCACCGACTACGTCATCGCCTCCGCCACCACGCCCCGCGAGATCCGGGGCCTCACCGGCGGCCAGGGCGCGGACGTCGCGATCGAGTGCGTCGGCCGGGCCGCCACCATCCGTACCGCCTGGGAGTCCACCCGCAGGGGCGGCCGCACCACGGTCGTCGGCATCGGCGGCAAGGACCAGGAGGTCACCTTCAACGCCCTGGAGATCTTCCACTGGGGCCGCTCCCTGACCGGCTGCGTCTACGGGAACAGCGACCCGGCCCGCGATCTGCCGGTGCTGGCCGGTCACATCGCGGCGGGCCGTTTCGACCTCTCCATGATGGTCACGGAGCGGATCGGGCTCGACGGCATCCCGGCCGCCTTCGACAACATGATCGCCGGCAAGGGCGGCCGGGCCCTGGTGGTGTTCTGAACAGGCTTCAGCTCCGGTTCGTGCTGACGGGCCGGGCGGGCCGCGTCGGCGCCCGCCCGGCCCGCGGCCGCGTCCGGGACACCGCCACCCCGGCGAGGCAGAGCAGCCCGCCGCCGATGGTGAGCGGCGCGGGCACTTCGTCCAGCAGCAGCCAGGCCATCAGCACGACGAGCGCGGGCACCGCGTAGGTGGTGGCGCCCATCCGCCCGGCGGTGGTCCTGGCCAGCGCGTAGGCCCAGGTGGTGAACGCCAGCGCGGTCGGGAAGAGGCCGAGGTAGACCATGTTCAGCGTCGCGGACAGCGGCGCGTCCGCCGCGTCCGAGACCAGCGCACCGGAGAACGGCAGGCACGCCACCGTGCCGACCAGGCAGCCGAACGTGGTGATCTGGAGCGCAGAGCCGTGCCCCAGCGCGGGCTTCTGGCCGACCACCCCGGCCGCGTACGTCACCGCCGCCAGCAGGCACAGCAGCACGCCCAGGACGGACGAACTCCCCTTCCCCGACATGGAGAGCCCCACGACCACGGCGCCCGCGAAGGACACGCCCATGCCCACGGCCAGCCGGCGCGGCAGGCCCTCGCCGAGCAGCCGTGTACCGAGCAGCGCGATCAGCAGCGGCCCGATGTTCACGACCATGGCGGCCGTTCCCGCGTCCACCTGCTGCTCACCCCAGTTGAGCACCACCATGTACAGGCCGAACCACAGCAGCCCGGAGGCGATGATCCCCGGCCAGGCCGCCCTGGGCGGCAGGCCCTCGCGCCGTACGAGCAGGAGCGCGCCCAGCGCCAGTGAGCCGGTGAGCAGCCGTCCGAGGGCCAGCGCGCCGGGGGAGTAGGCCTCGCCCGCGCTGCGGATGGAGACGAAGGCGGAGGCCCACAGCACCACGGTGGTGCAGGCGGCGGCGGGGGCGCGCCAGTCGGAGCGGGGTCCGGCGGAGGGGACAGGGGAGGGGATAGTCGTCATGGCCCTGACCGTAAGGGCGCGATCCTTCGGCGCCTACCGAATAGTCGCCGGATCGATGCCCAGCCGTGCGGCCAGGGCCCGTTCCCCGTCCGGGGTGGCCCGCACCGCGCGCCCCGACCCGATCCGTACGCACCAGCCGGACTCCAGCACATGGCGGCACAGGGCGGCGCCCGCGACCCCTGCCAGATGCGGCCTGCGCTCGGTCCAGTCCAGGCAGCCGCGGACGAGCGGACGCCGCGACCGGGTGTCCAGGCAGATGCCCAGCGCGCCGAACCAGTCGAGCCCGGCGTCGGTGAGTGCGAAGCCGGTGTCCTGCCGCAGCAGCCCGCCTGCGGTCATGGCGTCGGTGACCGCGAGCCCGATGCGGCCCGCGAGATGGTCGTAGCAGGTGCGGCCCCTGGCCAGCGCGCTGTCGGCGCCCGACGCCCCCAGGGTGCGCGGCCGGGCGGCGGGGCCGGGCGCCTCCCGGCCCGCGAGCTCCTCGATCAGGTGCGCGACCTGTTCACCGGCGAGCCGCAGATAGCGGTGCCGGCCCTGCCGCTCCTCGGCCAGCAGCCCGCCCGCGACGAGCTTGCCCAGGTGCTCGCTGGCGGTCGACGGGGCGACGGAGGCGTGCCGGGCCAGCTCGCCCGCGGTCCAGGCCCGGCCGTCGAGCAGGGCCAGGCAGAAGGCGGCGCGGGTCTCGTCCGCGAGGAGGGCGGCCAGGGCGGCGAGCCGGGGCGCGGCGGGGTCGGGGTATGCCATGTGTTCCAGGATGCGTCAGGGACGCTTCGGTACCGGCCGAACGGTTCCGGCGGCCGTGGGCGGCGCGTACTGGAGGGCGAGTCCGTCGATCAGTGCGCGCAGCCCGGTCTCGAAGGCCCCCTCGTCGACCTGCTGGCGGCGCTCGGCCAGCAGATGGGCCTGGCCGAGGTGGGGATAGTCGGCGGGGTCGTACGCGGTCTCGTCGTCCACGAAGCCACGGGCGAAGGAGCCGAGCGCGGAGCCGGTGATGAAGTAGCGCATCAGCGCGCCGATGTACGTGGCCTGGGCGGGCGGCCAGCCCGCGCGGACCATGGCGCCGAACACCGCGTCGGCCACCCGGAGGCCGGCCGGGCGGCGGCCGGGGCCCTGGGCGAGCACCGGCACGATGTGCGGGTGCTCGGTGAGCGCCGCACGATAGGAGACCGCCCAGTCGTGCAGGGCGGCCCGCCAGTCGCGGCTGTCGGACTCGTCGAACATCGACAGGTCGACCTGCGCGGAGACGGCGTCGGCGACCGCGTCCAGGATCTCGTCCTTGTTGCGGAAGTGGTTGTAGAGCGACGGGCCGCTGACCCCGAGCTCGGCCGCCAGCCGGCGGGTCGAGACGGCGTCGAGCCCCTCGGCGTCCACCAGGGCACCCGCCGTCGCGACGATGCGGTCTCTGCTGAGGAGGGGCTTGCGCGGGCGGGCCATGCGGCACATAGTAGGCCCTGCGCAGCTAAAACTAGCAGTGCTAATTAAGGTGGAGGGCCGACTGATGAACCTGGAGCTCAGCGAGGAGCAGGAGGCTGTCCGGCGGCTGGCCGAGGACTTCGTCGCCCGTGACATCGCGCCGCACGTCGTCGAGTGGGACCGTGCCGAGAACGTCGACAAGTCGATCGTGAAGAAGCTGGGCTCCCTCGGCTTCCTGGGGCTGACCGTCCCCGAGGAGTACGGCGGCTCGGGCGGCGACCATCTCGCGTACTGCCTGGTGACGGAGGAGCTCGGCCGGGGCGACTCCTCGGTCCGCGGCATCGTCTCCGTCTCCCTCGGACTGGTCGCCAAGACCATCGCCGCGTGGGGCGACGAGGAGCAGAAGCGGCAGTGGCTGCCGAGGCTGACCTCGGGCGACGCGGTGGGCTGCTTCGGCCTCACGGAGCCGGGCACCGGCTCCGACGCCGGGAACCTGACGACCAGGGCCGTGCGGGACGGAGGAGACTACGTCGTCAACGGCTCCAAGATGTTCATCACCAACGGCACCTGGGCCGATGTGGTGCTGCTCTTCGCCCGCACCAACGACACCCCCGGCCACAAGGGCATATCCGCCTTCCTGGTCCCCGCCGACACCCCAGGCCTCACCCGCCGCACCATCCACGGCAAGCTCGGACTGCGCGGCCAGGCCACCGCCGAGCTGGTGCTGGAGGACGTCCGGGTCCCCGCCACCGCGCTCATCGGACCCGAGGGCAAGGGCTTCTCGATCGCCATGTCCGCCCTGGCCAAGGGGAGGATGTCGGTGGCGGCCGGCTGCGTCGGCATCGCCCGGGCCGCCCTGGACGCGGCCGTCGGGTACGCCGGTGAACGCGAGCAGTTCGGCAAGCCCATCGCGGGCTACCAGCTCGTCCAAGAGCTCATCAGCGATATCGCCGTGGACGTCGACGCCGCCCGGCTGCTCACCTGGCGGGTGGCCGACCTGATCGACCGGGGCGAGGAGTTCGCCACCGCCGCGTCCAAGGCCAAGCTCTTCGCCTCGGAGGCCGCCGTCCGTGCCGCCAACAACGCCCTCCAGGTGTTCGGCGGATACGGCTACATCGACGAGTACCCGGTCGGCAAACTGCTGCGCGACGCCCGGGTGATGACGCTCTACGAGGGCACCAGCCAGATCCAGAAGCTGATCATCGGCCGGGCCCTGACGGGGGTCTCCGCGTTCTGAGACGGTCCCGGGGGTAAGCGGCTCGAACGGGCGTCTGAGTACCGGAGTGAGTACCCGGACGGATGTGGCGTACGTCATGCCGCCGGGATGCTGGGCGGCATGAGTGAGACGACATCGGTCAAGCAGCAGAGCACCGCCGCCTTCTACGGTCAGGCCGTCGCGTCCTTCGGGGTGGCGATGGGCGCGGTCGCGCTCGGCATCTACTTCCTCGACGCGGACGCCTGGGTGCGCGGTTTCCTCGCCATCGGCGTCCTGTATCTCGTCACGTCCTGCTTCACCCTGGCCAAGGTCATCAGGGACCGGCAGGAGGCGGGGCAGCTGGTCAGCCGGGTCGACCAGGCCAGGCTGGAGAAGATCCTGGCCGAGCACGACCCCTTCCAGAAGCTCTGACGATCTCATCCGACGAACGACCCTAAGCGCTTGCTCAGGATCGGGGTATGGTGTTCGTCCTGCTGACCGAGAGGGGCCATGACGATGAGCACGGCGGAGGAGACCGACGGCGAGAGCGCGCCGTGGGCCGAAGTGACGCCCGAGGCCGCCAGGCGGCTTCTGGTCGCCGCCGTGGACGCCTTCGCCGAGCGCGGGTACCACGCGACGACCACCCGGGACATCGCGGGCCGCGCCGGAATGAGCCCCGCCGCGCTCTACATCCACTACAAGACGAAGGAAGAGCTGCTCCACCGGATCAGCCGGATCGGCCACGACCGCGCCCTGGCCGTTCTGGAGGCGGCGGCCGACGGTGAGGGCACGGCCGCCGAGCGGCTGGCCGCCGCGGTCCGCTCCTTCGTCCAGTGGCACGCCGAACGGCACACCACCGCACGCGTCGTCCAGTACGAGCTCGACGCCCTCGGCGCGGAGCACCGCGCCGAGATCATCGAGCTGCGCCGCCGGAGCGATGCGGTGGTGCGCCGGATCATCGGGGAGGGCGTGGCGGCGGGGGAGTTCGACGTCCCCGACGTGCCGGGCACCACGCTCGCCGTGCTCTCGCTCTGCATCGACGTGGCGCGGTGGTTCAACGCCCAGGGCAGCCGGACGCCGGACGAGGTCGGCGACCTGTACGCCGGCCTCGTGCTGCGCATGGTCGCGGCCGGGCGGTGACCCGGCCGCCCGGGGGCGGTGCTCAGAAGTAGTACCGCGACACCGACTCGGCCACGCAGGCCGGCTTGTCGCCGCCCTCGCGCTCCACCGTGACGACCGCGGTGACCTGCACGCCGCCGCCCGCCTCCTCGACGCTCTTCAGGACGGCCGTCGCCCGGAGCCGCGATCCGACGGGCACCGTGGAGGGGAAACGGACCTTGTTGGTGCCGTAGTTGATGCCCATCTTCATGCCCTCGACCCGCATCACCTGCGGCACGAGGGCCGGCAGCAGCGAGAGCGTGAGGTAGCCGTGCGCGATCGTCGTGCCGAACGGTCCGGCCTTCGCCCGCTCCGGGTCCACGTGGATCCACTGGTGGTCGCCGGTGGCGTCCGCGAAGAGATCGATCCGCTGCTGCTCGACCTCCAGCCAGTCGCTGTGCCCGAGCTGCTCGCCCACCCCGTCGCGCAGCTCCTGCGCGGACGTGAAGATCCTCGGCTCTGCCATGTCCCTGGTCCCTGCCTTCCCGCTCTCGGCCATCCGCGCTCGCACCTGTCTAAGCGCTTGCTCAGCATGGTTCGCGGGTGCGTTCCTGTCAACGACGGACCGGCCGGGACGAGGCCACGTAGGGTTCGAGGGGTGCCCCAGATCCCACAGACACTCCATGAACTCACGGTCGGCCAGCTCTCCGCGCGCAGCGGCGCCGCCGTTTCGGCCCTGCACTTCTACGAGGCCAAGGGCCTGATCAGCAGCCGCCGCACCAGCGGGAACCAGCGCCGCTACGACCGGGACGCGCTGCGCCGGGTCGCCTTCATCCGCGCGGCGCAGCGCGTCGGCATCCCGCTCGCCACCATCAGGGACGCGCTGGCCGAACTCCCGGAGGAGCGCACCCCCGACCGCGAGGACTGGGCGCGGCTGTCCGAGGCGTGGCGCTCCGAGCTCGACGAGCGGATCGTGCAGCTGGGGCGGTTGCGCGACCACCTCACCGACTGCATCGGCTGCG
Organism: Streptomyces sp. NPDC057900; assembly: GCF_042887885.1. Lineage (NCBI taxonomy): Bacteria > Bacillati > Actinomycetota > Actinomycetes > Kitasatosporales > Streptomycetaceae > Streptomyces > Streptomyces sp. NPDC057900. Next base: position 112,582 of record NZ_JBHVOI010000013.1, read on the forward strand.
GCTGCCTGTCGCTGGAGAACTGCGTGCTCTCCAACCCGGACGACATCTCCGGTGAGCGGATGAGCGGCTCGCGCCTGATGCCGGGCAAGCCCGCGAAGGGTTCAGGGGGAGGGCGCTGAGGCGGCGGATCGTACGGATGTGTTGCCCGTCCGGCAGTCGCGCGTCCTCCGGACGCCGGGCGGGCCGCTCCGTTCCTCGGGCACTCAGGCGCTCATGCCACCGATGCCAGGCCGCACAGCCGGGTCTGCCGGGCCTTCGCCAGCGCCGCGCTGGTGAGTACGGGCTGCGGCACCACGATTCCGCAGCCGGTGCAGACCGGACCGGACCACGGCTCGCTGTCCAGGTCCTGCCGCCAGGCGATCCGGCCCCGCTCGCAGACCGGGCAGCCGTTGCCCGGCTCCGACTCCAGGGCGGAAATCAGCCGCGCCAGTACCTCCGCGAGCGGCGCCGCCGGATGGACGGCCGGGTCGTCGCACCGCGCGACGCCGTTCCCGCCCCAGGTGCGCCGGTGCCAGTCGTCGAACGCGCCGGGCCGGCGCAGTCCGTCGTGCTTCTCCCGCCGGCGGCGCTCGGCGAACCCCGCCTCGTAGTGCAGCCAGACCGCGCGGGCCGTCTCCAGCTCCTCCAGCGCGCGCGTCAGCCGGGCCGGATCGGGGGCCCGGTCCTCCGGCTCTATTCCATGCCGGGCGCACAGATGATCCCAGGTCGCCCGGTGTCCGTAAGGGGCGAAGCGCTCCAGGCACTTGCGCAGCGAGTACCGCCGCAGTGCCAGATCGCTCCGCGGATCGCGGACCTGTCTCGCAAGACTCCGGAAACCGGCCATTGCGCTGCCACCTCCGTCGTTCGTACTCCGTCGCCCGAAAATTCGGCGTCAACCCAATGGACGTACGACTGCCCGGATCGGCTCCATCCATGAGTGCGGTCGTCCAGCTGATGAGATGACCGGTCGTCATGTGACCGCATGTGGTGATTCGGAAAAGGTGACTGATGCTCACCTTACCGGCGGGTCATACCGCCGGTAACGTCCGGCGCATCGGCCTTTCCGAGGAGCACGCATGCCCCCACGCACCGGCACCACCGCCCGCACCGGCAAGTTCCGGGCCGCCACGATCGCGGCCGTACTCGCACTCGGTGCCTCTCTGCTGGCCACCGCGCCCCACGCGGGCGCCGCCGAGCCCGATCCCGTACCCGACTACTGCCAGGGACAGTGCGACGACATCCTGCCGCCCGGCGAGAACGGCAACGCCACCCTCGTCGACATCCTGGGCAACAAGGCGTTCGGCACCCATCCCGCGCACAGCGACGACCAGCTCGACCGCTACGACGGGCTGGTGGCCGGGCACACCGGCCTGACCGACCAGAAGCTCACCGACTTCTTCAACGACGCCTCCTTCGGCGTCCCCAAGAACCAGGTCGAATCCGTCACCTCGCCCCGGAACGACGTCACCATCACCCGCGACAAGGTGTCCGGCGTCCCGCACATCAAGGGCACCACCCGCTACGGCACCGAGTTCGGCGCCGGGTTCGCGGCCGGGCAGGACCGGCTCTGGCTGATGGACCTCTTCCGCCACATCGGACGCGGGCAGCTGACCTCGTTCGCCGGCGGCGCGCTGGCCAACCAGGGCCTGGAGCAGCAGTTCTGGCCGCAGGCCCCGTACACGGAGGACGATCTCAAGGCCCAGGTCGAGTACATACGGACCCACGAGGGCGCCCGCGGCGAGCAGGCCATGGCCGATGCCCAGGCCTATGTGGACGGCATCAACTCCTACCGCGAGAAGTCGAAGAAGGGCCGCTACTTCCCCGGCGAGTACGTCCTCACCGGCAAGATCGACGCCATCACCAACGTCGGTGAGATCCAGCCGTTCGAGCTGACCGACCTGATCTCGATCGCCTCCGTGGTCGGCGGCCAGTTCGGCGGCGGCGGTGGCGGCGAGGTCCAGGCGGCGCTCTCGCTGCTCTCCGCCCAGCAGAAGTACGGAGTGGCCGAGGGCACCAAGGTCTGGGAGTCGTTCCGGCAGCGCAACGACCCCGAGGCGGTCCTCACCGTCCACGACGGCACCTCGTTCCCGTACGCGAACAAGCCCGGCAAGGCCGTCGGTACGGCGCTCCCCGACCCCGGCTCCGTCACCGCCGAACCCCTGATCCACGACCGCACCGGCTCCGCGGGCACCAACGCGAAGGCGCCGGTCAAGGCACCGGCCGAACTGAAGAAGGCGCAGGGCATCTACGACGACGGGGTCATCCCGGAAGGCTCGCTCCCCGGCTCCGGCACCGGCGCCCAGAAGCGCGGCATGTCCAACGCCCTGCTGGTTTCCGGAAAGAGCACCGCGAGCGGGAACCCGATCGCCGTGTTCGGCCCGCAGACCGGCTACTTCGCCCCGCAGCTGATGATGCTCCAGGAGATCCAGGGCCCCGGCATCAGCGCCCGCGGCGTCTCCTTCGCCGGCGTCGGCATGTACATCCAGATGGGCCGAGGCCAGGACTACGCCTGGAGCGCCACCTCCGCGGGCCAGGACATCACCGACACCTACACCGTCGAACTCTGCGAGCCCGACGGCTCCGCGCCCACCAAGAACTCCACGCACTACCTCTACCGGGGCGACTGCACCGCCATGGAGAAGCTGGAGCGCACCAACTCCTGGAGCCCCACCGTCGCGGACTCCACCGCGAAGGGCTCCTACCGGATGCAGGTGTGGCGCACCGGCTACGGAGTGGTCACCCACCGCGCCACGGTGGACGGCAAGCCGGTCGCGTACACCTCGCTGCGCACCACCTACCGGCACGAGGCCGACTCGATCATCGGCTTCCAGATGCTCAACGACCCTTCGTACGTGAAGGACGCCGCCACCTTCCAGCAGGCGGCGAGCAACATCGACTACGCCTTCAACTGGTTCTACGCCGACTCGCGCACCGCCGCCTTCTACAACAGCGGCATGAACCCGGTGCGCGCCCCCGGCGTCGACCCGGCCCTGCCGATCAAGGCCGAGAAGGCGTACGAGTGGCAGGGGTACGACCGGGCGGCCAACACCGCCGACTACACCCCGTTCGCCGAGCACCCGCACTCCAGCGGCCAGGACTACTACGTGTCCTGGAACAACAAGCAGGCCGAGGGGTACGCCTCCGCGGGCTTCGGGCTCAGCGCGGTGCACCGGGCCGATCTGCTCGACGAGCGGGTGTCGAAGCTGGTCGAGGAGGGCGGCGTGACCCGCGCCTCCCTCACCCGGGCGATGGCGGACGCCGCCCTCACCGACCTGCGCGGCGAGCAGCTGCTGCCCGAACTGCTGAAGGTGATCCGCTCCCAGCCGGTCACCGACCCGGATCTCAACGCGGTGGTCCAGCAGCTGGATTCCTGGCGGGCGGCGGGCGCCCAGCGCAAGGAGAGCAGCCCCGGTTCGCACGCGTACACCTACGCCGACGCGGTACGGATCATGGACGCCTGGTGGCCGAAGCTGATCGACGCGGAGTTCAAGCCGGGGCTCGGTGACGACCTGTACGGGGCGCTGACCGCCAACCTCGCCACCGACGAGTCCCCGGCCGCCAGCCACGGACCGAGCGGCGCGCACAGCGGTTCGGCCTTCCAGTACGGCTGGTGGGGCTTCGCCGACAAGGACCTGCGCCAGGTGCTCGGGCAGCCGGTCAAGGGGCCGCTGGCCAGGACCTACTGCGGCAACGGCGATCTGAGCAGCTGCCGCGCGGCGCTGCTGTCCTCGCTGAAGCAGGCGGCGGCGGTCCCGGCGGCCGAGGTCTACCCGGCCGACGACAACTGCAAGGCCGGTGAGCAGTGGTGCACCGACTCGATCATCCACCGCGCACTGGGCGGGATCGGCCAGAAGGCGATCCACTGGCAGAACCGCCCGACGTACCAGCAGGTGGTGGAGTTCCCGGCACACCGCTGAGGCCGAACCCGCCGGGCACATCAAGCCCGTCCGGCGATTGAGGACAGAACCGGCTCGCCGGGCGGGCCCGCGCACAACGGCCCGCCCGGCGGACCGGTCACCAGTCACCGGTCACCGGTACTGCAAGTACCGCTTCCGCACCGCCCGGAACGCGGCGAGATCCTTCGCCCACGCCCCCACCACCTCATCCGTGTCCGCCCCCGCGTCGATCATCGTGCGGACCCGGGTGTTGCCGGTGAGCTTGTCGATCCAGTTGTCCTCGCGCCAGGCGAACCCGCTCCACGTCTGCTTCGCCGTCACCAGCAGCGCGATCCCGGTGCGCACCGGGTCGAAGACCTCGCGGTCCTGGACGTGCAGCTGGACACCGCCCACCGTCTTCCCCTCGAACTTGGAGAACGTCGGGGCGAAGTACGCCTCGCGGAAGGCCACTCCGGGCAGGTCGAGCGCGTTGGCGGCGGCCGCCCACGTGTGGTCGATCCCCTCCGCGCCCAGCAGTTCGAACGGGCGCGTCGTGCCGCGCCCCTCCGAGAGGTTCGTGCCCTCGAACAGACAGGTGCCCGAGTAGACGAGCGCCGTGTCCGGCGTGGGCATGTTGGGGCTCGGCGGCACCCACGGCAGACCGCTCGCGTCGAAGAAGTCCGAGCGCGACCACCCCGACATCTTCACAATCTCCAAGTCGGCCGGACGGTCCGAGAGGAACTCCCCGTTGAACAGCAGGGCGAGTTCGGTGACCGTCATGCCGTGCGCCTGGGCGATCTCCCGGCGGCCCACGAAGGTGCCGAAGGCCGGATCGAGCACCGGTCCGAGGGCCGCCCGCCCGGACACCGGGTTCGGCCGGTCCAGGACGACGAACTTCTTGCTGGCGAGGGCCGCCGCCTCCATGCAGTCGTACAGCGTCCAGATGTACGTGTAGAAGCGGGCGCCCGCGTCCTGGATGTCGAAGACGACCGTGTCGACGCCGGACTGCGTGAACACGTCGGCGAGGGGCTGCCCGCTCTTCAGGTACGTGTCGTAGACCGGCAGCCCGGTCGCCGGGTCGTCGTAGCGCCCCTCCGAGCCGCCCGCCTGCGCGGTGCCCCGGAAGCCGTGCTCCGGTCCGAAGACCGCGACGAGGTTGACCCGTTCGTCCGGGTGCATCACATCCACGATGTGGCGTACGTCGGAGGTGACCCCGGTCGGGTTGGTGACGATGCCGACCCGCTGCCCCTTGAGGAGCGCGTAACCGTCCGCGGAGAGCCGGTCGAAGCCGGTGAGGAGCCGCCCCTGCCCGCCTCCGTGGCCGTGCCCGTGGCCCTTGCCGTGGCCCTTGCCGTGCGACGTACCGGCGGCCGCGGGAGCGGCCGTCGCCGCGAGGGCCCCCACGGCACCGCCCGCGGCCAGCAAACCACGCCTGGTCAGGCTCATTCCGCTACCTCCATGATCGCGACGTCTGTCATGGTCACGCACGCTAGCGCGCACCCGGGCCGCAGGGAACGAGGCGGACGTGACCGATGTGGCAGGCGTGACGCACGAGAGGCGCCGGCCTCTTCCCTGACGACATACCGACTGGTTAGTCTGCCGGGGAAGTCGGCTGAGAGAGGCGGGACCGATGAGTACGGTGCAGGGCGCGGGCGTGGTGGTCACCGGGGCCGGAGGCGGCATCGGAGCCGCCCTGGCCCGCAGATTCGCAGCCGGGGGCGCCCGGGTCGTGGTCAACGACCTCGACGAGGGCCGGATCAAGGCGCTCGCCGAGGAGATCGGCGGCGTCGCGGTCGCCGGAGACGCCTCCCGGATCGTCGATGCCGCCCGGGACGCGCTCGACGGCACGGTGGACATCTACTGCGCCAACGCGGGACTCGCTTCGCCCGGTGACGTCTTCGCCGACGAGGAGGTCTGGGCCGCCGCCTGGGACGTCAACGTGATGGCCCACGTCCGCGCGGCCAGGGCGCTGCTCCCGGACTGGCTGGAGCGCGGCAGCGGCAGGTTCGTCTCCACCGCCTCCGCCGCCGGACTGCTCACGATGATCGGCGCGGCGCCGTACAGCGTCACCAAGCACGGGGTGGTCGCCTTCGCGGAGTGGCTCGCCCTCACCTACGGCCACCGGGGCGTCAAGGTCCACGCGATCTGCCCGCAGGGCGTACGTACCGACATGCTGACCGCCGCCGGCTCTGCGGGGGAGCTGGTGCTCGCCCCCAGCGCCATCGAGCCCGAGGCCGTCGCGGACGCGCTCTTCGCGGCGATGGCAGAGGACCGCTTCCTGGTCCTGCCGCACCCCGAGGTCGCCACGTACTACCGGGCCAGGGCCAAGGACACCGACCAGTGGCTCGGCAGCATGAACCATCTCCAGCAGAAGTGGGAGGCGACCGGCGCATGACCGAGTCGATCTACGCGGCGAAGCCCTGGCTGTCGCTGCTCAGCGAGGCCCAGCGGGCCCCCGTCCACCCGGCCGCCACCCTGGTGCACGCCTTCCGGGACTCGGTGGCCCGCACCCCGGACCACCCGGCGCTCGCCTACTTCGACGGGCGCCTCAGCTACCGCGAGACCGACGCGCTCTCCGACTCCGTGGCCGGTCACCTCGCCGCCCGGGGGCTGGAACGCGGCGACCGGGTCGCGATCATGCTCCAGAACTCCCCGCACTTCGTCCTCGCGCTGCTCGGCGCCTGGAAGGCCGGGGCGACCGTCGTCCCGCTCAACCCGATGTACAAGTCCGGCGAGGTCGGCCATGTGCTGAAGGACGCCGAGGTCTCCGCGCTGATCTGCTCGGACCGGGCCTGGGACTCGTACCTGCGGGACACGGCGGCCGCCGCCCCGGCCGTCCGCATCGCGCTCACCGCCTGCGAGCTCGACTTCCAGACGGCGAACGACGACCGGGTGCTGAACTTCGGCCGGCTGCCCGCCGCGAAGGACGCCGACGATCTGGTCGCCGTCGCCCGGCAGGGCCTCGCGGCCCCGGCCGGCCGGGAGCTCACCGCCACCGACGTGGCGCTGATCAGCTACACCTCCGGGACCAGCGGCACCCCCAAGGGCGCCATGAACGCGCACGGCAACATCATGGTCAACGTCGAGCGCCAGCGCACCGGCCACCCCATCGCGGAGGGCTCCGCCTACTTCGCGCTCGCCCCGCTCTTCCACATCACCGGCATGGTCTGCCAGCTGGCCGTCTGCCTCGCCCACGCGGGCACCCTGGTCCTCGCGTACCGCTTCCACCCCGGCGTCGTCCTCGACGCCTTCGCCGAGCACCGCCCCGCCTACACCGTCGGCCCCTCGACCGCCTTCATGGCGCTCGCCGCGACCCCCGGAGTCACGCCCGAGCACTTCTCCTCGTTCCGGGTGATCTCCTCCGGCGGCGCACCGCTGCCGCCCGCGCTCGTGGAGAAGTTCCGCGCGGGCTTCGGCCCGTACATCCGCAACGGCTACGGCCTCACCGAGTGCACCGCGCCCTGCGCCTCCGTACCGCCCGAGCGGGAGGCCCCGGTCGACCCGGTCTCCGGCACCCTCTCGGTCGGCGTGCCCGGCCCGGACACGGTGGTGCGGATCATCGACGAGAACGGCGCGGAGGTGCCCTTCGGCGAACAGGGCGAGATAGCCGTGCGCGGCCCGCAGGTCGTCTCCGGCTACTGGCGGCTGCCCGAGGCCACCGCCGCCGCCTTCCCGGACGGCGAGCTGCGCACCGGCGACATCGGGTTCATGGACCGCGAGGGCTGGCTCTACGTCGTCGACCGCAAGAAGGACATGATCAACGCCTCCGGCTTCAAGGTCTGGCCGCGCGAGGTGGAGGACGTCCTCTACACGCACCCGGCCGTGCGCGAGGCCGCCGTCGTGGGCGTCCCCGACCCCTACCGGGGCGAGACGGTCCGGGCCTACGTCAGTCTGCGGCCAGGCTCCTCCGTGGAGCCGGACGAACTGGGCGCGTACTGCAAGGAACGGCTCGCCGCGTACAAGTACCCGCGCGAAGTCGAGATCCTGGCCGAACTCCCCAAGACGGCGAGTGGGAAGATCCTCAGGCGGGAACTGCGTTCACCCAGGTAGCAAGCGCAGACGCACACTCGCACCTACGCACACGCACCTGCGCACGGAAGGAAGGCGGCGGCTATGGCCAAGGCGACGGACGGGAGCGGCACCCCCGTTCCCCAGCGGCTGCTCGCCGCCGCCACCCGGCTCTTCGCGGAACAGGGGTACGACCGCACCTCGGTCCAGGAGATCGTCGAGGCGGCCGGCGTCACCAAGGGTGCGCTCTACCACTACTTCGGCTCCAAGGAGGACCTCCTCCAGGAGGTCTACGCCCGGGTGCTGCGGCTCCAGCAGGAGCGCCTCGACGCCTTCGCGGGCGCCGACGCCCCCGTGGAGCAGCGGCTGCGCGACGCGGCGGCCGATGTGGTCGTCACCACCATCGAGAACCTCGACGACGCCTCGATCTTCTTCCGCTCGATGCACCACCTGAGCCCCGAGAAGAACAAGCAGGTACGGCTGGAGCGGCGCCGCTACCACGAGCGCTTCCGGGCCCTGGTGGAAGAGGGGCAGCGCAGCGGGGTGTTCTCCACCGCCACCCCGGCCGACCTGATCGTCGACTACCACTTCGGCTCGGTCCACCACCTGTCCACCTGGTACCGCCCCGACGGCCCGCTCACCCAGCAGGAGGTCGCCGACCACCTGGCCGATCTGCTGCTGCGCGCGCTGCGGCCCTGATCCTCACTCCGTACCGCCGCCGGCCAGCCGGTCCAGCAGCGCCACCGCCGCCGGGTTGCGCGGCCGGGGCGTCCGGCCCGCCAGCACCACCGTCCGGCCCGGCTCCGGCTGCCGGATGGTCACGCACGGCAGCCCGGCGTCCTCACCGATCCGGCGCGGCACGATCGCCACACCGATGCCGGCCCGGACGAGATCGACCAGCAGCCGGATCTGGGTGACATCGCAGGTGATCCGGCGCTCCAGACCGCAGTGCGCGGCCAGCCGCCGCACCGCCGTCTCCAGACCGGTACCGGCCCGGAAGTCCACGAACGGCTCCCCGGCGAGGTCCTTGACCAGGGTGCGCCCGGCCGTCGCCAGCCGGTGACCGGGGGCCGTGATCAGCACCAGGTCCTCCTGCCAGCAGGCGAACGCCACCAGGCCGTCCGGGAGTCCGGCGGCGTCCGGCGCCAGGAAACCGAGGTCCAGCTCACCGGCGAGCAGCCCGGCCAGCAGCTCCGGGGTGGTCGCCTCGCGCAGGGAGATCTGCACCCCGGGCCACAGCCGGTGGAACGCGGCGAGTTCGGCGGCCAGATCCACACAGGTCAGCGTCTGGATCGTGCCGATCCGCACCCGGCCGGTGGCCAGCTCGGAGACGGCGGCCACCGCGTCGCGCGCCGCGTCCGTCCCCGCGAGCACCGTCCGCGCCGACGGCAGCAGCGCCCGGCCCGCCTCGGTCAGCACCACCCGGCGGCCGGTGCGGTCGAACAGGTCTGCGCCCAGCTCCCGTTCCAGATTGCGCACGGATGTGCTCAGCGCGGACTGCACGATCAGTTCGGCGCGGGCGGCGGCCGTGAAGCTGCCGTGCGTGATGACCGCCATGAAGTGGCGGAGCTGGCGAATCTCCATCCATCTACGGTAGCGATCACAGCCAGCGAATCCATCTGTTGGACCGAACCGCTGGACGGGGTCACGCTGGATACATGGCGCACCTCCAGACAACGACGCGGGTCCCCGCCCTGTGGACCGTCGCTTACGGGCCGCACCGGCCGCGCACCGTCCGGGTCCTCGCACGGTGCCTGCTGCGGGTGCGGGCCTTCGCCCGCGAGCTGGCACTCGCCGACCACGTACCGTACGGCGGCTACTGAGCCGACATGCCCTAGCATCCGACGATGCGGACGGCCGAAGAAGAGCTGCACACCCTGGGACGAGAGATCGGGCACGGGGATCCGGGGCGGCGTCATACGGCGCTGGTCCGGCTGGCCGAGCTCGTCGCCACGCGCCCCCTGTCCGACGCGGAGACGGACGTACTCGCCGCACTGCTGCCCCAGTCCCTCACCGGACCACCGGAGGCCGATCTCCTGCTGGCCCGGCTCCACGAGCGGCTCGGCCACCGGCTGACGGGCCGCCCCCGGCCCCCGTGGCGCACGGCCGGGCAGCTGCCGGTGACCGTACGCGTCGCCTGGCTGCGCGCCGACGTGCTCCACGACCCCCGCGTCCTCCGCGAAGAGGCCCCGGGCGAGCTCCTCTACCAGGCCGTGCGCGAGCTGGTCATCAGCGGCACGCACCGGCCGGGCCCGCTGGTGGACGAGCTGGCGGACAGCGGCGATCCGGTGCTCAGGGCCGAGGCGCTGCGGCTGGCCCGCGAGGCACTGCACGCCGGGCTGCTGGCCCCGGCGGCGGTCCGGGAGAAGCTGATCGGGCTGCTCGCGGCGGACAGCGCCCCGGTCGTCGCGGGCGCGCTGGGCGCACTCGCCGAACCATGGGCGGCGACCGCCCCGCTGGCGCCCGGCCTCCTCGCACCCTTCCTGGGCCCGGAACCGGTACGGGAGGCGCCCTCGGTGGCCGAAGCCGCCCTCACGGCCGCCGCCCGCCACGGCCACCGCGACCTGCTGCGCGATGTCGTCGCGGACCCACGGCTGACGCCCGGCCTGCGACGGCGCGGGATGGAACTGCTCGGCGAAGTGGCGGACCGCGACGACATCGGCGCCCTGACGGCCACCGCCGCCCGCGATCCGCTGCTGCTCGGCGGCCCCGCCGTGGCCTGCCTGCGCGGACTCCACCGCCGGGGGCACTTCCCCGACGACGGCCAGGTCCACACAATCGTCGGCCTCGCCCTGGCCGATCACTCGATCCCGGCCCGCGACGTGGCGACCGTCCTCTACACCTCCCGGACCGAGGCGCTCAGGGTGCTGACGGACGCCCCGGCCGCGGATCCGGGCTGGCCGCGACGGCTCGCCCTGCTCGTCGCGCTGGCCGGCCAGGGGGCGGGCGACCTCCCGGCCGGGGACGCCATCACCCGAATACTGCCCTGCGCGCCCTCACCCGTGCCCTTCCTCGACGCGATCCGCGCCCTGCGCCACACGGACGCGGAAGAAGCCGTGATCGCCCTGCTCCCCGCCGCGCCGGCCGCCGCCCTGGACACCTTGGAGGCGATCGGCGGTGATCCGACGGTACGAGCCCTGCGCGAAGGGCTGGGCCTCGACACCGGCCGCACGGCGCCCCACCTGCGCCCCGTACGCGGCCGCGCCCTCGAACTGCTCTGGCAGCTCAACCGGGATCCGGCCCTGCGTCGCGCCCTGCTCGCCCGGCTCGACCCCGTCGGTCTGCCGCCGCGCGTCGCGGCCGGACTCGGCGCACCGGACGCCGCCGAACTGGCGCTGCTGAGCTCCCACCTGGATCCGGACGCCCCGGTGGCGGCGCTGTGCCGGCTCGCCGCCCACGGCGACGCCGCGACCCTCCCGGTCATCGCGGACCTGCTGGCGCGCATCGTCGCGGGCCTGGCCGCTTCGCGGAGCCCGGACGCGGCGCCCCGGACCGGGGAGCACGGGCAGCCCGCCGGTGAGCCCGCGGTGCCGCAGGAGGTCCTGGACGCCATCAGCGCCCTCGGCCGCCGGCTCCACGAGCGGGGCGCGATCCGGCCCGTCTGCCTGCTCGACGCCACGGACGCCCAGCAGGCCGGTCACGCCCTGGTCGCGAGCACGGCACTGGACCTCCTCGACCGCCCCGCACGCACCGACGACGAGCAGGTCGTCCTGCTCGAACTGCTGCTCAGGGCCCCCTGGACGGGCACCCGCGCACGGGTGTACCGGCTGCTGCGCCACCGCGACCGGCACGTACGCAAGCACGTCATCGCGCTGCTCGCCCACGACGCCACCGGGGAGGACACCCAGGCACTCTCCGCGTCGCTGACCGCCCTGACCAGGGCCCAGGACATCCAGACCGTCCGGCAGGCCCTGCTCGCCCTGGGTCATGCCCGGGCGCACTGGGCGAGCGGCGCGATCTCCGCCTGCCTCGACCACCCGAACACGAACATCAGGAAGACCGCCGCCGACGCACTGGTCCGGGCGGGCGCGCCGGAGGCCGTTCCGAAGCTCCTGTCCATGCTCGGCCACGACGGCAACCCCGGTCTGCGCGAGTCCCTCGTGGCGGCCCTGCGCGCCGTCCTCGGCGACGCCTACCCGGCCACCCTGGTCGCCGCCGCGGAGCACAGCCAGGCCGACGCCACTCGGCGGCGGCTGCTGGCGGGCCTGGACGGCGTGCTCACCGCGCGCTCGGTGCGAGCGCTGGACGAGCAGCGGTCCCCGGTGGCGTTCGCGCTGCTCACCCTGGTGGCCGCCCGCGCGGTCGCACTGGCCGACGGCTCCGTGACGGATCTCGCCCCGGCGATGACCGCGCACGGGATCACCGTCCCGGCCCCGGGAGACCCCTCGGCGGTGTCCGGCGCGGCGGACCGCGACATCGAGGCCCTGGTGACCGGGGGCTGGGACCCCGTAACCGCACTGCGTCTCGTGGCGCGGGACGAGCCGCTGAACTCCCCGCGCGCCCAACGGCTGCGCCCGATGCTCGCCGACTGGCTCGCGCTGGCCGACTCCCCGGACACGGAACCCGGGACGGACAGGACACCCAGGACGGACACGGAACCCGGGACCCGGACCCGGATCCCGGTCCTGCGGTTCGCGTCGCGGCTCTGTTCCGGGCCCCTGAGCCGCCCGGAACTCACCGCGCTCGCCCGGTCGTTCCCGCTCCTGCTGGACGCGCTGGCCGACGCCCGCGACGCCGACCGGCACGCGCTGACCGGCGTACTCGAAGCGGTGGCGCCGCGGTTGACGGCCACCGCGCGACCGGCTGCCGTCACCGCGGTGCGCGCCCTGGCCCCCGCACCGGCGGAGCCGGGCCGCTCCACCCTGACCCTGCTGCGCCGCCTCGGCGCGGTACTCGTCCGCGCCGACCTGGACCGGGCCCTCGCGGAGGCCCGGCTCTGCGCAGAGCCCTCGCGGGCCGCGGCCGACGTGCTCCGGGAGGCCTTCGCCGTACCTGAGCCCCGGCCCGCCGCCGCACCCGGGGCAGAGGCGGCGCGGGCCTGGAGGTCCGGGCTGGCCGACGCGGTCCGGGAGCCGGGCGCCCTGGCGGAGTTCCGGCGCGCGGACGACGGCACCGTCTCCTCCCGGACCCGGCTGGCCGCCCTGACCGAGGCGTACGACGGCGCCGCCCCCGGGGTCCGCTCCGCCCTCGTCGACTGGATGACCGGGCTCCAGCCCCTGGACGCGCCGCCCTGGACCCTCGCGGAGACCGCCCGCGCACCGGAGCCGGCCCCGCGCCCGGTCCACGCCGACGATCTGGACCAGCCGCGCTCCGCAGCCCTGCGGGAGCGGCTGCTCACCATGCTCGGCTCGGCGGAGGCGGGGCGCCGGCAGACCGCGGCACAGGCGCTGGCGCGGTGGCCGGAGCCCGAGGCCCGGCTGGCGGTGCTGCGCGCGTACCTGAACGGGCGGATCGCCCGGCCCGCCGCGGCCGGCGTCGGCGGCGCGCTCGCCGCCATCGGTGAGAGCGAACTCCGGGGCGACGCGATCCTGCGCGACCGGGTGGCGGACGCGGCCGAGGCGCTCGATCCGCAGGAGCGGCAACGGCTCGTCCCGCTGCTGCTTGAGTGGTGGGAGCACACGCCGCCCGCCGCGGCCGGGGCCGTCACCGACGCGCTCCGCGCCCATCCCGCCGACGCGCTGGCCGAAGCGCTGGGCGACCGGCTCGACGCGGGGGCCTGGGGCTTCCTGGACCTGCTCACCGGCCGCCCGCTCCTGCGCACCCCGGCGCTCACGCGGGTCCGCCGCCGGCTGCGTACCGAAGGGCGCGACGAACTCGCGGACCGGATCGTCCTGGTGGACGGCCCGTTGCGGGGGCCGGACGCCGGACGCCGGGACGCGGCGGCCCTGGCCGCACTCCGCGACCGCGACGCGGTCCTGCCCGCCGCGACGCGGCACCCCCGGACCCGGCGTGAGCTGATGGAGCTGGCCGCGACCGGCGCCCCCGAGCAGATCTGCCGGGCGCTCACCGAGCTGGCCGAGACGCACAACGGCCCCGGACCGGACCTGGATCCGCGCCTCCGCGACCTGCTCGGCGAGCTGCTGACGCACCCCCGGCCCCGGGTCCGGCTGCGGGCCCACCGCACCGCGCGCGTGATGCTCGACCGGACGGAGTACCTGCGCCACACCGGGCTGTTGCTGGACGACCCCCGGCCGGACGTGGTGCGGATGGCGCTGCGGACGCTCTGCCGGGCGGGCTGGGAGCCGGCGTTCCCGGCGGTCACCGGGCTGCTCGGGCACCCGCACGCGACCGTGCGCGACGCGGCGGCCGAGGCGCTGGCCGGGCTGGGCGGGGCGGCGGTCCCGGCCCTCCGGCACGCCGCCGCCCGCGCCCGGCCGGACCGGCGCTCCCAGTACACGGACCTGCTGGACCGGATCGCGGCCGGCGAGCGCTGACGCGGGCCGCGGCCAACCGCTCCCGGGTCCGGCGAGCGGTGACGCGGGCCGCCGCCAACCGCTCGCCGGCTACAGGTACTTCTTGATCTCCCGGCGGGCCAGCGACCGCTGGTGCACCTCGTCCGGGCCGTCCGCCAGCCGCAGCGTCCGCGCCGCCGCCCACAGTTCGGCCAGCGGGTAGTCCTGGCTGACGCCGCCCGCGCCGTACAGCTGGACCGCCTGGTCGAGGATGGAGACCACCGCACGCGGGGTGGCGATCTTGATGGACTGGATCTCGGTGTGCGCCCCTCGGTTGCCCACCGTGTCCATCAGCCAGGCCGTCTTCAGCACCAGCAGCCGCAACTGCTCCACCTGGACCCGGGCGTCCGCGATCCAGTTCTGCACCACGCCCTGCTGGGCGAGCGGCTTGCCGAAGGCGGTACGGGAGACCGCGCGCCGGCACATCAGCTCGATGGCGCGCTCCGCCATGCCGATCAGCCGCATGCAGTGGTGGATCCGGCCCGGCCCCAGCCGTGCCTGGGCGATGGCGAAACCGCCGCCCTCCTCACCCACCAGGTTCGTCGCGGGCACCCGCACGTTGTCGAAGAGCACCTCGGCGTGGCCGCCGTGGTAGTGGTCCTCGTAGCCGTACACCTTCATGGCGCGCTTGACCGTCAGCCCCGGGGTGTCGCGCGGGACGAGGATCTGCGACTGTTGACGGCGGATGTCATCGCTGTCCGGGTCTGTCTTGCCCATCACGATGAAGATCGCGCAGTCCGGGTTCATCGCCCCGGAGATGTACCACTTGCGCCCGTTGATGACGTAGTCCTCGCCGTCACGGGTGATCCGGGTCTCGATGTTGGTCGCGTCCGACGACGCCACCTCCGGCTCCGTCATCGCGAACGCGGACCGGATCTCCCCCGCCAGCAGCGGCTCCAGCCACTGCTTCTTCTGCGCGTCGGTGCCGAACTGGGCGAGCACCTCCATGTTCCCGGTGTCCGGCGCCGCGCAGTTCAGCGCGGTCGGCGCCAACTGCGGTGAGCGGCCCAGGATCTCGGCCAGCGGGGCGTACTGGAGATTGGTCAGCCCGGCGCCGTACTCGTCGTCCGGCAGGAAGAGGTTCCACAGCCCCTGCCCGCGCGCCTCCGCCTTGAGGTCCTCGACGACCCGCGGGGTGTCCCACGGTGACGCGAGCTGCTCCCGCTGCTCCTCGGCGATCCGCTCCGCCGGGTGCACGTGCTCGTCCATGAAGGTGAGCAGCTTGGCCCGCAGCTCTTCGGTACGGGCGTCGAATGCGAAGTCCATGGGGTTGATCAGCCTTCCTGGAGGGTGGTGAGGCCGTGCGTGATGAAGACGGGGACGAGGTCACCGATGCGGTCGAAGCCGCCGCCGACGGTCTGGCCCTGTGTGTAGCGGTAGTGGATGCCCTCCAGGATCACGGCGAGCTTGAACCAGGCGAACGCCGTGTACCAGGAGATGGCGGAGGTGTCCCGGCCGGAACGGGCGGCGTAGCGCTCGATCAGTTCGGCGGGGGAGGGGTGGCCGGCCGCGCCGCTGGTGGTGGAGACGGGCGACTCGGGCAGCCCGAGGTCGGAGCTGTACATCACCAGCAGGCCGAGGTCGGTGAGCGGGTCGCCGAGCGTGGACATCTCCCAGTCGAGCACGGCCTTGATCCGGTCGTCGGAGCCGATCAGGACGTTGTCCAGGCGGTAGTCGCCGTGCACCACCGTCGGCGCGGGGGAGGACGGCAGGGTGCGGCCGAGCGCCGCGTGCAGCTCGTCGATGCCCGCCAGTTCGCGGTTGCGGGAGGCGTCCAGCTGCTTGCCCCAGCGGCGCAGCTGCCGGTCCAGGAAGCCGTCGGGGCGCCCGAAGTCACCGAGTCCGACCGCCTCGGGGTCCACGGCGTGCAGTTCGACCAGGGTGTCGACCAGACCGAGCACGGCCGCCCGGGTGCGCTCCGCGCCGAGCGGGGCGAGCTGTTCCGCGGTGCGGTACGGGGTGCCCTCGACGTACTCCATGACGTAGAACGGCGAGCCGATGACGGAGTCGTCCTCACAGAGCAGGACCGGTTCGGGGACCGGGACGGCCGTCGGGTGCAGTGCGCTGATCACCCGGTGCTCGCGCTTCATGTCGTGCGCGGTGGCCAGTACGTGGCCCAGCGGCGGGCGCCGGACGACCCAGCGGCCGGTTCCGTCCGTGTCCGTGACGAGGTACGTCAGGTTCGAACGGCCGCCCTCGATGAGCCGGGCGTCCAGCGGTCCGTTCACCAGGCCCGGCCGTTCGCGGCCGAGATGGCCGCGCAACCGGTCGAGGTCGAGGCCTGGCGGGTGGACTGGGCTCATCGTGCGCACCTCCGGGATGGATGAACGGTCGGTGCTCATGATGCCGACCAGTCGGTATGTCGTCCAGTGAACTCCCGGAACCGGATGTGACCGCTGCGGTGCGATCAGCTGCCCAGCCTCTGGTGTTCAGTCGTATCTCTGAATAGAGTTCACGTATGGATACAGCGCTGCTGATCGAAGAAGTCCGGCTGACCCCGATCCTCATTGCCGACCCGCCGCTCCTCAACACCCAGGGCGTCCACCAGCCCTACACCCCGCGCCTCGTCGTGGAGGTCGTCACCCGCGGCGGGGTGACCGGCATCGGGGAGACGTACGGTGACGGCAAGTACCTCGAACTGGCCGCGCCGCTCGCCGCCGCCCTGCCGGGCCGCCCGGTCAGCGATGTGAACGCGCTCTTCGCCCTCGCCGACGAGGTGTGCGCGGACTCACGCGCCGCCGACGAGCGGGTCGACGCGGGCGGGCTGCGCGGCGTCCAGACCGCGGACAAGCTGCGGCTCTCGGTGGTGTCCGGCTTCGAGGTGGCCTGCCTGGACGCGCTCGGCAAGTCCCTCGGCCTGCCGGTGCACGCGCTGCTCGGCGGCAAGGTCCGCGACACCGTCGAGTACAGCGCGTACCTCTTCTACCGCTGGGCCGAGCACCCCGAGGGCGGCGAGCGGGACGACTGGGGCGCGGCCGTCGACCCGGCCGGGGTCGTCGCCCAGGCACGCCGCTTCGCCACCGACCACGGCTTCTCCTCCTTCAAGCTGAAGGGCGGCGTCTTCCCGCCGGAGCAGGAGATCGCCGCGGTCCGCGCGCTGGCCGAGGCGTTCCCCGGGCAGCCGCTGCGCCTCGACCCCAACGGCGCCTGGTCCGTCGAGACCTCGCTGTACGTCGCCGAGCAGCTCAAGGGTGTACTCGAATACCTGGAGGACCCGGCGGCCGGTACCGGTCCGATGGCCGAGGTCGCGGCCGGCACCGACGTACCGCTGGCCACCAACATGTGCGTCACCACCCTCGCGGAGGTCCCCGAGGCCTTCGCGAAGGACGCCGTCCAGGTCATCCTCTCCGACCACCACTACTGGGGCGGACTGCACCGCACCCGTGAACTGGCCGGGATCTGCCGCACCTTCGGCGTCGGGCTCTCCATGCACTCCAACACCCACCTCGGGATCAGCCTCGCCGCCATGACGCACGTCGCGGCCACCGTCCCCAACCTCGACTACGCCTGCGACAGCCACTACCCCTGGCAGACCGAGGACGTCATCACCGCCCGCCATGTCTTCGCGGACGGCCGGCTCACCGTCTCCGACGCCCCCGGCCTCGGCGTGGAGCTGGACCGGGAGCGGCTGGCCGCGCTGCACCGCCGCTGGCTCGACGACGACGGCACGATGCGCGAGCGCGACGACGCCGCCGCGATGCGCAAGGCCGAGCCCGGCTGGCGCACGCCTTCGATCCCGCGCTGGTGAGCCCCGGCGCCCGGACGGCCTGATTTGCGCTGGGCCTGACCTGCGCCGATGGTCGAAGGATGAAGGCGATCAGCTACAGCGGATACGGCGATGCCGACGTCCTGGAGTACGGCGAGCGGCCCGACCCCAAGGTCGGCCCCGACACCGTCCTGGTGAAGGTGCGGGCCGCCGCGGTCAACCCGGTGGACCGGCAGGCGCGGCAGGGGAATCTGGACGCGGCACTGGACGCGGTCTTCCCGGTGATCCCCGGCTGGGACGTGTCCGGGGTCGTCGTGCAGCCCGGCGCCGCCGTGGACGAGTTCGCCGTCGGCGACGAGGTCATCGGATACGTACGGGAGGACTTCCTCAGCCGCGGCACCTTCGCGGAGTACGTCGCCGCCCCGGTGCGCACCCTCGCCCGCAAACCGCTGAGCCTGAGCTTCGAGGAGGCCGCCGGTCTGCCGCTGGCCGGTCTCACCGCCTACCAGGTGCTCCACCGGTCGCTGCGGATCCGCAACGGGGACACCGTGCTGGTCCACGCGGCGGCGGGCGGCGTCGGCTCCCTGGCCGTCCAGCTCGCCCGCCACGCGGGGTGCCGGGTGATCGGGACCGCGAGCGCGCACAACCACGACCACCTGCGACAGCTCGGCGCGGAGCCCGTGGAGTACGGGGACGGGCTCGTGGACCGGCTGCGGGCACTGGCCCCGGACGGCATCGACGCCGCCTTCGACACGGTGGGCGGGGAGGCCCTGCGGGCCTCCGCAGAGACGCTCGCCCCGGACGGGCGGCTGACCTCCATCGTGGACAGCGAGGTGTTCTCGTACGGCGGCAAGTACGCCTTCGTACGGCCCGACGCCAAGGACCTCGCCCATCTGGCCGAACTGGCCGAGCGGGGCATCATCACGGTCCACGTCGACCGGGTCTTCCCGCTGGAGCGGACCGCGGAGGCGCACCGGCTCAACGCGCGGGGGCGCACCCGGGGGAAGATCGTCGTCACGGTGGACTGGGAGAGCTGACGGGCCCGGCGCGCCGCCCGCCGGACCGGGATCAGAACAGCATCGCGGCCGCGAACACGGCCAGCGCGACCGTGCACGCCGTCGCGGAGAGCGCGGCGCGCGCACCCAGCGGCCTCGGGCGCGCGGTGCCCATGCCCTGCACCCTGCGGTTGGCCACCCGCAGGAACCCCAGCCAGGCCAGCGCGCTCAGCGACAGCGCGACGATCCCCGCCGGACTCGCCCCGCCGTGCAGCGCCTGCTTGCCCGCCAGCAGCGCCACCACCGTGCAGGACAGCGTGGTGCGCCGCCAGGCCAGCCTGGTCCGCTCCGGCTGGAGCCCCGGATCGCGTCCGGGCGCGCTCACCGGCCCTCCCAGCCGAACAGGACCACCACCACCATCGCCACGGCCACCACCGCGACCGCGAGACTCAGCAGCGTCGGGAACCGGGACACCGGCAGATCCTCGCCGCGCCGCATCGCCCGCTCGCACCGCACCCAGTGGTTGACGGCCCGCAGCGCGCACAGCACCCCGGCCGCGAGCAGCGCCAGCGCCAGACCGGCACGCACGCCCCAGGACAGCTCGGGCAGGAACTGGTCGACCGCGAAACCGCCGCCGATCAGCGCGAGAGCCGTCCGGATCCAGGCGAGGAAGGTCCGCTCGTTGGCGAGGGAGAAGCGGTAATCGGGAGTGTCGCCCTCTTCGCGGATGCGCTGCGGCGCGAACCACAGCCGCAGACTCTGTACGAATTCGTTCACATCCGGACCTTATCTGCCGCTTCGGTACGCGGTACGGGGCGGTTCAGGACGCCTCACGGAAGGCCCGCAGCCGCCGGTAGGCGTCGAGGCCGTCCGGCACCCACGGCCAGTCGCCGAGCCGCCGCTCCAGCTCCTCCTCGGTGAGGAAGGTGTGCCAGGCGACCTCTTCCACCTGCGGCTTCACCGGCAGCTCGCACCGCACCCGGTACACGTACGACCACCAGCTGTGTCCGTCGCCCTCGTAGAGGAACTTGAAGAGCGGCTCGGGCCGGGGGAGCCCCGTGACCCCCAGCTCCTCCTCCGCCTCCCGCAGCGCCGCCTCGTCGTACGTCTCGCCCGCACCGACCACCCCGCCGACGAACATGTCGTAGTGGGACGGGAAGACCAGCTTGGTGGACGTTCTGCGGTGCACGAAGATCCGGCCGTCGGCGTCCCGGGCCTCGATGAACGCGCAGCGGTGGCGCAGGCCGCGCGCGGTCGCCTCGCCGCGCGTGGCCTGCCCGACGACCTCGTCGTTCTCGTCGACGATGTCCAGGATCTCGTCAGAAGGTGTCATGCACCTCATCCAACAGCAGACCGCCCGGAGGCGATCACTGGCCCATGACGTACTTGACGGTCGGGCCGGTGGTCCAGCCGCCGTCCACGGCGAGTTCGGCGCCGGTGATGTAGGAGGCGGCGTCCGAGAGCAGGAAGACGACGGCCTGCGCGATCTCGCCTGCCTCACCGACCCGGCCCATCGGGGTGTTGGGGTAGTTGCCGTCGCCCTGCTGGATGCCGACGGAGGCGGTCATCGGCGTGTAGACCATGCCGGGGTGCACCGAGTTCACCCGCACCTTCGCCGTGCCGAGCTCCACCGCGCCGACCTTGGTCAGCCCGCGCACGCCCCACTTGGACGCGCCGTAGCTGGAGGTCAGGGCCAGGCCCATCAGACCGGCGGCGGAGGAGATGTTGACGATCGAGCCGCCGCCGTTCTCCTTCATCAGCGGGATCACCGTCTTCATGCCGATGAAGACTGCCGTCAGGTTGATGTCGATGACCTTGCGGAAGTGCTCGACCGTCTCGCTCTCCAGCGGCTGCCCGGTGGAGACCCCGGCGTTGTTGACCAGGCCGTCGATCCGGCCGAACTCGGAGAGAGCGAACGCGGCGACGCGCTGCCAGTCCTCCTCCGAGGTCACGTCGTGGTGCAGGAAGCGGGCCTTCGGGCCGAGCTCCGCGGCGGTCGCCGCGCCCTCCTCGTCGAGCACATCGGTGATCACGACGTTCGCGCCGCCGGCCACGGCGAGGCGCGCGGCCTCAGCCCCGAGGCCGCGGGCGGCTCCGGTGATGACGACTGTCCGGTCGGTGAGGTTGTTCTTGTCGGTCATGACATGTCCTTCATGTGGTGCGGGTGGTTCACGTGGCGCGGTGGTTCACGCGCCGTGCGGCGCGGGGGCGTGCAGGAACGCGGTGGTGGTCGCGACGAGATCGGCCAGGAAGAGCCCCTGGCCGGTCAGCGGCTCCGTGCCGTCGAGTCCCTGGCGGGCGCGGTCGGCGAGCGCCGCGCCGATCAGGGTGAGCGCCAGATCGAGCCGCTCCAGCCGGACCGGCTCGGGCAGCGCGTCCAGCCGGTCCCCGATCCGGCCGATCAGCCGGCCGTAGGCGGTGCCGTCCAGGGCGGGGTGGAGGGGGCCGGTCCGCAGACCGGTCTCGTGGCTGAGCTGGGCCGAGATCCGCAGACAGCGCCGGCCCCGGTCATCGGCGAGCAGGCTCGCCTCCGCCGTCACCAGCGCGGTGAGCAGCTCCCGTACCCCGCAGTCGGCACCCAGTTCGTCGAGCAGCGGTGCCACCACCCGCTCGGTACGCGCCTGGCGGCCGGCCATCACGGCGTCGAGCAGCCCGGCGCGGGAACCGAAGTGGTACTGGACCGCCGACGGGTTGCTCTGGCCCGCCAGCCGGACGATGTCCCGCAGCTGGGCGCCGTCCGTACCCTGCGAGGCGAAGATCTCCTCGGCCGCGCGGATCAGCTTGTCCCTGGTCTCTTGTCCTGACGTTCGCGCCATACCCGCAACTGTAATGCTGGCCATTATTAATTGCCAGGGCGGGCCGCCGCGCGATCTGTGAGAAAAGGGACACCCGCGCTACAGGCCGCGTGCGGGGGCGTACGGGCGGCCACGGCCGCTCGCGTACCGGGCTTCAGCGCGGCTCAAGGGTCTTGGCGCGCCGCCCGCCCACCGGCCCCTCCGGCATCGCCGGATGCAGCCCCAGCAGCACGATCCCGGTCACGATCGCCGCGAGCCCGGCCGCCTGCCAGGCCAGCGCGCCGGTATCGGTGCGCACCTGGTCGCCGAGGAATCCGATGCCGCAGGCGATCCCCGCCAGCGGCTGGGCCGCGGTCAGCGCGGGCAGCGACATCCGCAGCGGTCCCGTCTCGAACGCGCTCTGCACCAGGAGCAGCCCCGTCACCCCCAGCACCAGCACCGCGTACGGCTGCCAGCTCATCATCAGCGCCGCCCAGCCGTCGTCCCCGATCAGCTGCCCGCTCACCCGGGTGAGCGCGTCCTGGAGTCCGTACAGCAGTCCGGCCGCCACCGCGAGGAGCGCCGGGGCCGCCACGGAGCGCGAGCGTGCCGCGTACATGGTGAGCGCCAGGGCGATGCCCGCCACCACGCCGATCACCAGCCAGTGCCGCAGCGGGCTCGACACCGCCGTGCCGCCCTTCGGCTCGCCCGCCAGCAGGAACGCGGCGACTCCGCACGCCAGCAGCCAGAGCCCGGCCCAGCCCTGCCGGCCGAGGCGCTGGCCGGTGCGGTGGCGGGAGAGGGTCATCGCGAAGAGCAGATTGGTGGCCAGCAGCGGTTCGACGACGGAGACCTCCCCCTTGCCCAGGGCCAGCGCGCCCAGCACCATGCCGCAGACCATCAGGCCGATTCCGGCCAGCCAGCTGCGTACCCGCATCAGGTCCAGCAGCAGCCGGAACGACAGATAGTCGCTCTTCGGGGCGTGGCTGGCGGCGGCCTGCTGCAGCACGAAGCCGAAGCCCAGACAGCAGGCCGCGCTCACAGCGAGTACGAGAACCAGCACCGACACGCTTCTCTACCCCAAGTCCGGCCGGAAGAGAGTGAATTGTTTCGACGATAGCGCCTGGGCGCCACCGCTGCGCCCGTAACGCCGCCGACCGGGCGGTTGACGCCGGGGCGGCCGGTGCCGAAGATCTGACGCACCAGTAACTTCGCGAGGAACCTCACGGGCGGCTGCGGCCTTCCGCCGGACCGTGTCCGGATCGCCCCGACAAGGATGGAACCCATGGCGTACGACGCTGATGTGATCGTGATCGGGGCGGGACTCGCCGGTCTTGTCGCCACCGCCGAGCTGGTCGACGCGGGCCGCTCGGTGATCCTGCTCGACCAGGAGCCCGAGCAGTCGCTCGGCGGTCAGGCGCACTGGTCCTTCGGCGGTCTCTTCCTCGTCGACTCACCCGAACAGCGCCGGATGCGGATCAAGGACAGCCATGAACTGGCCCTCCAGGACTGGCTGGGCACGGCGGGCTTCGACCGCGAGGAGGACCACTGGCCGAGGAAGTGGGCCGAGGCGTACGTCGACTTCGCCGCCGGTGAGAAGCGTTCCTGGCTGCACCGGCAGGGCATGCGGTTCTTCCCGGTCGTCGGCTGGGCCGAGCGCGGCGGGTACGACGCGAACGGCCACGGCAACTCCGTCCCCCGCTTCCACATCACCTGGGGCACCGGGCCCGGAGTCGTCGCCCCGTTCGAGCGCCGGGTCCGCGAGGGCGTCGCCAAGGGGCTGGTCACCTTCCGCTTCCGCCACCGGGTCACCGGTCTCGGCCGCACCGGGGGCGCCGTCGACACCGTCAGCGGCGAGATCCTGGAGCCGAGCGGCGCGGCGCGCGGGACCGCGAGCAGCCGCGAGGCGACCGGAGCGTTCGAGCTGCGGGCCCAGGCGGTGATCGTCACCTCCGGCGGCATCGGCGGCAACCACGACCTCGTGCGCGAGCAGTGGCCCGAGCGGCTCGGCACCCCGCCGGAGAAGATGCTCTCCGGCGTCCCCGCCCACGTGGACGGGCTGATGCTCGGCGTCACAGAGGAGGCGGGCGCCCACCACATCAACCGCGACCGGATGTGGCACTACACCGAGGGCATCGAGAACTGGAACCCGATCTGGGCCAAGCACGCCATCCGCATCCTGCCCGGCCCGTCCTCGCTCTGGCTGGACGCCCGCGGCAAGCGGCTGCCCGTCCCGCTCTTCCCCGGCTTCGACACGCTCGGCACCCTCGAACACATCATGCGCACCGGCCACGACTACACCTGGTTCGTGCTGGACCGGAAGATCATCGGCAAGGAGTTCGCGCTCTCCGGTTCCGAGCAGAACCCCGACCTGACCGGCAAGTCCGTCCGGGGCGTGATCGGCCGGGCCCGCGCGGACGTGCCCGGCCCGGTGAAGGCGTTCATGGACAACGGGGCCGACTTCGTCGTCGAGAACGACCTCGGCGCCCTGGTGCGCGGCATGAACGCCCTCACCGGAGACGGCCTCATCGACGAGGACGAGCTGCGCCGCGAGATCACCGCCCGCGACCGCGAGATCGCCAACCCCTTCACCAAGGACCTCCAGATCACCGCGATCCGGGGCGCCCGCGCCTACCTGGGCGACAAGCTGATCCGGACCGCCGCACCGCACCGCATCCTCGACCCCGAGGCCGGGCCGCTGATCGCCGTACGGCTGAACATCCTGACCCGCAAATCGCTCGGCGGCCTGGAGACGGACCTGTCCTCCAGGGTCCTCACCCCGGACGGCTCCCCGCTGGCCGGGGTCTACGCGGCCGGCGAGGCGGCCGGTTTCGGCGGCGGCGGGGTGCACGGCTACCGGTCGCTGGAGGGCACCTTCCTCGGCGGCTGCATCTTCTCCGGCCGGGCCGCGGGCCGGGCCGCGGCCCGGGCGGTCGGCTGACGGCCGCTCCGCCGGGCCCCGCGCGCCGCGGGGCGCGCGTCCGTCCGGTGGGGTTCGGTGCCCGGGACCGTGCGCGGGCACCGAATCCGGGCATGGGAAGAAGATGCCAGGAGTAGCCGAACCCGTCATCAACCTCGTCCGGCGCACCACGGAGCCCGTGGCCGCGCAGACCCTGCGCTCCACGGGCGCGGCGGTGATCGCCTATGCCGTGGCGACCGCGACGCTGGCCGAGCCCGCGCCCCTGACCGCACCGCTGACCGCGCTGCTCGTCGTCCAGGTCACCCTCTACGCCACCGTCAACATGTCGGTCAAACGTGTCGTGGCCGTCATCGTCGGAGTCCTCATCGCGAGCGGCTTCAGCGCCCTGGTCGGCATTTCCTGGTGGAGCCTGGGGCTGACCATCTTCACAGCGCTGATCATCGGCAGACTGGTCCGCGTGGACGAGTTCGTCCCGGAGGTGGCGATCAGCGCCATGCTCGTCCTCGGCGTCACGTCGCAGACCGCGCGGTCCAGCATGGCTTGGGAGCGGGTGTTCGAGACGCTGATCGGCGCGGGCGTGGGGCTGCTGTTCAACCTGCTGTTCGCCCCGCCCGTCTGGGTGCAGACCGCGGGCGCGTCCATCGACGGACTGGCCCGCGAGATGGGGCAGATGTTCCGCGACCTGGGAAGCGACCTGGCCCGTCCGGTCACCGTCCCGGAGGCGGCGGACCGGCTGCACCGGGCCCGCCGGCTCGACCACGACATCGTCGAGGTGGACGCCTCCCTGCGGCAGGCGGAGGAAAGCCTCATGTACAACCCGAGGGTGCGGCAGGGGCTGCTGCACCGCGTGGTGCTGCGCACCGGTCTGGACACGCTGGAGATCTGCGCGGTCGTCGTGCGGGTGCTGTCCAGGACGCTGACCGACCTCGCCAAGGACCGGGGCGAGGAACCGCAGTTCCCCGCCGAGGTCGCCGCCCACATCACGGAACTCTTCGAACAGATGGCGGGGGCCATCGAAAGCTTCTCGGTGCTCATCACCACCCCGATGGCCGCCAGCGGGGAGGAGGCCGAGGAACGGCTCGCCGAGGCGCTCACCACCAGCCGGGCGACCCGCGACCTGGTGGCGGACATGCTGCTGGCCGCCGTCCAGGAACACCCCAGGAAGTGGCAGCTGCACGGGGCCCTGCTCGCCGAGGTGGACCGCATCCTGGACGAGCTGGACATCGAGAAGCGCGCCGAACGCCTGGGCCAGGAACTCGACCGCCGTTCGGCCGACCTGCACGAGCGCCACCCCCGGCTGCTCACCATCCGGCGCCGGCTGGGCCTCGTGAAGGGCGCGGGCCGCGAGAAGAAGGCCGAGGCCGAGGCCGAGGCGCGGTGAGCCCGCTCAGTCCCGCGGGGCGTCGGGGCCGATGCGCTCGACGACCCGGAACCGCTCGGCGACGATCATCGTGTCGTCGTCCACGGTGAACTCCGGGTCCCCGAGCGCGTCCCGCATCTCCTCGCTGTGCCAGAACCGCTCGTGGCCCGCCCGCCACTCGGCGACGGACGCGTAGCCCTCGCCCTCGTCCAGCGCGTGCTGGAGGCCGACGTCGGCGAGCCGCAGCACACGTACCTCGGTCACTTCGAGCACCGCGATCTCCCGGCCGTCCGAATCGATGAGGGCGGACCGCTCACCGACCGGAGGCAGCTCCTCCTTCTCGATCTCGTACTCCACGAGCAGGCCGGACGTCGACACCTTGCGCCCGTCCAGGACCGCGGCGACCAACTGGTCGCGCAGCGGGCCGGGGAAGGCGAGCAGGAACGGCTTGAGCGCTTCGCGGTTCGGCATGGCGCAAGTCTGGCATCCCTCCCGCGACCGCCGCGCGGAGATTCTGACGGGTCGGTGACGTCGGGCCGCAGCCCCTGGCGTCCGGCGGCGCGGAGTGCTCGAATCGAGGCGTGAACAGTCCTCCTCCCGGCGACCGCCCCGATCCGGCGGCGCCCGGACCCGATCCGGACGCCACCGGCACCCCGGTCGGCCGCCGTCTGGTCCTGACGATGCTCGGCCTCGGCGCCGCCGGTCTTGTCGCCGCGCCGGTCCTGCAACGGACCCTGGAATCGGGCCTCGGCGCGGTGGCCGACAAGGACCCCACCGGGCTGACCGGCCTGCTGCCCAACGGCGGCGGCTTCCGGTACTACTCGGTGGCCAACTCCGTACCGTCGAAGGGCGCGGCCGACTACCGGCTGACCGTCGACGGGCTGGTCGACCACCCGGCCACGTACACCCTGGACGCCCTGAAGGCGCTGCCGCAGACGCGGATGGTGCGGGACGTCCAGTGCGTCACCGGCTGGCGGGTGCCGAAGACCCCCTTCGAGGGCGTACGGCTCTCCGCGCTGCTGGACGCGGCGGGCGTGCGGTCCGGGGCGAAGGCGATCCGCTTCACCTGCTTCGACGGCACCTACAGCGAGAGCCTCACCCTCGCCCAGGCCCGCCGCGCCGACGTGCTGGTCGCGCTGCGCATGCAGGACAAGCCGGTGCCCCACTCCCACGGCGGCCCCGTCCGGCTCTACGTGGCCCCGATGTACTTCTACAAGTCGGCGAAATGGCTCTCCGGGATCACCGTCACGGACTCCGTACGCCCCGGATACTGGGAGGAGCTCGGCTATGACGTCGACGCCTGGGTCGGCCGGTCCAACGGCCGTGACGACGCCCCCACGGCCTGAGGCCTCCGGCCGGGTACGGCGGTTCGGCCGGCCGGTGCGCTGGGTGCACCGCGCCACGGCGGCCCTGATGCTGCTCTGCGTGGCGTCGGCCGCCTGCCTGTACGTGCCGCAGTTCGCCGAACTCGTCGGCCGCCGCCATCTGGTGGTCACCGTCCACGAATGGTCCGGGCTGCTCATTCCCGTACCGCTGCTGGCGGGAGTGGCGGCGCGTTCGCTGCGCGCCGATCTGGGGCGGCTCAACCGCTTCGGGCCGCACGACCGCACGTGGCTGCGATCCGTGCTCCACAGGGACCGGCGGCCCGGCTCCCGGCCGGCCGGGAAGTTCAACGCCGGGCAGAAGGTGTACGCGGCCTGGATCGCAGGGGCGGTGCTGGTGATGGCCGGGACCGGGCTGCTGATGTGGTTCACCGGGCTGGCCCCACTGATGTGGCGGACCGGCGCCACGTTCGTCCACGACTGGCTGGCGCTGGCGGTCGGCATCGTCCTGGCCGGTCACATCGCGATGGCGTACGCCGACCCGGAGGCACGCCGCGGCATGCGCTCCGGGTCTGTGGGGCGGGAGTGGGCCCGCCGTGAGCACCCGCTGTGGCGGGTGCCGGACGAGCCGCTAAAGGATCAGCGACAGCAGCAGGATGAAGACCAGTGAGACCACGGAGATGATGGTCTCCATGACCGACCAGGTCTTCACCGTCTGGCCGACGTCCATCCCGAAGTACTCCTTCACCAGCCAGAACCCGGCGTCGTTGACATGGCTGAAGAAGAGCGAGCCCGCGCCCACGGCCAGCACCAGCAGCGCGACGTGGGAGGTCGACATGTCGGCCGCCAGCGGGGCGACCAGACCGGCCGCCGAGATGGTGGCGACGGTCGCGGAGCCGGTCGCGAGCCGGATCGCCACGGCGATCAGCCAGCCGAGCAGCAGGGCCGGGATGGACCAGCTCTCGGAGAAGTCCAGGATCATCTGGCCGACACCGGCGTCGATGAGGGTCTGCTTGAACCCGCCGCCCGCACCCACGATCAGCAGCACGCCCGCGATCGGCGCGAGGGACTTCTCGACGGTGGAGGAGAGCCGGCCCTTGGTGAAGCCCGCCGCCCGGCCCAGCGTGAACATGGCGACGATGACGGCCGCCAGCAGCGCGATCAGCGGCGAGCCGATCACGTCGGTCACCCGCTGGAGACCCTGCTCCGGGTCATCCACGACGATGTCCACGAGCGCCTTGACCAGCATCAGGACGACGGGGAGCAGGATCGTCGCCAGCGTGGCGCCGAAGCTGGGCCGGCGGTCCAGGTCCTCCGACGGGCGCTGCGGGATCATCTTCTCCGGCGCCTTGATGTCCACCCAGCGGGCGGCGTAGCGCGAGAAGACCGGACCGGCGAGGATCACCGTCGGGATCGCGACCACCACACCGAGGGCCAGCGTGACGCCGAGGTTGGCGCCGAGGGCGTCGATCGCCACCAGCGGGCCGGGGTGCGGGGGGATGAGCCCGTGCATCACGGAGAGGCCGGCCAGGGCCGGGATGCCGATCCGCATCAGGGAGTAGTTGCCGCGCTTGGCGACGAGCAGCACCACCGGGATCATCAGTACGATCCCGACCTCGAAGAACAGCGGCAGGCCGATGATCGAGGCGATCAGGACCATCGCCCAGGGCATGGCCCGCTTGCTCGTCCGGGCGAGGATGGTGTCGACGATCTGGTCCGCGCCACCGGAGTCCGCGAGCAGCTTGCCCAGGATCGCGCCGAGCGCGATGAGGACACCGACGCCCGCGACGGTCGAGCCGAGGCCCGCGGTGAAGCTCGCGATCGTCTTCTCCGGCGCGGCGCCGGCGAACGAACCGAGCGCCAGCGAGCCGATGG
Source organism: Streptomyces sp. NPDC057900 (assembly GCF_042887885.1). Lineage (NCBI taxonomy): Bacteria > Bacillati > Actinomycetota > Actinomycetes > Kitasatosporales > Streptomycetaceae > Streptomyces > Streptomyces sp. NPDC057900. Next base: position 141,848 of record NZ_JBHVOI010000013.1, read on the forward strand.
TGAGCGCGAGGAACGCGTGCATCTTGAACTTGGTGATGAGCAGGACGATGACGGCGATGCCCGCCAGGACGGCGATGCCCAGCTGGGCGTTGCCGGCCGAGGTGATCGGTTCGACGGCGTCCGCTGCCAGCGTCTCGACGCTGAGACTGGTCACGGTGATGATCCTTAGTCTTCGAGCCGGCGCAGCGCGGCGACGGCTCGCTGGGTGATTTCCTCGGGGGTGCCGGACACATCCACGGCGACCCCGGCCTCGTCGTCCTCCAGGGGCTGGAGGGTGGCGAACTGCGAGTCGAGGAGCGCGGCCGGCATGAAGTGGCCCTTGCGGTCCGCCATCCGTTCCTCGATGAGGGACCGGTCGCCGGTCAGATGCAGGAACACGGCACCGGGGGCCTCGGCGCGCAGCCGGTCGCGGTAGGCCCGCTTCAGCGCCGAGCTGCTGACCACGCCGCCGAGCCCGGCCCGGCCGTGTGCCCACCGGCCGATCGCGTCGAGCCAGGGCCACCGGTCGGCGTCCTCCAGCGGAGTACCGGCCGACATCTTGGCGATGTTCGCGGCGGGATGGAAGTCGTCGCCCTCGGCGTACGGAACGCCCAGTGCGGCGGCGAGCAGGGGGCCGATCGTGGTCTTGCCGGTCCCTGCCACGCCCATCACCACGACGACGTGGGGGGTGCTCATTACGGTGCCTCGCTGTTCTCTTCGATGTCTTCCTCGACATCGGGCCGTCGCGCTACTGAAACCCATACGTACGACTTATTCAAGATGCTGTGACGTAAACGTCGTACTTAATGTTCCCGAGAGGTGCCCCGTACCCTTGGTCCATGACCACACCTGCCCAGGGGCTGCATACGCATGTGCTGGACGCCCTGGGCCTGGAGATCGCCGCGGGAGAGCACCCGCCCGGCCAGGTGCTGCGCACCGACGAGCTGGCCCGGCGCTTCGACGTCTCCCGCACGGTCGTCCGTGAGGTCGTCCGCGTCCTGGAGTCCATGCACCTGGTCGAGTCCCGGCGCCGGGTCGGCGTGACCGTGCGGCCGACCGAGGAGTGGAACGTCTACGACCCCCAGGTCATCCGGTGGCGGCTGGCCGGCGCCGACCGGCCGCGCCAGCTGCGCTCACTGACGGTGCTGCGCTCGGCGATCGAGCCCGTCGCCGCCTCCCTCGCCGCCCGGCACGCCACCCCGGAGCAGTGCGCACAGCTCACCGAGCGGGCCCTCGGCATGGTCGCCACCTCGCGCGGCCAGCAGCTGGAGGGGTACCTGGAACACGACATCGCCTTCCACCGCATCGTCCTCAACGCCTCCGGCAACGAGATGTTCGCCCGCCTCGGGGACGTGGTCGCGGAGGTCCTGGCGGGACGCACCCACCACCAGGTGATGTTCGAGGACCCCGACCCGGCGGCCGTCACCCTCCACGTCCGGCTCGCCGAAGCGGTGCGCGAGGGCGACGCCGCGCAGGCGGAGCGGCTGACGAAGGAGATCGCGGTGGGCGCCCTGCACGAGCTGGACGTACTCGCGCCCTGACCGGACGCCCCCCGGGGCTCCCGCGGGGATACGGTTGTCCGTGATCGACCGCAGTGAAATTCGGGAAAGTTCGGGAGAGGGAGTCCACGGGAATGGCGCAGCACGTACAAGGGGTCATCGCACCGGGAAAGAACGAGCCGGTACGGGTCGAGACGATCGTCATCCCGGACCCCGGCCCCGGCGAGGCCGTCGTGAAGATCCAGGCGTGCGGCGTGTGCCACACCGACCTGCACTACAAACAGGGCGGCATCAACGACGAGTTCCCCTTCCTCCTCGGCCATGAGGCCGCGGGTGTCGTGGAGTCCGTCGGCGAGGGCGTCACCGACGTCGAACCGGGCGACTTCGTCGTCCTCAACTGGCGCGCGGTGTGCGGACAGTGCCGCGCCTGTCTGCGCGGCCGCCCCTGGTACTGCTTCGACACCCACAACGCCAAGCAGAAGATGACCCTGCTCGACGGCACCGAGCTGTCGCCCGCACTGGGCATCGGCGCCTTCGCGGAGAAGACCCTGGTCGCCTCCGGCCAGTGCACCAAGGTCGACCCCGAGGTCGCTCCGGAGGTCGCCGGGCTCCTCGGCTGCGGCGTGATGGCGGGCATCGGCGCCGCCATCAACACCGGCCAGGTCGGCCGGGGCGACTCGGTCGCCGTCATCGGCTGCGGCGGCGTCGGTGACGCGGCGATCGCCGGCGCCCGGCTCGCGGGAGCGGCGAAGATCATCGCGGTGGACATCGACGACCGCAAGCTGGAGACGGCGAAGAAGATGGGTGCCACCCACTCCGTCAACTCCCGCACCCAGGACCCGGTCGAGGCCATCCGCGCCCTCACCGACGGCAACGGCGCCGACGTCGTCATCGAGGCGGTCGGCCGCCCGGAGACGTACAAGCAGGCGTTCTACGCCCGCGACCTCGCCGGCACCGTCGTCCTGGTCGGCGTCCCCACCCCGGAGATGCAGCTCGAACTCCCGCTCCTGGACGTCTTCGGACGGGGTGGCTCGCTCAAGTCCTCCTGGTACGGCGACTGCCTGCCCTCGCGCGACTTCCCGATGCTCGTCGACCTCCACCAGCAGGGCCGGATCGACCTCGGCGCGTTCGTCACCGAGACCATCGGGCTCGGAGACATCGAGCAGGCCTTCGCCCGGATGCACGACGGCGACGTCCTGCGCTCTGTGGTGGTCTTCTGATGACCGCCCGCATCGACCACCTCGTCACCTCCGGCACCTTCGCCCTGGACGGCGGCGAATGGGACGTCGACAACAACGTCTGGATCGTCGGTGACGACACGGAGGCGGTCGTCATCGACGCCGCCCACGACGCCGCCGCCATCGAGGCCGCGCTGAACGGCCGTACGCTGCGCGCCATCATCTGCACCCACGCGCACAACGACCACATCGACGCGGCCCCGGCGCTCGCCGACGCCACCGGCGCACCGATCCTGCTGCACCCCGACGACCTGCCGCTCTGGAAGCAGACCCACCCGGACCGGGCCCCCGACGGCGAACTGGCCGACGGACAGGAACTGACGGTCGCCGGTACGGCCCTCAAGGTGCTGCACACGCCGGGGCACGCCCCGGGCGCCGTCTGCCTGTACGCCCCGGAGCTGTCCACCGTCTTCACCGGTGACACGCTCTTCCAGGGCGGACCCGGTGCCACCGGCCGGTCGTTCTCCCACTTCCCGACGATCGTCGCCTCGATCAGGGACCGGCTGCTCGCCCTGGACCCGGACACCGCCGTCCGCACCGGGCACGGTGACTCCACGACCATCGGCGCGGAGGCCCCGCACCTGGACGAATGGATCGCCCGCGGGCACTGAGGGCGGGTTACCCCCGCGGCCACGCGGAGAGCCGCAGCCCGCTCTCGAAGCGGCGCGGCTCTCCCGTGACCGGATCGGTGAACTCCAGCACCTTCGCCAGTAGTTGGAGCGGGCGCGACCAGTCGTCCGGCGCCCCCTCCGCCTCGACCACCGGATAGACCGGGTCATGGACGAGCGGCAGCCCCAGGCCGTTCATGTGCACCCGCAGCTGATGCGTCCGCCCGGTGGCGGGCAGCAGCCGGTAGCGGCCGAGGCCCTCCCGGTGCTCCAGCAGCTCGATCCGGCTCTCGCTGTTCGGCTCGCCCGGCTCCTCACGGGCGGCGATCACCCCGCGCTCCTTCACGATGAGGCTGCGCACGGTGCGCGGGAAGGCGAGCCGCGCGTCGTAGGGCGCCACCGCCTCGTACTCCTTGCGCACCAGGCGGTCCCGGAACAGCGTCTGGTAGGCGCCCCGCTCCTCGGGCAGCACGACGAAGAGCACGAGCCCCGCCGTGAGCCGGTCGAGCCGGTGCGCGGGCTGGAGCAGGGGGAGGCCCAGCTCGCGGCGGAGCCGGGCCACCGCCGTCTGCGTGATGTGCCGGCCGCGTGGCGTCGTCGCCAGGAAGTGCGGCTTGTCCGCGACGACCAGGTGCTCGTCGCGGTGTACGACACCGACCGGGAACGGCACCGGCTCCTCCGGTGCGAAGTCCCGGTGGAACCAGAGGTACCGGCCCGCCGCGTACGGCTCCCGGCCCGTCACCGGGCCCCGCGCCGAGACGAACCGGCCGGCCGCGAGCATCGCGTCGAGGCGGCCCGCCCCGATCGCGCCGCCGAACCGCTCCAGCAGATGATCACGCACCGTGGGCCACCGCCCGCCGGGGTCGTCGGGGAGCCGCACCCGGACCGGATCGATCCCGTCGTGCTGCGGCAACGGCGACGGCGGCGGCTTCGAGCGCCCCCTCACCGGGGGCCGCCCGGGGCCCGGGTGCTGGTTCTCATGGTGCGGAGAATCCTTCCACAACGGAGGAGCCCCGCGCGCCGACGGGCCCCGCGCGCCGACGGGCCCCGAGCGCCGACGGGGCCCGTCCGGCGGGCCGTCCCTCAGGCGGACGGGAGCGTCAGCTTCTGGGGGCCGCAGCCGATGCGCTCCGCCTCCGCCGCGACGTAGCCCGGCAGCAGCTCATCGGTGAGCGTGAAGCCGCCCTTCGCTGTCTGCCGCAGCTGCTCCACCACGAACACCACGTGCCCCGTCTGGCAGGACGCCCGGTACACCGCCCGGCCGCCTGTCGTCTTTCCGTAGCCCGTGGTGCCCTTGACGGAGGCGCCGGACCGCAGCGAGTCCCAGGAGAAGATCTCGGCCAGCGCCGGGTCCACCACCGTCGTCATCCGTACCACCTGTTCCCGGTCGTCGCTGCCGACCTCGCAGATCCGGGCGGGCCCGTCGTCTCCCGCACCGATCCTGGTGCGGGGCAGCTCCTTGCGGTACGCCGCGGGCAGTGCGAACCCCTTGGTGCCGCAGAGCGCGGCCGCGTCGGTGTCCTGCCAGGTGTCGACGGACGGCAGCTCGCGCGGTGACGGGTAGCTGCCCGAGCAGCCGAAGGACCGGATGACCCCGTTGGTGGCGTCCACCAGGGCATCGGTGAGGGCGTCGCGGTCCTCCGTCGCGAGGTCCGACGAGAAGTCGAGGCCCGCCCGTCCCATGCCGATCTCCACCACGGTGGGCCCGGAGAAGTCGCCGCGCCCCGTGCAGCCCTGCGGCAGCGCCAGCCAGCCGCGCGACGCGGACACCATCCCGGGGAGCCCCTCGCCCAGCGACACCATGCCGGCCGCCAGGAACTCCTGGGGCCACCGCGTCGAGTCGGTTCCCCGCAGCCCGTCCAACTGGTGCACGTTGAAGGTCACCTGACGCAGCGCCCGGTCGTCCTTGTAGCTGGTGATACGGCACTGCCCGTACGACAGCCCGTCACCCAGCCGGGCGTTGCCCAGCGACTGTTCGTCGACCTCGATCCTGCGGTCACCGAAGAGCCCGGACACACTGGCGTCCCCGAGCGAGTCCCAGCAGGGAGCGGGCCCGAGCAGCGGAACGGTATCGGTGCGCCAGGCGACCGCACCCGCGCCGAGCAGCGCACCGGCCAGTCCGGCGGCGGTGACCGCACGGGCGGTACGGCTCCTGAGCAGGCGGCGCACGAAGGACGGACGGCCGCTCCCGGCGTCGGAGGCGTCTTCGGCGCTCGCAGGGCTCGTGGGGCTCTCGGCGTCCTCGACCGGCACGTACTGTTCCTCGCTCACGCGTCCTCACCGTCCCCGCAGCCGATGCGCTTGCCGACGGACTCCGCGAAGCGGTCGAACACCTTCCGGTCGCTGGGCCTGCCCCGGCCCTGGAGACCGGTGTCGACATGTCCGTAGAACACCGTCCGACGTCCACCGCAGGTGGTGCGGAGCAGTCCGTGGGACGAGCCGGTGGGGAGGCCGTCGAAGAGTGCGACCAGGCGCGGTTGGCGGGCCATCACATACTGCGCCGACGGCTCGTCGGGCGCTCGCGGGGTCTGCCACACCACAGAACAGGTCTGGAGCCGGTCTGTGACCGCGCCCACCTGCTGCTGATAGCGCGAACCCTGACCGAAGTCGAAGGACATCCCGGGTATCCGGCACAGCGGATTCCCCGCGCCTTCGTCGTCCTCCGCCACCGTCACCAGGGGCGACGTCGTGCGCAGCGGCCGGTCCGGGGCGCAGCCCGCCTTCTCCATCGTGGTGTTGGCGGCGTCCAGCAGCATCCGTCCGACCTCGGCGGTGTTGCCGATCGCGAACGGCATGGCCACCTTGCCGAGATGCCCGTCGCCCGTGCTCTCGCTCCGGATCGTCACCGCCGACGGCCGCCCGTCCGCATCGCACTCCGCGGGCAGCACCAGCATGGCCCGGTCGGCGGCGACCAGCCCGTCGAGCCCGTCCGGGAGCGGCGAGGCCGAACCGTGGAAGTACTGGGATATCCAGGCCCGTCGCTCCTTGGCGCCCTCGGGCACCGGCCCGTACTCCAGGGTGATCTGCTCCTTGAAGGTGAGCGGCTGGTCCGAGTCGCTGTCCTCGACCTCCGAGCTCACCGCCAGCGTGCAGGTGCCGTGCGGCCGGCCGGCCGACGGCGGCGCGGACTCCTCGGCCCGCCGCTCGGAGCCGGACTTGCCGAGCGCCTCGTCGCCGAGGAACGACGCGCCGCTGTTCTGCTCCCACGCGCCCCAGCAGTAGGAAGCGCGGAACGGCCAACTGTCCATCGCCCAAAGACCGATGCCGGACAGCAGCACCGCGCCGACGACGCCTCCGGCAAGGACCGCGGCCCGCCGTCTGCCCCCGCTGACCATGACAATTCCCCCTTGCGAACTTGCGAACCGCGAAGATCACCGCGAACGCCCGATGCTACGTCGTCATCGGCCGTGGCGGGCAAGGGGGTTGATCGGGTGGAGCGCCGCTAAGCTGCGTGACCATGACTACCGGGACGGCCTCGCGCCACACACGGATCGGTTACCCGGCGCTCCTCTGAGCGCCGGACGGGCCGCTGCCGGTCCGCCGTCCGACCGGGGACCGGGCGCTGCCGCGCGGGCCCCGCCTCCTGTCGTGCTGCTCACCGCTCGACACGTCAACCACGACAGGAGAACTCATGCCCACCACCATGCTCCGGATCCCCACCCCGGACGGCCCGGCCGACGCCTTCGCCGCCTTCCCCGACCGCGGCCGACGGCACCCCGGGGTGCTGATGTACCCGGACGGCTTCGGCATCAGGCCGGCGCTGCGGGACATGGCAGCCGAACTGGCCGGACACGGGTACTACGTGCTCGTCCCCAACGTCTTCTACCGGCACGGCCCCACGCCGGTCATCGAACTTCCCGAGCACATCGGGGAAGAGGCCCGGCCCCGGATCATGGCCCAGGTGATGCCCCTGATCGCAGCGCACACCGCCGAACGCGTCCGCAGCGACGCCGACGCCTATCTGGGGTTCCTCGGCGGCCGACCCGAGGTGAGTGACGGCCCGGTCGCCGTGACCGGATACTGCATAGGCGGCCTGCTCGCGATGCGCACCGCCGCGGCCCGCCCGGACCGAGTGGCCACCGTCGCCGCGTTCCACGCCCCCGTGGGCGCCGACGGTCCGGGACTCTTCTCCACGGTCACCGCCCAGGTCCACCTCGGCCACGCCGAAGGCGACCTCACGCCCGAAGCGCTGGACGAGCTGAACCGGTCCCTGGACGCCGCAGGGGTCGGCTTCACCTCCGAGATCTACCCGGGCACCGTCCACGGATTCACCATGTCCGACACCGACGCGTTCAGCGCCTCCGGGCTGCGGCGCCACTGGGACCGCCTGCTGCCCCTCCTGGAGCGCTCCGCCGTGCCCGCCGTACCACCTCGGCCCGGGCCGTGGCCGATCGGACCGACTCACACGGAGGGGCCTTCGGTGCGGTTCGGCCGCCCGGGGGGCGGGTCGGCGTAGACACCGTGCAGCATGCCGGTGGCCTGACCGACCTCGATCAGGTAGCCGTCCGGATCGCGCAGGTAACAGCGGATCTCGGCCTTGCGGTCGATCGGTCCGGTGATGAACTGGGCGCCTTTGGCGCTCCAGTCGCGGTAGACGGCCTCGATGTCCGCCACACGGATGTTGAGGAAACACGACGCGCTGGTGACGTCCTCCGGCGGGCGCAGGGTGATGTCCGGCTTGTCGGGGGTGGGCCCGCCGCCGGGATTCATGATGATCCAGCTGTTGGCCAGCCGGACAGTGCAGGGGTTCTCGGCGAGGACGATCTCGCCGCCGAGGACCTCCGAGTAGAAGGCACGAGACCGGGGTACGTCGGCGACGCTGAGGAAGTAGCTGAGGAGCATTCCTGACTCGGGTGCGGGAAAGCCTTCAGTGGGCATGTTTCACATCCCTGCTTCGTGGTCGGATCTGCGTCGGACGACCGGAGTCGCGTCCGTTGCCGGCTGCTTCCCGGGTCACGTTCCGGGCCGGGGATGTGCCGTGACCGGTGCCTGGGGGTCGGTCACTCCCCCCGGGCAGAGCCGGTCGGTGTGCCAACCCGCCAAGCGTGCCCCGGCCGCGTACGCGGTGTCGTAGAACGTGAGGATCTCGGCGGCGGCGTCGGGTGCGGTGCGCACGTCGTCGTAGGGCAGCAGGGCGAGGTGCGAACCGTTGCTCTCCGTCCACCGCGCGGCCGCCGGTTCCAGCGGCTGCCGCTGGATTTCGTCGGGTTCCGGCGCCGTGTACGAGTAGAAGGCGGGTTCGGGGTAGGACCGTTCGTCACCGAACCAGAAACCGCTGCTGATCACCTCACGCGAGTACGCCTCACGGGTCACGGGATCGACGGACAGCCCGTGCGCCACGTGCCGGTCGGAGAACCGGGTGACGGCGATGTCGAAGGTGTGCCAGAAATGGTGGACGGGGCTGGTCTTCCCGGAGTATCCGGCCGCGTACTTCTCCAGAACCAGCATGACCTGGGTGAGGACGGTCCAGTAGCGATTCACGGCGGCCGGATCGTACGTGGCGTGTTCGTCGTCCTCGGCGAACGGTCGGGCGGCGTCGGGCAGGTCGAAGGGGTACGGGTGCTCCGGGAGCGTGCTGATGCCCAGGTGGGTCAGTGCGCCGGTGAACTCGCGGTAGAAGTCACCGACTGACAGGCCCATCAGGGAGAACGACACCCGGCGCCCGGCGAGGGTGAGAACGCGGAGACGGTGGGTGGCGAAGTCGAAGTCGACGGTGAACACGGTGCCGTCGCCGAGCGGGCCGCTGGGCCGGGTGGTGATGCCGCTCCCGGTCAGGTGGAAGGGGACGTTCCACCAGTGGTTGCGCCGGACACTGGCCGCCAGCCGCACCTTGCCGACGATCTGCAGGAACCGGTGCAGCGTCTCCTTCGTCGGTGCCCAGGACTCCCTGGGCAGCGGGGGAAACAAGTCCATCGGAGGTGCCTCCCGGAGGCCCGCCCCGACCCGGACGGCCGGGGACACATGGATCCACTCTCGCGCTCGGTGCCCGGGGCCGCATCCGCTGGGGCCGGGTGCGGGGCGCGTACCGCGTTCGCCGCACTGCGATGGCCCTTCACCTCCCGGTCTTCCAAGCTGATGTCATCAGCCACCGCGAAGGGACCCGCACCCGTGCCGTCCACCATTGCGCCCCGTTACGACGAGCTCCGCGCCCTCTACCTCAACTGCACCCTCAAGCCGTCACCGGAGACGAGCAATACCGAGGGAGTGATCGACCGCAGCACCGCGGTGATGCGTGCGGCCGGCGTGCGCACAGAGGTGATCCGACCCGTCGACTGGGACCTCGCGGTCGGCGTCCAGCCGGACATGACCGAGCACGGCGCCGCCACCGATGCCTGGCCAGGTCTGCACGCCAAGGTGATGGCCGCCGACATCCTGGTGCTCTGCGGACCGATCTGGCTCGGTGACAACAGCTCCGTGATGAAGCACGTCATCGAACGGCTCTACTCCAACTCGGCCGAACTCAACGACGCGGGCCAGTCCGCCTACTACGGGCGGGTCGGCGGCTGTCTGATCACCGGCAACGAGGACGGCCTCAAGCACTGCGCCATGAACATCCTCTACAGCCTCCAGCACATCGGCTACGCCATCCCGCCGCAGGCCGACGCGGGCTGGATCGGGGAGGCGGGCCCAGGACCCAGCTACCTCGATCCGGGCTCCGGCGGTCCCGAGAACGACTTCACCAACCGGAACACCACCTTCGCGGCCTGGAACCTCATGCACCTCGCCGCCCTCCTGAAACACGCCGGAGGCATTCCCGCGTACGGCAACCAGCGCCCCGAGTGGAACGCGGGCTGCCGCTTCGACGCACCCAACCCGGAGCACCGCAGCTGACGAACCCCCGCCCGGCAGCCGGCCCCGTACCTCGGGCAGACCCGGCCGCCGCGCACTCCTCCGCCGGTCTCCCAGCACGACCGCGCGCGGCCCGGAAGGGCCGACCGCCCCATGCCGGGTGGAGGTACCACCCCGCCACCGACCCGATCGAGGAGCACATCCATGGCCGACCGAGCGATTCCCGGTATCGACCCGCAGGCCGCCCCGAGCGGCCCGGGATGCGCCGACTGCCTGGCAGGGGACGGCCCCGGCTGGTGGTTCCACCTGCGGCGCTGCGCCGCCTGCGGCCGCATCGGCTGCTGCGACTCCTCCCCGTCCCAGCACGCCACCGGGCACTACCGGACGGCCGGCCACCCCTTCATCACCAGCTACGAACCGGGGGAGGAGTGGTTCTACAACAACGAGACCGAGCAGTTCTACGACGGTCCGCAGCTCGCCCCGCCCACCTCCCACCCGGCGGACCAGCCCGTTCCCGGCCCGGCCGGAGCGGTACCCGAGGACTGGCAGCAGCGGTTGAACTGAGCGCGAGCTCCCACACACCTGGCGCGCGCCCGGGGCGACGCCCGAGCCTGCTCATCACGTTCCGCACAACGACAAAGCCGGTCGGAGCGACGAAGTGTCGCTCCGACCGGCTTTTGCTTGGTCGGTTGACCGTTGTGTCCGAGGGGGGACTTGAACCCCCACGCCCGATAAAGGGCACTAGCACCTCAAGCTAGCGCGTCTGCCATTCCGCCACCCGGACAAGGTGTCTGTCTCGCGGGCCCGGCCCGTTCCGACGTGGAAAACCATAGCAAACATTGGGAGGTGCTCGATCACGCCCGGTCTGTGTGAAGGGCGGATGACGAGGGGCAGGGGGCCTTGGGTGTGCGGGCCGGGCGCGGGAGGATGAGGGGGAGCACCACAGCGACAGTGGAAGGAACCAGCGTGAGCGAGACCAATGCGGCCCGGAAGGGCTCGGGCGAGACCGCCGAGAATGAGGTCGTTGACCTCTGTCGTGACCTGATCCGGATCGACACCAGCAACTACGGGGACCACTCGGGGCCCGGTGAGCGGCTGGCCGCCGAGTACGTCGCCGAGAAGCTCTCGGAGGTCGGGCTGGAGCCGCAGATCTTCGAGTCCCACAAGGGCCGCGCCTCCACGGTGGCGCGGATCGAGGGCGAGGACTCCTCCAAGCCGGCGCTGCTGATCCACGGCCACACCGACGTCGTGCCGGCGAACGCCCACGACTGGACGCACCATCCCTTCTCCGGGGAGATCGCGGACGGCTGTGTGTGGGGCCGGGGCGCGGTCGACATGAAGGACATGGACGCGATGACCCTCGCGGTCGTGCGCGAGCGGATGCGCAGCGGCCGCAAGCCCCCGCGGGACATCGTGCTCGCCTTCCTCGCGGACGAGGAGGCGGGCGGCACCTACGGGGCCCGGTATCTCGTCGACAAGCACCCCGACCTGTTCGAGGGCGTCACAGAGGCGATCGGCGAGGTCGGCGGCTTCTCCTTCACGGTCAACGAGAACCTGCGCCTCTACCTGGTGGAGACGGCGCAGAAGGGCATGCACTGGATGCGGCTGACCGTGGACGGCACGGCCGGTCACGGGTCCATGACCAACGACGACAACGCGATCACCGAGCTGTGCGAGGCGGTCGGGCGGCTCGGACGGCACAAGTGGCCGGTACGGGTGACCAAGACCGTGCGGTCCTTCCTGGACGAACTGTCCGACGCGCTCGGCACCCCGCTGGACCCGGAGGACATGGACGCGACGCTGGCCAAGCTGGGCGGAATCGCCAAGATGGTCGGCGCCACCCTGCGCAACTCCGCCGCCCCGACCATGCTGGGCGCGGGCTACAAGGTGAACGTGATCCCGGGGCAGGCCACCGCCCACGTCGACGGCCGCTTCCTGCCGGGGTACGAGCAGGAGTTCCTGGCCGACCTCGACCGGATCCTCGGCCCGCGCGTCAAGCGCGAGGACGTGCACGGCGACAAGGCCCTCGAAACCGACTTCGACGGCTCCCTGGTGGACGCGATGCAGATCGCGCTCAAGGCGGAGGACCCGATCGCCCGCGCCGTCCCGTACATGCTCTCGGGCGGTACGGACGCCAAGTCCTTCGACGACCTGGGCATCCGCTGCTTCGGCTTCGCCCCGCTGAAGCTCCCCCCGGAGCTGGACTTCGCGGGCATGTTCCACGGCGTGGACGAGCGGGTACCGGTCGACGGCCTGAAGTTCGGCGTCCGGGTCCTCGACCGTTTCATCGACAACAGCTGACCTCGCGCCGAGTAATTCGACAGCCTGTGCGTACAGACCGGAACGAGTGAAAGGGGCTTTCTGCTCGTAGCCCGATTGCTTTCTCCTCGTTACAGGTGATGCGGTCCGCGGCTGGGACCGCATTTGCCAACTAGGAGGAACAATGATCAAGAAGATCGTCGCCGCTGCGGCTGTCACCGGTGGTCTGGTGCTCGCGGGCGCCGGCATGGCCGTCGCCGACTCGGGCGCCCAGGGTGCCGCCATCGGCAGCCCCGGCGTGCTCTCGGGCAACGTCGTCCAGGTTCCGGTCCACATCCCGGTCAACCTCTGTGGCAACACCGTCTCCGTGATCGGGCTGCTGAACCCCACCTTCGGCAACACCTGCGTCAACGCCTGACGTTGCACGTCAACCCGCAAGGGTTTGAGCCCGGTCGGCCTCGGAGCGCGCGCCATGTGCTCCGGGGCCGCCGGGTCCTTTGCCTCCGAACGCTCAAGTCCGGGGGTATTCCGGAAGGTAGAAGGCAGGAAACAACCTATGCGACAGGTCACGCGTAAAGGCCTGATCACCATGGCGGCCGCGGGCGGCGTACTCGCGCTCAGTGGCGGTTACGCGCACGCCGACGCGGGAGCGTCCGGCGGTGCTTCGAATTCCCCGGGGGTGCTTTCAGGGAATTCGGTACAGATCCCGGTCGATGTTCCGGTGAACGTCTGCGGTAACTCCGTGAGCGTCGTCGGACTGATCAACCCGACCTTCGGGAACGCCTGCGGAAACGGTTCTGGGGGTGCGGCCGCGGGCCGGACCGGATCGACCGCGGGCACCTCGGGCAGCCACGCCTCGGACAGCCGGGCCTCCGGCACCCACGCGTCGCAGGACCGTGGCCAGGGGGCGCGGACGGGCACCGGCAAGCACCGCGCCGCTCCCACCGGCAACGGGGGCGGGGCGACGGCGCAGGGCTACACGCAGGGCTCGCCCGGTCTGCTCTCGGGCAACCAGATCCAGGCCCCCATCGACATCCCCGTGAACGCCTGCGGGAACAGCATCGACATCGTCGGGCTGCTGAACCCCAGCTTCGGCAACGACTGTGAGAACGAGAGCACGCCGGAGGTCACGCCGCCGGTCACTCCTCCGGTTACTCCGGTCACGCACCCCAAGGCGCCGCCGACGCCCGGACCCCGCACCATCCCGAACGCGCCGGAGCCGCAGAGCATGCCCGAGGGCACTCCGCAGCTCGCACACACCGGATCGGGCGGGCTCGACCTGCTGATTCCGGCCAGCGCGGGACTGCTGCTCGCAGGCGCGGGCACGGTGCTGTACCGCCGGGCCAAGGCCGCCGCCTAGGTTCCTTCGGCCGGATCAGGCCGGATCAGGCCGGATCAGGCCGGATCGGGCCGTACAGGGCCGGATCAGGCCGGATCAGAGAGCGGGCCCCGCGAACAGCGGGGCCCGTTCCGTTTCACCAGGTCGCCCGCAGCTGGCGGATGATCCGCCGCCGCAGCCGGACCCGGCGGCTGCCGTCCAGGCGCAGCGTCAGTCGGTCCAACTCCCAGTGCCCGTACTCGGCATGGTCGGTCAGCAGGCGGGTCGTCTCCTTCCGGGACAGCCCGCGCGGCACGTACACGTCGACAAATTCGTATTCCGGCATCGCATCTATTGTGCGGGCAGACCCCCGGTACGGATAGCGTCTGCTCTATGTCTGATGCTGCGCAGCCATCCGCTGCCGAGGTACGCGCCGCCGCTGATGCGGTCAAGGTCGCGCTCGACCGTCACCTCGACGCGGTCGAACGCCGGTCCGGGGACGACGATCCCGCTGTCTACGACGCGTTCAACGCACTGGCCGCTGCGGCGGAGGTCTACGACGAACTCCTCTACGAGCGCCACGACGAGGTCACCCCCTTCGAGATCCCGGGCGCGGGTGACTCCCTGCCGCCCTACAGCGGTCCCGAGGAGCCGAACGCGCTCAGCGTGCTGATCCGCCGCGACTACGCGGTGGTGGAGCCGCAGCGGCTGCTCGCGCAGGCACAGCGCCTCGCGGACCTGGACCCGGACGTCCGCGACAGCGAGAGCGCGGCCGCCGCCGGCAGCAGCGTCCACGCGGCGCTCGGGGTGCTCTTCGGGGAGTACGAGGCGGACGAGATCGCGTCCCGGCACCTGGAATTCGGCCTTGAGGAGGGCGACTCGACCCTCTGGGTCGCGGCGGCGGACGAACTGCCGGAGCCGGGGGAGTGGCTGGGCGCGCCCTTCGACGACGCGGATCCGGAGCTGGTGGTCTGCCGGTTCGACGTCAGTGCCGTTTTCGACGAGGACGAGCTGGACGGCGAACTGGGCGGGGAACTCGACGGTCTGGCGAGGGACGGCTCCTGACCGGTTCCTCCGGTCTCTCCGATCCCTCCTGTGCCCGTGCCGGGTCTCACCCCTCGGATGCCTCCAGCAGGGTGCGCAGCCGGGTGGTGCGGTCCTGCGCGGGGGACTGGGCGACCGCGCGCGGCAGCGCCTGATCCACCCCGTGCACCACGGACAGGTGCCGCTCGCCCCGCCCGAAGGCGGTGTAGACCCAGGCGCGGCTGAGCCCCTGCGCGGCGTCACCCGGCAGTACGACGACGACGGCGGGCCACCGCATACCGGCCGCCTGATGGGCGCTGAGCGCCCAGGCATGGCGCACGGACGCCTCCACCCGCTCCTGCGGCACGACGACCGGGGTCCCCGCACAGTCCAGGCGCAGGCCCTCCGCGTCGGCCGAGACGACCACGCCGGGCACCGTTCTGCCCGGTGCGGGGACATGGGCGATCCGGTCGCCGGGATCGAAGCCGCCGAACCGGCCCGGTCCGGGGTTGAGCCGCTGCTTGAGCGCCTCGTTCAGCGCCCGGGTGCCCGCGGAGCCGCCGTGGCCCACGGTGATCACCTGGGTCTCGGACGACGGGACGCCGATGACGCGCGGCACCGAGTCGGCCACCAGCTGCACCGTGCGGTGCACCGCCTCGCCCGCGTCACGCACGGGCACGATCACCACCTCCCGGCCCGGCGCCGCCACCTGGTTCAGCTCCCCGATGCCGATGCCGGAGACCAGCTCCCCGATCGGGCCCGGATCCGGCGTACGGGAGACGACCTGCGGGCACGCGCGAGCGGCGAGCACATCGGCGAACACCCGGCCCGCACCCGCTGAGCCCAGCACGCCCGGATCGCCGCTGAGCACCAGCCGGGTCCCGTCCGCGAGAGCCTCCACCAGCATCGCGCCGGTCTCGACGTCGACCTGCGGGGCGTCCAGCACGACGAGCAGATCGACGGCGAGGGCCCCCTCCTCGTCCCGTCCAGGGCCCTGTGCACCGGAGAGCAGCCCGGCCAGCGTGACGGCCGCGGAGGGGTCGCCCACTGCCTCGGCCAGCCGCCGTGCGCCGTCCGCGCTGTGGGTGGCGCCCAGGGCCCGCAGGCCCAGGCCGCTCGCCGCGGCGATCAGCGCGGCGGGCTCGGCCCTCGCGGCCTCGCCGCCGGTGTGCGCGACGAGCCCGTGGGCCGCTGCGGTACGGATCAGCTCGGCGGCCGAGGGGGAGGGCGCCGACTCGGCGGCCCCGGACCAGTCGGCGTCCTTCTCGACCGCGTTCGCCAGCCGGGCCAGCCCGTCCGCGAGGCTCTCCTCCGCCAGGGCGTAGCGGTCGAGGCCCAGGAACACCCGCACCGGCTCCTGCGGGCCCGCTTCCAGGTCCTCCGCGGGCGCGTCGGCGGCTTCCGGCGCCTCCTCCGCCCCTTCCTGCGTCCCGTCCTCCGGGCCGTCCTGGAAGACCAGGACGACGCCCTCGGCTACGGCGTGCTCCACGGCCGCGTCCGGGTCGCTCACCGCCCGCCCGGTGAGCGCGGCCCGCACCTCCGTGGAGTCCAGCGCGGTGTGGCCCCGCAGCGCCGCGCGCTCCAGCAGCCAGCCGATCAGGGCGTCGGTGCGCCGCTCGTCGTCCGGGCCGCACTCCGCGCCCAGCAGCGCCCGTGCGAAGCCGTCGGCCTGCTCCGGGCCGACGCCGGGCAGGGCGAGCAGCTGCCAGGGGTCCTCGCGCAGAACGTCGTCCGCGTGTGCGCCGAGCGTGGCGGCGGCCGGGGCGGCCAGGCTCTCCGGGGCGCCGCCGGCGGCCAGCACGGCGGCCACGGCGGCGACCGTCTCCGGGGCGGCGCCACGGTCCGCGCCGGCGGGCTCGGGGGCCCGCTCCCGGACCGGGGCGGGAGCGGGCCGGCGGGGGGCGGCGGGGGCGGGGGCGTCGAAGAACGCGGCTCCCGGCTTCTCGCCGCTCTCCACGGCGCGTACGGCCGCCAGCAGGTCGGCGGCCGGTCCGCTCAGCTTCGTACCGGCGGGGATGGGCCCGTCCTTCTCGGCCTTGCGCTTCTCGATCCGCTCCAGCAGCTCGCGCTGGGCCGCCAGCTCCGCCTCCGCCTCGGAGAGGACCGGGGCGGCGGCGGTGTCGCCGTCGGCGCTCGCGTCGTCAGCCGCCCCTTCGGTGGCTTCGTCGGTCCCGGCGGCGGCCTCCTCGGTCGCTTCCTCGGCGTCGGTGGCCTCCTCGGCGGGGGAGGGCTCGGAGGCGTCCGCGACGACGCTTTCGTCGTCGGTGGCCGGGGAGCCGGGGGTTTCCCCCCGGGGAAGCGCAGTCACAGCGTGCTCCAGTCCTGGTCGGGATAGCGGTGCACGGGCGCCGACACATCGTCGAGCGCGCGGCAGATCTCGTCAGGAAGACTAAGCGCCTCCACCGACAAAGCCTCCGTGAGCTGGTGCGCGTTGCGCGCGCCGACGATCGGGGCGACCACGCCCGGCCGGTCCCGTACCCAGGCGAGCGCCACCTGCAGCGGCGTCGTGGCGAGCCCGTCGGCCGCGGTCGCCACGGCGTCCACGATGCGGCTCGCCGGGTCGTCGAGATACGGCTCCACGAACGGGGCCAGCAGCTCGGAGGCGCCTCGCGAGTCCGCCGGAGTGCCGGTGCGGTACTTGGCGGTCAGCACGCCCCGGCCCAGCGGCGAGGACGGCAGCAGCCCCACTCCGAGGTCCAGCGCCGCCGGCAACACCTCGCGCTCCACGCCCCGTTGCAGCAGCGAGTACTCCATCTGCGTACTGGCCAGCCGGGTCCGCAGACCGGGCGAGGCGAGCTGCCAGGTCGCGGCCTTGGCCAGCTGCCAGCCGCAGAAGTTCGACACTCCCGCGTAGCGGGCACGCCCGCTGGACACCGCCAGGTCCAGCGCCTGGAGTGTCTCGTCCAGCGGCGTCACCGGGTCGAAGGCGTGCACCTGCCACAGATCCACGTAGTCCGTGCCGAGCCGGGCCAGCGAGGCGTCGAGGGCGGCCAGCAGATGCCCGCGCGAACCGTCGAACCTGCGGTACGGGTCCGGCACGCTGCCGGCCTTGGTGGCGATGACCAGATCGCGCCTCGGCACCAGCCCTTCGACGAGGCGCCCGAGCAGGTACTCGGACTCGCCGCCGCCGTACACGTCCGCCGTGTCGACCAGGGTGCCGCCCACCTCCCAGAAGGCCTTCAGCTGCTCGGCAGCGTCGTGCTCGTCGGTGTCCCGGCCCCAGGTGAGGGTGCCGAGCCCGATCCTGGACACGCGAAGGCCGGTGCGGCCGAGATGCCTCTGCTCCATGGGCGCTGAGATTACTGGCCACGGCTCCGCATCCGTCAGGGCTGTGGACAACCGGGGCCCCGGTCACCCCTGCCGGATCGTGTTCCCGCGCGCTAGAGTCCGGAGCACAGAGACGTTACTGATCAGTAAGGGGAGCGGCTATGCGGCTCGGCATCAATCTCGGTTACTGGGGCGCGGGTATGGACGGGGACAACCTCGCCGTCGCGCAGGAGGCCGACCGGCTCGGCTACGACGTCTGCTGGGCGGCCGAGGCCTACGGCTCCGACGCCCCGACCGTGCTGAGCTGGGTGGCCGCGCAGACCGAGTCCATCGACATCGGCTCCGCGATCATGCAGATCCCGGCCCGCCAGCCCGCCATGACGGCGATGACGGCCGCCACCCTCGACTCGCTCTCCGGCGGCCGCTTCCGGCTCGGCCTCGGGGTGTCGGGGCCGCAGGTCTCGGAGGGCTGGTACGGCGTCAAGTTCGACAAGCCGCTGGCCCGCACCCGCGAGTACGTCGAGATCGTCCGCAAGGCGATGTCCCGCGAACGGCTCTCGTACGAGGGACAGCACTGGACGCTCCCGCTGCCGGACGGGCCGGGCAAGCCGATCAAGCTGACCATCCACCCCGAGCGCGAGCACATCCCGGTGTACATCGCCGCGATCGGCCCGAAGAACCTGGAGCAGACCGGCGAGATCGGTGACGGGGCCCTGCTGATCTTCCCCTCCGCGGAGCACCTGGAGGACACCGCGATCAGGCACCTGCGGGCCGGCCGGGAGAAGGCCGGCAAGACCATGGAGGGCTTCGACGTCTGCCCGACCCTGCCGCTCGCGGTCGGCGACGACGTCAACGGCCTCGCCGACATGTTCCGGCCGTACACCGCGCTGTACGTCGGCGGCATGGGCAGCCCCAAGCAGAACTTCTACAACCAGCTCGCCCAGCGCATGGGGTACGAGAAGGAAGCCGCCGAGATCCAGGAGAAGTACCTGTCCGGCGACAAGAGCGGTGCCGCCACCGCCGTTCCGCACCAGCTGATCGACCAGACGACGCTGCTCGGCCCGGTGGAACGGATCTCCGACCGGATGCAGGCCTACGCGGCCGCGGGCGTCACCACCCTGACCCTGGCCCCGGCCGGCTTCACGCTCGACGAGCGGATCGCCGCGCTGCGCGCCGGCACGGACGCGCTGGAGCGCGCCGGACTCGCCTAGGGCGTGTTTCGAAAGTAGCGTCGTCCGCCCGAAGGGCGGGCCCGGCGGCGCCTGGTGCGTGCGATCGCAAGGCGCGGAAATGGTCTCGTAGCGGAGCTACTAGGGCATTTTCGCAACGCCGCGAGCGTGCGTGCCAGGCGCCGCCGGGCAGACGGGACTTTCGAAACACGCCCTAGGGGCCTGTCCCGTCGCCGGGCAGCACTACGGCCGTGGTGGGGGCTCGGGGGCTCCCCGCCACGGCCGTCACGCGGAACAACGCGGCCGGGGCGGTTGGGTTACGGGGCCTGTGCGGAAACGGTTCGCCGGAGCGGTGGCGGACCCGCCACCGGGCCCACGTTCGGCGCAGTCCTGGGGCCTTCCTGTTGCCCGTCGGGGCCGGGCGCATTTGACTGTCGCTCGGCGGACGCCGGTACGGAGGTGGCAGTGATGCTCTCGGCAAAGAACCTGTTCCAGGAGATTCTCGACGACGACGAGTCGTTCCGGCTGTTCTGCTCCATCGCCGCCGGCGGGGAGTCCCAGGGAGGCTGGGAGAACGGCCGCATCGCGGCTCTCGTCCCCGCGAGCCAGCGCGCCCTGGCCCCCAAGATCGCCCGGCACGGAGCCGACGAGGACAAGCACGGTCGGATCTTCAACGCCCTCCTGCACAAGCGCGGTCTGACGCCCGTCGAGGTCCCCCACGAGACCGACTACACGATGCTGCTGGAGCAGTACGGCATCGGCCTCGCCCATGAGCAGCTCGGGCGCGAGGAGCCGCTCGCGGAGCGCGACATCATCACCTACCTCGCCCACAGCCGGGTCACGGAGCAGCGCGCCTCCGAGCAGATGCGGCTGCTGCGGAAGTACTTCGCGGACCACCCGGAGCTGGGCCGCGCGGTCAGGATGATCTCGAACGACGAGGACAACCACCTGGCGTACTGCCACGAGGAACTGCTCCGCTTCGCCCGGTCCGGACACGGCCGCACGATCCAGAGCATCCTGCGCGAGTGCGCGCTCGGAGAGATCCGGGTCTACCGCGACGTCAGCCTCGCCGTGATGGACCACATGGGCCGCATCCTGGGCTGGCCGAGAGCCAAGGCCGCGCTCCTGGCGGCGGGAATCCACGCCGTCTACGCCTACGAGCGCCTGCTGGGCTGGCGGCGCATGGTCAGCCTGGCGCCGCCGGAACGGCGCGACGCGCTGGGCGGCCCGGCCGTCCCGGCGCCCGAGTACGGCTGAGCGCGGAGCCCCGGCTCTCTCAGAGCCAGCCGCGCCGCTTGAACTGGCGGTACAGACCGAGGACCACGCCCGCCATCAGCAGGATCACCGCCGGGTAGGCCCACACCCACTTCAGCTCCGGCATGTGGTCGAAGTTCATGCCGTAGATCCCCGCGACCATGGTCGGCACCGCCGCCATCGCCGCCCAGGCCGAGATCTTGCGCATGTCGTCGTTCTGCCGCACCCCCATCTGCGCGAGATGCGCGGACAGGATGTCGGAGAGCAGCCGGTCCAGGCCCTCCACCTGCTCGTTGGCGCGCGTCAGATGGTCCTGGACGTCCCGGAAGAACGGCTGCGACTGTTCATGGACGAAGGGCACCCCCGCGCTCGCCAGCCGGGCCAGCGGGGCGCCCAGCGGGACGGTCGCCCGGCGGAACTCCAGCACCTGGCGCTTGAACGTGTAGATGCGCGCCGCGGTGTTCTTCGAGTCGCCGGTCGCGGCCGGGGCGAAGACCTCGGTCTCCAGCTCCTCCAGGTCGACCTGGAGCTCACCCGCGACATCGATGTAGTGGTCCACGATCGCGTCGCTGATGGCGTACAGCACCGCGGTGGGCCCGTGCTTGAGCACATCGGTCTCGGCCTCCAGCCGGCGGCGCACCGCGGCCAGCGGAGCACCCTCGCCGTGCCGGACCGTGACGACGAACGAGTCGCCTATGAACACCATCAGTTCGTCCGCGCTGACCGTGTCGCTCTCGTGGTCGTACACGACCGGCTTGATGACGGCGAACAGCGAGTCGTCGTACACCTCCAGCTTCGGCCGCTGGTGCGCGGCCAGCGCGTCCTCCACCGCCAGCGGGTGCAGCCCGAACTCGCTGCTGACCAGCTCGAACTCCTTCTCCGTCGGCTCGTGCAGACCGATCCACAAGAACGCGTCACCGGTGGACCGGGCCTCATCGAGGGCGTCGGAGAAGTCGGCGGGGCCGTCGGTGCGGCGCCCGTCCCGGTAGATGGCGCAGTCCACAATCACGGCGCGTATTGTGCCCTGCCCAGGTCCCGGGCGCACCTTTGCCCGGACGGCGGCCTACGCTGGCCGGTATGCCCACCCTGATCCTCGTACGCCACGGACGCTCCACCGCCAACACGGCCGGGGTGCTCGCGGGCCGGACCCCCGGCGTCGCGCTCGACGAGCGCGGCACGGAGCAGGCCGCGGCGCTCCCCGCACGGCTGGCCGCGCTGCCGCTCGTCGCGGCCGTCAGCAGCCCCCTGCAGCGCTGCCGCGAGACGCTGCGCCCCCTGCTCGACGCGCGGCCGGAACTGCCGCTGCACACCGAGGAGCGCATCAGCGAGTGCGACTACGGCGACTGGTCGGGCCGCAAGCTCGCCGAGCTCACCGACGAGCCGCTGATGACGGTCGTGCAGCAGCACCCGTCGGCCGCGGCCTTCCCCGGCGGCGAGTCCATGCGGGCGATGCAGGCACGCGCCGTCGACGCGGTCCGGGAGTGGAACGCGCGGATCGAGGCGGAGCACGGTGAGAACGCCGTCTACGTGATGTGCTCGCACGGGGACATCATCAAATCCCTGGTGGCCGACGCGCTCGGCATGCACCTGGACCTCTTCCAGCGGATCCACGCGGACCCGTGCTCGGTCACCGCGATCCGTTACACCAGGCTGCGGCCCTTCCTGCTGAGGCTCGGCGACACCGGCGATCTCGCCCCGCTGGCCCCGCGCGAACCGTCCCCCGACGAGGCGAAGGCCGCCGGTACGGAGGCCGATGCCGCGGTCGGGGGCGGCGCTGGGGCGCCGTGATCGCTCCGCGCAGTAGGGTGGACGCGCCGTAGGCCCCGTTCCGGGAGGACTCTCTCCCGGGCCCCCGGCCGCCCCCCATCCGCGTCAAATCACAAGGGAGACAGGACGTGTCCCGTCAGGTGTTCCTCTACGACCCCCCGGACCGTTTCGTGGCCGGTACGGTCGGGCTGCCTGGACGTCGTACGTTCTTCCTGCAGGCATCCTCAGGCGGACGTGTCACCAGCGTGGCCCTGGAGAAGACCCAAGTCGCCGCCCTCGCAGAGCGGGTGGACGAACTGCTCGACGAAGTGGTCCGCCGCACCGGGGGCAACTCCCCGGTGCCGGCCGTGGCCCCGATGGACGTCACCGACACCGCTCCGCTCGACGTCCCCGTCGAGGAGGAGTTCCGGGTCGGCACGATGGCCCTCGCCTGGGACGGCGAGGAACAGCGCATGATCGTCGAGGCGCAGGCCCTGGTCGAGCTCGACGCGGAATCCGTCGAGGATCTCGCGGAGGCCGAGGAGCGGCTGCTCCAGGACGAGGAGAACGGCCCGCCGATGCTCCGGGTCCGGCTCAGCGGCGCCCAGGCCCGCGCCTTCGCCAAACGCGCCCTGGACGTCGTGAACGCCGGCCGCCCGCCGTGCCCGCTGTGCAGCCTCCCGCTCGATCCGGAAGGACACGTATGCCCGCGCCAGAACGGATACCGCCGCGGGGCCTGACCGACGCCGGGCGGATCACCCTGCTCGGCAAGGGCGAGCTCACCGTCCTCGGACAGGTCCGCGGCGCGTCCAACGCGGTGCTGTACTGCTCGGTCGCCCACGAGGGCGAGGAAGCGCACTGCGTGTACAAGCCGGTCGCCGGTGAGCAGCCGCTCTGGGACTTCCCCGACGGCACGCTCGCCCAGCGCGAGGTGGCCGCCTACGAGGTCTCCGAGGCGACCGGGTGGGGCCTGGTGCCCCCGACCGTGCTGCGGGACGGTCCGTACGGCCAGGGCATGTGCCAGCTGTGGATCGAGGCGGCGCCGCAGGGCGAGGACGATCCGGGACTGCTCGCGCTCGTCGAGGACGAGGAGCCGGGCGAGGGCTGGAAGGCCGTGGCCCTCGCCGAGGTGGGGGAGGGGAAGACCGCGCTGCTGGTGCACGCCGACGACCCCCGGCTGAGGCGGCTCGCGGTCCTCGACGCGGTGATCAACAACGGCGACCGCAAGGGCGGGCACCTGCTGCCCGCACCCGACGGCCGGCTGTACGGCATCGACCACGGTGTGACCTTCAACGCCGAGGACAAGCTGCGCACCCTGCTCTGGGGCTGGGCGGGCGAGCCGCTGCCCGCGGAGGCGGTCGAGGTACTGGACCGGCTGGCCGCGGAGCTGGAGCCGGGGGCGGCCCTGGTCACCCGGCTGGAGGAACTCATCACCGCGGCCGAGATCGAGGCGCTGCGGGCCCGCGTGGCGGGGCTGCGGTCCACCGGGCTGCACCGGGAGCCGAGCGGGGGCTGGCCGGCCATTCCGTGGCCGCCCGTGTAGGCGGGGCCCGGCGGGCGGCCGCGGGCGGCCCCGGTCCGGCCGTCCGGCCCGCACCCGCCCGGGTACGGGTCCGGCGTCCGCTGCCGGGGGCGTGACGCACTCTCCGGGGCCGGGCGCAAGAGTGCCTCTTCGGACAGGATTGCCCCTCCGGTTCGTATCCGGAAGGCGCGTCCGGTTACGCTCGTCGCATGCATGCCTGGCCCGCTTCTGAGGTCCCCGCCCTTCCTGGCAAGGGCCGCGACCTTCGGATCCACGACACCGCGACCGGCGGACGGATCACCCTTGACCCCGGTCCCGTCGCCCGCATCTATGTCTGCGGCATCACGCCGTACGACGCGACCCATATGGGTCATGCGGCGACCTACAACGCGTTCGACCTCGTCCAGCGCGTGTGGCTCGACACCAAGCGGCAGGTTCACTATGTCCAGAACGTGACGGACGTGGACGACCCGCTGCTGGAGCGGGCCGTGCGCGACGGTCAGGACTGGACCGAGCTCGCCGAGCGCGAGACGGCCCTGTTCCGTGAGGACATGACCGCCCTGCGCATGCTCCCGCCGCAGCACTACATCGGAGCCGTCGAGGCGATACCCGGCATCGTGCCGCTCGTCGAACGCCTCCGGGACGCGGGCGCCGCCTACGACCTCGACGGCGATGTGTACTTCTCCGTCGACACCGACCCGCACTTCGGCCAGGTCTCCAACCTGGACGCGGAGGCGATGCGGCTGCTCTCCGCCGAGCGCGGCGGGGACCCGGAGCGTCCTGGCAAGAAGAACCCCCTCGACCCGATGCTCTGGATGGCCGCCCGCGAGGGCGAGCCGAGCTGGGACGGCGGCTCCCTCGGCGCCGGCCGCCCCGGCTGGCACATCGAGTGCGTCGCCATCGCCCTGGACCACCTCGGCATGGGCTTCGACGTCCAGGGAGGCGGCTCCGACCTCGCCTTCCCGCACCACGAGATGGGCGCCTCGCACGCCCAGGTGCTGACCGGCGAGCACCCGTTCGCCCAGGCGTACGTGCATGCCGGAATGGTCGGCCTGGACGGCGAGAAGATGTCCAAGTCCAAGGGGAACCTGGTCTTCGTCTCGGCGCTGCGCCGCGACGGCGTGGACCCGGCGGCGATCCGCCTGGCCCTGCTCTCGCACCACTACCGCTCGGACTGGGAGTGGACCGACCAGGTCCTCGCGGACGCGGTGGACCGGCTCGCCCGCTGGCGCGCCGCCGTCTCGCGGCCCGACGGGCTGGCCGCCGACGCGTTGGTCGAGGAGGTCCGCGAGGCCCTCGCCGACGATCTGGACACCCCGACGGCGCTGGCCGCCGTGGACCGCTGGGCCGAGCGGCAGAGCGCCGCGGGCGGCCCGGACGAGGGGGCGCCGGGACTTGTCTCGCGCACCGTCGACGCGCTGCTCGGTGTCGCGCTGTAACTGCCCGCCGCGTTACGTCCGTTCACCGGCCCCGAACTTCTTGATGAAGTTCGGGGCCGGTTCCGTTTTGTCCATGGTCAAATGCTCGGTGCTGCGCTAAAAGCGCTCTATGCAATCATCAACACGCATCAGAACGGCAGTAGTTGCAGCGCTGCTGGGACTGTTCGCCGTCGTCTCGGGACCGGGCGGTGCCCACGCGGATCCGGCCGCCCCCACCGAGTCGACGGTCGGCGATCTCACCGGCTTCTCGGCCGACGGACCCGTCTACCACCTGCGAGCGGGCACCGCACAGGCCCGTGTCAGCTTCGTGTCCGACGAGACCTTCCGGATCGAACTGGCCCCGGACGGCACGTTCACCGACCCGGCGGGCGACGCCATCGTGCTGCCCCAGGGGACCCCGCCCCGCACCCACTGGAAGGAGCGGAGCGACCGTTACGACCTCTCCACCGGCGATGTCACGCTGCGTGCCTACAAGTCGCCCCTGCGATTCGCCCTGTACCGGGCCGACGGCACCAAGGTGTGGTCGGAGGCGAAGGGGCTCAGCTGGGACGGCGAGAAGACCACCCAGACCCTCGCGCGCGGCGGCGACGAGCAGTTCTACGGCGCCGGTATGCAGAACGGCCGGGGCAACACCTCGCACCGGGGCCAGACCGTCGAGGTCGGCGTCGACTACAACTGGGACGACGGCGGGCACCCCAACTCCGTGCCCTTCTACCTCTCCTCGGCCGGCTACGGCGTGTTCCGCAACACCTTCGCGCCGAACACCTACGCCTTCAACGACCCGGTGGCCACCAGCGCCCAGGAACAGCGCTTCGACGCCTACTACTTCGCGGGCGACGCCAAGGACGTCATAGGCCAGTACACCAAGCTCACCGGAAAGCCGTTCCTGCCGCCGGTCTACGGCATGGAGATCGGCGACTCCGACTGCTACCTGCACAACGCCAACCGGGGCGAGCGCCGCACCAAGGACTCGCTGAAGGTCGCCGACGGCTACGTCGAGAACGACATGCCGAACGGCTGGATGCTCGTCAACGACGGCTACGGCTGCGGCTACGAGGACCTCGCGGAGACCGCCAAGGGCCTCCAGGACCGCGACATGGAGCTCGGACTGTGGACCGAGGACGGCATCGACAAGCTCGGTGACCAGGTCAAGGCGGGTCAGCGCGTCGCCAAGCTGGACGTGGCCTGGGTCGGTGACGGCTACAAGTTCGCCCTGGACGGCTGCAAGGACGCCTACAAGGGCATCGAGGACAACAGCGACGCCCGCGGCTTCACCTACGCCCCCGAGAGCTGGGCGGGCGCCCAGCGCTGCGGAGTCCAGTGGTCCGGCGACCAGTCCGGCACCTGGGACTACATCCGCTGGCAGATCCCCACCTACGCGGGCGCCACGATGTCCGGCCTCGCCTACACCACGGGCGACGTCGACGGCATCTTCGGCGGCAGCGCCAAGACGTACACCCGTGACCTCCAGTGGAAGATGTTCCTGGGGACCACCATGACCATGGACGGCTGGGCGGCCAGCGACAAGCAGCCCTTCCGCTACGGCGAGCCGTACACCTCCATCAACCGCGACTACCTGAAGCTCAAGGAGTCGCTGCTGCCCTACCAGTACTCCTACGCGCACGAGGCGACGAAGACCGGCGTCGGCATGGTCCGCCCGCTGGTGCTGGAGTACCCGGACGACCCGAAGGCGGCGACGGACGCGGCGAAGTACGAGTTCATGTCCGGCGAGGACTTCCTCGTCGCCCCGGTCTACCAGGACAGCACCGAGCGCGACGGCATCTACCTGCCGAAGGGCACCTGGACCGACTACTGGACCGGGCGGACCTACCAGGGACCGACGACCGTCGACGACTACAGCGCCCCGCTCGACACCCTGCCGCTGTTCGTCAAGGGTGGCGCCAGCGTGCCGATGTGGCCGGGCATCCGCTCCTACAAGGACCGCACGGCCGGCTCCCCGCTCGCCTGGGACATCTACCCGCAGGGCAGGTCCTCGTTCACGCTGTACGAGGACGACGGCGTGACCCGCGAGCACCGCGACGGCGCGTACGCGACCCAGACGGCCGACGTCCGCGCTCCGGCGAAGGGCGCGGGCGACATCACCGTGAACATCGGCGAGAGCAAGGGGAAGTTCACCGGCAAGCAGAGCAGCCGCCCGTACGAGTTCAGTGTGCACACGGGCTCTGAGCCGAGCGCGGTGAAGCTCACCGGCAAGCTGCCCCGGCTGGGCTCTGCCGCCGCCTACGCGAAGGCCGAGCAGGGCTGGTGGTACGACCGCGACGACCGGGGCGGCGTCGTGAAGATCAAGACCGCACCGCTGTCCACGGGCAAGAAGTTCTCCGTGAAGCTGGAGAACACCAGCGCGGTCGGCGGACGGAACGCGGCGGCCACGGCCGCCGTCTCCGCACCCCGGGGCCAGGAGATCGGCGCGGGCGCCCCGGCCACCGTCTCCGTCGATGTCACCGCGGGCCGGAGCGACGTCACGGACGCCGCTGTCTCGCTGGACGTCCCCAAGGGCTGGAAGGCCACCCCGGCAGCCACCGTGCGCCGGATCCCGGCGGGCACCACCCGGCGGGTCGAGGTGTCGGTGACCCCGGCGAAGGACGCCACCGTGGGCGAGGCGCGGATCACCGCGCTGGCCCGCTACCGCTCCGCGGGCGAATCCCGTACGGCGGTCCAGCGGATCGCCGCCTCCGTGATGCCGCCGCCGCCCACCGGTGAGGCGTGGGCGAGCGATCTGGAGTGGCTGAGTTCGGCCAACGGCTACGGTCCGGCGGAGCGCGACCGCAGCAACGGCGAGTCGGGCGCGCAGGACGGCAAGACGCTCACGCTGGCCGGGAAGACGTACGAGAAGGGGATCGGCACCCACGCCGATTCCGACATCGAGTTCTACACCGGCGGACAGTGCTCGAAGTTCACCGCGGACGCCGGGATCGATGACGAGATCGACGGATACGGCGAGGTGGCGTTCTCCGTCGAGGCCGACGGCAAGGTGCTCTGGACCTCGCCGAAGGTGACCGGCGCGTCGGCGACCGTACCGGTCGACGTACCGCTGGACGGTGCGCGTCATGTGCGGCTGAAGGTCACGGACACCAACGGGTCCAAGACCGGCGACCACGGCGACTGGGCCGCGGCGCGCTTCACCTGCTCCTGAGTATCAGCAGCGGAAAAGGGAGCCGGGCGGGTGTTCACCCGCCCGGCTCCCGGCTGTCCGGCTCGGCTGTCGGATCAGTCCTCCGACTAATCCTCCGATGAATCGCCCGGCGCTTCGTCTCCCGAAGTGTCCCCCGGAACTTCAGGGGTGTCCTTCGGTGTCTCGTCCGGCGTCGGGGCCGAACCGGAACCCGGACCCGTGCCGCGCGAGGGACCGCTTCCGGGCCCGCTCACCTGGCCTGGACCGGTGTCCGGCCGGGTCGGCTTCGGCGGCCTGGTCCGGCCGCTCGACGTGTCGCGCAGGTACGAACTGTCGCCGCTCTCCGTCGCGTGCCCGCCGGGCCCGGCGACCGGACCCGGGTCCCGGCGCCGCAGATAGCGCTCGAACTCCCGAGCGATGGCCTCACCGCTCGCCTCGGGAAGCTCCGCGGTGTCGCGGGCCTCCTCCAGCGTCTGCACGTACTCGGCCACCTCGCTGTCCTCCGCGGCCAGTTGGTCCACCCCGAGCTGCCAGGCGCGCGCGTCCTCCGCCAGTTCGCCCAGCGGGATGCGCAGCCCGAGGAGATCCTCCAGCCGGTTCAGCAGTGCCAGGGTGGCCTTCGGGTTGGGCGGCTGCGACACGTAGTGCGGCACCGCCGCCCAGAGGCTCACCGCGGGCACGCCCGCGTGGGTGCACGCCTCCTGGAGGATGCCGACGATGCCGGTCGGTCCCTCGTACTTGGTCTCCTCCAGGTCCATGGTCCGCGCCAGATCCGGATCGGACGTCACACCGCTGACCGGTACCGGACGGGTGTGCGGGGTGTCGCCGAGCAGCGCACCGAGCACCACCACCATCTCGACGCCCAGTTCATGGGCGAAGCCCAGGATCTCGTTGCAGAACGAGCGCCAGCGCATCGACGGCTCGATGCCCCGGACCAGGACGAGATCGCGTGGCTTGTCCCCGCCGATGCGGACCACGGAGAGCCGGGTCGTCGGCCACGTGATCTTGCGCGCCCCGCCCTCCATGAATACGGTCGGCCGGTTGACCTGGAAGTCGTAGTAGTCCTCGGCGTCCAGCGCCGCGAACACCTCTCCCTTCCACTCCCGGTCCAGGTGCGCGACCGCCGTGGAAGCCGCGTCACCCGCGTCGTTCCACCCCTCGAACGCGGCCACCATGACCGGGTCGACCAGCTCGGGAACCCCGTCGAGCTCGATCACCCAGGCCTCCTTCCGAAGTTCCCTTGCGTACGGAACAACCTTACGGCTTCCGGCCACTCCCGCCGCAGCCCCCGCGCACGGCCGGGGCGAACCCGGGCCATGGGGGTGCATCACCGGTCGAATCAGGGCATCAAGCCTGCCATACATCCGAGCTGTGTGGGGGCAATTTCGGCTCAACCCTGGACGTTGGCCCCTTCGGGGCGCTATACATCGGATGACCAGAGCAGAGGTCCGATGTTATTTCCCCTGGGGGCGCACATGAGTCAGACCGTCACGGACTTCGAGGTTCACGACATCCGTTTTCCGACCTCGGAGCAACTGGACGGCTCGGACGCCATGAACCCCGATCCCGACTACTCGGCTGCCTATGTCGTACTGCGTACCGACGCCGCGGACAACGATGGTGGCGGTATCGAGGGACATGGCTTCTGTTTCACCATCGGGCGCGGCAACGAGGTGATGGCAGCCGCCATCCAGGCGCTGCGGCCCTACGTCGTGGGCCGTCCCGTGCCCCGCACCGCGGCAGACCTGGGCGCGTTGTACCGGGACCTCACCCACGATTCCCAACTGCGCTGGCTGGGGCCCGAGAAGGGCGTGATGCACATGGCGGCCGGCGCGGTCGTCAACGCGGCCTGGGACCTGGCGGCGAAGCGGGCGGACAGACCCGTCTGGCAGTTCCTGGCCGAGATGACGCCGGAGGAGCTCGTCTCCCTCGTCGACTTCCGCTACCTCAGTGACGCCCTCACCCCCGAGGAGGCGCTCGCGATCCTGCGCGCCGCGGAACCGGGCCGGGCCGAGCGGGCCGAGCGGCTGCGCGCCGAGGGATACCCCGCCTACACCACCTCGCCCGGCTGGCTCGGCTACTCCGACGACAA
Source organism: Streptomyces sp. NPDC057900 (assembly GCF_042887885.1). Lineage (NCBI taxonomy): Bacteria > Bacillati > Actinomycetota > Actinomycetes > Kitasatosporales > Streptomycetaceae > Streptomyces > Streptomyces sp. NPDC057900. The sequence continues at coordinate 172,183 of NZ_JBHVOI010000013.1, forward strand.
GCTGGTCGGACTGGCGAAGGAGGCCGTCGCGGACGGCTTCACCCAGATCAAGCTGAAGGTCGGCGGCGACCTCGCCGACGACGTCCGCAGGCTCGGACTCGCCCGGCAGGCCGTCGGCGCCGACGTACGGATCGCGGTCGACGCCAACCAGCGCTGGGACGTCGCCGACGCGGTCGAGTGGATGAACGCCCTCGCACCGTACGACCCGCACTGGATCGAGGAGCCGACCAGCCCCGACGACATCCTCGGCCACGCCGCCGTGCGCGCCGGGCAGCCGGTCAAGGTGGCCACCGGCGAACACGTCGCCAACCGGGTCGTGTTCAAGCAGCTGCTCCAGGCCGGCGCGGTCGACTTCGTCCAGATCGACGCCGCACGGGTCGCGGGTGTCAACGAGAACCTGGCGATCCTGCTGCTCGCCGCCAAGTACGGCGTACCGGTCTGCCCGCACGCGGGCGGCGTCGGCCTGTGCGAGCTGGTGCAGCACCTCTCGATGTTCGACTATGTGGCGGTCTCCGGGACTTGGGAGGACCGGGTGATCGAATACGTCGACCATCTGCACGAACACTTCGCGGACCCCACCGTGATCGAATCCGGCCGCTACCGGGCCCCGGCCTCCCCGGGCTTCTCCGCCCGGATGCTGCCCGAGTCGATCGCCGCACACCGTTATCCGGAGGGCCCCGTATGGCAGGCCCGCCGCACCACTGAGGAGGACAGCCGATGACCGGCACACGCGACTTCGAGGGGATGAACGCTCTGGTGACGGGCGGCGCCTCCGGTATCGGGGCCGCCGTCGCGACCATGCTCCTGGAGCGGGGCGCCCGGGTGGCCGTCCTCGACCGGGAGACCGCGGGCGCCCCGGCGGGCACCCTCGCCGTCAAGGCGGACGTGACCGACGACGCGGCCGTACGCGACGCGGTCGAGCGGGCGGCGGCCGAACTGGGCTCCCTGCACACGCTCGTCTCGAACGCGGGCATCGGGTCCATCGGCTCCGTCGAGGACAACGACGACGACGAGTGGACCCGGGTCCTGGACATCAACGTCCTCGGCATGGTCCGCACCGCCCGGCACGCCCTGCCGCACCTGCGGCGCGCCGCCGCCGAGCGCCCCGGCGCCGTCTCGATCACCCAGACCTGTTCGATCGCCGCGACCGCCGGGCTGCCGCAGCGCGCCCTGTACAGCGCGAGCAAGGGCGCGGTCCTCTCGCTGACCCTCGCGATGGCCGCCGACCACGTCCGCGAGGGCGTCCGGGTCAACTGCGTCAACCCCGGCACCGCGGACACCCCGTGGATCGGCCGGCTGCTCGGCCAGGCCGGCGACCCGGACGCGGAGCGCGCGGCCCTCAACGCCCGGCAGCCGCTGGGCCGGCTGGTCTCCGCCGACGAGGTGGCCGCCGCGATCGTGTACCTCGCCAGCCCGGCCGCCGCCTCCGTGACGGGCACCGCGCTGGCCGTCGACGGCGGAATGCAGGGCCTGCGCCTGCGCCCCGCCGACAGCTGACCGCAGGGCGGGCGGCCCGAGCCGAACCACCGGGGGCGCCCGCCCCGTACCACCTGCACCAACAGATCTCAGAGCCGGTACTCCACAAAGGAACGGGACACCAATGAGAGTGCGTACGACGAGTGCGGCAGCCTGCGCCGTACTGCTGGCCGTCACTGCCCTCGCGGGCTGCAACCGCGAATCGTCGGACGACGGCGCGGGTGGCGGAAAGGTCGGCATCGACCTGCCGCGCAGCGACAGCGACTTCTGGAACTCCTACCAGAACTACATCCAGAAGGGGGTCAAGGGCGGCGAGGTCAAGGCGCTGCCGCTGACCAACTCGCAGAACGACATCGGCAAGCTGGTCGCCAACGTCCAGACCTTCGCCGACCAGGGCGCCAAGGCCGTGGTGATGGCCCCGCAGGACACCGGCGCGATAGCCGAGTCGCTGAACACGCTGAACGAGAAGAAGATCCCCGTCATCAGCGTCGACACCCGCCCGGACAAGGGCGACATCTACATGGTGGTCCGCGCCGACAACAAGGCGTACGGGACGAACGCCTGCAAGTACCTCGGTGAGCAGCTGAAGGGCAAGGGCAAGGTCGTCGAGTTCCAGGGCGACCTGTCCTCGATCAACGGCCGCGACCGCTCCGAGGCCTTCAAGTCCTGCATGGACAAGGACTTCCCGGGCATCAAGGTGTTCGAGCTGGCCACCGACTGGAAGGGCGACGTCGCCTCCGCGAAGCTCCAGTCGACGCTGGCCGCGCACCCCGACATCAACGGCATCTACATGCAGGCCGGCGGCGTCTTCCTGCAGCCGACCCTCGCGCTCCTGGAGCAGAAGAAGCTGCTGAAGCCGGCCGGTTCGCCGGGCCACATCACCATCATCTCCAACGACGGCATCCCGGAGGAGTTCGACGCCATCAAGGCCGGGAAGATCGACGCGACGATCTCCCAGCCCGCCGACCTGTACGCGAAGTACGCGCTGTACTACGCGAAGGCGGCGCTGGACGGGAAGACCTTCAAGGAGGGTCCGACCGACCACGACTCCACCATCATCAAGATCCCGAACGGCTTCGAGGACCAGCTGCCCGCGCCGCTGGTGACCAAGGACAACGTGGACGACCCGAAGCTGTGGGCCAACCAGCTGGAGAAGAAGAAGTAGCCATGGACCAGCCACCCCCTCCTGCCGTACAGGCGGAAGGCGTCGTCAAACGCTTCGGGCCGACCGTGGCGCTCGACGGCGTGAAGCTCACCGTGCAGCCGGGCGAGTCGCACGCGCTCGTCGGCCGCAACGGCGCGGGCAAGTCGACCCTGGTCAGCGTGTTGACCGGACTCCACAAGGCGGACGCGGGAACGGTCACCTTCGGCGGGGAGCCCGCGCCCGCCTTCGGTGACACCACGGCCTGGCAGTCGAAGGTCGCCTGTGTCTACCAGAAGTCCATGGTCGTCCCCGACCTGACCGTCGCGGAGAACCTCTTCCTCAACCGGTTCGACGACAACGCCCGCTGGATCAGCTGGGGGCGGCTGCGCAAGCGCGCGGAGCGGCTCCTGGCCGACTACGGCGTCCAGGTCGACCCGAACACCAGGGCCCGCGATCTCGCCGTCGAGCAGCGGCAGTTCGTCGAGATCGCCCGCGCGCTGTCCTTCGGCGCGCGGCTGATCATCCTCGACGAGCCGACCGCCCAGCTCGACGCCCGCGGCATCGGGCGGCTCTTCGACAAGCTCCGGGAACTGCAGAGCCAGGGAGTGGCGTTCCTCTTCATCTCCCACCACCTCCAGGAGGTGTACGAGCTCTGCACGGCGGTCACCGTCTACCGCGACGCCCGGCACGTACTGACCGCCCCGGTGGCGGACGTGGTGAAGACGGAGCTGGTGGCGGCGATGACGGGCGAGAAGTCCGGTGGCGCCGTCGCCTGGCACGCGGCCGGTGCCACCACCCCGCCCGACGCCGCGGCCGAGCCCGTCCTGAGCGTCGAGGGGCTCACCCTGGAGGACCGGTTCGAACCGCTGGACCTCCAGGTGCGCCCCGGCGAGGTGCTCGGCCTGGCCGGCTCCGCGGCCAGCGGCAACACCGCACTGGGCGAGGTGCTCGCCGGGATGCGCAAGCAGGGCGGCGGCACCGTCCGGGTGCACGGGGAGACCGTGCGCCCGGGAAGCGTGCCGCACGCGCTGGCCGCCGGGATCGGCTACATCCCGGAGGACCGGCACGACCAAGGCCTGGTCCTGCAGCGCAGCGTCGCGGAGAACGCCACCCTCACGGTCGCCGACCAGCTCGGACCGTGGGGGACCGTACTGCCCTCCCGTACGCGGGAGTTCGCCCGGGGCATGATCGACTCACTGGACATCAAGACCCAGGGCCCCGAGCAGCCCGTCGCCGGGCTCTCCGGCGGCAACCAGCAGAAGGTGGTCGTCGCCCGCGCGCTGGCCCGCAGGCCCAGCGTGCTGGTGGCGGTCCGGCCCACCGCGGGCGTGGACGTCAAGTCCAAGGACTCGCTCCTCGGGGTCGTCCGGCGGGTGGCCGACGAGGGCAATGCCGCGGTCGTCGTCTCCGACGAGCTGGACGATCTACGGGTCTGCGACCGGGTGCTGGCCCTGTTCCACGGGCGAGTGGTCGCCACGTTCGCAAGCGGGTGGACCGACGGGGATCTCGTCGCCGCCATGGAAGGTGTGGGGGAAAGGGAATGACCGGCACGATACGGCCGTCCACGGCCGACGACATCGAGGCGGGACCGAAGGGCGGAATCAGGGACGACAGCCCGCTGAGCCGGCTCAAGCTGATCCGGTGGAGCGACTTCTCGCTGGTGCCGGTGATCCTGGTGCTGATGGTGATCGGCTTCATCGTGTCGCCGGTCTTCCTCACCTCTGACAACCTGATCAGCGTCGTCCAGCAGTCCTCCGAACTCAGCCTGCTGGTGCTGGGCCAGGCCCTGATCCTGATCTGCGGGCGGATGGACCTGTCGCTGGAGTCGACGATCGGCATCGCGCCCGTCGTCGCCATGTGGCTGGTGCTGCCCGGCGACGACGGCCGCTTCGCCGGGCTGGGAATCCTCCCCACCTGGATGGCGATTCCGCTCTGCCTGCTGGTGGGTCTCGTCATCGGCGCGATCAACGGCTTCCTGATGCTGAAGCTCCGGGTCAACGGCTTCATCGCCACGCTCGGCATGCTGACCATGCTGCGCGGACTCCACATCGGCATCACCGAGGGCAAGTCCATCACCGACGTCCCGGAGTCCTTCCGCTACCTCGGCAAGACCTCCTGGCTCGGTGCGCCGGCCGCGGTCTGGATCTGCCTGTTCCTCTTCGCCGTCGGCGGCGCGGCGCTGGCCTGGCTGCGCCACGGACGCTCGCTGTACGCGATCGGCGGCAACCCGGAAGCGGCGCGCGCCGCCGGCATCCGGGTCGACCGGGTCACCTGGATCGTCCTCGCCATCGGCGGCCTGCTGGCCGCCTTCGCGGGCATCCTCTACACCGGCCACTACGGCGCGGTCGCCGCGACGCAGGGCAACGGCTGGATCTTCCAGGTGTTCGCGGCGGCGGTGATCGGCGGTATCAGCCTCAAGGGCGGCCGAGGCACCCTGTTCGGTGCGCTGACCGGCGTACTGACGCTCCAGCTGGTGGTCAACGTGATGACCCTCGGCGGCGTCCCGGCCCTGTGGAACCAGTTCCTCAACGGCGCGATCATCATCGTCGCCCTGGTCATCTCCCGCTTCGCGAGCGGTGAGAAGCAGGACTGAGAGAGCAGTGGTAACACAAACGCCGGACGGGCTGGATGTGCCCGTCCGGCGTTTGAGGGCCGGGGTCCGGGGCGGAGCCCCGAACCCGCGCCCGCCTAAAGCGTCGACCGCAGCCACTGCTCCACGCTCGCCACATGCACCGTCGCCCACGACCGCGCGGCCTCCGCGTCGCGGTCCCGCAGCGCCGAGACGATCGCCCGGTGCTCATGCAGGGTGCGGCTCACCGCGTCCTCCTGGGTGAGACCGCGCCAGACCCGGGCCCGTGTCGTCGGCCCCGAGAGCCCGTCGAGCAGTGAGCAGAGCACCGAGTTGCCGGACGACTGCACGATGCCCCGGTGGAACTCCAGATCGCAGGCCACCAGCTCCTCGACAGAGGGGCGGCTGCCCAGGGCGTCCAGCTGGGAGCTCAGCAGGTCCAGTTGCTCCTCGGTGATCCGGCTCGCCGCCATCGCGGTCGCGGCCGGTTCCAGGATCCGGCGGACCGCCAGGAACTCCAGCACCGTGTCGTCGCGGTGGAAGTCCACCACGAAGCTCAGCGCCTCCAGCAGCAGTTGCGGATCCAGACTGGTGACGTACGTGCCGTCGCCCTGGCGCACGTCGAGAATGCGGATGAGCGACAGGGCGCGCACCGCCTCCCGCAGTGAGTTGCGGGACAGGCCCAGCTCCGCGGCGAGTTCGCTCTCCTTGGGGAGACGATCGCCGGGCCGTAGCGCACCCGAGACGATCATTCCCTTGATCTTCTCGATGGCCTCGTCAGTGACAGCCATGGGCGACCTCCAGACATCCGATGTATCGCTCCATTATGCGTCCCCGGAGACAGCGGGTGAGCCCTTCGGAGCAACCCGGGCGGTGAATCCACACACATACGAGCGGGGGCGGCGTCCACCGGACGCCGCCCCCGCTCGATTCCCCGGCTCAGCTCCTGCGCTCTCCGAGCATGGACTCGACGCCGGCCCGGATCTCGTCCGTGGCCAGACCCCGGATGGTCAGGGTCGTCCGGCGCCGCAGCACGTCGTCCGCCGTCTCGGCCCACTCGTGGTCGCGCGCGTAGGCGACCTGCGCCCAGATCTCCGGCGCGTCCGGGTGGATGCGCTCGGCGAGGACCGGGTCCTCGTTGGCCAGCCGGGCGATGTCGAACGACAGCGAACCGTAGTGCGTGGCCAGGTGCCGTGCCGTGTCGGCGGACATCCGGGGCCCCGGCGTGCCGCCGTCGACCAGCAGCCGGTGCGCGACCGCGTTCGGGTTGGCGATCCCCGGCAGCGGGAGCTTCTTCGGCAGCCGGGCCATCGGCTCCATGTCCTCGGCCAGGGGGTGCCCGGGGAGCGAGGCCAGCTTGTTCATCACCGTCCGGCCGATGTGGCGGAACGTCGTCCACTTGCCGCCCGCGACCGACAGCATCCCGCCCCGGCCCTCCGTCACGACGGTCTCGCGCTTGGCCTTGGCGGTACCGCCGGGACCGCCCGGCAACACCCGCAGACCCGCGAAGGAGTACGTGATCAGATCCCGCGACAGCTGCTGGTCCCGGACCGAGAACGCGGCCTCGTCCAGGATCTGCGCGGTGTCCTTCTCGGTGACCGCGACATCCGCCGGGTCGCCCTCGTACTCCTCGTCCGTCGTGCCGAGCAGCAGCATGTCCTCCCACGGCAGGGCGAACGTGATGCGGTACTTGTCGATCGGGGTGGCGAGCGCCGCCTTCCAGGGGCGGGTGCGCTTGAGCACCAGGTGCGCGCCCTTGGACAGGCGTATGGAAGGCGCCGCGTCCGGGTTCTCCATCTTGCGCAGGTGGTCGACCCACGGCCCGGTGGCGTTCAGCACCAGACGGGCGTTGACGCCGAACTCCGTACCGTCCACGGCGTCCCGCAGATCGGCACCGGTCACCCGGCCCTTGGTGAAGCGGAGCCCGGTGACGGCGGCGTGGTTGAGCACGGCGGCGCCCGCCGCGACGGCCGCGCGGACCGTCATCAGCGCCATCCGCGCGTCGTTCATCTGGTCGTCGCCGTAGACCGCGACGGCCTTCAGGTTGTCGGTCCGCAGCTCCGGAACATCGCGCTGCGCCTTCGCCGGGCTGATCACGTGGCCGACGCCGTCGCCGAAGGCGGAGAGCGCCGAGTACGCGAACACGCCCGCGCCGAGCTTGGCGGCACCGTGCGGCCCGCCCTTGTAGACCGGCAGGTAGAAGGTGAGCGGGTTGGCGAGGTGCGGGGCCACCTGACGGGAGACCGCACGCCGCTCGAAGTGGTTCTCCGCGACCAGCTTCACCGCGCCGGTCTGCAGGTAGCGCAGACCGCCGTGGAGCAGCTTGGAGGAGGCGGAGGAGGTGGCGCCGGCGAAGTCACCGGCGTCCACCAGGGCCACCCGCAGTCCGGACTGCGCGGCGTGCCAGGCGGTGGAGATGCCCAGGATGCCGCCGCCGATCACCAGGAGGTCGTACGTCGCCTTGGAAAGCTGCTCCCGGGTCTCGGCGCGGCTCGGAAGGGAGCCGGAGGCCGGATGCGTCCCGAGGGCGGGGACGCTCTGCAGGGTGGTCATGTATCTCTACTCCTCGTCTTCGAGCCAGTCCATGGTCCGCTGTACGGCCTTGAGCCAGCTCTTGTACTCGCGGTCGCGGGTGTCCGCGTCCATGCGGGGGGTCCACTCGGCGGCCCGGCGCCAGTTGGCGCGCAGCGCGTCGGTGTCCGGCCAGAAGCCGACGGCGAGGCCGGCGGCGTAGGCGGCGCCGAGGCAGGTGGTCTCGGCGACCATGGGCCGCACCACGGGTGCGTCCAGGAAGTCGGCGAGGGTCTGCATCAGCAGGTTGTTGGAGGTCATTCCGCCGTCGACCTTGAGCGCGGTCAGCTCGACGCCGGAGTCCTTGGTCATGGCGTCGCTGATCTCACGGGTCTGCCAGGCGGTGGCCTCCAGTACGGCACGGGCGATGTGCGCCTTGGTGACGTAGCGGGTGAGACCGGCGATGACGCCGCGGGCGTCGGGGCGCCAGTACGGGGCGAACAGCCCGGAGAAGGCGGGCACGAAGTAGGCGCCGCCGTTGTCCTCGACCGACAGGGCCAGGGTCTCGATCTCGGCCGCGGACTGGATCAGGCCCATCTGGTCGCGCATCCACTGCACCAGCGAACCGGTGACGGCGATCGACCCCTCCAGGGCGTACACCGGCCGCTGGTCACCGATCTGGTAGCCGACCGTGGTCAGCAGCCCGTTGTACGAGTTGACGGGGGTGTGACCGGTGTTCAGCAGCATGAAGGTGCCGGTGCCGTACGTCGACTTGGCCTCGCCCTCGGCGAAACACGTCTGGCCGAACAGCGCGGCCTGCTGGTCACCGAGCGCGGAGGCGACCGGCACACCGTCGAGGACGCCGCCCTTGGCGTGGCCGTAGACCTCGGCGGAGGAGCGGATCTCGGGCAGCACCGCGGCGGGGATGCCGATGGAGGAGAGGATCTTCTCGTCCCACTCCATGCGGTGCAGGTTCATCAGGAGGGTGCGCGAGGCGTTGGTGACGTCCGTGACGTGCACGCCGCCCTCGGTGCCGCCGGTCAGGTTCCAGATGACCCAGGAGTCCATGGTGCCGAAGAGGATGTCGCCGCGCTCGGCGCGCTCGCGCAGCCCCTCGACGTTGTCGAGCAGCCAGCGGACCTTGGGCCCGGCGAAGTACGAGGCGAGCGGCAGGCCCGTCTCGCGGCGGAAGCGGTCCTGGCCCACGTTGCGGCCGAGCTCCTTGCAGAGCGCGTCGGTGCGGGTGTCCTGCCAGACGAGGGCGTTGTGGACCGGCTCGCCGGTGTTCTTGTCCCACATCAGGGTCGTCTCGCGCTGGTTGGTGATGCCGATCGCCTTCACGTCGGCGGCGGTGATGCCCGCCTTGACGATGGCGCTCGCCACGACCTCCTGCACGTTCTCCCAGATCTCGGTCGCGTTGTGCTCGACCCAGCCCGGCTTCGGGAAGATCTGCTCGTGCTCCTTCTGGTCGACCGAGACGATCCGGCCGTCCTTGTCGAAGACGATGCAGCGGCTGGAGGTGGTGCCCTGGTCGATGGCCGCGATGAACGGCCCGGTTCCGTGGGTGCCGGTGGTAGGTGCGTCGGTCACGGTGTGCTCCCGGAAGTCTGTGAGGTTCTTGGGTTACGGCTCTGGGCCCGGTGTCTCACGCGAAGGCGAGGTTGTAGAGCCCGCCCGCGAGTGCGCCGCCGATGAGGGGGCCGACGACCGGGATCCATGCGTAGCCCCAGTCGGAACCGCCCTTGTTCGGCAGCGGAAGCAGCGCGTGCACGATACGCGGACCGAGGTCGCGGACCGGGTTGATCGCGTAACCCGTCGGCCCGCCGAGCGAGAGGCCGATGCCGACGACGACCAGGGCGGTGATCAGCGCGCCGAGCGCGCCGAGGCCGTTGCCCTTGTCGTTGAGGCCCTGGGTCAGGATCGCCAGGACCAGAACGACCGTCGCGATGATCTCGGTGACGACGTTCTGCACGGCGTTGCGGATCTCGGGACCGGTCGAGAAGACACCGAGAACCGGTCCGGCCTTGGGGGCCGAAGCCTGGTCGACCATGCCCTCGTCACCCGTGTGGTCCTTCAGGACCTCGGGATCCGTGAGATGTGCCCGGAACTGTCCGTAGTAGACCAGCCAGGCCAGCACCGCGCCGATCATCGCGCCGAGGAGCTGGGACGCCAGGTAGAGCGGTACGTCGCTCCACTTGGTTCCGCCCTCGATCGCCAGGCCGATGGTGACGGCGGGGTTGAGGTGTGCGCCGGACACGCCGCCCGCGATGTACGCGCCGGTCAGGACCGCGAAGCCCCAGCCGAAGCTGATCGCGACCCAGCCGGCGTTCTGTGCCTTCGAGCGCTTGAGCGTGACGGCGGCACAGACACCGGCGCCGAGCAGGATGAGTATGGCGGTACCGATGGTCTCGCCGATGAAGATGTCGGAGCTGGACACCCGCGACTCCTTTGTCCTTCGTCCAGGAAGCCGAACCCCGGGTCCCTCCGGTGGTCCGCGCCCTCATGTGAGGGCGTTACCGGCCCTTGGCACTGTCATACCTTAACGCGTGATTCCGTTAAGTGTTCGACAATGCCGACCGGTGCACGGCAGTGTTTCTCCCAGGTGAATGGGGCGTCAAGGGGTCTGTGGCCTACAACTCGATCGTGGGACCCATATCCGATGATTCCTTACGGAGCTCAGAAGCGCCTGGCGCCCAGATCCCGGGACACGGCTCGGGCGCAGTCGCGCACCGCGGCGATCAGGTCGGGCCTGAGCCCGCCGTCCACGCAGACCCGCTCCACCGCACCGGTCACGGCCACGGCGCCGACCGGCATCCGGCGCCGGTCGTGGATCGGGGCGGCCACCGCGGCCACGCCCTCCCACGTCTCCTCCATGTCGGCCGCCCAGCCGCGCGCGCGGATCAGGTCGAGCATCGACTCGAACTCCTGCGGATCGGTGACCGTGCGGGGCGTGAACGACTGCCGCTCGGCCTCCATGGCCTCCGTGTGCGCCACCGGGTCGTACGCGGACAGCACCTTGCCCAGGGCCGTGGAGTGCAGCGGCTGCATGGCCCCGACCTCCAGGACCTGCCGGCTGTCGTCGGGCCGGAACACGTGGTGGACGATGAGGACACCGCGCTGGTGCAGTACGCCCAGATGGGTGCTCTCGCCGCTGGACCGGGCCAGATCGTCCGTCCAGACCAGCGCCCGGGACCGCAGCTCGTGGACGTCCAGATAGCTGTTGCCCAGCCGCAGCAGCTCGGCGCCGAGCTGGTAGCGGCCGGAGGCGTCGTCCTGCTCGACGAAGCCCTCGTGCTGGAGCGTGCGCAGGATGCCGTGGGCGGTGCCCTTGGCCAGGCCCAGCGAGGAGGCGATGTCGGAGAGCCCCAGTCGCCGCTCGCCGCCCGCCAGCAGTCGCAGCATCGCGGCCGCCCGCTCCAGCGACTGGATGTTCTTGGCCATCGCGCCGTACTCCTCCACTGTGGTTCGACAATGCTGAACACTATCGGTCGATGCCGACCGGTGCTCGATCGCAGGAGAAGTCTGCGGCACCCCGCCGGTCCGGACAGCCCCCGGAACAGCATGCCGTCCGATTCGTGGGACAGAGTGACGGCTCAGGACGCCGCCCGGCTACGCTGGCCAGGTGCGGCCTCCGCCGAAGCCGCAAAGCCGACAGCCGTCGCATCCCAGGGAGTACATCCATGGCCCCGTCGCCGACCCCTTCCGCCGACAGCAGGACCCGATCCGCAGCACTCCGTGAGGCACTCGCCACCCGGGTGGTGGTGGCCGATGGCGCGATGGGCACCATGCTCCAGGCGCAGGACCCCACGCTTGAGGACTTCGAGAACCTTGAGGGCTGCAACGAGATCCTGAACCTCACCCGGCCCGACATCGTGCGTTCGGTGCACGAGGAGTACTTCGCGGTCGGCGTGGACTGTGTGGAGACGAACACCTTCGGCGCGAACCATTCGGCGGCGAACGAGTACGAGATCGCCGACCGGATCCATGAGCTGTCAGAGGCGGGCGCCCGCATCGCCCGCGAGGTCGCCGACGAGTTCGGGGCCAAGGACGGCCGCCAGCGCTGGGTCCTCGGCTCGGTGGGCCCCGGCACCAAGCTGCCCTCGCTCGGCCACATCGCGTACGACGTGCTGCGCGACGGCTACCAGCAGAACGCCGAGGGCCTGCTCGCCGGCGGCGCGGACGCCCTGATCGTGGAGACCACGCAGGACCTGCTCCAGACCAAGTCCAGCCTGATCGGCGCGCGCCGGGCCATGGAGGCCCTGGGCGTCGACGTGCCCCTGATCTGCTCGCTGGCCTTCGAGACGACCGGCGTCATGCTGCTCGGCTCGGAGATCGGCGCGGCGCTGACGGCTCTGGAGCCGCTGGGCATCGACCTGATCGGCCTGAACTGCTCCACGGGCCCGGCCGAGATGAGCGAGCACCTGCGCTACCTGGCCCGGCACTCCCGCACCCCCCTGATGTGCATGCCGAACGCGGGCCTGCCGGTCCTGACGAAGGACGGGGCGCATTTCCCGCTGGGTCCCGAGGGTCTGGCGGATGCGCAGGAGGCCTTCGTGACCGACTACGGGTTGTCGCTGATCGG
>NZ_JBHVOI010000014.1:0-175768 GCF_042887885.1 Streptomyces sp. NPDC057900
TATCAGACTCTTTCGTGTCCGATTCCCGGTCGAAGCGGGCCTCGCATTTTCGCTTTCCAGTTCTTCGCTTTCGCGTTTCCCTTTCCGGCGAGTCCAACCTTACCAGACTCTATTTCGTTCCGTTCCCGGTTCGAATTTGAATTCCGGTGGCCGTTGAAGTGGCCTTGCCTTTCGGCGGTTCCGACTTTATCAGAACTTCTGAGTCGGAATTTCCATCCTCCGTGGGAACCATGCGGCGCACGAGTGCGCGCGGTGCTTCCCGGTGAGGCGGAGCCGTAAACGTACTGGAGCGGGGCTCCCCGATGCAAATCGGGGGCCCCGCTCCGGAGTTAGCGCCTGTTCGTGCCGCGTCCGGGTCAGACCTCGACGACGACCGGAAGAATCATCGGGCGCCGGCGGTAGGTGTCGGAGACCCACTTGCCCACTGTGCGGCGGACCAGCTGCTGGAGCTGGTGCGGCTCCATCACGCCGTCCTGGGCGGACTTGTTCAGCGCGTCCTGGACCTTCGGTACGACCGCGCTGAACGCCGAATCGTCGATGCCGGAGCCCCGGGCCTGGATGTGGGGACCGCCCACGATCTTGCCGGAGTTGCTGTCGACCACGATGAAGACGGAGATGATCCCCTCGTCGCCGAGGATCCGGCGGTCCTTGAGGGAGGTCTCCGTGACGTCGCCGACCGAAAGGCCGTCGACGTACACGTAGCCCGCCTGGACCTTTCCGACGATCTTGGCCTTGCCGTCGATCAGGTCGACGACCACGCCGTCCTCGGCGATGACGATGTGGTCCTTCGGTACGCCGGTGAGGGCACCCAGCTCGGCGTTGGCCCTGAGGTGGCGCCATTCGCCGTGGACCGGCATCAGGTTCTTCGGCTTGCAGATGTTGTAGAAGTACAGCAGCTCGCCGGCCGAGGCGTGGCCCGAGACGTGGACCTTGGCGTTGCCCTTGTGGACGACGTTGGCACCCCAGCGGGTGAGGCCGTTGATCACGCGGTAGACCGCGTTCTCGTTGCCCGGGATCAGCGACGACGCCAGGATGACGGTGTCGCCCTGGACGATCCGGATCTGGTGGTCGCGGTTGGCCATCCGGGACAGGGCCGCCATCGGCTCACCCTGCGAACCCGTGCAGACCAGCACGACCTCGTCGTCCGGCAGGTCGTCGAGAGTCTTCACGTCGACGACGAGACCCGCGGGGACCTTCAGGTAGCCGAGGTCACGGGCGATGCCCATGTTGCGGACCATCGAACGTCCGACGAAGGCGACCCGGCGGCCGTATTCGTGGGCCGTGTCGAGGATCTGCTGGATGCGGTGCACGTGGCTGGCGAAGCTCGCCACGATGATGCGCTTCTGGGCGTTGGCGAAGACCGTGCGCAGGACGTTCTGGATGTCCCGCTCGGGCGGTACGAAGCCGGGCACCTCCGCGTTCGTCGAGTCGGAGAGCAGCAGGTCGATGCCCTCCTCGCTCAGCCGCGCGAACGCGTGCAGGTCGGTGAGGCGGCCGTCCAGCGGAAGCTGGTCCATCTTGAAGTCACCGGTGGCGACAGCCATGCCCGCGGGGGTGCGGATGGCGACCGCGAGGGCGTCCGGGATGGAGTGGTTGACCGCGATGAACTCGCAGTCGAAGACGCCGATGCGTTCGCGCTGGCCCTCCGTGACCTCAAGGGTGTACGGACGGATGCGGTGCTCCTGGAGCTTCGCCTCGATGAGCGCGAGGGTCAGCTTGGAGCCGATCAGCGGGATGTCCGGCTTCAGGCGCAGCAGGTACGGGACACCACCGATGTGGTCCTCGTGGCCGTGCGTGAGGACGATGCCCTCGATGTCGTCGAGGCGGTCCCGGATCGTCGTGAAGTCCGGAAGGATCAGGTCGATTCCGGGCTGCTCCTCCTCGGGGAAGAGGACGCCGCAGTCGACGATGAGCAGGCGGCCGCCGTACTCGAAGACCGTCATGTTGCGGCCGATTTCGCCGAGGCCGCCGAGCGGGGTGACCCGCAGGCCGCCCTTCGGGAGCTTCGGCGGGGTGCCGAGTTCAGGATGCGGATGACTCAAAAGACTCTCCTTACCACACGCGCCACGTACCGCTTGGGCACGTGGCGCGCATGTCAATCGTGCACTTGCTGTTGTCTTGGGGTGTTGCCCTCTTGCGAGGTTTCTTCGCGTATTCAGTTGTGAAGTCTGTGGTTACAGCTGTACCCCACCGGCGGCGAGATCGATCTTGAGCTGTGCCGTTTCGTGCGCGGAGAGTTCGACCAGGGGGAGGCGCAGCGGGCCGGCGGGGAGACCCTGGAGGGTCAGCGCGGCCTTGGTGGTGATCACGCCCTGGGTGCGGAACATGCCGGTGAAGACGGGGAGGAGCTTCTGGTGGATCTCCGTGGCCTTCTGGACGTCGCCGCCGAGGAAGGCCTCCACCAGGGCCCGCAGGTCGGGGGTGACGACATGGCCGACGACGGAGACGAGGCCGACCGCGCCGACCGAGAGGAGCGGGAGGTTCAGCATGTCGTCGCCCGAGTACCAGGCGAGGCCCGACTGGGCGATGGCCCAGCTGGCCCGGCCGAGGTCGCCCTTGGCGTCCTTGTTGGCCACGATGCGCGGGTGCTCCGCGAGCCGGACGAGCGTCTCTGTGTCGATCGGCACACCGCTGCGGCCGGGAATGTCGTACAGCATCACCGGCAGGCCGGTGGTGTCAGCGATCGCCGTGAAGTGCCGCAGCAGGCCCTCCTGCGGCGGCTTGTTGTAGTACGGCGTCACGGCGAGGAGGCCGTGCGCGCCGGTTCGCTCGGCCGTGCGGGCGAGCTCGACGCTGTGGCGGGTGTCGTTGGTGCCGATGCCGGCGACGATGTGCGCCCGGTCTCCCACTGCTTCAAGCACAGCCCTTACGAGCTGGTCTTTCTCCGCGTCGCTGGTGGTCGGGGACTCGCCGGTGGTGCCGTTGATGATCAGGCCGTCGTTGCCTGCGTCCACCAGATGGGTGGCGAGCCGCTGGGCGCCGTCGAGGTCGAGTGCGCCGTCCGCCGTGAAGGGCGTGACCATAGCGGTGAGGACCCGCCCGAAGGGGGTCTGCGGAGTGGAGATCGGAGCCATGGGTAACACGCTACTCGTTGCTCGGCGCCCGGTGTCCCCTCGGGGGGACAAGCGATAGGAGCCCGGCACTGCCTGCTCGGGGGTTCAAGCAGTGCCGGGTCCGTTTGATCAGCCTAGATGAACTTCACGAAACGCCGCAATACGGACACCGCCTATGGGGCGACGCGTCCATTTTTGTTGAAGGCTGCATGGGTGAGCGGCATGAGCTCCGCCCAGTGCGCCTCCATCCGCTCTCCGACCATCTCGATCTCGCGCTGCGGGAAGGACGGGACCTTCGCCAGCTCGTGCTGGGTGCGCAGGCCGAGGAAGTGCATCAGCGAGCGGGCGTTGCACGTGGCGTACATCGAGGAGAACAGTCCGACCGGGAGAACCGCACGGGCCACCTCGCGGGCCACACCCGCCGCGAGCATCTCCTGGTACGCCTCGTAAGCCTGGCGGTAGGAGTCCTCCATGACGCGGCCCGTCAGCTCCTGCTGGACCTCGGTGCCCTCGACGAACTCGTACTTGCCGGGACGGCCCTGCTGGACGAGCTTGCGGGACTCCCCCGGGACGTAGAAGACCGGCTCCAGCTCCCTGTAGCGGCCCGATTCCTCGTTGTACGACCAGCCGACGCGGTGCCGCATGAACTCGCGGAAGACGAAGATCGGGGCGCTGATGAAGAAGGTCATCGAGTTGTGCTCGAACGGGCTTCCGTGCCGGTCCCGCATCAGGTAGTTGATGAGCCCCTTGGAGCGCTCAGGATCCTTGGTGATCTCCTCCAGGGACTGCTCACCGGCCGTGGAGACACGGGCGGCGAAGAGCACATCGGAGTCGCCTGCGGCATGTTTCACCAGCTCAACGGTGACATCGCTGCGGAAGCTGGGCTTTGCGGGCTCGGGGGTCTCGGTCACCGGCGGGGTCCTTCCAATGGCGTCGCTCGGGCGGCGCCCACTCTACGGGCCGCCTCTGACAACGCGGTCGGCACCGCCCTTTCGAGGATTCTTTCGACCAATTCGGCGATTCGGGGCACCGATCGGGCCCGCCATGCGTCTGACTCATTAGCACCACCCGATACAGAGTTCAAGGAGAGTTACCTCATGTTCCGCCGGCGTGAAGCCGTCCCGTTCTCGTTCGTGGCCGAGGCCGACCGATTCCGCAGCAACGTCACACCGCCGCCCCGGGAGCGCACCACCCTCTCCGAGCTGGCGGCCCGCAGCCTCGTCGGGTTCGCGGTGATCGCCGGCCTCGCCGGATCGCTGCTGGTCGGCCTTCCGGCCCTGGCACCCGATCAGTCGTCCTCGCACAGCCAGCAGACCGAGGCGGCACCGGGGCACTGACTCGTACGGGCCCCCTGGGGTGGTACGCCCCGCCACCCCCTCGGTAGCCTCACCGGGCACAGCAATCGAGCGTGCTTGTGAGTGAGGATCAGTCGTGCCCCTGCCCTTCCTGACGGCCGACCGCGCGTTTGACGCGAGCGCTGAGGATGTAGCGCTGCCGTTCGACGACCACGACAGCTGGCGGCGCCCCTACCGCCCCGGACCGTGGCGGGTCGCGGCCGCGGCCACCCTTTTGCTGCTCGCCTCGTTCATCCTGTTCGCAGGGATGATCATCGCGTTCGCCGGAGCCGGGCCCGGGGCGGGTGCCTGTCTGGCGCTCGCACTCGCCGTGATCATCTGCGCCCTGCGGATGCTGCGGATCGGCGCCTGGGTGAGCCGGCACGGCGTGCGCCGCGTCGGCTTCTTCCGTACGACGACCGTGCCGTGGAACCGCGCCACCGCGGTCCGTACGGTGCAGCAGCCGGTGAAGTGGCTCGGGTTCCCCCGGACGGTTCAGGGTCAGGCCCTGATCGTCGTGCGCCGGGGTGGCGACGCGGTGCCGCCGCTGCTCACGGACTCCAACGCGGACTTCCTCACGCGGGGCGAGGCGTTCGACCGGGCCGCCGACACGATCGAGGCCTGGGGGGACGAGTACCGGCAGCAGTAGGGCCGTAGCTTTGCCGCCCGGCGACCTGGGTGTTCCTCAGTCGCCGGGCGGTTTTTTATGTCCTCAATCGCCGGACGGGCTCAAAGATTGTCCTCAAACGCCGGACGGGCTTGAGGTGCCGGACTGGCTCGGGGTGTCTGCCGGGCCCGAGTGGGCCGGGGGCGGTGTGCCGGTGTTGTGCAGTGCGATGGCCCGTTGCATGGCCTTGCGGGCCCGGGGAGTGTCCCGGGCGTCCTGGTAGGCGACCGCCAGGCGGAACCAGCAGCGCCAGTCGTCCGGGGTGTCCTCCGTCTCCGCCTGGCGGCGTACGAAGGCCGCGTCGGCGGAGTCGCGGTCGATGCGGCCGCTCGGGGTGCGGGCCAGGTCGTCGACCGGCAGCCCGCCCTCGGCGTCGAGCTCGGCGGCCAGGGCGTTGGCCCGCCGGACGAACTGGGTGTTCTTCCAGAGGAACCAGATGCCGATCAGCGGCAGGATCAGCACCGCGACCCCGAAGGTCACCGTGAGCAGCGTGCCGTGCCGGATGAGCAGGACGCCACGGCTGCCGGCCAGGACGAAATAGAAGACCAGGACGGCGGCGGTGACGGTGTACGTGATCTTTGCGCGCATGGCGGTGGGCTCAGTCAGTTCAGGTCGAGGAAGTTTTCCAGGCCGAATGTGAGGCCCGGAGTGGTCACCACACGGCGGGTGCCGAGCAGGATGCCCGGCATGAAGCTGCTGTGGTGCAGCGAGTCGTGCCGGATGGTGAGGGTCTCGCCCTCGCTGCCGAGCAGCACCTCCTGGTGGGCCAGGAGGCCGCGGAGCCGGACCGAGTGGACCGGAATCCCGTCGACGTCCGCTCCGCGCGCCCCGTCCAGCGCCGTGCTGGTGGCGTCCGGCTGGGGCGCGCTGCCCGCGTCGCGGCGGGCGGCGGCGATGAGCTGGGCGGTGCGGGCGGCTGTGCCGGAGGGGGCGTCGGCCTTGTTCGGGTGGTGCAGCTCGATCACCTCGACCGACTCGAAGTAGCGCGCGGCCTGCTGCGCGAACTTCATCGTGAGGACCGCGCCGATGGAGAAGTTGGGCGCGATGAGCACACCGGTCTCCGGCGAGCCGGAGAGCCAGGTGTTCAGCTGCGCGAGCCGTTCGTCGGTCCAGCCGGTCGTGCCGACCACCGCGTGGATGCCGTGCCGGACGCAGAAGTCGAGGTTCTCCATCACCGACGCGGGCGTGGTGAGCTCGACGACCGCCTGGGCACCGGTGTCCGTGAGGGTCTCCAGCTTGTCGCCGCGGCCGAGTGCGGCCACCAGCTCCATGTCCTCGGCGGCCTCGACAGCTCGTACCGCCTCGGAGCCGATACGACCCCTGGCACCGAGAACGGCTACGCGCAGCTTGCTCATGCTTACTTCTTTCGGGTGACTAGGCCACTGATTCGTGGAGGCGGTCGGCCTGCTTGTCCTTGAGCGGGCCGATGACCGACAGCGAGGGGCGGTGTCCGAGGACCTCGCCCGCCACCGCCCGGACGTCGTCCGGGGTGACCTGTGCGATGCGGGCCAGCATGTCGTCGACCGACATCTGCTCGCCCCAGCACAGTTCGCTCTTGCCGATGCGGTTCATCAGCGCGCCGGTGTCCTCCAGGCCGAGGACCGTGGATCCGGAGAGCTGGCCGATGGCCCGGCCGATCTCGTCGTCGTCGAGTCCGTCCGACGCGACGCGGTCGAGCTCCTCGCGGCAGATCTTGAGGACATCGTGCACCTGGCTGGGCCGGCAGCCCGCGTACACCCCGAAGAGGCCGCAGTCCGCGAAGCCCGAGGTGTACGAGTACACGCTGTAGGCGAGGCCGCGCTTCTCCCGTACCTCCTGGAAGAGGCGGGAGCTCATTCCGCCGCCGAGGGCGGTGTTGAGTACGCCGAGTGCCCAGCGGCGCTCGTCGGTGCGGGCCAGTCCCGGCATGCCGAGGACGACGTGGGCCTGCTCGGTCTTGCGGTTGACCAGGTCGACCCGGCCCGCGGTGCGCAGCGTGCGGGAGCCCGCACGGGGCGCCACCGGCGTCGCGTCGGTGCGGGAGAGCGCGCCGGCCCGCTCGAAGGCCTTGCGGACCTGGCGTACGACCGTGGCGTGGTCGACGTTGCCCGCGGCGGCGACGACGAGGTGCGTGGGGTCGTAGTGCTTCTTGTAGAAGCGGGCGATCTGGCCGCGGCTCAGCGCGTTGACCGTGTCGACCGTGCCGAGGACCGGGCGCCCCAGGGGGGTGTCGCCGAGCATGGTGTGCGCGAACAGGTCGTGCACGCAGTCGCCCGGGTCGTCCTCCGTCATGGCGATCTCCTCAAGGATGACGCCGCGCTCGGCGTCGACGTCCTCGGAGGCGATCAGGGAGCCGGTCAGCATGTCACAGACGACATCGATGGCCAGCGGCAGGTCCGTGTCGAGGACCCGCGCGTAGTAGCAGGTGTACTCCTTCGCCGTGAAGGCGTTCATCTCGCCGCCGACCGCGTCGATCGCGGAGGAGATGTCCAGGGCGCTGCGGGTGCCGGTGCCCTTGAAGAGGAGGTGTTCGAGGTAGTGCGTCGCGCCGTTCAGGGTCGGGGTCTCGTCGCGTGATCCGACGTTGGCCCAGATCCCGAAGGTGGCGGAGCGTACGGAGGGCAGGGTCTCGGTGACGATGCGCAGGCCGCCGGGGAGGACCGTGCGGCGTACCGTGCCGATGCCGTTGCTGCCCTTGAGAAGCGTTTGGGTACGGGCGACGGCCCGCGCCTCCGAGGAGGTGCGGGCCGTCGTCACGGAACTACGGGACGTCACTTGGCGGCGTCGTCCTTCTTCTCGTCCTCTTCACCCTCGACGACCGGGATCAGCGAGAGCTTGCCGCGGGAGTCGATCTCGGCGATCTCGACCTGGACCTTGGCGCCGACGGCGAGCACGTCCTCGACGTTCTCCACGCGCTTGCCACCGGCGAGCTTGCGGATCTGCGAGATGTGCAGCAGGCCGTCCTTGCCGGGCATCAGGGAGACGAACGCACCGAAGGTGGTGGTCTTGACGACCGTACCCAGGTAGCGCTCGCCGACCTCCGGCATGGTCGGGTTGGCGATCGCGTTGATCGTGGCGCGCGCGGCCTCGGCCTGCGAGCCCTGCTGGGCACCGATGTAGATGGTGCCGTCGTCCTCGATCGTGATGTCGGCGCCGGTGTCCTCCTGGATCTGGTTGATCATCTTGCCCTTGGGGCCGATGACCTCACCGATCTTGTCCACCGGGATCTTGACGGTGATGATCCGCGGGGCGTTCGGGGACATCTCGTCCGGGACGTCGATGGCCTCGTTCATCACGTCGAGGATGTGGAGGCGGGCGTCACGGGCCTGCTTCAGCGCGGCGGCCAGGACCGAGGCGGGGATGCCGTCGAGCTTGGTGTCGAGCTGCAGCGCGGTCACGAACTGCTTCGTACCGGCGACCTTGAAGTCCATGTCACCGAACGCGTCCTCGGCACCGAGGATGTCGGTGAGGGCGACGTAGTGGGTCTTGCCGTCGATCTCCTGCGAGATCAGGCCCATGGCGATACCGGCGACGGCGGCCTTGAGGGGCACACCGGCGTTCAGCAGCGACATGGTGGAGGCGCAGACCGAGCCCATGGACGTCGAGCCGTTGGAGCCCAGCGCCTCGGAGACCTGGCGGATCGCGTAGGGGAACTCCTCGCGCGACGGCAGCACCGGCACGATGGCGCGCTCGGCGAGCGCGCCGTGGCCGATCTCGCGGCGCTTGGGCGAGCCCACGCGGCCGGTCTCACCGACGGAGTACGGCGGGAAGTTGTAGTTGTGCATGTAGCGCTTGCGGGTCACCGGGGAGAGGGTGTCCAGCTGCTGCTCCATGCGGAGCATGTTGAGGGTGGTGACGCCCAGGATCTGGGTCTCGCCACGCTCGAACAGCGCCGAGCCGTGCACGCGCGGGATGGCCTCGACCTCGGCTGCGAGCGTACGGATGTCCGTGACACCGCGGCCGTCGATGCGGACCTTGTCCTTGATGACGCGCTCGCGGACCAGCTTCTTGGTCAGCGCGCGGTAGGCACCGGAGATCTCCTTCTCGCGGCCCTCGAAGGCCGGGAGGAGCTTCTCGCCCGCGATCTCCTTGATGCGGTCGAGCTCCGCCTCGCGGTCCTGCTTGCCGGCGATGGTGAGTGCCTTGGCGAGCTCGGTGCTGACGGCCTTGGTGAGCGCCTCCAGGACGTCGTCCTGGTAGTCGAGGAAGACCGGGAACTCGCCGGTGGGCTTGGCGGCCTTGGCGGCGAGGTCCGACTGGGCCTTGCAGAGCGACTTGATGAAGGGCTTCGCGGCTTCCAGACCGGCGGCGACGACCTCTTCGGTCGGGGCCTCCGCGCCGTCCTTGACGAGCTGGATGGTCTTCTCGGTGGCCTCGGCCTCGACCATCATGATCGCGACGTCGCCGTCCTCCAGGACGCGACCGGCGACGACCATGTCGAAGACGGCGTCCTCAAGCTCGGTGTGCGTCGGGAAGGCGACCCACTGGCCCTTGATCAGGGCGACGCGGGTGGCGCCGATGGGGCCGGAGAAGGGCAGGCCCGCCAGGATCGTCGAGGCGGAGGCGGCGTTGATCGCGACCACGTCGTACAGGTGGTCGGGGTTGAGCGCCATGATCGTCTCGACGATCTGGATCTCGTTGCGCAGGCCCTTCTTGAAGGAGGGGCGCAGCGGGCGGTCGATCAGGCGGCAGGTGAGGATCGCGTCCTCGGAGG
The DNA here is from genome assembly GCF_042887885.1 of Streptomyces sp. NPDC057900. Taxonomy (NCBI): domain Bacteria; kingdom Bacillati; phylum Actinomycetota; class Actinomycetes; order Kitasatosporales; family Streptomycetaceae; genus Streptomyces; species Streptomyces sp. NPDC057900. The sequence goes on from NZ_JBHVOI010000014.1 coordinate 9,748, forward strand.
GGCGGCCCTCCCGGCGGAAGAAGGAGCCGGGGATCTTGCCGGCGGCGTACTGCCGCTCCTCGACGTCCACCGTGAGGGGGAAGAAGTCGAGCTGGTCCTTGGGCCGCTTGGAAGCGGTGGTGGCCGACAGCACCATGGTGTCGTCGTCCAGGTACGCGACGGCGGAGCCGGCGGCCTGCTTGGCCAGGCGGCCCGTCTCGAAGCGGATGGTGCGGGTGCCGAAGGTTCCGTTGTCGATAACGGCCTCGGCGTAGTGGGTCTCGTTCTCCACTAGTGTTTTCTCCATACTCGTCGTCTTTCGTCCTGTCGCCCGTGTGGCGCAGGACGGTGCGGAGAGGCGCACCGTGTGTGCGGGGCCGGTCTTCGATCGAAGCTCCCGGGCGTTGTCCCGGGGGCCACTACCGAGGACCGGCGGCGGCCGTGGGGCGCCTCTCCTCGTCTGGTGTTGTACGTCCAGGTTACTGAGCTTGACCCCAGTCCCGCACGTACGGCAAAGGGAGCGGCCCCATGGATACGGGCACCGCTCCCTTTCACAGCGTCTTTACTTGGCGCCGCCGGCCGCACCACGGCGGATGCCGAGGCGGTCGACGAGCGCACGGAAGCGCTGGATGTCCTTCTTGGCCAGGTACTGCAGAAGGCGGCGACGCTGGCCGACCAGGATCAGCAGACCACGACGGGAGTGGTGGTCGTGCTTGTGCGTCTTGAGGTGCTCCGTGAGGTCCGAGATGCGGCGGGAGAGCATGGCCACCTGAACCTCGGGGGAACCGGTGTCGCCCTCCTTCTGCGCGAACTCGGTCATGATCTGCTTCTTCGTAGCGGCGTCGAGCGGCACGCGGTACTCCTCTAGGTGTTCGATGCGCCCACGAGTGCCCCTGGTCTTGATCTCAGGGGAGCTTGCGTGACTCGGGAGCGAAGGTCCGATGAGCGCAGTTCCCAGAACGAACCGGGAACGCGTACACAAACGGCCACACCCAGACTACCAGCCACCCGGAGCGCACCCGACGGGAGCACAGATCCGGGCCGCGCGCCGCGGAATTCCCGACCGGGTCCCCCGCCCGTTCCGGACCTGTACGGTGCCGTGCAGAGCCACCGTACGGAGAGGAACCCTTGACGATGGGCACGCAGGCGGAGAAGGACGAGCTGTACGCACTCGACATCTCGGGAGTGGAATGGCTGAGCGCCCCCGGCACCGAGGATGCCGAGGAGCGCGTCGAGATCGCGCATCTGCCCGGCGGGGCGGTGGCGATGAGGTCTTCGCTGGATCCCGAGACCGTACTGCGCTATACGGAGGCCGAGTGGCGCGCCTTCGTACTGGGCGCCCGGGACGGCGAGTTCGACCTCAAGTAGCGAGGCCTCAAACAGCGAGACGGAAAGCGGCGGGGCGGAGCGAGCGACGGTACGGCGGTACGCGGACTCGGCCGCTGTCGCGGCGGGCGCAGGTCGCGGCAGGCACGGCAGGCACAGTGGGCACGTTCAGGTGGACGTGCCCACTGTCGTGTGCGAGATGTTCAGGTTTCCCTGCGTAGATGTGCCCGTTTGATCGCATCTCGCTTCACTCTCCGCCGTACTCAGTTCACTTGGGGGCAGTACGTGACGTAGGGGACAGTGCCCGCGGTGCCGTACGGCCTGCCGTACCGGGCCCGCTGGCGATTAGGGTGGGTCCGGACGCGGCAGAGGAACCTGCGGGCAGGCTATGCGCGTTACAGGGGGAGAGCCGGGCGGTTCGCACTGTGGGAACGGTCGCCCCCACCCACCACGGCACAGAGGGTGCTCGACCACACCAGGAGGCAAAGTGAACGGCGATCGGGACGAGATGCGCGGGAGCTGGGACAGGCCCGTCGACGAGTCGACCGACGCGGAGCCCGCCGAGACGACGGGTGAGTTCACCATCGACTACACCCCGCCCGCCTGGTACACGCAGAATACGCCGGGCGACTCCTCGGGCGGCGCAGGAACACACCTGGCTCCGCCCCCGCCGCCCAGCGGCGCACCGGTGTCCGCACCGGGGCTTCAGCCCGGCGGCGGTTTCGAACCCGGCTGGACTCCGGCCCCGCCCGCCCCGGCCCAGCCCGCTCCCCCGGCGCAGCCAGTGCCCCCCGCGCAGCCCGCTCCCCCGGTACGGCCGGCGGACGCGGTGGACGTCGGCGGTGCGGCCGATACGTCCGGGAACGGCGATGTGGAGAGCGGCTCGACCGTGCGGTTCTCGTCCGCCGCGCTGAGGCGGGAGATCGCGGAGCGCGAGACGCCGGCCGGTTCGACGGGGACCGACACGGACGCGGACGCGGCTGACACCAGTACGGATACGGCCGCCGGAGAGCGGGGTACGGACCCGGACCCGGACGCCGGACAGAGCGGGGCCACCGGGGAGAGCGGCGAGCCCGAGACGGCGGCGGCGTCCGACCCCGCGGCAACCGAGCCCGACGAGCCCTCGGCCGACGCGACGAACGGAGCGGGGTCCGACAGCACGCCGCAGGCCGGTGCCCCGTCCACCGGCGCCCCGTCCACCGGCGCTCCGCAGAACGCCGACGCCCCGCCTTCCCCAGACGCCCCGTCCTCCCCCGGCGCACCGCAGAACGCCCCCGCCCCCTGGGCACCGGCACCGCCGCAGGGAGGGCTGCCGCCGCTGCCGCCCTCCTTCCAGCCGGCCGCGCCGCAGCCCGGCGCACCGCAGCCCGCCCCGCAGTGGCCGGGGCAGCCCCCGGCGAACGAGGCACCGGGCGGCTACGGGTTCCCGCAGAACCCGGCGGCCCAGGCCGCCCAGGCGCCCCAGAACCCGCAGCAGCCCGCCTTTCCTCAGCAGCCGCAGCCCGGAGCGCCCGCGCCGCAGGCGGGCTACGGCTTCCCCCAGCAGCCTCCCGCGCCGTACCAGCCACAGCAGCCGCAGCCCGGAGCCCCGCTCCCGATGCCGCACGCGCAGCAGCCCTCCCCTTATGCACCGCAGGCCCCCCAGCCGCCGCAGGCGGCGCAGTGGCCCGCTCAGCAGCAGGGCGGCTACGGCTTCCCCCAGGGCAACCCGAACCCGAACAACCCGAGCAACCCGAACCTGCCCGCACAGATCGCCCCGCCCCAGCCCCAGCCGGGTCACCCCGGTCAGCCGGGTCAGCCCGGTCAGCCGCTTCCGCCGCAGGGGGCGCCCGTCGACCCGCGCACCGGAGCCGCCTGGCCCACTCCCGTCACTCACGACCAGCGGGAGCGTTCGGTGCAGGGCGCGCCGCTGGGGTACACGGCCGCGGTGGAGCTCTCGTCCGACCGGCTGGTCCGGGGCAAGCAGAAGACGAAGAGCAGCCGCGGGCCGTCCGCGGCCTCCCGTTTCAAGCTCGGCGGCAAGAAGGAAGAGATCGAGCGGCAGCGCAAGCTCGAACTGATCCGCACCCCGGTCCTCTCCTGCTACCGGATCGCGGTGATCAGCCTCAAGGGCGGCGTCGGCAAGACCACGACGACCACCGCGCTCGGCTCCACCCTGGCCACCGAGCGGCAGGACAAGATCCTCGCCATCGACGCCAACCCGGACGCCGGGACGCTGGGCCGCCGGGTCCGCCGCGAGACCGGGGCGACCATCCGCGACCTGGTCCACGCGATCCCGCACCTCCACTCGTACATGGACATCCGGCGGTTCACCTCGCAGGCGTCCTCCGGTCTTGAGATCATCGCCAACGACGTCGACCCGGCCGTCTCGACGACGTTCAACGACGAGGACTACCGGCGCGCGATCGAGGTGCTGGGCAAGCAGTACCCGATCATCCTCACCGACTCCGGGACCGGTCTCCTCTACAGCGCGATGCGTGGTGTGCTGGACCTGGCCGACCAGCTGATCATCATCTCGACGCCGTCGGTCGACGGTGCGTCAAGTGCCTCCACCACCCTGGACTGGCTGTCGGCGCACGGCTACGCCGATCTCGTACAGCGGTCGCTGACGGTGATCTCAGGTGCCCGTGAGACCGGAAAGATGATCAAGGTCGATGACATCGTGCAGCACTTCGAGACGCGTTGCCGGGGCGTGGTCGTCGTACCGTTCGACGAGCATCTGTCGGCCGGTGCCGAGGTGGACCTCGACATGATGCGTCCGAAGACGCGGGAGGCGTACTTCAACCTCTCCGCCCTCGTCGCGGAGGACTTCGCGCGCGCCCAGCAGCAGCAGGGGCTCTGGACGGCCAACGGTGGCAACCAACCGCCGCAGTACGCACCGCCGATGCCCGGCCAGCAGCAGGCGCCGGGCCAGCAGCCCTACCCGCAGCAGCCGGGCCAGCCGTATCCGCCCCAGCAGCAGCCGTACGGCGGACAGCAGCCGTACCCCCAGCAGGGGGCTCCCGGCGGCGGGCAGGGCTGGCAGCAGCAGCCCCCGCAGGCCCAGCCGCCCGCGGACCCGAACGGCCCGCCCCAGCAACAACAGCAGTACGGCGGACAGGCCGTTCAGCCCGGTCAGCCCGGTCAGCCGGGGCAGCCCGCCCATCCCGGACTACAGGGCCCCGTGCCGCCCGCGGGATGGCAGCAGCAGCCGCCGCCAGCGCCTCAGCAGTAAGGCGTCAGAGGTCTAAACCAATGAGGGTCCGCATCGTCTCCACGATGCGGACCCTCTGCGCATTCCCGCAGCCCACACGCCGTTTCGATGACCGTTGACGCGGCTCGACCACCGCTGATAAACCTTCGCTTCACCAGCTGGCGATCCACAGATCAACCCGCCTTCTCCGTGCGAGTCATGACGCGAGGTCCCTGACCATGGTCGAAAGAGTCCCACCACCCGCCGCCCAGCCACGCTCACGTCTGCGTATCCTCCTGGCCTCCGGCGCCGCCGCCCTCGGGCTCGCCGCCGCGTCCGTCGTGCCGGGGGTCCCGCTCGGGGCCGCTTCGCCCCAGCAGGCGCAGGCCGCCGACAGCGGCAGGACGACACTGACCGTCGCGGTCGCGCAGAGCGTCGACTCCCTGAGTCCGTTCCTCGCCCAGAAGCTGATGAGCACCAGCCTCACCCGGCTGATGTACGACTTCCTGACGAACTACGACGCCAAGGACAACCACGCGATCCCGGGCCTGGCCACCAAGTGGGAGCCGTCCGCGGACAAGCTGACGTGGACCTACACCATCCGGTCCAACTCCAAGTGGTCCGACGGCCAGCAGGCCACCGCGGAGGACGCGGCCTGGACCTTCAACAAGATGATGACCGACGAGGCCGCCGCCCAGGCCAACGGCAACTTCGTCGCCAACTTCAAGAAGGTGACGGCTCCGAGCCCCACGAAGCTGGTCATCGAGCTGAAGGAACCGCAGGCCACCATGGCCGCGCTCGACGTTCCGATCGTCCCCAAGCACGTCTGGGACAAGGTCGGGGACTTCTCGAAGTTCAACAACGACACGAAGTTCCCGATCGTGGGCAACGGGCCGTTCATCCTGACCGACTACAAGGTCGACCAGTATGTGAAGCTCAAGGCCAACAAGGACTTCTGGCGCGGTTCGCCCAAGTTCGACGAGGTCGTCTTCAAGACCTACAAGGACCAGGACGCCGCGGTCGCCGCACTCCGCAAGGGCGAGGTCTCCTTCGTTGCCGGTTCGCCCGCGCTGACGCCCGCTCAGGCCAACTCGCTCAAGGGCGAGAAGAACGTCAAGGTGAACGAGGGTCCGGGCCGCCGGTTCTTCGCGCTGGCCACCAACCCCGGCGCGCGGACCAAGGACGGCAAGAAGTTCGGCAACGGCAACAAGGCACTGCTCGACCTGAAGGTCCGCCAGGCGCTCTTCCTGTCCATCGACCGCGACACCCTCATCGACAAGGTCTTCCAGGGCCACGCCGTCGACGGCGCGGGCTACATCCCGCCGCGCTTCCCGGCCTACAAGTGGGAACCCTCCGCGGACCAGAAGCTGGGCTACGACCCGGCCAGGGCGGCCAAGCTCCTCGACCAGGCGGGCTACAAGCTCAAGGGCGACCAGCGCGTCGGCAAGGACGGCAAGCCGCTCGACCTGCGCATCCTCTGCCACGCCACGGACCCGAACGACAAGGCGATCGGCAAGTACCTCAAGGAGTGGTGGGGCAAGCTCGGCATCGGCCTCAAGGTCGACTGCCTCGACGACGTCTCCGTGCCCTGGTACGCGGGTGAGTACGACCTCGCCTTCGACGGCTGGTCCGTCAACCCGGACCCGGACTTCGTCCTCGGCATCCACACCTGCGCCGCCCTGCCGGTCAAGGCCAAGGAGAGCGCGTCCACGGACGACTTCATCTGCGACAAGACGTACGACGAGCTGTACAAGAAGCAGCTCGCCGAGTACGACCCGGCCAAGCGGGCGGACATCGTCAAGCAGATGCAGTCCTGGCTCTACGACTCCGGGTACATGAACGTCATCGCGTACCCGAACGCGGTCGAGGCCTACCGCACCGACCAGATCAAGTCGATCACGACCATGCCAGAGGCGGCCGGCAACATCTACGGCCAGGACGGGTACTGGAGCTGGTGGTCGGCCGTACCGGCGGGCAGCGGCGACGGCACGGACAGCGACAGCGGATCGAGCTCCACCGGGGTCGTCATCGGCATCGTGGTCGTCGTAGTAGTCCTCGCGGGTGGCGGATTCCTCCTCATGAGGCGGCGTCGCACCACCGCGGACGACCGCGAGTAGTTCCATGGACCGCGGGCGTTTTCCGCGGACGGGATGAGAGGGAGCGGCCGGCCGGGCCCGATGCACCGCGGCCCCGCCGGCCGGTCCCCCTAAGCGCAGCACGAGTAACGAGAGTTCCCTCATGACAGCTGACAGCACTCCGGCGCTCGTGAAACAGGCGGATGCGGATACCGAAGGGCCGGCCCCGGCCGGTCCGGCGGCCGCCCGCGGCCCACGGGCGCGCAACACCAAGGCCTATCTCAGGTATGTGGCCGCCAAGATCCTCGGCGCGGCCGTCTCGCTGTTCGCCGTTCTGGTCACCAGCTTCTTCCTCTTCCGGCTCATCCCCAGCGACCCGGTGAAGCAGATGACGGGCGGCCGCCCGGTCTCGGCGGAGCAGCTCCAGTCGCTCCGCCATCAGTTCGGCCTCGACCAGCCGATGTGGCAGCAGTTCACCAGTTACGTGGGCGACGCGCTCACCGGTGACCTCGGCACCTCCTTCCAGTTCCACGCCCCGGTGATGGACAAGATCGTCGAGGCGCTTCCGGCGACGCTGCTGCTCACCGGCACTTCGTACGTCCTCTACAGCGCGCTCGGCATCTGGCTCGGCACCCGTACCGCCTGGCGCAACGGCTCCACGAGCGACCGGTTCAACACCGCGCTGGCGCTCACGCTCTACTCGGTGCCGTCGTTCTGGCTCGGGCTGCTCCTGATCATCGTCTTCTCGGTGGGCATCGGGCCGATCCCGGGCATGTTCCCCACCGGCGGTCTGGAGTCGGGCAACGAGACCGGCTTCGCCTACGTCCTCGACGTGGCGCACCACATGGTGCTCCCGGTGATCACCCTGGTCGCGGTCGGCTACGCGCAGACGCTGCTGGTGATGCGCTCCTCGCTGCTCGACGAGATGGGCAGCGACTATCTGACGACGGCCCGCGCGAAGGGGCTGCGCGACGATTCGGTACGCCGCAAGCACGCCGTGCCCAACGCGATGCTGCCGACCTTCACGCTGATGTTCGTCAACCTGGGGCAGGTGGTCGCCGGACAGATCCTGGTCGAGACGGTGTTCTCCTGGCCGGGTCTGGGCGGCCTCTTCTACCAGGGGCTCAGCGTCCCCGACCTGCCACTCGTCCAAGGGCTGTTCTTCGTCTTCGCCACCGCGGTGATCCTGGCGAACACCCTGGCCGATGTGCTGTATCCGCTCCTCGATCCCCGGGTGGGCCGATGACGACCGAATCCATGCCGGCCTCCACCCCCGAGGCCGAGAAGCCCACGCCCGAAGGGACCGGGACCGGCGCGGCCAAGAGCCCGCGTGCGCTGGCACGGGCCCGTAAGCGCCGCTCCATGGCCCGCTTCTGGCGCGAGTACCGCAAGCACCCGGGCGGACTGTGGGGGCTGGCCGGGCTGATCCTGATCGGGCTGATCGCCCTGTTCGCGCCCGCCTTGGTCGGCACCGACTCGCAGAGCGTCACCTCCGCACCCGGCGGTGCGCTGGAGTCCCCGAGCGGTGAGTTCCCGCTCGGCACCGACCAGTTCGGCCGCAGCGTGCTCGCCCTGCTGGTGTGGGGGGCGCGCGTCTCGCTGACGGTGGGGCTGCTCGCCGCCTTCCTGTGCGTCGCCATCGGCACCGTCGTCGGCATCCTCGCGGGCCACTTCCGCGGCTGGTACTCGACGGTCCTGATGCGGGTCACCGACTGGTTCCTGGTGATGCCGACCCTGGTCCTGGCGATCGCGCTCGCCACCGTGATGGACCGCTCGCTGTGGACGGTCATCATCGCGATCGGCGTCACCACCTGGCCGACGACGGCCCGTCTGGTGCGGGCGCAGACGCTGGCCGTGGAGTCCCGCCCCTACATCGAGCGGGCCCGCGCGCTGGGCGGCGGACACGGCCACATCATGACCCGGCACGTCCTGCCGAACGTGATGCCGCTGGTGCTCGCCCAGACCACGCTGGTGATCTCCAGCGCGATCCTGACCGAGGCCACCCTGGCCTTCCTCGGCCTGGGCGACCCGACCATCACCTCCTGGGGCGGCATGCTCCAGGACGCCCGCGAGGCCGGCGCGGTCAGCTCGGGCGACTGGTGGTACCTGGCACCGCCCGGAATCGCCATCGCCCTGGTGGCCCTGGCGTTCACGCTGTGCGGCCGCGCCATCGAGACCGTCCTCAATCCCAAGCTGGGGGTGGCCCGTTGAGCACGACGAGCATCCGTAAGACGCCTCTTCTCCAGGTCCGCGATCTGACGGTGACGTACGCCGGAGGGGCCCAGGCGGTCCGCGGGGTGGATCTGGAGGTGGACGCGGGCCAGAAGCTCGGCATCGCCGGGGAGTCCGGCTGCGGGAAGTCGACGCTGGCGCTCGCGCTGCTGCGGCTGCTGCCCGCGGGCACGAAGGTCACCGGCGAGATCCTGCTGAACGGCGAGGACGTCCTCACCATGAAGTGGGGCCAGGTCAGGGCCGTACGCTGGGCCGGTGCCTCGATCGTCTTCCAGGGCGCGATGCACTCGCTCAACGCGGTGCACCGCATCGGGGACCAGATCGCCGAGCCGATCGTGCTGCACAGCAAGGCGTCGCAAGCCGCCGCCCGCGAGCGGGCCGGTGAGCTGCTGGAACAGGTGGGCCTGCCGGCCGCTCGGGTGGACGCCTATCCGCACGAGCTGTCCGGCGGGCAGCGGCAGCGCGTGATGATCGCTATGGCGCTCGCCTGCGACCCGGGGCTGATCATCGCCGATGAGCCGACGACCGCCCTCGATGTGATGATCCAGGCCCAGATCCTGCGCCTGATCGAGCAGCTGGTCTCCGAGCAGGACCTCGGACTGATCATGATCAGCCATGACCTGGCGGTGCTCTCCGACACCTGCGACCGGCTCGCGGTGATGTACGCGGGACGGGTCGTCGAGCACGGCCCCGCCTCCGAGGTCTACGAGAACGCGACCCATCCGTACAGCAAGGCGCTTTCCGGCGCCTTCCCGCGCATCGGGGACCCGGCCTCCCGGTTCGCCCCCCGGGGGCTGCCGGGCGATCCGCCCGATCCGTCGGCGCTGCCGGCCGGCTGCACGTTCCACCCACGCTGCCCAGCGGCCCTGGACTCCTGCGCCACGCAGGACCAGGAGCTGCGGGACGCCGGGCCGGGACGGCTGGCCGCCTGTGTGCTGGTGGGTCCGCAGGGGGTCGCCGCGCCTGTCCTGCCGGGCGCAGAGGAAGCAAGGAGCACCACATGACCACCACCACGGACCTGCTCAGCGCCCAGTCGCTGCACGTCACCTTCCCCGGCCGGCACGGCGCGGAGCCGGCCCGGGCCGTCGACGGCGTCGACCTGGACATCAGGCCGGGCGAGATCGTCGCCCTGGTCGGGGAGTCCGGGTGCGGCAAGACGACGCTGGCCCGTTCGCTGCTGGGCCTGGTCCCGCCGGCCTCCGGGCAGATCACCTTCGGCGGCGAGCCGCTCGGCTACGGGAGCCGGGCCCTCAAGGCGTACCGCAAGCGGGTCCAGCTGGTGCTCCAGGACCCGAGCGGTTCGCTGAACCCGCGCCACACGGTGTACGACGCGGTGGCCGAGGGACTGCGGATCCACCGGTACGGCGGTGACGAGCGGGAGGCGGTCACCAACGCCCTCTCCCGGGCGGGGCTGCGGCCCCCGGAGCGGTTCTTCCTGCGCTACCCGCACGAGCTGTCGGGCGGTCAGCGCCAGCGCGTCGTGATCGCGGGCGCCCTGGTCCTGGAACCGGAACTCATCGTGGCCGACGAGCCGGTGGCCTCGCTGGACGCCTCGGTGCGCGGCGAGATCCTGGCGCTGCTGCTGCGGCTGCGGGACGAGCTGGGCCTGTCCGCGCTGGTGGTCACGCACGACCTCGGCCTGGCGTGGAACATCGCGGACCGGGTGGCGGTGATGTACCTCGGCCGGATCGTGGAGACCGGTGACGTCGAGCAGATCCTGACGGCGCCCCGGCATCCGTACACCCAGGCACTGCTGTCGGTGCTGCCGGAGGCGCCGGGCGAGCCGGTGGTGCTGACGGGTGAGCCGCCGGATCCGTCGAAGATCCCGTCCGGCTGCCGCTTCCACGCGCGCTGCCAGGTGCTGGCCTCGGGCGAGGCGGAGCGTGCGGGGGTCGCGGACGCGTGCCGTACGAAGGAGCTCCCGGTACTGGCGGGGGGCGGCGAGACGCAGGTGGCGTGCCACTGGGCGAACGCGGCGGCGAAGGCTCCGGTCTAGTCCGTGCCGACGCGGTGGCGGGCGGGTCCGGCGTTCCGGGCCCGCCCGTCGGCGCTACCCCCGCCGCTCGTGGTGGATCGTGCCCGTCAGTTCGCCGAGCGGCCGCCCCGTGCCGCCCCAGCGGTGCTGGATGATCTCCGCGGCGATCGAGACCGCCGTCTCCTCGGGCGTACGGGCGCCGAGGTCGAGGCCCACGGGTGAGGCGAGCCGGACCAGGTCCGATTCGGCCACCCCCTCCTCGCGCAGCCGGGCGATCCGGTCGAGATGGGTACGCCGGCTGCCCATCACGCCGATGTACGCGGCGGGCGTTCGCAACGCCGCGACCAGCAGCGGGACATCGAACTTCGGATCGTGCGTCAGGACGCAGACGACCGTGCGCCCGTCGATCTCGGTGTCCGAGAGGTAGGTGTGCGGCCAGGCGCAGACGACCTCGTCGGCGGTGGGGAACCGTTCACGGGTCGCGAATGCCGGACGGGCGTCGCACACGGTGACCCGGTACCCGAGGAACGAGCCGATGCGCGCGGTCGCGGCCGCGTGGTCGATGGCGCCGAAGACGAGCATCCGGGGTGGTGGCGCGTACGTCTGGACGAAGACGGAGACCTCCTGCATCCGGCGCTCCCCGCGCTCCCCGTACCACTGGAGGCCGGTGGCCCCCTGGGCGAGCAGGCCCCGGGCGTCGTCGGTGACGGCCGCGTCGAGCCCCTCGTTGCCGAGCGAGCCCTGTGCGCCGCCGGGCCTGACCACCAGCCGGGCCCCGGCCGCGGCGGAGCCGGGCAGGACGGTGGCCACGGCGACGGGTTCGCCGGCCGCGATCGAGTCCGTGACTCCCCGCAGCCATGCGCGGTCGGCGGCGGAGGCGAACGGCGCGACCAGGACGTCGATCGTGCCGCCGCAGGTCAGCCCGACACCGAACGCCTCGTCGTCGCTGATCCCGTACGACTGGAGCTGCGGGGTGCCGGAGGCGAGCACCTCGCCGGCCAGCTCGTACACCGCGCCCTCGACACAGCCGCCCGAGACGCTTCCCGCCACCGCTCCGCCGGCGGTCACCGCCATCACGGCGCCCGGCGACCTCGGGGCGCTGCCCCGGACGGAGACGACCGTGGCCAGCGCGAACGGGGTACCGGCCTCGTGCCAGGCACGCAGCTCGGGGAGCAGTTCACGCACGGCACCCACCTCCTTCGGCCCGGTCCACCCTAGGCCTTTCGTCTGGATCAGGCTGGATCAGGGAGTGGCACCAGGGCACGCGAGCCCAGCCCGATCCGAACGAATGACCCTGGACGAAGCCCCGGTACGGGAAGCGGGGCGCGGAGACCGCGCCGGTGCTCAGCCCCGCTCGTACGCGGAGATCAGCTCGGTGCACCGCTTCACATCGGCGGCCATCGCCACGAGCAGCTCGTCGACCGACTCGAACTTCAGCATCCCCCGCACGTAGGCGAGGAAGTCCACGGCGACGTGCAGCCCGTACAGATCGAGGCCGACGCGGTCGATCGCGTACGCCTCCACGGTCCGCTCCGTGGCGTCGAACTGCGGGTTCGTGCCGACGGAGATCGCGGCGGGCATCGCCTCGCCGTTCACGTTCAGCCAGCCCGCGTACACCCCGTCGGCGGGGATCGCGGTGTGCGGGAGGGTCTCCACGTTCGCGGTGGGGAAGCCGAGCTCGCGGCCGCGTTGCGCGCCTCGGACGACGATGCCCTCGACGCGGTGCGGGCGGCCCAGGATCTCGCGGGCGCCCGCCATGTCCCCCTCGGCGACCAGGCGGCGGGTCAGGGTGGAAGAGAACGGCTCGCCGCCGCCCGCCTCGCCGCGCACCCGCAGGTCGATGACCTCGACCCGGTAGTCGTACGTACCGCCGAGCTCGGTGAGCAGCCGCACGTTCCCCGCGGCCTTGTGGCCGAAGCGGAAGTTGGGGCCCTCGATGACCAGCTGCGCGTGGAGCTTGTCGACGAGCACTTTCACGATGAAGTCGGCCGGGGCGAGCTTCGAGAACTCGGTGGTGAACGGCAGGATCAGCAGCGCGTCCACGCCGAGCTCCGCCATCAGTTCGGCGCGCCGGTGGTGCGGGGCGAGCAGCGGCGGGTGGCTGCCGGGCCGGACGACCTCGCTGGGGTGCGGGTCGAACGTCACGACGACCGACGGCACGCCCAGCTCGCGGGCCCGCTCGACGGCACGGCCGATGATGAGCTGGTGTCCGCGGTGCACCCCGTCGTAGGAGCCGATGGTGACGACGCTGCGTCCCCAGTCCTGGGGGATGTCCTCCAAGCCACGCCAGCGCTGCACTCTGACCGCTCCTCGCCCGAACCTGTGTACGTGGGTTTGTCTCTTACGCAGGTCTAAGACTGCCATGCTCACGCTCTGCGGCCTGCATCGGCATGGGCATCGGGGTCCCGAGGGACTCCACGGTCCGCCGTGCGCCGGGACCGATGACCGCCGCCCACTCCTGCGGGGCGTCCGCCAGCCACCCGATGACCATGCCGGCGAATCCGGGCACGTCACGGGCGAGTTCGACCAGCCGCCGGTCGAACCGCGCGGCGCCCTCCGGGGTCCGGACGAGCAGCATCCCGGTGCGGTGGACCAGGGCCCGGGTACGGGCGTGACCGCGCCCGGCGCTTCCTGCCGCGGCGGCCCGCAGCAGCGCGTCGAGCACGACCGGGTCGCGGCGCGCACCGCTCTGCTCGAACTCCAGCAGCACTTCCAGCAGCTCGTCCCGCAGCGGCTGGGAGGCCGGGCTGCCGGGCGTGGCCAGCACCGCGGCGAGCGAACCGCGCACCGGCGCGGCCGCGGGCCGGTCCCGGAGCAGCCCGGTCAGCAGCGGAAGCAGCAGGGCGCGGGCCGCGGGCCCGTGCTCCAGCCTGCGGTCGAGGTACGCCGCGGTGTGCACGGTGTCCTCGGGGTGGCTGTCGACGTAGGCCCGGACGAGCCCGGCGGCGTGCAGGGCGAGCGCGGGGGCGTCGATCCCGGCGAGGGCGCGGAGCACCTCGCCCGCGCCGTCGCCCGGCCGCAGGAGGCGTTCGCGGTATCCGGCGAGCACCTGCTCGGGGTGGGTGGGCAGGGCGACGGCGAGCGCGGCCGGGGAGAGCCGGGGGCCGCCCGCGACGAAGGTGCGGAGCGCCTGCGGCAGATAGCGGTCCCTGGTCTCCGGATCGGCCACCAGCCGGGTCAGCGCCGGCCCGTGCAGATCGGTGTCACCGGGGCGGGCCAGCAGGGCGAGGGCGGAGCGGCGCAGCAGGTCGCGGTCGGCGTCGCGGGTGAGGTTCGGTGCGACGACCGCGCCGTAGCAGGCGGCCGCGATCCGCCGGGCGCGGCGGTCGTCGTCGCGCGACCAGCGCTCGACGGCCCGGCAGAGTGCGGAGGGTTCGTCCTCCGCCAGCGCCGCGAGCAGTTCGTCGGCGCGGGGGTGATCGGTCGAGACGAGCGCGTCGGCCAGATCGTCCACGGCGAGGTCGCGGCGGGCGTGGAGGAGTGCCTGGGCGGCCGCCGCGACGGTGGGGCGCACCGCCTCCGCTCCCCGGCCGGCCGCGAGGGCGTGTCCCGCACGGACGTGGCCCAGAGGGTGTTCGTCCGTGAACCAGGCGCACAGGAGCGGCTGGATCGTACGCGGATGGGCGGCGAGCCGCCGTGCCACCGCGTCCAGGAAGCGCTCGCCGCCGGTGTCGCTCGCGTCGCGCGGCGGTCCGTCGGCGGGGACCAGCCGTCGGAACAGGTCCATCCGGTCCGCCTCCGGCAGCCGCAGCCGCCGCCAGAACCACGGCCCGAACTCCGCGTACACCCCCTGCGCACCGGCCCCCTGCGCCTCGGCCGAGCTTCGGACGATGCGCCCGGTGAGCAACCGGAGCACGCCGAGGTGCGGTCGGGCGTCGGGCACCCGCAGCAGCGTCTCCGAGAGCAGGTGCGCGGCCCACCAGCGGGCGTCGGGGGGCGGGCAGCCGTCCGCGGCGGGATCGTCGCCCGCCGGGCCGGTCCCCTCGCCGGGGGCGGCCGGGTCGTCCCGAGAGGGGCCCGCTGCCCCGTCCCGTCCTGTCGGCAGCCGGTCCAGCGCCTCGATCAGGTCGGCCAGCCGGTGGGCCAGCGCGGCGGGGCCCTGGCGGCGGCCGAGCAGCAGCAGCGCCTGAATCACCGGGCCGATCCGGTGGCGCGGCACCGGGAGGGTGCGCGGTTCGACATCCTCGGCTCCCCCGGCGGCGCCCGTGGCCGCCGGGACGGTGCCGGGCCTGTCGGCCGCGTCCGGGCGGCGGGGACGCGGGACCCGGCCGGCGGCCACGGGGGGCGGAACCCGGCCGGCGCTCTCCCCCGGGGCGTGCCAGCGGTGCACCAGTGACCGCAGTGCCGCGTCCAGGTCCAGGTGCGCGCCCTGGACCCAGTCCCCCAGCTCCTCGTGCGCGAAGCGGTAGCCGGCTCCCGCCGGGACCAGCAGGCCCTCGGTGAGCACGGCGGAGGCCCAGCCCGTGCGCCACGGGAAGACGTGCTCGAACCCGGCCCGGTCCAGCTCCCCCTGCCCCGGCCCGAGGCAGCGCCGGGCCGCCTCGTGGACCTGCCCCGCCACCTGCGCCGCCAGCCGCCGCACCGCGGTGCCGCTCGGGGCCGGCCGCCACTGGGCGGCGATCCGGACGGCGACGCGCAGACACATCAGGTCCAGGTGTGCGCCGAAGACCTCCTCCGTGCCGGGCCGCCCCGGCGTGTCCGGCGGCAGTGCCTCGCGTACCTCCGCCAGCAGCCGCAGGGTGAGCGGGTGCCGGTCGTGGCCGGCGGCGAGCGCGTCGGGCGGGAGCCCGTACCGCTGCCGGGCCAGCTCGGCCTGGCCCACGGTGAGGTCGTCGATGCGCAGGGCGGACGGCAGCCGCCTGGCGGGCCTGGCGGGGCGGTGCAGCGCGTCCGGCGGACAGAGCGCGCCCGCGGTCTCCCAGTGTTCGGGGCGGCAGGCGACGACGAGCCGCGCCCCGTTCTCCCGGAGCCAGTCGACCGTGCCCGTGGTCCACCGGGCCAGCCGGTGCGCCAGGACGGGCGGCATCTCCTCCGGGCCGTCCAGCAGGACGAGCAGCGGGCTGCCCGCGTCCGCCGCGAGCCGGGCCACCCGCTCCGGGGTGGCGGCCGCCATGTCACCGGGGGCTCCTGCGGCGGTGACGATGCGTCCGGCCTGCCCGAGCGTGCGGACGATCGCGTCGGCCACGGAGGTGTCGTCGGCCAGCAGGTCCGCGCCGCGCAGCCACAGCGTGAGGGCCGGCACCTGACCGCGGGCCCGTCGGGCGGCCAGCGCGGCGAGTTCGGTGGTGCGGCCGGTGCCGGGCTCCCCGACCAGGCCGAGGACGACCGCGCCCCGCTCGCCGGGCTCCGCGGTTCCCGTGGCGGCGAACGCGCTGAACTCGGCGGTGGCCTCGGGGCGTTCCACCGGATCGGGGCGGTCGCCCGGCCCGTCGGCGGCGCCGACGGACATGGCGGTCAGCTGGAGCGCCCCGGCCAGGTTCAGATCGTGGCCGTAGCCGGGGACGCTCATGGCGTTGCGCCGCAGCAGCTCGCCCAGCGGTCCTCCTTCGCCCGCCCCGGCCAGCGGCACCGCGCATCCGGCGGCGGCGTGTCCGGCCCGCAGCGCGGTGCCGAGCACCGCGATGACCGCGCCGGTGTCCGGGTCGAGGACCGGTCCGCCCACGGCGGCGCCGCCGAGCCGCAGCGCGTCGCTGCCGTCCGTGCCGAGGGCCAGTTCGAGGGCCCGGTCGATCCGGTGGGTGGGGCCGCCCGCCGTGTACGTCACCGGCACCGGTCCCAGGACGCGGGCCTCGCGCCAGCCGTGCGCGGCGATCGTCACATAGGTGCCGGGTTCGATCCGGTCCCGCTCCACGATCGGCAGCGGCCGTGCGCCGAGCACGTCCGGACCGTCGGTGGGCAGGAGCGCGAGATCCAGCTCGGGCAGCGCGGTGATGTCCTCGGCCTCGACGCGGCAGCTGCGTCCGTCCGCGCCGTGCAGGACGAGGTGGCCGGCCCCGTGGACCGCCTCGTGGCTGGTCACGACCGTGCCCCGGTCGTCCGCGACGAATCCGGTCCCCCTCGTCCTGCCGGCCGGATCGCACAGTCGTACCAGCGTTGCCCGGTCCCCGCATCCCATGATCCGACGGTAGGTCCACCGTGATCGACAAGAGGCCACCGGAGCAAAAGCGCCCCCGTTCGCACCCCTGATTCACTCCGAGCGCCTGCCCGATGGGGTGAATCGGGGGCGTTCGGCGGACAGGAGGCGACGGGGGCCTGGTGCGCGAGCGCGGGTGGACCGGATCAGTTCATCAGCCGAAGACGGCGAGGCTCTTGGCCTTGCCCTTCTGCTCCTCGACGAGGACCAGGAACCGCCCGTCGGGCCCGAAGACCGCGACCGGTCCCGGCGGGTAGGCGGGCATGTCCAGCCGCGACCCGTTCAGCAGCAGCTTGGCCCGCTTCTCGTCGACGTCCCAGCGCGGGAACGCGGAGGCGGCGGCCTCGGCCACCGGCATCACGACCAGCTCCTCCTGGTGCTGGTCCAGCGTCCTCGCCGCGTCGAGACCGTACGGCCCGACCCGGGTCCGCCGCAGCGCGGTGAGATGCCCGCCCACGCCGAGTCCGGCGCCGAGGTCACGGGCGATGGCGCGGATGTACGTACCGGAGGAGCAGACCACCGAGACGACCAGGTCGACGACCGGAGTGCCGTCCTCCGCGACGGCCTCGCGGACGTCGTAGACGTTGAACGACGAGATCGTCACCGGCCGGGCCGGGATCTCGAACTCCTCGCCGCCGCGCACCCGCGCGTAGGACCGCTTGCCGTCGATCTTGATGGCGCTGACCTTGGACGGCACCTGCATGATGGCGCCGGTCAGTGCGGCGACCCCGGCGTCGATGCCCTCGCGGGTCACTCCGGAGGCGTCGGTGGACGAGGTGATCTCGCCCTCCGCGTCGTCCGTGACGGTGTCCTGGCCGAGCCGGATCGTACCGAGGTACTCCTTCTCGGTCAGCGCGAGGTGGCCGAGCAGCTTGGTGGCCCTCTCGACGCCGAGCACGAGCACGCCGGTCGCCATCGGGTCCAGCGTGCCGGCGTGGCCGACGCGACGGGTCCTGGCGATACCGCGCATCTTGGCGACGACGTCGTGCGAAGTGAAGCCGGACGGCTTGTCGACAATGACCAAACCGTCCGGCGTTTTGTTCTGCGTCATGCGGAAGGTGAGTCCTCGTCCTCGTCCTCCGGCTTGCGGTACGGGTCGGCTTCGCCCGCGTACGTGGCGCCCGAGGACGCCTCGCGCACCTTGGCGTCCGAGGCCCGTGCCCGGTCGAGGAGGTCCTCGATCGCCTTGGCGTTCTCGGGGAGCGCGTCCGCCATGAAGGCGAGCGTGGGGGTGAACTTCGTCCCCGCCGCGGCGCCGACCGCCGAACGCAGGATGCCCTTCGCGCTCTCCAGACCCGCTGCCGCGCTCGCCCGGTCCTCGTCGTCGCCGTAGACCGTGTAGAAGACCGTGGCCTCCCGCAGGTCGCCGGTGACGCGGGTGTCCGTGATGGTCACGTGCGTACCCAGGCGCGGGTCCTTGATTCCGCGCTGCAGTTTCTCGGCGACCACCTCCTGGATGAGGTCCGCCAGCTTCTTAGCCCGCGCGTTGTCGGCCACTGGTCCGTCTCCTTCGCCTTACTCAATCGTCTTCGTCGCTGTGCAGCCGCCGCCGTACGGACAGCAGCTCCACTTCCGGCCGGCCGGCGATCAGCCGCTCGCACCGGTCCAGCACGTCCGTGAGGTGTCCGGTGTCCCCGGAGACCACGGCGAGGCCGATCTCGGCCCTGCGATGGAGGTCCTGGCCGCCCGTCTCCGCCACGCTCACCGCGTACTTGCGCTGGAGCTCGGCAACGATCGGACGGACTATGGAGCGCTTCTCCTTCAGCGACCGTACGTCGCCGAGAAGCAGATCGAAGGACAGTGTCCCCACATACATGTATGTCCGGATGTCCCGCCGGTTCGGGTTCGCGCCCCGCCGGTCATTGGCAGGGACACAAGAACCGTACACGGAACGGCCGGGGCCGATCGACGGAAATACGACCCGTCGACCGGCCCCGACTGTTGAGGTACGGGTCAGCCTCGCGGCTTCTCGCGCATCTCGTACGTCGCGATGACGTCGTCGATCTTGATGTCGTTGAAGTTTCCGAGGTTGATACCGCCCTCGAAGCCTTCGCGGATCTCGGTGACGTCGTCCTTGAAGCGGCGCAGCCCGGAGATGTTGAGGTTCTCCGCGATGACCTTGCCGTCGCGAAGCAGGCGCGCCTTGGTGTTGCGCTTGACCTCGCCGGACCGGACCAGCACACCGGCGATGTTGCCCAGCTTGGACGAGCGGAAGATCTCGCGGATCTCCGCCGTACCGAGCTCGACCTCTTCGTACTCCGGCTTGAGCATGCCCTTGAGGGCCGCTTCGATCTCTTCGATCGCCTGGTAGATGACCGAGTAGTACCGGACGTCCACACCTTCGCGGTCGGCCATCTGCGCGGCACGCCCCGCGGCGCGCACGTTGAAGCCGATCACGATGGCGTCGGAGCCGGTCGCCAGGTCGATGTCCGACTCGGTGACCGCACCCACACCGCGGTGCAGGACCCGGATGTCGACCTCTTCACCGACGTCGAGCTGGAGCAGCGAGGACTCAAGAGCCTCCACCGAACCGGACGCGTCGCCCTTGATGATGAGGTTGAGCTCCTGGACCAGACCGGCCTTGAGCGCCTCGTCCAGGTTCTCCAGGGAGAACCGGACACCCTTGCGGGCGAAGTTGGCGTTGCGCTCACGAGCGGCGCGCTTCTCGGCGATCTGACGGGCCGTACGGTCCTCGTCGACCACCAGGAAGTTGTCGCCCGCGCCCGGGACGTTGGTGAGACCCAGCACGAGGACGGGGGTCGAGGGACCCGCTTCCTCGACGTTCTCGCCCTTGTCGTCGAGCATGGCCCGCACGCGGCCGTAGGCGTCGCCCACGACCATCGTGTCGCCGACCCGCAGCGTGCCTCGCTGGACGAGGACGGTCGCGACGGCACCGCGGCCGCGGTCGAGGTGGGACTCGATCGCAATACCCTGCGCGTCCTGCTCCGGGTTGGCCCGCAGGTCGAGCGAGGCGTCGGCGGTGAGGACGACGGCCTCCAGAAGAGCCTCGATGTTGAGGCCCTGCTTGGCGGAGATGTCGACGAACATCGTGTCGCCGCCGTACTCCTCCGCCACCAGACCGAACTCGGTGAGCTGACCGCGCACCTTGGTCGGGTCCGCGCCCTCGACGTCGATCTTGTTGACCGCGACCACGATCGGCACCTCGGCCGCCTTGGCGTGGTTCAGCGCCTCGATCGTCTGGGGCATCACACCGTCGTTCGCCGCCACCACGAGGATCGCGATGTCGGTGGACTTCGCACCACGGGCACGCATGGCGGTGAACGCCTCGTGACCCGGGGTGTCGATGAAGGTGATCCGGCGGTCCTCGCCGTTGACCTCCGCACCGACCTGGTAGGCACCGATGTGCTGCGTGATGCCGCCGGCCTCGCCCGCGACGACGTTCGTCTTGCGGATCGCGTCCAGCAGTCGGGTCTTACCGTGGTCGACGTGACCCATGACGGTCACGACCGGCGGACGGGAGACCAGGGCCTCTTCGCCGCCCTCGTCCTCACCGAACTCGATGTCGAAGGACTCAAGCAGCTCGCGGTCCTCCTCCTCGGGGCTGACGATCTCAAGGACGAAGTTCATCTCGTCCGCGAGGAGCTTCAGCGTCTCGTCGGAGACGGACTGCGTGGCAGTGACCATCTCGCCGAGGTTCATCATCACGCCGACGAGCGACGCCGGGTTGGCGTTGATCTTCTCGGCGAAGTCGGTCAGCGAGGCACCGCGCGACAGCCGGACAGCCTGTCCGTTGCCGCGAGGCAGCATGACGCCGCCCACCGACGGGGCCTGCATGGCCTCGTACTCCTGGCGCCTCTGCCTCTTCGACTTGCGGCCACGACGCGCGGGACCACCGGGACGGCCGAAGGCGCCCTGTGTGCCACCACGGGCACCGGGGCCACCGGGACGGCCACCGAAGCCGGGACGACCGCCGAAGCCGCCGCCACCACCGGGACGGCCTGCGCCGCCACCGCCACCGGGACGACCGGCGAAACCGCCGCCACCGCCACCGGGACCGGCCGGACGGCCTGCGAAGCCGCCGCCACCGGGACGGCCCGCGCCGCCACCGCCGCCGGGACGACCGCCGCCGCCACCGGGACCACGGCCACCGCCGGGGCCACCACCGGGACGCGGGCCGGCAGCGGGACGCTGCGGCATCATGCCCGGGTTGGGACGGTTACCGCCGGCGCCGGGGGCGCCGCCGGGACGGGGAGCCTGCGGGCGCGGCATGCCGCCCGGAGACGGACGCGCGCCGCCCTGGCCCTGCGGACGCGGGGCGCCGCCGGGGCCGCCCTGCGGACGCGGGGCGCCGGGGCGCTCCGAGCCGCCACCGGGACGCGGGGCGCCGCCGGGACGGGGCGACTGCGGACGGGCCATGCCCGTCGAGCCACCGGAGGTGAACGGGTTGTTGCCCGGACGGGGACCCGCCGGACGTGCGCCGGGACGCGGGGCGCCCTGGCCTGCGGGACGCGCCGGACGGTCGCCACCACGGCCACCGTCGCGGCCGCCGTCACGCTGACCGCCTTCGCGGCCACCGTCACGCTGACCGCCGGCCGGAGCCGGACGGGCGGGGCGGGGGCCCGGGGCGGCACCCGCGGGACGCGGGGCCTGCTGCTGCGGCGCGGCCGGCTGTGCCGGGGCCGGGGCCGAGAACTCGGCCGCGGGCACCGGGGTGACCGGGGCGGGCTTCGCGGGCGCCGGCTTGGGGCCCGGACGCGGGCCGGCCGACGGCGCGGGGGCCGCGGCGGGGGTGCTGCTCTGGGCCTCGGCGGCGGCCGGCTTGGCAGCCGGTACGCCGGGCTTCGGGGCAGCGGGACGTGCCGCGGCGGCCGGGGAGGGCGCCGCGGGCTTCGAGGGGGCGGCCTTGCGGGGCGCGCCAGGCTTTGCAGCGGACTTGCCGGCGTTGCCACCGGGACCCTGCAGTGCGTCAGTCAACTTGCGTACAACCGGCGCCTCGATGGTCGAGGACGCCGACCGTACGAATTCACCGAGTTCCTGGAGCTTGGCCATGACGACCTTGCTCTCAACTCCGAACTCCTTGGCGAGTTCGTATACCCGGACCTTAGCCACTTCGCTCCTTTTAGGTCCGGGTTACCGCCGGACCGTCGCTACTTCATGGGCGTACTCATCGCGTACTCATCGAGTGCTCATCGCAATCTCGACCTACTTCCAACTCGCGAGGTACCTGACCGCACGGGGACCCGTGCCGTTCAATTTCCTGTTTCCTACGGTGTCGCCCGTTCGACGAACCGCTCTACCGCTGCGGGGTCGAACGGCCCCTTGGCCTTGAAGGCCCGGGGGAATGCCCGGCGGCGGACCGCCAGGTCGAGACAGACAGATACGGGGTGTACATATGCACCCCGGCCGGGCAGCGTACCGCGAGGGTCGGGGACGCAGGCGCCTCCGTCCGCCACGATGCGCAGCAGCTCGCTCTTGGCCGCTCGCTCCCGGCAACCCACACAGGTTCGCTCAGGGCAAGCGCGGGCGTGCGTCCGGCCAGACACGTTTAAGTCTACCTCCCCGTACCGACCTCACCTGTTTGGGGCAAAGATCGAACGGATGTTGTCGTGATCTCAGCGGGATGTCGACGAGATCTATTCCATGGTGGCCCGCTCCGGCCGGGCCCGGGCGCACTCCGTACCGCGCCCCGGCCCGTCGCCGGATCAGTTGCGCTCGGCGCGCTCCCGGGCCCGCTCGGCCCGCTCGCGGTCGGCCACATCGCGCTCGGCGTCGGTCTCGGTGTCCGGGCGGATGTCGATGCGCCAGCCGGTGAGGCGGGCGGCGAGACGGGCGTTCTGGCCCTCCTTGCCGATCGCCAGCGACAGCTGGTAGTCGGGCACGGTGACCCGGGCGGAGCGGGCGCCGAGGTCCACGACCTCGACCTCGCTGACCCGGGCGGGCGACAGCGCGTTGGCGACCATCTCGGCCGGGTCGTCCGACCAGTCCACGATGTCGATCTTCTCGCCGAGCAGCTCGGCCATGACATTGCGCACACGGCCGCCCATCGGGCCGATGCAGGCGCCCTTGGCGTTGAGGCCGGAGCGGGTGGAGCGGACCGCGATCTTGGTGCGGTGGCCGGCCTCGCGGGCGATCGCGCAGATCTCGACGGAACCGTCCGCGATCTCCGGGACCTCCAGCGCGAAGAGCTTCTTCACCAGGTTGGGGTGGGTCCGTGACAGCGTGACCGACGGACCGCGCACGCCCTTGGCCACCCGTACGACATAGGTGCGCAGCCGCAGTCCGTGGGTGTACTCCTCGCCGGGCACCTGCTCCTGCACCGGCAGGATGGCCTCCAGCTTGCCGATGTCGACCAGGACGTTCTTCGGGTCCTTGCCCTGCTGGACGACGCCGGTGACGACATCGCCCTCGTGGCCCGCGTACTCCCCGAACGTGCGGTCGTCCTCCGCGTCGCGCAGCCGCTGCAGGATGACCTGCTTGGCGGTGGTCGCGGCGATCCGGCCGAAGCCCGACGGGGTGTCGTCGAACTCCTTGGGCTCCTGGCCCTCCTCCAGATCGGCCGGGTCCTCCTTGGCCCACACCGTCACATGGCCGCGCTCGTCCAGCTCCACGCGCGCCCTGCGGTGGCTGCCGTCCGTGCGGTGGTACGCGATGAGGAGGGCCGACTCGATCGCCTCGACGAGCACGTCGAACGGGATCTCCTTGTCCTGCGCCAAGCCCTTCAGAAGCTTCACATCGATGTCCACGGCTACGCCTCCTCTTCCTTCTTGTCCTTGCGGTTGAATTCCAGCTCCACGCGCGCCTTGGCGATCTCGTCGAAGGAGATCCGGCGGGACGTGGGCTTGCGGCCCTTGACGCCCGGGACTTCGAGATCGAGACCGTCCTCGTCGACCGCGAGGACGCGGGCCACGAGCTCGCCGCCCTCGTTCAGGGTCAGCCTGGCCAGGCGGCCGGTGTTGCGTACGTAGTGGCGGTACTCCGTCAGCGGGCGGTCGGCACCGGGAGAGCTGACCTCCAGGACGTACTCTTCCTCGCCCATCGCGTCGGTCTCGTCGAGCTTCTCCGAGATCGCGCGGCTCAGATCCGCGCAGGTGTCGAGCTCTACGCCCTCTTCGGAGTCCACGATGATCCGCAGCACCCGGCGGCGGCCGGCCCGGGACACTTCGATCTCTTCCAGATCCAGCTGCTCGGCGCTGACGAGCGGTTCTACCAGCCCGCGCAGCCTCTCGCTCTGGGTGGTGCTCATCCGGGTGACTCCTCGGCCGCGTGTGCTGTTGTGGGGATCGTCGTGTGTCTGGTCAAAGGGTATCCGGTCCCGGGGGGTGTTGCCGTCCGCCGGCCCCCCGAGCGCGGGTACGCTCGCCCCCGGTGATCACTTCCGGACACATCCGGTCAAGACAGGTCCAGCCCGAAGGAGAACAAGTGCGGCGCACGGGGACGACGCGCAGGGGCGCGCTCACCGCGACGGGAGCGATCGCCATGGGGGCGGTGCTGGCCGGCTGCGGAGACGGTGCGGAGGACGGGGGCGGCGGCCGGAAGGGTTCCGCGCACGCCGACGCCCGGACCGCCTCCGACACCGCGGTGAAGGCGGAGACGTCGCTGCGGAAGAAGGCCGCCGGCGTATCCATGTCCCTGCTGGGGCAGTACGAGAACGTGCTCGCCGCCCATCCGGCGACCTCGGCCGGTCTCACCCCGCTGCGCGACGCCGTACGTGCCCATCTCACGGCCCTCGCCCCGGCCGGCAAGGCCACGCTCGAATTCGTCCGGACCCGGCCCGCCGGCAGTCCCCCGGAGGCCGTCAAGGCGCTGGCGGCCGCCGAGAGGCGGGCCTCGGCCTCGTACACGGAGGCTCTGCTGGACGCGCCCCCGGAGCTGGCCCGGCTGCTCGCCTCCGTCGCGGCGGCCGCCTCCGCCCACTCCTACCTGCTGACCGGACTGGCCAAGGAGACGAAGGCGTGAGCGACAAGGACGAGCGCGAGGCGACCCTCAAGGCCGCGCAGGCGGCACTGGCCGCGGAGCACGCCGCCGTGTACGGCTACGGGGTGGCGGGCGGCCGGGTCGCCACGGGCCGCCGCGCCGAGGCCACCGCCGCGCACCACGCCCACCGGGCCCGCCGCGACGCGCTGGTGCGCACGGTGCGCGGCCTGGGCGGCGAACCGGTCGCGGCGGACCCCGCGTACGCTCTGCCGTTCGCGGTACCGGGCCCGGCCGCGGCGGTACGGCTCGCCGCGGTGCTGGAGGACCGCGTCGCCGACGTCTACTCCGACCTCGTACGGGCCGCGGAGGGGCCGCTGCGGCGGGAGGCCGCCGACGCGCTGCGGGAGGCCGCGGTGCGGGCGGTGCGCTGGCGGGGCAGCGGCGTACCCTTTCCCGGGCTCGTCGAGCGGGCCGCCGACGGTTCCCGCAAGGACGGTGCCGGTGAGAAGGACGCGGCGACGGGTGCCGACGCGAAGAGCCGGACCGGCACGACGCGCTGAAGCAGGCTCTGAAAGGGAACACAGCACGTATGGGTTTTGAACCGCCGCAGCGTCTGGTGCGAGCGCTCGGCGAGTCGTACGGGGATACGGCCGCCGGGGAATGGCTCGCGGAGCTTCCCGCACTGACCGGTCAGGCGCTGGACCGGGCGGGCCGGGAGCTGTCCGTGGACCGGGTCGCCGCCCCGGGCGGGCGCAGCAGCCTGGTCCTGCTGGTGCGGGGCGCAGACGGTGCCCCGGCGGCGCTGAAGATCTCTCCGTCGGGGGCCGCGCCCGAGCTCGAAAGGGCGGCGCTGGCGCACTGGAACGGCTGGGGCGCGGTCCAGCTGATCGCACCGGGTGAGGAGCTGCTCCCCGGGGATCGCGGCGCCGGCGCCCTGCTGCTGGAGCGGCTGCACCCCGAGGTGTCGCTGCGGTCGCTGCCCGAGGCGAAGGCCCTGCTGGAGGCGGCGGGCACGGTGCGGCGGCTGTGGGTCGAGCCGCCCGCCGGTCACGCCTTCGAGACGGTCGCGGAGCGGACCGCGCGGCGGACCGCTCCGATGCTGGCCGCCGCGGAGGCGGAGCCGGACCTGGAGCCGCTGGTCTCGGCTGCCCTGGCGGTGCGCGGGGAGCTGGTCGCGGACTCCCCCGAAACCCTGCTGCTCCACGGCAACTTCCGGCAGAGCAAGGTGCTCTCGGGCGAGCGCGCGCCCTGGCTGACGGTCGGGCCCGAACCGGTGGTCGGTGAGCGGGCCTACGATCTGGCGCGGCTGGTCCGGGACCGGGTGGAGGATCTGATCGCCTCCTCCGGTGGCGCGATGACGGCCCGGCGCAGGATCAAGCGGCTCGCGGAGTCGCTGGACGTGGACCGCGAGCGGCTGCACGGCTGGACGCTGTTCCGCGCGGTGGAGTCGGGCACCCGGGCGCTGGCCGCCGGCCGCCGCCAGGAGGGCGAAGTGACAATGGAGTTCGCGGGCTGGCTGTAGCTCCGGGACGCTTATTGACCTGAAGCGGGATTGAGGTCCTAGCGTGCCGTCAGGTTCATCATCTGACGACGGGAAACGCACTCATGATCCTCGTGACCGGAACCACCGGAAACATCGGCAGTGCCCTGCTGAAGGAACTGCACGCGCACGGTGCCGGGCCGCTGCGGGGGCTCACCCGCGATGCCGCGCGGGCCGTCTTCCCCGAAGGCGTCGAGGCCGTGGAGGGCGACTTCGCGGACGCCGCGTCGCTGAAGCCCGCGCTGGACGGGGTGCGCTCGATGTTCCTGGTGTCGCGTCTGGGCCCGGACGCCGACATCCTCGACGCGGCCCGGCAGGCGGGTGTGCACCACGTCGTGCTGGTGTCTTCCATTACCGTCCGGACCCACCCTCGGCTCGGCCCGGCCGGCGAGAACCTCGCGGTGGAGCGGCTGCTCAGGGCGAGCGGCATGGACTGGACGATCCTGCGGCCGACGCAGTTCGCCTCGAACGCGCTGATGTGGGCGTCGGCTGTCCGGGGCCACGAGACCGTGCGTGCGCCGTACGCGGACGTCGCGCTGCCGACCGTCCACCCCGCGGACATCGCGTCGGTGGCGCGGGTGGCGCTGACCGAGCCGGGCCACCAGGGGGCCACGTACGCCCTGACCGGTCCGGAGCCGGTGAGCGCCCGGCAGCAGGCCGAGGCCATCGGGGCAGCGCTGGGCCGGGAGGTCCCCTTCGCCGCCATCAGCCGTCAGGAGGCCCACGCGCAGATGGCTGCGGTCTTCGGGGCGGAGGCCGCGGACGCGGTGCTGGATGTGACCGGCGGCGATGTGAACGACGAGCTGCTGAGGGTGCGCGACACGGTTGCGCGGGTCACCGGAGCGCCGGCCCGCCCGTTCCGGCAGTGGGCCGCGGAGAACGCCGCCGCCTTCCGCTGACGCGCCCGGTCCCGGTCCGGCAGCACTTCGTCCCGCCGGACGGGCCGACGGGACGAAGTGGTGTGTGCGTCTACGGAATGCGGTGTGGTCAGCCCTGCTCGGTGAGGCGGGCGATCGCCTCGTCGACCGTGAGCTCCTCGCGCTCGCCGGTGCGGCGGTCCTTGAGCTCCAGGACGCCCTCGGCCGAGCGGCGGCCGGCGACCAGGATCTTCGGGACG
Organism: Streptomyces sp. NPDC057900; assembly: GCF_042887885.1. Lineage (NCBI taxonomy): Bacteria > Bacillati > Actinomycetota > Actinomycetes > Kitasatosporales > Streptomycetaceae > Streptomyces > Streptomyces sp. NPDC057900. The sequence continues at coordinate 37,172 of NZ_JBHVOI010000014.1, forward strand.
CCGATCAGCTCGGAGTCGGTGAACTTGACGCCGGGCGAGACGCCCGCGCGGTCGTCGACCAGGACGCGCAGACCGGCCGCGTTCAGCTTCTCGGAGACGTCGAGGGCCAGCTCGGTCTGGAGGGCCTTGCCCGCGGCGACCACGTGCACATCGGCCGGGGCGATCTCGCGGGGCCAGCACAGGCCCTTGTCGTCGGCGGTCTGCTCGGCGAGGGCGGCCACCGCGCGGGAGACGCCGATGCCGTACGAGCCCATCGTGACGCGGACGGGCTTGCCCTGCTGGCCGAGGACGTCGAGGGAGAAGATGTCGGCGTACTTGCGGCCGAGCTGGAAGATGTGGCCGATCTCGATGGCGCGGTCCACCTGGAGGCCGGTGCCGCACTTGGGGCAGGGGTCGCCCGCCTCGACTACGACGACGTCGAGGTAGTCGTCGACCTCGAAGTCACGGCCCGCGACGACGTTCTTCGCGTGCTTGCCGTCCTTGTTGGCGCCCGTGATCCACGCGGTACCGGCGGCGATGCGGGGGTCGGCGATGTAGCGGACCTTCTCCAGGCCCTGCGGTCCGACGTAGCCGCGCACCAGGTCGGGGCGGCCCACGAAGTCCTCCGCGGTGACCAGCTCGACGACGGCGGGGGCCAGGTGCTCACCGAGCTTGCCGAGGTCGACCTCGCGGTCACCCGGCACGCCCACGGCCACGATCTCGCCGTCGACCTTGACCAGGAGGTTCTTCAGGGTGGCGGAGGCCGGGACGCCGAGGTGGGCGGCGAGGGTCTCGATGGTCGGGGTGTCGGGGGTGTCCAGCTCCTCGACGGGGCCGGTGGCCGAGCCGTCGACCGGGGTGGCGTTGAACGTCACGGCCTCGGTGTTGGCGGCGTAGTCGCAGTTCGGGCAGTCGACGAAGGTGTCCTCACCGGCGGGCGCGGGCGCGAGGAACTCCTCGGAGGCCGAGCCGCCCATGGCACCGGAGACGGCGGAGACGATGCGGTGGTCGAGGCCGAGCCGCTCGAAGATCCGGATGTAGGCGCCGCGGTGCAGCTGGTACGCCTCCGCCAGACCCTCGTCCGTGGTGTCGAAGGAGTACGAGTCCTTCATCTGGAACTCGCGGCCGCGCAGCACTCCGGCGCGGGGGCGGGCCTCGTCGCGGTACTTGGTCTGGATCTGGTAGAGGATCACCGGCAGGTCCTTGTAGGACGAGCACATGTCCTTGACGACCTGGGTGAAGACCTCCTCGTGGGTGGGGCCGAGGAGGTAGTCGGCGCCCTTGCGGTCCTGGAGGCGGAAGAGCAGGTCGCCGTACTCGTCGTAGCGGCCGCTCGCCTCGTACGCCTCCTTGGGGAGCAGCGCGGGGAGCAGCACCTCTTGGCCGCCGATGGCGTCCATCTCCTCGCGGACGACGCGGCTGACGTTTTCGAGAACCTTCTTGCCGAGCGGCAGCCAGGACCAGATGCCGGCGGCGGTGCGACGTACGTATCCGGCCCGGACGAGCAGCTTGTGGTTGAGCGTCTCGGCGTCCGCCGGGTCGTCGCGCAGTGTCTTGATCATCAATCGGGACATGCGCTGGACCTGGGCCATGGTGAACTCCTGCTCGGAAGGGTGATGGCCCCGAGGTTAGCCGGGCGGCCCGCGCGGGCGGAAATCGATTGCTCAGCGGCGGCGCAGTGGAAGCGGTGCGCCCATGACCGCGTACGGCTTGGGTGCGCTGGGGAAGAGCACCTGCCGGGCCAGGTCCTGGTAGCCGAGCGAGCGGTACAGGCCGCGGGCCGGGCTCTCCGTGTCGATCGCGGAGAGGATGGAGCGGGGCTGGTCCACGGCGTCGGTGATGGTGGTGATCAGGGCCCGGCCGGTCCCCCGGTTCTGGAACTCCGGGTGGACGTGGAGTTCGGTGATGACGAAGGAGTCGTCGAGCCAGTGCGCGGAGCCGGTGGCGCGCAGATAGGGCTCGACGACGGTGGACCACCAGTGGCCGCGTTCGTTCGGCATGCCGTAGACGAAGCCGACGAGCCGGTCGTCGGGGGTCAGGGCGCCCAGCGCGCGGGCGTGGGGGTGGTCGAGGTGTCTGAGGACGATGTGGCGGCGTACTTCGATCTCGTCGGGGCCGAGGCCGAAGGCGACGGCCTGGACGGCGAGTGCCTCGTCCACGCGTGCGGCGAGATCGATCGGTTCGATCCGGACGCTGGGTGTGTGGGGGCCGCCCCCGGAAGCTGCTGCCATGGACAGACCCTACTGTCCGTCGCGGCGGGCGGGATACGGGCCGGGGAGGGACGGGGTCCGCGCGGGCGGCCGGGTCAGAACAGGACGCTCATGAACGCGCCGACCTCGCGGAAGCCGATCCGGCTGTACGACTTGCGCGCGGGGGTGTTGTAGTCGTTGACGTACAGGCTGACGATCGGCGCGACCTCGGTCAGCGCGTGGCGCAGGACGGCCGCCATACCGGTCTCCGAGTAGCCGCGGCCGCGGAATTCGGGGGCCACCCAGACTCCCTGGATCTGGCAGGCCTGCGGGGTGGTGGCACCGATCTCGGCCTTGAAGACGACTTTGCCGTCCTCGATCCGGGCGAAGGAGCGGCCGGCGGCGATGAGTTCCGCGACGCGGGCCTGGTAGAGGAGTCCGCCGTCGCCGGCGAGCGGGGAGATGCCGACCTCCTCGGTGAACATGGCGACGCAGGCGGGCATCAGGACGTCCATCTCGTCCTTGCGGACGCGGCGGACCTGCCGGTCGGGCGCCACCTCTGCGGAGGGGCTGTCCGCGACCATGAGCGGCTGGTTGGCCCGGACCTCGCGGGCGGGGCCCCAGCCCGGTTCGAGCAGCCGCCACAGCTGTGCGGTGGGCTCGGCGGGGCCGACGATCGAGGAGCAGCGGCGGCCTGCCCTGCGGGCCCGGTCCGCGAAGGCCCTGACGGCTTCGGGTCCGGCGCAGATGGGGACGAGGTTGGCCCCGGAGTAGCAGAGGGAGCGCAGCTGCCCGTTGGCGTACCAGCCCCACATCTCGCCGCCGAGGCGCCAGGGGTCGAGGCCCGCGATCTGGACCCGGGAGGTCACGAAGGCGTTGGCTACGGGTTCGCTCTCCAGCACCGCGAGGGCGGCGCCGAGGTCGCTGGGTTCGAGGACCCGAGTGGTGGTCTGCGTCAACACGAGGGGGCCTCACCATGCGGTCTGCTGATTTCCGCACTGTACCGAAAGAGCCCGTGGAGCGCCGCTCGTGGCCCTGAACGGCAGCTGCGGAAGGCGGTGACCCTGCTCACGGGCAACGCCCCGCGGACGATTCTCCGGCGGGGCGCTGTCGCGAGTTCCATGGGGTGGACGGGGTCAGCTGATGGAGACCTCGGGCTCGCCGGAGGCGATGCCGTCCTTCTCCATCTGCTCGGCGATCTTGAGGGCTTCCTCGATGAGGGTCTCGACGATCTTCGACTCGGGCACCGTCTTGATGATCTCGCCCTTGACGAAGATCTGGCCCTTGCCGTTGCCGGAGGCGACGCCGAGGTCGGCCTCGCGGGCCTCGCCGGGGCCGTTGACGACGCAGCCCATCACGGCGACCCGCAGGGGCACCTCCATGCCCTCCAGACCGGCGCTGACCTGGTCCGCGAGCTTGTACACGTCCACCTGGGCGCGACCGCAGGACGGGCAGGACACGATCTCAAGGCGGCGCTGCTTCAGGTTCAGCGACTCCAGGATCTGGAGCCCGACCTTGACCTCCTCCGCGGGCGGCGCGGACAGCGAGACGCGGATCGTGTCACCGATGCCCTCGCTCAGCAGCGCGCCGAAGGCGACGGCGGACTTGATGGTGCCCTGGAACGCCGGTCCGGCCTCGGTGACGCCGAGGTGGAGCGGGTAGTCGCTCTGCGCGGCGAGCTGGCGGTAGGCGTTGACCATCACGACCGGGTCGTTGTGCTTGACCGAGATCTTGATGTCGCGGAAGCCGTGCTCCTCGAAGAGGGACGCCTCCCACAGGGCCGACTCGACGAGTGCCTCGGGGGTCGCCTTGCCGTACTTCTTCAGCAGCCGCGCGTCGAGCGAGCCGGCGTTCACGCCGATCCGGATCGGGGTCCCGGCGTCCTTGGCGGCCCGCGCGATCTCCTTCACCTTGTCGTCGAACTGCTTGATGTTGCCGGGGTTCACCCGCACCGCCGCGCAGCCCGCGTCGATCGCCGCGAACACGTACTTCGGCTGGAAGTGGATGTCAGCGATGACCGGGATCTGCGACTTGGAGGCGATCGTCTTGAGCGCGTCCGCGTCGTCCTGGGTCGGGCACGCCACCCGCACGATCTGACAGCCGGAGGCCGTCAGCTCCGCGATCTGCTGCAGCGTCGCGCCGATGTCGGACGTGCGTGTCGTCGTCATCGACTGCACCGAAACCGGCGCGTCCCCGCCGACCGCCACCGATCCGACCTGGATCTTGCGGCTGACCCGCCGTACGGCGAGCTGGGTCGGAACGGTAGGCATTCCGAGAGAAATCGCAGTCATGCGCTGAGCATCCCCAAGGTTTGGATCAACGTCCCGAGATCGGCGGGCTCCGGTCTTCGAGGTTACGGCACCGAGGACAACATGAGGCACACGGCGTCCGGCGTCCGCACAAAATGTGGGCCACCGGACGCATCAGGCGCACAGGCCGTCACTCGGGATACATCGGGTGCGTCCGCCGCGCCGGGTCAGGTGATCTTGACCGGATTGACGACGTCGGCGACCAGCACGAGCAGCGTGAAGCAGATGAACACCCCGGCGACCACGTAGGCGACGGGCATCAGCTTGGCGACGTCGAAGGGGCCCGGGTCGGGCCGCTTGAAGACGCGCGCCGCGTTCCGGCGGAGGGCCTCCCACAGGGCTCCCGCGATGTGACCGCCGTCCAGCGGCAGCAGCGGCAGCATGTTGAAGAGGAACAGCGAGAGGTTGAAGCCGGCCAGCAGGAACAGCATCATCGCGATCTGGTTCTGCGCCGGCACGTCCAGCGTCATCACCTCGCCGCCGATCCTGGCCGCGCCGACGACGCCCACCGGGGAGTCGTCCGCGCGCTCGCCGCCGTCGAAGGCCGCGTTCCAGAGGGCGGGGATCTTGGACGGCAGGGCGACGATCGAGTCGACGCCGTTCTCGAACATGTCGCCCATGCGGACGACCGAGTCACCGAAGGAGAGCGGAATGATCTTCGTCTGCGCGGCGAATCCGAGGTAGCCGGCGGAGACGAACTTGCCGGGGATCACCTCGCCGTCGGAGTCCTTCTTCGCCACCGCGTTCTTCTTGAGCACGGCGTGCAGGGTCTGCTCCCGGCCGTCCCGCTGGACCGTGATGGTGGCGGGGCCGATCGTGTCGCGGATCTTGTCGGAGAGGACGGACCACTCGTCGACCGGCTGCCCGTTGAACGCGACGATCTTGTCGCCCTCCCGGAGCCCGGCCGCCTGGGCGGGCGAGACCGGGTCGGACGACTTGCAGGTCTCGCGCTTCTCGCTCTGCGAGATGACGCACTTCTGGACGCCGGCGACCTCGGTCGTCTGGGTCTGGAAACCGAAGGTCATGGCCACGCCGAGGAAGATCGCGACGGCCAGGACCAGGTTCATGAACGGTCCGGCGAACATGACGATCACGCGCTTCCACGGCTTGCGCGTGTAGAAGAGGCGCTTCTCGTCGCCCGGCTCCAGCTCCTCGAAGGCGGCCGATCTGGCGTCCTCGATCATGGAGCGCCACGGCGACGTGGAACGTGCCTCGATCCGGCCGTCGGGCCCCGGCGGGAACATCCCGATCATGCGGATGTAGCCGCCCGCCGGAATGGCCTTGAACCCGTACTCGGTGTCGCCCTTCTTGCGCGACCAGATCGTCGGGCCGAAGCCGACCATGTACTGGGGTACGCGGATGCCGAAGAGCTTGGCGGTCGAGAGGTGTCCCAGCTCGTGCCAGGCGATGGAGAAGAGCAGTCCGACGACGAAGACGGCGATACCCAGAACGGTCAACAGGACCGACGTCATACTCATGCGCGCGCCTCCGCTGCGGCCTCGGCCGAGAGTTCCCGGGCCCGGGTCCGCGCCCAGGCCTCCGCTTCAAGGACGTCCGCGACGGTCAGTGAAGTTCCCGTCGGGGGTGTTCCGTGTTCGGCCACCACCGCGGTGACGGTGTCCATGATGCCGTTGAACGGGAGGCGTCCGGACAGGAAGGCGTCCACGCACTCCTCGTTGGCCGCGTTGAACACCGCCGGTGCGGTGCCGCCCAGGGTGCCCACGTGCCGGGCGAGGCCGACGGACGGGAACGCCTCGGTGTCCAGCGGGAAGAACTCCCAGGACGAGGCCTTCGTCCAGTCGAAGGCGGGGGCGGCGTCCGGGACGCGCTGCGGCCAGCCGAGGCCGATGGCGATCGGTCCGCTCATGTCGGGCGGGGTGGCCTGGGCGAGGGTCGAGCCGTCGGTGAACTCCACCATGGAGTGGACGTAGGACTGGGGGTGGACCACCACCTCGATCCGGTCGAAGGGGATGTCGTAGAGGAGGTGCGCCTCGATGACCTCAAGCCCCTTGTTGACCAGGGTCGCGGAGTTGACCGTGATGACCGGGCCCATCGCCCAGGTCGGGTGCGCGAGCGCCTGCTCCCTGGTGACGTCCGCCAGCTCGCTCCTGGTGCGGCCGCGGAACGGGCCGCCGGACGCGGTGACCACGAGCTTGCGGACATCGCTGCGCTTGCCGGCCGCCAGCGCCTGGAAGAGGGCGGCGTGCTCGGAGTCGACCGGAATGATCTGGCCCGGCGCGGCCAGCTCCTTGACCAGCGGGCCGCCGACGATGAGCGACTCCTTGTTGGCGAGGGCCAGGGTGCGGCCCGCCCTGAGCGCGGCCAGGGTGGGCGCAAGGCCGATCGAGCCGGTGATCCCGTTGAGCACGGTGTGGCAGTCACTGGCGGCCAGCTCGGTGGCCGCGTCCGGACCGGCGAGGATCTCCGGGAGCCGCTCCTCGGTTCCGTACTCCTGTCGCAGCGCCTCGCGCAGGGCGGGGACCGCTTCGGGGGCGGCGACCGCGACCGTACGCACCCGTAGGCGGCGGGCCTGTGCGGCGAGGAGGGCGACCCGGCCGCCCGCCGCCGATAGCGCGGTGACCCGGAAGCGGTCGGGATTGCGCAGCACCAGGTCGATGGCCTGGGTGCCGATGGACCCGGTGGAGCCGAGGATGACGAGATCCCGGCGGCCTTCCACGGCGTCGAAGACGAGGTGCGGGTCTGCGAGGGGGGCAGGGCTGTCGCTCATGCCCCCCATTGTTGCCGCATCCGCGGGGTGCGTGGACACGGCTTCACTCATACCGTGGCAGCCGGTGCTCGGTCGCCGGCTCCCGTCGTCCGTGGCGCTCCGGTGGTGCCGCGTGCCGGTGGCGCTCAGAAGTGCGTGGTCACGCCGAACTCCGCGCGCAGCCGGGCCATGTCGTGGAGGTCGGCCGGGCCGGGTTCGTACCCCTGGTGGAACTCGATCTGCCGGTGCACCGAGATGCAGCGCACCCGGGTCCCGCCGATGGTGCCGGTGACGAAGCACTCCGCCGGGTAGCGGAAGGGCTCATCCGGGTCGAGCGAGGACTGGAGCGCCGAGCCGTCGGGGGCGAACCGCAGGGGGTGCAGGTCGATCTCCGGCCCGGAGGGGTGGCTGAGGACGAACCGGACGGGGCGCCAGTCGAGCGTCTCCGCGTAGCCGACGGCCGTCAGGGCGGCGACGAGGGCGGGTTCCTGTTCCTCGCGGTGCAGCAGGTCGAGGTCCCGGTGGCCGCGGGTCTCGGCGCCGAGCAGGGCGTCGATCCCCCAGCCGCCGGCGATCACCACATCCGTACCGGCCGCACGCAGCACGGACAGGACGGACAGCACATCGGCGGCGGACATCATGGCCGGGACCCTATCCACGTCCGCCCGTCGGTTCATCCGCTTTTCCCGAGGTCCTTCGCGAACGCGGCGAACTCCTCGTGGAAGCGCGGGTACGTCTTGCGTACGCAGCCGGGGTCGTCGTAGCCGAGGCCCGGCGTACGCAGTCCCGCGACGGCGAAGGACATGACGATGCGGTGATCGCCGTGGGTGGCGATCTCGGCGGCGCGCGGGGTGCCGGGCAGGATCTCGATCCAGTCGGGGCCGGTCGCGACGGTGATGCCCATCCGCCGCAGGTTCTCCGCGCACGCCTCCAGCCGGTCGCACTCCTTGACCCGGGTGTTGCCGACGTCCTCGATGCGTACCGGCCCCGAGGCGTACGGGGCGATCGCCGCGAGCGTCGGCATGGTGTCGGAGATGTCGCGCATGTTGACGGTGAGGCCGTGGAGCGTGCCGGTGGAGCGGACCGTGGTCGATTCGGCGGTGGTGCGCACCTCCGCGCCCATCCTCCGCAGTACGCCGGTGAAGGCCAGATCGCCCTGGAGGGCGTCCGTGCCGAGGCCGGGGACGGTGACCTCGCCGCCCGTGAGGGCCGCGGCGGCGAAGAAGTAGCTCGCGGTGGAGGCGTCCGGCTCGATCGCGTAGCCGGTGGCCCGGTAGCCGCCGGGCGGCACGGTGAAGACGTTGCCGCCGGGGCCGCTCCGGGTGACCTCGACGCCGAAGCTGCGCATCATCGCCAGGGTGATCTCGATGTAGGGCGCGGAGACCAGTTCCGTGACGGTGATCCGCAGTCCGGTCTCCGTCAGCGGTCCGAGCATCAGCAGCGCGGTGAGGTACTGGCTGGACTGCCCGGCGTCCAGGGTCAGTTCGCCGCCCTTGATGCCCGCGGCCCTGATCCGCAGCGGGTGGTGGCCCTCGGCCGCCTCGTGGTGGAGGTCGACGCCGAGGAAGCGCAGCGCATCGGTGAGCGGGGCGAGGGGGCGGCGGCGCATCTGGGGGGAGGCGTCGAAGCGGTAGCTGCCGCTCGCGCCGGCCGCGGCGAGGGTGGGCAGGAAGCGGGCCGTGGTCGCTCCGTCGCGGCAGTAGATGTCGGCCTCCGCGGCGGCGGGTCCGCCGGGGCGGCCCTCGATCCGCCACCGGTCCGGTTCCTGGGCCACCCGGTAGCCGAGGCCGGTGAGCCCCTGTGCGAAGCCCTCGGTGTCGTCCGAGCTCAGCGGGCGTACGAGGGTGCTGGTGCCGTTCGCGGCGGCGGCCAGGAAGAGGGCGCGCGCGGTGACGGACTTGGAACCGGGGACGTGGATGACGGTCACGGGACCCCATCCTGCCCCGCCTGCCCCCGGAACGGCCGGGCGCGTCCAGCGGGTGGACGCGCCCGGCCGTTCCGGGGCCGGTGGCTCAGCGGATGGGCCGGTGCACGTTGTCGCGGGTGGAGGGGCCGGGGGTGGCGTCGGCGATCCACGGGCCTTCGCCGCTCGGGTCGATGATGCCCTCCTCCAGCCAGGTGTACGTGCCCGAGAGGACGCCCTCGACGACGCGCCGGTCCAGGTCGTCGGTGTTGGACCAGAGGCGGGTGAAGAGTTCCTCGACCCGGACGCGGGACTGGTGGCAGAAGGCGTCCGCGAGCTGGTAGGCCTCGCGGCCGTGGTCGTCGCCGGTGCGCAGGAGTTCGGCCCGGACGCAGGCGGCGCTCATGGCGAAGAGTTCCGCGCCGATGTCGACGATCCGGCCGAGGAAGCCCTGTTTGGTCTCCATCCGGCCCTGCCAGCGCGACATGGCGTAGAAGGTGGAGCGGGCCAGCTTGCGGGAGGAGCGCTCGACGTAGCGCAGATGTCCGGAGAGGTCGGCGTGGCCGGCCGGGTTGAACTCCGCGTAGGTGCCGGGGAGCTGTCCGGGTCCAGCGACGAGCTTGGGCAGCCAGCGGGCGTAGAAGCCGGCGGCGTTGGCGCCCGCCCTCGCCTTGGCGGAGAGCGGCTTGTCGGGGTCGATGATGTCCCCGGCGACCTTCAGGTGGGCGTCGACCGCCTCGCGGGCGATCAGCAGGTGCATGATCTCCGTCGAGCCCTCGAAGATCCGGTTGATGCGCATGTCCCGGAGCATCTGCTCGGCGGGGACGGCCCGTTCGCCTCTGGCGGCGAGGGAATCCGCCGTCTCGAAGCCCCGGCCGCCGCGGATCTGGACGAGCTCGTCGGCCATCAGGCAGCCCATCTCTGAGCCCAGCAGCTTGGCGAGCGCGGCCTCGATCCGGATGTCGTTGCGGTTCTCGTCGGCCATCTGGGAGGCGAGGTCGACGACCGCTTCGAGGGCGAAGGTGGTCGCGGCGATGAAGGAGATCTTCGAGCCGACCGCCTCGTGCCGGGCGACCGGCCTGCCCCACTGCTCGCGGACCGCCGACCACTCGCGGGCGATCTTCAGGCACCACTTACCGGAGCCGACGCACATCGCGGGCAGCGAGAGCCGCCCGGTGTTGAGGGTGGTGAGCGCGATCTTGAGCCCGGCGCCCTCCGGTCCGATGCGGTTCGCGGCGGGGACGCGCACCTGGTGGAAGCGGGTGACGCCGTTCTCCAGACCGCGCAGGCCCATGAAGGCGTTCCGGTTCTCCACGGTGATGCCCGGGGAGTCCGCCTCGACCACGAAGGCGGTGATGCCGCCCTTGTGGCCCTCGGACTCCGGGACCCGGGCCATGGCGACGAGGAGGTCCGCGACGACCCCGTTGGTCGTCCACAGCTTCACCCCGTCGAGCACGTAGTCGGAGCCGTCCGGTACGGCGGAGGTGGCAAGGCGGGCCGGGTCGGAGCCGACGTCCGGTTCGGTCAGCAGGAACGCCGAGATGTCGGTACGGGCCAGCCGGGGCAGGAAGGTGTCCTTCTGCTCCTGGCTGCCGAAGATCTTCAGCGGCTGGGGCACACCGATGGACTGGTGGGCGGAGAGGAGGGCACCGATCGCCGGGCTGGCGGAGCCGGCCAGGGCGAGGGCCTTGTTGTAGTACACCTGGGTCAGGCCAAGACCGCCGTACTTCACGTCGATCTTCATGCCCAGCGCGCCGAGTTCCTTGAGGCCGTTGACCACCTCGTCGGGGATCTTCGCCTCGCGCTCGATCAGTGCGCCGTCGACCTTCCTGTCGCAGAACTCGCGCAGCCGGGAGAGGAACTCCTCGCCCCGCCGGACGTCCTCGCCGGCCGGCAGCGGATGCGGATGGATCAGGTCCAGGCGGAAGCGGCCCAGGAAGAGTTCCTTGGCGAAACTGGGTTTGTGCCAGTCCCGTTCACGCGCGTCCTCGGCCACCTGGCGCGCCTCGCGCTCGGAGACCTTGGGGGTGTGCCGGCGCTCGGAGGGCCGTTGTGCGGATGGTGCGGACATGAGGAGCTCACCTCGCCGCTTCGTCTTCGTCGGGGGTCTACTGCTCGTCTGTTGGCCTACTTGTCCGTATGTACCTGATTACGGCCGGTGCCACCATCGTCGGGACGCCGATCGGGTCGCGCGCCACTCAAGTGCCCCGGCCCGCTCGCGGAAAACCGGAACGGCCGGAGCCCCCGCACAGTGGGCTCCGGCCGTCCGGTCGCGGCCCCCGCGGGCCGCGGGGACTACAGGGCGAGACCGGTGAGGACCAGGACCCGCTCGTAGGTGTAGTCGTCCATCGCGTACCGGACACCCTCGCGGCCGATGCCGGACTGCTTGGTGCCGCCGTACGGCATCTGGTCCGCGCGGTACGAGGGCACGTCGCCGATGATCACGCCGCCGACCTCCAGCGCGCGGTGGGCGCGGAAGGCGGTCTGCAGGTCGTGGGTGAAGACGCCTGCCTGGAGGCCGTACTTGGAGGAGTTGACGGAGGCGAACGCCTCGGCCTCGCCGTCGACCTTCTGTACCGAGAGCACCGGTCCGAAGACCTCCTCGCAGGAGAGGCTGACGCCGTCGGGGAGGTCGGTGAGGACGGTCGGCGCGTAGGTCGCCCCGTCGCGCTTCCCGCCGGTGAGCAGCTTGCCTCCGGCCTGTACGGCCTCGTCGACCCAGGACTCGACGCGCTTGGCCGCGTCCTCGTTGACCAGCGGGCCGACGTCGGTGGCGGCGTCGGACGGGTCGCCGGTGACCTGGGCCTCCACGGCCGCGACGATCTTCGGGAGCAGCCGGTCGTAGACGGCGGCGTCCGCGATGACGCGCTGTACGGAGATGCAGGACTGGCCGCCCTGGTAGTTGGAGAAGGTCGCGATGCGGTTCGCGGCCCAGTCCAGGTCCGCCTCGGAGGCGTAGTCGGCGAGGACGACCGCCGCGCCGTTGCCGCCGAGCTCCAGGGTGCAGTGCTTGCGCGGCACCGAGTCCATGATCGAGTAGCCGACCGGGGCGGAGCCGGTGAACGAGATCACCGGCAGCCGCTCGTCCTGGACGAGGGCGGGCATCCGGTCGTTGGGGACCGTCAGCACGGACCAGGAACCGGCCGGCAGCTCGGTCTCCGCCAGCAGCTCGCCCAGGATCAGCGACGAGATCGGGGTGGCCGGGGCGGGCTTCAGGATGATCGGGGCGCCGACGGCGATGGCCGGGGCGACCTTGTGGGCGCTGAGGTTCAGCGGGAAGTTGAACGGTGCGATGCCCAGGACCGTGCCGCGCGGGAAGCGGCGGGTGAGGCCGAGCCGGCCGGTGCCGCCGGCGTCGGTGTCCAGGCGCTGGGCCTCGCCGCCGTTGAAGCGGCGGGCTTCCTCGGAGGCGAAGCGGAACACCGAGACGGCACGGCCGACCTCGCCGCGCGCCCACTTGACGGGCTTGCCGTTCTCGGCGGAGATCAGCTGGGCGATCTCCTCGGTGCGCTCGGTGAGCCGGCGGGCGACGTGGTCGAGCGCGGCGGCGCGTACGTGGGCCGGGGTGGCGGCGAACTCCTCGCGCACCGCGTGGGCGGCGGCCACCGCCTCTTCGACCTGGGCCTCAGTGGGCACGGCGACGGTACCGACGAGGCGGCCGTCCCAGGAGTTGGTGACGTCGAAAGTCTCTTCGCCGGTGGCCTCGCGGCCGGCCAGCCAGAAGGCGTGGGTGGAGGTCATGGAGGTTCCGGCCCTTCGATGTCGTGGGGTGTTCCGTCCCCCACCGTAGGGGCGCGCCGTCCACCTGGCGTTTGTCCGGCGTGGAGCAGAGGCGCTCCGGGGTGCGCCGGTTTGTCGCAGGTGGACCGGTGTTTCTACGGCGTCGGCGGGCTGGTGACCTTGAGGGCCAGCCAGAGCTCCATCCGGCTGTCCGGATCGTCCAGCGAGCGGCCGAGGATCTCCTCCACCCGCCGCATCCGGTAGCGCAGGGTGTGCCGGTGCACCCCGAGGTCCGCCGCGGCGGCGTCCCACTGGCCGTGGTGGGAGAGCCAGGCCCGCAGCGAGGCGACCAGATCGCCGCGGCCCTTGGTGTCGTGTTCGTACAGGGCGCGGAGCATGGCGTCCGCGAAGGCGCGCACCGCGTCGTCGGCGAGCAGCGGGAGCACGGAGCCGGTCGCCAGCTCCTCGTGCTCGACCAGCGCCCTGCCCCGTCGGCGGGCCACGGAGAGGGCCTGCTCCGCCTGCTTGTACGCGGCCGAGACGGCGATCGGGCCCGCGGGGGCGGAGAGGCCGACGACGACGTGGCTCTCGTCCGCCGGTTCGTGCGCCGGGCGTTCCTCCTGGGTCTCGGCGTAGGCGGTGCAGGCGGCGACGGCGGCGCCGCCGTCGGCGGCCAGGACGACCAGGCGTTCGCCCTCGGGCACCATCAGCACGGTCTCGCCCGACCGGGAGGCGGCGGTCTCCATCGCCTCGGCCAGCTGGGCCGTGGTGGAGGATTCGGGCGCCTCCGCGATGAGCAGCCGGAACGGCGCGTCCAGCAGCCCGCCGTAGAGGTCTCCGGCGACGGCGCGCGCGTGGTCGGGCTGGCCGGCGAGGAGCATGCGCAGCACCGCGGCGCCGAGTCGTTGTTCGGCGCCCTGGAGCGCGCGGGAGCGGGCGGTGATGAGGGTGAGCAGGGCGACCGCCGAGTGCACGGCGTACCGCTCCGCAGTGCCGAGGGCGGCCCCGGTGCCGACGGCCAGCGCGCCTCTGGCCCGGCGTCCGGTGCCCAGGGACTGGAGCTCGACCCGGTCGTCGCTGCCGCCGACGACCACGCTGGCGGGGGCCGGGCGGTCCCGCAGGCGCTCCACGTCGGGGGTGAGCCGGGCGGCGCGGCGGGCGGCCCAGTCGGGGGCGGCTGCCACGACGGCTCCGGAGACGTCGTACAGCGCGGCCCAGCCGTCGACGTGGGCGGCGAGCCGGGTGAGGAGTTCGCCGGGGCCGTCCCCGGCGAGCGCCGCCCTGGTGAGTTCGCGCTGCGCGTCGAAACCGGCGGTGACGGCCCGGTACTGGTCGGCGGCGATCTCGGAGGAGACGGCCTTGGCGATGGCGATGAACGGGGTGCGGCGGGGCACTTCGAGGAGCGGCAGCCCCGCTTCCTCCGCGGCCTCGATCAGTGCCCCCGGCACCTCGTCGTAGTTGACGCCGACGGCGAAGCCCACGCCGACGACCCCGGACCCGGCCAGCCGTCGCACGTACCGCCGCATGCCCTCCGGGCTCTCGGCGTCGAGGTTGGTCGCGGTGACCAGCAGCAGCTCGCCGCCCTCCATGTAGCGCACGGGGTCGGCCAGCTCACTGGCGTGCGCCCAGCGCACGGGCGTGTCGAGCCGGTCCGCCCCCGCACGGACCGTGAGTTTCAGCGCCGAGTGCTGGACGAGCGAGGCGAGCGTGGGCGGCATGGGACGGGCGACCTTTGGGAGGGGGCGTCTGGGAGGGGGCGTCGATTGCGCCGTCGCGTATGAACGGCTGCCATCGATTCTGCCAGGGCGGCAGGGTTCCCGTAACCGCTGCCGCCTCTGCTGTACCTCCGGCCTCAGGCGCCCAGTCTCATCAGGAGCGGGGGCGCGTGCCGGCCGTCGACCGTGGTGAGGGAGATGACCGCGTGGCCGGCCGCGACCTCGTAGGCGAGCCCGGAGGCGGACCAGCGTTCGCGTTCGACCTGGCGGACGGTCACGGCGTCGGTGGTCACGGCCTTGCCGGTGGCCAGCTTCCGCAGGGCGTGCAGGGCGCGGGTGAGCGGCTGGTCGGCGAAGACGCCGTGCTGGGCGACCTCCCTGACCTCCACCCACTCCTTGCCCCACGCCTCGGCGAAGCGTTTGCCGTCCCAGGTGGAGACGCCCGCGAAGGCCATGGTGCAGCCGACGGACCCGAGCAGGGCGGTGTGCAGCGCCTCCGGCACGTCGTCCAGGGTCCGCAGCGCGAGGACCGCCCCCGCGTTGACGGACCGCAGGCGCCGGATGCCCCGGACGGTCTGGGCGGTGACGGTGTGGGTGGCGTCGTCCAGGACCAGGCAGACGAACAGGGAGCGGTCGGAGCGGGCCGCGGTGATCGCGTTGAACTGGGCGAGAATGAGACGGGCCAGTACGTGGGACGCCTCGGCGTGGGCGCGCTCCGGGAGATCGATGCGGACCCGCAGCGGGTGCTGTTCCAGGGAACGGAGCGAGAACGGCCGGGCGTCCTCCCCGGTCGAGAAGAAGGCGGCGAAGGCCGGCCGGTCGAGCACGGCGATCCGGTCGGCGAGGACGGCGGCCGGATCCCCCGCCCCGCCCGCCTGCCGGGCGCGGGCGTCCAGTTCGCGCAGCATCGTGTGCTCGCCGCCCGCCTCCAGGGCCTGGCGCAGGGCGGTCAGGGCGGTGACGGAGCCCTCAAGGAGTTCGCGGAGTTCGGGGACGCCGGGGAACCGGCCGTGGACGGTGCGGTAGGGGCCGAGGAGCTGGCCGAGAACGGTGCCCGCGCGCCTGCTGTCCAGGCCGGGGAGGTCACCGGCCAGCCCTTCCGCGAGGGTGGCCGCGGCCTCGTCGGGGTCGGTGGTGCCGCCGTACAGGTCGAAGTCGTGCATGGAGGCGGGGTCACCGATCCGGACGACGACGTCGTAGGCGTCGTCCGGTCCCAGCTGCGCGCCCGCCCCGCCGACGGCGAGCACCGCGGCCCGGCCGGTGAGCGCCCCGATGGCGAGGGACTCGATGACCGGCCGGACCACCGCGGCCGTCTTGCCCGAGCCGGGCGGGCCCACGGCCAGCAGCGAGGTGCCCAGCGACGCGGGCTCCAGGGCCAGGCCGGAACCCCGGCGCGGATAGGGGTTGCGCGGGTCGTCCGCGCAGTCCCCGATCCGGACCTGGCCGGTCAGCGGGTCGTGCGGGGCGGTGCGCAGCGGCAGATCGCGGTCGCCCGAGGGGTGCGGGTAGGCGGCCGGGCCCTTGCGCAGCACGGTCTCCGTGAAGGCTTCGAGGCGGTCCGCACGGGTCCGGGCGAGGGCCCAGGCGTGCCGCAGCCGTACGCAGTCCACATCGTTCATCCGGCCGGCGCGCACGGCGGCCGTCAGCGCCTGGGCGGCATCCGTGCGGCCCGCGGCCCGCAGCTCGGGCCACTCCGCCGGGGCGGGCCCTGTCTGCACGGGGGCCGTCCGGGGACGCTCGGGCGCGGGGTCGCCGCGCCCGGGGAGGGGGCGCAGCTTCGCCGGCAGGAGGGGACCCAGCTCCTTCGACCACTCGCCGATCCGGGCGAAGGGCCAGATGATCAGGGCGGCCGCCGCGGCGTAGAGGATCCAGGAGATCAGCACGGCCAGGTACTTGTTGCCGCCGCCCTGCTGGATGCCCTGGGGAATGATGGAGTACAGCAGGCCCACCAGCGGCACGCGTTGGCTGAAGTAGAGCCACAGGGCCAGCGCCGCCGCCATCACCGTGGCCACCGCTCTGGCCCGGCCCAGCCGTTCCCCCGCGTAGTGGTGGAAGAGCCCTGCCCAGTTGCCGATCCGGGCGGCCCAGAAGCCCAGGAGGACGACCAGGGCCTGGTAGTAGAGCGTGGTGGAGATTTCGACGAGGGGCGGCGCGCCGGCCCTGAGGGTTCCGAAGGTCCACCATTCGGGACCGGTGATGATCTCGATCGGCTTGAACACGTAGGGGATGTTCCGCTGGTCGAGCAGCAGCCAGAGCAGCAGCCACAGCACCAGGGTGGCCGCCGGCCCCACCAGGGAGGGCCTGGACAGCCGCTCGGCGGGCCGGGGCACGTAGGCGTAGCGCCACACGCCGGGATCGCTGTCGGGGCGCGGCGCGTTCAGCCAGTCCTCGGTGGGCGTCCCCGTCCCGACGGGGCGGTGGGGGCCGGGCGGCATCGCGGCGGACGGCTTCACCGAGGGCGGCGCCGCAGGCGGAAACACCGGTGGGGCCGTCGGCGGTGGGCCCGGCGGCCGGGCGGGAGGCGGTCCCGCCGGGTGCGGCACGGAGCCTGCGGGGCGGCCCGCGCGGCCGTCGGGCGGCTGCGCGCCCCACGTGCCCCGGGTGCCGTGCGTGCCTTCGTTGTCCATGAACCGTTGCCCCCTGACCAGCCAGGTCCGACCCCTGCACGGCCAATCTAGTGCGCGGACACGGGGAGTTCAGCAACGCGCCCGGATACTGACGGAGCGGGGGCCGTCGTGCGCCCCGTACCGCCTTCTGTCCTTCGCGGACAAGGACACGCCCGCCACCACTCCCGATCGGAGCATGCCCGCTCCCCGCCCCCGCACCTAGCCTGCAGAAACAGAAGCGTCCCAGACACAACGCCCGAAGCACCCCAGGAGCCCCGCATGACCGCAATTCCGCAGGAGCGCCGCGTCGTCACCGCCATTCCCGGTCCGAAGTCGGTGGAGCTGCAGGCCCGCCGTCTCGCGACGGTCGCCGCAGGAGTGGGCTCCACCCTGCCGGTGTTCACCGCCCGCGCCGGTGGCGGGATCATCGAGGACGTGGACGGCAACCGGCTGATCGACTTCGGCTCCGGTATCGCCGTGACGTCGGTCGGCGCCTCCGCAGAAGCAGTGGTGCGGCGCGCGTCCGCGCAGCTCGCGGACTTCACCCACACCTGTTTCATGGTCACCCCGTACGAGGGGTACGTGGAGGTCTGCGAGCAGCTCGCCGAGCTGACGCCGGGCGACCACGCGAAGAAGTCCGCGCTGTTCAACTCGGGCGCGGAGGCCGTCGAGAACGCGGTGAAGATCGCCCGTGCGTACACCAAGCGCACCGCCGTCGTCGTCTTCGACCACGGCTACCACGGCCGGACCAACCTCACCATGGGCATGACGGCGAAGAACATGCCGTACAAGCAGGGCTTCGGCCCGTTCGCGCCCGAGGTCTACCGCGTCCCGGTGGCGTACGGCTACCGCTGGCCGACCGGCGCGGAGAACGCCGGCGCCGAGGCGTCCGCGCAGGCCATCGACGAGATCACCAAGCAGATCGGCGCGGACAACGTCGCCGCGATCATCATCGAGCCTGTGCTCGGCGAGGGCGGCTTCATCGAGCCGGCCAAGGGCTTCCTGCCGGCGATCGCGCGGTTCGCCAAGGACAACGGCATCGTGTTCGTCGCGGACGAGATCCAGTCCGGCTTCTGCCGTACCGGCCAGTGGTTCGCCTGCGAGGACGAGGGCATCGTGCCCGACCTGATCACCACCGCCAAGGGCATCGCGGGCGGGCTGCCGCTCTCCGCCGTGACCGGCCGCGCCGAGATCATGGACGCGGCGCACGCGGGCGGCCTCGGTGGTACGTACGGCGGTAACCCGGTCGCCTGCGCGGGCGCGCTCGGCGCGATCGAGACGATGCGCGAGCTGGACCTGAACGGGAAGGCCAAGCGCATCGAGGAGGTCATGAAGGGCCGCCTCGCCGAGATGCGGGCCAAGCTGCCCAACGGCGACATCATCGGTGACATCCGGGGCCGCGGCGCGATGATCGCGATCGAGCTGGTGAAGTCCGGCACGAAGGACCCGAACCCGGAGGCGGCCGCGCGGCTCGCCAAGGCCTGCCACGCCGAGGGCGTGCTGGTGCTCACCTGCGGAACGTACGGCAACGTCCTGCGCTTCCTGCCGCCGCTGGTGATCGGCGAGGACCTGCTGACCGAGGGCCTCGACGTCATCGAGCAGGCGTTCGCCGGGGTCTGACCGGTGCGGGCCGCCGGAGCGGCGCGGTGTTTCCTCCGGGGATGCCCGGCGCCCGGGTGAGGGCCTGTGAAGAAGGTGTGCGGGGGCGATGGCGGGATAACGTTCCCGCTGTCGGACCCCCCACCGCCTGACGTACGGTTTGCGCAGATGAGAGAAACACCCCGCCCGCAGGGGACTGCCGGCGACACCGGGTCGGAGCTCCCCCGGCACCGCCCTGGTTGTGCCTTCGCGCACACCACTGGAGCCTCCGGCTCCGGAACTCCTCACCGATCGGATGGCCGCCCGCCCCACACCCCCCGGGGCGCGCGGCACACCGGTCCGACCGTCCGTCCCGGAACAACCCCCCCTGTTCCGGGACGGACGGCTCTTCTCATTTCCGTGGTGTCCGGCCTGCTGGCCCTGTTCGCGCTCACCACCTGGCAGATCGCGGCCGACGGCCCACTGCGGAGCCTCGACGAGCGCACCGGCCGGGCACTGGTGGGCCACGGTCCGGCCGGGCTCACCGAATTCCTCGCGGATCTCGGCAACACGCAGGTCGCGCTCCCGGTGCTGGCCTTCGCGATCGTCTGGTCGCTGGTGCGCGGCGCGCGCCGGGCCCCGGTCACGGCGGCGCTCACCATGGCCGCGGTGCCGCTGTTCGTCGTCCCGCTCAAGGACTGGATCGCCCGCCCCGGACCGCTGACGGACGCCACCGGCTACTACCCCTCCGGTCACGCGGCGACCGCGGCGGTGGCGTACGGGGCCGCGGCGCTGCTGCTCGCCCCGTACCCGAGGCGCTCATGGATGATGCCCGTCGCCGCCGTCCTGCTGACGGCGGCGACGGGCATCGGTCTGGTGCTGCGCGGCTACCACTGGCCGCTGGACGTGCTGGGCAGCTGGTTCCTGTGCGGGCTGCTGCTGGTCCCGCTGTGGCTCAGCCGCCGAAGTAGGCGTCGAAGTTCTTCGAGAACTCCCAGTTGTTGAAGCGGTCCCAGTTGATCGACCAGGTCATCAGTCCGCGCAGTCCGGACCAGGTGCCGTGGGTGGCGTACGAGCCGCAGTCGGTCTTCTTCGTCAGGCAGTTCAGCGCCTTGGTGACCTCGGCGGGCGAGGTGTGGCCGTTGCCCGCCTGGGTGGAGGCCGGCAGGCCGATCGAGACCTGGTCGGGGCGGAGCCCCGGGAAGATCTTGGTCTGGTCGCCCGCCACCGGGAAGCCGGTCAGCAGCATGTCGGTCATCGCGATGTGGAAGTCGGCGCCGCCCATCGAGTGGTACTGGTTGTCCAGGCCCATGATGGAGCCCGAGTTGTAGTCCTGGACGTGCAGCAGGGTGAGGTCGTCGCGCAGGGCGTGGATCACCGGGAGGTAGGCGCCGGCGCGCGGGTCCTGGCCGCCCCAGGGACCGGAGCCGTAGTACTGGTAGCCGAGCTGCACGAAGAAGGTCTCGGGGGCCATGGTGAGGACGAACTTCTCGCCGTACTTGGCCTTGAGCGACTTGACCGCGGAGATCAGGTTGACGATGACCGGCGTGGTGGGGCTGCGGAAGTCGGTGTCGCCGGTGTTCAGGGAGAGCGAGTGGCCCTCGAAGTCGATGTCGAGTCCGTCCAGACCGTACTCGTCGATGATCTTGCTGACCGAGGAGACGAAGGTGTCACGGGCGGCGGTGGTGGCGAGCTGCACCTGTCCGTTCTGGCCGCCGATGGAGATCAGCACCTTCTTGCCCTTGGCCTGCTTGGCCTTGATGGCCGCCTTGAACTCGTCCGCCGACTCGACGTTGGGGCACTCGGCGACCGGGCAGAGCGAGAACCGGATGTCGCCGGAGGTGACGGAGGTGGGTTCGCCGAAGGCCAGGTCGATGACGTCCCAGGAGTCGGGCACGTCCGCCATCCGGGTGTAGCCGGAACCGTTGGCGAAGCTGGAGTGCAGATAGCCGACGAGGGCGTGGGCCGGCAGGTCGGAGCCGCTCTCTCCCCCGCTGCCGCCCGCCGGGGTGGTGGCGGTGACGGCGGCCGACTTGGCGGACTCCCCCGCGGCGTTGGTGGCGGCGACCTGGAAGCTGTACGCGGTCGAGGCGGTGAGGCCGGTCACGGTAGCGGAGGTACCGGTGGTGGAGAGAACCTTCGTGCCACCCCGGTAGACGTTGTAACCGGTGGCGCCGGTGGCGGCCGTCCACGACAGCGGGACCGAGGACGCGGTGGCGGTGCCCGCCTTGAGGCCCGCCGGTACCGCCGGGAGGGCGACCGGGTCACCGCCGGGGCCGACGAGGCTGAGGTCGTCGGCGTAGTACGCGGGGGTGCCGTACCAGCCGTGCGTGTACACCTTGACCGAGGTGGTGGAGGCGCCGGTCTTGAACGTGGTGGTGAGCTTCTGCCAGGCCCCGGCGGACTGCGTCCAGGTGGACACGTCCGTCGTGCCGGTGCCCTCCGCGCCCAGGTAGACGTAGCTGCCCTGCACCCAGGTGCTCAGCGTGTACGTGGAGTCGGGCTTGACCGTGACGGCCTGGGAGCACTTGGCGTAGTCGCTGCCGGCCGGGGTCGCCTTCAGCGCCGAGGTACCGCCGTGCACGGGCGTGCTGACGGTGGCTCCGCTGCCGCCCGTACAGCTCCAGCCGTCCAGACCGGCCTCGAAGTTTCCGTTGCGGGCCAGATCGGCGTCGGCAGCGGCGGCGCTCGGCGCGGCGGCGGCCAGGCCGCCCGCTGCCAGCAGGGTGGCCGTGAGGGCGGCCAGCAGTCCGGTAATGCGGGCAGGGGGTCCCGTACGTTCCACAACGGCCTCCGTGCAGGGGGGAATCGGGTGGCCACAACATGGTCCAGACCAATCAGGTTGTCAAGACCTCTGGCACCGAAGCCCTCGTTCCCGCCCGCACGCACTCACCCCCGGCCCGTCCCCTTCGCGTACCGCGGTGCGCGAAGGGGACGGGGCCACCGGCCGCCTCGGGTCAGTTGAAGGCCGCGGAGAACCTCGTGACGGCCAGGCCCGCACCGTTCTCCCACGGTTCGAACCCCGCCTGGACGCTGGTGAGGTACCAGTCGGGCGTGGCCAGGCCCTCCGATATGGCCCCGTTGACGAAGTCCTTCACGTCGAAGCTCAGATCCGTCAGAGCCGAGGGGGCGACGTAGGAGATGACGTCGTTGCCGCCGTTGTTCCCCTTCCAGACGTCCCAGGTCTGTCCGGCGAGGGTGGCGACGCCCGTCTTGGAGCCGATCGGCTGGATGGGGCCGACCCTGTTCAGCCAGATCATGATCTCGGTCCGGTTGACCCCGTCCGTCTTCGGCGTCGGGTCCAGCCAGATGTCGTACGCGGCGTCATAGACGGCGCCGTCGGTGTACCTGTACGCGATCTCGCTGGGCGCGCTCCCGATCGCACTGACCTGCTTGGGCAGCACGGTGCCCGGCGAGCAGTTGGTGTAGTGGCAGCCCGCGTAGATCGACGGGTACGACTTGGGGGCACCGCCCGTGGACACGGAGCCGTCGGCCGTCGTGAGTTCGAAGCCGTCGCCGACCTGGTTGACGCACTGCGGGGCGGTGGTGCCCCAGGCGTTGTTCTGCACGACGTAGCCGCCGGGGGTGGTGGCCGACCCGAACTGTTCGCAGGTCTGCGCATCGGCGCCGGCCGGGGCGGCCGTGGCGGTCACGGCGACGAGCGATCCGGCAGCCAGGGCGAGCGCGGCGGCCAGGGTACGGATGCGGTGCGCACGGTGGGGCGTGGCAGTCACGGTAGTTCCTTCCGTTGGGCAGGTGTGGGGGTGGATCGTGGGGGTTCAGCGAAGCTTGGGAGCGCTCCCAAGCTTCGCTGCAACGGAACCCTACGAACCCCTCGCCCCCGCAACAACGTGTCACCCGTCAATGGCGTGAACTCACCCTTGGACGCGCGTAATCGACGCCGCGTGCACGCGCCGCCAGGAGCCGGACGCCTCCCCTGACCCGAGGCGAGCAGGCACGCCACGCGGACGATCAGCAGTCCGGGGCACCTCGATTTTCGGCCAGGAGCCTTCCGGAGAACGGCCGCCCTTCCTACTCCCGGCCCTCCCCCGCCGCGGCCCCGCCCACGGCCTCGTGCATCGCCAGTTCCAGCAGCGTGGCGTCGGTGAGCGTGCCCGATCCGTCCGGCGGGATCAGCCACCGCATGCCACCGGCGACCCGCCCCGGGTAGGGCGCCACGATCCAGGTCCCCTGGCCCGCGCCCCGCACCCCCGTCCCGATCCACCGGTCCGTGGTGCCCGGCGGCACGAAGAACCCCATGCGGGCGTCACCGAAGCCGGCCAGCACCGGTCCCGGCCGGTCGATGAGCCGGGTGAGCACGTCGAGCGTCGGGTAGCCCAGCTCTCCCGGGAGGATCAGCACGTCCCAGCGCCGGCCGGCGGGCAGGAGCGCGATCCCCCGGGGATTGCGCTCCCACTCCCACCGGCAGGCGTCCGGGTCCGGTGCCACCGACACAAGCCACTCGACCGCTGCCCTGACCCCCGAGCCAGCCATGACCCGCCTCCGTTCGGTATCGCACCCACATCGAGTCGCGGGTGCGTTCACCGGAGAGAGGGCGGTGACGGCGATCCATTACGCGGGTTCGGCTACCAACCGGTAGTGAGCTGGGTCACGCCGGCTCAGCTGTCGAAGCCGAGCCCCAGCCGGTCCATCGTGCGCAGCCACAGATTGCGGTGGCCGCCGTTGTCGTCGGCCCGCGCCAGGGAGCGCTTCGTCAGCTCGATCCCGGCCCACGCGAAGGGCTCCGGCGGGAACGGCATCGGCTTGCCGCGCACCATCTCCAGCGCGGTCCGCTCCGTCTCGTCACCGGCCAACAGGTCGAGCATCACCTCGGCGCCGAACCGGGTGGCCCCGACGCCGAGTCCGGTGTATCCGGCGGCATAGGCGACCCGGCCCCGGTGAGCGGTGCCGAAGAAAGCGGAGAACCGGGAACAGGTGTCGATCGCGCCGCCCCAGGCATGCGTGAATCGGACTCCGGCCAATTGCGGGAAGCATTCGAAGAACTGTCCGGCGAGCTTCAGGAACGTTTCCGGCCGCTGGTCGAGCGCGGCGCTCAGCCGGCCCCCGTACGGATAGATCGCGTCGTATCCGCCCCACAGGATGCGGTTGTCCGCGGAGAGCCGGAAGTAATGGAACTGGTTGGCGCTGTCGCCCAGTCCCTGCCGGTTCTTCCAGCCGATGGCGGCGAGCTGGTCCTCGGTCAGCGGCTCCGTCATCAGCGCGTAGTCGTAGACCGGGACGGTGTACGGGCGCACCCGCTTCACCAGCGAGGGGAAGATGTTGGTGCCGAGCGCGACGTGGCGGGCGAGCACCCTTCCGCCCGGCGTCCGGACCGCCATTCCGGTTCCGGTTCTGGCCAGCTCCAGGCCCCGGGTGTGCTCGTAGATCCGGACACCCAGGTCCAGACAGGCCTGCTTCAGGCCCCAGGCGAGCTTGGCGGGGTGCAGCATCGCGACCCCGCGGCGGTCCCAGAGGCCGCCCAGGAATGTCGGTGAGTCGACATGGGCGCGCAGCGCGTCACCGTCCAGGAACTCGACGCCGCCGAAGCCGCGCCGCTCCAGCTCCTGGTGCCATTCCCGCAGCTCTTCGAGCTGGTGGGGCTGGGTGGCGACATCGATCTCCCCGGTGCGCTCGAATTCGCAGTCGATGCCGTAGCGGGCGACCGCCTCCTCGATGGCGTCGAGGTTGCGGGCGCCCAGCTCCTCCAGCTTCTCGATCTCGTCCGGCCAGCGCTCCAGGCCGTTGGGCAGGCCGTGGGTGAGGGAGGCGGCGCAGAATCCGCCGTTGCGGCCCGAGGCGGCCCAGCCCGTCTCGCGCCCCTCGATCAGTACGACATCGCGTTCCGGTTCGCGCTCCTTGGCGAGCAGCGCGGTCCACAGTCCGCTGTAGCCGGCGCCGATGACGAGGAGGTCGCAGTGCTCGTCGCCGGTGAGCGCGGGGAGCGCCTCTGGCCTGCCGGGGTCGTCCAGCCAGAACGACAGCGGCTTGGCGCCGGCGATTGACTGGGCGGCGGCACTCATGGCAACTGGGGCCATGTTTTCCAACTCCTTAGAGACTTTCAGGGTCGTGCGTTGTTCTTCCGCCGGTTCGCTATCAGCTGGCCGGCGAGAACCACCAGTACCGCAATGATGAACATCGCCGTACCGATGACGTTGATCTGCACGGGCGTGCCGCGCTGTGCCGATCCCCAGACGAACATGGGGAAGGTCACGGTCGAGCCCGCGTTGAAATTGGTGATGATGAAATCGTCGAAGGAGAGCGCGAACGCGAGCAGCGCTCCCGCGGCGATTCCGGGGGCGGCGATCGGCAGCGTCACCCGTACGAAGGTCTGCACGGGCCCGGCGTACAGATCGCGGGCCGCCTCCTCCAGCCTGGGGTCCATCGACATGACCCGCGCCTTGACCGCCGTCACCACGAAGCTGAGGCAGAACATGATGTGCGCGATGAGGATCGTCCAGAAGCCCAGCTGCGCGCCCATGTTGAGGAACAGGGTGAGCAGGGACGCGGCCATGACGACCTCGGGCATCGCCATCGGCAGGAAGATCAGCGAGTTGATCGCGCCGCGCGCCCGGAATCGGTAGCGGACCAGGGCGAACGCGATCATCGTGCCGAGCACGGTCGCGCCGACCGTGGCCCAGACGGCGATCTGGAGGGAGAGCGAGAGCGAGCCGCACATGTCGGCGACGCCGCAGGGGTCCTTCCAGGCGTCCAGCGAGAAGCGCTGCCAGGAGTAGTTGAAGCGCCCGTTGGGCTTGTTGAAGGAGAACACCATCACGACGATGTTCGGCAGGATCATGTAGGCGAGGGTCAGCAGACCCGCGATGACGATCAGATGGCGTCGCAGCCAGCGCAGTACGGGCATCAGACCAGGTCCTCCGTCCCGGAGCGGCGGATGTAGACAGTGACCGCGATCAGTACGACCGCCATCAGGATGAAGGAGAGCGCGGCCGCCGTCGGATAGTCGAGGACGCGCAGGAACTGGGTCTGGATGACGCTGCCGACCATCTTGGTGTCGGTGGAGCCCAGCAGTTCCGCGTTCACGTAGTCACCGCTGGCCGGGATGAAGGTCAGCAGGGTGCCGGAGACGACGCCCGGCATGGAGAGCGGGAACGTCACCTTCCGGAAGGTGGTGGCGGGGGTGGCGTACAGGTCCCCGGCCGCTTCGTGCAGCCGGCCGTCGATCCGCTCCAGGGAGGTGTAGAGCGGCAGGATCATGAACGGCAGGAAGTTGTACGTGAGCCCGCAGACCACGGCCATCGGAGTGGCCAGCACCCGGTTGGACTCGGTCCAGCCGAGCCAGCTGGTGACGTCGAGGACGTGCAGGGTGTTCAGTACGTCGACGACCGCGCCGCCGTCCGCGAGGATCGTCTTCCAGGCGAGCGTGCGGATCAGGAAGCTGGTGAAGAACGGCGCGATGACCAGCACCAGCACCAGGTTGCGCCAGCGCCCGGCCTTGAACGCGATGAGATAGGCCAGCGGGTAGCCGAGCAGCAGGCAGAGGATCGTGGCGGTGCCCGCGTACAGCAGGGACCGGACGAACTGCGGGTAGTAGTCGCTCAGCGCGTCCCAGTACGTCTGGAAGTGCCAGGTGACCTCGAACCCCTTCTCCAGGGACCCGGTCTGGACGGACGTCGACCCCTGGTAGATCAGCGGCAGCGCGAAGAAGACGACGAGCCAGAGGATGCCGGGGAGCAGCAGCCAGTAGGGGACGAGGCGCTTGCGGGTGGAGGGCTTGCGCACCTTCGGCTCCTCGGCGGGAGCGGGTGGCGCCTCCTGGGTGACGCTCACGCCGCGTCCTCCACCGTCTCCACACCCGCGGCGATGTCCTGGTCGGCGTCGAGGCCGAAGGTGTGCGCCGGGTTCCAGTGCAGGACGACCTCGGCCCCCGGGGTGAGCCTGGAGTCGCGCTCGATGTTCTGCTCGTACACCTGGAGCGACTTTCCGGCCGGGCTCTCCACCACGTACTGCGTGGAGACGCCGATGAAGCTGGAGTCGGCGATCCGGCCGGTGACCCGGTTGCGGCCCTCCGCTATCGCGTCCGCGTCGTCGCGGTGCGCGAGGGAGATCTTCTCGGGGCGGATGCCCAGGAGGAGTTTGCCGCCCTTCGCGGCCGGCACGGGACATCGGTCGCTGGGCAGCCGCAGCTTGCCACCACTGGCCGATACGACGATGTCGGTGCCGGTGGAGACGACCTCGCCCTCGATGAGGTTCGAGGTGCCGAGGAAGTTGGCGACGAACGTCGTCCGGGGGTTCTCGTAGAGATCGGCGGGGTCGCCCAGCTGCTCGACCCGGCCCGCGTTCATCACCGCGACGGTGTCGGCCATGGTCATGGCCTCCTCCTGGTCGTGGGTGACGTGGACGAAGGTGATCCCGACCTCGGTCTGGATGCGCTTGAGTTCGAGCTGCATCTGGCGGCGCAGCTTGAGGTCGAGGGCGCCGAGCGGCTCGTCGAGGAGCAGCACCTGGGGGTGGTTGATCAGGGCGCGGGCGACGGCGACGCGCTGTTGCTGGCCGCCGGAGAGCTGGTGCGGTTTGCGCCGGGCGAAGTCGCCGAGCTGGACGAGCTCCAGCATGTCGTCGACCTGCTTCTTGACCGACTTGATGCCGCGCCGGCGTAGTCCGAAGGCGACGTTCTCCGTGATGTCGAGGTGCGGGAAGAGCGCGTAGCTCTGGAAGACGGTGTTGACGGGCCGCTTGTACGGGGGGAGGGCGGTGATGTCGCGGCCGCCGAGCGAGACGGTGCCGGTCGTGGCCTCCTCCAGGCCCGCGATCATCCGCAGGGTGGTGGTCTTGCCGCAGCCGGACGCGCCGAGGAGCGCGAAGAAGGAGCCTTGCGGGACGGTCAGATCGAGCGGTTGGACGGCGGCGAAGGAGCCGTACCTCTTGCTGATCCCGGTGAGGCGGACATCGCCGCCTGTCTGCTGCTGTGTCATGGAGGGCGGTCCCAGTGGTGTCAGAGGGGGATCGGGGGTTCTTCGGGACGGGGCGGGGGCGGGGGCGGAGTCAGGCGCCGATGAGCTTGGCGAACTTCTCCTCGTACGCCGTCTCTTCCTCGGCGGTCAGGGACCGGAAGGCGTGCGAGGCGGCCGCCATCTTCTTGTCCGGGAGAATCAGCGGGTTGTCGGCCATCGACCGGTCGATCTTGGCGAGTTCCTCGCGGACGCCGTCGACCGGGCAGACGAAGTTGATGTACGCGGCGAGCTCGGCGGCGACCGGCGGCCGGTAGTAGTGGTCCATGAGCTTCTCGGCGTTGGTCTTGTGCCGTGCCTTCACCGGGACCAGCATGTTGTCGCTGGATATGACGTAGCCGGCGGCGGGTATCGCGTACTTGATGTCCGGGTTGCCGGCCTGGAGCTGGATGATGTCGCCGGCCCAGGCGACGCAGGCGGCGATGTCGCCCTTGTCGAGGTCCGCGGTGTAGTCGTTGCCGGTGAACCGCCGGATCTGGTTGCGGTCGACGCCCTTCTGGATCCGGCCGATCGCGGCGTCGTAGTCGGCGTCGGTGAAGGTGGCGGGGTCCTTGCCCATGTCGAGCAGGGTCATGCCGATGGAGTCGCGCATCTCCGAGAGGAAGCTGACCCGGCCCTTGAGCTTCGGGTCGTCGAGCAGCTGGCTGACGGAGTCGATCCTGCGGCCGCCGGTCGCCTTGGCGTTGTAGGCGATGACCGTGGGGATGCCGGCCCAGGGGTAGGAGTAGGCGCGGCCGGGGTCCCAGTCGGGGGAGCGGAACTGGGCCGAGAGGTTGGCGTACGCGTTGGGCAGGTTGGAGGCGTCGAGCTTCTGCGCCCAGCCGAGCCGGACGATGCGGGCGGCCAGCCAGTCCGTGACGCAGATGATGTCGCGGCCGGTGTCCTGGCCGGCCGCGAGCTGCGGCTTGATCTTGCCGAAGAACTCGACGTTGTCGTTGATGTCCTCGGTGTACTTGACCTTGATCCCGGTCCGCTCGGTGAACTGCTCCAGAGTGGGCCGGTGCTTGCCGTCGTCGGTGACGTCCATGTACTCGGTCCAGTTGGAGAAGTTGACCTGCTTCTCCTTGGCCGAGTGGTCGTCGGAGGCAGCCGCGGCGTCCTCCTCCCGCTTGGCGGGAGGGATTCCGCACGCGCTGAGCACGCCGAGCCCGCCGAGTGTGAGCGCGCCGGTACCGGAGGCGCGCAGCAGTGATCGGCGGGTGAGGGCTCCCCTGCCGCTGGTCAGAGTGCGACGCATCGCGGCCAGCTGGGCCGCGGAGAGACGCTCGGGCTCGTACTGCTCCATGCGCGTTGCCCTTTCGGGTGGGTGTGCGGCCGGACAGGCCTGGTTATCGGTCCCCGAAGATCGTGCGGTGCCAGTCCTTGCGGGCGACCGCGGTGTTGTCGTACATCACGTGCTTGACCTGCGTGTACTCCTCGAAGGAGTACGACGACATGTCCTTGCCGAAGCCGCTGGCCTTGTATCCGCCGTGCGGCATCTCGCTGATGATCGGGATGTGGTCGTTGATCCAGACGCAGCCCGCCTTGATCTCGCGGGTGGCGCGATTGGCCCGGTACAGGTCGCGGGTCCAGGCGGAGGCGGCGAGCCCGTACGGGGTGTCGTTGGCGAGCGCGATGCCCTCGTCGTCGGTGTCGAAGGGCAGCACGACCAGGACCGGGCCGAAGATCTCGGCCTGGACGATCTCGCTGTCCTGGGCGGCCCCGGCGATCAGGGTCGGCCGGTAGTAGGCGCCGTCGGCCAGTTCGCCGCCGGGGGCCTCGCCGCCGGTGACGACGGTGGCGTAGGCGCGGGCGCGCTCGACGAAGGCGGCGACCCGGTCGCGTTGGGCGTGGCTGATCAGCGGGCCCAGATCGGTGTCCGGGGCGAACGGGTCGCCCACCCGGACGCTCTCCATCAGCTCCGCGACGCCCTGCACGAAGGCGTCGTACAGCGGGCGCTGGACGTAGGCGCGGGTGGCCGCCGTGCAGTCCTGGCCGGTGTTGATGAGGGAGCCGGCGACCGCGCCGTGGACCGCGGCTTCGAGATCGGCGTCGTCGAAGACGACGAAGGGGGCCTTGCCGCCGAGTTCGAGGTGGAGGCGCTTGACGGTGGAGGTGGCGATCTCCGCGACGCGCTTGCCGACGGCGGTGGAGCCGGTGAAGGAGGTCATCACGACGTCGGGGTGGCCGACGAGGTGTTCACCGGCGTCCTTGCCCGCGCCGTTGACGATGTTGATCACACCGTCCGGGATGCCCGCCTCGGTGGCCGCCTGCGCGAACATCAGCGAGGTCAGCGGGGTGATCTCGGCGGGCTTCAGCACGATGGTGTTGCCGGCGGCGACAGCCGGGAGGACCTTCCAGGCGGCCATCTGGAGCGGGTAGTTCCAGGGGGCGATGGAGCCGATGACGCCGATCGCCTCGCGCCGTACGTACGAGGTGTGGTCACCGGAGTACTCGGCGGCGGACTTGCCTTCCAGGTGGCGAGCGGCGCCCGCGAAGAAGGACGCGTTGTCGACGGTGCCGGGCACGTCGAACTCGGTGGAGAGCTTGACCGGCTTGCCGCACTGGAGGGACTCCGCGTACGCGAAGTCGTCCGCCTGCTCGGCGAGGACCGCGGCGAACCGGTGCATCGCCTCGGAGCGCTCGGCCGGGGTGGCCCCGGACCAGCCGGGGAAGGCCGCACGTGCGGCGGCGACGGCCGCGTCGACGTCGGCGGTGCCGGCCAGTTCGTAGGTGTGGACGGTCTTGCCCGTGGCCGGGTTCACCACGTCGTGGCTGCGTCCCGAAGTGCCGGGCCGCAGTCTTCCGCCGATGTACTGCGCGCCGTCCGCGAAGCGGTCCTGTACCTGGAAGCTGTTACCCATCACGCTCTCCTCCGCCGCTGTTCCCGGAGTGCGGGGCGGCGTAGCTCCTGCTCGATTTGAGTGCCGATCCTGACAGAGGGGACCGAGCCCAACAAGTGATTCCGTTGTTGCCTTTTGGTTACGCAACGGAATCTGTCGACCATGTGTCGCGTCAGTGCGGAATTCCCCGTACGTAGTGTCAGTGGCGGATGCCAGACTCACGTGTCATGGAACACATGGCAGAGCTCGTGGCGCGTGCCGGGCGGGGCGAGCACGTGAAGTATCTGAGGTTCTGGGGGCACCGGCCGCGGCCGGACGGGGAGATCGGCGCGAGCTGCCTCAGCCAGTGGTGGCCGTCACCGTTCGTGGTCGACGGTGTGGAGTACGCCTCTGCCGAGCACTGGATGATGGCCGGCAAGGCGCGGCTGTTCGGTGACGCGGAGGCGGAGACCCGTGCGGTGGCGGCGAAGAGCCCGGCCAAGGCGAAGAAGACGGGCCGGCTGGTCCGTGGCTTCGACGAGGCCGTCTGGGAGCGCGAGCGGTACGGGCTGGTGGTGGCGGGCAGCGTCCACAAGTTCGGCCAGGATCCGGCGCTGCGGAAGTTTCTGCTGGGGACGGGCGAGCGGGTGCTGGTCGAGGCCAGCCCGATGGACCGGATCTGGGGTATCGGGCTGGCGGCGGACGATCCGCGTGCGCAGGACCCGGCGGCCTGGCGGGGGCTCAATCTGCTCGGCTTCGCGCTGATGGACGCGCGGGCCGCGCTGCGCGACGGCGCGGACGGCATATGAGCGGGGCCCGCGGGGGCGTGGATTGCGCTCCACGCCCCCGCGGGCCCCGCCTGCCGGCCGCTGCTTACCGGGCGCCGTCCAAGGCACCCGGGGCAACCGCGGCCAGGGATGTCATCGCGCGTCCTCGATGACCAGGGACGTCCCGTAGGTGCTGCCGTCGTTGTAGTTGTCATCGTCGAACTCGTCCGCGTGCGCGGCGAAGAACCAGATGAGGCCGCCGATGATGGCGACGCCGATGGCTATGCCTATGGACCCCAGGATGAGCCCGGCCAGCGCCTGGCCGGCGTTGTCCGCCTCCCCGCGCGTGGCCCGCTTGCGGCCGATGATGCCGAAGATCAGCGCGAGCGTGCCCAGGATCAGACTGGGGATCCCGTAGACGCAGAAGAGGCAGACGGCGAGGATGCCCAGCACCATCGACGCCGTGCCCATGCCGTTCGAGGGCGCCACACCCCACGCCGTCTGACCGCCGTAGCCCGGGTAGCCGCCGCCGTACTGCGGGGCGGCCGGGTAGCCGTACTGGCCGACGGGCGGCTGGGCCGGTCCCACCGGGTAGCCGTACTGGCCGGCGGGCGGCGGGCTCTGCTGACCGGGACCGTTCGGGCCGATGGGCGGTGGCGGCACGGCCCCCGAACCGTACGGCCCGGACGGCGGCCCGGACGGCTGCCCCGCGTCGGCCGGGGCGCCGAAGCCGGACGTCGGGCCGAAGCCCGAAGTCGGCGCGGATCCCGCCGGGGCGTCCTGCGGCCCGTCGACGCCCGGCATCGCCGTGACGGTCTGCTGGTCGTGCACGGCCGGCGGTCCGGTGTCCGGGGGGCGCTTCTTGTCCAGCGGTACCCGGTTGTCCGGCGGAGCCCACGGATCGCGTGCCGCGGCCCCGTCCTCCGGCTGCTCTGTGTTGTCTGACATGGGCCTCCCCCATCGTGATGCCCGTCATGCTACGGCCAGCCCCCGTCCTACGATGACTTCCGTCCGCCGCCCGGTTCCACGTATGTCCGGGCCCCGCGCCACTCACTGCCCCCGGAGGATCCGATGTCCGATCTGCACCCCTTCATCGCGGGGCTGCCCAAGGCCGAGCTGCATGTCCACCACGTCGGTTCCGCCTCGCCCCGCATCGTCGCGGAACTGGCCGCGAAACACCCCGACTCCAAGGTCCCCACCGCCCCCGAGGCGCTGGCCGACTACTTCTCCTTCACCGACTTCGGGCACTTCATCGAGGTCTACCTCTCGGTCGTGGACCTGATCCGCACCCCGGAGGACGTCCGGCTGCTGACCTTCGAGGTCGCCCGCGACATGGCACGGCAGAACATCCGCTACGCGGAACTGACCGTCACCCCGTACTCCTCGACCCGGCGCGGCATCCCGGAACAGGGCTTCATGGAGGCCATAGAGGACGCCCGCAAGGCGGCGGAGGCCGAGCTCGGAGTGGTGCTGCGCTGGTGCTTCGACATCCCCGGCGAGGCCGGACTCGCCTCCGCGGAGGAGACCGCCCGGCTCGCCGTCGACCTGCGGCCGGAGGGGCTGGTCTCGTTCGGCCTCGGCGGGCCCGAGATCGGGGTGGACCGCCCGCAGTTCAAGCCGTACTTCGACCGCGCCATCGCGGCGGGCCTGCACTCGGTGCCGCACGCCGGCGAGACCACCGGACCGCAGACGGTCTGGGACGCGCTGACCGCGCTGCGCGCCGAGCGCATCGGCCACGGCACCAGCTCCGTCCGTGACCCGAGGCTGCTGGAGCACCTGGCCGAGCACCGGATCGCGCTGGAGGTCTGCCCCACGTCGAACATCGCGACCCGCGCGGTGGCGGACATCGAGGAGCACCCGGTCAAGGAGATGGTGAAGGCGGGTGTGCTGGTCACGATCAACAGCGACGACCCGCCCATGTTCGGCACCGACCTCAACAGCGAGTACGGGGTGGCGGCCCGCCTCCTCGGCCTCGACGAGCGGGGGCTCGCCTCGCTCGCGAAGAACGCCGTCGAGGCGTCCTTCCTCGACCCGGCGGGCAAACGCGGGCTGTCCGAGGAGATCGACACGTACACGACGGACTGGCTGGCGGGCACCGGCCGGTGACCCCGGGCGGTGACAATGGCCCCATGGCCACCCCAGTCACCGCCGTCGCGCACCGCGGCGATCCGTACCGCGTCCGCGAGAACACCCTCCGCTCGATCCGCTCCGCCCTCGAACGGGGGGCGGACGCGGTCGAGATCGACGTCCGGGTCACCCGCGACGGGGTGCCGGTCCTGCTGCACGACGCCACGCTGGAGCGGCTGTGGGGTCATGACGTGCGGCTGGACCGGCTCACCCGGCAGGAGCTGGCCGAGCTGACGGCGGGCGGCGTGCCGACCCTGCGCGAGGCGCTGCTCGCCGTCGGCGCGCACCGCGTCATGGTCGATCTGCCCGGCTCCACCGAGGCCTCGGTACGGAAGATCGTCGGGACGGTTCGGGAGTGCGGGGCCGGTGAGCGGGCCTACTACTGCGCGGGTCCCGAAGCGATGCTGCGGGTCCGGGCCGCCGATCCGTCCGCCGAGATCGCGATGACCTGGACGACCCTCGCGCCGCCCCGGGCGGCGCTGCTGGAGGCGGTACGGCCGCGCTGGCTGAACTACCGGTTCGGCCTGGTGAGCCGGGAGCTGGCCGACCGCAACCACCGGGACGGGCTGCTGGTCTCGGCCTGGACGGCGGACACCGGGCGCACCATGCGCAGGCTGCTGCGGGACGGTGTGGACTCCATCACCACCAACCGGGTCGATGTACTGCGCAAGGTGATCGCCAACTCCCCGGACCACGCCTCCTCTTGATCGGTCCGGCATCATGGACGCACCTCATCGTCCCGATGCCAGGCCCGGCGCCAGAGGAGCAGACGTGCCCGTCCCCCACCGCAACTCCCTTCCCGCCCAGGTCCGTTCGGACGTCGCACACAACGCCCGGGTCTGGAACTACTGGCTCGGCGGCAAGGACCACTTCCCGGTGGACCGGGCCGTCGGCGACCGCGTCACCGGCATGTACCCCAGCATCGGAGAGGTGGCGCGGGCCGACCGGGCGTTCCTGGGGCGGGCGGTGCGGTATCTGGCCGGTGACGCGGGCATCGGGCAGTTCCTGGACATCGGAACGGGGCTGCCGACCGCGGACAACACCCACGAGGTCGCCCAGCACACCGCGCCGGACGCCCGCGTCGTGTACGTCGACAACGACCCGATCGTCCTGGCGCACGCCCGCTCGCTGCTCACCAGTTCACCGGAGGGCGCGAGCGAGTACCTCGACGCGGACGCCCGCGATCCGGAGCAGATCCTGCGGGCGGCCGGGCGGACGCTCGACCTGGAGCGGCCGGTCGCGGTCATGCTCCTGGGCATCCTCAACTTCGTCCTCGACACGGACGAGGCGCTGCGCATCGTGCGGCGGCTGATGGACGCGGTGCCGCCCGGCAGTTACCTGGTCCTCACCCATCCCACGCTGGAGCTGGGCGGCGAGGGCAACGAGGCGGCGATGCGGTTCTGGAACGAGAACGCCACGCCTCCGATCACCGCCCGCAGCCGCTTCGAGTTCGCCGCGTTCCTGACCGGTCTCGATCTCGTCGAACCCGGCATCGTCTCCTGCGCGCGCTGGCGCCCCGCGCCCGGCACCCGGGCGGCCGAGGTCGCCCAGTTCGGCGCGGTGGCACGGAAGCGCTGACCCGGCGCGCCGAGGGGCCGCCCGGATCCGGCGGTACGGATCCGGGCGGCCCGGTGGCAGCGGCGGGGCGGGGAGACCGTGCCGCGAGCCGCTAACGGACCCGGCCGCTCCCCCGTTCCTCGGCCGAGGCCCCTGCCGGGGCCCCGTTGATCACGAACTGCGATCCGGGTTCGACAGTCACGTCCCCGTCGCGCGAACCGCTGATCGTCACATCGGTGAGCGTGGCGCTGCCCCGCGCGCCGCCCATGGCGAGGATGCCGGAGCCGTTGGGGGACCCGGAGATGTTCACGTTGCTGATCTTGACGTCCGGCATCTCGCCGCCGCCGGTCTTGAACTGGATGCCGTCGTACGTCGAGTCCTCGATGTCGGTGTCACGGATGGTGACGCCCGGGATGGCGGAGCCCTGGGGGAACAGGGTGATCGCGCCGAACTCCTGGTCCTCGTTCCAGAACGCGCCGCCGGTCCGGTAGAGCCCGTTGTTGGCGATCAGGGTCTCCCCGGAGAAGGGCACCGGGTCGTGGTCGGTGGCCAGCATGATGCCGGGGTAGTTCATGGTGTCGTACACCAGGTTGTTCTCGATCTTGTTGCCGTAGCCGCCGTAGACCGCGATGCCGTTGGCACGCCAGGGCAGCTGGATCGTGTTGTTGCTGAAGACGTTGTCGTGGCCGACGTCGACCGAGGGGTCCTTGACGTACTTGCTCGCCCATACCGCCAGCGAGTCGTCCCCGGTGTTGCGGAAGGACGAGTCGGTGACGGAGGAGTTGCGGGTGCCGTTGGTGAAGTTGATGCCGTCCGCGTAGGTGTTGCGGATGCGCATCCCGGTGAACTGGAGTCCGTCGCCGGGGCCCCACAGCTCCGGGATGTTGCTGTAGTCGCGGCCGACCCAGGTGGCGACGTTGGCGTGCTCGATCCAGACGTTGCTGATCTTGGTGTTCTTGCCGAACCGGCCGTTGAGGCCGACGCCGCCCTCGGCGTTGCCGTCACCGCCCCGGATGGTGCCGGAGCCGAAGATCGCGATGTCCGAGATCTTGGTGTTGTCGTCGATGTCGAACCCGAAGTTCCCCTCGTGCGGGTGGTTGATGCCGCCCGCGTCCTGCGGCGCGGTCAGCGTGTACAGCTGGGAGTGCCACATCCCGGCGCCCCGGATCGTGACGTCGCTGATGCCGACCTGGTTGTACTCCCCGCGGTTCTGCGGGTCGTCGGTGAGGATCTTCTGCTCCTGGCGCCACTGCCCGGCCGGGATCCACACGCAGTCGATCTCGCCGTTCTGGTCGGCGGTGACGGCCGCCTGGATCGCGTCGGTGTCGTCCTTGCCGTCGTCGGGCACCGCACCGTACTCGGTGATCGAGGTGCACTCGGCGGGCTTGCTCGCGGGCGGCGCCACCTGCTCAAGGTCGACCAGGTCGACGACGTAGTACGCGGCGTCGTCACCGGCGTCCCGCTGGAGGCGGAAGGTGGTGCCCTCGGGGTAGGTCTTGTCGAGCAGCGCGTGCGATTCGTCGAACAGCCGCCGCGCGTCGCCGCCGGGGTTGTTCGTCAGGCCTTCCGGGTCGTCGGTGCTGCCGTACAGCCAGCTGTGCTTGGACGACAGGTCCAGCTTCTGTACGAACGTGCCGTCGGCGTAGAGGCTCAGCGTCTTGTCCTGGCCGCCGCCGCCCGGCGCGTCGGGGATGGAGTTGCGGACGACGATGGAATTGGTGCTGCTCTTCGAGGTGAACTCCACGTACTGGCCGGTGGAGTCGAGGCGTACCGACTTGCGGCCCGAGGACTCGGTGGCGAAGTTGGTGTGGCCGAAGGTGCGGGTGGCGTCCGTCTCCAGCAGGGTGCCGTCGTAGCTGCCGTCCTCCGCCTCGTACTCGGCGAACGGGGTGGCCGCGCCCCGGGCGGCCGCGGCGGCGGACGGCTCGGGGGCCACCGGCGCCGCGTGCGCGGCCGGTACGAGCCATGCGGCGGTCAGGGCGGCGCCGAGCGCGACGGCGATGCCCGGCCGGCTCCAGTCTCTCCTTGTCACAGCGTGCGTTCCTCTCGGTGGGGGGAGGTGCGTGGGGGGATGGTGCGTTCGTGGGGGGGGTGCCGCTAGTTGCCGGTGTCCGGCTCGGGCCAGGCGGAGCAGTCGTCCCAGGTGGTGTCCCAGCCGGTGTTGCCGCCGCCGTCGGTGAGCGTGAAGGTGCCGGAGCCCTCGGGGTAGGGGCAGTTGTATACGCCTGCCGCGCCGGTCCCGGTGGCGGTGACGTTCGACATCGTCACGGCGCCGGGCGTCTCGGCCTGCACGACGACCGTGCCGACGCCGTCGACGGCCGACCCGTCGACCGTCACGTTCTTGACGTCCTTGCCGGTGCCGCCGCCGGAGACGAACTCGTAGGCGCTGTAGGGGCTGTCCGTGATGGTGGTGTCGGTGATGTTCACGTTCGCCTCGATGGCGCTGTCGTACGCGTCCACGCGCAGCGCGCCCATCGGGTGGCCCCAGTTGGGGTTGACGGCTCCGGTCCGTACGAGGGTGTTCCCGGAGACGGTGATGGTGCCGCCGAGCGGGAAGAACGGGTCGGCGAACTTCTGGTTGGAGACGGCGATGCCGCTGCCCAGCGCGTTGGTGTCGCTGATCAGGTTGTCCTTGACGGTGATGTCGCTGCCGCCGTAGATCGCGATGCCGTTCGCCAGGTTGGGCTGGGAGATGGTGTTGTTCGCGAAGGTGGAGTCGGTGTCGGCGGCGTTCAGCGACCACATGGCGAGCGAGTCGTCGCCCTGGTTGCGCAGGAAGTTGTCGCGCACCTGCACGCCGTGGGCGCTGCCGTTGAGGTTCAGTCCGTCCGCGGTGGTGTCGAGGATGCGGTTGTTCTCGACGACCAGGTTGTCGTTGTTGCCGGTGAGCCAGAGCCCGACCTTGAGGTGCTGCAGCCACATGCCGCTGACCCGGGAGTCCGGGCCGAGGGAGCCGTTGACGAAGTTGTCCGGGTTGCTGTCGACCCGCTCGGTGACTTCTCCGACGACCGCGAAGTCCTTGATGGTGACCTTGCCCGCGGAGCTGCTCTGGTTGATGAACCGGGAGGCGTGCACGACCGAGTGCCAGCTGCCCGCGCCCTGGATCGTCACGTTCTCGACGCCGCTCAGCTCGGAGTCCAGCCTGAAGTCGCCGGCCGGGATCCACACGGTGCCGCCAGCGGCCCTGGCCTCGGTGATCGCGTCCCGGAAGGCCTGGGTGGAGTCCTGCTGTCCGGTGGCGTCGGCGCCCTTGTCGACGACGGAGACCGCGCCGGAGGGTGCGGTGGCGGGCTCGTCCACCTGCTCGAAGTCGGCCACGTCGACGGTGACCTCGGTGGACGCGGCCTCCAGCTTCACCTTGTCACCGGCCGCCAGGTCCCGGCCGAGCAGGAGACGGGCGTTGTCGAAAAGGTGATGGGTCTTGGCGCCGGCGATCCAGGGGGTGTCGACGTAGCTGTACTTGGACGTGACGGCCAGCGACGCGTCGAGCTTGGTGCCGTTGACGTAGACGGCGAGTGAACCGCTCTGCCCGTCCGGCACGTTGTAGGCGACGTTCACCGCGTTGGCGGCCCGGTCGAGGGTGAACTCGACGCTCTGCCCGCTGCTCAGCCGTAC
Organism: Streptomyces sp. NPDC057900; assembly: GCF_042887885.1. NCBI lineage: Bacteria > Bacillati > Actinomycetota > Actinomycetes > Kitasatosporales > Streptomycetaceae > Streptomyces > Streptomyces sp. NPDC057900. The sequence continues at coordinate 75,714 of NZ_JBHVOI010000014.1, forward strand.
CGCCTGCCGGCCGGAGGCCTCGGAGGCGAGGGTGCCCTGGGTGTAGTCGGGGCCGATCTTCTGGCCGGTGGTGGAGGCGGACTCCGCCTCCGTGGAGCTGAACGGGAGGGTGGCGCCGGCCGCTGCCGCCGCTCTCGGCTCCGGGGCCCGCTGGGCGGAGGCCTGGCCGGTGACGCCGATGACCGTACCCACGAGGGCGACCGCGACGGCGAGGACATACGAACTGCGCGTGGGGGATGACGTGCGCATGACACTCCAATTCTGCTGTGACTGGTGCTTCCCGGTGGGGGAGGTGGGGGGCGAGGGAAGCGCCTGTCACTCAAGCATCACGGACACATGAAGACAAGATGTCGCTCAGATATTGCAAATTTTCGACAACACGTTGAAACAACCAACTGTCGCCCGGACGCTGCGTGAAGAGAGCCGGGCCGCACCACGAAGAACCGGCACCACGCGCATTCCGCGTGGTGCCGGTTCCGGTCCTTCAGTGCCCGCCGAAAGCCCTGGCCACGGGCGATCGGGGCGGTTGCCTCACAACCCGACTATGGAGTTCCACTTCTTGGCGAACTCGGTGCGCTCCTCGGAGGTGATGTCGCGGGCGATCGCGAGGCGCTTGCGCATGGCGTCGTCGGGGAAGATCAGCGGGTCCTCGGCGAGTGCGGCGGTCTCCTCGTCCTTGGAGGAGGCCAGCACCTCGCGGGCGGCCGGGACCGGGCAGACGTAGTTGACCCAGGTCGCCAGTTCCGCGGCGACCTCGGGCTCGTAGTAGTAGTCGACGAGCTTCTCCGCGTTGCGCTTGTGGTGGGCGAGGTTGGGGATCATGAGTGATTCCGCCCAGAGCTCGGCACCCTCCTCCGGCACGACGAACTCGATCTCCGGGTTGTCCGCCTGGAGCTGGATGACGTCACCGGAGTAGGCCTGGCAGGCGAGCACGTCCCCGGTGGAGAGGTCCTTGATGTAGTCGTTGCCGGTGAAGCGGCGGATGTGTTTCGTCTTCACCAGCTTCTCCACCTGGTCGCAGATGTCGTAGAAGTCGTCGCGCTTCCACCGGGTGATGTCGACCCCGTTGCCCTGCATCAGCAGCGCGAAGGACTCGTCGAGCCCGGAGAGCAGCGTCACCTTGCCGCGCAGATCGTGCGCCCACAGATCGCTCAGGTGCTTGATCTCGCGGCCCAGCCGCTTGCGGTTGTACGCGATGCCGGTGATCCCGGACTGCCACGGGACGCTGTGGGTGCGGCCCTTGTCGAAGGCGGGCGAACGCAGCTGCGGATCGAGGTACTTCGCCACGTTGGGCTGCTTGGCCCGGTCCATCTCCTGGACCCAGCCGAGCCGGACGAACCGGGCGGCCATCCAGTCGCTGATGACGATGAGATCGCGCCCGGTCTGCTGGTGGTTCATCAGCGCGGGGCTGATCTTCCCGAAGAACTCGTCGTTGTCGTTGATCTCCTCGGTGTACGTGACGGAGATCCCGGTGCGCTTGCTGAAGGCGTCCAGGGTGGGCCGCTTCGACTGGTTCTCGTCGTCGGTGTCGATGTAGAGCGGCCAGTTGGCGAAGTGCAGGGTGTGGTCACTGGCGGAGGAGTCGCGCCCGGCCCGGTCGCCCGGCTTCACATAGGCGGCGGGCACTCCGCAGCCGGCCAGCGCGGCACCGGCCGTGCCCGCCCCGAGGGCGCGGAGCAGGGACCGGCGGGACATGGGGTTCTTCGGGATCGCTCGCACCTGCGAAGGATGCCGCCCGTGGGGTACGGCGGGCAATGGACCAACCGTCCAGCGGTGGCGGTCCGCCGCGCACACCCTGTCGAGGGTCCCGCGCGGGGGCGGGGTACGGCACGGCCCCGGGCGCTCGCACAGTGCGCCCGGGGCCGTGCCCGTACCGGATGGAGCGGCGGTCAGCCGTCGAGGGACGTCATGACGTGCTTGATCCGGGTGTAGTCCTCGAAGCCGTACGCGGAGAGGTCCTTGCCGTAGCCGGACTTCTTGAACCCGCCGTGCGGCATCTCGGCGACGAGCGGGATGTGGGTGTTGATCCACACGCAGCCGAAGTCGAGGTTCTTGGACATCCGCATGGCGCGGCCGTGGTCCTTGGTCCACACCGAGGAGGCCAGGGCGTACTCGACACCGTTGGCCCACTCCAGCGCCTGCGCCTCGTCCGTGAACGACTGGACGGTGATGACCGGGCCGAAGACCTCGTTCTGGATGATCTCGTCGTCCTGCTTCAGCCCGGAGACGACGGTCGGGGCGTAGAAGTAGCCCTTCTCGCCGACCCGGTGGCCGCCCGCCTCGACCCTGGCGTGGGCGGGGAGGCGCTCGATGAAGCCGCTGACCTGCGCGAGCTGGTTGGCGTTGTTGAGCGGGCCGTAGAGCACGTCCTCGTCGTCCGGCTGCCCGGTCTTCGTGTCGGCGGCGGCCTTGGCCAGCGCGGTGACGAACTCGTCGTGGATCGACTCGTGGACCAGCACGCGGGTGGCGGCCGTGCAGTCCTGGCCGGCGTTGAAGTAGCCGGCCACCGAGATGTCCTCGACGGCCTTGGCGATGTCGGTGTCCTCGAACACGACGACCGGCGCCTTGCCGCCGAGCTCCAGGTGGACCCGCTTGACGTCCTTCGCGGCGGACTCCGCGACCTGCATGCCGGCCCGGACAGAGCCGGTGATGGAGGCCATCGCCGGGATGCGGTGCTCGACCATCGCGCGGCCGGTGTCCCGGTCGCCGCAGATGACGTTGAAGACGCCCTTGGGCAGGATCTGCCCGATGATCTCCGCGATCAGCACGGTGGAGGCCGGGGTGGTGTCGGACGGCTTGATCACCACGGTGTTGCCCGCGGCGAGCGCCGGGGCGAACTTCCAGACGGCCATCATCATCGGGTAGTTCCACGGCGCGACCTGCGCGCAGACGCCGACCGGCTCGCGGCGGACGATGGAGGTCAGCCCCTCCATGTACTCGCCGGCCGAGCGGCCCTCCAGCAGCCGGGCGGCACCCGCGAAGAAGCGGATCTGGTCGACCATCGGCGGGAGTTCCTCGGTACGGGTGAGCCCGACCGGCTTGCCGGTGTTCTCGGACTCGGCCGCGATGAGGTCCTCCGCGCGCTCCTCGAAGGCGTCCGCGATCTTCAGCAGGGCGCGCTGGCGCTCCGCGGGGGTCACGTCGCGCCAGGCGGGGAACGCCGCGGCGGCGGCCTCCATGGCGGCATCGACATCGGCGCCGCCGGAGAGCGGCGATGTCGCGTAGACCTCCTCCGTCACCGGGTTGACCACGTCGATGGTCCGCCCGTCGGCGGCGTCACGGAACTCTCCGTTGATGTAGTTGCGCAGACGGCGCACCTCGGTGGTCACAGCCGGCCCTCCTGCTCTGAAGTCCAATGGGTGAGACGCCCAGCGTAGTCGCTCGGGTAACGCTTTCGACATACCTAACCGCCGTGAACTTCGGATTCAGTGAGATCCAGGTCCCTCAACAACGAATTTCATCGATCGAGGGTTGCGAGACGGACGAGTCCCGGTGCACAGTGGCTCCGTGGCCAGTCGCAGCGCAGACTCCAGGAACGGGAACGGATCGTCCTCAACGGTCGATGCCGTGTCCCTCGCGATCATCGAACAGCTCCAGGAGGACGGACGGCGTCCGTACGCCGCGATCGGCAAGGCCGTCGGCCTCTCCGAGGCGGCCGTGCGCCAGCGCGTCCAGAAGCTGCTCGACCAGGGCGTGATGCAGATCGTCGCCGTCACCGATCCGCTCACTGTGGGATTCAGACGGCAGGCGATGGTCGGGATCAACGTCGAGGGCGACCTCGACCCCGTCGCGGAGGCCCTGTCGGCCATGGCCGAGTGCGAGTACGTGGTGATGACCGCGGGCTCCTTCGACCTGATGGTGGAGATCGTCTGCGAGGACGACGACCACCTGCTGGAGACGATCAGCAAACGCATCCGGGCCATTCCCGGAGTGCGCTCCACCGAGAGCTTCGTCTACCTCAAGCTCAAGAAGCAGACCTATATGTGGGGAACCCGATAGCCGTGAGCAAGGACCTCAGCCGAACCGCGTACGACCACCTGTGGATGCACTTCACCCGCATGTCGGACTACGAGAACGCGCCCGTTCCCACCATCGTGCGTGGCGAGGGCACCTACATCTTCGACGACCAGGGCAAGCGCTACCTCGACGGGCTGTCCGGCCTGTTCGTGGTCAACGCCGGCCACGGCCGCCACGAGCTCGCGGAGGCGGCCTACAAGCAGGCGCAGGAGCTGGCCTTCTTCCCGGTGTGGTCCTACGCCCACCCGAAGGCCGTCGAACTGGCCGAGCGCCTCGCGGACTACGCCCCGGGCGACCTCAACAAGGTCTTCTTCACCACCGGTGGCGGCGAGGCCGTCGAGACCGCGTGGAAGCTCGCGAAGCAGTACTTCAAGCTCAAGGGCAAGCCGACCAAGTACAAGGTCATCTCGCGCGCGGTCGCCTACCACGGCACCCCGCAGGGCGCCCTGTCCATCACCGGGCTGCCGGCTCTCAAGGCCCCCTTCGAGCCGCTGGTGCCCGGCGCGCACAAGGTGCCGAACACCAACATCTACCGCGCCCCGCTCTTCGGTGACGACCCCGAGGCCTTCGGCCGCTGGGCCGCCGACCAGATCGAGCAGGAGATCCTCTTCGAGGGCCCCGAGACCGTCGCGGCCGTCTTCCTGGAGCCCGTGCAGAACGCGGGCGGCTGCTTCCCGCCCCCGCCCGGCTACTTCCAGCGCGTGCGCGAGATCTGCGACCAGTACGACGTGCTGCTCGTCTCCGACGAGGTCATCTGCGCCTTCGGCCGGCTCGGCACGATGTTCGCCTGCGACAAGTTCGGCTACGTGCCGGACATGATCACCTGCGCCAAGGGCATGACCTCGGGCTACTCCCCGATCGGTGCCTGCATCATCTCGGACCGGCTCGCGGAGCCGTTCTACGAGGGCGGCAACACCTTCCTGCACGGCTACACCTTCGGCGGCCACCCGGTCTCCGCGGCGGTCGGCCTCGCCAACCTCGACATCTTCGAGAAGGAAGGCCTCAACCAGCACGTCCTCGACAACGAGAACGCCTTCTTCACCACGCTCCAGAAGCTCCACGACCTGCCGATAGTCGGTGACGTCCGGGGCAACGGCTTCTTCTACGGCATCGAGCTGGTCAAGGACAAGGCCACCAAGGAGACGTTCACCGACGAGGAGACCGAGCGCGTCCTGTACGGCTTCCTCTCCAAGGCGCTGTACGAGAGCGGCCTGTACTGCCGGGCCGACGACCGTGGCGACCCGGTCGTCCAGCTCGCCCCGCCGCTGATCTCCGACCAGTCCACGTTCGACGAGATCGAGTCCATCCTGCGGTCCGTACTGACGGAGGCCTGGACGAAGCTCTGACCGATCGCTCGACCGGCTGATCGAGCGAGCCCGGCTTGACCACCGCTTGACCCTCCACGGACGGTCCTCCAGCGGTCATTTCATACGGTCCACGCGGCCCGGATGCGCCCAATCGAGTGGGAAGAAGCGCACCCGGGCCGCGTGCTGTGCGCACACCGCGGTCCGAATCCTTACGGTGCCGAGTGACCGATCGGCCCTCTCTTCGTTCCCCCGTACGGGGGAACGGGATATCTGATCTGAACCGAGGTGTACGCCATGGTGGCCCCGCCGGACAACGACGTGATCTGGGCGCGCTCCCTGCACCACTCCCACAACGGCTCACCCGCGCTCGGCGGGGTGTCCCTGGGGATCCGCGACGGCGAGATCCTCGCCGTGACCGGCCCGCGCGGCAGCGGCAAGACGACCCTGCTGCACTGCCTGTCCGGCCAACTGGTGCCCACCGAGGGCGAGGTGTGGTTCAACAGCGTCCCCGTCCACACCATGGGACCCCGGCTGCGCGAACGGCTGCGCCGCGACAAGTTCGGCTGGATCGCCCCCGAGCCGCAACTCGTCCCCGAGCTGACCACCTGGGAGAACACCGCCCTGCCGCTGCTGCTGCGCGGCGCCTCGCACCGGGAGGCCAAGAAGGCCGCCATGGAGTGGCTGGAGCGCCTCGACATCGGCATGTGCGCCAGGAAGCGGCCGCACACCCTCCAGCAGAGCCAGCGGCAGCGGATCTCGGTGGCCCGCGCGCTGGCCACCGCCCCCGCGGTGATCTTCGCCGACGAGCCCACCGCGACCCTGCACCGCACCGACCGCACCCATGTCCTGCGCACCCTCACCAGCGCGGCCCGCTCGCACGGCATCACGGTGGTCCTCGCCACCCACGACGCGGAGATCGCCGCCCTCGCGGACCGCACGGTGCCGCTGCTGGACGGGCGCCGGGTCGCCACCGGCAAGCTGACCGCCGGGACCGACACGGAGGGCCGCGCGGCGTGCTCGCTCTCCGTCTAGCCCGCGGTTCCCATCCCCTGGTCCTGGTACGGCGGCTGCTGGTCGCGGCCGCCTCCGCCGGGGTCGGCTTCCTGCTGCTCTGCACCCTGGGCTACGCCTCCGGGCACCCGGCGCACTCCGCCGGTTCCGTGCTGCGGCTGCTGTGGTGCCTGGTGCCACTGGCCGCCACCGTGCAGTTCGCGGTCGCCGTGGCCCGGACCGACCCGAGCACCCGCCCGCGCCCCGGGCTGTCCGCCGTGGGCCTGGGCCCGGTCCGGCTCAGTGCGCTCGCCGCGGTCTCCACCGCCGTCTCGTGCACCCTCGGCTCCATGGTGGCGCTGCTCTTCTTCCTCCACCTGCGCGGCGACCTGTCCGGGCTGCCGTTCGACGGCGCGGCGGCCGGGCTGCTGGGCGCGGACGCGTCGCTGCCGCTGGCCGCCGTCGTCGTCCTGCTGACCCTGGTGCCCGCGGCGGCGGCGACCGCGAGCGCGCTGGCGCTGCGCACCAGTCCGGTGCGGGCGGCGGGCGTACAGGACGGTGTGCGGGACCTGCTGCCCGAGGAGCAGGTGCCCGCTCCGGCCGCGCCCCCTGCCGGGCTGCCGTGGGGCGTCGCCCTGACGGCCGCCGGCCTCGCGGTCGAGGCGTACGCGAGCCGCGGCTCGTCGGGCAGCCCGTTCCCGCTCCCCGGAAAGCTGGACTCCACCCCGGTCTGGGTCCTGGTGGGGTGGACGCTGACGGCGATCGGCCTCGCCACCGCGGGCCCCGGGCTGACCCATCTCGCCGGACGGCTGCTCCAGGCGGTGCGGCCCGGAGCCGTACGGCTGCTGGCGGGCCGGGTCCTGATGGACGAGGCGCGCCGGATCGGCCGGCCGCTGGGCGTCGTCTGCGCGGTGCTCTCGGCCGTCATCGCCGCCTTCGCCCTGTACGGGACGGGCCCCCGCCCCTTCGGACCGCTCACCGCACTCGGCGCCGTACTCGTCATCGGCTGCACGACGGCGACGCTGCTGACCTCCGCGCTGGAGGCGCGGCAGGCCCGCGCGGAAACAGCACAGGCCCTGCTGCGGCTCGGCGCCCCGGCCTCGGCCCTGCGGGCCGCGACAGCGCTGCGCGCCGCCGCACTGCTCCTCGTCTTCGCGCCGCTGACCTGGGCGATCGCGGAGCTGGCCGCCCTGCCGCTGACGGGCTGAACGGCGGGCCGGACGGCATCGAGTCGCCCGCCCCGCCCGTCCGTGGCGTGAGGCCGTGGAGACCCGACGAGAGTTCGCCCGGCTGTGGGCGAAGCAGCCGGGCCCGCTCCGCGGACACGTTCACCGCGCACCGCCGTCGGGCCGTTACGAGGGGTCGGCCAGCAGCCCCGCCAGCCGCTCGTACGTCCCGTCCCAGCCCCACTCCGCCCGTACCCGGTCGCGCCCCTTCTCCCCCATCGTGGCGGCGGTGACGCGGTCCTGGAGGAGGCCGATGAGCCGGGCCGCGATGGCCGCCACGTCCCGTCCGTCGATCAGGTGCCCGGTCACCCCGTCGCACACCGTGTCGGCCGCGCCGCCCGAGTCCCCGGCCAGTACCGGCAGTCCCGCCGCGGCAGCCTCCAGGAACACGATGCCGAGGCCCTCCACCTCCAGGCCCCGGCGCCGGGTGCGGCACGGCATCGCGAAGACATCGGCCGCCGCGAAGAACTCCGGCATCTCCGCATGCGGGTGCCCGCCCGCCAGGACGACCGCGTCCGCCAGCCCGGCCGCGGCTGCCGCACGGCGCAGCGAGCGCGCGCCGGGGCCGTCGCCGACCAGCAGCAGGGTCGTTCCCGGCACCGCCCGCCTGATCCCTGGCAGCGCGCGTACCAGCATGTCCTGGCCCTTGCGTGGAACGAGCCGCGCGGCGCAGAGGATCACCGGCCGGTCGTCCAGCCCGTACCGCCGCCGGACCGAGCTCTCCCCCGGGCGGGCCCGGAAGGCGTCGGCGTCCACCCCGGGCACCAGGCGCACCATCCGGCGCGCGGCCACCGGTCCGAGGGCGGCGGCGATCGGCAGCCGGGTCGCCTCTCCGAGATGGGTGACGGTGTCCGTGGCCGCCCCGATCCGCCGCAGGAGGGCCCGGGCACCCGGGGTGCGCGCCCACCAGACCTCGTGGCCGTGGGTGGTGGCCACGATCCGCCGCACCCCGGCTTCCCGCCGCAACCGGTCCGCCATCAGGGCCAGCGGCGCGGCCGCGCCGAACCAGACGCGGTCGCAGCCGTACCGCCGGGCCAGGGCGGCCGCCCGGCTCGCGACGCGCGGCGTGGGAAGCAGCATCCGGGCCCGGTCGCGGACCACCGGGTAGGACAGTGCGGCATCGTGTGCGGCGGCACCGGGCTCGGAGGAGGTGTAGACGACCACGGAATCGGCGGGAAAGCGGCTGGTCATCGCATGGACGAACGTCTCGATGCCGCCCTGCCGGGGCGGGAAGTCGTTGGTGACGACGAGAGTGCGGGCCATCGGGGCGTTCCTTCGGGTTCGGGCCGGTTCGCCGTGCCGTGCTGCGACACGGCCCAGACGGCGAGGACCAGCGGATATACGAGGTAGCCGAATCGGGTGGCGGGCATGAAGGCGGTGGCGAGGCCCAGCCCGAGAGCCAGCCGCAGTGCGGCGGCGGGTGCCGTGCCGGGTGGCCGGACGATCAGCGAACCGGCCAGCGCCAGGGCGCAGCAGAGGAGCAGTACGAGTGCGACGGTCCGGCCTCCGGGCAGCCAGGTGGCGAGCAGGTGTCCGGGGAAGGGCGTGGCCGCCGGTGACACGGCGTCGGTCAGGCCGAGCGGGTACCCGACGACGTGCGTGACGAAGGACGCCGGATCACGCAGTGCTGCCGGGAGCACGAGTACGGCGGTGGTGAGCACCGCCACGAGGGCGCAGCGCAGCGGCGATCCGCGCCCGGCGGTGCCGCCCCGGCGCATCGACACCAGGAGCACGAAGGCCACCGGGAGCGCGGGCCACGCGGTCCACTTGAGGGCTGCGGCCAGCCCCGTCACCAGACCGGCGGCGACCGGTCTGTCCCGCCCGGCAAGTGAGAGGCCCAGGCACATGAGCCCGGCCACCGGGAGATCGACGCCGCCCACCGCCAGCGGCAGGGCGACGAGAGGACAGGCGGCCAGCGCGAGCAGCGGCGGGCGCCTGGCGCAGAGTGCGAGTGCCGCGAGGAAGGCGGCTCCGGTCCACAGCCGGGGGTCGGTCAGCGGGCCCGCGCCGAAGAGCGCGTGCGGAATCCCGAAGACCGCCATCGCGGGGAGGTAAGGGTCGAAGTCCGCCACCGCCACGGGGTCGGGGGCGTACGGAGAACCGGTCGTCAGCAGCGACTGCGACGAGCGCGCGACGACTTCCACCTCCAACTGCGCCCGGCCCATGAGCACGAGGACCAACAGCGGCAGCACCACGGCGCCGACGGCCGCGAGCGCGGCCGCTGTACGGCGCCTCCCGCGAGCGGCGGGCCACACCGCGCCCGCGTATCCGAAGGCGGCCGACACACCCCAGATCCGGTGCGGGACGAGTCCGGAGCACAGCGCGAGGAGCAGGGCCGCCGCGGCGCAGCCGGCCCACCCGGCCGCGGCGCGCACGGGGCCGGTACCGAACAGGGCGGCGCGGACTGCGCGTTGCGCAGTCGATACGGTCTCCGCCGCCGCCGCGGGACCTGCTGTTACGTCCATGAACCGAGGCTAGGAACGCGGCTCCCACGGCACGTCACACCGGAATCCGGTGTTCGTTCTCAACCCGTGGCATGAGACGCGACGGGGAATTCCACCTCTGCTCCGATGCGCCGACGGCCGCTCGTGCCGAACAATCCTGGGTATGAACAGCACGATCACGCCCCGCGCCCGGGTCCAGCGGGTGCGCCTGTGGGCGCGCCGGTGGGCGGCGGCGCCCGCGTACCCGTGGCTGACCGGGGGCGCGCTGACGCTGTTCGCGACGGGGGAACTGATCGCCGTTCCGGGTTCGGTGATCACCACGTTCGGGGTGCTGGTCTGTACGGCCTCCCTGATGTGGCGGGGCACCCGGCCCGCCGTCGGCTTCCTGACCGTCGGCGCGGCCCTGCTGAGCTTCGGGACGGACGGCAACATGGCGTACGCGACCGTGGCCGGCACCCTGATAGGCAGCTACACGCTGGGCCGGCACCGTGTGCAGCACCCGGCCCTGCTCGTCGTCGGGGGTGCGCTGGCCTCGCTCACGGTCAACCTCGTGCACATCGACCGCTGGGCACGCGCCGGATCACCGGGGCTGCCCATGATCCAGGGCACCGACCGGTTCAGCCTCGGGCTGTACGCCGAGACGCTGGCGCTGACGGTGGTGATCCTGGGGGCCGTGAGCATGGGCGACGCGGTGCGCGCACGGGAGGAGACCCGCAAGGAGCGGGCCGCCGCCCAGTCCAGACTGCTGGTGATGGAGCGACGGCAGGCGGCGGAGGCGGAGCGGGCCGCCATCGCGCGGGAGTTGCACGACATGATCGCCCACTCCGTGTCCATGATCGCCGTGCAGGCGGAGGGGGCGACCTACACCACCCCCGGGCTGTCCCCGCAGGCCAGGGACGCCTTCCAGCAGATCGCCGGGACGGCGCGTGCGTCCATGAGCGAGTTGCGGCGGATGCTCGGTGTGCTGCGCACCGACCGGGAGCCGGGTACGGCGACGGCCCCGCAGCCGACGCTGGCCGGGCTGGACGACCTGGTGGAGCAGCATCGGGCCGTGGGGGGCAGGGCCGAGCTGCGGATCAGCGGTGAACAGCCGGAGCTGCCGCCCTCCTGGGAGCTGTCGGCCTTCCGTATCGTGCAGGAGGCGCTGACCAATGTGCGGTGCCACGCACCGGGGGCCCGCGCGGTGGTGGAACTCGTCTACGGGAGCGGCCTGCTGGCCGTCCGCGTCGGGGACGACGGGCCGGGGCCGCGCGGACCGCTGGCCGGGGGCACCGGCCATGGGCTGGTCGGGATGAACGAGCGGGCGGCGCTGCTCGGTGGCAGGCTCACCGCGGGGCGGGCCCCGGGCGGCGGCTTCCTCGTCGAGGCCGAGCTCCCGTGGTGATCCGGGTGATCGTCGCGGATGACCAGGCCGTCGTGCGGACCGCGTTCGCCGGGCTGCTCGCCACCCAGCCGGACATCGAGGTGGTGGGCGAGGCGGAGGACGGGACGGCGGCTGTCCGGATGGCCGCCGAGCACCGCCCCGATCTGGCGCTGCTCGACATCCGGATGCCGGGGCTGAACGGCATCGACGCGGCGCGCGAGATCATCGCCGGGTCCGGCGGTGCGACCAGGGCACTGATGCTGACGACGTTCGGGCTCGACGAGTACGTGTACGACGCGCTGACGGCGGGGGCCAGCGGATTCCTGCTGAAGGACGCGACGTTCCCCGAACTGCTGCACGCGGTAAGGGTGGTGGCCGACGGCCGGGCGCTGCTCTCCCCGGACATCACGGGCCGGCTGATCGCGGAGTTCACCCGCCAGCGGGTCGCCGCTCCGCCCGCGCGGTCCGTCGACGGCCTGACCGGCCGGGAGGTGGAGGTGCTCGTCCTGATCGCCCGGGGCCTGTCGAACGCCGACATCGCAGACCGGCTCACCATCACCGCCCACACGGTCAAGACCCATATCAACCGGTTGTTCGCGAAGATGGAGCTACGGGACCGGGCCCAGGCAGTGATCCTGGCGTACGAACTGGGACTGGTCGTGGCCGGGACCGGCTCGGGCGGGACACGGCCGGCAGGACCGGCCGGCGGCCGGTGATCCCGGGGCCGTCAGAAGACGGCGGGCAGTACGACGCTCTCCGCCGCGTCGAAGGTGACGCCGACGACCGCGCCCTCCTCCGGTGTACCGCGCAGGGCGCACTCGGCGTCGAGGGCCGGGCCGTGTTCCGGGGTCAGGGTCACGGCGACGTGGTTGCCCCGGAAGGTGCGGGCGGCCACGGTGCAGCGCAGCCCGTCCTCCGGGGCGCCGATCAGGACTCCGGCCGGCCGGACCAGCAGGTCGCAGGCGCCCTGCGGTGATCCGGCGGGCACCGGCACCTTGCCCCAGTCCGTGTCCGCGGCCTCTCCGGTGACGGTCGCCTCCACCACGTTGTCGAAGCCGAGGAATCGGGCGACGAAGGCCGACGCGGGATGCTGCCAGACCTCCAGCGGGGTGCCCACCTGGGCGATGCGTCCGTCGCGCATCACGACGACGCGGTCGGCCAGCGCGAAGGCCTCACCCTGGTCGTGGGTGACGGCGAGCACGGTCGTGCCCAAGCGGGCGAAGAGCGTACGCAGTTCGACGACGAGGCGTTCGCGCAGACTGCGGTCGAGCTGGCCCAGCGGCTCGTCCAGCATCAGCAGCCTGGGCCGGGGCGCGAGCGCGCGAGCCAGGGCGACGCGCTGCTGCTCGCCGCCCGAGAGCGCGGCGACGGCCCGCCGCTCGGCGCCGGGCAGCCCCACCAGATCGAGGAGTTCGGCGACCTTGCGGTCCTGCTCGCCCCGGCTCACACCGTGCATCCGCAGCCCGAAGGCGACGTTGGCGCCGGCGTCCCGATGCGGGAAGAGCTGGTGGTCCTGGAACATCAGGCCGAGCCCGCGCCGGTGGACCGGAACCCCGGCCTGGTCCGCGCCGTCGAGCAGTACCCGGCCGCCGTCCAGGTGCTGGAGACCGGCCACCACCCGCAGCAGCGTCGACTTCCCGCTGCCGCTCGGTCCCAGCACACAGACGATCTCGTGGTCCGCGACCTCCAGGTCCACCGCGTCCAGCGCCACCCGGTCACCGAAGCGCACGGTGGCCGATTCGAGTCTCAGCATTGTGTCAGCATCCCTAGAACTCGCCGGATCGGTCGGTGCGGATACGTTCGAGCAGCAGCAGCGACACCGCGCACACGAGCATCAGAATGGTGCTGAGGGCCATCGCCTGGCCGTAGTTGAGATCCCCGGACCGCCCGAGCAGCCGCGCCACCGCGACCGGAAGCGTCGGATTGTCCGGCCGCGCGATGAACACCGTCGCGCCGAACTCCCCGAGCGACACGGCGAACGCGAAGCCCGCAGCCACCAGCAGCGCCCGGCGCACCAGCGGCAGATCCACCTCGCGCCAGGCCCGCAGCGGCGAGGCGCCGAGCACCGCGGCCGCCTCGCGCAGCCGCCCGTCCACCGCGCGCAGCACCGGCAGCATGGTCCGTACGACGAACGGCACCCCGACCAGCGCCTGGGCGAGCGGCACCAGGATCCAGGAGGTCCGCAGATCGAGCGGCGGCTTGTCCAGGGTGATCAGGAATCCGAAGCCGACGGTGACGGCGGAGACCCCGAGGGGCAGCATCAGCAGCGCGTCGAAGCCCCTGACCAGCCGCCCGGCCCGCCTCGTCAGCGCCGCCGCGGCCAGGCCTCCGACGACCAGCGCGATGGCGGTCGCGACCAGGGCGTACCGCAGCGAGTTCCCGATCGCTTCGAGCGGCGCGACCAGGAACGTACCGCTGTTCGCGTCCGCAGAGGCCAACGCCCGGTAGTAGCCGAGGCCGTGGCCGCCGGGCAGGTCGAGCGAGCGCTCCACCAGGATGGCGAGCGGCAGCAGGATCAGCACCAGCACGGTCAGCAGGACGCCTCCGAGCAGCGCCCACTGGCCCGCGCCGCGCGGTCTGCGGGCGGTCTGTGCCGGGTCGACGAGCTTCAGCGCGGTCTCCCGGCGCCGTACGGTCCAGGCGTGCACGGCGAGGATCGCGCCGACGGCGGCGAACTGCACGAGCGTGAGCACGGCGGCCGTCGGCAGGGCGAGCAGCTGCGCGGTCTGGCGGTAGATCTCCACCTCCAGCGTGGAGAATCCGGGCCCGCCGAGGATCTGAACGACGCCGAAGGAGGTGAAGGTGAAGAGGAAGACCATCAGGGCGGCCGCCGCCACGGCGGGGGCGAGCGCCGGAAGCGTCACCCGCCGCCAGGCGGCGAACCGTCCGGCGCCGAGGACCCGCGCGGCCTCCTCCTGCCGGGGGTCCAGCTGTGACCAGAGCCCGCCGACGGTGCGCACGACGACCGCGTAGTTGAAGAAGACGTGCGCCAGCAGGATCGCCCACACCGTGGTGTCGAGCCGGACGCCCCACAGGTCGTCGAGGAAACCGCCGCGCCCCAGCAGCGCGAGGAACGCAGTGCCCACGACGACGGTCGGCAGGACGAACGGCACCGTGACGACGGCCCGGAGCAGCTGCTTGCCCGGGAAGTCGAACCGGGCGAACACATAGGCGCCCGGCAGCGCGATCAGGAGGGTCAGCGCGGTCGAGGCCAGCGCCTGCCAGAGCGTGAACCAGAGCACGTCCTGGATGTCGGACCTGCCCAGCACCTCGCCGATCCGTCCGAACTGCCACACCCCGCCGTCCTTCAGGCCGCGTCCGACGATCGCGACGACGGGGTAGGCGAAGAACACCGCGAAGAAGGCGACGGGCACGGCCATCAGACCGAGCCGCACCGCGCTCCCGCGCCGCGACCGGGAGCGCGCGGCCTTCCCGCGCGCGCCCGGTCCGCGTACGGGGGGCTTCGCTACTTCACTACGAGCGAGGACCATGACTGGACCCACTGCTCACGGTTCTTGGCGATCGCGTCCGGGGCGACGGTCGCGGGCTTGTCCGAGGTGGCCCCGAACTTCGTGAAGAGTTCCGGCACCTTCGCGCCCTTGGTGACCGGGCTGACGAACATGTTGAGCGGCATGTCCTCCTGGAACTTCTTGCCGATCATGAAGTCCAGCAGGGCCTTGCCGCCCGCCTCGTTCTTCGCGCCGTCGAGCAGACCGGCGAACTCGATCTGCCGGAAGCACGTCCTGGTGGCGACCCCGGTCGGGGCGGTCTTGGGCCGCGGGTCCGCGTACAGCACCTCGACGGGCGGGCTGGAGGCGTAACTGACCACGAGCGGCCGGTCGGCCTTGGCCTTCCTGCCGCCCGCGGAGCCGGAGAACTCCTCGTTGTACGCCTGCTCCCAGCCGTCGACGACCTTGACGCCGTTGCTCTTCAGCTTCTTCCAGTAGTCCTGGTAGCCGTCCTGGCCGTAGGTGGCGACGCTGCCGAGGAGGAAGCCGAGGCCGGGCGAGGAGGTCGCGGCGTTCTCGGTGACGAGGAGGTTCTTGTACGCGGGCTTCGCCAGGTCGTCGAAGGTCTTCGGCGGCGCGAGCTTCTTGTCGGCGAAGTACTTCTTGTCGTAGTTGACGCAGATGTCGCCGGTGTCGACCGGAGTGACCCGGTGCTTCGCCGCGTCCAGCTGGACGTCGGACGCGACCTGGCCGAGGCCCTTGGCGGCGTACGGCGTGAAGAGGCCGTTGTCGAGCGCGCGCGAGAGCAGGGTGTTGTCGACGCCGAAGAACACGTCACCGCGCGGTGATCCCTTCGTCAGGATCTCCTGGTTGAGGGCGGCGCCCGCGTCCCCGCTCTTCAGGACCTTGACGGTGTAACCGGTCTCCCGGGTGAACTCCTTCAGTACGCCCTTGGACGCGTTGAAGGAGTCGTGGCTGACGAGCGTGACGGTCTTGGAGCCGGATCCCCCGGTGCCGGACGATCCGGACGACGCGTCGTCCGAGCCGCCGCAGCCGGCGAGCGCGGTCGCGCCGATCGCGGCGGCGACGGCCGCCACCGCGACCTTCTTGGTGGTGCTCATGTGATTCCTCCTGGAGATGACCAGGAAGAGACGCGGCCCTGCCCGCGCCGGTGGAGAACCGGAAGCGGGCAGGGCGCAACAGCTTGAGTAAGGTCCGAACTTCCTACCCGGAATGACCCGGGCGAGGTTCAGAGGGTCTGCGGCCAACCTGTCCTTGGTGCCGCACTCTCAGCGCTGTGGCGCTCCCCTGTCGGAATATGAAGTTGAATTCACGCCCAGGCTACACGGCCGGTTCCGGCCTCAGCGCTCGGATGCCGCGAGCTGTCCGCAGGCCCCGTCGATCTCCTGGCCCCGGGTGTCGCGCACGGTCACCGGCACCCCGTGGGCGGCGATGGCCTCGACGAACGCCTTCTCGTCCTCCGGCCGCGATGCCGTCCACTTCGAGCCCGGGGTCGGGTTCAGCGGGATCAGGTTGACGTGCACCCGCTTGCCCTTGAGCAGCCGGCCGAGCCGGTCACCGCGCCAGGCCTGGTCGTTGATGTCCCGGATCAGCGCGTACTCGATGGAGATGCGGCGGCCGGACTTCTCCGCGTACTCCCAGGCCGCGTCCAGCACCTCGCGCACCTTCCACCGGGTGTTCACCGGGACGAGGGTGTCGCGCAGCTCGTCGTCCGGGGCGTGCAGCGAGACGGCGAGACGGCACTTGAAGCCCTCGTCCGCGAAGCGCAGCATCGCCGGCACCAGGCCGACGGTGGAGACGGTGATGCCGCGCTGCGACAGCCCAAGCCCGTCGGGCTCGGGGTCCGTCAGCCGGCGAATGGCGCCGACCACGCGGTTGTAGTTGGCGAGCGGCTCGCCCATGCCCATGAAGACGATGTTGGAGAGCCGCGCCGGGCCCCCGGGGACCTCGCCGTCGCGCAGCGCCCGCATGCCGTCCACGATCTGGTGGACGATCTCCGCGGTGGAGAGGTTGCGGTCGAGACCGGCCTGCCCGGTGGCGCAGAACGGGCAGTTCATCCCGCAGCCGGCCTGCGAGGAGATGCACATCGTGACGCGCTCGGGATAGCGCATCAGGACGGACTCCACCAGCGTCCCGTCGTGCAGCTTCCACAGGGTCTTGCGAGTGGTGTCGTCGTCACAGCTGATGTGGCGGACCACGGACATCAGCTCGGGGAACAACGCCTCCGCGAGCTTGTCCCGCGACCCGGCCGGAATGTTGGTCCACTCCGACGGGTCGTGCGCGTACCGCGCGAAGTAGTGCTGCGAGAGCTGCTTGGCGCGGAACGGCTTCTCGCCGGTCGCGGCGACGGCTTCCTTGCGCTCGGCGGGCGTGAGGTCGGCGAGGTGCCGCGGCGGCTTCTTGGCTCCGCGGGGCGCGACGAAAGTGAGTTCTCCGGGCTTAGGCATGGTTCATCCAGTGTCGCAGACACGCGGCGATGCCCCGCCCACCTCCAAAAGGGCCCTGATCCGGGCCCGACGGGGTACCCGGAGGGACAGGGACAGCTCGCCGACTCAGCAGGAGGTATCAGCCGTGCACACCGTGAAGCACTGGTTCAGCCACAGCCTGGCCGCACAGGGCCTGGTCCTCTTCGTGCTGGGACTGGGCTTCGGAGCCCTGTTCCGCCGGGACGATCATCCGGCCTTATGGGCGGTCCAGAGTCTGCTCTACACCGCCGTGATCATCGGCATCCTGGCGTACCAGCGCCGCCGGACCAGCCGGGCGGCCGGCACACGGCCCGGCACGGTCGTCGACCTCAACCGCAGGATCCGGCACCGCGAGGTGCCCGAGGACCCCGAGGAGCGGGCGGTCCTGCGGCGGCTGGTCGAGGAGCAGCTCGGGAAGATGGAACGGGGCAGCCGGTGGCTCCCCTACTGGCTGGGTTTCATGGGCCTGATCGCGGTGGTCATGGTGGTTCTCGGGGCCACGTCGGGCTCGCTGGCCTCTCCCGTGGTCTTCGCCGTGGGCGTGATCGTGTTCTGCTCCTGGGTCCTGTGGATGCGCAAGCGGGCGATGGAGCTCCATCACCACATGCGCTCGGCCCTGCGGGAACGTGGCTGACGTCACCGGACACGCGTGAGGGCCCACCGTCCGGGGACGGTGGGCCCTCACGCGTGGTGCCGCGTACGGACGCTCAGCCGGAGCCGACGAAGAGGACCATCAGCAGCCAGACCACCGGCGCGGTCGGCAGCAGGGAGTCCAGCCGGTCCATGATGCCGCCGTGCCCGGGGAGCAGGGTGCCCATGTCCTTGATGCCGAGGTCCCGCTTGATCATGGACTCGCCCAGGTCGCCGAGGGTGGCGCTGGCGGCGACCGCGAGGCCGAGCAGCAGGCCCTGCCACCAGGAGCCGTCGTCGATCAGGAACTGCATGCACAGCGCACCGGCCACCATCGCGAAGCTCACGGCGCCGAAGAGGCCCTCGCGGGTCTTTCCGGGGCTGATCCGGGGGGCGAGCTTGTGCTTGCCGAACCGCCAGCCGACGGCGTACGCGCCGGTGTCGCTGACCACGGTCAGCAGCAGGAAGGTCAGCACCCGCATGGGCCCGTCGTGCGCCGTCAGGAGCATGGCGACGAAGGTGGCCAGGAACGGTACGTAGAACGCGGCGAAGACGCCGGCCGTGACGTCCTTGAGGTAGCCCTCCGGCGGTTCGGTCATCCGCCAGACGAGAACCGCGAGAGCGGTCAGGGCCATCGCGGCCCAGGCGCCCTCGGCGCCTCGCGCGTAACCGGCCACGACCATGGCGGCGCCACCGACCGCGAGGGGTACGAGCGGCGCCTTGATGCCCTTGCGCTCCTCCAGCCGGGAGGTGAGCTCCCAGAGGCCGACGACGACGGCGACCACGATCACACCGACGAAGACGGCCTTGACGACGAAGAGCGATGCGACGACGACGGCACCCAGCCCCACGCCGACCCCTATGGCGGATCCGAGATCACGGCCCGCACGTTTCTTCTGCGGGGGTGGCGGCGCGGTGGACATGGGCTCCTGCGGCTTCTCGTCGCGGAACAGGGGGCCGCCGCTCAGGCGTGCGGCCCCCTGGTCCCGGTCATCACGGCTCTCAGCTTCTCTACCTGCGTCGGGAACGTCCGGCACGATGGGCATGGGCCGAGTCTGCTGGGCGTTATGCACATCGTATGCAGGACCCGCCGGAACGGACCGCATCTCGGGAGCGGCCCCGTGGCCGGCGTCCTGCGGGACGCCCCAGGAAGAGTCGTTCATCAGACTTCGAGCAGCTCGGCTTCCTTGTGCTTCAGCAGCTCGTCCACCTGTGCGACGTACTTCGCGGTGGTGTCGTCGAGCTCCTTCTCGGCACGACGGACCTCGTCCTCGCCGGACTCCTTGTCCTTGACGAGCTTGTCGAGGGTCTCCTTGGCCTTGCGGCGGACCGCGCGGATCGAGATCTTGGAGTCCTCGGCCTTGGTCTTCGCGACCTTGATGTAGTCGCGACGGCGCTCTTCGGTGAGGTCGGGGAAGTTCACCCGGATGATATTGCCGTCGTTGCTCGGGTTGACGCCGAGGTCGGAGTCGCGGATGGCCTGCTCGATGTTGCGCAGCGCCGTCTTGTCGAACGGCGTCACGACGGCCATCCGGGGCTCGGGCACCGAGAAAGAGGCCAGCTGGTTGATCGGGGTCAGCGCGCCGTAGTAGTCGGCGACGATCTTGTTGAACATCGCCGGGTGCGCACGGCCGGTACGGATCGCGGCGAAGTCCTCTTTCGCGACCACGACGGCCTTCTCCATCTTCTCCTCGGCCTCAAGGAGGGTTTCTTCGATCACCACGTGCTCCTGCGTGTCTTGAGTGGGCCCGGCGTGCTCGGGCCCGGCGGGTCCTGCGTCGCGTCCTCACCTGCACGGTGTCCGACCGGCAGGCCGTTGTCCATCCTTCGGGCCCCTGCTCGGGCCCCGGGAACCACCGGGTCTCCCCGGCCCGGCCCCCCGGTTCTCAGGCCCGGGTGCTCCGGTCGCTCACGAGTGAGCCGATCTTCTCACCCTTGACGGCGCGGGCGATATTGCCCGCCGTCGTCAGCTCGAAGACGAGGATCGGCAGCTGGTTGTCACGGCAGAGCGTGATGGCGGTGGCGTCGGCGACCTTGAGATCGCGGGCGAGCACCTCGCTGTACTCCAGCGCGTCGAACTTCACCGCTCCGGGGTTGGTCTTCGGGTCGGAGTCGTAGACCCCGTCCACACCGTTCTTACCCATCAGCAGCGCCTCGGCGTCGATCTCCAGGGCGCGCTGGGCCGCGGTGGTGTCGGTGGAGAAGTACGGCATGCCCATACCGGCGCCGAAGATGACGACGCGGCCCTTCTCCAGGTGCCGTACGGCGCGCAGCGGGATGTACGGCTCCGCGACCTGGCCCATGGTGATGGCGGTCTGGACGCGGGAGTCGATGCCCTCCTTCTCCAGGAAGTCCTGGAGCGCCAGGCAGTTCATGACCGTGCCGAGCATGCCCATGTAGTCGGACCGGGCCCGGTCCATACCGCGCTGCTGGAGCTCGGCGCCGCGGAAGAAGTTGCCGCCGCCGATGACGATCGCGATTTCCGCGCCGTCCCGGACGACCGCCGCGATCTCGCGTGCGATGGCGTGTACGACGTCGGGGTCGACACCGAGACCCCCGCCACCGGCGAACGCCTCTCCGGACAGCTTCAGCATGAAGCGTCCGGACACCTTGCCGTCGTCGCGCCTGTGGTCACCTTTTGCGGCGTCCGCGCCCTTGTTCATGGAGATTCTCCTCGTGCACATACGAAGAAGGCCATTGCCGGTGGGTCCGATGTCCCTCAGCGGCAATGGCCTCCTCGTCAGATCTGCGGTCGTACGGCGGTGTGCGGCCGTCGACTGCACCAGACCCTATCGGGGTCCACCGTTTTTCGCGGACGGACTCAGATGCCGACCTTGATGCGCGAGAAGCGCTTCAGGGTGACACCGGCCTCGTCCAGGACCTTCTGGACGGACTTCTTGTTGTCCAGCGCGTACGGCTGGCCGAGGAGGGTGGCCTCCTTGAAGAAGCCGTTGACGCGACCCTCGACGATCTTCGGGAGCGCGGCCTCGGGCTTGCCCTCGGCGCGCGTGGTCTCCTCTGCGACACGACGCTCGGTCTCGACGATCTCGGCCGGGACGTCCTCGCGGGAGAGGTACTTCGGCGCGAAGGCGGCGATGTGCTGGGCAAGGCCCTTCGCCAGCTCCGCGTCGGCCTTGTCGAGCTCGACCAGGACACCGATCTGCGGCGGCAGGTCGGGCATGGTGCGGTGCATGTACACGGAGACGTAGGCGCCGTTGAACTGCGCGAAGCGGTCCAGGACGATCTTCTCACCGAGGTTGGCGTTGGCCTCGTCGACGTACGCCTGAACCGTCTTGCCGGCCTCGATCTCGGAGGCGAGCAGCGCGGCCAGGTCGGCCGGGGAGGTGGCGGCGACGTGCTCGGCCAGCGCGTTGGCGACGGCCTGGAACTTCTCGCCCTTGGCGACGAAGTCCGTCTCGCACTTCAGCTCAAGAAGGACACCGGAGGTGTTGTCCTCGGAGATGCGGGAGACGACGGCGCCGTTCTCGGCCGAACGGCCCTCGCGCTTGGCGACGCCCTTCTGGCCCTTGATACGAAGGGCCTCGACGGCACCTTCGACACTGCCGTCGGCCTCGTCGAGCGCCTTCTTGCAGTCCATCATGCCGGCGCCGGTGAGCTCACGGAGCTTCTTGACGTCAGCGGCGGTGTAGTTCGCCATGAGTCTGAATTCTCTCTCGAAGTCTGAAAGATCTACGGGTGAACGGCGGGGGCGGTGCCTGTGCGGCACCGGCCCCCGCCGTCTTCAGCCGTGACGGGTGTCAGGCCTGCTCGCCGTCCGCGGCCGGGGCCTCGGCGGCGGGGGCCTCGACGGCCGGCGTCTCGGTGGCGGGCGCCTCGGCAGCAGCCTCGGCGGCCGGGGCGTCAGCGGCCTCGGCGTCCGCGACCTTCTCGGTCTCGGCGGAGGTCTGGACCTCGGCGTCGGCCTTCTTGTCGCCCTCCAGCAGGTCACGCTCCCACTCGGCGAGGGGCTCGCCGGCGGCCTTCTCGCCCGGCTTCGAGTCGCCGGTCGCTGCGCCGGAACGGGCGATGAGGCCCTCGGCGACGGCGTCGGCGATCACGCGGGTGAGCAGGGTGACGGAGCGGATCGCGTCGTCGTTGCCCGGAATCTTGTAGTCGACCTCGTCGGGGTCGCAGTTGGTGTCCAGGATCGCGACGACCGGGATGTGGAGCTTGCGCGCCTCACCGACGGCGATGTGCTCCTTCTTGGTGTCGACGATCCAGACGGCGCTCGGCACCTTCTGCATCTCGCGGATACCACCGAGGGTCTTCTCCAGCTTGGCCTTCTCGCGGGAGAGGACCAGGAGCTCCTTCTTGGTGAGGCCGGAGGCGGCCACGTCCTCGAAGTCGATGAGCTCAAGCTCCTTCAGACGCTGAAGGCGCTTGTAGACGGTGGAGAAGTTGGTGAGCATGCCACCGAGCCAACGCTGGTTGACGTACGGCATGCCGACGCGCGTCGCCTGCTCGGCGATGGCCTCCTGGGCCTGCTTCTTCGTACCCACGAACATGATGGAGCCGCCGTGGGCGACGGTCTCCTTGACGAACTCGTAGGCGCGGTCGATGTATGACAGCGACTGGAGCAGGTCGATGATGTAGATGCCGTTGCGCTCCGTGAAGATGAAGCGCTTCATCTTCGGGTTCCAGCGACGGGTCTGGTGACCGAAGTGGACGCCGCTTTCCAGCAGCTCCCGCATCGTGACGACGGCCATGGCCGTACTCCTTGAGGTACTCGGTTATCGCGACCGCAGGATTGCTGTCGCGCCTGACGCCCCGACGCGCCGTGCCACAAGGGACCGAGGAGCGCGGCCACCTCCGTTGAGAGGGAGATGGCGGGGCGTGCGAAGTCGACCCGGTGACCCGGATCGCCACAAGAAGTGTACGGGACCCACTGAGTGCCGGGTGACGGCGCTGTCCACAACCGGCCGGTACTCCACAGATCCGGTCCATGATCCCCGCGGACCGGGCCGCCGGGGGACGGTTGTGCCATGCGAAACACAGCTGACCAGGACGGATCCAGGACCCGCTCCGGGGGCCGCCGCGCACCGGGCGGCGGGCGGGACGGTGAGCGGGGCTGCGGGCCGGGGCGCCTGGCGCGCGCGTTATCCGCTGCGGCCACCGCGGCGGCGCTTCTCGCGGCGGGGTGGTGCGGGGCGGCGGGGTGGTGGGGCGGGACGGCGGCCGCCGCGGACCGGCCACCCCCGGCCGTGGCGGCGCCCCCGGCCGCCCCTGCACCCGCCGCTCCCCCGGTGGATCCGCCGCCCGCGCGCGGACGGGTCTGGCCGCTGGCGGGGCGGCCCGTGGTCGTACGGGGATGGGAGCCGCCCGCCACGGACTACGGGCCGGGGCACCGCGGGGTGGATCTCGCCGCCGGACCGGGTACGGAGGTGCTCGCGGCCGCTTCCGGCCGGGTCTCGTTCGCGGGCGGCGTCGCGGGGCGCGGGGTGCTGGCGATCGAGCTCGCGGGAACGGGCGATCCGCCGCTGCGGACGACGTACGAGCCGGTGCGCCCGCTGGTCGCGAAGGGGGAAGAGGTCACCGCGGGGCAGGTGGTGGCGGTCATGGCGGCGGGGCCGTCCCACTGCGCGTCCGGCTGTCTGCACTGGGGGCTGCGCCGCGCGTCGGTCTACCTGGACCCGCTGTCACTGCTGCCGCCCGGGCTGTTGCGGCGCGGACCGTCCCGGCTGCTGCCGGTGGCCGGTGTGCCCGAACCCGGTCAGGAGGCCGGCTCGCCGGGGGCGCCCCGGACGCCGCAGAGGATCATGGCGACGGCGGTGTCCGCGATCACGGCGGGCTCCTCCGCCACGCTGAGCTCGATACGCCGCACCGCCGCGTCGACGGAGCCCTGGAGCAGCATCGCCGCCAGCCGGGGCTGCTCGTGGCCGAGGTCGCCGAGCGCCTCCACGATCATGGCGATCAGCCCGCCGTGGGCGGCGCGGATCTTCTCCCGGGCGCCCGCGTCCAGCTCGCTCGCGGAGATCGCGACGACCGCCCGGTGGCGCCGGTCCCCCACGAGATCGAGCTGCCGTCGTACATACGCCTCGATCTTCTCCGCCGGCGTATCCGCCCGTTCCATCGCGTTCTCCACCTCGGCCGCCCAGACGGGGAAGTCGACGGTGCAGAGCTCCTCCACGACGGCGGCGCGGGAACGGAAGTACTCGTAGACGGAGGACCGGGCGAGGCCCGTGCGCTCGGCGAGGGCGGGGAAGGTCAACGCCTCCGTGCCTCCCTCGGACAGCAGGGAACGCGCTGCGTCCAGGAGGGCGCCGCGCTGCATGGTCCGGTGCTCGGCCACGGAGGCCGCTCGAATCCTGGGCACGCGTCCACTCTACGGCGACCGCTGCCCGGAAGGGGGTGGGTGGCCCCGATAGGCCGGCCCGGGTGGACAGCGCCGGACTTCCCCGGAGGCGGCCTCAGCGTCCGGCGTCGGCCAGTTTCGCGCGCAGTTGCAACACGGACTTCGTGTGGATCTGGCTGACCCGGCTCTCGGTGACCCCGAGGACGTTGCCGATCTCGGCCAGGGTGAGGCCCTCGTAGTAGTAGAGCGTGACCACGGTCTTCTCGCGGTCCGGGAGGGTGTTGATCGCGCGGGCGAGCAGCCGCCGGAGCTCGCGGCCCTCAGCCACTTCCACCGGATTGTCGGCGGCGGTGTCCTCCAGCGTGTCCATCAGGCTGAGCCGGTCGCCGCCCTCGCCGCCCACATGGAGCAGCTCCTCCAGCGCGACCACGTTCGCCAGCGACAACTGGCTGAAAACCGCGTGCAGTTCCTCCAGCCCGATCTCCATCTCCGCGGCGACCTCCGCCTCGGACGGGGTGCGCCGCAGCCGCGCCTCCAGCGTGGCGTAGGCGCGTTCCACCGCACGGGCCTTCTGACGCACGGAGCGGGGAATCCAGTCCAGCGCCCGGAGTTCGTCGATCATCGCGCCGCGGATGCGGGTGATCGCGTACGTCTCGAACTTGATCGCCCGCTCGATGTCGAACTTCTCGATCGCGTCGATCAGTCCGAAGACCCCGGAGGAGACGAAGTCCGCCTGCTCGACGTTGGACGGAAGCCCCACACTCACCCGGCCGGCCACGTACTTCACCAGCGGTGAGTAGTGCAGGATCAGCTGCTCCCGCAGCCGCTCGTCGCCCGTGGTCTTGTACGAACGCCACAACTCGTCGAGGGAGGAGGGAGCGGGAGGGCGCACAGTGCCACGCGCAGCCGGTGGTACTGCCGCGCGGTCAGACCCGGAGGTGTGCTGGGGCATGTGGTGCCTTGAGCCGTTCTGCAGTGAAGTGCTGGGGAATGTGCGTCTGGGGCGGAATCCTTGTGAGCGTAGCGTGACTGAAGTGTCGCGGTGCGCGCAGGATATGGGATCGGAGCCGCGCGCTTCCGG
Source organism: Streptomyces sp. NPDC057900 (assembly GCF_042887885.1). NCBI lineage: Bacteria > Bacillati > Actinomycetota > Actinomycetes > Kitasatosporales > Streptomycetaceae > Streptomyces > Streptomyces sp. NPDC057900. The sequence continues at coordinate 100,999 of NZ_JBHVOI010000014.1, forward strand.
GAGACCGGACACGGCACCGGATCCGGTTACGGAGACGGCCGCGCACCCGGCCGAATACATGGGGGACATGGCTGGCGGCCGGGGCCGACACGTCGCGCGCCGGCCCCGGAGACGTTGCCGAACGATCCGCCGAGGTCATCGGCATCACCTTTTCACCCGAATGCTCCAGGTCAAGTACCGCCTCGCCGCGCGTCGTCATTGCAAGTCGGCCGCCGCGTCAACCGCCATCCATCGCCATGACGTTCGACGAACCCCAGTGAGTGCAGTTCGTACAGCTTGGCGAGCGCCTCGTCGGCGCTCGTCCCGGCGGTACGGGCCGCCTCGCGCGCATCGGCGGTGCCACGGGCCGGAAGGGCGTCGAGCACCCTGGCGCAGCCGGTGTCCAGCAGGTCCCTCGGCAGCACCGCGCCGCGTCTGGGCGGGGCGAGTTCCCCCATGTCACCGACCAGTTCGATGATTTCGGAGGCGTCCGTCACCAGCACCCCTTCGCCACGCAGGAGTTCGTGGACGCCTGCTGACAGACCGCTGGTGGCGGGCCCGGGGACGCCCATGGTGAAGCGGCCGAGCCGCTGGGCGCAACGCGCCGTCACCAGGGAACCGCTGCGGTATTCGGCCTCCACCACAACGGTTCCCCTCGTCAACGCGGCGATCACCCTGTTCCGGAGGATGAACCGGCTGCGCGTGGGGTGTTCGGCAGGCGGCAGCTCACCGATGACGAGCCCCTGTTCGGCGACGCGCCCGATCAGTTCCGCATGTCCGCGGGGGTACACGACGTCCACCCCGCAGGCCAGCACCGCCGCCGTCGCCCCGCCCGCGGCGAGAGCACCCCGGTGAGCGGCCCCGTCGACCCCGAACGCCGCGCCCGAGACGACCACCCACCCGCGCTCCGCGAGACCGGCGCCGAGGGTCGTCGCCATGTGCGCCCCGTACGGGGTGCAGGCGCGGGCGCCGACCACCGCGACCGAACGCAGCGCCCAGAGCCGCAGATCGGCCCTCCCCCGCACCCAGAGCCCGGTCGGCCGGGCGTCCCCCAGGTCGTCCAGCTGGCTCGGCCACTCCTGGTCGCCCGGACAGACGAAGCGCCCGCCGGCCGCGGCCACCGCCGCCAGGTCCCGCGCGGGGTCCGCCGCCTCCGCCCGCAGCCGGTAGCCGGCCAGCCGACGCGCCGTCATACCGCTGAGCCGCTCGGCCGATCCGTCCCTGGCCGTGATCCGCCGCAGCAGTTCCCCGGCGCCGCACTCCCGCAGCCAGCGGCCGCCCCGTTCGTCCCCCGGCTCCAGGACCCGCGTCAACGCGACCCGCGCCAGCCGCTCCCCGTCCCCCGCCGCCCCCGCCCCCTGCCCCGGCAGCGCCACTGACTGCACCGCCCACGGCCCCGTCATGCCGCCCCCGCCGTCATCGGAGCCCCGCGCGGAATGCCGGTGCGCAGCTCCAGGGCCACCGCGATGTCCGAGGCGTCCGGCCGGTCCGCGCCCCGCAGATCCGCGAGGGTCCACGCCACCCGCAGGACCCGGTCCAGGCCGCGCGCGGTGAGCATGCCCCGTTCCATATCGCGCTCGGCCGCCAGCAGCGCGCCGGGCGCCGCCACCAGGCGGGTCCTCAGCTCGTGGCCGGGCACCTCGCTGTTGGTGGTCCAGGGGGTACCGGCCAGCCGCTCCGCCGCCCGTGCCCGCGCCTCCCGCACCCGGGCGGCGACCGTCGCCGTGGACTCGCCGCGACCGCCCTGGCCCATCAGGTCCGCGCGCCTGACCGGGTCGACGGTCACCCGCAGATCCACCCGGTCGAGCAGCGGACCGGAGAGCCGGGCCTGATAGCGCCGGACCGAGGAGGGCGGGCATTCGCAGCCGGCCCCGCTCAGGGTGTGCCGTCCGCACGGGCAGGGGTTGGCGGCCAGCACCATCAGGAAGCGGGCGGGCAGCCGGACCACACCCGCGCTGCGCGCCACCACCACATGCCCCGACTCCAGCGGCTGGCGCAGGGCGTCCAGGGCGCGCACCGAGAATTCCGGTGCTTCGTCCAGGAAGAGGATGCCGCGGTGGGCCAGTGACACCGCGCCCGGCCGGGGCAGCCCGTTGCCCCCGCCGACCAGGGACTGCATGGTCGCCGAGTGGTGCGGTGCGCAGTAGGGCGCCCGGGAGACCAGGGGCTCGCCCGGCGGCAGGATGCCGGCCACCGAGTGCACCGCGGTGACCTCAAGGGACTCCTGCCTGGTCAGGGCGGGCAGGATCGCGGGCAGCCGTTCGGCGAGCATGGTCTTGCCCGCGCCCGGCGGTCCGGACAGCAGGAGGTGGTGACCGCCCGCCGCCGCGACCTCCAGGGCCTTGCGCGGCCGCTCCTGGCCCGCGACGTCCGCCAGGTCCGGCCGGTTTCCCTCGCCCTGCGCCGAGCCGCGCGCGATGCCGGTGCCCATACCGGCGCCGGGCACCATCAGACCGGCCAGCATGGTGTCCGGGCGCCCCTGGTCGTGCGGCTCCCGTTCCTCCGGCACCGGTTCGTCGCAGAGCACCGCGATCAGCTGCCGCAGGCTCCGCACCCCGAGCACGGAGACCCCGGGTACCAGCGCCGCCTCGCCCGCCGTCTGCTCGGGGACGACCACCTGCCGGTAGCCGGCCTCCGCGGCGGCCAGCACGGCGGGGAGCACTCCGCGCACCGGGCGCACCCGGCCGTCGAGCCCCAGCTCGCCGATCATCACGACGTCCGCGATCGACGCGGGGTCGATCCGCTCGGCCGCGCCGAGTACCGCGCACGCCACGGCGAGATCGAAGCCCGAGCCGCCCTTGGGTACCGACGCCGGGGACAGGCCCACCGTGAGCTTCTTCTGCGGCCACTCCGCACCGGAGTTGGTGACCGCCGCCCGCACCCGGTCGCGGCTCTCCACCAGGCTCTTGTCGGGCAGCCCCACCAGGGTGAACGTCGCCACCCCGGCCTCCAGGTCCGCCTGGACCTCCACCACCACGCCCTCGACGCCGACCAGGGCGACCGAGCAGGCCCGCGCGAAAGCCATCAGGCCACCCCCCGCGCGTGCTCGGCCAGCGGCGCACCGCGTCTGGGCAGCACCACGCCGACCAGGTCGATCCGCACGCCGCCGGGCGGCGGGCCGCCGTGCCGGTCCAGCCAGAGTTCGGCCAGCCGGCGCAGCCGGTCCGCCTTGGCCGGTGTCACGGCGGCCATCGGGTGCTCGAAGCCACCCGCCCTGCGCGTCTTCACCTCACAGATGACGAGCGCGTCGCCGTCCAGCGCGACGATGTCGATCTCGCCGGTGCGACAGCGCCAGTTCCGTTCCAGTACGGACATGCCGGCTTCGGTCAGCAGCCGTGCCGCCAGATCCTCGCCGTACCGCCCGAGTGCCCCCCGTGCGTTCATTTCGGCACCACCTCCGGCACCGACTCTGACGCGTCCGCCCGCAGCTAGTGGATCTTGGTGGACAAGTGGGCGGATGTGGAAAACTCAGCCACCCGGAAGTTCGAGATCGCTCTTGTTGAGCTCCTCGATGTTGACGTCCTTGAACGTCAGCACCCGGACCTGCTTCACGAACCGGGCCGGCCTGTACATGTCCCAGACCCAGGCATCCGCCATGGACACCTCGAAAAACACCTCGCCCTGGACCGAGTGCACCTGCATCTCGTAGTCATTGGTGAGGTAGAAGCGCCGTTCGGTCTCGATCACATATTTGAACAGACCGACGACATCGCGGTACTCCCGGTAGAGCTTCAGCTCCATCTCGGTCTCGTACTTCTCGAGGTCCTCGGCGCTCATTGGCATGTTCCCCTTCAGCCGTGCGTGCCCCCATTGTGCGCCAGGCCGGGCGCCCCGGACGCTCAGGCGATTTCGGGAGCCAGAACCAACGGCGTACGCGGGGGACCCTCGTCGAGCAGCGTGTGCAGCAGCCCGGCGAGTCTGGTCGGGTACACCGTCTCACGCGTCGACGACAGTTCGGCGGAGGTCCACCACCTCAGGCCCGCGACACTGCGCCGTTCCAGCCCGGTCTGCCCACTCGTGTCCGTCAGGGTCTGTGCCGTACGGGCGAGGAAGTACCACTCGTCCTGCTCCCAGCGCCTGCCGTCGAACGGAAAGGAACACATCCGTTTCCACAGGAGCGGGCCCAGTTCGACGTCCCTGATCCCGGTCTCCTCCGCCAGTTCGCGCAGCGCCGCCTGCTCGCGGGTCTCGTCGCCCTCCAGCCCTCCGCCCGGGGTGAACCACCAAGTGCTCGCCGGGTCCTCCGGTTCGAACCCGTGCATCAGCAGAACGCGGTCGTCCGGATCGAGGAGAACCAGGCGGGAGACCTTGCGCCTCTCAACGGACACCGGCGGCCGCCTTCCCCTGCCTGTTCCGCTTCGACCGGGCGGAGCGGGCCGCGAGGGGGCCGTACACGGACCCGCCCAGGATGAGCAGCACGCCCGCGATCACCGCCGCGAGCTGGAGCTTGACCGGCCCCGGAGAGGAGACTCCGCCGGGCAGGGCGGCGAAGGCGCCGGGCCGCTCCACCATGCTGCCCAGCGGCCATGCCACGGCGTCCACCCGGGCCGTCACGGCGCTGCGGGGCACCGAGCCCTGTCCGCCGTCCTCCAGGTGGACCCGGGAGTCCAGCGAGACCAGGCGGTCGTCGCCCAGGAGGAAGAGCTGTCCCTTGGGCACCTGGGCCGTGAAGCCGTTCGCGGAGGCGGGGCCGTCGGAGCGCAGATACGGTTCCGCAACGGGTATGCCGTTGATCGTGAGCCGGCCGTCCTTCTCGCAGCAGGCGACCTTGTCGCCACCGACGCCGACGACCCGCTTCACCATCGGCATATCGCCCCACGCCGGATCGGTGAAGACCACGACATCGCCCCGGCGCACCTCGCTGCCGTCCACCCGTTGCGCGAGGACCCGGTCGCCCGCGTTCACCGTGGGGGTCATCGACTCGGTCGGCACGGTGTACGGCCGGTACACCACGGCCGCCCAGGCGAACCCGCCGAGGAAGAGCACACAGCCGACGGCCACCACCAGCCCCGACAGCTTGCCGCCGAGCCGGCCGCGGCCGTCATCCGTACGTCCTGATCCACTCATCCCAGCGTCCCCCATCGGAGATCGACAATCGCTGATCCGAGTCGGCACCCTACCCGGCGGTACGCCCGCCGGTCAGTTTCCGCCGGCGCCGGATCACGAGCGGCAGGGCGCCGGCGAGGCCGAGCGCGCCGGGCGCCACGGCGGCAGCGGTGTTGATCCCCTGCTGGTCGAAGGTGTCCGGGACGGGCAGGGTCGCCCAGCGGTTTACCGGCCACGCGACCAGGACGGCCCGGCCCACGACGTCGTCCACCGGCACGAAGCCCTTGTTCACGTCGTTGGTGTGGTACCGCGAGTCCGAGGAGTCCTGCCGGTGGTCGCCCATCACCCAGATCTTGCCGTCGGGCACCTTGAACGGGCCGAAGGGCATGTCGTCACAGGGTGTGCCGCCGGGGAAGATGTACGGCTCGTCGAGCGGCTTCCCGTTGACGACGACCGGACCGCCCTTCTTGCAGGACACCGTGTCGCCACCGACCGCGATCGTCCGCTTGATCAGGTCCTTCTCCTGCGACGAGGGCATCAGGCCGATGAAGCTGAGGAAGGTCTGCACCGCGTTCGACTCGGGCGTCGGCTCGCCGTCCAGCCAGCCGCTCGGGTCGTGGAAGACGACGACCTCACCGCGCTCCGGCTCGGAACCGAACCACGGGGTGAGCTTGTCGACCAGCACCCGGTCGCCCTGCTGAAGGGTGTTCTGCATCGAATCCGACGGAATCGAGAACGCCTGCACCAGGAACGTCTTGATCAGCAGCGCCAGAACCAGCGCGATACCGATCAGGAGCGGCAGCTCCTTCCAGAGGGGACGGGGCTTCTTCGCCCGCTTGCCCCCCTGTTCCGGGATGCGCGCGGCTTCCGGCGCGGCCGGACCCGGTGTCCCTGCCACGGGATCGAGGGCAGCGTCAGCGGGCTGCTCCGTCCCCTCCGTGGACTGTCCGTGTCCGGATCGCGCTCCGTCTGCCACGTCGCTCACATTCATTCCTCACTCTGCGCCAACGACGGCCCACCCGGGCCCGCCGATCACCAACCCACCCCCCTGGACAACGAGCGGGGGTTCCCGGGGCTACTTCCGCCGCGCCGCCGCGGCCCTGCTGCGCCTGCGCCAGAGCACGAGGGGCACCGCGCCCGCGAAGCCCAGCGCGCCCGGTGCCATCGCGGCCGCGGCGTTGATCCCCGGCTGGTCGAAGGTCTTCGGGACGGGCAGGGTCGCCCAGCGGTTGATCGGCCACGCGACCACGATGGCCCGGCCCACGACCTCGTCGTTGGAGACGGTGCCGCCGCCCGGCAGCTGCTGGTGGTAGCGGGAGTCGAGGGAGTTCTGACGGTGGTCGCCCATCACCCAGATACGGCCCTTGGGCACCTTGACCGGGCCGAACGGCTCGTCGTTGCAGGCGGTGTTCCCCTTGAAGATGAACGACTTGTCGTCCAGCGCCTTGCCATTGACCGTGACCGGGCCGTTGTTCTTGCACTCCACCGTGTCACCGCCGACCGCGATGACGCGCTTGATCAGGTCCTTCTCCTCCGCGGACGGCATCAGCCCGATGAAGCTCAGGAACTTCTGCACCGCGTTCGGATTGGCCGTCGGGGTGTTCTCCAGCCAGCCGCCCGGATCGTGGAAGACGACGACCTCACCGCGCTCCGGCTCGGAACCGAACCACGGGGTGAGCTTGTCGACCAGCACCCGGTCACCGCGCTGAAGCGTGTTCTGCATCGAATCCGACGGAATCGAGAACGCCTGCACCAGAAACGTCTTGATCAGCAGCGCCAGAACCAGCGCGATACCGATCAGGAGCGGCAGCTCCTTCCAGAAGGAGCGGGGCTTCTTCCTGGCCGTACTGCCACTGCCCTGGGCGTCGTCGTCACTCTCCGTCCGGTCCGCCGTCGTCCCGGCCGACTCGGTGTTCCCCGGAATGTCCGGCCGGTCCTCGGGTTCGTCGTGTCCGGATCGTGCGCCCACCGCCAAATCCCCCACATCTGCTCCTTATTCCGTGCCACCGCCTGCGCCCTAGCCGGTGCAGGCCAACCACTCCCATAACGAGCGGGAGTTCCGCAGGGGTCGGGAGCCGGATCATTCCGTTGGGATCCTGGGACACACTATTCGACGGTCCCGGGGCAGCCGCCGTCCCGGCGCGCGGGTCAGGGACCGAGGAGAACGCGGAACGTTCCTCAAGCTTCGTCCAGTGCCCGACTGGCCAGCCGATGACCACGGCCCGTCCCACTACGGCATCTTCGGAGACCGTGCCGTCGGCCGTCTTGTCCAGGTGGAAACGTGAATCGGCGGAATTGGAGCGATGGTCACCCATCACGAAGATTCGTCCGGCTGGAACCTTTACCTCGAATTTGATCGTGGAAGGGGGATTGCCGGGAAAGAGGTAGGGCTCGTCGATCGGCCGGCCGTTGACCATGAGGCGGCCGTCCTCGTCGCAGCACTTCACCGTGTCGCCGCCGACGGCGACCACGCGTTTGATCAGGTCCTGTTCGTCGTCCGACGGCAGCAGCCCGATGAAGGTCAGTGCCTCCTTCACCTGCTTGATGACGACGGGCGACTCCTTCGCCTTCACCGGATTCGGCGGCGGCCAGTCGGAGGGGTTCTTGAACACGACCACATCGCCACGCTGCGGCCGGGTCCCGAACCACGGGGTGAGCTTGTCCACGAGGACCCGGTCACCGATCCGGATGGTCTGTTCCATCGACCCCGACGGGATCACGAAGGCCTGCACCAGGAACGTCTTGAGGACCAGCGCGATCACCACCGCGACGGCGATGAGCAGGGGTATCTCCTGGACGGCCGATCTGCGCCGCTTCCGCTTCACCTTGCGGGCCAGCCGGCGCCGCTCCGCCCTGGTGGGCAACGAGCGGGACGCCGTCTCGTCGCCCCCCGGCGCCCGTACCCCGGGACCGGCGGCGTCCTGCCGCCGCCCCCGGTTACCCATGCGTCGCCCCCGGTGCGGGCACGCCGTCGAAGGCCCCGGTGCCCGGCAGCGAGGCCACCCGCCCCAGCGGCCAGCCGATCCAGTCGACCCTGCCGATCACCTTGTCCACGGGCACCATGCCGCCGCCCGGTTCGCCCAGGTGATCGCGGGAGTCCCGGGAACGGCTGCGGTGGTCGCCCATCATCCAGAGCGTGCCGTCCGGCACCACGATGTCGAACGGGGCCCGGGAGGGCGCATCACCCGCGAACAGGTAGCCCTCGTCCAGCGCCCGGCCGTTGACCTGGATCCTGCCCCGCTTGTCGCAGCAGACCACCCGGTCGCCCCCCACGCCCACCACCCGTTTCACGAAGTCGGTCTCGGCGGGCTCCGCGAGCCCCAGGGAGGCCGCCGCCCCGTGCAGCAGCCCGGTGACGGGGTTCTCCGGCGGCGCCTCCTGCATGAAGGAGCCGGTGCCGTCGAAGACCACCACGTCCCCGCGCCGGGGTTCGGAGCCGAAACGGTACGCCAGTTTGTTGACCAGCACCCGGTCCCCGACCCGCAGCGTGGACTCCATCGAGCCACTCGGGATCAGAAAGGGCTGCACCACGAAGATGCTGAAGAGCAGGACGAAGACCGAGCAGACAGCGCCGAGCGCGACCGTGCGCCGCCATGACATCGCGGCGGCGAAACGGTGCGGGATACGCGAAAAGCGCGACCCCTCCTCCGGCCCCGTGGGGGCTGCGGAGGAGCGGTCGCGCTCCGTGGTTCTTGCTTCCGTGTCCATCGGGGCCAGAGCTTATCCGGCCGTGCCGCGGACCTGGGAGCCAGCTCAGCGGTCGCGCTTCTCCTTGATCTTCGCGGCCTTGCCGCGCAGCTCACGGAGGAAGTACAGCTTGGCGCGACGGACGTCACCGCGGGTGACGAGCTCGATCTTCTCGAAGATCGGGCTGTGCACCGGGAAGGTGCGCTCGACGCCGACGCTGAAGGAGACCTTGCGGACCGTGAAGGTCTCGCCGACGCCCGCGCCCTGGCGGCGGATGACGATGCCCTTGAACTGCTGGATACGGGAGCGGTTGCCCTCGATCACGCGGACGTGAACGTTGACGGTGTCACCGGGGCGGAACGCCGGGACGTCGGTACGCAGCGAGGCGGCGTTGACGCCATCGAGCAGGGAAGTCATGTTGTCTGCTTTCTTCGCCGATGCCACAGGTCATCGACGGGAGAGTGATGAGATTCGGGTGCTGATCGCGTCGGACGGGCGTCTTTCCCCCTGTGGCAGGGGCGCACGCGGACGTACAGCAGCGGCCTATTCTTCCACGGCCTCGGGCCTGCGCCAAAATCGGCCGCCCGGCTCGGGCGACCAGCCGAGGATCGAGAGCATCTCGCGGTCCTTCTTGTCGAAGCCCGCCGCCTCGCAACGCTCGATCAGATCGGGCCGGTTGAGCGCGGTACGGCGGAACGCCTCGTCCCGGCGCCAGCGCGCGATCCGCCCGTGGTGGCCGCTGAGCAGCACGTCCGGAATGCCCCGGCCGCGCCACTCGGGCGGCTTGGTGTAGACGGGCCCCTCCAGCAGATCGGCCATCGCGCCGGGTGCGAAGGAGTCGTCCCGGTGCGATTCGGCGTTGCCGAGCACGCCGGGCAGCAGCCGGGCCACCGCCTCCGTGATCACCAGCACCGCGGCTTCCCCGCCGGCCAGCACGTAGTCGCCGATGGACACCTCCACGACCGGCATCCGGCCGGCGTACTCCTCGGTGACCCGCCGGTCGATGCCCTCGTAGCGGGCCGGGGCGAAGATCAGCCAGGGGCGCTCTGACAGCTCGACCGCGAGTTCCTGGGTGAACGGCCGGCCGCTCGGCGTCGGCACCACGAGCAACGGGGAGTGCGCCCCGGACTCGTAGCCGTCGGCCAGTGTCTCGTCCAGGGCGTCGCCCCACGGCTCGGTCTTCATGACCATGCCGGGGCCACCGCCGTAGGGGGTGTCGTCGACCGTGTTGTGGCGGTCGTACGTCCACTCCCGCAGATCGCGCACGTGCACGTCGAGCCGGCCGCGGGCGCGGGCCTTGCCGACGAGCGAGACGTTCAGCGGTTCGAGGTACTCGGGGAAGATCGTGACGACATCGAGGCGCATCAGGTGTCTTTCCCGCCCTCGGCTCCGTCGGCCGCCGCGTCCTCGTCCCGCGAGGAGGCCACGACCGCCTCGCTCTCGTCGATCAGACCGGGCGGCGGCGTGATCACCGCGCGCTGCTCCTCCAGGTCGATCTCGGAGACGATCTCCTCGACGAACGGGATCATCACCTCGGTACCGTCCGGGCGCTCCACGATGAAGAGGTCCTGGGACGGCAGGTGCGTGATCTCGGTGATCCGGCCGATCTCGGTGCCGTCGGCGAGCACCACGTCCAGGTCCATCAGCTGATGGTCGTAGAACTCCTCGGGGTCCTCCGGGAGCTCCTCCGGGTCGACCTCGGAGATCAGCAGCGTGTTGCGCAGCGCCTCGGCGGCCGTACGGTCCCGTACGCCCGCGAAACGCAGCAGCAGCCTGCCGCTGTGCACCCGGCCGGTCTCGATCGTCAGCGGTCCCGCCGAGGCCGGCTCCGTGGCCAGTACCGCGCCGGGGCCGAGCCGGAGCTCCGGCTCGTCCGTGCGCACCTCGACGGTGACCTCGCCCTTGATGCCGTGGGCGCGACCGATCCGCGCGACTACCAACTGCACCTTGTGTCTCTCCTGTCATACGACGACGGGCCGGGGCGGGCGCATGGCCCTCCCCGGCCCGTGCCGGTGTTCAACTCTGTCAGCGAACCTGATCCACATCGACGAGGTCGACGCGGATACCACGGCCGCCGATGGCTCCGACGACGGTACGCAACGCGCGTGCGGTGCGGCCGTTACGGCCGATCACCTTGCCGAGGTCGTCGGGGTGGACCCGTACCTCAAGCACACGGCCGCGACGCAGGGTGCGCGAGGCGACCTGCACGTCCTCGGGGTTGTCGACGATGCCTTTCACGAGGTGCTCAAGAGCCTCCTCGAGCATGATCAGGCCTCGGTCGACTCGGCGGGCGCAGCTGCGTCAGCAGCCTCGTCCGCCTTCTTGTCGGCCTTCTTCGCCTTCTGCGTGATGGCCTCGCCCTTGGACTCCTCAGCGGTGTCCTTGGTCAGGGCCTCGAACAGGGCGCGCTTGTCAGCCTTGGGCTCCGGCTGCAGAAGCGGCGCGGGGGCCGGGAGACCCTTGTGGGCCTGCCAGTCACCGGTGAGCTTCAGGATCGCGAGGACCGGCTCGGTCGGCTGGGCGCCGACGGACAGCCAGTACTGCGCGCGCTCTGCGTTGACCTCGATGCGCGAGGGGTTCTGTACCGGGTGGTACAGGCCGATCTCCTCGATGGCCCGGCCATCACGGCGGGTACGGGAGTCGGCGACGACGATGCGGTAGTGAGGCGAACGGATCTTGCCCAGACGCTTCAGCTTGATCTTGACTGCCACGGAAGTGGTGTCTCCTGGTCTATGACGTGGTTGGGCACAACGAAGATGCCACGTGGGGTTGCGGTACTCGGGTGCCCGATGGACGCGTCAGCCGGAGGAGAGAGGGGTCCTATGCGACTGTCGAGTACAGCTAGCCATTGTGCCACACCACATCGGCTCACCCCACCGCGACCACTGCCTCCGGGATCCGGAACGGCTTTCCGCAGCCGCCGCAGACGATCGGGGCCTGCGCGAGGACCGAGGGGACCACACGCACATTGCGACCGCAGTCGCAGACGGCCTTGACCCGCACGCCCCCTCCGGAGGAGCCGTGCCGGGCGGCCGGGCCGCGGAAGGAGCGCTTGGTGTCGGCGGCGGTGGCCACGGTGTGCGCCTTGAGGGCGCGCTGCAGCCGTTCCATCGTCGGCCGGTACCGGCGCTTGGCCTCGGGGTTGAGGGTGACCAGCGAGAAGCCACTGCTGGGGTGGGGCTCCTCGGCGTGGTCGAGGCCCAGCTCCTCGGCGATCGCGAGGAATCGGCGGTTGTGATAGCGGCCGGCGCGTGAGGTGTCTCGGACACCTCTCGCGGCGGCGATGCCGTGGACTGCCTCATGGAGCAGCCGTTCGAAGGAGAGCTCGGCGCCACAGGCGGACGAGGACTCTCCGATCAGGGACTCGGGCGCGGCAAGATCGGGCAGCTCGGGGTGGTACCGCTGAATGTCGGCCCACGCCTGTGCCAGCTCTGCGGCAAGTACAGGTGGTGTCGTGCTCACGTCGTGACAACGAGCGCGAGTGCCCCGGTGTTCCGATTCCGGGCCATCCCAAATAATTTGCACGTACCAGTCAGTTGCCGTTCATGCGTCCTGACGAGGGCGGGTGCGCTGATCTGCGGAGAACTCTCACAGCTCGCACCAAGGTGGTACGTAGCGACGTGTACGCCCGAGCGCGTAGACGGCGCGTACGCCCCCTGGGCCCGCACCACCCGGGCTCCCGGTGCGGCAGCGGGCGCGGCCCTCGGGAACCGACAGTACCGGGGCCGGGTCCGCACCTCCCACCCCTCCCCCGGCCAGGGTGACGGCACCGTCCGGCGCTCGACGTGCCCGGCCCCGCCCGCCGGGTGAGACTGGACCGGCGGGCGGTACCGGAGACAACCATTGCCCGTAGACCCCTGGACGCGGCGGCGGATGCGCAGTTCCCTGGCATACGGGGGAAGCGCGGCCGCGGACACGGGGGAACCGTCCACTCGGACAGGACCGACCGGCATCACCGGCACCACCGTAATCACCGGCATCTCGGCGGATTGGGGCGCATTCCATGACACCAACGCTCGTCCGGCACCACAGGCACGCGGATCCGTCCGCCCCGGTGGACACCGGGTCCCGGGCCCGTGACTGGGCCGAGATCCAGGAACGGATGCTCGCGCCGCTCTACGAGGCGGTGTACCGGCGGCTGGAGGTGGGGGCCGCCACCCGGATGCTCTCGCTCGGCTGCGGCTCCGGGCTCGCGCTGCTGATCGCGGCCGGCCGCGGGGCCCACGTCACCGGCGTCGACACCGACACCGAACGCCTCGCGCTCGCCCGCGCCCGGCTGCTGCCGGACCCGGAGCCGGTGGGCGGCGCCGGGCCACCGGCCACCGGGCCGTGGCTCCTGGACGGCGTCCCGGCCGTCGCGGCGGACCACCGGCCGTACGGCCTGATCACCGCGTTCACGCCGATCGGCTGCTCGGCCGACGACGCGGAGGAGCTGGTGGGCGCGCTCGGCTCCGCGGTGCCGCTGGCGGCTCGGGGCAGCACCGTCGTACTCACCGGCTGGGGCCCGCCGGAACGGTGCGCCACCGCGGCGGTGCTGCGGGTGGCCGCCCGGCTCGCGGAGGGGACCGGTTCCACCGGGGCGGGCGGCTGGCTGGGCGCGCGGCGGGACGATCTGGAGGACGTGGCGTTCCGGACCGGGCTGAAGCCGGACGGCTCCGGTCGGGTGGCGTGCCCGTTCGGCTACGCGGACCTGGACAGCGCGGTCCGCGGCCTGCTGTCGACCCGGCTCTTCGACGCGGCGGTACGGGCGACGGACCGGACCCAGGTGGAGAAGGAGGTGGCGGAGGCGCTCCACCCGCACCTGCGCCGGGACGGCACCGTCTGGATGCCCAACGTGTTCCGCTATCTCGTCTGCACGACGTAGCGGTCCCGGCGGCGGGCGTCGCGGACAGCCCGGCAGCCCTTACGGCTTGTCGAGCCGGGTGATGCCGGCCGCCCGGTAGGCGGCCACCTCGTCCAGCGTCTCGTGCTCCAGCAGCGCCCCGGCGAGGGAGTCCAGCCGGTCCCGGTTGTTCCCGAGGAGCCGGCACGCCTCCTCGTAGCACTCGTCGACGATGCGGCGCATCTCGCCGTCCACCGCGTCGAGGGTGGCGGGCGCGGCGCTCAGCCCGTACGCCTGCTGGGCATCGGCCGGAATCGCCGTCAGCCGGCCCACCTTGTGGCTCATGCCCCAGCGGCCCACCATGCCCCTGGCCAGACCGGTGACCTGCTCAAGATCGCTCTCCGCGCCCGTGGTGACGACACCGAACACCACCTGCTCGGCCGCCATCCCGCCGAGCGCGCCGATGATCCGGCCGCGCAGGTACTCCTCGGTGTACGCGTACTTGTCGGCGTCCGGTGTGGAGAGCGTGACCCCGAGGGCCCGCCCGCGCGGCACGATGGTGACCTTGCGGACCGGGTCGGCGCCGGGCTGGAGCATCCCCAGCAGGGCGTGCCCGCTCTCGTGGAAGGCGGTTCTGCGGCGTTCCTCGTCCGACATGACCAGCGAGCGCTCCGCACCGAGCTGGACCTTCTCCAGGGCGTCGGAGAGATCGGCGCCGCTGACCTCCCGCTGTCCCCGCTTGACGGCGAGCAGCGCGGCCTCGTTGGCGAGGTTGGCCAGGTCGGCGCCGGTCATCCCCGGGGTCGTACGGGCCACCTGGCCCAGGTCCACGTCCTGCGCCATCGGGATCTGCCGGGTGTGGATCTCCAGGATCGCCTCCCGGCCGGTCTTGTCCGGCGGGCTGACCTGGACGATCCGGTCGAAGCGGCCGGGCCGGGTGAGCGCCGGGTCCAGGACGTCCGCGCGGTTGGTGGCCGCGAGCACGATCACGCCCTCGGAGCCGGAGAAGCCGTCCATCTCGGTGAGGATCTGGTTGAGCGTCTGCTCGCGCTCGTCGTGCCCGCCCATGCCCGAGCCGCCGCCCCTGACCCGTCCGATGGTGTCGATCTCGTCGATGAAGACGATGGCGGGCGCGACCTTGCGCGCCTCGGCGAAGAGCTCCCGGACCCGTCCCGCGCCGACGCCGACGATCATCTCGATGAACTCGGAGGCCGAGGCCGAGAAGAACGGCACCCCCGCCTCCCCCGCGACGGCCCGCGCCAGCAGCGTCTTTCCGGTGCCGGGAGGACCCGCGAGGAGTACGCCCCCGGGCATCCTGGCGCCCATCTCGCGGTAGGCGTCCGGGTTCTTCAGGAAGTCCACCACGTCGTCGAGCTCGCCCGCGACCTCGTCGATACCGGCCACGTCGGCGAAGGTGGTGCGGCGGCCGCCCTCCAGCTCGACCGGCTTGGGCGGGGCCTTGCGGCCGAAGCCGCCCAGCCCGCCGCCCATGCCGCCCTTCGACATCCGCCGGGCGATGAACACCCAGAGCGCGACGAGCAGCAGCATCGGTGCCAGCGAGATCAGCAGGTTGGCCAGGAAGCTGCGCTCCTTGACGACCGGTTCGGCCGTGACCGTGACGTCGTCCTTGACCAGTTCGGCCCAGAGGTTGTCGTCGGCGAAGGCGGGCCGCTGGGTGACGAACTTGGTGTACTTGTCGTCCTTGCCCGGGACCTTCGCCTCCTTCTTGAGCTGCCCCTCGATGGCATCGCCCTTGGAGTAGATCTTGGAGACATTGCCCGAGGTGACCTGCTTGCTGAACTCCGTGTACGCGATCGTCCGCTCCTCCTCGCCGTTGAAGAAGGAGAGCAGCAGGTTGGCGATCAGATAGACGGCCAGCGCGGTCAGCAGCAGTCCGCCCCAGCCTCCGGGCATCTTCCGGCGGGGCGGCGGGGGCGGTGGTGCGCCCTCGGAGCGCCAGGGCTGGTCGGTGCGGTCGCGGGGAGGTACCGGACTGGTCACGCGTGCTCCTCTGCCGACAGCCGTTGAGCCGACATTAAGGGAGAAACACGGACGAAGCCCTCGGAGCGGCGGTCCGCTGGGCCCATGGAGGGAACGCCGCTCCCCCGCACACGCCCGAGGGGGCGCCCGCCGTGAAGCGGGCGCCCCCTCGGGGACATGGCACGGGGCTCGGTCAGCCCATGAACTTCTTGAACTCGTCCGGGAGCTCGAAGTTCTTGTCGTCCTGGCCGGCGGGCAGGCCGAGCGCGCCGCCCTGCGCGGCCTGCTCGCGGCGGGCGGCCTCGGCCGCCTCCTCGGCCTTGCGCTTCATCGGGTTACCGCTCTTGCGCTTGCCCTTGGCCTGCTTGACCTGCTTCTTCTGCCGGCCGGGGCCGCCGCCCATGCCCGGCATCCCCGGCATCCCCGGCATGCCGCCGCCCTGCGCCATCTTCGACATCATCTTGCGGGCCTCGAAGAACCGCTCGACCAGGCTCTTCACGGCGCTGACCTCGACACCGGAGCCCTTGGCGATACGGGCCCGGCGCGAGCCGTTGATGATCGTCGGCTCGGCGCGCTCCTTCGGGGTCATCGACTTGATGATCGCGGCGGTGCGGTCGACGTCGCGCTCGTCGATGTTGTTGATCTGGTCCTTGATCTGCCCCATGCCGGGCAGCATCCCGAGCAGCTTGGAGATGGAGCCCATCTTGCGGACCTGCTCCATCTGGGCGAGGAAGTCGTCGAGCGTGAAGTCCTTGCCCTTGCTGGACGCCAGCTTGGAGGCCATCTTGGCGGCCTCGTCCTGGCTGAAGGTCTTCTCCGCCTGCTCGATCAGGGTGAGCAGGTCACCCATGTCGAGGATGCGCGAGGCCATCCGGTCCGGGTGGAAGGCGTCGAAGTCCTCAAGCTTCTCGCCGTTCGACGCGAAGATGATCTGCTTGCCCGTGACGTGGGCGATCGACAGGGCCGCGCCGCCCCGGGCGTCACCGTCGAGCTTGGAGAGCACCACACCGTCGAAGCCGACGCCGTCGCGGAAGGCCTCCGCGGTGTTGACCGCGTCCTGACCGATCATCGCGTCGACGACGAAGAGGATCTCGTCGGGGCTGACGGCGTCGCGGATGTCCGCGGCCTGCTGCATCAGCTCCTGGTCGATGCCGAGGCGGCCGGCGGTGTCGACGACGACGATGTCGTGGACCTTGGTCCTGGCGAACTCGATCGAGTCCTTGGCGACCTGGACCGGGTCACCGACGCCGTTGCCCGGCTCCGGTGCGTACACCGCGACGCCGGCGCGCTCGGCGACGACGCTCAGCTGGTTGACGGCGTTGGGGCGCTGGAGGTCACAGGCGACGAGCAGCGGGGAGTGGCCCTGGCTCTTCAGCCAGAGGCCGAGCTTTCCGGCGAGGGTCGTCTTACCGGCACCCTGGAGACCGGCGAGCATGATCACGGTGGGCGCGGTCTTGGCGAACCGCAGCCGACGGGTCTCGCCACCGAGGATGGAGACGAGCTCCTCGTTGACGATCTTGATCATCTGCTGCGCGGGGTTCAGCGCCTGGGAGACCTCGGCGCCGCGCGCCCGCTCCTTGACGTTGGCGATGAAGGACCGGACGACGGGCAGGGCGACATCGGCCTCAAGCAGGGCGATACGGATCTCGCGAGCCGTGGCGTCGATGTCCGCCTCGGACAAGCGGCCCTTGCCCCTGAGGTTCTTGAAAGTCGCGGCAAGGCGGTCGGAGAGAGTATCGAACACGGCGCTCGTCGGTCCTCAGGGTCGGGGGCGGGATGGGTCAGTCGTTCCCAAGGGTATCCGGACGCCGTGGAACGCAAAGCCCTCGCCCGGTTCTCGTGACGGACGAGGGCTGTCGCACACGGTGAAAGCGCTCAGCCGAGCGCCTTCTCGACCTCCTGGGCCAGCTCCGCCGCGCGCTCCGCCGACAGCGGCCTGCCGTCCTCATCCGTGACGTAGACCGTGTCCACCGCGTTGGCCCCGAGCGTCGACACGTGCGCGCTGCGGACCCGTACCGCGCTCTGCTCCAGCGCCCGGCCGATCCGGTGGAGCAGCCCCGGAGCGTCCTGGGCGCGCACCTCGATCACCGTGGCCAGCCGCGAACCGGCCGCCGCGACCTTCACCCTCGGCGGCGGGGCCTTCACCCCGCGCCGGCGCGGATAGGCCGCCTCGCGCTCCGCGAGCCGGGACCGGATGTCCAGCGAGCCGTCCAGCGCGCGTACGAGATCGGCGCGCAGCCGGGCGGCCTGGGGCAGGGACCCGTACTCGGCGGCGACCCGCCAGCTCAGCAGCAGTACGTCGGCGCTCTCGCCCAGCTCGGTGGGGAGCTCGACGGCCCGCAGGTCCGCGGCGCGGACGGTGAGCCGGTGCAGGGCCAGCACCCCGGCGGCGGCGGGGAGGACTCCGGGCCGGTCCGGGAGGGCGATGAGGAGTTCGACGCCGACGGGTTCCGGGGCGTCCTCCTCGTGCGGGGTCTCGGTCTGGGCGTGCAGGGCGAGGACGGGTTCGCCGGTGCGCAGGGCCTCGACGGCCAGGCGTTCCTGTTCGGCGCTCGGGGCCGCGGGCTCCGGCTCCTCCGGTTCCTCGCCGGCGAGGACCGCCGCGACGCGTCTGACCAGGTCCGCGACGAGGGAGGCGCGCCAGGCGGACCAGGCGGCGGGCCCGGTGGCGAGGGCGTCGGCCTCGGTGAGCGCGTGCAGCAGTTCCAGGGTGGAGGTGGTGGAGACGGCGGTGGCGACGGTGCGGACGGTCGCCGGGTCGTCGAGGTCGCGGCGGGTGGCGGTCTCGATGAGCAGCAGGTGGTGGCGGACGAGGGTGGCGATGACGCCCACGTCGTGCGGCTCGAAGCCGATCCGTGCGGCCATGTCGCGGGCGATGACCTCGCCCGCGACGGAGTGGTCGCCGGGCCAGCCCTTGCCGATGTCGTGCAGCAGTGCGGCGACGAGCAGCAGGTCGGGGCGGCCGACGCGGCGGGTGAGGGAGGAGGCGCGGACGGCCGCCTCGACGAGGTGGCGGTCGACGGTCCAGGTGTGGACGGGGTTGCGCTGGGGGCGGCAGTGGACCCGTTCCCAGTCGGGCAGCAGCCGGGTGATCAGCCCCTCCGCTTCGAGGGCCTCCCAGACGGGCACGGTGGCCTCGCCCGCGCCGAGCAGGGTGACGAGCTCCTCCCGTGCCTCGGCCGGCCACGGCACCGGCAGCGGTTTGGCGGCACCGGCCAGGTGGCGTACGACGTGGCGGGAGAGCGGGAGTTCGGACTGGGCGGCGGCCGCGGCGGCGCGCAGGACGAGCACCGGGTCGCGTTCCGGACGGGCGGTACGGGCGAGCACGACCTCGCCGTCCGCCTCGACGACGCCGTCCGCGAGCGGGCTGCGGTCGACGCCCTGCGCCCGGCCGCCGCCCAGCATGGCGCGCAGCCTGGGACGCGCCGAGCGGGCCCGCAGCACCCGGTTGACCTCGCGCCAGGTGACGTCGGTGGCGTACGAGACGGTGCGGGCGGCCTCGTACACCTGGCGGAGCAGGGCGTCGGCGTCGAGGAGGCCGAGGGCGTCTGCGACCTGGTCCTGTTCCTGGAGGGCGAGGCGGTCGGTGGCGCGGCCGGTCGTCAGGTGGAGGGCGTCGCGGGCGTCCAGCAGGACGCGGCGGGCCTCCGCGAGGCCTTCGCGCGGTGCGTCGGCGACCCAGGAGGCGGCGACGGCGCGCAGGGCGGTGGCGTCGCGCAGGCCGCCGCGGGCCTCCTTGAGGTCGGGTTCCAGGAGGAACTGGAGCTCGCCCTGGCGCTCGGCCCGTTCGCGGCAGAGCTCGTCGAGCGCGGGCAGCCGCTTGGGGGCCTGGTTCCGCCAGTCCGCGAGGATCGCGGTGCGCAGGGAGGCGACGAGGCCGAGGTCGCCGGCCACGTGACGGGCGTCGAGCAGCCCGAGCTGGACCTTGAGGTCCTCGCCCGCCGTCTTGCGGGCCTCGGCGGGGGTGCGGACGGAGTGGTCGAGGGCCAGGCCGAGGTCCCAGACGGGGTACCAGATGCGGTCGGCCAGGGTGGCGACGGCTCCGGAGTCGGCGCTGCCGTCGTGCAGGAGCAGCAGGTCGAGGTCGCTGCGCGGGGAGAGTTCGCCCCGTCCGTAGCCGCCGACGGCGACGAGGGCGGCGCCGCGTACTCCGGCGTGTGCGGTGGCGGAGGCGAAGAGGGCGCTCAGCCAGTCGTCGGTGAGCGAGGCGAGGGCCGCACGGCGCGGCGGCCCGGACCGCACCTCTCCCTGGAGGAGGCGCAGCCGGGCCGCCGCATAGCCGCTGGGTCCCGAGTCCTCGGATTCGGTGGTCACTTCGGTACTCGTCACCCAGCTGCCTTCCGTTCGCGGAATCGTCGGTCAGAGTGCGTCGGGGCCGCGTTCGCCGGTACGGACCCGGACCGCGGTCTCGACAGGGACGCTCCAGACCTTGCCGTCACCGATCTTGCCGGTCCGGGCCGCCTTGACGACGACCTCGATGAGCTGTTCGGCGTCCTCGTCCTCGACGAGCACCTCGATGCGGATCTTCGGGACGAGGTCGACGGTGTACTCGGCGCCCCGGTAGACCTCGGTGTGGCCGCGCTGGCGCCCGTAGCCGCTGGCTTCCGTGACCGTGAGGCCCTGGACGCCGAAGGCCTGGAGGGCCTCCTTGATCTCGTCAAGCCGGTGGGGCTTCACGACTGCGGTGATGAGCTTCATGCGTCCACCTTCTTGTTCGTCGGGGCTGCCGTGGTGCCGGGGGCGGGAGGCGTGGGGCGGGGGGACAGACCGCCTCCCGCGCCGCTGAAGTCGTACGCGGTCTCCGCGTGCTCGACCTGGTCGATGCCGGAGACCTCGTCGTCCTCCTCGACCCGCATCCCGATGGTCTTGTCGAGGACGAGGGCGAGGATCGCGGAGACGACCAGAGAGTACGCGAGGACGGCGAAGACGCCGACGGCCTGCTTGCCGAGCTGGTCGAGCCCGCCGCCGTAGAAGAGGCCCTTGGCGTCGGACTGGACCCCGCCGGTGGCGAAGAAGCCGATGAGCAGGGAGCCCGCGATACCGCCGACGAGGTGGACGCCGACGACGTCCAGGGAGTCGTCGTAGCCGAACCGGTACTTCAGACCGACCGCCATGGCGCACAGCACACCGGCGATGGCACCGACCGCGATGGCGCCGAGCGGGCTGACCGCGCCGCCCGCCGGGGTGATGGCGACGAGTCCGGCGACGGCACCGGAGGCGGCGCCCAGGGTGGTGACGGAGCCGTGCCGGAGCTTCTCGTAGCCGAGCCAGGCGAGCATCGCGGCGGCGGTGGCGACCTGCGTGTTGACGAACATGACCGCGCCGACGCCGTCGTCGTTGCCAAGCCACGAGCCGGCGTTGAAGCCGAACCAGCCGAACCAGAGCAGTCCGGCGCCGAGCATCACGAGCGGCAGGCTGTGCGGCCGCATCGGGTCCTTCTTGAAGCCGACCCGCTTGCCGATGACGAGGATCACGCCGAGGGCCGCGGCACCGGCGTTGATGTGGACGGCCGTACCGCCGGCGAAGTCGATGACGCCGAGCTCGTACAGCCAGCCGCCCGCGCCCCAGACCCAGTGCGCGACCGGGAAGTAGACGACGGTGACCCAGAGGGTGATGAAGAGCGCCCAGGAGGTGAACTTGACCCGGTCCGCGAGGGCACCGCTTATCAGGGCCGGGGTGAGGACGGCGAACATCAGCTGGAACACGGCGAAGACGTAGACCGGGATGGTGTAGCCGTCCCAGAGTTCCGTGACACCGATTCCGCTGAGTCCGGCGAAGTCGGAGCTCCAGCCGATGAAGGAACCGATGTCGGAGCCGAAGGCGAGGCTGAATCCGTACAGCACCCAGAGGATCGTGACGATCCCGAGGCTGATGAAGCTCATCATCAGCATGTTGAGGGTGCTTTTGACGCGGACCATGCCTCCGTAGAAGAAGGCCAGGGCCGGGGTCATGACCATCACGAGGGCGGAGCAGATGAGCATGAATCCGGTATTGGCGGCAGACAGCGTCGGGGCGTCTGCTGCGAACGTCGTGATGCCTGGGGGCATCGGCGTCTCCTCGTCGTCGGTGCGGCCGCGTGCGGGCGGTGGGGGCACAACCACGTGCGGAACCACTGGGGAAAGGGGCCGTCCTTATGCGCCATGAGATTCGCTCAGCGCCGTTTCCATGGATGCCGCGTGGTGTTTCGCCGCAGTGACGAAGGCGAGCGACGTGTTACGTCCCCATGAACCGCCCGTGCCGTTCCCGCGCTCGCACCTACTCTGCGGCCGGGGCCGCATACGGTGCGGTTACGACGCTCCGGTACGGGAACGACCACACGAACCGGCCACGGCGACCACCCACTGACCTGGCAATCGGGGGAGCCGAAGTCGGTCTGTGCGGGGTGGCCGTCGTGGCCGGGGACTGGGTGCTCTCAGACCGCTTCCGCGGCCTCGGGGAGCTGTTCGGTGAGGAGATCGGTGAGCCGGGCGACCTCGGGGATGTCCCCGAAGTCCCTGGCCGCGGTGTCGACCGTCTTGCGCAGCCGGGTGTTGACGCGCTCGGACCGGACCTTCTTGGCGACCCGCAGCGCCTTCTCGGCCAGCACGGTGGACTCCTCCGGTTCGCGCTTGAGGAGGTGGACCGTGGCGAGACCGATCAGGTTGAGGGCGTAGGAGCGCTGGTGCTCGTCGTCCTCCCCGAAGAGCTGGACCGCCTTCTGCATGACGGGTTCGGCCAGCGAGGCGTACGTGGGGCTGCGGCCGGCCACATAGGCGAGGTCGCGGTAGGAGTGGGAGTTCTCGCCGTTCAGCTCGGCGTCGGAGAAGAACCGGATCCAGTCGGGCTCGGGCTCGCCGTCGATTCCCGCGTCGAGGAAGGTGTCCTCGGCCATCCGGACGGCCCGTTTGCACTTGCTGGGCTGGCCCATGTTGGCGTACGCGCGGGCCTCCATCGCATACAGCATGGCCTGGGTGCGCGCGGTGGCGCAGTCCCGGCTGCCGTACTGGGCGAGGTGGATCAGTTCGAGGGCGTCGTCGGGCCGGCCGAGGTGGATCATCTGCCGGCTCATGCTGGACAGGACGTACGAGCCGAGCGGCTTGTCACCGGCCTCCTTGGAGGCGTGCAGGGCGAGGACGAAGTACTTCTGGGCGGTGGGCTGGAGGCCGACGTCGTAGCTCATCCAGCCCGCGAGCTCGGCCAGCTCGGCGGCGCAGCGGAACAGCCGTTTGGCGGTGGCGGCCGGCTGCGGCTCCTGGAGCAGGTCGGTGACCTCGTGGAGCTGGCCGACGACGGCCTTGCGGCGCAGTCCGCCGCCGCACTGCGCGTCCCACTGGCGGAACATCGCGGTGGTGGACTCCAGCAGGTCGAGCTCGGGTCCGGAGAGCCGGGAGGGGCGGCGGGCGGCGGCCTCCGGATCCGGCTCCGCGGCCGCGGCGGCGGTGACGGGCACCAGCCAGCGCTGCATGGGTTCGATGAGGGCGGGGCCGGCGGCGAGGGCGAGGGAGCTGCCGAGGAAGCCGCGCCGGGCGAGCATCAGGTCGCTGCGGGAGAACTCACTGAGCAGGGCGACGGTCTGGGGCCCGGCCCAGGGCAGGTCGACACCGGCGACCGACGGGGCCTGGTGCGCGGCGCGTAACCCCAGGTCCTCGACGGCGACGACCGAGCCGAAGCGCTCAGAGAACAGCTCGGACAGGATGCGCGGGATCGGTTCGCGCGGCTGCTCGCCGTCCAGCCAGCGCCGCACCCGTGAGGTGTCGGTGCTGATGTGGTGGGCGCCCAGCTGGCGGGCCCTGCGGTTCACCTGGCGGGCCAGCTCGCCCTTCGACCAGCCGCTGCGCACGAACCATGATCCCAATTGCCCGTTGGGGCGCTTACCGGCATTCGAATCGCCCGCGCCGCTGCCACTCACTGGAACGCCCCCATCCCGCCGAAATACCGTCCGCCCGAACCATTCTCAGAATGCCGTGAACCGATCCTGTCCGTACGGAGGTCGCACGCCATCGAACAGAAAGTCGAGTTGCCTCCGGCATACCCATGGGCGCACATACTTCCATGGTTCGTGTACCGACGGTAATCCTACGATCACCCCCTCGGGGAGAGTGATTGCGGAAACGCCACCATTCGCCACCCCTTCGGATGAACGCCACCGCAGCTGAGCGCGATTCACTTGACAGGTGACGATCAGCGGTAGGCGCAAAGAAGCATTCGGCGGCGTGCGAATGAGTTCGGGCACCCCGGCGCACGCCCCGCGCCCGGCCGGATCAGCGAGGACGGCGGAGTGTCACGATTGAACCGCGTTCCGTAACCACCGCGAGCTGGACCCGTTGGAGGGGGCATGGGCTTCACGATCGGCGGCATCCGCGAACTGCGATCCGGCGCACGGCGCCGCGGCCGTGCGACCGAGGGCACCGCGGTGGCCGAGTACACGGGGTTATGGGGCTGGGCCGTCGCACCGGGCGCGCGGGCCTCTGACGGCCGCTGCTCCTGCGGCGCGGCCGACTGCCCCTCCCCCGGCGCGCATCCGCTGGACTTCGCGCGGGAGGTGCCCGCGGGGGCGACGCTCGACACCGCGGCACGTGCGTGGGCAGAGGTGCCCGGCGCCTCGATGCTGCTGCCGGTGGGCCGCAGCTTCGACATCCTCGAAGTCGCGGAGCGGTCCGGGCGCAGGGCGCTGGTACGGATGGAGCGAATGGGCCTGCCGCTGGGTCCGGTGGCCGTGACGCCGGCCGGACGGGCGCAGTTCTTCGTGGCACCCGGCGCGGCCGCCGGGCTCCCCCAGCTGCTGTACCGGATGGGCTGGGACGACGCGGAGCTGGACCTGCGGGCGCTCGGCCTCGGCTCCCACATCACGGCGCCCCCGTCCGACCAGGGCGGCCTCGGCCCGGTCCGCTGGCTCCGCCCGCCCGCCCTGGACACCGCGGCGGCCCCGCCTGAAGCGCGGCTGCTGCTGGGCACGCTGGCGTACATCTGCCACCGCTGGGCCCTCTGCGGCTGAGCCCGCACAACGACCCCGCACAGCGAACGGCCCGGCCGCCCGGATGTCCGGGCGGCCGGGCCGTTTCCTGTCCGGCGGTCTCAGTCCCCGATCAGGGCGTCCACGAACGCCTCCGGCTCGAAGGGGGCCAGATCGTCCGGCCCCTCGCCGAGCCCGATCAGCTTCACCGGTACGCCCAGCTCGCGCTGGACGGCGATGACGATGCCGCCCTTGGCGGTGCCGTCCAGCTTGGTGAGGACGATGCCGGTGATGTCGACGACCTCCGCGAAGACTCGGGCCTGCACCAGGCCGTTCTGCCCGGTGGTGGCGTCCAGCACGAGCAGGATCTCGTCGAGCGGTCCGTGCTTCTCGACCACCCGCTTGACCTTGCCGAGCTCGTCCATCAGGCCGGTCTTGGTGTGCAGCCGGCCCGCCGTGTCGATCAGTACGACATCGGCGCCCTCCGCGATACCTTCCTTCACCGCGTCGAAGGCGATCGAGGCCGGGTCACCGCCCTCGGGTCCGCGCACGGTGCGGGCGCCGACGCGCTCGCCCCAGGTCTGGAGCTGATCGGCGGCGGCGGCCCGGAAGGTGTCGGCCGCGCCGAGTACGACGCTGCGGCCGTCGGCCACCAGCACCCGGGCGAGCTTTCCGGTGGTGGTGGTCTTTCCGGTGCCGTTGACACCGACGACCATCACGACGCCGGGGGTGTCGACACCGCTCTCCGTCTTGACCGCACGGTCGAAGTCGGTGCCGAGCAGGGTGACGAGCTCCTCGCGCAGCAGGGTGCGCAGGTCCTCGGGGGTACGGGTGCCGAGGACCCGGACGCGCTCGCGGAGCCGTTCCACCAGCTCCTGGGTGGGGGCGACGCCGACATCGGCGGTGAGGAGGGTGTCCTCGATCTCCTCCCAGGTGTCCTCGTCGAGGTTGTCCCGCGACAGCAGCGTGAGCAGCCCCTTGCCGAGGGAGTTCTGCGAGCGGGCGAGCCGGGCCCGCAGCCGGACCAGCCGGCCCGCGGTGGGCTCGGGGACGTCGAGCGCGGGGGGCGCGGCGGCCTCAGGGGCCTGCTCCGCCTCCTCCTCGGTGGGCGGGAGCCCGACCTCCTCGATGGTGCGGCGCGATTCGTCGCGCGGCGTTTCGGCCTCCTCGCCGACATGGGGCTCGGCGGGAGGAGTGATGGTCGGCGTGCTCGACGGTGCCGGGGGCAGCTGCTTCTTCTTGCGGCTGCTGACCACGAGCCCGCTGATCACGCCGACCGCGACCAGGGCGATGACTACAGCAAGGATGACGAATTCCATAACCCACCCAGTATCAGTCACGCGCGGGGACAATCGGGGAATGGCCGTTCCGCAGGGGGCCGGGTGCGCGATATTCGCGGTACGGCCATGGCTCCGCCCGCGCCCGGCACCACCGCGCCCCGGCGCACGGCGGCGCAACACACCCCTACACTTCTGACGCTGCGTCAGCTACTGTCCGGCCTCGCCCAGCCCGCCCGGCGAAGGGGACAGTGTCATGGCCTTCACAGTCGTCCGGTTCAACCTCGTCGATCCAGCCGCCACGCCCGGCTCGCTCTCGGCCCGCTACCGCGCGGCCCTGGACATGGCCGCGTACGCCGACGAGCACGGCATCGACACCGTACAGACCGAGGAGCACCACGGGGCCGCCAACTCCTGGCTGCCCTCGCCCTTCGTCCTGGCCGGGGCCGTCTTCGGCGCGACGGGCCGGATCGCGGTCACGGTCTCCGCGGTGATCGGGCCGCTGCACGACCCGCTGCGGCTGGCGGAGGACATCGCGGTGCTCGACCTGCTGAGCGCGGGCCGGCTGGTCACGGTCGCGGGGATCGGCTACCGGCCGGAGGAGTACGAGCGGGCGGGCGTCGAGTGGGGCAGGCGCGGCCGGATCCAGGACGAGCTGCTGGAGACGCTGCTGCTGGCGTGGACCGGGGAGCCGTTCGAGTTCCGCGGCCGCACGGTCACGGTGACCCCCCGGCCGTTCACCCGGCCGCACCCGCTGCTGCTGGTCGGCGGCAGCTCGCGGGCGGCGGCGCGGCGGGCGGCGCGGCTGGGGCTGCCGCTGTTCCCGAGCGCGCATCTGCCGGAGCTGGAGGCGTACTACCACGAGCAGCGCGCGGAGCACGGCACCGAGGGCTTCTGCATGATGCCCGCGGCCGAGACCCCGCTGCTGCACGTGTCCGAGGACCCGGACCGTACGTGGGCCGAGTACGGGGAGCACTTCCTGCACGAGGCCCGTACGTACGCCTCCTGGCAGTCCAAGGACATCCGCTCGGCCGTCCGCTCCGCGGCCACGACGGTGGCGGAGCTGCGCGCCGAGGGCGTCTACCGGATCGTCACCCCGCAGGAGTGCGCCGATCTGGGCCGGGAGCTGGACAGCCTGGTGCTGCATCCGCTGTGCGGCGGGATGCCGGTCGAGGAGGGGTGGCGCAGTCTGCGGCTGTTCTGCGAGGCGACCGGCGGCTGAAGGAGCGCGGACCGCGGGGGTCAGCCCATCTCCTCCAGCGCCTTGCCCTTGGTCTCCTTGACGAACTTGAGGACGAAGGGGATCGAGAGCGTCGCGAAGCAGGCGTAGATGATGTACGTGCCCGACAGGTTCCAGTCGGAGAGGCTCGGGAAGCTCGCGGTGATCGCCCAGTTGGCGATCCACTGCGCGGACGCGGCGACACCGAGCGCCGCGGCGCGGATCCGGTTCGGGAACATCTCGCCGAGGAAGACCCAGACGATGACACCCCACGAGAGGGCGAAGAACAGCACGAACACGTGGGCGGCGACGAGCGCGACCACGCCCTGGGTGTTGGGGAGCTTGCCGTCGACCAGGTTGGCGGAGAAGGCCCATGCCTCGAAGGCCAGCGCGACGGCCATGCCGCAGGAGCCGACGAGAGCCAGCGGACGGCGGCCCACCCGGTCCACCAGCACCATCGCGATCACGGTACCGATGATGTTGATGATCGAGGTGGTGAACGAGTAGAAGAACGAGTCGGTCGGGTCGATGCCGACGGACTGCCACAGCGTCGCCGAGTAGTAGAACGCCACGTTGATGCCGACGAGCTGCTGGAAGACCGACAGGCCGATACCGACCCAGACGATGGGCAGGAAGCCGAAGCGGCTGCCCAGCAGGTCCTTGAAGGTCGACTTGTGCTCGCGGTGCATCGCGGTCTCGATCTCGGTCACCCGGGCGTCGAGGTCGACCCCCTCGCCCTCGACCTCCGCCAGGATCTGGCGGGCCCGGTCCTTCCTGCCGACCGAGATCAGGAACCGCGGCGACTCGGGGATCGCGAAGGACAGCAGACCGTACAGAACCGCGGGCAGGACCATCACGCCGAGCATCCACTGCCAGGCTTCCAGGCCGCCGATCTTGCCGCGCTGGTCGCCGTCGGCGATCTGCAGGATGCCGTAGTTGACGAGCTGGGAGATGGCGATGCCGATGACGATCGCCGCCTGCTGGAAGGAGCCGAGGCGGCCCCGGTAGGCGGGCGGTGAGACCTCCGCGATGTACGCCGGGCCGATCACCGAGGCCATGCCGATGGCGAAGCCGCCGATGATGCGCCACATCGCCAGGTCCCAGAGCGCGAACGGGAGCGCGGATCCGACGGCGCTGATGGTGAAGAGGACCGAGGCGATCTGCATGCAGCGGATTCGGCCGATCCGGTCGGCGATGCGGCCCGCGGTGGCCGCGCCGATCGCACAGCCGATGAGGGCGATGGCGATGACCTGGGCGAGCGTGCCGGAGCCGATGTCGTACCGGCTGCGGATCGCCTCGACGGCGCCGTTGATCACGGAGCTGTCGTAACCGAAGAGGAAGCCGCCCATGGCCGCGGCCGCCGTGATGAAGATGACATGGCCGAGGTGGTCCGGGTGGGCCGCTCTGGCTCCGGACTCTGGTCCCTGCGATGTGCTGGTCACGTGAACTCCTGGTGCCTGGCCGCAGACGCAGGCGTGGGGGGCGAGCTGTACCCAGTGGCGCATACGTTCACCTGTGCCACCACTTGACTGTGGAACAGGTGCCACAGGGACCGCGTGTTCAATCCCCCGACCCGGCGGAAGGGATTCAGCGCAGCCGCTGGCTGATCACCTTGGAGACCCCGTCGCCCTGCATCGAGACGCCGTAGAGCGCGTCGGCGACCTCCATCGTCCGCTTCTGGTGCGTGATCACGATGAGCTGCGAACTCTCCTGGAGCTCCACCATGATCCGGATCAGCCGCTGGAGGTTGGTGTCGTCGAGCGCCGCCTCGACCTCGTCCATCACATAGAACGGGCTCGGCCTGGCCTTGAAGATCGAGACGAGCAACGCCACTGCCGTCAGCGACCGTTCGCCGCCGGACAGCAGGGACAGCCGCTTCACCTTCTTGCCCGGCGGGCGGGCCTCGACGTCCACACCGCTCGTGAGCATGTTGTCCGGATCGGTCAGGATGAGCCGCCCCTCGCCGCCCGGGAAGAGGCGCGAGAAGACCCCCTCGAACTCGCGGGCGGTGTCCCGGTACGCCTCGGTGAAGACCTGCTCGACGCGCTCGTCGACCTCCTTGATGACCTGCATCAGATCGGCCCTGGTCTTCTTCAGGTCCTCAAGCTGCTCGGAGAGGAACTTGTGCCGTTCCTCCAGTGCGGAGAACTCTTCGAGGGCGAGCGGATTCACCTTCCCGAGTTGCTGGTACGCCCGTTCGGCCGACCTCAGCCGCTTCTCCTGCTCGGCCCTGACGAACGGCTTCGGCTGGTTGCGCGGATGCTCCGGATCCTCCGGCAGCTCCTCGCCCTCCGCGGCCGGGGACGGCGGCACGAGCTGGTCGGGCCCGTACTCGGCGGCCAGACCGGCCGGCTCCACGCCCAGCTCCTCCAGGGCCTTCGCCTCCAGCTGTTCTATCCGCAGCCGCTTCTCGGCGCCGAGCACCTCGCCCCGGTGGACCGAATCGGTCAGCTTGTCCAGCTCGTCCTTGAGCGCACGGCCCCGCAGCCGCTCCGCCGCCAGCTCCTGTTCCCGCTCCGCCTTCGAGGCCTCCGCGGCGGCCCGCTCCAGCTCGGCCCGTACGACGGACACCTCGACGTGGGCCAGCAGCTGACGGGCGCCGGACGCCACGGCGGAGGCCACCTCGGCCTCATGGCGCAGCCGCGCCCTGCGCCGCTCGACTCGGGCCCGCGCCTCCCGCTCCGCGCGGGCTCCCCGGTCCAGGGAGTCGGCGCGGCCGGCCAGCGCCTTGACCCGTTCCTCATGGGTACGGACCTGGAGGCGGGCCTCCATCTCGGTCTGACGGGCGTTGGCACCGTCGGCGGCGAGCCGGTCGCGGACGGCGCTGTCCGGCTCCTCGTCGGCGCCGTCCTGCGAGGCCTCCTCCGCCACGAGCAGCCGTTCGGCCAGCTCCTCCGCGTCCTGGGTCGCGCGCTCCAGCGCCTCCTGGGCACGGGCGGCGGAGGTGGCCATCCGGTCGGCCTCACCGGCCGCGCCCCGCGCCTGGCCGGCCAGCCGGCCGAGCTGCTGGGCCACCCCGGACTTCTCCCGCTCCGCGGCCCGGCGCCGCTCCCCCAGCTCCTCGACGAGCGCCGCGACGGTGGAGCGCCGCTGCCCGGCGAGCCGCTGGGCCTCGGCCAGCTCCGTGCACCGCACCGCCAGTTCGGCCAGTTCGGCGGCGGCCTCGTCCACGGACGCCTGGACTTCGAGGAGGCTGGGCGCGCCCGCGGAACCGCCGTGCGCGAAGTGCGCCGAGAGGACGTCCCCCTCGCCGGTCACCGCCGTCAGCTCCGGGCGGGCGGCCACCAGATCCTCCGCGTCCTCCAGCGTCCCGACGACCACCGTGTCCCGCACCAGCCTGCGCACGGCGGCCACCAGTTCGACGGGACCGCTGACGAGGTCGGCCACGGCGGGGTTCTCCAGGCCACCGAGCGCGGGCCCCTCCGGGTGGCCGGCCGGGGCCGCCGCGGTGCCGTCCGCGCCCTGTCGCACCGGGAGCCGCTCCGCTGCCTGGCCCGGTACGTGCGCGGCCTCGCTCCGGGGCGCGGGCTCCGCTTCCGTGCCCTGCCCGGGTACGTGAGCGCCTCCGCCGCCTCCGCCGCCTCCCAGCAGCATCGCGGCCCGGCCCGCGTCCAGTTTCCGCAGCAGCCGGATCGCCTCGGCCGCCGTGGCCGGGTCCGTCACCGCCACCGCGTCCGCCGCCGCGCCCAGTGCGGCGGCCACCGCGACCTCGTGTCCGGGGGCCACCGTGAGCAGCTCCGCGGCCGGTCCGAGCAGGCCGGTCAGCCGGTCCCCGGCACCGAGCAGCACCCCGGTGCCGTCCTTGCGGCGCAGCCCGAGGGCCAGCGCGTCATGGCGGGCCGCGACGGCGGCGCGCTTCCGTTCCGCTGCGGTGGCGGCCTCCCGGGCGGCGGCGAGCGAGGCCTCCGCCTCCTTGAGCTCGGTCCGGGCGGCCTCGTGCCGCTCCCCGAGCTCGGCGTCACCGGCGTCCAGCCCGTCGACCTCCGCCTTGAGCTGCTCGTACTCCTCCTGGGCGGCGACCGCCCGCTCCCGTGCCTCGTCGCGCGAGGCGGCCAGCCGGTCGATCTCCGCCTGCGCGGAACCGGCGCGGCTGCGGGCCGCGTTGACCTGGCCGCTGAGCCGGGCGAGCCCTTCGCGGCGGTCCGCGAGGGCGCGGGCCGCGTCCTTCAGCCTGCGTTCCTCCGCCGCCAACTCCCGCTCCAGTTCGGACCGGTGGGAGGCGGTGTCCTCCAGGGCGTGCTCCGCGGCCTCCAGCGCCGCGGTCAGCTCCGCCTCCTGCTCGCGGATCCGGGCCGCCTCGCGCTCCATGTCCTCCGGGTCGCGGCCGCGCCGCTCCTCCTCCGGCGGGGCGGTGGCGCTCTTCACCCGGGCGTCGGCCAGTGAGATCGTGCCGCGCACCCGTTCGGCCAGCTGCGACAGCTCGTACCAGGTCTGCTGGGCGCGCTGGAGCCTGGGCGTGAGCCGCCGTACCTCGTCCTCAAGCTCCGCCTCGCGCCCCAGCGCCGCCTTGAGTTCCGTCTCCGCCGTCTCCCGGCGCCGCTTCAGCTCGGCCTCGTCGGCGATCTCGCCGCGCAACGCGGTGTGCAGCCCGACCAGGTCGTCCGCGAGCAACCGCAGCCGGGCGTCGCGCAGATCGGCCTGGATGACGGCGGCCCGGCGGGCGACCGCCGCCTGTCGGCCGAGCGGTTTCAGCTGCCTGCGCAGTTCGTCGGTGAGGTCCTGGACACGGGCCAGGTTGGCCCCCATCGCGTCCAGCTTCCGCAGCGCCTTCTCCTTGCGCTTGCGGTGTTTCAGTACGCCGGCCGCCTCCTCGATGAACGCCCGGCGCCCCATCGGGTCCGCGTGGAGTACGGAGTCCAGCTGGCCCTGGCCGACGATGACGTGCATCTCGCGGCCGATACCGGAGTCGGAGAGGAGTTCCTGGATGTCCAGCAGCCGGCAGGTGTCGCCATTGATCTGGTACTCGCTGCCGCCGTTGCGGAACATGATCCGAGTGATCGTCACTTCGGCGTACTCGATGGGCAGCGCCCCGTCGGAGTTGTCGATGGTCAGCGACACTTCCGCCCTGCCGAGCGGGGGCCGCCCGGTGGTGCCGGCGAAGATGACGTCCTCCATCTTGCCGCCGCGCAGGGATTTGGCGCCCTGCTCCCCCATGACCCAGGAAAGCGCGTCCACCACATTGGACTTGCCCGATCCATTGGGGCCGACCACGCAGGTGATCCCGGGTTCGAACCGCAGGGTCGTGGCGGAGGCGAACGATTTGAAACCACGCAGGGTCAGGGCCTTGAGGTGCACGCCGCCGGACTCTACCTTTCACTCTCGGTTTCGCTGATGAAGGTGCAGGGCACATCAGACGGTAAGGGAAGGGGTGTACGTCCGGGGCGGGACGGGCGCGGTTCGGAGGGGAAAAGAAAGAAGGGACGCCGAAGCGTCCCCGGTAAATCTTGTGCATTGCTCTGTCGACGGATCCGGCGCCTCCATGGAGACGCGCGTGCCGGATCAATGACAGGCAGACGAAGACGCAGATCAAACGCATTCCATGAGCGAGTTCCATGGGCAAGCGATGATCAGGCGCAATCGATCTTCAATGATCCGGTGACGATCCGGCGATGATTCCGTGCGGCTGACGCGTGCGGCCCGACCGGCCCTGGGGCCTTCGGTCAGGTCAGCGCCGGCTCCGCCTGAGGTACGTCGATGTCGATGCTGTCGAGCAGCGACTCTTGGTGCTGAGCGGCGGCGTTGAGCGCGTCGTTCTCGTCCTGAATCCGTACGATCTCGGATTCAAGATCCTGGACGCGCTGCTGAAGCCGTCGCATCTCGGCGAGGAGTCGCGGGTCGGAACCGCCGACGTAACCGAGAAGCGCCTTTGCCATGAGGATGGTCCTCCACACTGAGTGACCGACCGATGCGGTGTGGGTCGTGAGGGAATCGCACCCGCGGTGCTCGGCAGTGCTCTGTGTTCACTGCTGTTCTGCTGCCAAACAGCTCTGCCGAACAGCTAAGGTGCGCGGGGTTTTCAGCGTCTCACCAAAAAGTTTGACGGTCAACACGATCACACCCTGTAGAGAAGGGCGTCCCGGGGGCGCGCGGCCTGGCGATCATGCGGCGCGACTCTCCTGCGGGGCCCTCAGGGGCACGGAGATCATCCTTCTCGCCGCAGCCTTCCACGGCAACCGATTCTTGGCAACCACCGGATCATTCCGCAGGTCATTTCATGTGTACGCGCGCCGACACCCCTCGCCGTCACCCCACGCCGCCCCTCGAACACAGCCCGAACACGGCACTTCCCGCGCGTCCGTCCGGGCACCGGATCAGCGGATCGCGAACCCCTCGTATCCACCCCGTGGCGTGTCCCAGATCTCAGTGACACCGTCAACGCGGCCGGGTGTGTCGTCCGAGCGCAGCCAATCCAGCAGACGGTGGCAATTCTCACGCCGCCCCTCGGCGACCACCTGCACCCTGCCGTCGTCGAGATTGAGGGCGAATCCGGTGAGGTCCCCGATCTCCAGAGCGTTTGCCCTGGTGAACCAGCGAAACCCTACTTGCTGTACTCGACCGCGTACCCAGGCGGTGAGCCGTACATCTTCGTTCATGCCCGAACGCTAACCGTCCAATTGCTCTCGGAGCACTTCTCGGCGAAAGCTCATGGCGTACAGTCCCCTCGCAAAAGCTCACTCGATCGGGTGAGTGATGGTGACGCCGAAAACGGCGTCCAGGTCGTCAGAAGGGCACAGCAGATGGGACGCCATCGACGCTCCGCCGCAGCTCCCACCGCTGAGGAAAGCGCGGAATGGGACGCCGGCCGGGGCCGGGGAGACCGCCGCAGGAAGCGGTCCGGCCTGCCGGTGCGCACGGGACTGCTCGGTGTCTCCGCGGCCATGGCCGTCGGGGCCGTCGCCGTGGCCTCCGGTCTGCTGCCCGGTGGTGACAACTACCTGAGCGGTGGTTCGGCCGCCGACCAGGTGCGTTACCAGGGCGCCCCGGACCTGCTGTCCCAGGGCGGCTCCACGACCCCGCCGGCCGACCGTCACACCGCGTCCGACACCGCCAGCCGCGGCACCGGCCGCGCCGAAGGACCGGCCAAGTCGAGCCCCTCCGCCGACGGCAAGCCCTCCTCCTCCTCCCCCTCCAGGACGTCCGCACCGGCGAAGGAGACCGAGAAGAAGGACAGGAAGAAGGACGCGGACGGAAACGCGGGAAAGACGGCGAGCGCCGAGCCGTCCCGGAAGGCCGCCGCCTCGAAGGCCCCCGCCGCACGGGCCACGAAGAGCGCCACCGCGAGCCCGACGGCCGCCGCACCGGCCCCCGCCACATCCGCACCGGCGGCCCCGCGGACCACGGCGCCGCCCGCCGCCGACACCTCGGCCGAGGCCGCCGTGCTCTCCCTGGTCAACCAGGAACGCGCCAAGGTGGGCTGCAGCCCGGTCACCGCGAGCAGTTCGCTGGCCTCGCTCGCCCAGAACTTCAGCGACGACATGGCGGCCCGCGGCTTCTTCGACCACACCGACCCCGACGGCAAGACCCCCTGGGACCGTGCCGCCAAGGCCGGCGTGGACGGGCTCGGCGGCGAGAACATCGCCCGCGGCCAGGCCGACGCACAAGCCGTGATGGACGCCTGGATGAACAGCGACGGCCACCGCGCGAACATTCTCAACTGCGACTACAAGACGCTGGGCGTGGGTGTCCACTTCGGTTCCGGCGGCCCCTGGTGGACCCAGGACTTCGGCTTCTGAGCCCCACCCTCCCCGTACGCCCCACACGCCCTCCCACGGATAGCGCAAACCCGTGGAGAGCGCTGTGCGGGCGTACGCTGGTTTTCATGGACGAGAACGGTGGCACCGGGGTGGACGGCTGTCCGGACGAGGAACTGGCCTTCGACGTGTTCTCCAAGCGGTGCCCCTCGCGCGGCACGCTGGAACACGCCACCGGCCGCTGGGGCAGCCTGACGCTGGGCGCCCTGTACGAGGGCAGCCTCCGCTTCAACGCGCTGCGCCGCCGGGTCGACGGGGTGAGCGAGAAGATGCTCTCCCAGACCCTGCACGCGCTGGAACGGGACGGACTGGTACACCGCGAGGCGCAGCACACCAACCCGCCCCGGGTCGACTACGAGCTGACCCCGCTGGGACAGCAGGTCGCAGAGCGGCTGCTCGGACTGATCCACCTCGTCGAGGGCCGGATGGACGAGGTCCTGGCCGCCCGCGCCCGCTACGACGAGGCCCGCACAGGGCGCGAGGGCCAGAAGCCCTAGTCGCGCGGCGGGCGCTGGCAGCGCGGGCAGAAGTAGCTGGACCGGTTCATCCAGGCGCGGCGCCTCATCGGCGTACCGCAGCGGTGGCACGGCTCGTCCTCGCGCCCGTAGGCGTCGAGCGACCGGTCGAAGTAGCCGGACTCGCCGTTCACATTGACGTAGAGGCTGTCGAAGCTCGTACCGCCCTGTGCCAGTGCCGCGTTCATCACATCGCGGACGTGGCCGAGCAGCTCGGCCGACTTGGGGCGGGTCAGGGTCGCGGTCGGCCGGTCGTAGTGCAGCTTGGCGCGCCACAGCGCCTCGTCCGCGTAGATGTTGCCGACCCCGCTGATCAGCGACTGGTCGAGCAGAGCACGCTTGACGGTGGTGCGGCGCAGTCGCAGCGCGGTGTGGAACGCGGCGTCGTCGAATTCCGGGTCCAGCGGATCGCGGGCGATGTGCGCGATGGTGTCGGGCACTCCGTCGGGGGTGTTGTCGTGCAGCGAGAGGCCGCCGAAGGTGCGCTGGTCGACGAAGCGGAGTTCGGTGCCGAGGGCGTCGTCGAACCGGATCCTGATCCGCAGGTGCTTCTCGTCGGCGGCGTCCTGCGGCTGTACGAGCAGCTGACCGCTCATGCCGAGGTGGCCGAGGAGTGAGCTGGACGTATCCTCCAGCGGCACCCAGAGGTACTTGCCCCGGCGCATCGCGGGCCCGAACCGGACCCCGTCGAGCCGGGCGGCGAAGTCCACGCCGCCCGCGAGATGGCGGCGGACCGCACGCGGGTGCAGTACCTCGACCTCACCGACCGTGCGCCCGGTCACCCAGCGCTGGAGACCGCGCCGTACGACTTCGACCTCGGGCAGCTCGGGCACGGTCTCGCTCCTGTGTCTGGAAGGGATCCGGATCTGGCGTCCGGACAGAGAGAACCCCCCGGTGCGCGGGGCACCGAGGGGTTTTCCGGGTCAGGCCGGAGCTACGTCCGTGGATGACGGCGGTTCGGCAGGGGTGTCGGCGGCCCCTCCGTCGGCAGCGGCCTTGTCGGCCACTGCCTTCCGCGCCTCCGCGGCGGCACTGATCTCGCGCCAGGCGGATTCCGCCGCCTGTTGCTCCGCTTCCTTCTTGCTACGGCCGGTGCCGGTGCCGTACGAGACACCACCGACGCGAGCAGCAGCAGTAAAGGTCTTCTCGTGGTCCGGGCCGGTCTCCGTGACGAGGTACTCGGGGACTCCGAGGCTCTCGCTCGCGGTGAGCTCCTGGAGACTGGTCTTCCAGTCCAGGCCGGCGCCGAGGTTGGAGGACCTGTCGATCAGCGGGTCGAAGAGCCGGTGAACCAGCTCGGAGGCCGCGCCGAGGCCCTGATCGAGATAGACCGCGCCGAGCACCGCTTCAAGGGTGTCGGCGAGGATGGACGCCTTGTCCCGGCCACCCGTGCCCTCTTCACCGCGGCCGAGCCGGATGAAGGAGCCGAGTTCGAGGCCGCGGCCCACTTCCGCAAGCGCCCGCGAGTTGACCACCGCGGCCCGCAATTTGGCCAGCTGGCCTTCAGGCAGGTCGGGGTGGGTGCGGTACAGCGTGTCCGTGACCACCAGGCCGAGCACGGAGTCCCCGAGGAACTCAAGCCGCTCGTTGGTGGGCAGACCGCCGTTCTCGTACGCGTACGAACGGTGGGTCAGCGCACGCACCAGAAGGGCGGACTCAAGGTGATACCCGAGCCGCCCTTCCAGAAGCGTGTGGGACGAGGCTGTGTTGACGTTGTCTGCCTGCTTCTTGGCGTGGGACAACTCAGACATCGGGCCTCTCACCAGCCGCTCAGACCTCGAGGACCTGGCGCTTGTTGTACGTGCCGCAGCTGGGGCACGCGATGTGCTGCAGCTTCGGCTCCTGGCAACGCTCGCACGAAACCAGGGTGGGGACCGCAGCCTTCCACTGCGACCGGCGGTGGCGCGTGTTGCTGCGCGACATCTTCCGCTTCGGAACAGCCACGGCTACTTCTCCTGCTTCTCGTCGACGCCAGGTTCGGCGCCGCCCATGTTGTCCTTCTCGCCGTCCTGAACGGTCTCGGCGAGTCCTTGCAATGCCGCCCAACGGATGTCGAGGGCTTCGTGGTGGTGACCGGGGTTCTCGTCCAGCCTGACTCCGCATTCGGAGCACAGACCGGCACAGGTCTCCCGGCACACCGGCTGCATCGGCAGTGCGAGCACTACCGCATCACGCAGCACTGACTCAAGGTCGAACAAGCCGTCCTCAAGGAAGAACCTGTCCTCGTCGTCCTCGGCGTCGTCGACCGGGTCCGCCGTCTTGCTGCGGTTCCGGTCATCGGCGTCAGGGTACGAGAACATTTCCTGGAAGTCCGCCTCGACCTCAAGGCTCAGCGGCTCCAGACACCTTACGCACTCCCCCTCGGCCGATGCACGGGCGGTGCCTGTGACGAGCACACCTTCCATGACCGATTCGAGGCGGACGTCCAGCTCCACGGGTGCGCCTTCCGGCACACCGACGACTCCGTCGATACCGAAGTCCTTGGGGGCGTCCACCGAGCGGGTCAGCCGCTTCATGGCACCAGGACGCCGACCCAGCTCGTGCGTATCGAACACGAGAGGGTTTCGGTGGTCGAGGTGGCCGTTCAGGGCTTTTCCTGCTTTCGAATCATGCGCATCACGCGTGGTGGGGAGGGGCCGACCGACTCCGGAGTCGAAGCGGGCAGCCAGGATCGCGGACATACGCGCGACCGAAGAACCAGGATACTTGACGCGCCGCCCAGCTCCCAATCCGGCCTTGGTCCGGCGCGGGACAGCGGCCCCGCGCCGGTTCCCGGCCGGTCAGCGCTCCTGTTCGTACCGGCGCAGCTGGTCCAGGTCGATCATGCTGGTGTCGAACAGGCTGGTCTCGTCCAGCGCGCCCTCACCGTGCTGCTGGACGGGCTGCTGCGCCTGGACGGGCTGCTGCTGCCAGGCGTCGTAGCCCTGGGCGGGCGGCGGGACCTGGCCCTGGTTCTGGTCGTAGCCCTGCTGCTGGTAGCCGGCGTAGGGGTCCGGCTGCTGCTGGTAGCCGTACACGTCCTGCTGGGGCTGGTCCTGGTACGCGTACGTCTGCGCGTACTGCGGCTCCTGCTGGACGGGGTACTGGGGCTCCTGCTGCGCGGGGTACTGCGGATCGGCCTGCTGGGGCATCTGCTGGGGCACCTGCGGCGGCTGCGGGGTGGCGATCTCGGCGAGGCCCGCCCAGTGGTCCTCGTCACTGGTGTGACCGCCGCCGCCCGCGGCGTCCTGGGCGGCCATGTGCGCGCCGAGGTCGTCGGTGGCTACCCGGCCGTGCAGCTTCTGCCGGCCCCGGCCCACCGCCTCCAGGGTCTTGGCGAGCACCGCCTCGAAGGCGCCGAGCTTGGTGTCCACGTACTCGTCGGCCCGGCGCTGGAGCGTGGCCGGGTCGGCGCTGCGCTCGGGGGCCTCCGCGAAGTCCGGGTCCTCGTAGCCCTGCTCGTCGAAGCCCTGGCCGCGGCCGAGCAGCTTCTCGCGGCCCCGGTCGACGGAGCCGATGGTCTTGGTGAGAACGACCTCGAAGTTGGCGAGCTTGCTGTCGACGTACTCGTCGGCCTCCGAGCGGATCTCGTCGGCCTCCTTGCGGGCCTCACCGAGGATCCGGTCGGCCTCCGCCTGGGACCGCCGGGCGATCTCGGTGTCCGAGATCAGCGAGCCGCGCTCGGCGTGGGCGGTCTCGATGATCCGCCCCGCTTCCTGGCGGGCCTGCTCGACCAGCTGCTCATGGCCGCCGATCAGCTCGGCGGCCTGCGCGAGGGAGCCCGGCAGGGCCTCACGCACCTCTTCGAGCATCGCGAGCAGATCGGCGCGGTTGACCACGCAGGACGCCGACATGGGCATCGACCGGGCGCTCCCGACCGCTTCGACGATCTCGTCGAGCTTCTTCTGCACGTCCACCGTGTGCTCGCCACTCTCTACTGCCGATTGGAGACGGACGGGACGACTGTACGGCCAGTCGGCGCCCGCCCGACACCTGGTGACGGGCTGTCAGCGCCTCACCGCTGGGCGAGGCGCTCGGTCAGGGCCTCGCGGACCAGTGGGGGCAGCAGGTGCGAGACGTCGCCGCCCCAGGTCGCCACCTCCTTGACCAGCGAGGACGACAGGAAACTGTAGGTCGGGTTGGTCGGCACGAAGAGCGTCTCGACGCCCGAGAGCCCATTGTTCATCTGGGCCATCTGGAGTTCGTAGTCGAAGTCGCTGACGGCCCGCAGTCCCTTCACGATCGCCGGGATGTCGCGCTGCTTGCAGAAGTCGACCAGCAGTCCGTGGAAGGCCTCGACCTGCACGTTGCCGAAATCCTCGGTGACCTGCCGGATCATGTCGATCCGCTCGTCGACCGTGAACAGCCCCTTCTTGGACTGGTTGATCATCACCGCGACGTGTACGACGTCGTACAGCTTCGAGGCGCGGCCGATGATGTCGAGATGTCCGTTGGTGATGGGGTCGAACGACCCCGGGCAGACGGCGCGGCGCAACTTGATTCCCTCGCTCTCCGGTCCGGTCATCGTGCGTCTTCGCACGTAGCGGCGGCGCGACCGTACCAAAGCGTTCCCTCGCCGTAGCGACGGGCCCGCAACGGCTCGAACCCCTTGGGCCAGCTGAATTCTCCGCCTCTGGTGCTGCGCTCCACGGTGACGAGCGCGTCGGCCGAGAGCCACCCCTGCGCACGGAGTGTGAGCAGTATCTCTCCAAGATCGTCGTCGGTGACGGCGTAGGGCGGGTCCAGGAACACCACGTCGTACGGGTCCGCGGGCGCCGGTCCTGTCACGATCTGCTCGGCTTTGCCGGTACGGACCTCCGCGCCGGGCAGGCCGAGGGTGCGGACGTTGTCCCGGACGGTACGGACGGCCTTGGCGTCGGCCTCGACGAGCAGGGCGTGGGCCGCGCCCCGGGAGAGCGCTTCGAGGCCGACGGCGCCGGAGCCCGCGTACAGATCGGCGATCCGGATTCCGTCGAGGGTGCCGAGGAGCGCCTGCCAGGTGGAGAACAGGCCCTCGCGCGCGCGGTCGGAGGTGGGGCGGGTGCCGGTACCGGGCGGGACGGCCAGGCGGCGTCCGCCGGCCGAGCCGGCGATCACGCGGGTCATGGGTGTCTGATCCTCGGGTCGGGGCGGCGCGCAGGGTGCTGCGGGCGCCGTGCCACCCACGATATGGCGTCGGCGCGGCCGGGGCGCGTCACCCCTTGTCCAGGTACTCCTCGCGGTCCTTGTCGAGCAGCGCGTCCAGCACCAGGCGCAGCTCGGGCAGGTGCTCCAGCTCCGGGTCGGCGGCGACGGTCTCGACGGCCTCCGCGCGGGCGGCGGCGATGACCTCCTCGTCGTCGATGACGCTGAGGACCCGCAGCGAGGAGCGGACCCCGGACTGGGCCTGGCCGAGGACATCGCCCTCGCGGCGCTCCTCCAGGTCGATCCGGGACAGCTCGAAGCCGTCGAGGGTGGAGGCCACGGCGGAGAGCCGGGCGCGGGCGGGGCTCGCCTCGTGGGCCTCGCTGACCAGCAGGCAGAGTCCGGGGGCGGAGCCCCGGCCGACCCGGCCGCGCAGCTGGTGGAGCTGGGAGACGCCGAACCGGTCGGCGTCCATGATCACCATCGCGGTGGCGTTGGGGACGTTGACCCCGACCTCGATGACCGTGGTCGCCACCAGGACGTCGACCTGGCCCGCGGCGAAGCGGCGCATCACGTCGTCCTTCTCGTCGGGGTGCATCCTGCCGTGCAGCACCTCGACGCGCAGGCCGGTCAGCGGCCCCTTGGCGAGTTGCTCCGCGATCTCCAGGACGGCGAGCGGCGGGCGCTTCTCGCCGTCCGCCTCGGCCGCCTTCTTCCCCTTCTTCGCGGCCGCCTCGTCCTCGTCGTCACCGATCCGGGGGCAGACCACGTACGCCTGGTGCCCGTTCTCCACCTCTTCGCGGACCCGTTCCCAGGCGCGGCTGAGGAAGTGCGGTTTGTCCTTGGCGGGGACGACATGGCTGGCGATCGGGGAGCGGCCGGCCGGCAGCTGGTCCAGGACGGAGGTCTCCAGGTCGCCGAAGACGGTCATGGCGACGGTACGGGGAATGGGGGTGGCGGTCATGACGAGCAGATGCGGCGACCTCTTCTCCCCCTTGGAGTGCGCCTTGGATCGCAGGGCGTCGCGCTGCTCGACCCCGAAGCGGTGCTGCTCGTCGACGACGACCAGCCCCAGCTCGTGGAACTTCACCTTGTCCTCGATCAGCGCGTGGGTGCCGATGACGATGCCGGCCTCGCCGGTGACCAGGTCCAGGAGCGCCTGGCGGCGGGCGGGCATGCCCATGGAACCGGTGAGCAGGACCACTTTGGTGCCCTGGTCCGCCCCGCCGAGCATGCCTCCCTCGGCCAGCTCGCCCATCATCTCGGTGATGGAGCGGTGGTGCTGCTGGGCGAGGACCTCGGTGGGCGCGAGCATGGCGGCCTGGCCGCCCGCGTCGACGGTCGCGAGCATGGCG
This sequence comes from Streptomyces sp. NPDC057900, assembly GCF_042887885.1. Classification (NCBI taxonomy): domain Bacteria; kingdom Bacillati; phylum Actinomycetota; class Actinomycetes; order Kitasatosporales; family Streptomycetaceae; genus Streptomyces; species Streptomyces sp. NPDC057900. The sequence continues at coordinate 142,665 of NZ_JBHVOI010000014.1, forward strand.
CGCAGGGCGACCATGGTCTTTCCGCTGCCGACCTCGCCCTGGAGCAGCCGGTGCATCGGGTGCTCGGTCGCCAGGTCGTCGAAGATCTCCTTGGAGACCTTGAGCTGGCCGTCGGTGAGGGTGAAGGGGAGCGTGGCGTCGAAGGCGTCGAGCAGCCCGCCGGGGACGGGTCTGCGGGCGACGGCCGGCAGCTGGGTGTCCGCGTACCGGCGGCGGGCCAGGGCGACCTGGAGGACGAAGGCCTCGTCCCACTTGAGCCGGTCCCTGGCCGCCGCGACGTCGGCCTTGGTCTGCGGGCGGTGGATCTTCAGCAGCGCCTCGGGCAGCGCGGTGAAGCCGCGGCCCTCGCGCAGGGCGGGCGGCAGCGGGTCGACGGCCTCCTGGGCGCTGGGCAGCACGGCGTCGACCGCCTTGGCGATCCGCCAGGAGTCGAGCTGTTTGCAGGCCGGGTAGATCGGGAGCAGCTTGCCGGCGAAGGCGTCCACGGCCTCGGTCGCCCCGGCCTCGTCGGTGAGTTCGGCGTCGAGCAGCTGGTAGGTGGGGTGGGCCAGCTGCATCTTGCGGTTGAAGACGGAGACCTTGCCGGCGAACATGGCGCGCCGGCCCGGCAGCAGCTCTTTGTGCGGCTTGTGGACGCCGTGGCCGAAGAAGACCAGCTGGAGCCGTCCGTGGCCGTCGGTGAGGGTCACTTCGAGGCGCTTGCCCCGGCCGCCGTTGAACGTCATCACGCGGGCGTCCGCGACCTGGGCGACGACTGTGACGTGCTCGTCCAGCGGGAGCTCGGTCAGCGCGGTGAGCCGGCCGCGCTCCTCGTACCGCCGCGGGTAGTGGTGCAGCAGATCACCGACCGTGTGCAGGTCGAGGTGTTCGGCCATCACCTTCGCGGTGGCGCCACCGAGGAGCTTCTTGAGGGGTTCGTCGAACGCAGACACGCGGTCCATTGCACACCACGCGACTGACAGTTGTCCGGCGGGCGCCACCGGAGCGGCGGAAGTCCCCGCTCCCTACTCCACGCCGATCAGCAGCGGGGCGCACTGGTGGCCGCCCCGGTAGACCACCGTGTCCACCGCGAGGTAGCCCTCGCGGACGTGTTCCTCCAGCGTCGCGGCCAGCGCGTCGGGGACGTCCTCGCCCAGTACCAGGGTGACCAGTTCGCCGCCGGCCGCCAGCATCCGGTCCAGCACGCCGCGGGCCGTCTCCGCGACGTCCTGGCCGATGACGGCGACATCGCCGTCGATGAGGCCCAGGATGTCGCCGGCCTGGCAGATCCCGGCCATGGTCCAGGACTGCCGCTCCGCGACGGCCAGTTCGGCGTACCGGGTGGCGCCGGCCGCCGCGGTCATCGCGACCACGTCCTCGTCGAAGCTGCGGTCTGCCTCGTGGACGGCCAGCGCGGCGATGCCCTGGACCGCGGCCCTGGTGGGGATCAGAGCGACCCGGATGCCCTCGGTGCGGGCCTGCTCGGCCGCGGCCGCGGCGGTGTGGCGCAGGTCCGCGTCGTTGGGCAGGAGCACCACCTCGCGGGCGTGGGCGCGGCGGATCGCGTCGACCAGTTCGCCGCTGGCGGGCGGCTCCCCGGGGCGGGCCAGCACCGTCGTCGCCCCGGCCTGCGCGCACAGGCCGCCGAGCCCGTCGCCGGGGACGACCACGACGACGGCGCGCTGGGCGGGTTCGGGGCGGGCGTGCAGCCGGTCCGCGGCGAAGTGGGTGATCCGGATGCGGTACGGGCGTCCGGCCTCGACCCCGGCCTCCACGGCCGCACCGGCGTCGTCGACGTGCACGTGGACGTTCCAGAGCCCGTCGCCGCCCACCACGACGAGCGAGTCGCCCAGCGCGTCGAGCCGGGCCCGCAGCCGCTCCACGGCCTCGTCCCCGGCCTCCAGCAGGTAGATGACCTCGAAGGCCGGGCCGCCCTCGGGATCGTCCGCCGCGGGGCAGTCCCCGCCGGCGGCGGCGAGCGGGGCGGGGGCGGCCGGCGCGGTGGGCCCGGGGGCCAGCCGTTCCGGCGCCCGGCCGGAGACCGCCTCGACCAGCGCTCCGAGGACCGCGACCAGTCCCCGCCCGCCGGCGTCCACGACCCCGGCCCGGCCGAGCACGGCGAGCTGTCCGGGGGTCGCTTCGAGTGCGGTGCGCGCCCCTTCGTACGCCGCTCGCGCCACCGCGCCCGCTCCGGCGCCGGCCCCGGTGCGCCCCGCGGCTTCGGCGGCGGCGGTGGCCACGGTCAGGACGGTGCCCTCGACGGGGTGGGCGACGGCCTCGCGCGCCGAGGCCGCGGCCCGGGTCAGCGCGAGGCCCAGCCGGTCCGGGCCCGCCGATTCCGCCAGCACCCCGGCCATGCCGCGCAGCAACTGGGCCAGGATCGTGCCGGAGTTGCCCCGGGCGCCGATCAGCGCCCCGTGCGCCATGGCGCGTACCGCGTCGGCGGTGGAGGGTGCGGAGGTGCCGGTCTCATGGGCGGCGAACACCGCCTCGACGGCCGCCGCCGCGGATTCCGCGGTCAGGTAGAGGTTGGTGCCGGTGTCCCCGTCGGCGACGGGATACACATTGATCGCGTCGATCGCCTCGCGCTCCCGGCCGAGTGCGTCCAGCGCCAGTGAGCACCAGGTACGCACCGCGACGGCGTCCAGGTCGTCGGCGGTCTGCGGCACCTGATGGTCCTCCTCGGAACGGGGCCTGGGGCGGCGGGCTGCACCGCAGGGTAGCCCCGGCCGGTGGTCCCCGGCGGGGTCAGGGGCGGGGCGGGGGGCAGTGGATCCCATGGTAGTTTCGTATCTCCGACGCAGCCGTTGTATGCTGCTTCGGTTGCCCGACGAGAGTCGGGACATTCCCCCGGTACCGCCACTTCAGTCATTGAATCCGGCGTGCCGGAATTCACTGTAAGTGCATCTGAAGTTTTGGAGTGACCCGTGGCTGCCAACTGCGACGTTTGCGGCAAGGGGCCGAGCTTCGGCAACAGCATTTCGCACTCGCACCGCCGTACGTCCCGTCGCTGGAATCCCAACATCCAGCGCGTGCGTGCCGTGGTCGGGCGGACGCCGAAGCGGCTCAACGTCTGCACCTCGTGCATCAAGGCCGGCAAGGTCGCGCGCTGACGTTCCCGTCGTAGCGCAGCCTTACCGGTTGCCCAAAAAGCCGGTCCATCTCGGTGGACCGGCTTTTTGCTGTGCCCGTGCGGGCCTCGGGAGGGTGTCCTCGGCACCCTCCCGAGGCCGTCAGCCCGCGTTCCGCAGCTGCCAGCCGTGGTCGACCGGGCCGATCCCCGCGCCCAGCGCGAAGCCCGCCGCGATCGCGCCGGTCACGTAGGACTTGGCGGCCCGTACCGCCGTCGGCACGTCCTGGCCGAGCGCCAGTCCGCAGGCGATCGCGGAGGCCAGGGTGCAGCCCGTGCCGTGGGTGTGGCGGTTGTCGTGGCGGGGGGCGCGCAGCCAGTGCTCCTCCGAGCCGTCCGTCAGCAGGTCCACCGGATCACCCGGCAGATGCCCGCCCTTGATCACCACCCAGCGGGGCCCGAAGCCGAGCAGTTCGGCGGCGGCCCGTCGCATCCCGGCCTCGTCGGTGACCGTCATCCCGGTGATCTGTGCCACCTCGTCGAGGTTCGGGGTGGCCACGGTCGCGACGGGGAGCAGCTTCGTACGCACCGAGTCCAGCGCCTCCGCGGCGAGCAGCGGATCGCCGTGCTTGGAGACGCCCACCGGGTCCACGACGGCCGGGGCGTCCGTCCCGGCGATCAGCGCGGCGACCGTCTCGACGAGGACGGCGGAGGAGAGCATGCCGGTCTTGACGGCGTTCACCCCGATGTCGTCCACCACGCTGCGGTACTGGGCGCGGACGGCTTCCGGGGGCAGCTCCCAGGCGCCCTGCACACCGAGCGAGTTCTGGGCGGTGACGGCGGTCAGCACGCTCATGCCGTGCGTGCCGAGCGCCAGCATCGTCTTCAGGTCCGCCTGGATGCCGGCACCGCCGCCGGAGTCGGATCCGGCGACGGTGAGCACTCGGGGAGGTACGGCGGGAGATATGGGCATGCCCCGCAATCTACTGGGCGTCCTCGATGTCCCCGAAGTGGTCCCAGCCGTTTCTGCTGGTCCAGGGCGCCCCGTCGACGGTCACCTGGGGCAGCGCCGAGGGGTTGAGGACCTCGCCGATCACCTTCCAGCGGGCCGGCAGCTTCACGTCGGGCGGGAACGTCGCGACGATCGCGTGGTCCTCTCCCCCGGTGAGCACCCACTGGAGCGGGTCCACGCCGACGGCCTGCCCGATGTCGGACATCTGCGACGGGATGTCGATCCGGCCCGAGCGCAGGTCGATGCGGACCTTGCTCGCCTCGGCGATGTGCCCGAGGTCGGCGACGAGTCCGTCGCTGACGTCGGTCATCGCGGTGGCGCCGAGTCCGGCGGCCGCGGGGCCCGCGTGGTACGGCGGTTCCGGCCTCCGGTGGGCCTCGACGAAGGCGCGGGGCGAGCGGAAGCCGCGGGAGAGCACGGCGTACCCGGCGGCGGACCAGCCGAGCCAGCCGGTGACGGCGACGACGTCACCGGGCTGGGCGCCCGCCCTGGTGACGGGTTCGTGGTTGCGCAGGTCACCGAGCGCGGTGATCGCGACGGTGATGGTGTCGCCACGCACCACATCGCCGCCGACCACGGCCGCCCCGGCGACCTGGCACTCGTCGCGGATGCCGTCCATGAGCTCCCCGGCCCAGGTCACCGGGAGTTCGGCGGGGACGACGAGACCGAGGAGCAGCGCGGTGGGCACGGCTCCCATGGCGGCGATGTCGGCGAGGTTCTGCGCGGCGGCCTTGCGGCCGACGTCGTACGCCGTCGACCAGTCGCGCCGGAAGTGCCGTCCCTCCAGCAGGATGTCGGTACTGGCCACGACCCTGCGGTCGGGGGCGGTCACGACCGCGGCGTCGTCGCCGGGGCCGAGCCGTACCGCCGGAGTGGTGGTGAGCCGGGACGTCAGCTCTCTGATGAGCCCGAACTCCCCCAACTCGCCCACGGTTCCCTTCACCGAGTCTCACCCCTCATCTGTCGCGCCGGACGGTCGTCCGGCCTGTTTCCGCGGCCTGCGGGTGCCCGGACCGCGGACCGGCCCGGGGGGCGGTCCGTCCTGGTCGTCACGGGCACGCGGGTCCCCCGTCCGCACCGCTGGACTTGCGGTCGCGGGCCGTCACTGCTGTCGGTACTGTCAAGAGATACGTCAACTTGTGTGCTCTGTACGCCACGCTGTGGGCGTCATCCGGCCCGCAGGTCTCCCCGCGGCGCGGGGCAACGCGATAACGTGGCGTCCCTTTCCCCCACATGATCCTCGTGGCCGCCCTGGAGGTTCCGTGGTACAGGCGTACATCCTTATTCAGACCGAGGTGGGCAAGGCGTCGACAGTCGCCCAGACCATCGCCAAAATCCCGGGAGTGATCCAGGCAGAGGACGTCACCGGTCCCTACGACGTGATCGTGCGTGCCCAGGCCGACACGGTCGATGAGCTCGGGCGCATGGTGGTCGCCAAGGTCCAGCAGGTGGACGGCATCACCAGAACCCTGACCTGCCCGGTCGTGCACCTGTAACCCCCGTCTAGGCTGGGCCGGTGACGTCTTCCCGCCGCCGGCTTTCCCGTCCTGTGATCCTCGGTCCGTCCGCTGCCCTGGTCCTCATGGCCGCGGCGGGCTGCTCCTCCGGAGATGCCTCGGCGTCGGTCACGGTTCCCACCCCGTCGCCGGAAGCCGCAGCCTACTGCCGTGCGTTGCACAAGGAGCTGCCGGCCACCGTCGCCGGTCAGGAGCGCGGTGACCCGGGATCCGGCTCCGACCTGACCGCCGGGTGGGGGGACGGGGAGATCGTACTGCGCTGCGGTGTCCCGCGCCCGGCGAAGATGGATGACTCCCAGTCGAAGGCGATCGACGCGAACGGCGTCAACTGGATGCTGGAGCAGCTGGACGACGGCCGGCCCCGGTTCACGACCACGCTCCGCAAGGCGTACGTCGAGGTGACGTTGTCGGCGCGGTACGCGCATGACGCGAGTCCGCTGGCGGCCTTCGCCCAGGCGGTCAGGAAGACCGTCCCCGACAGCCTGTAGGGCGTGCGCCCCGGTGCGGAGCGCACGCCCTCGGCCGTGTGGTCGTGGTCTCAGCGCAGTCCGGTCGGCCGGTTCAGCGCCGCCTGGATGAGCCGGTCCACCAGCTGCGGGTAATCGACCCCGCTCTCCTGCCACATGCGCGGGAACATGGAGATCGGGGTGAAGCCCGGCAGGGTGTTGATCTCGTTGATGACGAAGCCGCCGTCCTCCGTGAGGAAGAAGTCGGCGCGCACCAGCCCCTCGCAGGACGCCGCCTCGAAGGCCTCGACGGCGAGCCGCTGGACCTCCGCGGTCTGGTCCTCCGTGAGCGGGGCCGGCACGATGCCGGACGCCGCGTCGATGTACTTGGCCTCGAAGTCGTAGAAGTCGTGCGAGGTGACCGGCGGGATCTCGGCCGGCGCGCTGGCGCGCGGCCCGTCCTCGAACTCCAGCACCCCGCACTCGATCTCGCGGCCGCGCAGCAGTGACTCGACGAGGAACTTGGGGTCGTGGCGGCGGGCCTCCTCGATCGCCCCGTCGAGACCGGAGGCGTCCTCGACCTTGGTGATGCCGATCGAGGAGCCGGCCCTGGCCGGCTTCACGAAGAGCGGCCAGCCGTGGTCACCGGCGAACGCCACGATGCGCTTGCGGGCGGCCTCCGGGTCCTGGTCCCACTCGCGGGGGCGTACGACGACGTACGGGCCGACGGGCAGTCCGAAGGAGGTGAAGACGCGCTTCATGTACTCCTTGTCCTGGCCGACCGCGGAGGCGAGGACTCCGGCGCCGACGTACGGCACCCCGGAGAGCTCCAGGAGGCCCTGGAGCGTGCCGTCCTCACCGTAGGGGCCGTGCAGCACGGGAAAGACGACGTCGACCTCGCCGAGCGCCCTGGGGACCGCGCCGGGCTCGCTGTAGACCACTTCGCGGCTGCCGGGATCGACGGAGAGCACCACGCCGCCCTTGTCGGACTCGGCGAGCCGGGCCACGTCCGGCATCTTCCGGTCCGTGATGGCCATGCGTTCGGGTTCGTCGGCGGTGAGCGCCCAGCGGCCGTCCGTCGTGATGCCGATCGGCAGGACGTCGTACTTCGTCCGGTCGATGGCGTTCAGGACGGCACCGGCCGTGACCACCGAAATGCCGTGTTCGGAGCTGCGGCCGCCGAACACGACGGCCACACGCGGCTTGCGGAGCTGCTGCTCCGTGCTCTGGGGGAGGTTCTCGCTGCTCATATCGCGATGAGCGTACCTGCTGGTACGGGTCGCGTCAGCGTCGCCGGTGCCGCCCGGCGGGTGAAACCCGGCCCCGGGGAGGGGCGCCGGGCTCAGTGCCGCTCGGCCTTGGCGCTGCGCGACATCAGCTCCTTGAGGGCGACCATCGGGGGCTTGCCCTCGTGGACGATGCCGACGACCGTCTCGGTCAGCGGCATCTCCACACCGTGCCGACGGGCCAGATCGAGCACCGATTCGCAGGACTTGACGCCCTCCGCGGTCTGCTTGGTGACCGCGATGGTCTCCTGAAGGGTCATGCCCCGGCCGAGGTTGGTGCCGAAGGTGTGGTTGCGCGAGAGCGGCGACGAGCAGGTCGCCACCAGGTCGCCGAGGCCGGCCAGTCCGGAGAAGGTCAGCGGGTCGGCGCCCATCGCGTGGCCGAGCCGGGTGGTCTCGGCCAGGCCGCGGGTGATGAGCGAGCCCTTGGCGTTGTCCCCCAGCCCCATGCCGTCCGCGATGCCGACGGCCAGCCCGATGACGTTCTTGACGGCGCCGCCCAGCTCGCAGCCGACCACGTCGGTGTTGGTGTAGGGCCGGAAGTACGGGGTGTGGCAGGCGGCCTGGAGGCGGCGGGCCACCGATTCGTCCTGGCAGGCGACGACGGCCGCGGCGGGGCGGCGCTCGGCGATCTCCTTGGCGAGGTTGGGCCCGGTGATGACGGCGATACGGTCGGCGCCGACCCCGGTGACGTCCTCGATGACCTCGCTCATCAGCTTCGCGGTGCCGAGTTCGACGCCCTTCATCATGGAGACCAGGACCGTACGGGGCTCCAGGTGCGGGGCCCAGGCCGCGAGGTTGGCGCGCAGCGTCTGGGAGGGCACGACGAGGACCGCGAAGTCGGCGCCGCGCAGCGCCTGTGCCGCGTCCGTGGTGGCCCGGACCGATGCGGGGAGTTCGATGCCCGGCAGGTAGTCCGGGTTGGTACGGGTCGTGTTGATGGCCTCGGCGACCTCGGCGCGACGCCCCCAGAGGGTGACCTCGCAGCCCGCGTCGGCCAGGATCATGCCGAAGGCCGTACCCCATGAGCCGGTTCCGAAGACGGCTGCTTTTACGGGGTGCGTCACTTGGGTCCCTCTCGTTCGGACTTGCGCCGCTGTTCCGCGCGGGCCTTTCGGTGGTCGTAGAGCTCCGCGGGGGCCGGCAGGCCGCGTACGTCCGCCAGCTGCTCGGTGATCGCGAGCATGATGACCTCGGTCGCCTCGCGCAGGACTTCGGGCGTCGGCTCCTTGTCGTAGAAGCGGGAGAGGTCGACCGGCGGACCGGCCTGGACCTGGAGGGTCTTGCGGGGGAAGAGCCGCAGCTTCTTGTCCGTGGCGTAGGGCGGCATCGCCAGGTTGGCGCCCCACTGCGCGACGGGGATGACCGGGGCCCGGGTCATCAACGCGACGCGGGCGGCGCCGGTCTTGCCGCCCATCGGCCACATCTCGGGGTCGCGGGTGAGGGTGCCCTCCGGGTAGAAGGCGACGCACTCACCGCGCTCGATGGCGTCGACGGCGGCCCGGAAGGCGTCCAGCGCGTTGGTGGTCTCGCGGTACACGGGGATCTGGCCGGTGCCCCGCAGCATCATCCCGACGAAGGGGGTCTTGAAGAGCCCCGCCTTCGCGAGGAGCCTCGGCACCCGGCCGGTGTTGTACTGGAAGTGCCCGTACGAAAGCGGGTCCAGATACGAGTTGTGATTGACCGCAGTTATAAAGCCGCCATCGGCCGGAATATGTTCCATCCCTCGCCAGTCGCGCTTGAACAGAACCACCAGCGGCGGTTTTGCGATGACCGCTGCAAAGCGGTACCAGAAGCCGATTCTGCGGCGGGACACCCGGACACCCTTCTCTACGGACCTGACTGTGGAGCTCTACTGACTGACTACCGACGGTCAAGTCTCGCCCCAGGCCCCTGCTCTGTCGAGAACACCGTACGCCTCACCTTCGGGACCGACCCTCCAGGTTGTCGCACCGGCAGGCGAGAATAGGCGGTGATGCGCATCGAGGGGGAGACCGCCACGAACACCGACCCGACCGGCCGCTGGTCCCTGGTCGTCCCGTTGAAGCCGCTGGCGCGGGCCAAGAGCAGGCTGGTACCCGCGTCCGGCGCCCTGTTGCGGCCCCGGCTCGCCCTGGCCTTCGCCCAGGACACCGTGCACGCGGCGCTCGCCTGCCGGGCCGTCGCGGATGTGGTGGTCGTCACGGACGACGTGACGGCGGGCGCCGCGCTGGCGGCCCTCGGCGCCCGCATCGTGCCCGACTCCCCCGCCGCCGGGCTCAACGCGGCCCTCGCGCACGGTGAGCGCGCGGTGCGCGCGGCCCGGCCCGGTGCGGCGGTCGCCGTACTCAACGCGGATCTGCCGGCACTGCGCCCCCCGGAATTGGCTCGGGTACTCGAATTTTCGGACGCTTTTCCGCGCGCATTTGTGACCGATGCGGCGGGAATCGGAACAACATTTCTGTCCGCTGGGCCAGGAGTGGAATTGCGCCCCGATTTCGGCGGCCGGTCCCGGGATCGGCACCTCGCGTCCGGGGCCGTGGAAATCACGCTCTCCGGCATCGATTCGGTCCGCCAGGACGTGGACACCGGCGGCGATCTGCGGGCGGCGCTCGCCCTGGGGGTGGGCCCCCGCACGGCGGCGCGCTGGGCCGCCGGGGTCCCCTCGATGGACCGATAGGCTGCCGTTCATGCAGGCGACCTCGTACACGTACGACCCCGAGACCCGCACCGGCAGCGTGCTGCTCGACGACGGCACCCCGGTGGATTTCGACGCCCAGGCCTTCGACGCCGGCGGCCTGCGGCTGCTGCGGCCGGGCCAGCGGGTACGGATCGAGGGGCGGGGCGAGGGGGCCGGGCTGCGGATCACCCTGGTGACGCTGCAGACCTTCTGAGCCCGTCGCCGCACCCCGAACAGCCCGCGGGCCGGGCTCCCCGAGGGGAGCCCGGCCCGGCGCGTGTGATGAGCCCTGTGCTGCTGGGTCTCACTTCTTCCGTGCGGTGGCCTTCTTGGCCGTGGTCTTGCGCGCGGTGGTCTTCTTCGCGGGCGCCTTCTTCGCCGTGGTCTTCTTGGCGGGCGCGGTCTTGCTGGCGACGGCCTTCTTGGCGGTCGTCGTCTTCTTCGCCGCCGCGGGGGTCGCCTTCTTCGCGGCCGCCGTGGTCTTCTTCGCCGCCGCGGACGTCTTCTTCGCGGTCGCCTTCTTCGCGGTGGCGGTGGCCTTCTTCGCCGGTGCCACGGCCTTCTTCGCGGTGGCCTTCTTCGCCACGGCCTTCTTCGCGGTGGCCTTCTTGGCGGCCGCCTTGGCCGTCGTACGGGTGGAAGAACCGCCCGAGAGGCTGCCCTTGGGCGCCTTCTTCACGGCCACATCGTTCTTGGGGAGCTTCTTCGAGCCGCTCACCAGGTCCTTGAAGCCCTGTCCCGCACGGAAACGGGGCACGGACGTCTTCTTGACCCGCACCCGCTCACCCGTCTGCGGGTTGCGGGCGTAGCGGGCCGGGCGGTCGACCTTCTCGAACGAGCCGAAGCCGGTGACCGAAACACGGTCACCTGCGACAACCGCACGAACGATCGCGTCGAGCACCGCGTCGACGGCGTCCGCGGCCTGCTGTCGGCCGCCGACCTTGTCGGCAATCGCTTCTACGAGCTGTGCCTTGTTCACGTCTTCCCCTTCGGAGACATAGCCAGAACGAAAGTGTTCAAGCCTTTTTCGCACGTTAGGCAGATATATACCGCAAATCAAACACGAAACGGGCTAATCACCCTAGTGCCGCAACGAAGTCGACCGCTGCGCAGTTCCGCAGAGTCAGTCACCTTCGGGGAATCGGCCCTCATCGAGGTCCTTCATCAACCGGTCCAGACGCCTTGCCGCATCCGGTAGATCGTGCTTCGCCGCGGCCGTGACGACCAGCAGCTTCCGGGACAGCGCCATCCGTACGCTCTCCGGGACTTGCAGTGCACGCACTCGTGAGTGCGCTTCCTTCAATTGGTCGGCGACTTGGCCGTAAAGCTTGAGTTGGCTGTCGCGTTCCATGCACCGATTGTGCCATCTGGGGCGAGTTGTCGCCCGACGGGGTCTCAACAAGCGACTGCGCCCCCTACCAGAAGGCAGGGGGCGCAGTACTGGAAAAGCGCTGCTCAGGCGTGAATTGTACGTGGCTTGTGGGCCGGCCTGGTCGCCTCGTAGGCCGCGATGTCCGGTTCGTTCTGCAGGGTGAGGCTGATGTCGTCCAGCCCGTTCAGCAGCCGCCAGCGGGCGTTCTCGTCGAGCTCGAAGTCGGCGGTGACGCCCTCCGCGAGCACCTGCCGCTTCTCCAGGTCGACCGTGACCTCCGCGGTCGGGTCGGCCTCGGTCAGCTCCCACAGGGCGTCGATGACCTGCTGGTCGAGGACCACGGTCAACAGCCCGTTCTTCAGCGAGTTGCCTCGGAAGATGTCGGCGAACCGGGAGGAGATGACGGCCTTGAAGCCGAAGTTCTGCAGGGCCCAGACGGCGTGCTCACGGGAGGAGCCGGTGCCGAAGTCGGGGCCGGCCACCAGGACCGAGGCACCCTTGCGCTCCGGGCGGTTGAGGACGAAGTTCTCGTCCTTGCGCCAGGCCTCGAAGAGTCCGTCCTCGAAGCCGTCCCGGGTGACCTTTTTCAGCCAGTGGGCGGGGATGATCTGGTCGGTGTCGACGTTGCTGCGGCGCAGCGGGACGGCCCGGCCGGTGTGCGTGGTGAAAGCTTCCATGATTCTCAGACTCCGGCGGGCGTACGGGCGTCGGACAGGTCGGCCGGCGAGGCCAGATGGCCCAGCACGGCGGTGGCGGCGGCGACCTGCGGGGAGACCAGGTGAGTGCGGCCGCCCTTGCCCTGCCGGCCCTCGAAGTTGCGGTTCGAGGTGGAGGCGGAGCGCTCGCCGGGGGCCAGCTGGTCGGGGTTCATACCGAGGCACATCGAGCAACCCGCGTGCCGCCATTCGGCGCCGGCGGCCTTGAAGACCTTGTCCAGGCCCTCCTCGACGGCCTGCAGGGCGACCCGCACGGAGCCGGGGACGACCAGCATCCGTACCCCGTCGGCGACCTGACGGCCGTCCATGACGGCGGCCGCGTTGCGCAGGTCCTCGATCCGGCCGTTGGTGCAGGAACCTACGAAGACGGTGTCCACGTTGATCTCGCGCAGCGGCTGCCCGGCGGTCAACCCCATGTACTCCAGGGCCTTTTCCGCGGCGTTGCGCTCCGAGGCGTCCTCGTACGAAGCGGGGTCGGGGACGTTGGCCGAGAGCGGGGCGCCCTGGCCGGGGTTGGTGCCCCACGTGACGAACGGCGCCAGTTCGGCGGCGTCGATGACGACCTCCGCGTCGAAGACCGCGTCGTCGTCGGTGCGCAGCGTCTCCCAGTACGCCACCGCGGCGTCCCAGTCCTCGCCCTGCGGGGCGTGGTCGCGGCCCTGGAGGTAGTCGAAGGTGGTTCGGTCGGGGGCGATCATGCCAGCCCGCGCTCCGGCCTCGATCGACATGTTGCAGATGGTCATCCGGGCTTCCATCGAGAGCTTCTCGATGGCGGAGCCGCGGTATTCGAGGATGTAGCCCTGGCCGCCGCCGGTGCCGATCCTGGTGATGATCGCGAGGATCAGGTCCTTGGCGGTGACGCTGTCGGGGAGTTCACCCTCGACGGTGATCGCCATCGTCTTCGGGCGGGCCAGCGGCAGCGTCTGGGTGGCCAGTACGTGCTCGACCTGGCTGGTGCCGATGCCGAACGCCAGCGCGCCGAACGCGCCGTGCGTGGAGGTGTGGGAATCGCCACAGACGACCGTGGTGCCGGGCTGGGTCAGCCCCAGCTGCGGACCGACCACGTGCACGACGCCCTGCTCGACGTCGCCCAGCGGGTGCAGCCGGACGCCGAAGTCCGCGCAGTTCTTGCGCAGGGTCTCCAGCTGGGCGCGGGAGACCGGGTCCGCGATCGGCTTGTCGATGTCGAGGGTCGGGGTGTTGTGGTCCTCGGTGGCGATGGTGAGGTCGAGGCGCCGCACCGGGCGTCCGGCCTGCCGCAGACCGTCGAAGGCCTGCGGGCTGGTCACCTCGTGCAGCAGGTGCAGATCGATGAAGAGGAGGTCGGGCTCGCCTTCGGCGCGCCGGACGACGTGGTCGTCCCAAACCTTCTCCGCGAGTGTCCTACCCATCGCTTTCCCTCCGGCCGGCGTCGTCGCCGGCCCAACTAGAGATTCGGTGCGCCCCCGTCCGGACCCCCGTGCGGGGCGGTGGCTACGGGCCGTTGTGGGGCCGCCCGTACAGGTTCGCAACTTCCCTGGAAAATTGAACTTGCGTTTCACAGAGTGAGACGCGAGTATCGTCGTATGGACAACTCTAGCGGCGTCGGCGTTCTCGACAAGGCAGCTCTGGTATTGAGCGCCCTGGAGTCCGGTCCGGCCACCCTCGCCGGGCTGGTCGCGGCGACCGGGCTCGCACGACCCACGGCCCACCGGCTGGCCGTGGCACTGGAACACCACCGCATGGTGGCGAGGGACATGCAGGGCCGCTTCATTCTCGGCCCCCGGCTGTCGGAGCTCGCGGCGGCGGCGGGCGAGGACCGGCTGCTCGCCACGGCCGGACCGGTACTCACCCATCTTCGCGACATCACCGGGGAGAGCGCTCAGCTCTACCGCCGGCAGGGCGACATGCGGATCTGCGTGGCGGCGGCGGAGCGGCTGTCCGGTCTGCGGGACACCGTGCCGGTCGGCTCCACGCTCACCATGAAGGCGGGCTCCTCCGCCCAGATCCTGATGGCCTGGGAGGAACCGGAGCGCCTGCACCGGGGCCTCCAGGGCGCCCGCTTCACCGCGACGGCGCTCTCCGGCGTACGGCGCCGGGGCTGGGCCCAGTCGATCGGCGAGCGGGAACCGGGCGTCGCCTCGGTCTCCGCGCCGGTACGCGGCCCCTCGAACCGGGTGGTCGCGGCGGTCTCGGTCTCCGGGCCGATCGAACGGCTGACCCGTCACCCGGGCCGGATGCACGCCCAGGCCATCATCGACTCGGCCGCCCGGCTGAGCGAAGCGCTGCGCCGCACCGGCTGAGCCGGACCGCCCCGCACCGCTCCGGTACCGGCCGCCCCAACGTCGTGGCGGCCCCTTCAGAACCTCACATCAGCTCTCGGCCCCACCCCGCCTCCCCGCACCCGGCTTCACCCGGCTTCACCCGGTGAACGGTGCGCGAAGCGGTCGGCCGCCCGGCGCCCCCGGCTCTCGACCGGCAGTGTCCCGGTCGCCGCGGCCAGTCCGTACGCCGGCATATCCGCGTAGATGGACTCGTAGCCGCCCTCGGGCACCACATGGGCCTCGTGCCACAGCCCCACGTGCTGCCGGGACTTCTTCTCCTTGCGGTTGGTCATCGCCCACGCCTTGCGGTGGAACGTGTCGGGCGCCGTCGCGTACACGTACAGCTTCTCCCTCGACTCCCAGCACTGGACGACGTAGTAGGTCCTGGCACTCCCGCACGGTCCGGAACCGGACGAGGAGGCGCCGGAGACGGTGGCCGCACGCGCCGAAGCCGACCGGCTCCTGGACCGGTTGGGGTGGACGAGCGCCCAGGAGATCGGTTCGCTCTCCCCCGTCCACCGGTCCCTGGTGGCGTCACTGGCCACGCTCATCCGCCTCGGATATCCCTGCGAGGGCGACTACTTGGCGGAGCACGCGCGGCTGATGCGTCAAGTGGCGGTCCGGGACCTGGACATGATGGAGACCTACCCCACCGAGGCGGAGCAGGTGGAGCACGTGGTCGCCTCCGCGGTCCTGTACGAGCCGCTGCTCGCCGCTCTGCGGCGGCTGGCCCAGGAGGAGGAGTCCGCCCGGCGGTTCGGGCTCTGAGCCGTACGCACCCGGGTCCGCACAGACAGAAGGCCCCTCACCGGAGTGAGGGGCCTTCTGCCCTGTTGCTCTACTTGTACCCCCGACCGGATTCGAACCGGCGCTACTGCCGTGAGAGGGCAGCGTGCTAGGCCGCTACACAACGGGGGCGTGTGTCCTGCGATTTGTTTGTTTTACGCTGGGCTACCAGGACTCGAACCTAGAATGACGGTACCAGAAACCGTAGTGTTGCCAATTACACCATAGCCCATGGTGTTACAAGTACCCCCGACCGGATTCGAACCGGCGCTACTGCCGTGAGAGGGCAGCGTGCTAGGCCGCTACACAACGGGGGCCCTAGCGATCCTGCATCGAGAGCGTGGGTGCGACCCAGATGTTCTCGCGGGAAGGATCTGTACCCCCGACCGGATTCGAACCGGCGCTACTGCCGTGAGAGGGCAGCGTGCTAGGCCGCTACACAACGGGGGCGTGTTGTACAGATGAAGCTCTGCGCTGGGCTACCAGGACTCGAACCTAGAATGACGGTACCAGAAACCGTAGTGTTGCCAATTACACCATAGCCCACTGAAATGCAACCCTTGGTGGGTCTTATTTCCGTGTGCGCTTCCCGACCGGATCCTTCGGCCCGCTCGGGCGGCGCAGGAAGAACATTACCCGAAGGTGTCCGGCGCTCCAAAACGGGTATTGCGCGCCAGCACCCCGGGGAGCTGATCCAGACCGGTGATCCGGGCCAGTTCGGGCCGCCCGCCGCGCCCCTCCCGGTCCAGCCAGATGCCACTCAGCCCCGCCGCCACCGCACCGGCCGCGTCGATGTCGGGGTGGTCGCCCACGTACACGACCTCCTGCGGCTCCAGCCCGAGGGCCTCGACGGCGGCGTGGAACGCCCCGGCCTCCGGCTTGGAGATGCCCAGTTCGACGGCGCACACCACGGCCTCGAAGCGGTCGCGCACCCCGAGGACGCGCAGCTTGCGGTCCTGGTTGATGATGCTGGAGTTCGACAGCACGGCATGGCGGTAACCGTCCGCGAGCCGGTCCAGGGCCGGCACGGCATCGGGGAAGAGCGCCCAGGCGGCCTCGTAATGACTCGCGTGCCGGGCGAACCACTCATCGGCCTCAGCGTCCGTGAGCGGCCGCCCCAGGAACGTACGCACCCGCTCGCGCCGCTGCCCCTGGAAGTCGGTCTCCCCCGCGGCGAAACGCTCCCACTGCACATCGGTGATCGCCCGCCACGCGTCGAGGGCCCCATCGGCGGACGCGTACCCGGCGGGCAGGCCCTCGTTCTCCAGATGCCGGCGCATGCCGACGCGGTCGGCGCCCGTGTAGTCGAAGATCGTGTCGTCGATGTCCCAGAGCACTGCTCGGATCGGCATACGACCACGCTACCGCCCCCTCCGCGCCCGCTCAGGTGGTGAGCAGCACACCGCCGTAGCTCGCCGCCGCGATGACCACCCAGGAGGCGAGGCCGAGAACGGCGGTCCTGGCTCCGGAGCGGGCGAGCGTCGGCAGGTGGACGGCGGTGCCGAGGCCGAAGAGCGCGGCGGCCAGCAGCAGTTCCTGCGCGGTGGCCGCGGCGTCGAGTACTCCGGCGGACAGCAGGCCCGTGCTGCGCAGGGCCGTCATCGCGAGGAAGCCGATCAGGAACAGCGGCACCACGGCAGGGCGGCGCCCGGCCGCGCGCTGCCGGTCACCGGATGCCCCGCGCGCCCGTCGGCGGTAGGCCACGGCGACCCCGGCGACCAGGGGTGCGAGCATCGCCACCCTGATCAGCTTGACGAGCACGGCCTCGCCGAGCGCGGTCGGCCCGGCCGTCTGCGCGGTGGCCACGACCTGGCCGACGTCGTGCACGCCGGCGCCCACCCAGCGGCCGAACTGCACGGTGTCCAGGCCCAGCGGGTGGTGCAGCAGCGGCAGTACGGCGATGGCGAGGGTCCCGCACAGGGTGACCAGCGCGACCGAGGTCGCCACATCGGCGGCGAGCCGCTCGTCGTCGTCCTCCTTGCCGAGCGCGCCGCTGACGGCGCTGATCGCGGAGGCTCCGCAGATCGAGTAGCCGGTGGCGATCAGCAGCGGCTGGTCGCCGGGCAGCCCGAGCTTCCGGCCGAGCCACCAGATGCCGAAGAAGGCCACCAGGACGACGCCGAACACCATGGCCACGGTCGCCCAGCCGAGCCCGAGGACGTCTCCGACGCTGAGCTTGAGCCCGAGCAGCACGATGCCCGCGCGCATCAGCCGCTTGCCGGCCGTCGAGAGCCCCACCCTGCCCCGGCCGCGTACGAAGGGCCGCACGCCGGGAAGGTGCGCCGCCAGGACTCCGAGCACCACCGCCGCCGTCAGCATCGGCACGGCGGGCAGCAGGGCGTGCACCCCCTCGGCCAGCGCGAGCCCGATGCCGGCCAGCGCGAGGCCGGGGGCGTTGCGGCGCACCGGGCCCGGCGTGGACGCGCCACCCCCGGATGACGGCTTCGCCGGCTGTCGCACGGGCGGCGACCAGGAGTGTTCGGTGTCCAGAGTCATGATCACCAGCGTGGTCCGGTACCCCGTCGCCCGGTAGACACGAACCGGAGCCCAGGTCATAGGGTTGCCCTATGAAGGTTTTCCTATGAGGGTTTCACTGTGAGCGAGCACGGCGGGAACCGGGACCTCGGGCAGCTGCCGCTGCCCGATCTGCAGTCGTTGCAGCTGCTCGTCAGCGTGGCGGAGACCGGCAGCCTGGGGCGGGCGGCGACGCGGCTGCTCATCAGCCAGCCGTCGGCCAGTGCCCGGATGCGCACGCTGGAGCGCCGTCTCGGGCTCCAGCTGCTGGACCGCTCCACCGCGGGGTCCCGGCTGACCCCGGCCGGAGCGGTGGTGACCGACTGGGCGCGGACGGTGCTCGAAGGGGCCGCCGCGCTGGTCGAGGGCGCCGCCGCGCTGCGTTCCCGGCAGGACAGCCGGCTGCGGGTCGCCGCCAGTCTGACCATCGCGGAGGAGCTGATGCCCGGCTGGCTCGTCACCCTGCGGGAGAGCGCCCCCGACGCCCACGTCGGGCTGACGGTGACCAACAGCTGGGGCGTGGTCGAGGCACTGCGGCGCGGCGGCTGCGATCTGGGATTCATCGAGGGGCCCAGGGTCCCCGACGACCTGCACCGCTCGGCGGTCGGGCGTGACCGGCTCGCGGTCGTCGTTGCCCCCGGTCACCCCTGGACCCGGCGCCGCACCGCCCTGACCGGACGCGAGCTGGCCGACACCCCGCTGCTGCTGCGCGAGGCGGGCTCCGGCACCCGGGAGACGCTGGAGCGGGCGCTGCGCGCGTACGACGGCGTCGCCGTGCCGGTCCTTGAGCTCGGCTCCACTGCCCCGCTGCGCAGCGCCGCCGCCCGGGGGCTAGCGCCGGCCGTTCTCTCCGCGCTCGCCGTGCGCGAGGACGTGGCAGCGGGCCGTCTGGTCGAGGTAGAGGTCACCCCGGCCGTCCGGCTGCAACGCGTCCTGCACGCGGTCTGGCCCAAGGGCCACGAACTGCCGGAGCCGGCCCTCCACCTGCTGCGGGTGGCCAAGCACCAGTAGCGGGCGGAGAGCCGGCTCGTGTGATCAGCGGCCTGCTCGGGCGGTCAGGCGGTGAGCTTCGCCAGTGCGGCGTCCACCCGGGCCAGGGTCTTCTCGCGGCCCAGGATCTCCAGGGACTCGAAGAGCGGCAGGCCGACCGTGCGGCCGGTGACGGCGACGCGGACCGGCGCCTGCGCCTTGCCGAGCTTCAGGCCGTGCTCCTCACCGGCGGCGAGGATGGCGTTCTTCAGTGCGTCCGCGTTCCACTCGGCGTCGGCCAGCTTGGCGCGGGCCGTCACGAGCAGGGCGTCGGAGCCCTCCTTCATCGCCTTGTTCCAGGACGCCTCGTCGGTCGCGGGCTCGTCGAGGAAGAGGAAGTCGACGTTGGCCGTGATCTCGGAGAGGACCGTGACGCGGGTCTGGGCGTGCGGGGCGATCGTCGCGAACAGGTCCGCGTCGAAGGCCTCCGGGGCCCAGGGGGCGAACGGAGCCTTCAGCCAGGGGCCGCAGGCCTCGGTGAAGGTCTTCACGTCGAGCCGGCGGATGTGCTCGGCGTTGACGTGCTCGCACTTCTTGAGGTCGAAGCGGGCCGGGTTGGCGTTGACGTCCTCGATGTCGAAGGCGGCGACCATCTCGTCGATGTCGAAGATGTCGCGGTCCTCCGCGATCGACCAGCCGAGCAGCGAGAGGTAGTTGAGCAGCCCCTCGGGCAGGAAGCCGCGCTCGCGGTAGAGGTTGAGCGAGGCCTGCGGGTCGCGCTTGGAGAGCTTCTTGTTGCCCTCGCCCATGACGTACGGCAGGTGCCCGAACGCGGGGGTGTCCTTGGCGATGCCCAGCTCGGTGAGCGCGCGGTACAGCGCGATCTGGCGCGGGGTGGAGGAGAGCAGGTCCTCGCCGCGCAGGACGTGGGTGATCTCCATCAGCGCGTCGTCGACCGGGTTGACCAGCGTGTAGAGCGGGGCGCCGTTGGCGCGGACGATGCCGTAGTCCGGCACATTCTCCGGCTGGACGGTGATGTCGCCGCGGACCAGGTCGGTGAAGGTGATCGCCTCGTCGGGCATCCGGAAGCGGACGATCGAGGTGCGGCCCTCGGCCTCGTACGCGGCCTTCCGCTCGTCGCTCAGGTCGCGGCAGTGGCCGTCGTAGCCGGACGGCTTGCCGGCGGCGCGGGCGGCGTCGCGGCGGGTGTCGAGCTCCTCGGTCGTGCAGTAGCAGTGGTACGCGTGACCGGCGGCGAGGAGCTTCTCGGCGACGTCCCGGTAGATGTCCATCCGCTGCGACTGGCGGTACGGGGCGTGCGGGCCGCCGACCTCGGGGCCCTCGTCCCAGTCGAGACCGAGCCAGCGCATCGAGTCGAGGAGCTGCTCGTACGACTCCTCGGAGTCGCGCGCCGCGTCGGTGTCCTCGATGCGGAAGACCAGGGTGCCCCGGTGGTGACGGGCGAAGGCCCAGTTGAAGAGAGCCGTCCTGACCAGGCCCACGTGGGGGTTGCCGGTCGGGGAGGGACAGAAACGTACGCGTACGTCGGTGTTAGCCACGCTTGATCACCTTGTTGGTGAGAGTGCCGATGCCTTCGATGGTGACGGCGACCTCGTCGCCGACATGCAGGGGGCCGACCCCCGCGGGGGTGCCGGTGAGGATCACGTCGCCCGGGAGCAGCGTCATGGCTTCCGTGATGTGGACGACCAGGTCCTCGATGGAGCGGATCATCTCGCTCGTCCGGCCCAGCTGGCGTTGCTCGCCGTTGACCGTGGCCTGGATGGCGAGGTCGCCGGGGTCGAGGTCGGTCTCCACCCAGGGGCCGAGCGGGCAGGACGTGTCGAAGCCCTTGGCCCTGGCCCACTGCTTCTCGCGCTTCTGGGCGTCACGCGCGGTGACGTCGTTGGCGCAGGTGTAGCCGAAGATGACGTCCTTGACCCGCTCGCGCGGCACTTCGCGGCACATCCGGCCGATGACCACGGCCAGTTCGGCCTCGTGGTGCACCTCTTCGGAGAAGGAGGGGTACTCGATGGCGTCGCCGGAACCGATCACCGAGGTGGTGGGCTTGAAGAAGGCGACGGGGACGTCGGGGACCTCGTTGCCGAGTTCCGCGGCGTGCTCCGCGTAGTTGCGGCCGATGGCCACGACCTTGTTGGGGAGCACGGGCGGCAGCAGCCGGACCTTGTTCAGCGGGACCTTGGTCCCGGAGAGCTCGAACTCGGCGTACGGGATGCCCTTGATGATGTCGAGGACGAGACCATCGGGCCCGTCGCCCTCGACGGCGCCGAAGGCGACATTGCCGTCGATGGAGAACCTGGCGATGCGCACGGGAAGCTGTGGCCCCTCACTTGCTGGGTTGCTTGAAGACTGACGCTCCAGGCTAACGCGGGTGAGGGGGGAGGCCGCGCGTATTACTCCGCGGCGGCGGTGGCGGTGGCGGGGGCGACCATGAGGATCGTGCGGCGGGGGTTGGCCGTCTGCGTCGGCAGGTCGAGCGCGTGCTCCGGCCGCTCCGGTGTCTGCAGCGCTTCGGCGTCCTTGAGGTGCGCCAGCGTCGTGCGCCGGGGGTTGGCAATGTTGCGGAACATCATCGTCGTCTTCATCTGCCGTTCGGACCCTGTCGGTAGGGGCGCCACCGGAGGGGCGCCGGTTGTCGGTTCTGCCATCCCTGTAAAGCGTCAGGCTAAACATCCAATTCCCTCCCGGAGCCAGGAAGAGACGACGATCATCATGTGAGTTTGCTCACCAGTGACCCGACAATTACCTCAATCCGGGCGGTCGACCCGGTCGGTCAAACCAGACATTGCATCACTGAATGAACTATTCCGCTCCTGATCATGTCGTCTGGGACACCCGCCACCGTCACCTGATTCACCCTCAATAGTCCGGTTTGACGGCGAACCGGCTCCACGGCTTGTTACGCGGCCATCACAACGTGTCACCCAGGTCACAGCCCGGTACCTGGCCCTTGTTGGAGATCCTGCTCTGTGCTGGAATTCCACGCACCGCCGCAGGTTTCAGGCCGGCGCGCAGGGGGCGCAACGCAGCGCCGATCCGAGTGGCGGCGGGAAGGGGAAGAACGCCGGTCACTCACGACCACCATGGGGCGGTACAACGCCCCACGACGCCGACACCGTTCCATCCGTCCATGACGGGGGGAACGCCTGGTCCAGAGGTTGCGACGCTAGTGCAGGGACGTTTCAAGAGGGATGGCAGCGCAGCGGCTGAACAGGAGCCGCGCGGCGGGACCGACCGCGGCTCCTCGCCCCAGCACGCCCAGAACCCCGGACCGGCCGCGGCCGGCGACACCGCGGACCGCGCCAAGCGCTCCGGCGCGCCGTCGGGCGACAACGCCGACGCGGCAGCGTCACCGAAGCCTCAGGGCCCGGTCAACACCGGATCGCGGGTAGCTCTGCGCAACTGGCGCATCAGCACGCGCCTGGTCTCCCTGCTCGCCCTCCCCGTGGTCGCGGCGACCACCCTGGGTGGCCTCCGCATCAACGACTCCATGAACGACATCCAGCAGCTGGAGCACATGCAGCTGCTGACCCAGATGACCAAGCAGGCGACCTCACTGGCCCAGGCGCTCCAGGAGGAGCGCGACCGGTCGGCCGGCCCGCTGTCCAACGGAGTTCCGGCCGACGACTTCAAGGTCACCGAGCCCCGGAAGAAGACCGACCGGGCCAAGAAGGCCTTCTTCGACGCGACGAACGACATCGGCGACACCGAGGGCGACGAGGCGCTGGAGAGCATCCACTCCAGCGTCCAGCAGATCGCATCGCAGCTGGGCGGCATCCGCGACATCCGCAAGCAGGCGTTCGCCGACGGCACACCGAGCCTCCAGACCGTCGACGCGTACAGCCAGCTGATCACCTCGCTGCTGAGCCTCTCGCAGGACATGGCGCAGGCCACCAGCAGCCCAGAGATGATCAAGCGGACCCGCGCCCTGGCGGCCTTCTCCTCCGCCAAGGAGTACGCCTCGGTGCAGCGCGCGATCATCGCCGCGGCGCTGCCGGGCGGCAACGACAAGCAGCCGAAGCTCGATTCGAACGACCGGCAGTTCGGCCTGGCGGCGCTGCGCAAGGAAGAACTGGCGCGTCGCTCGTTCGAGTTGATCTACACGACCACCGGCAACAGCGCGGCCGAGCTGACCGCCACGCTCGACGAGGGCAACCCCGAGATCAAGGCGGCCGACACCTACGCCAAGAAGGTGCTCGACAGCCCGACCAGCATGACCGGGACGGCCCGGCGTTCGTACCTCGACTGGTACGACCAGGACTCCACCAAGATCCAGGCCATGAAGCAGATCGAGGAGACGCTCCTCAGCGACATGGAGGGCAAGGCGCGCGAACTGCGCGACGAGTCCCAGCGCGAGGCGATCATCTCCGGTGCGCTCATCCTGCTGGTGCTCGGTGTCTCGCTGGTCGGCGCCTTCGTCGTCGCCCGGTCGATGATCCGCTCGCTGCGCCGGCTCCAGGACACGGCCACCCGCGTCGCCCAGGACCGGCTGCCGGAGCTCGTCAAGCAGCTCTCCGAGGCCGACCCGCAGGACGTCGACACCTCGGTCGAGTCCGTCGGTGTGCACTCCCGTGACGAGATCGGCAAGGTCGCCGCGGCCTTCGACGACGTGCACCGCGAGGCCGTCCGTCTCGCCGCCGAGCAGGCCCTCCTCCGGGGCAACGTCAACGCGATGTTCACCAACCTCTCGCGCCGTTCGCAGGGCCTCATCCAGCGTCAGCTCTCGCTCATCTCCGAGCTGGAGTCGCGCGAGGCCGACCCGGACCAGCTGTCCTCGCTCTTCAAGCTCGACCACCTCGCGACCCGTATGCGCCGTAACGGCGAGAACCTCCTCGTCCTCGCGGGCGAGGAGCCGGGCCGCCGGTGGACGCGTCCGGTGCCGCTGGTCGACGTGCTCCGTGCCGCCGCCTCGGAGGTGGAGCAGTACGAGCGCATCGAGCTGGCCGCGGTGCCCGCCACCGAGGTCGCCGGCCGGGTCGTCAACGACCTCGTGCACCTCCTCGCCGAGCTGCTGGAGAACGCCACGTCGTTCTCCTCGCCGCAGACCAAGGTCCGGGTCACCGGTCACGCGCTGCCCGACGGCCGGGTGCTCGTCGAGATCCACGACACGGGTATCGGCCTCTCCCCCGAGGACCTCGCGGCGATCAACGAGCGGCTCGCCTCGCCGCCCACCGTGGACGTCTCGGTCTCCCGCCGCATGGGTCTGTTCGTGGTCGGCCGGCTGTCCCTGCGTCACGGCATCCGTATTCAGCTGCGGCCCTCCGACTCCGGGGGCACGACCGCGCTGGTCATGCTCCCCGTCGATGTCGCGCACGGCGGCAAGATGCCGGTGCCGAAGCAGGCCCAGGGCCAGCAGCCCGCTCCCGGCGGCCTGCTCGCCGGCGGCGCACCCGCGCCGCGCCCCGGCCTGGACAGCGCCCAGCCGGCGCCCGGCGGACGGCTCCCGGCCGGCCCGGGTGCCACCCGCGGTCAGGTCGGTGCGGGCTCCGGTCCGCGCGCCGCGCTGCCCGCCCGGGACACCGCCGCCCGGTCCCAGAACCCGCAGGGCCAGCCGGGACAGCCGGGACAGCCCGGCCAGAACGGACCGGGTGCGCCGAACGGCCGGCCCGGTCAGCCGAGCTCCGACTTCCAGGGCTCCGACTTCCAGAGCGCCGGGCTCTCCGGCACCGGCCCGCAGGCCCGGCAGCCGCAGGACGGCTCACGCCAGGAGCCGCCGCGTCAGGGCGGCGGCCTCTCCGGCGCCTTCGGCGGCGGTGCCCGGCTGGGCGCCCGCGGCCAGGGCGGCGGCGCCGGGCGTACGGACTCGGGTCAGGGCAGCCTGTTCGGTCAGCGTCGTCCGGAGCAGAACGGCCAGGGCCAGGGCAACGGACAGGGCAACGGCCCCGGCCGGCAGAACCCGGCGGGCCAGGGCGGCGGCTTCCAGCAGCCCGGCGGCCCCGGCGACAACGGCCGCCAGCTGCCCCCGGTCGGCGGTCCGCGTGCGGAGCTGCCCGGTGGCAACCCCGCGCCGTCCGCGCCCAACAGGGGTTTCCCCGCTCCGCAGCGCCCGCAGGCCACCAGCTGGGGCGCGGAGGAGCAGTCCGCACCGCAGCAGCGCTCCCCGCTCGACGCCCCCCGTGGCCACGAGGAGCCCGAGTCCACCAACCAGTTCCAGCGGCCGCTGAGCCCGCCGCCGCTCACCCCTCGCCGCCCGATGGACGACCGGCAGGGACCGGGCTCCACTTCGGAGTTCGCCCGTCCGGACTTCTCGGCGCCCGCTCCGGGTGCGCAGACGCCGGACCCGGCGAGCACCGCGCAGTTCCCGCGCCCCGACTTCGGCCGGCCGCAGGACCAGGGTCAGGGACAGGGCCCGGGACAGGGCCGGCCCGGCCTCGTCCGGCGCGACCGGGGCAACGAGGACTTCGGTGCTCCGCGGCCGCCCGTCGCGCCGCAGGACCCGCAGTACCGGCCGGCCCTGCCGCAGCAGCCCCAGCAGCCCGAGGCGCTTCCGCCGGCCTCCGGGCCCGGCGACGGCCGTACGCCGCTGTACGACACGCTGGAGACCAACTGGTTCCACGGTCCGCAGCAGAACGGCCAGCACCAGAACGGGCAGCAGCAGAACGGGCAGCAGCAGGGCCAGCAGTACGGGCAGCAGCCGAACCAGCAGCAGCCCGCCGCGCCGCAGGCACCCGGCTTCCCTCAGCAGCAGCCCGCCGAAGAGCGTCCCGCTCCGCCCGCACCGCAGCGCGGACCGGGCGACACCAACGGCGTCACAAGCTCCTGGCGCGCCTCGCCGAACGACGAACTCGTCCGGCAGGCGGAGCGGGTGAAGAAGCCCGCAGCAGGCGGAATTACCACTTCCGGTCTGCCTCGCCGGGTACCGCGTGCCAATCTGGTGCCGGGCACCGCCCAGCAGCAGAACCACCAGTCCGGTCCCCAGGTCTCGCGTGCGCCCGATGATGTGCGCGGGCGTCTTACCAATCTCCGCCGGGGCATTCAGCAGGGGCGTCAGGCCAACAACGGTCAGTCGACCGGCAGTTTCCCCATCGGCCCCACTCACCAGCAGGAGCGTTAGTTGAGCCCGATGAGTCAGGCCGCGCAGAATCTGAACTGGCTGATCACCAACTTCGTGGACAACACCCCCGGGGTGTCGCACACGGTGGTGGTCTCCGCGGATGGCCTGCTGCTGGCGATGTCCGAAGGTTTCCCGCGCGACCGCGCCGACCAGCTGGCGGCCGTCGCCTCCGGTCTGACCTCGCTGACCGCGGGCGCCTCCCGGATCTTCGAAGGCGGCGCCGTCAGCCAGACCGTGGTGGAGATGGAACGCGGGTTCCTCTTCCTGATGTCCGTCTCCGACGGTTCCTCCCTTGCCGTACTCGCCCATCCGGACGCCGACATCGGTCTGGTCGGGTACGAAATGGCGCTTCTGGTCGACCGGGCGGGCACCGTCCTCACCCCGGACCTCCGCGCCGAGCTCCAGGGCAGCCTGCTCCACTAGGCGGCCGTGAATCGGTGACACAGACGATTACCCCAGGTACTGCAATCAACCCTCGCCCGTCCGGCCGCTTACAGCCCCCCACCGGCCCCTTCCGACGGCAAGCCGACATCCTGCTGTCACGCCCGGAGGATTCATGACCCCGCCACCCGCCTCACCCGATCCGTACGGCGCGCTGAACCACGCGTCGTACGAAGGTGAAGGCGACCAGCCGCTGGTTCGTCCGTACGCCATGACCGGCGGCCGGACCCGACCGCGCTACCAGCTAGCGATAGAGGCCCTGGTCAGCACCACGGCCGACCCCGCACACCTGGGAACGCTGCTCCCCGAGCACCAGCGGATCTGCCACCTGTGCCGCGAGGTCAAGTCGGTGGCCGAGGTGTCGGCCCTGCTGTCGATGCCGCTCGGCGTGGCCCGGATTCTCGTCGCGGACCTGGCGGAAGCCGGCATGGTGGCCATCCACCAGCCGGGCAACGGAGAGGCCGGCGGCGCGCCGGATGTGACACTGCTCGAAAGGGTGCTCAGTGGACTTCGCAAGCTCTAGCGGCGGTGCCGCCCGTGCCACCACCTCGGCGAAGATCGTGGTGGCAGGCGGGTTCGGCGTGGGTAAGACCACGTTTGTCGGTGCTGTTTCGGAGATCAATCCGCTGCGCACCGAAGCCGTGATGACGTCCGCGTCCGCGGGCATCGACGACCTCACACACACCGGAGGCAAGACCACCACGACGGTGGCCATGGACTTCGGACGCATCACCCTGGACCAGGACCTGATCCTGTACCTCTTCGGTACCCCCGGCCAGGACCGCTTCTGGTTCATGTGGGACGACCTCGTACGCGGAGCCATCGGCGCCGTCGTACTCGTCGACACCCGCCGCCTCGCCGACTGCTTCCCCGCCGTCGACTACTTCGAGAACAGCGGACTCCCCTTCGTCATCGCCCTCAACGGCTTCGACGGACACCAGCCCTACACCCCCGACGAAGTCCGCGAAGCACTTCAGATCGGACCGGACACGCCGATCATCACGACCGACGCCCGGCACCGCGGTGACGCCAAGAGCGGTCTGATCACGCTGGTGGAGCACGCGTTGATGGCAAGGCTCAAGTAGGCACAAGTCGGTATTGCCGTACGGCAGTTAAAGTAGTCACACGGGGGCGGGCTGTGTCCTTTGACACGATCCGCCCCCGTGTTCATAACGTTTCGAAAGAGAATTACCTCACGGTCGACACCCGATGCGTACGCGCGGTACCACTGCGCTCAACTGAGCCCCGCCTTTTGGCGGGGCTCGTTCTTTATGCCCGTTTTATCTGAGGCCTGCGCCACTTGGAATCGCTGGTCCCGACTGTTTGGAACGCGGCCGTTCCACGTGCTGCAATTCGACGAACTCCCGAGTAGCACGGCCCTGAACAAACACGGCACAACGTAGGTGCCGACGCCGAGAGGTTGTTGGTCGAGTGAGGCGTAACAACGAGGGCTCCACGGCGCAGCCGGAACGGGGCAACTTCACCCCGCCGCGCGCCGCGGCGTCGTCCGCCGACGTGTCCGAAGGGACCCCGGCCGGTGGCAGCACCAGCCGGATGTCCCCACGCAACTGGCGGGTGCCCACCCGGCTGAACGCGATCCTCCTGATCCCCGTACTGGTCGGGCTGGTCATGGGCGGCTTCCAGGTCAAGGGGTCGATCGACACCTGGCAGGAGGCCCAGGACGCCGAGAAGACCGCGCTGATCGTGCGGGCGGCCTCCGAGTACGGCCAGGCGCTGCTGGACGAGCGTGACCTGAGCGCTCAGCCGCTGCTCTCCAACAAGCGTGACGCGGCAGCCGTCTCCGAGGTACGGGCCGCCACCGACGCCGCCGCCGACAAGTTCGACAAGGCCGTCCAGGACATGCCGAAGAAGGCGGGCCTGGAGCGCCGCCTCAAGCTGTTCCGGCTGGAGGAGCCCACCCTTCCCGATCTGCGCAAGGCCGCCTACGCCGAGGCCATGGACCCGGTGAAGACCGAAGAGGGCTACGTCCAGGTCCAGCACTCCCTCATGGAGTTCTGCAACGAGCTCGGTCTCGGCACCGGCAACATCACCAGCTACGGCCGTACCGTCTACGCGATCGAGCTGGCCAAGGCTGCAGAATCGCTTCAGCGCTCCATCGGCATGCACCTGCTGGTACGGCCGAGCCAGCAGAAGGGCAAGTTCAACGACCAGGTCAAGGCCTTCGGCTCGTACAACTACCTGGAGCAGATCGCCCTCGGTGAGTTCGTCTCCGGTGGTACGGAGGCCGACGCGGCGCGGCTGAAGAAGGTCATGGCGGGCAAGGCGGCCGAGGGCGCCGACCAGGTCAAGGCCGCCAAGGCGAAGGCCGACGCGGCGGGTGTCCCGTTCGTGACGCCGCCCACCGTGAACGGCTCGGTCTACGACGGCATGGCCCAGCAGCTCGGGCTGGGCCGCACCCCCGCCGAGCTCAAGGCGAAGGGGATCACCCCCGAGACCTGGATGGCCGCGGCCACCGCGAAGTTCGACGGGTACACCACGGTCGAGGAAGAGCTCGTCGACAAGGCCGTGACCGAGGCGGCGGACATCTCGTCCGGCGCCCGTACCGACGCCATCGTCAACGCCGCGATCGTGATCGTCGCCCTGCTGGCCGCGTTCGTCCTGGCCGGGCTCGTGGCCCGCCAGATGAGCCGCTCGATGCGCCGGCTGCGCAACGCCGCCTTCGGTATCGCGGAGCAGCGGCTGCCCTCCCTCGTCGACCAGCTGTCCCGGACCGACCCGGGCCGGGTCGACACCCGGGTGCAGCCGATCCCGATCAACAGCCAGGACGAGATCGGCGAGGTCGCCCGCGCCTTCGACCAGGTACACCGCGAGGCGGTCCGGCTCGCGGCCGAGCAGGCCATGCTGCGGGGCAACGTCAACGCGATCTTCACCAACCTGTCGCGCCGCAACCAGTCGCTCATCGAGGGCCAGCTGACCCTCATCACCGACCTGGAGAACAACGAGGCCGACCCGGACCAGCTGGAGAGCCTCTTCCGGCTGGACCACCTCGCGACCCGGATGCGCCGCAACGGCGAGAACCTCCTCGTCCTCGCCGGCGAGGAGCCCGGCCGCCGCTGGAACCAGCCGGTGCCGCTGGTGGACGTGTTGCGCGCCGCCTCCTCCGAGGTGGAGTCATACGAACGCATCGAGCTCTCCGGGGTACCGGAGAGCGAGATCCACGGCCAGTCCGTCACCGACCTCGTCCACCTGCTGGCCGAGCTGCTGGAGAACGCCACGACGTTCTCGTCGCCGCAGACCAAGGTGCGGGTCACCGCGACCCGGCTGCCGGACAGCCGGGTGATGATCGAGATCCACGACAAGGGCATCGGCCTCACCGCGGAGGACTTCGCCGACATCAACCACAAGCTGGCCAACCCGCCGACGGTCGACGCCGCGGTCTCCCAGCGCATGGGCCTGTTCGTGGTCGGCCGGCTCGCCGACCGGCACGGCATCCGGGTCCAGCTGCGCCCCTCGGGCGAGCAGGCCGGGACCACTTCGCTGGTCATGCTGCCCGACGCCATCACCCACGGTGGCGGTGGCGAGGGCGCGCCCTCGCAGGACGACTTCACGGTCTCCTCGATCATTCCGCAGCAGCAGGCGTTCGACGCGCCGCCGCTCCAGCCGCAGCTGCGTACGGCGGCCGAGCTCGGCTTCGACGACTCCCGCTACAGCGAGGCCTCGGAGGAAGCCGCGCAGCTCGACCCGGTGGGCCGCTCACTGATGCGCGAGGAGCGCCGCGCGGCCCTGGAGACGCAGACCGGTGCCGGGGAGCAGTCGGCGTTCCCGCAGCAGGAGTCCCAGTCCCAGGAGCAGTACGCGCCGGCGGCGTACGAGGAGGCCCCCTACGCCGCCGCGGACCCGTACGCGCTGGAACTCCGGCAGGACGGCCAGTACGCCCCGGAGCCGCAGCAGCAGGACGGGCAGCAGGAGCAGCAGTACGGACAGTCGGCGTACGAGGGCGGCTACGACCCGTTCCGCGGTGACACCGGCTACGTCCAACAGCCCGACTACCAGCGGCAGAATGGCTATCCGGAGTCGGCATACCCGGCCCCCGGGACACCTCAGCAGGCTTACGACGGGCAGTACGCCACCCAGCCCCAGCAGGAGGAGTGGCCGGATCAGGGCGGCTACCAGGGTGGTTACGAAGCCCCGGTCCAGGCAGAACCGGAATCTGCTGGGAGCGCCCCCGCCGAATCGCGGGACAGCGTAGGCTTCGACCGTCCGGGCCCCGTGCCGAACGCCGGCCACGAGATGACGGAGGCCGGTCTGCCGCGCCGGGGCGGCCAGCAGCACTGGCAGCCCACCGGGCGCGGGAACGAACGGCCCGCCGCCGCGCAGGAGCTGCCGCAGCGGCCGGAGCCGCCGCAGCAGCCCGTGCCGGCACAGCAGAACCCGGACGGTGCGGACAGCGCGGACGGTACGGACGGAACGGACGACTGGCGGTCGGCGAACGACGAGCGCTGGGAGCGGGCCGAGCAGCTCCGGGACCCGAAGGCGGGCGGGGTCACCCCCTCCGGTCTTCCCCGGCGCGTCCCCAAGGCCAACCTGGTCGAGGGCACGGCCGAGCAGACCCAGCAGGGCGGCCCCCAGGTCTCCCGCGCCCCGGAGGACGTGCGTGGCAGGTTGAGCAACCTGCGACGGGGTGTCCTGCGGGGACGTAACGCGGGTTCGGACAGCAGTAATACCTACAACCAGGAGCGTTAGTGTGAGCCCGATGAGCCAGGCGGCGCAGAATCTGAACTGGTTGATCACCAACTTCGTGGACAACACCCCCGGGGTGTCGCACACGGTGGTGGTCTCCGCCGACGGACTCCTGCTGGCGATGTCCGAGGGATTTCCGCGTGACCGCGCCGACCAGCTGGCGGCCGTCGCCTCCGGTCTGACCTCGCTGACCGCGGGCGCCTCGCGGATCTTCGAGGGCGGCGCCGTGAATCAGACAGTTGTGGAGATGGAGCGAGGATTCCTCTTCATCATGTCCGTCTCCGACGGATCTTCCTTGGCCGTTCTCGCACACCCGGACGCCGATATCGGTCTGGTTGGGTACGAAATGGCCCTTCTGGTGGATCGCGCGGGCGGTGTCCTCACCCCGGACCTCCGCGCCGAACTTCAGGGAAGCCTTCTTAACTAGTAGACAGACAGTGCGTTTCGCGTCACCGCGCCATAGGGTGCGGTGGCGCGGACCCACTGGGACCGGGACCGGCAGGCGGAGGAGGAATCGTGGGTACACCCCCAGGCGGGCACCAGTTCAACGGTGGTCAGCAGGTACCGGGTGAGCACAGGGGCGATGGCTTCGACTTCCCCTCTCCGCCCGGCAGACAGGGCGGACAGCAGCCTTTTCAGCCGTTCCGGCAGCCCCGGCGTACCCAGGGCACCGACGACTGGCCGCACCAGGACGCACGCGGTTCGGACGACTGGCCCCAGCAACCGCAACAGCCCCAGCGGCCGCAGCGCCCGCACCGGTACGACTCCCCGCAGCCGCCGCCCCGTATCGAGCCGGTGCAGCCGCGGTGGACCCCCGAGCCGGCCGCTCCCGCCGCGCACAATCCGCTCGTTCGTCCGTACGCCATGACAGGTGGACGGACCCGACCGCGCTACCAACTTGCCATTGAGGCGTTGGTCAGTACGACGGCTGATCCGTCCCGGCTGCAAGGGCAGTTGCCCGAGCACCAGCGGATCTGCCGGCTGTGCATCGAGATCAAGTCAGTGGCCGAGATTTCGGCCCTGCTCTCGATCCCTCTCGGCGTTGCCCGGATCCTCGTAGCCGACCTGGCTGAGGCCGGACTCGTCGCTATCCACCAGCCCGGCGGCGAAGAGTCCGCCGGCGGCCAGCCAGATGTGACACTGCTCGAAAGGGTGCTCAGTGGACTTCGCAAGCTCTAGCGGCGGAGCGGCCCGCTCCACTACCTCGGCGAAGATCGTGGTGGCAGGGGGCTTCGGCGTGGGTAAGACCACGTTTGTCGGTGCTGTTTCGGAGATCAATCCGCTGCGCACCGAAGCCGTGATGACGTCCGCGTCCGCGGGCATCGACGACCTCACACACACCGGGGACAAGACCACCACGACGGTGGCCATGGACTTCGGACGCATCACCCTGGACCAGGACCTGATCCTGTACCTCTTCGGTACCCCCGGCCAGGACCGCTTCTGGTTCATGTGGGACGACCTCGTACGCGGAGCCATCGGCGCCGTCGTACTCGTCGACACCCGCCGCCTCGCCGACTGCTTCCCCGCCGTCGACTACTTCGAGAACAGCGGACTCCCCTTCGTCATCGCCCTCAACGGCTTCGACGGACACCAGCCCTACACCCCCGACGAAGTCCGCGAAGCACTTCAGATCGGACCGGACACGCCGATTCTCACCACGGATGCGCGGCATCGGGCGGATGCGAAGAGTGCGCTGATCACGTTGGTGGAGCATGCGTTGATGGCGCGCCTGCGGTAGGCGCTTCCGGTACGCCGAAGGCCCCGCACTCCTCGGAGTGCGGGGCCTTCGGCGTACGGCGGGAGGGGTCAGCCCTGCCAGCTGTGGGGGGCCCGGAAGCCGGGGGTGCGCTCCAGGCGGCGCCAGCCGGCTGTGTCGCGGCCCCGGTGGGCGGGTGCGGCTGCGGGCTGGGAGGCTGCGCGGGCGAGCAGGACCGCGGTTATGGCGGCCAGCTCCTCGGGGTCTGCCAGACCCTTCTCGACGCGCAGCACGGACTCGGCGGCAGTGGTCATGGGTGTCTCTCCGTCTTCTCGGCAGGCTGCGGACTACTGCGGGGGGTTGCCGTGCTTGCGGGACGGCAGGTCTGCGTGCTTGGTGCGGAGCATGGCCAGTGAGGCGATCAGGACCTCGCGGGTCTCGGCGGGGTCGATGACGTCGTCGACCAGGCCGCGCTCGGCGGCGTAGTAGGGGTGCATGAGTTCGGCCTTGTACTCCTTGACCATGCGGGTCCGCATGGCCTCGGGGTCCTCGGCGTCGGCGA
>NZ_JBHVOI010000015.1:0-159379 GCF_042887885.1 Streptomyces sp. NPDC057900
GGGGGGACCCTGTGGGAGAGTAGGACGCCGCCGAACTCCTTTTAAATAGTTAAGCCCCGTGCCCTTGTGGCACGGGGCTTTTCTGCGTTCCCGACAATATTGTCGATCAAATTCCGGCCCGGCACTTCTGCTGCTTCCCGAAGTGCCGGGCTCGGAACCGATCCGCTGCATCCTGTAGCCCGGAGCTACAGACGACCTGCGGCTTTGAGAGCCAGATAGGCGTCGGCAAGAGCCGGTGCGAGGGTGTCTGGAGTGGCGTCGACGACAACGACTCCGTGCCGTTGGAGCTGATCCGCCGTTCTGCGACGTCGGGCCTTGGCCTGGGCGGCGGCAGCCGCTTCGTACACCGCGTCCACTGTTCCTCTCGCGCCGGCCATCTCCTCGATGCGCGGATCGCTGACAGCCGCCAGCAGTACGGTGTGCCGCTGTGTCAGGCGGGACAGGACGGGCAGCAGGCCCTCCTCGACGGGGGCCGAGTCGAGACTGGTCAGAAGCACGATCAGGGAACGGCGAGGTGCGTTCGCCAGAGCCATGGCACTGAGGCCGCGCGCATCCGTTTCCACCAGCTCCGGTTCGAGCGGTGCCATGGCATCCACCATGGCCGACAGGACCTCCCCGGCCGCCCGACGCTGAACGCGGGCGCGTACACGGCGGTCGTAGGCGAGCAGATCGACCCGGTCGCCCGCGCGGGTGGCGAGAGCGGCCAGGAGCAGTGCGGCGTCCATGGCAGCGTCGAGACGAGGAACATCACCGACCCGCCCGGCCGACGTCCGGCCCGTATCGAGGACGACGAGGATGTGACGGTCGCGCTCGGGACGCCACGTCCGTACGGCGACGGCAGACTGGCGGGCCGTGGCCCGCCAGTCGATCGAGCGGGTGTCGTCGCCGGGTACGTAGGCGCGAAGGCTGTCGAACTCCGTACCCTCGCCACGGGTCAGGACGCTGGTGCGGCCGTCGAGTTCTCGCAGTCTGGCGAGACGGGACGGCAGATGCTTGCGACTGGTGAACGGCGGCAGAACCCGGACTGTCCATGGGAGTTGATGGTTGCCCTGGCGCGCCGCGAGACCCAGCGGGCCGTACGAGCGAACGGTGACCTGCTCGGCCCGTCGGTCGCCACGCCGGGTGGGACGCAGGAATGTGGTGATGCGGCGGCGTTCGCCCGGCGGGACCGCCAGGCTGTGGCGGGACGCCGACTGTTCCGTGCCGGCCTGCCAACTGCTGGGAGGCCAGGCATCACGGAGGTGTGCCCGCAGACGCCGGCGGGAAGGATTGACTACGGTGAGTTGCACTTCTGCGCCGTCACCAAGTCGAACGGTTGTATCACCGGATCGGGTGAACTGGAGCGAACGCACTGGCGCAGCCAGGGCATAGTCGCACAGAATTGCTAGAGACAGCGGGGCGTTGACCGCGAGCATGCCCGTCCAGCTCGGGGCCAGGATGCCTACGGGGAGTGACCCCAGGGCGGCGAGCAGCGCGGTGCGTCCGGTGAGGGCCACGACTCACCGCCTCATCGGGGTACGGGGACTTGGGCGAGAACCGCGGTGATGACGGAGTCGGGGGTGACACCTTCCATCTCCGCCTCGGGCCGGAGCTGGACGCGGTGGCGGAGTGTGGGGAGGGCCAGGGCTTTCACGTCGTCCGGAATGACGTAGTCGCGGCCCGTGAGCCAGGCCCATGCCCGTGCGGTGGAGAGCAGAGCAGTGGCACCTCGGGGTGAGACCCCGAGGGAGAGCGAGGGGGAATCACGCGTGGCACGACAGATATCTACGACGTAGCCGGCGATCTCGGGGGAGACGCTGGTCCTGGCGACAGCGGCGCGAGCGGCTTCCAGATCGGCCGGTCCCGCGACCGGGCGTATGCCCGCCGCTTTGAGATCTCGGGGGTTGAAGCCGTCGGCGTGGCGGGTCAGGACGTCGATCTCGTCCTCTCGGGACGGCAGAGGCACCGTCAGCTTGAGCAGGAAGCGGTCCAACTGGGCTTCGGGGAGCGGGTATGTGCCCTCGTACTCCACCGGGTTCTGGGTTGCCGCGACGAGGAAGGGGTCGGGGAGGAGCCGGGGGGTTCCGTCGACGGTGACCTGCCGCTCCTCCATCGCCTCCAGGAGGGAGGACTGGGTCTTGGGCGGTGTCCGGTTGATCTCGTCGGCGAGCAGGAGGTTGGTGAAGACCGGGCCCTGCTGGAAGGAGAACTCGGCGGTACGGGCGTCGTAGACGAGCGACCCGGTGACATCGCTGGGCATCAGGTCGGGGGTGAACTGGACGCGCTTGGTGTCGAGTTCGAGCGCTGCCGCCAGGGAGCGGACCAGGAGGGTCTTGGCCACGCCCGGCACGCCTTCGAGCAGGACGTGGCCTCGGCAGAGCAGTGCGACGACGAGGCCGGTGACCGCCGGGTCCTGCCCGACCACGGCCTTGGCGATCTCGGAGCGCAGGGCTTCCAGGGAGGCGCGGGCGGTGTCGTCGTTCCGGTTGGTGTCGGCTGTCCCGGCGGAAACGGGGGGCGGGGCGGTCATGAGGTACGAACCTCCCTTTCGAGGGAGTCGAGTTGGTCTGCCAGAAGGACGAGCGCGGCATCGTCGGAAGGAGCCGAGCCGAAGATCAGTTCTCGAAGGCCGTCGTCGGCCGTACTGAGGCGGGCGGAGATGGCGGGCAGGAGGGTTGTGGGGGAGTGGGCGTCCTGCGGGGAGACGCCGACGAGAGGGGCGATGCGGGTGCGGGAGGCGTGACGCAGTGCGGCGGCGGCCCGGTCACGGGCGTTGGTCTTGCGGTGGAGGCGGGCGCGGCCCTCGGTGGACTCGGAGGCGCGGATGGCCACGGGCAGCAGCTCAGCGATCACGGGGCCCAGGCGACGTGACCGCCAGACGGCGGCGAGTGCGGCGGCGAGTGCGAGTTGCAGGGCGCCCCACAGCCAGCCCGAGGGGATCAGGTCGATGAAACTGCTCTCGCCGCCCTCGCTCTCGGTCCCCGTTCCGCCGTCGTCGTGTTCGCCGCCGCTTATGGCGGAGGGGTCATCGAGCGAGGGGAGGTACCAGACCAGATGCGGGTGGGAGCCGAGGAGTTGAAGGGCGAGCGAGGCATTGCCCTGCTTGTCCAGCCGGTCGTTGTACAGGATGTCGGGGGAGCCGAGAAGGACGGTGTCGCCCGCTGCCGGATGGCGCAGGAGCAGCAGGGAGGGGAGGCCGTCGGCCGGGTAGCAGGCGAGGCTGTCGAGGCTGTCCGTGGAGTAGCGCAGGCCACCTGTCTCGGCGGTGCCGGCCAGCCGGGCCGCTTCCAGGGAGCACTGGGGAGCCCGAGTGGTCACCGGTGCGGCGGACTCCGCGCGGACACCGGGGGCCAATGTGTGCACGGAGGGAGGTCCTGCGGCGAGGAGTACGGTCCGGCCGGCGGTGGCGGTGGTCGCCGTGCGGAGCGTGTGCTGCTGGTCGGGCGTCAGCAGGTTGGGTGCGGTGACGAGCAGCGTGGTGTCGGGGCCCGCCGCCGACGTGGCGTCCTTGAGCGTGGTGACGACCCGGACGGAGACGCCGCGGTCCTTGAGGAGTTCGGCGACGGCCCGGCTGCCGTAGCGGTCGGCGGAGCGGGGGTCGAGGCGTCCGTGCAGGTCGCCGGAGTGGGTGGCGGCCAGCGCGATTCCGGCGGCGACGAGCACGAGGACGGCGAGCAGCAGCCCTCGTGCGCGGGTCCAGACCTGACGAGCGGTCGGGGAGACAGAGGAGGAAGCGGTGGTGACCACGGTCATCCGGCGGCTCCCGGGAGCGTGCCGGTCAGCTGGGGCTTGGCGGATTCGAGTTCCAGGTCCAGGTCGACCAAGGTCCGGTATGCCTGCTGGTCGGCGGTGCGGCTGCCGTACGTGACGTCGTCGAACTGCCGGGCGGCCGCGTGCAGTCGCGTGGCGTGTGCGGGGAGGGGGCGTCCGGCCTCTGCCGCGGCTTCGTCGGCCGTACGGCCGGGGCGGGGGTCCAGGACGGCGCGTTCTTCGAGGGAGCGGACGATGGCGCGCATCCGTTCCTGGACCGCCTGGTTCCAGCGGCCGGCGGTGGCGTGGGTCTCCGCGGCGGTGCGATGTTCCGCGGCACTGCGGGGGCCGTTCTCGAAGAGGGCGTCCGCCGGTCCGGGACCGCGTTGCGGGGTCCCCAGCCGCCACCGGAGCGCGGCGGCCAGGGCGAGCACGACAAGGACCAGTACGACCAGCCCCGCCGGACCGCCGAGGCCGGCGCCCGAGGCGGACGAGAGGAGATCGCCGACCCATTCCCACAGGTGGTCGAGAGCACGCTGGAGGAAGTTCGGATCGTTCTCGTGGTACATCGGATTGGACAGTTCATGCCGTGCAGCCTCGCGCGCGGGCACCCGTGGGGTGTCCACGGGTATGCCGCCGCCGGCCCGGATCAGCAGCTGTGCGGCCGCCGTGCCGCCCACCCCCGACACGGCGTCAACTCCTGTTGTCGTAGCCCGGCAGACCGGCTGCCCTGGCGAGTTCGAGGTCGAGCGCCTCGCGTCGGATGCGCTGGTCCACGTAGAGCAGTGCGGTGACTCCCGCGGAGAGCGGGTAGGTGATCGTCGCGACGACCACGTCACCGATTCCGGAGACGATCAGGAACGGCCAGCCGAAACTGTTGGCGCTATCGGTGAGGAACGAGCTCATTCCGCCACCGTCCACAGCGATGGCGATGATGCCGAACGGAATTCCGATCACCACGGTCACGAGGAGAGTCAGCAGCCATGTGAGTACCAGGATCCCGAAGGTCCGCCACCAGGCGCCCCGGACCAGTTTGGCGGAGCGCCGCATCGACGCGGTGATCGACTGCCGTTCCAGCATCAGCGCGGGCGAGGCGAGGCAGAAGCGGACCATCAGCCACGCCAGCACGACACATGCGGCGAGAAGCCCGAGGAAGGCGAGCCCGACTCCTGCCGTGTCTCCGATCAGGAATCCGGGGAGGAACCCGACGGTCAGGATGGCCACGGCCATGACAGCGAGCAGGAGCGTCAGGCCCAGCAGCGGGAGCAGCCGGGGCCGGGCCTCGGCCCACGCGTCGGAGAGGGTGACGGGGCGGCCGAGCACCGAGCGGCTGATCACCACGGTCAGCACCGCTGTGGTGAAGATGGTGGCGAGCATCGTGATCAGCAGGAACGGGCCGAGATCCAGCAGGCTGGCCTGGAGCGAGTCGGCCGCCTGCCGCAGGGCCTCCGCGCCTGTGGCGTTCGCGTCGATCGACGGGGGCTCGGGCAGCAGATAGCGCTGTACGAGGATGATCGCGGTCTGCGCGATCACGGAGACGGCGAGTGTGAGGCCGAGGACCGTGCGCCAGTGGGCGCGCATGGTGGACACCGCGCCGTCCAGGATCTCGCCGACGCCCAGTGGCCGGAGCGGGATGACGCCGGGCCGGGCCGCGTGCGGCCGGCCCCAGCCGGGGCCCTGCGGCCGGCCGCCCCAGCCGGGAGCGGGAGGCGGTGCGCCGGGACCGGTGCCGGCGCTGCTCGGCGGGGACCACTGCCCTGCGGGTGGCTGCGTGGAAGACCAGTTCCCCGCAGGTCCGCTGCTGTCGACAGGCTCGGAGGGCCGGGGGATCCCCGTCTCCTGGCCGTCGGAGGGGGCAGATCCGGGCGAGGCCCAGCCCGGAGTGTCGTTCATTCGCGCTCCTTAACGGTCCTGCCCGCTCATCGGGGCGGCAGGTTGGCAGCCATCGTGCCACGCGTCGCACCGGTCCGGTCCTGGTGCTCCATCTCCTTCGTGCCTTCATTTCCGGGCGGGTCACCGGGCAGACTGGGCGGATGGCTGATCAGGACGCGCAACCGCCGGTGGGCATCGCCCCCTCGGCCCTCTCCGTACTTCGCTGGGACGAGCCTCCGGAAGGTCCCGCGGTGGTGCTCCTCGACCAGACGAGGCTGCCCGCCGAGGAAGCCGAGCTGGTGTGCGCCGGTGTGCCCGCACTGGTCGAGGCGATCCAGGCCCTGGCGGTACGGGGAGCGCCGCTGCTGGGCATCGCGGGGGCCTACGGCGTGGCTCTCGCCGCCGTACGGGGTCAGGACGTGGAGGCTGCCGCGGAACTGCTGGAGCGGGCGCGACCCACCGCGGTGAACCTCGGCTACGGGGTCCGGCGGGCCGCCGGGGTGTACCGGGCCGCGGTCGAGAAGGGCGCGGGCCGGGAGCAGGCGGCGGCGGAGGCGCTGGCGGAGGCCAGGGCCCTGCACCGGGAGGACGCCGAGGCCAGTGCCCGTATGGCGCGGTTCGGGCTCGCCCTCCTGGACGAGCTGCTGCCCGACGGCGGTCATCAGCTGCTGACCCACTGCAATACCGGGGCGCTCGTCTCGGGAGGAGAGGGGACCGCCTTCGCGGTGGCGCTCGGCGCGCACCGGGCCGGCCGGCTGAGGCGGCTGTGGGTCGACGAGACCCGTCCGCTGCTTCAGGGGGCGAGGCTGACCGCGTACGAGGCGGCTCGCAACGGCATGGCGTACAGCGTGCTCACGGACAACGCCGCAGGATCGCTGTTCGCGGCGGGGGAGGTGGACGCCGTGCTCATCGGGGCGGACCGCATCGCCGCGGACGGATCAGTGGCCAACAAGGTGGGGAGCTATCCGCTGGCCGTGCTCGCGCAGTATCACCACGTACCGTTCATCGTGGTGGCCCCGACCACGACCGTGGATCTGGACACCGCGGACGGGGCGTCGATCACCGTGGAGCAGCGACCGGGGCGAGAGGTGACGGAGGTCACATTTTCTCGGTCCGGGGCGGTCGGCCGGGAAACGGGCGGTGTCGTCGTGGCCCCGCAGGGATCCCCGGCGTACAACCCCGCCTTCGACGTCACACCGCCGGAGCTGGTCACGGCGATCGTCACGGAGGAGGGCGTAATCTCCCCGGTCACAGGGGTCGGGCTGGCAGAGCTGTGTGCCAGGTCATCGCAGATAACGATTAGCTAATGGGATGATGTCGATTATGAAGGGACGCGTCCTTGTCGTCGATGACGACACCGCACTGGCCGAGATGCTCGGCATTGTGCTGCGTGGTGAGGGATTCGAGCCGTCGTTCGTAGCGGACGGCGACAAGGCACTTGCTGCATTTCGTGAGGCGAAGCCGGACCTGGTTCTCCTGGATCTCATGCTGCCCGGTAGGGACGGCATCGAGGTCTGCAGGCTGATCAGGGCCGAGTCAGGTGTGCCGATCGTCATGCTCACTGCCAAGAGCGACACGGTTGACGTGGTGGTGGGCCTGGAGTCCGGGGCCGACGACTACATCGTCAAACCGTTCAAACCTAAGGAGTTGGTTGCCCGGATCAGGGCACGTTTGCGGAGGTCCGAGGAGCCGGCACCGGAGCAGCTCACCATTGGTGATCTGGTCATAGACGTGGCCGGGCACTCGGTGAAGCGGGACGGGCAGTCCATCGCCCTGACCCCGCTGGAGTTCGACCTGCTGGTCGCGCTCGCCCGTAAGCCGTGGCAGGTCTTCACCCGTGAGGTACTGCTTGAGCAGGTGTGGGGATATCGCCATGCCGCCGACACCCGGCTGGTGAACGTGCACGTCCAGCGTCTGCGTTCCAAGGTCGAGAAGGACCCGGAGCGGCCGGAGATCGTGGTGACCGTCCGAGGCGTCGGTTACAAGGCCGGACCGAGCTGACATGTCCCTGGGTAGCGCTGCTCCGAAGCCCGGGGAGCCGGGAGTCCGTACGGAGCGGGCTGCCGGTTCAGGGCACACGCCGTCTCACGTCGGGCTCTTCCTGCAGGGCGGCCGGTTGTTCCAGAACCGGGCGCCCGGCGGGCCGGTGCCCCGGCTGCTGATGCGCTGGGTGCGGCGTCCGCTGCTGCCGGCTGTGCGGCTGTGGCGGCGCAACCTCCAGCTGCGGGTCGTCGCGGGCACGCTGCTCATGTCGCTCGGTGTGGTGCTGCTGCTGGGCCTCGTCGTGATCGGGCAGGTGCGCAACGGCCTGCTGGACGCCAAGGGCAAGGCGGCACAGACCCAGGCAGCGGGCGGATTCGCGGCCGCCCAGGAGAAGGCGAACGCACCGCTCACCCCCACTCCCGGGCAGGGCGGCGACGCCGCGGACGGCACCACGGCCAACAACTCCTGGCGGACCGAACTGGTCGACCAGCTCGCCAGTGGCGGGAAGAACGCCTTCAACGTCGTGGCGCTCAGCGCCGACGAGGGCTCCCGTGCGCCCCGCGGCTCGGGCGGCGTCGAAGCCGCGAGCATCCCGCAGAGTCTCCGCGACTCCGTGAACAAGGGCCCCGGAGCGTTCCAGACGTACTCCCTGATCCGCTACGCGAACGGGCAGGAATCGCAGCCGGGTCTCGTCGTCGGCAAACGGCTGTACGACATCGACCGCAACCCCTACCAGCTCTACTACCTCTTCCCGCTCACGCAGGAGGAGAAGTCGCTGACCCTGGTCAAGGGCACGCTCGCCACCGCGGGTCTGTTCGTGGTCGTGCTGCTCGGGGCCATCGCCTGGTTCGTGGTGCGCCAGGTCGTCACCCCCGTACGAATGGCGGCAGGGATCGCTGAACGCCTCTCGGCGGGTCGGCTCCAGGAGCGGATGAAGGTCACCGGCGAGGACGACATCGCCCGGCTCGGCGAGGCCTTCAACAAGATGGCGCAGAACCTCCAGCTGAAGATCCAGCAGCTGGAGGAGCTCTCGCGGATGCAGCGGCGGTTCGTCTCGGACGTGTCGCACGAGCTGCGCACCCCCCTGACGACGGTCCGTATGGCCGCCGATGTCATCCATGAGGCACGCGTCGACTTCGACCCCGTCACGGCCCGCTCCGCGGAACTGCTCGGTGATCAGCTCGACCGGTTCGAGTCGCTGCTCTCCGATCTGCTGGAGATCAGCCGGTTCGACGCGGGGGCCGCGGCGCTGGAGGCCGAGCCGATAGACCTGCGGCAGGTCGTGCGGCGGGTGATCGGCGGAGCCGAGCCGCTGGCCGAGCGCAAGGGCACCAGGATCCGGGTGGTCGGTGACGAGCAGCCGGTGATAGCGGAGGCCGACGCGCGACGCGTCGAGCGGGTCCTGCGCAATCTGGTCGTCAACGCCGTTGAGCACGGTGAGGGCCGCGATGTCGTGGTGCGGATGGGGGTGGCCGGTGGAGCGGTCGCCGTGGCCGTCCGGGACTACGGGGTGGGCCTGAAGCCGGGCGAGGCGACCCGGGTGTTCAACCGTTTCTGGCGGGCCGACCCGGCCCGCGCACGGACGACCGGCGGCACCGGGCTGGGGCTGTCGATCGCCGTCGAGGACGCCCGGCTGCACGGCGGCTGGCTGCAGGCCTGGGGCGAACCCGGCGGCGGCTCGCAGTTCCGGCTGACCCTGCCGCGCACGGCGGACGAGCCGCTGCGCGGTTCACCGATACCGCTGGAGCCCGAGGACTCGCGGCGCAACCGGGAGAGCCGGGAGCGGGCCGCGGTGGCGCCCGCGCAGGCCACGGGCAGCGAACACCGGCTGATGGCGGTCCCCTCGCAGACGCCCGGCACGGACCGCTCACCGCTGCCGGTGCCCGCCCGCGCCCCCGCGACCGCCAGGACCGCACCGGGCTCGGTGCACCCGGCCGCGCTGCCGGGCAACGGCGCACGGGTGGTACCGCGCCCCGCCGGGGAGCGGACCGGCGCCAACGACTCCCCGGGACAGGATCCCGGGCGGGAGGACACGACTCGTGGGCACTGACCGTCATCAGGGCGGCCGCGGACGTGCGGCGGAGCTGACCGTGCTGCTGGGATGCGGCGCGCTGCTGCTCACCGCGTGCGGTTCGATGCCCGTCACCGGGGACGTCAAGGCTGTGGACGCCTCGCAGCCCGGCGACTCCCAGGTGCAGGTGTACGCGGTCGCACCGCGTGAAGGGGCCACTCCGAACGAGGTGGTCGACGGTTTCCTGGAGTCGATGACCAGCGACGACTCCGATTTCCAGACGACGCGTAAATACCTGACGCCGGAGGCGTCGAAGTCCTGGAAGCCGAGTGCGCTCACCACCGTGCTGGCCAAGGCGCCGAACCGGAGCGACCGCCCGGTCCACGAGAGCGACCGCTCCACGACCGAGGTCAGCTACACCCTGTCCGGCGAGAAGGTGGCGACGGTCGACGAGCAGAACGCGTACCAGCCGCTGGCCCCGGTGGACTACACCGGCGCCCTCCACCTGGTGCGGCGGAACGGGCCGGACGGCAAGGAGTGGCGCATCGACACGGTGCCGGACGGTCTGGTGCTCGGGCAGTCGGACTTCAAGCGGCTCTACCGTTCCGTCAACAAGTTCTACTTCGCCACCGGGCTGTCGGAGGCGCAGTCCACGCTCGTCGCCGACCCCGTCTACATCCGTAACCGGACGGACCCCACCACCGGGATGGACACCGTCACGCAGGCGGTCCGCAGCCTGCTGGGGGGCCCGACCGACTGGCTGCGGCCGGTGGTCGGATCGCGCT
Source organism: Streptomyces sp. NPDC057900 (assembly GCF_042887885.1). NCBI lineage: Bacteria > Bacillati > Actinomycetota > Actinomycetes > Kitasatosporales > Streptomycetaceae > Streptomyces > Streptomyces sp. NPDC057900. Next base: position 10,381 of record NZ_JBHVOI010000015.1, read on the forward strand.
TCCCCGCCGGGACGAAGCTGCGGAAGGACGTCGTCTCGCTGACGCCCGACGACCGCAACGTCCTCAAGGTTCCGCTCAACAAGAAGGTGGACGGGGCAGGTCAGCGCTCCTGCCGGATGATGGCGTCGCAGGTGCTCTTCACCCTCCGGGACCTGACCTCGGCCCGGGTCGAGCAGGTGGAGCTCCAGCGCTCGGACGGTTCGCCGTTGTGCGTGCTCGACTCCGACCAGGCGGAGGAGTACGCCCCCGACGGTTCCTCCGGCGGACCCGACAGCCAGTACTTCGTCGATGCCAAGGGGCATGTGCAGCGCATTCCGGGGAGCACCCGGGGCAGCGGGGAACCGGAGCCGGTGCCCGGACCGTTCGGCGCGGGTCCGGCGCGGGTGAGCGAGGTCGGCGTGGCCCGGGACGAGCAGCTGGCGGCGGCGCTCTCGCAGCATCGCGACGCGCTCTACGTGGCTTCCATCACCGAGGACGGGCAGCTGCCGGCGCCTGCGGTGACGAGCGGGGGCAGTGGCGCCGACAACCGACTGACGGCGCCCAGCTGGGACGGCAGGGGCGACCTCTGGGTCGCCGACCGGAACCCGGACAATCCCCGGCTGCTGCGGCTGACCGGTGGCGCGGGCAAGCCGCAGGAGGTCACGGTGCCGAGTCTGAACGGCAGCCGGATCAAGGGACTGCGGCTGTCCTCGGACGGGGTGCGCATCGCGCTGCTGCTGACGAGCGACGGCCATACGACGCTCAAGATCGGCCGGATCGAGCGCCACGGACCGCCGGACAAGCAGCGGGTCTCCGTGGTCGACCTGCGGCAGGCGGCCCCGCAGCTGGCGGATGTCACCGCGATGTCCTGGTCGGGCGGCAGCCGCCTCGTGGTGGTCGGCAAGGAGCAGGGCGGCGTGCAGCAGGTCCGCTATGTGCAGGCGGACGGCTCGACACCGTCCTCCGGTGTGCTCCCCGGGGTGAACCAGGTACGGGCGATCGCCGCGGCGGACGACGAGCAGCTGCCCCTGATGGCGGACACCCAGGGCGACGGAATAGTGAAGCTGCTGCCCGGGGACAACTGGCAGACGGTCCTCAAGGAGGGCTCGGCGCTGGTCTACCCGGGCTGACGCCGATACCGCGTGCGAGCCCGTCCGCACTGGGCGCGTCCGCGGTCCCGGGAGGTTTTCCACAGGGGTGGTCCGGCGGCCCCGGCGGGGGCACAGTGGAGTCATGCGCGGGTGGTGGCGGGAGATCACCGGACTGGTCCTGCCGGTGGCCTGTGGAGGCTGCGGCAGACCGCGGACGGAGCTGTGCGAGGAGTGCGCCGCCGAGCTCCACGGCACACCGCCGCGCCGGGTGCGCCCCGATCCCGAGCCGGCCGGTCTGCCCGCCGTGCACGCGGCCGCCCGCTACGAGAACGCGGTACGCGCGCTGCTCCTGGCCCACAAGGAGCGGGGCGCGCTCGGCCTGGCGGGGGCGCTCGGCAAGGCGCTGGCGGCTGCGGTGAGGGCCGGGGCGGGCCCGCCGCCCGGTCCCGGACCGCTGCTGCTCGTACCGGTGCCGTCGTCGCGCCGGGCCGTGGCGGCGCGCGGACACGATCCGACGCGCCGGATCGCGCTGGCGGCCGCGGCGGAACTGCGGCGCGCGGGCACCCCGGCCGGGGTGGCGGCGGTGCTGCGGCAGCGACGCCGGGTGGCCGACCAGTCGGGGCTCGGCGCCGGGGACCGCCGGGCGAATTTGGCGGGGGCGTTGCAGGTGGTGGCCGGAGGCGGGCGGCTGCTGGACACCGGGCGGGTGGTGCTGGTCGACGACCTGCTCACCACGGGTGCCTCACTGGCCGAGGCGGCACGCGCGATCGACCGGGCGGCAGGGCCGGAACGCACGGGTTCCGGGGAGCGCCGGGCGGCCGTCGTCGCAGTATCTCCGTCCGCCTTCGAAATAAACCGGAACTGGAACTGAACTTGCATCGTTGCAGGTAGTGAGTGGGTAAAAAGACCTGAACGGAGGTACGTGCGAGTAGCGGGTGCCGACAGACGGCCGAGCAGGCTATGTTCGGTTGTGAGGAATGGTGAATGCCAGACCTCGACGAATGCACTACCAGGTTTCGGGCAGGTGACCCACCAGCAGTTCAGATCCCGGAAATCCGGTGGGGTGCAGACCTCGCCGCCGGGGGAGGAGAAGGTGGAAACCACCGAGTCCGCGGCTCCGGTTACCACCGGGGCCTGGTGCAAAAGGGAGATGCTCCGCCGCCGAGCGGAGCGATCCGGGAACGGAGTTCTGCGTGGACATCGTCGTCAAGGGCCGCAAGACCGAGGTGCCCGAGCGGTTCCGCAAGCACGTGGCCGAGAAGCTGAAGCTGGACAAGATCCAGAAGTTCGACGGCAAGGTGATCAGCCTCGACGTGGAGGTGTCCAAGGAGCCGAATCCCCGTCAGGCCGACCGTTCCGACCGGGTGGAGATCACGCTCCGCTCGCGTGGACCGGTGATCAGGGCGGAAGCGGCCGCAGGCGACCCGTACGCAGCGCTGGACCTGGCCACCGGCAAGCTGGAGGCCAGGCTGCGCAAGCAGCACGACAAGCGCTACAGCCGTCGTGGCTCGGGCCGCACCCCGGCCGCCGAGGTCGGCGAAGTGGTGCCGGAAGCGGCTTCGTTCAACGGTGACGGCGAGTTGATCGCCGACGAAGGTACGAAGCCGGTGCCCACCACCAGGATCGGCTCGCTCGAAGTACAGGGCGAAGGACCGCTGGTGATGCGCGAGAAGACGCATGTCGCGGCGCCCATGTCGCTCGACCAGGCGCTCTACGAGATGGAGCTGGTCGGACACGACTTCTATCTGTTCGTCGATTCCGACACGAAGGAACCGAGTGTCGTCTACCGGCGGCACGCGTACGACTACGGCGTCATCCACCTGAGGACCGACCCGCTGGCCGCCGATGAGGCGGGCGGCGCGGGTGGGGCGCTCGGCGGCTGACACCACCACTCCGTGGTGCCCCTGGAGCGCCTTGTGCGCCCCCAGGGGCACCCGTGTGCGACCACTGGATCACCGCTCTGACGTCCAGGCATGAAATCATGGCGGCCCAAGCCAATCTGTGCTGTGTGAACTGCCGTTGGCGGACAGTTTGTGAACTTCAGGCCGTGGCCTTCAGGGGGAGGAACGATGGCGGACACCTTCGGGCCCGTGCGCGATGCGAATGATGCCGACGCTGCTTCCGGTGCCCGCACCGGAACGGACGACGACGGCGGTTCAGGCAAGGAACCGATCCGGGTCCTCGTGGTCGACGACCACGCCCTCTTCCGCAGAGGACTGGAGATCGTCCTCGCGCAGGAGGAGGACATCCAGGTCGTCGGTGAGGCCGGGGACGGGGCGGAAGCCGTGGACAAGGCGGCCGATCTGCTGCCCGACATCGTGCTGATGGATGTGCGGATGCCCAAACGCGGCGGCATCGAGGCCTGCACCGCCATCAAGGAGGTGGCCCCCAGCGCGAAGATCATCATGCTGACGATCAGCGACGAGGAGGCCGACCTCTACGACGCCATCAAGGCGGGCGCCACCGGCTACCTCCTCAAGGAGATCTCGACGGACGAGGTCGCCACGGCGATCCGTGCGGTGGCGGACGGGCAGTCCCAGATCAGCCCGTCCATGGCGTCGAAACTGCTCACCGAGTTCAAATCGATGATCCAGCGGACCGACGAACGCCGGCTGGTACCGGCGCCCCGGCTCACCGAACGTGAGCTCGAAGTCCTCAAACTGGTCGCCACGGGCATGAACAATCGCGATATCGCGAAGGAACTCTTCATTTCCGAGAACACCGTGAAGAACCACGTCCGCAACATTCTGGAGAAGCTCCAGCTGCACTCCAGGATGGAAGCCGTCGTCTACGCCATGCGGGAGAAAATCCTTGAGATCAGGTGACCGGGCCGGGTAAAGGCCTGGGAATGCCTGGGGCTATGCCAGAAGGCGCGCGATTTCCCGGGTGAGCGGCCCGCGCAGCTCCGGTGCGTCGACCCGCTCCAGGCGGACGTCCGTGCAGTCGACCCAGGAGGCGGCCTCGACCAGCGCCTCCGCCATCGGCGGCACGGCCTTCGGTCCCGCCAGGGACACCTGCCGGGCGACCAGCGTCGTCCCCTCGCGCGCCGGGTCGACCCGGCCCTGAAGCCTGCCGCCCGCCAGCAGGGGCATCGCGAAGTAGCCGTGGACCCGCTTGGGCTTGGGGACGTAGGCCTCCAGCCGGTGCGTGAAGGCGAAGATCCGCTCGGTGCGCGCCCGCTCCCAGACCAGCGAGTCGAACGGCGACAGCAGCGTCGTACGGTGCCGGCCGCGCGGCTCGGAGGCCAGCGCCGCCGGATCGGCCCAGGCCGGCTTCGTCCAGCCCCGCACCGCCACCGGCACCAGGCCGGAGTCCGCGACCACCGCGTCGAACTGCTCCGCCTTGAGCCGGTGGTAGTCGGCGATGTCCGCGCGGGTGCCGACGCCCAGCGACTGCCCGGCCAGTGCCACCAGCCGGCGCACGCACTCCGCGTCGTCCAGATCGTCGTGCAGCACGGCGGCCGGCAGGGCGCGCTCCGCGAGGTCGTAGACCCGCTTCCAGCCGCGCCGCTCCGTGCACACCACCTCGCCGTACATCAGGGCCCGCTCGACGGCGACCTTCGAGGCGGACCAGTCCCACCACTCCCCGCCGTTGTTCGCACCGCCCAGCTCCGTGGCCGTCAGCGGGCCCTCGGCGCGCAGCTGCTTGATGACCGTGTCGTACGCGCCGTCCGGCAGATCGTGGTGCCACTGCGGGCGAGCGCGGTAGGCGCGGCGGCGGAAGGCGAAATGCGGCCACTCCTCGACCGGCAGGACGCATGCCGCGTGCGACCAGTACTCGAAGGCGCGGCCGCCCGACCAGTACGCCTCCTCGACCGGGCGACGGCCGATCGCGCCGAGGCGGGCGTACGGAATCAGCTCGTGCGACCGCGCGAGCACCGAGATCGTGTCGAGCTGGACGGCGCCGAGATGCCGCAGCACGCCCGGCACCCCGGCCCGGCGGTCCGGAGCGCCCAGGAAGCCCTGGGCGCGCAGGGCGATCCTGCGGGCCTGATCGGCGGAGAGTTCGACTGCGGGAGGCTGCACAGGCGTCATGCCTCGAACCCTAGAGGGCGGCACTGACACTGCGGCCCGGCCTCCGCGGTACTCATGGGCGGGCGGGGGCGCTCGCCGGAAGGTAGGCGCAGGTCCCCGGCAGCCCGAGGTCGGACGGGAGCAGCGCGCCGGTCCACGTATCGCGTCGCACTCCCTTGTTGAGCAGCCCCGAGCGCTGATCGCCCTCCATGACGAAACCGGCCCGCAGCGCCACGGCCCGTGAGGGGACGTTGCCCGTCTCGGCCCGCCACTCCAGCCGGTCCCCGCCGAGCGAGGTGAAGGTCCAGTGGGCGGCGCGGCGAACCGCTTCCGTCATGTAGCCGCGGCCGCGATGCTCCCCAGCGGCCCAGAAACCCACCTCGTAGGTGCCCGGCTGGTTGCCTCGGTTGATGCCGAGCGCACCGGTCAGCGCCCCGCCGTCACGCAGTGCGACGGCGAAGTTGTACATGGAGTCGTCCTGCCAGCCGGCGGGCGAGAGCCGGCCGGTGAAGAGCTCCGCGTCGGCGCGGCTGTACGGAGAGGGGACGACCGTCCAGCGCTGGATGTCGGGGTCCTGACAGGCGGCGTACACCTCGGCCGCGTCGTCAGGGGCGAAGGGGCGGAGCAGCAGACGGTCGGTGGTGAGGGTGATCGGTTCCATGTACGGATTCTGCTGACCGGCCCGGGCTCGGGGCGAGCACTTTTCGCCCTTCCCGGCACCTTCGGCGCCCTTCGTCCGTTGATCCGGGAGGGCACTGCGAGCTCAAGGCAGTGGCAGCCCTCCCGGCGCGGCGGGGTCCTCGCTTACGATGGCCGTTGCGGTGGGGCCCACCTGCCGTGCCCGCGCCAGAGTCCATAACACGACCCAGTGCCAGGCCCGACCGGCAAGGAGACCAGCCTCAGTGTCCGTCTTCAACAAGCTCATGCGTGCAGGCGAAGGCAAGATCCTGCGCAAACTGCACCGCATCGCGGACCAGGTCAGCTCCATCGAAGAGGACTTCGTCAACCTCTCCGACGCCGAGCTGCGGGCGCTCACCGACGAGTACAAGGAACGGTACGCGGACGGCGAGAGCCTGGACGACCTGCTTCCCGAAGCATTCGCGACCGTCCGTGAGGCCGCCAAGCGAGTCCTCGGACAGCGCCACTACGACGTTCAGATGATGGGCGGCGCAGCCCTGCACCTCGGCTATGTGGCCGAGATGAAGACCGGTGAGGGCAAGACCCTGGTCGGCACGCTGCCCGCGTATCTCAACGCGCTCTCCGGCAAGGGCGTGCACCTGATCACGGTCAACGACTATCTGGCCGAGCGTGACTCGGAGATGATGGGCCGGGTCCACAAGTTCCTCGGACTGAGTGTCGGCTGCATCATCGCCAACATGACTCCGGCCCAGCGCCGCGAGCAGTACGGCTGCGACATCACGTACGGCACGAACAACGAGTTCGGTTTTGACTACCTCCGCGACAACATGGCGTGGTCGCAGGACGAGCTCGTCCAGCGCGGTCACAACTTCGCGATCGTCGACGAGGTCGACTCGATCCTGGTCGACGAGGCCCGTACGCCGCTGATCATCTCCGGCCCCGCCGACCAGGCCACCAAGTGGTACGGCGACTTCGCCAAGCTGGTCACCCGGCTCGCCAAGGGCGAGGCGGGCAACCCGCTCAAGGGCATCGAGGAGACCGGCGACTACGAGGTCGACGAGAAGAAGCGGACCGTGGCGATCCACGAGCCCGGTGTCGCGAAGGTGGAGGACTGGCTCGGCATCGAGAACCTCTACGAGTCGGTGAACACCCCCCTCGTCGGGTACCTCAACAACGCGATCAAGGCCAAGGAACTCTTCAAGAAGGACAAGGACTACGTCGTCATCGACGGCGAAGTCATGATCGTCGACGAGCACACCGGCCGTATCCTCGCCGGCCGCCGCTACAACGAGGGCATGCACCAGGCGATCGAGGCGAAGGAAGGGGTGGACATCAAGGACGAGAACCAGACCCTCGCCACGATCACCCTGCAGAACTTCTTCCGCCTCTACGGCAAGCTCTCCGGCATGACCGGTACGGCGATGACCGAGGCCGCCGAGTTCCACCAGATCTACAAGCTCGGCGTGGTGCCGATCCCGACCAACCGGCCGATGGTCCGGGCCGACCAGTCGGACCTGATCTACCGCACCGAGGTCGCGAAGTTCGCCGCCGTCGTCGACGACATCGCGGAGAAGCACGAGAAGGGCCAGCCGATCCTGGTGGGCACCACCTCGGTCGAGAAGTCCGAGTACCTCTCGCAGCAGCTCTCCAAGCGCGGTGTGCAGCACGAGGTCCTCAACGCCAAGCAGCACGACCGGGAGGCGCCGATCATCGCGCAGGCCGGCCGCAAGGGTGCCGTCACGGTCGCGACGAACATGGCCGGCCGCGGTACCGACATCAAGCTGGGCGGCAACCCCGACGACCTGGCGGAGGCGGATCTGCGTCAGCGCGGACTCGACCCGGTCGAGCACGTCGAGGAGTGGGCGGCCGCGCTGCCGGCGGCGCTGGAGAAGGCCGAGCAGGCGGTGAAGGCCGAGCACGACGAGGTCAAGGACCTCGGCGGGCTCTACGTCCTGGGCACCGAGCGGCACGAGTCGCGCCGCATCGACAACCAGCTGCGCGGTCGTTCCGGCCGTCAGGGCGACCCGGGCGAGTCCCGTTTCTACCTGTCGCTGGGCGATGACCTGATGCGCCTGTTCAAGGCGCAGATGGTCGAGCGCGTGATGTCGATGGCCAATGTGCCGGACGACGTCCCGATCGAGAACAAGATGGTGACGCGGGCGATCGCGTCGGCCCAGTCGCAGGTCGAGCAGCAGAACTTCGAGACGCGTAAGAACGTCCTGAAGTACGACGAGGTGCTCAACCGGCAGCGTGAGGTCATCTACGGCGAGCGGCGCCGGGTGCTTGAGGGCGAGGACCTCCAGGACCAGATCCGTCACTTCATGGACGACACCATCGACGACTACATCCGCCAGGAGACGGCGGAAGGGTTCGCCGAGGAGTGGGACCTGGACCGGCTGTGGGGCGCCTTCAAGCAGCTCTACCCGGTGAAGGTCACGGTCGTCGAGCTGGAGGAGGCCGCCGGGGATCTCGCCGGGGTCACCGCCGAGTTCATCGCGGAGTCCGTCAAGGACGACATCCACGAGCAGTACGACGAGCGCGAGAAGACGCTCGGCTCCGACATCATGCGTGAGCTGGAGCGGCGCGTGGTGCTGTCCGTGCTGGACCGCAAGTGGCGTGAGCACCTCTACGAGATGGACTATCTCCAGGAGGGCATCGGGCTGCGGGCCATGGCGCAGAAGGACCCGCTGGTCGAGTACCAGCGTGAGGGCTTCGACATGTTCAACGCCATGATGGAGGGCATCAAGGAGGAGTCCGTCGGCTACCTGTTCAACCTGGAGGTCCAGGTCGAGCAGCAGGTCGAGGAGGTGCCGGTGGAGGACTCGGCGGCGACCTCGCTGACCAAGGAGGACGCCGTTCCGGCGGCGCGTCCGGAGATCCGGGCGAAGGGGCTCGACGCTCCGCAGCGTCCCGACCGGCTGCACTTCTCCGCTCCCACGGTGGACGGTGAGGGCGGTGTCGTCGAGGGCGACTTCTCCAACGTCGACGGTGACGCGGTCGGTGCGGGTGCGGGCGGCGAGTCCGACGGGCTTACTCGGGCTGAGCGGCGCAAGGCGCAGAAGAGTGGTGGGGGTGGGCGGCGCCGCAAGAAGTAGCGCGCGCTGATCGCTTCGATCTGGATTACGGCCGGGGCCGGGCACCGTTTGGGTGTCCGGCCCCGGCCGTTCCGTTTGGTGGCGGCTGAGGTGCGGTGCGGTGGGGCGGGTTGAGGGGGTGGGGCGCCTGCGGCGGGCCTGTTCCCCTCCCCGCCCCTTCCCGTAACCGGGGCTCCGCCCCGGACCCCGCTCCTCAAACGCCGGAGGGGCTGGGTGGGGCCGCTGGAGGGGCTGGGTGGGGCGCGGGACGGGAAGGGGGTGGAGGGGCTGGGTGGGTGGGCTGTGGAACTGGATGGGGCAGTGGGACTGGGAGTGGGGTGGAGGGGCTGGGTGGGGGCGCTGGAGGGGTTGGGGGTGGGGGTAGGGGTGGGTTGGGGTTGGGAGGTGGGTGGGTGGGGTTTTGTGGGGGTGTGAGGGCTCTGGGGTGGCCCGCGGGTAGGGATTGATGGTGAGGTCCGCGATCGGGCTCGTGCGGGGCGGTGGTGGGCTCCTCTCGTCAGGGGTGGCGGGCCGGGGTGCTGCCCAGCTCCACCGCGGCGCAGCGCCAGCGGAGATCGGGGCCCTGTTCCAGGCGGAAGGCCATGGCCCGGACCTGTTCGCCCGCCGCGATGCTCGCGCAGGCCTCCACCACGCCGGGGGCCGGCTGGGCGCCCCGGCACATCCGGATCACCGGGCGGGCGCCGTGGCTCCTGAGGGGTGTGGTGGGGGCCAGTTCGGCCAGCTGGTCGTAGGCCTCGCCGATGGTGTGGCCGAGCATCCAGTGGACGGGGCGCTGGCCGCTGAGGACGGCCAGGAGGCGTTCCGCGAACCACTGGTGGGGGCGGACGCGCCGGGGTGTCCGGAGGCGTTGCGAGGGGACGGTCTCGGGCCTGCGTGCGTCGTGCCGTCCGGCGGGCCGGGTCCTGTTCATGGTCACTGCTCATCGCCCCCGTGCTTCAGAGGCCCGGCAAATACCGGGCGGTAACTTCTGCTGTGGATCTTCTACGGGGGCGGCGGACCGGCCGCAAGCGTCCGAGGGCGCGGGGGAGCGGGCCCGGGATTCACCTATCCGGGTGGCGGACCCGGTACGGAGCGGGGAGCGGGGACGGGGCGGGCAGGGTGAGCGGCGGTTGCCGGGTGGACGGGGCGGGGCCCGTACAGGTAACCCCAAAGGGGGACGCCGCACGTATCCTGAGGGCGTCTCCGACTACGAAAGCGGCCAAGCCATGCGCGTGTACGTCCCCCTGACCCTCTCCGGTCTCGCAGCGGCGCACGGGGCGGGCGAACTGGGCCCCGGCCCGCTCACCGCCTACGCGGTGACCCCCGGGCTGCGCGAGTGGTACGTCTCCGACGACATCGAGGAGCTGGAGTACGCGGCGCTCAACCGGGCCGCGTCCGCCTCGCTGCGGCTGATCGCCGGGGACCCCGCCGCCGCCCGCCGCCGCGTCGTCGTCGCGGTCGACGTACCGGACGGGGACGCGGTCGCCGACCCGGATCACATCCTGGACGCCTCCTCGCTCGGTGAGGTCACGATCGCCTCCGCGGTGGCGCTGGCGAAGGCGGCCGCGGTGCACGTCGACTCGGACGAGGCCGACAAGGACGTCACGGCGGCCGCGGCCGCGCTGGGAGCGGCGGACCTCGGTGACGACGACGCCCAGTTCACCGTGGACGGCGCGGAGGACCACGAGCTGCTGTGGTTCGGGATCCAGGAGATTCCGAACCTGATCGGCTGAGGGAGAGACCGAGGGCGGCCGCCGCTTCGCCGGTTGTCGGTGGCGGCGGGTATTTTTCTTGGCATGGGGACGCAGGGGAAATACCGCACACATCTGGTCTGGGACTGGAACGGCACGCTGCTCGACGACAACCTCGCGGTCGTCGGCGCGACCAACGCCGCCTTCGGTGAGGTCGGCGTGGCGCCGATCACCCTGGAGCAGTACCGGGAGATGTACTGCATACCGATACCCCGGTTCTACGAACGGCTGATGGGCCGGCTGCCCACCGAGACCGAGTGGGACCGGATGGATCTGGTCTTCCACCGCCACTACACCGAGCAGCGCGGCGGCTGCGGGCTGACGGCGGGGGCCGCGGAGCTGCTCGCGGGGTGGCAGCAGGCCGGCCGGAGCCAGTCCCTGCTGAGCATGTACGGGCACGACGAGCTGGTCCCCGTGGTGCGGGGATACGGCATCGAACCGCGGTTCGTGCGCGTCGACGGCCGCACCGGGCGTTCCGGCGGCAGCAAGGCACAGCACATGGAGCGGCATTTCGCGGCGCTGGACGGGATATCTCCGGAGCACGCGGTGATCATCGGTGACGCGGTGGACGACGCGGTGGCCGCCGCCCACGTCGGCGCGCGAGCGGTGCTCTACACCGGCGGTTCGCACAGCCGGACCAGCCTGGAGGCGGCCGGGGTGCCCGTCGTGGACACCCTGGCCGAAGCGGCGGTGGCGGCGGCGGCGGGCGGCGCCCACGTAGGCCGTCGTCAGGCGATCGGGGCCTTCGCGCGGAGCACGGTCAGGAACTCACGCATCCAGGCCGAGTGGTCCGGCCAGGCGCGGGACGAGACCAGCGTGCCGTCCACCACGACCTCGGTGTCCTGGAAGGCGGCTCCGGCCGACTCCATGTCCGGTTTCAGCGCGGGATAGGCCGTGACCCGGCGGTCCTTCAGCGCGCCCGCAGCGGCCGTCATCAGCGGGCCGTGGCAGATCTGGGCCACCGGGCGGTCCGTGTCGAAGAAGGCCTTGAGGATCTCGCGCAGCCGGGCGTCGTTGCGGAGGTACTCGGGAGCGCGCCCGCCCGGGACGACCACGGCCACGTAGTCGTCCGGGTCGACGTCCGCGAAGGCCAGGTCGGCGGGCCAGGTGTAGCCGGGCTTCTCCGTGTACGTGTCGAAACCGGGCTCGAAGTCGTGCACGACGAAGCGGAGCGTCTTGCGGGTGGGGGCGGCGATGTGGACCTCGTACCCCTCCTCGCGCAGCCGCTGGTACGGGTAGAGGACTTCGAGGGACTCGGCGGCGTCGCCGGTGACGATGAGGATCTTCGGTGCCATGGCGGGGCTCCCACGGTTCGTCGGCCTGTTCCGGGTACCCGGGGGTGCCTGCTCCGGGTACCGGTCCGGATACCAGAGTGCGACACAGCGGCTCGACGCGCTGTCCAGAGTGTCAAAGTCTGGGGCTTTCTTTTGTACACATCCGGCTCGTGACGGTTACCGGGCCGGGGGAGATAGCCTGGACCCCGTGATCAGCGCGATAGCCCTCGGGGGCAGTGAAGCCCCCGGCCTGCGCCCGGAGTGCCACAGCACCCGGGCCCCGACTGATCCCCTCAGCCCGACCCGACTGCCAAAAATGGCCAATAAGGTCCCGGGCGTCTCTCATAGCGGCATAGCGTCGACTCAGACCGGAAACCCCGTGTCGTGGCGGTACGTCGTCTTTTTCACCTACGTCACGCAACGGCGCGCGACAGGAGCCAGAGGACATGCAGACCAAGCTGGACGAAGCCAAGGCCGAGCTGCTCGCACGGGCCGCCAAGGTAGCTGACAACAGCCCGGGCGGTGGTGTCGGTGGCCCGGGGGGTACCCCCCGGGTGCACGTTGCCGCCACCGGGGCCGACAACGGCGACGGGGCCGGGCAGGAGCGTTCGGGCCAGGACGTACTGCTCGCCTACCTCCAGCGCTACTACCTCCACACCGCTCCGGAGGACATCGGCGGCCGGGACCCGGTCGACGTCTTCGGCGCTGCCTCCTCGCACTACCGGCTGGCGGAGAACCGCCCGCAGGGCACGGCGAACGTCCGGGTGCACACCCCGACCGTCGAGGAGAACGGCTGGACGTGCACGCACACGGTCGTCGAGGTCGTCACCGACGACATGCCGTTCCTGGTCGACTCCGTCACCAATGAGCTGTCCCGCCAGGGGCGCGGCATCCACGTCGTGATCCACCCGCAGGTCATCGTCCGCCGCGATGTGGCCGGCAAGCTGATCGAGGTCCTCACCGACGGCGCCGGCATCTCGACCGGTCCCCAGAACGGGCGCAAGAACGCCAAGGGGGCCAAGGACGCCAAGGCCGAGCTCCCGCACGACGCGCTCGTCGAGTCCTGGATCCACGTCGAGATCGACCGCGAGTCCGACCGCGCCGACCTCCAGCAGATCCAGTCCGACCTGCTGCGCGTGCTGTCCGACGTACGGGAGACCGTCGAGGACTGGGAGAAGATGCGGGACGCCGCGCTGCGCATCGCCGACGACCTGCCCGGCGAACCGCTCGACGACCTCGCCGACGACGAGGTGAACGAGGCCAGGGAGCTGCTGCGCTGGCTCGCCGCCGACCACTTCACCTTCCTGGGCTACCGCGAGTACGAGCTGAGGGACTCCGACGCGCTGACCGCCGTACCCGGCACCGGCCTCGGCATCCTGCGCTCCGACCCGCACCACACGGAGGACGAGGCGCACCCGGTCAGCCCCTCCTTCGACCGGCTGCCCGCCGACGCCCGCGCCAAGGCCCGGGAGCACAAGCTCCTCATCCTCACCAAGGCGAACAGCCGGGCGACCGTGCACCGCCCCAGCTACCTCGACTACGTCGGCGTGAAGAAGTTCGACGCCGAGGGCAACGTCACCGGTGAGCGCCGCTTCCTCGGACTGTTCTCGTCCGCCGCCTACACCGAGTCCGTGCGCCGGGTGCCCGTCGTCCGCCGCAAGGTCGCGGAGGTACTGGAGGGCGCGGGCTTCTCGTACAACAGCCACGACGGCCGCGACCTGCTCCAGATCCTGGAGACGTACCCGCGCGACGAGCTGTTCCAGACGCCGCCCGACCAGCTGCGCTCCATCGTCACCTCGGTGCTCTACCTCCAGGAGCGGCGCCGGCTCCGGCTCTACCTGCGCCAGGACGAGTACGGGCGCTACTACTCCGCGATCGTCTACCTGCCGCGCGACCGCTACACCACCGGCGTACGCCTGCGGCTGATCGACATCCTCAAGGAGGAGCTGAACGGCACCAGCGTCGACTTCACCGCCTGGAACACCGAATCGATCCTCTCCAGGCTGCACTTCGTCGTCCGGGTCGCCCCCGGCAGCGAGCTCACCACCCTCACCGACGCCGAGGCCGACCGCATCGAGGCCCGGCTCGTCGAGGCCGCCCGCTCCTGGGCCGACGGCTTCCAGGAGGCGCTGAACGCCGAGTGCGGCGAGGAGCGCGCCGCCGAGCTGCTGCGCCAGTACGGGCACTCGTTCCCCGAGGGCTACAAGGCCGACCATTCGGCGCGTGCCGCCGTGGCCGACCTGGTCCACCTCGAAGCCCTCAAGGAGAACGAGCGGGACTTCGCGCTCAGCCTGTACGAGCCGGTCGGCTCCGCCCCCGGCGAGCGCCGCTTCAAGATCTACCGGACCGGTGAGCAGGTCTCCCTGTCCGCCGTCCTCCCGGCGCTCCAGCGCCTCGGTGTCGAGGTCGTCGACGAGCGCCCGTACGAGCTGCGCTGCGCGGACCGCACGCACGCCTGGATCTACGACTTCGGGCTGCGGATGCCGCAGGCCACCGGCAACGGCGGCTACCTCGCCGACGACGCCCGCGAGCGGTTCCAGGAGACCTTCGCCGCCGTGTGGACCGGCGAGGCCGAGAACGACGGCTTCAACGCGCTGGTGCTGAGCGCCGGTCTGAACTGGCGGCAGGCGATGGTGCTGCGCGCCTACGCGAAGTACCTGCGCCAGGCCGGGTCGACCTTCAGCCAGGACTACATGGAGAGCACTCTCCAGAACAACGTCCACACCACCCGGCTGCTGGTCTCGCTCTTCGAGGCCCGGATGGCGCCGGAGCGCCAGAGCGCGGGCACCGAGCTGACCGACGGGCTCCTCGAAGAGCTCGACGGGGCCCTGGACCAGGTCGCCTCGCTCGACGAGGACCGGATCCTGCGGTCCTTCCTCACCGTCATCAAGGCCACCCTGCGCACCAACTTCTTCCAGCGCGCGGACAGCGGCAAGCCGCACAACTACGTGTCGATGAAGTTCGACCCGCAGTCCATCCCCGACCTCCCGGCGCCCCGCCCGGCGTTCGAGATCTGGGTCTACTCGCCCCGGGTCGAGGGCGTCCACCTGCGGTTCGGCAAGGTCGCCCGCGGTGGCCTGCGCTGGTCGGACCGGCGCGAGGACTTCCGTACGGAGATCCTCGGCCTGGTCAAGGCGCAGATGGTGAAGAACACCGTCATCGTGCCGGTCGGCGCCAAGGGCGGCTTCGTCGCCAAGCAGCTCCCCGACCCGGCCGTCGACCGTGACGCCTGGCTGGCCGAGGGCATCGCCTCGTACCGCACCTTCATCTCGGCGCTGCTCGACATCACCGACAACATGGTGGCCGGCGAGGTCGTGCACCCCAAGGGCGTCGTGCGGCACGACGAGGACGACACCTACCTCGTCGTCGCGGCCGACAAGGGCACCGCGAAGTTCTCCGACATCGCCAACGAGGTCGCCGTCGCGTACGGCTTCTGGCTGGGTGACGCGTTCGCCTCCGGCGGCTCGGCCGGCTACGACCACAAGGGCATGGGCATCACCGCCCGGGGCGCCTGGGAGTCCGTCAAGCGGCACTTCAGGGAGCTCGGCCACGACACCCAGACCGAGGACTTCACCGTCGTCGGTGTCGGTGACATGTCGGGTGACGTGTTCGGCAACGGAATGCTGCTCTCCGAGCACATCCGGCTCGTCGCGGCCTTCGACCACCGGCACATCTTCATCGACCCGAAGCCGGACGCCGCCGTCTCGTACGCCGAGCGGCGCCGCCTCTTCGACCTGCCGCGCAGCTCCTGGGCCGACTACAAGAAGGAGCTGATCTCCGCGGGCGGTGGCATCCACCCGCGCAGCGCCAAGTCGATCCCGGTCAACGCGCACATCCGCGAGGCGCTCGGCATCGAGCCGGGAGTCACCAAGATGACGCCCGCCGACCTGATGCAGACGATCCTCAAGGCGCGCGTCGACCTGCTGTGGAACGGCGGCATCGGTACGTACATCAAGTCCTCCGCCGAGTCGAACGCGGACGTCGGTGACAAGGCCAACGACGCGATCCGCGTCAACGGCGAGGACCTGCGGGCCAGGGTCGTCGGTGAGGGCGGCAACCTCGGCGCCACCCAGCTCGGCCGGATCGAGTTCGCCCGTACCGGCGGCCGGATCAACACCGACGCGATCGACAACAGCGCCGGCGTCGACACCTCCGACCACGAGGTGAACATCAAGATCCTGCTCAACGGTCTGGTGCGGGACGGCGACATGACCGTCAAGCAGCGCAACAAGCTGCTGGCCGAGATGACCGAGGAGATCGGCCACCTGGTGCTGCGCAACAACTACGCGCAGAACACGGCGCTCGCCAACGCGGTCGCCCAGGCGCCCTCGCTGCTCCACGCCCACCAGCGCTTCATGCGCAGGCTCGGCCGCGACGGACATCTCGACCGGGCGCTGGAGTTCCTGCCCACCGACCGGCAGATCCGCGAGCTGCTCGGCGCCGGCAAGGGGCTCAGCCAGCCCGAGCTGGCCGTGCTGCTCGCCTACACCAAGATCACCGCGGCGCAGGAGCTCATCGGGACGAGCCTGCCGGACGACGAGCACCTGCAGAAGCTGCTGCACGCCTACTTCCCCCGGCAGCTGCGCGAGCGGTTCCCCGAGGCGGTCGACGGGCACGCGCTGCGGCGCGAGATCATCACCACGGTGCTGGTCAACGACACGGTGAACAGCGGCGGATCGACGTTCCTGCACCGCCTCCGGGAGGAGACCGGCGCCTCGATCGAGGAGATCGTGCGGGCGCAGGTCGCGGCCCGCGAGATCTTCGGGCTCGCCAACGTGTGGGACGCCGTGGAGGCGCTCGACAACCAGGTGGCCGCCGATGTGCAGACCCGGATCAGGCTGCACTCGCGGCGGCTCGTCGAGCGCGGTGCGCGCTGGCTGCTCGGCAACCGTCCGCAGCCGCTGGAGATCGCCGGGACGATCGACTTCTTCCGGGCCGGGGTCGAGCAGGTCTGGGCCGAGCTGCCCAAGATGCTGATGGGCGCCGACCAGGAGTGGTACCGCTCGATCCTGGACGAGCTCACGGAGGCGGGTGTCCCGGACGAGCTGGCGCAGCGCGTCGCCGGATTCTCGTCCGCCTTCCCGGCGCTCGACATCGTGGCGATCGCGGACCGGACGGGGACGGACCCGCTGGCCGTCGCCGAGGTGTACTACGACCTCGCGGACCGGCTGTCCATCACCCAGCTGATGGACCGGATCATCGAGCTGCCGAGGGCCGACCGCTGGCAGTCGATGGCCCGTGCCTCCATCCGCGAGGACCTGTACGCCGCGCACGCGGCGCTCACCGGTGACGTGCTGAGCGTCGGTGACGACTCCGCCACGCCGCAGGAGCGGTTCGAGGCGTGGGAGGAGAAGAACGCGGCGATCCTGACGCGGTCGCGCTCCACGCTGGAGGAGATCCAGGGGTCGGACGCGTTCGACCTGGCGAACCTCTCGGTGGCCATGCGGACGATGCGGACGCTGCTGCGTACGCACGTGTAGCGGTACGGAGATGAGGGCGAGGCGGCCACCGGATCCACATCCGGTGGCCGCCTCGTCGTCTATCGCCGGACGGGCCCGAACGGTCTCGGCGGGACCGGTTGGGGGGTGGGGGCTACTTTTTCTTGGTGAACTTCTCGTAGGCGGCGACCACTTCCTTCGCCGGGCCGTCCATCCGCAGCGTGCCCGCCTCCAGCCAGATCGCCCGGTCGCAGGTCTCGGTGATCGACTTGTTGTTGTGGCTCACCAGGAAGACCGTGCCGGCCTGCTGGCGCAGCTCGATGATCCGGTCCTTGCTGCGCCGCTGGAACTTCGCGTCGCCCGTGGACAGCGCCTCGTCGATCAGCAGGACGTCGTGGTTCTTGGCGGCGGCGATCGAGAAGCGCAGCCGGGCGCCCATGCCGGAGGAGTACGTCCGCATCGGCAGGGTGATGAAGTCGCCCTTCTCGTTGATGCCGGAGAACTCCACGATCTCCTCGTAGCGCTCGCGGATCTCGGCGCGGGTCATGCCCATCGCGAGGCCGCCGAGCACGACGTTGCGCTCGCCGGTCAGATCGCTCATGAGCGCGGCGTTCACCCCGAGCAGCGAGGGCTGGCCCTGGGTGTGGACGCGGCCCCTGGTGGCGGGCAGCAGTCCGGCGATGGCCTTCAGCAGCGTCGACTTCCCCGAACCGTTGGAGCCGATCAGTCCGATCGCCTCCCCCTTGTACGCGGCGAAGCTGACCCCCTTCACGGCGTGCACCTCGCGCACTCCGGGGGACTGCCGGCGCGAGGCGAGCCGGCTGAGGGCCGAGGTGGCGCTGCCCTTGCCGGTGCGGGCGCCGTTGACCTTGTACGTGATGTGGACGTCGTCGACGACGACCGTGGGTACTCCGGGCGAAGTGCTGTCAGCCACGTCCGTAACTCTCCTCTGCCTGCCAGAAGTAGATGAATCCGCCCACGCCGCACACCAGCGCCCAGCCCGTGGCGATGAGCCACACGTGCGGGGGCAGCTGACCGCCGTCGAAGCTGTCGATGAGCGCGAACCGCATCAGGTCGATGAAGACGGCGGCCGGGTTGATCTCAAGGGCCAGCTTCACCGCGTGCGGGACCCGGTCGCCCTGGAGCATCGTGCCGATGCTCCACATGACGCCCGACGCGTACATCCAGGTGCGCAGGATGAACGGTGTCAGCTGGGCGATGTCCGGGGTGCGTGCGGCGAGCCGGGCCATGACCATCGAGATGCCGGTGTTGAAGACGGCCTGCAGGGCGAGGGCCGGCAGCGTCAGCAGCCAGGAGGCCTGCGGGTACTGGCCGAACACCAGCAGGATCACCACCAGTGCGCCCATCGAGAAGAGGAGCTGCTGGAGCTGTTGCAGGGCCAGCGCGATCGGCAGTGAGGCGCGTGGGAAGTGCAGGGCCCGTACGAGCCCGATGTTGCCGCTGATCGCCCGGGTTCCCACGGTGATCGAGCTGCTGGTGAAGGTCCAGATGAAGACGCCGGTGACCAGGAAGGGTACGTAGTCGGGGACGCCGTGCTTCGTCTTCATCAGGACGCCGAAGATGAAGTAGTAGACCGTCGCGTTGAGCAGCGGGGTCATGATCTGCCAGATCTGGCCGAGCTTCGCCTGGCTGTACTGGGCGGTCAGCTTGGCGGTGGCGAACGCCGTGATGAAGTGCCGCCGCCCCCACAGCTCCCGTACGTACGCGGGAAGGGACGGCCGGGCGCCGCTCACGGTCAGCCCGTGCCGGGCGGCGAGGGCGGCGAGCTCGCCCGGCGCGTACACGGGAAGGGACGCGGCCGGCGGGGTGACCACCGGGGTCGCCGGGGTCGCCGGGGCTGTTGTCTGGCTCACCACGATCGCTTTCGTCGAGGGGCAGGAAACATACGGGCGACGGGACGCAACCGTATCGTCGCAACGCCGAGGGTAGGACGCAGTGACGTCGCAACGCAACCGTTTCGTCGTAACGGACTATGATTCGGGCCATGACCACAGAGCCGGGAAGCCGCCGCCGTGCCCCCGCCGGAGCAGCCGTGCTCCGCGAGGACGTGACCGATGCGATCCGCAGCGCGGTCTTCGAGGAACTGGCCGCGGTCGGGTTCGCCCGGATGTCCATCGAGGGCATCGCCCGGCGCGCGGGCGTCGGCAAGACGGCGGTCTACCGCCGCTGGAAGTCCAAGCTGCACCTGGTCCTCGACCTGGTCTCCGCCGTCGCGGTGCAGGGCATGCCGGCCCCGGCCACCGGCTCGCTGTACGGGGACGTGCGCGCCGTGCTCGAACTGGCCGCCTACGCCCTGCGCCACCCGCTCGCCTCCCAGGTCATCCCGGACCTGCTCGTCGAGGCGGCCCGCAACCCGGAGATCTCCGCCACCATCAAGGCCGCCCTGCTCGACCCGCAGCAGGGCATCGCCGCCGTCGTCGTACGGGACGCGGTGGCGCGCGGAGAACTGCCGGAGGACAGCGACCCCGACCGCGCCCTCGACCTGATCGTCGGCCCGCTCTACTGGCGCCTCGCGGTGGTCAGGGGCGAGCTGCCCGCCGGATACCTGGACGACCTGGCGCTCTCCGCGGTGGCCGCGCTCACCCGTTGAGCACGGACCGCGGGGTGATCGCCCGCACACCGGAGTGCTGTCCGTACGGGCGTCCAGCACGTTTTTCGGGGGCCCCCGGCCATCCGCTAGTGTGGTTGGCGGGCCGCCCCACCGGGCCTTCCGGAGCATGCGCCGAGCGTGCTCCAGGACCGTCCGGGCGAAGCCCCCGGCACGGCCGTCGCCCCCCGAGCGGCTCTGTCCACGGGGTGAGCAAGGGGCAGGCGTAGTCACTCGTTCGGGACCGTAACCGGTGACCCCCGACCGTATTCACGGTTGAGCCATACGGACAGCCAGGCCCCCGATGAACGGACGTGCTCAACATGCCGCCACGGCTCAGTGTCGTTGTCCCCGTCTACAACGTGGAGCTCTTCCTCACGGAGTGCCTCCAGTCCCTCGCGGACCAGACCATGGCCGACCTTGAGGTGGTGATGGTCGACGACGGGTCCACCGACGGCAGCGCGGCACTGGCCGCCGAGTTCGCCGCGCGGGACGACCGCTTCCGGCTGGTGAGCCAGCAGAACGGCGGGCTGGGGCACGCCCGTAACACCGGTGTCCGCAACTGCGATCCGGAGAGCCGCTACCTGGCCTTCGTCGACAGTGACGACATCATCCCGCCGAACGCGTACGAACTGCTCGTCGGGGCGCTGGAGGAGACCGGTTCCGACCTCGCGTCCGGCAACGTGCTGCGGCTGCGCGCCGGCGGCAAGCTCCAGCAGTCGCCGATGTTCCGCAAGCCGATGGCGACGACGCGGATGCGCACCCACGTCTCCCGCGACCTGGAGCTCCTCGGGGACCGGATCGCCTGCAACAAGGTCTTCCGCCGCTCCTTCTGGGACAAGCACGAGTTCGCCTTCCCGGTCGGCGCGCTCTACGAGGACATCCCCGTCGTGCTGCCCGCCCACTTCCTGGCCGGCTCTGTCGACATCGTGAAGGACCCCGTCTACCACTGGCGGGACCGGCCGGGCTCGATCACCACCAGCCGGGCCGTCGTCCGGGGCATCCGCGACCGGGTCGCGCACGTGCAGGGGGTCTCCACCTTCCTGGCGGAGAACCGCCCGGCCGCCGACAAGAACCACTACGAGGCACACGCCCTCGCCAACGACCTCTGGTACTTCATGGAGGTCCTCCCCGACGGCGACGCGGAATACCGCGAGGCCTTCCTGACGCACTGCAACGCGTTCATCGACCAGGTCGCCCCGAAGGTCCTGGACGGGCTCCCGCTGCGGCTGCGCGTGATGTGGTACCTGGTGCGCGAGCACCGCATGGAAGAGCTTCTCGCGCTGCTCACCTACGACAAGCGCGAGCCCGGTGCCTTCGCCGCACGCGGCGTGCGCCGCCGGCAGGCCGAGTACCCCGTGCTGAAGCAGCCGGTGCCCGCCCAGGTGCTGCGCGTGGCCGACCGCGACCTCCCGCTCGCCGCCCGGCTGCGGGACGCCCAGTGGCGCGACGGCAAGCTGCACCTCACGGGGTACGCCTACATCCGCAACCTGCCCGCGGGTTCGGGCCCCGGGGAGTTCCGGATCGGCTGGCTGCGGGCCGGCCGGCGCAACGTGGTGCCGCTGCGGCTGCGCAGGACGGAGGAGCCGGATGCCACCGCCCGCTCCCGGCAGAGCCTGCACGACTACGACCGCGCGGGTTTCGAGGCGGTCGTCGACCCGGCGAAGCTCCGCATCGCCGCCGACGGCAAGCCCAGGCAGCTCAGTTGGAACCTGGAGATCGGCGTCGCCAGGAACGGCCTGCTGCGCCGCGCCTACCCCTCCGTCCGCGAGGCCACCGTGGCACCGCCCGTCTACCGTCCGGACGGCGACCACCGCATCGCCCCGGCCTTCGACGGCGACAAGCTGGTCCTGCACGCGGAGCGCATCGACGCCCGGTTCGAGACCCACCGCGCGGGCGACACCGCCTCCACCGTCCTGGTGTCCGGCATGGTCCGCGACCGCCTCGCCAAGGGCGAACTGCGGCTCGGCCTCACCCACAAGGCCACCGGCGCCACCTGCGACTTCCCGGTCACGGTGGGCGAGGGCGCCGAGTCCTCCGCCGCCGGCTGGCGCCGCTTCACCGCCGAACTCCCGCTCGCGGCCCTCCCGGAGGCCCGCCCGGCGGCGGACGACACGCCGAAGAACCTCGGCTACAGCGTCCACCTCGTCGGCCCCAAGGACCAGCGGACGCCGATCGACGTGCCCGGCCCGGTGCTGCCCGGCCGCTACCCGCTCGACGACGGCGAGGACGGCGCACGCCGCGAGCTCGCCTTCGTCACGAGCGCGCGCGGCAACCTGCTGATCAGCGACCGCACCGTGCAGCCCCACGTCGAGCTGGCCGGCTGGACCGACGACGGGCGGCTCCTCCTGGAGGGCACGTTCCCCGAGGACCGCGCACACCCCGTCGAGCTGGTGGTCCAGAACAGCGCGCACCGCGAGGAGGCGACCTTCCCGGTCGAGTTCTCCGGGGACGAGGACGCCCGGCGCTTCCACGCCGAACTGCGCCCCGACGCCGTCGAGGGACCCGGCGGCCCGCTCCCGCTGGCCGAGGGCAACTGGTACTTCTTCTTCCGCGAGAAGGGCGCGGCCGACGAGAGCGGCGACATCGCGCTGCGCATCCCCGCCTCCGCCTTCCGCACCCTGCCCGCCACCCGCACCCTGACCGGCCGGGACTACACCATCGCGCGGCGCTTCGGCGACCAGCTGCTGGTGGTCTCCGCCCCGGTGCTCGCCGCCTCCGAGCGCGGCCTCCGCGCCAAGAAGCTGCTCAGCGACGCCTATGCCGCGCAGCGCACCGCGCCGCTGCGCGAGGCAGCCCTGTACAGCACCTTCGACGGCCGCCAGTTCTCCGACTCGCCGCGGGCGGTCTACGAGGAACTGGTCTCCAGAGGCGCCGAGTTGGAGCACCTGTGGGTGGTCCGCGACCAGCAGGCCATCATCCCCGCGGGCACCGTCGCCGTGGAGCACGGCTCGGCCGCCTGGCACGAGGCGCTGGCCCGCAGCCGGTACGTCGTCACCAACACGCAGCTGCCCGAGTGGTTCGAGCGCCGCGAGGACCAGACCGTCGTCCAGACCTGGCACGGCACCCCGCTCAAGCGGATCGGCCTGGAGCTCGCGGGCACGGTCCAGTCGAACGCCGACTACATCGGCACCCTGAAGCGGCGCGCCCAGCAGTGGAGCTTCCTGGTCTCCCCGAACACCTTCTCCACCCCCGTCCTGCGCCGCTCGTTCGGCTTCGACGGCGAGGTCCTGGAGTGCGGCTATCCCCGTAACGACCTCTTCCACGCCGCCGACCGGACGAAGGTCGCGGCGGCGGTAAGGGAGCGGCTCGGGATCCCCAAGGACAAGCGGGTCGTGCTGTACGCGCCGACCTGGCGCGAGGACCAGCAGCTGGGCGGCGGGCGCTATTCGCTGGGCCTCCAGCTCGACCTGGCCGCCGCCGAACGCGAACTGGGCGCGGACACCGTACTGCTGGTGCGCCGCCACTACATGGTCACCGACCGGCTGCCGGACAGCGGCACCGGATTCGTCCGCGACGTCTCGCGCTACCCGGACGTCGGCGAGCTGATGCTGATCAGCGACGCGCTGGTCACCGACTACTCCTCGCTGATGTTCGACTTCGCCCAGACCGGCCGTCCGATGCTGTTCCACACCTACGACCTGGAGCACTACCGCGACACGCTGCGCGGATTCAGCTTCGCGTTCGAGGAGCGTGCCCCCGGCCCGCTGATCCCGGGCTCGGACGAGCTGATCCAGGCCCTGCGCGACCCGGTCCGGGCCGTCGCGGGACACGCGGAAGCGTACGAGGCATTCAAGCGGGACTTCTGCGACCTCGACGACGGCCGTGCGACCGCCCGGGTGGTCGACCGGATGCTGTAGTCCGCGCGCCGCGAGAAACACCGCCCCCGCAGGGGCACATGTGCCCGGCCGGTGCCCGTACCGGCCGGGCACCGGCGTGTGCCGAACCCCCTGGCCGCGCCGCCGGATACGGAATCCGGCGTACGGACCGTACGAACGGGGTGAACCGTTCGGGTGATTCCGCGTTTCCGGTGTTTGCGCGGACGCGCGGCGCATTCGAGCCGTGCGCCGCAAAAGTGTGCTCATCGGTGCGTTGCATAGCGTCGCCGGGTTGCTACGTTCTGTTTTCATGGGTATCCGAATGCGGTGCGAATCCTGGGACGTGCGACGCGCAAGAGCCGTAGTGCTCATTGCCGCGGCCGCCGGCCTGCTGACTCGCATGCTCATCGCGGCGAATTCGCCGGGCCCGGCCGATGTACGCATCTTCGCGGGATTCGCCAAGGCGGTCACCGTGTACGGCCCCGTCCGGATCTACGAGCACCCGCTGCCCGGACTTCCCGTCTACAACCACCCGCCCCTGGCGGGCTGGATGCTGCTCGGTCTGAACGGACTATCCGAACTCGGAATGTCGTTCGCCACGCTCATCCGTTCCCCCGCCTCCCTCGCTGATTTCTGCTGCGCGATTCTCGTGTTCGAGATCGTCCGGCGCCGGGCCGGCCAGACGACGGCGGTGCTGTGCGGTGTCGGAGTCGCCGTCAGCCCGGTACTGATCGCCACCTCCGGTTACCACGGCAACACCGACGCGGTCGCCATCGCGTTCGCGCTGGCAGCCGCCCATCTGCTGGCCGACCGGAAGTCACCGCTGGCCGCCGGGGTGGCCGCGGCGCTCTCGATCAGCGTCAAGTTCATCCCGGTGGTGGTGATCCCGGCCCTGTTCGTCGCCGCGCTGCGCGACGGCCGGCCGGTGCTGGTCCGCTTCGCCGCCGGATTCGGGGCACTGTTCGCGCTGGTCTGGGGGCCGGCCCTGGTGACCGTGCCGGTGCACCTGAAGGAGAACGTCCTGGAGTACGCGGGCGGCACCTACCACCTCTGGGGGCTGGTCCGGTTCGCCGACGTCTTCGGACTGCCGGATTCCGTCGTCACCTTCATGCAGGGCGGCGGCCACTTCCTCTTCGTGCTCGCCTGTGTGGCCGCGGGCGTCTGGCTGGCGTGGCTGCGGCCCGCGCAGCTGCCCGGCGTCGTTGCCGTCACGCTGGGCCTGCTGCTGCTCCTGTCCACCGCCTCCGGCCTCCAGTACCTGACCTGGGCGGCCGCCGGAACGTTCGTTCTCGGGTTCTGGGAAGGGCTCGCGTACAACAGCGTGCTGGGGCTGACGGCCGTCCTCGGCTACAGCGGGCGCTCCTCGGTGCGCTGGAGCGAGCCGGTGCTGGAGCTGGGCGCCGCCGGCTGGGTCGTCCTCGCGGCCGGCCTCGCCACCGGCGTCCGCCACATCCTCGCCACCAGGGACACACCCCCCGTCGCCTGCCCGCCGCTCGCCGGCCCCCGTACGTCGCAGCGTTCCGGTACCGCCGTCAACTGACCGCGAGCACCGGGGCCACAGCCCCCTCACCGACCTGTTCCCTGCCCCAGCAACGAGCACCGAGCGCAACTGGAGAACGCCCCGTGAAGGAAAGCCCGAGTCCCAGGATCGGCATCCTGGTGGTCGCGTACAACGCGGAGACAACGCTGGAGAAGACCCTCGACCGGATTCCGGAGGATTTCCGGTCCAGGATCGACGAGATTCTCATTCTCGACGACGCCAGTCACGACGCGACCTTCACCGCAGGCTGTCGCTGGTCGCAGGCGGAGGGAATGCCGCGCACCGTGGTGATGCGGCACACCAAGAACCTCGGATACGGCGGAAACCAGAAAGCCGGATACGCACTGGCGGCCGCACACGGACTGGACATCATCGTGCTCCTGCACGGCGACGGACAGTACGCCCCCGAACTGCTCCCCGAAATGGTCGCACCCATCGAACGCGGCGATTGCGAGGCGGTGTTCGGGTCCCGGATGATGAAGACCGGGCACGCCCTCAAGGGCGGTATGCCGCTCTACAAATGGCTCGGCAACCGCATTCTCACCCGGCTGGAGAACGGTCTCCTCGGCTCGCGGCTGACCGAATTCCACTCCGGATACCGCGCCTACAGCGTCGAGGCCCTGAAGAAGCTGCCGGTCGACCGGAACACCGACGCCTTCGACTTCGACACCCAGATCATCGTCCAGCTGATCGACGCGGGCATGCGGATCAAGGAGATCCCCGTGCCCACGTACTACGGCGACGAGATCTGCTACGTCAACGGCATGAAGTACGCCAAGGACGTCGTCAAGGACGTCCTCGAATACCGCCTGGCGGTCAAGGGGTTCGGCACCTGCGCCTGGATCCCGAAGCCCGTCGAGTACGCCTTCAAGGAGGGCGACGGCTCCTCGCACGCGGTCATCCTGGAGAAGATGCGCAAGCTGCCGCCCGGCCGGGTCCTGGACCTCGGCTGCTCCGGAGGCCTGTTCGCGCAGCGGTTGGAGGCGCTCGGCCACGAGGTGACCGGGGTGGACTTCGTCGAGGTGCCCGGAGTGCGCGAGAAGTGCACGCACTTCCACCTCGCCAACCTGGAGGAGGGCCTGCCGCCGGAGCTCCGCACCGACTTCGACTACGTCGTCGCCGGTGACGTCATCGAGCACCTCTCCCGTCCGGAGCGGGTGCTCACCGAGGTCGCCACCGTACTCAGGCCCGGCGGACAGGTGCTGCTGTCCGTACCGAACTTCAGCCACTGGTACTCACGGATGCGGGTCGCGATCGGCGCCTTCGACTACGACCGCCGGGGCATCCTCGACGAAACGCATCTGCGCTTCTTCACCCGGGCCAGCCTGCGCCGCACGGTACGCGCCGCGGGCTACGACGTCCTGGACATCGCCTCGACGGGGGCGCCGTTCTGGTCACTGCTCGGGCGCGGCCCGCTCGCGGCGGTACTCGGCGGTCTTTCGAGGCTGCTGACCCGGATCCGGCCGACGCTGTTCGGCTATCAGCACGTCGCACTGCTCACCCCGCATGCGGCCGAGACGATCATCGCTGGAGAGCACGTCGATGTACAGGACATCCTCAACCGACAGTACGTCCCCGCCGACCGGGTCGGCGTCTGAGGCGACCATCCCCCCACCCACCGCAGCCCACGCGTCCGAGAACCCGGCCGCCGCCGTCAGGAGCAAGGTCTTGTCCCTTCCCAGTCTGATGCTGCTGCTGTTCGCCGTGTTCTCGTCGGCGGGCGGCCAGATCATGCTCAAACACGGGATGAAGGGCGCCGCGGCCGCCGCCGGGGAGCACGGCGGCTCCGTCGCCCTGCGGGCCGCCACCAGCCCCTGGGTGGTCGTCGGCCTGGTGATCTTCGCGGTCTCCGCCCTCGCCTGGATGTCCACCCTGGCCAAGGTGCCGCTCTCCATCGCGTACCCGTTCAACGCGCTCGGCTACCTGCTGATCGTGGGGGCCGGGGCGACCGTGCTGCACGAGCGGACCTCGGTGTGGACCTGGGGCGGCTCCGCCCTCGTGGTCGTCGGCCTCGCCACCGTCATGGCGGGCCAGCAGCGCTGAGCACGGCGAAGGGCCCGCCACCGGAGCGTTCCGGTGGCGGGCCCTCACGGTCCGGGGCGCGGCGGGTCAGGCCGTGCCGGGCGCGGGCTCCTCGCCCAGGATGACGCGGCGCACCACGCGCTCGGCCGCGCGGCCGTCGTCGTACGGGCAGAACCGCTCACGGAACGCCTTCAGCAGCGCCTCGTTCGCCGGGCTGTCCCAGCCGCCGTCGGTGAACGCCCGCGCCAGCTCGTCCGTGGTCGTCGCGACGGCGCCCGGGGTCTCGCCGGGCTTGCCGGACAGCAGGTCGAAGACGACACCGCGGACCGTGCGGTACGTCTCCCAGTCCGGGGCGTGCACCACGATCGGGCGGTTCAGGTGCGCGTAGTCGAACATCACGGAGGAGTAGTCCGTGATCAGCGCGTCGGCCGCGAGGCAGAGGTCCTCGATCCTGGGGTGCTCGCTGACGTCGATGATCTGCGGGTTCTCCGGGAGGCCGGCGCCGCCGTAGAAGTAGTGCGCGCGCACCATCACCACGGTGTCCGGGCCGACGGCCGCGCAGAACCGCTCCAGGTCGAGACGGCTGGTGAAGCCGGCCTCGTAGTCGCGATGGGTGGGCGCGTAGAGCAGGGCGCGCTGGCCCGGCCGGATGCCGAGGCCCTCGCGGATCGTGTCGATCTGCTCCCGCGTCGCCGTCGCGAAGACGTCGTTGCGCGGGTAGCCCGTCTCCAGCGAACGCGCGGCGCTCGGGTAGGCGCGGGACCACACCTCGGTGGAGTGCGGGTTGGCGGAGACGCTCCAGTCCCAGCGGTCGACCCGCTTGAGCAGCCGGTCGAAGTTGAGCCCCTGGGCGGCCGCCGGATAGTTCTGCTGGTCCATCCCCATGATCTTCAGCGGGGTGCCGTGGTGCGTCATCACGTGGATCTGACCGGGGCGCTTGACCAGGTGGTCGGCGAAGTTGACGTTGTTGAAGAAGTACGTGGCGCGGGCCAGCACCGACCAGTAGCGGCGGGTGCCGGGCACCACGTAGTCGATGCCCTTCGGCAGCGAGTCCACCTGGTTCTTCGACACCACCCAGACCCCGTGCACATCGGGGGCCAGCTCCTGGGCCTTGCGGTAGATCGCCTCGGGGTTGCAGCTCACACCGCGGTTCCAGTAGGCCGCGTAGACGGCGAGCTTCGGGTCCAGCGGAAGCCTGCGCTGCGCCTTGTAGTAGCGCGCGGTGAACGACTTCTTCGCCTTCGCCCGTGCCGTGGTGGGCGCCGAGCGCAGGCCGCGGCGGGTGGCCAGGGCCGTGTCCAGGGCGCCGAGCGCGGCGTACTTCCCGCCGCTCATCAGCTGCGGCCGGAGCCCCTTCGCGCCGCCCGGGAAGGTGAAGCCGTCGGGGCGGTGGGCGCTGTGGAACGCGGCGACGGCGCTGACGTACTGCCTGCGGCGCTTGGTCACCGTCGGGTACGCGGAGAGCAGCTCCTGGATGGCGCGGTCGAAGAGCGGTCCGCGTACGGGGCTCAGGGCCGGGCGCGCCTCCACGGAGGTCATCAGGTCCCCGTAGGCGTCGATCAGCTCCAGCGGCGTCGTGCCGGCCGTGGGCTCCGCCTCGTCCGCCAGGCCGGGCAGGTAGCGCTGCTGGCGGTGCTCGACGCAGGCGGTGCCCAGTGTGGCGACGGAGCCGGCGACGGCGAGCGTCAGGAGCGCGTACGTGCGCTCACCGTGCGGGCCGGGGCCGAAGGCCAGGCTCTCGCGCTCGGCGACGGTGCGGCGGACCGCCCGGTTCCAGGAGACGGGCGCGATGTCCAGGAGGTCGTTGCGCCCGGCCAGGGTGTGCGGGCCCTGGGGCATGCCGCTCAGCAGCTCCAGCGACCGGGTCGCCCGGGTCTTGCCCCGGAACGGGCGCTTGCGGTGGCCGAAGACCAGCACATCGGGGTCGCCGGTGGCGTCCAGCCGGTCCACGATCTCCCGCAGCGCGTCCGGCAGGTAGACGTAGTGACCCTCCAGGAACAGCAGGTAGTCCCCGGTGGCCTGCTCGGCACCGGCGTTGCGCCGGCCGTGGGCTCCCGCGCCCGCGGGCAGGTGGACGGCCCGGACCCGGCTGTCGAGCGCGGCGAACTCGTCCAGTACGAGCCCCGAGCCGTCCGGAGCGTCGTCATCCACACCGATCACCTCGATGTCCGTGAAGGACTGCGAGAGCACCGACTCCAGGCACTCGCGCAGGCTTCCTCGGGCGCGGCGGACGGGGATGATGACACTCAGCCGGGGCATACAGACTCTTTCTCGGACTGTGCGTACTGGGGCGCAGACAGATTACTGCGGAGTGCCCAGCAGAACGGGCAGGGGGAGGGCAACGGTGCGACAGCGGGGGAGGGGGAGGGTGGGGCCCCGCTGGGGCGGCCGCGGTGGTCGGCCGCGCGGCTGATGAAGGCCCTACTTATCATACTACGCACACCCTTAAGTGAACCTTGGACATCCAAGGAGGCGCGGGGTGTGGTACAGCCGACCCGGGGGCCGAGGCCCCCGGGCACGCGTACGGGGCAGCCCGTGGTGACTGCTGGGCTGCCCCGTGTTGACGGACACCTGGGTCATGTCCGGCGGCTACTTGACCGCACCCGCCATGACGCCGGAGACGAACTGGCGCTGGAAGGCGAAGAACACCGCGAGCGGAATCACCATCGAGACGAAGGCGCCGGGCGCCAGCACATCGATGTTGTTGCCGAACTGCCGTACCTGCTGCTGGAGTGCGACCGTGATCGGCGGCGAGTCGGAGTCCGCGAAGATCAGTGCGACCAGCATGTCGTTCCACACCCAGAGGAACTGGAAGATCCCCAGCGAGGCGATTGCCGGACCGCCCAGCGGCATCACGACCCGGGTGAAGAGCCTGATCTCGCCCGCCCCGTCGAGCCGTGCCGCCTCCAGCAGTTCCCGCGGGATCTCCGCGAAGAAGTTGCGCAACAGGAAGATGGCGAACGGGAGTCCGAAGGCGGTGTGGAAGATGATCACACCGAAGGTCGTCTCGAAGATGCCGACCGTGCCGAAGAGCTTGGAGACCGGGATCAGCGCCACCTGCACCGGGACCACCAACAGCCCCACCACGACCAGGAACCACCAGTCGCGGCCCGGGAACTCCATCCAGGCGAAGGCGTATCCGGCGAGCGAGCCGATCACCACGACCAGAACGGTCGACGGGACGGTGATCATCACCGTACTGAACAGCGAGTCGGTGATCGTCGAATTGTCCAGCAGCCGCGAGTAGTTGTCGAAGGTGAGCTCGGACGGGGTGGTGAAGATCTTCCACCAGCCGGTCGCCGCGATCTTGTCCGCACTACGCAGCGAGGACAGGAACAGCCCGATGGTGGGCATCAGCCAGAACAGTGCCACCAGGACCAGGACGACCCGCAGCACGCCGCCGCCGGCCCGTGCCGCGATCCGGGCGCCGAGCGACCGCCCGGCCTTCGCCGTGCCGGTGTCCGGGGCCCCGCCCGCCCCGGCGGCCGTGGCCGTGGCCGTGGGTGCCGTCATCGGCGCCCCTCCTTACGTATCCGCCTGATGTTGAAGAGCATCACCGGGACCACCAGCAGCAGCAGGAGTACGGCGATGGCGCTGCCGATCCCGAGGTCCGCGTCCGTGCCGAACGAGGACCGGTACAGCTGGAGCGCCAGCACGTTCGCGTCGTCCTGCGAGGAGCCGGGCGCGATGATGAAGACCAGGTCGAAGACCTTGAGGACGTTGATCATCAGCGTCACCAGCACCACCGCGAGGACCGGGGCGAGCATCGGCACCGTGATCCGGCGGAACACCTGCCACTCGTTCGCGCCGTCGACCCGGGCCGCTTCGAGGAGTTCACGCGGCAGACCCGCCAGGCCTGCCGCGATCAGCACCATGGCGAAGCCCGCCCACATCCAGACGTAGCTGCCGATGATGCCGGGTGTCACGAGGCTCGGCCCGAGCCAGTCGACGCCGTTGTACGGCTCCCTGAAGTTGGAGGCGGGGAGCCGGAGTTCGGCGCCGTCCGCCGCGGCGGGCAGGGTGAACGTGCCGTCGGCGCCCGCGGTGGCAGAGGCGACTACCTCGCCGCCCTTGACGGCCTCGACCTCGATGCCCTTGAGGCCGAGCTCCGAGGGGTCGATGACGTTGGGCTTTCCGCCGCCGCCCTTGGTGAAGTCCAGCCAGGCGGTGCCGGTGATCTGCCCGCCGTCCGCCTTCGCCGGGGTCCGTGCGGGCTTCGCGTCGCCGGGCATCTTCGCGGGCGCCACCCCGACCAGGGGCAGCTGGACCGGTTCCCCGGCCCGGACCGGCGTCTTGGTCACGAACGCCCCGCCGCCGGCCGCCTTGAGCGGGTGGACGGGCAGCGGATGCGCCTTGGGGAAGCCGGTAGAGCCGGAGAACGTGTCGTGCACGCCCACCGCGACGGCGTTGGCGATCCCGCGCTCCGGTGCCTGGTCGTACACCAGCCGGAAGATGATGCCCGCGGCGAGCATCGAGATGGCCATCGGCATGAAGACGATCAGCTTGAACGCGGTTCCCCAGCGGATCCGTTCGGTCAGCACGGCGAAGATCAGGCCGAGAACGGTGGAGACGGTCGGTGCGAGGACGACCCAGATCGCGTTGTTCTTGATCGCGGTACGGATGGTGTCGTCGGAGAACAGCGCCTTGTAGTTGTCGAGTCCGGCGAATCCGGTCCCCGCCTGGTCGAAGAAGGACCGGTAGACGGAGTACACGATCGGATAGACCACGAGCGCGCCGAGCAGCACCAGCGCGGGCAGCAGGAAGAGCGCCGCGATGATCCTCCGGGTACCGGTCACGCTCTTGCGGCTGGGTACCCGGCGGACGGGCGGCTGCCCGTCGCCGGGCTTTCTGGGGGCGGGTACCGAGGTCCCGCCGCGGGATCCGGTGTCGGCGGAGGGCGCCTCTTCGGCGCCCCCCGCTGCGGCTGTCGTCATCCCGTCAGCTCTTGTACGCCTTGGCCGCGTCGGACTCCAGTTTGGCCTGGGTCCCCGCGATGTCCTTCGGGTTCTTCAGGAAGTCCTGCAGGCTCTTCCACTCACCCTTGCCGGGCGTCCCGCCGAACGACTGCGGGGCCTGGTCGGACATGTCGAACCGGACGTCGTCACCGGCCGCGATCAGCGCCTTGGCGATCGTGCGCTGCACCTCGTTGGGGTAGGCGGCCACGTCCATGGCCTTGTTGGGCGAGATGAACCCGCCCTGCTCGGCCGCGATCTTCGCGGCGTCCGCGGAGGCCAGCCAGGTCAGCAGGGCCTGGGCGCCCTTGGTGTCCTTCAGCGCGACCGCCGCGTCCCCGCCGGTCACCACGGGCGAATCGGCGCCGACCGCGGGGAACGGGAACACCTTGGCGTCCGTACCGATCTTGGCCTTGGTCTGCTGGATGTTGACGCCGACGAAGTCGGCCTCGAAGACCATCGCGCCCTTGGGCTGGTCACCACCGGTGAAGGTCTGGGTGACCGACGCCGGGAACTCTGTCTGGAGCGCGCCGTCGGCGCCGCCCGCGATCAGGGAGGGCTTGCCGAAGAGCTGCCCGAGGGTGGTCAGCGCGTCCTTGACGGACGGGTCCGTCCACTTGATCTTGTGCTGGGCCAGCTGGTCGTACTTCTCCGGGCCCGCCTGGGAGAGGTAGATGTTCTCGAACCAGTCGGTGAGCGTCCAGCCGTCCGCACCGGCGACCGAGACCGGGGTGACACCCGAGGCGGACACCGTCTCCGCCGTGGCCAGGAAGTCCTTCCAGGTCTTCGCCTCCGTCGCCCCGGCGTTCTCGAACGCCTTGGCGTTGTACCAGATCAGCGACTTGTTGGCGGCCTTGAAGTACACCCCGTACTGGGTGCCGTCCACGGAGCCCAGGTCCTGCCAGACCTTGGAGTAGTTCTTGGTCAGCTGCGCCTTCGCCGCGTCCCCGGCGGGCTTCGCCCACTTCTTGGCGACGGCCTGCTGGACCGCGCCTACCTGCGGGATCATCGCGACGTCCGGCGGCTGGCCGCCCGCGATCTTCGTACCGAGGAAATTGACGATCGGGTCCTGCGCCGGGACGAAGGTGACCGTCGCCCCCGTGCGCTTCTCGAACTCCTTGAGGACCTTGACGAAGTTGGCCTGTTCCGGGCCGGTCCAGACAGCCGCCACGGAGATCTTCTCGCCGTTCAGCTTCGGCAGGACGACGCTCGACGCGCTGTCCTTGCCCCCCTCGGAGCCGCCCCCGTCGGCCTTGCCCTTTCCGCCGTCACCGTCGTCGCCGCAGCCGGTGAGGGCCAGTGCTCCGATGGCTGTGAAGACCATGGCGGCCCTGCGAATCCGAAGCGTTGTGCGCATCCCTGCCCCGTCTCTCCTGTGCGCGTGCACCGATCGGAACCGCCGGACTCCGACGGTTCCGGTCATTCTTCACTCGGTCGTATGCGCACAGTCCTACGCCCGGCATCCGGGTGCCGCAATACCGGAATCGGGCCCAACTCAATGATCGTTGTGGGCTCGTGACGTCAAGTCAGTGACGGTATACGGAGATTGGGGACGACCGGCCGGTTCTTCGCGGGCCGGTCGCCCTAGGAGCGAGCGGGCGCGAGCGGTGCCAGCGGCTCGGCGTTGACCGAACGCGCCGCCCGCTCCAGCGCGCTGGCCAGCAGCGCCAGGTCGGTCGGCCCGTTGCCCAGTTCGCGCACCGGGCGGCGGGTCGGCGGGTCGCCCATCCGCTCCCACTCCAGCGGTACGACCGTGGGCCGCAGCGTCGCCGTACGCGGAATGCGGCCCGTGACCCGGCCGCCCTGGAACGGCGTCACCCGCCCGTCCGGATGGCCCAGCCGGCCCCGGCCCGGCGCCGGGCCGTCCGGCGTGGGCGGCACGGTGGGCGGATCGAGCACGACCCGCAGCCGGGCCCCGTGCGCCAGGTCGGTGTCCTCGGTGCGGTCCGGCCGCGCGGACGTCGCGACCAGGTGGACGCCGAGCCGGCCGCCCTCCCTGGCCACGGTCTCCAGCGCCCTGACGACCGAACCGGCGGCCGGCCGGCCCGGACTGCCCAGGGCGGGGGCGATCAGCGCGTCGAAGTCGTCGACCAGCACGACGAGCCTCGGCAGCGGTGACGGACCCGGCTCCGGTGGCCGGGTCATCGGCCGCAGTTGCAGGGTGCCGCTCGTCTGGGAGTCGACGTCGCCGTGCCCGCCGTCGGACGGGTTGGCCGGCCGCCGGCCCGCCGTACGCCGTGCCGCGTCCGAACGGCTGTGCCACTCGGTGAAGTCGAGCCCGCCGAGCAGCTCGGCCCGTCGCTTCACTTCGGCGCCCAGCGCCTGCGCGAACTCCCGCATCCTCACTGGGTCCGACGCCACCAAGTGCGTGAAAACATGCGGGAGTTCGGTGCAGGGGCGCAGGCTCTCGCCGCGCTCGCCCCCGGCGCCGTCGACCAGCAGGATGCCCAGCCGGTCGGGCCGTGCGGCGGCCGCCAGCGACGCGGCGACGGCCCTCAGCAGCTCGGTACGCCCGCTGCCGCCCGGTCCCTCGATGAGGAGGTGCGGCCCCTCGTCGGCGAGATCCACGCTCACCGGGCCCCGGGGACCGGCCCCGAGCACGACGACGGGCCGCCCGGCGAACGCCGCGCCCTCGTCGGTACGGGCCGCCGGGCGGGCACCGGTGTCCGCGGTGGCGATCCGGGGGGCGTCGCCCTGGCGCGGCCCGCTGACCCGGCCGGAAGTACGCCCGGAACCGGCGGACCGCAGGCTGTCGCTGTCCCGCACATCCGCGGACCCGTCCCAGCCGCGTGTGTCGGAGCCGCGGGTGTCCGAGCCGGGCAGGGTGCGCGAACTCTGCGACTCCCGGGCCTCCGCGTCGTACCACTGCCCGCCCACCCGCGGATGCGGGGTGCGGCCGGACCCGGCCGAGTCGGTGCTGTCGTTCGCGCCGGACCGGTCGGGGTAGGGGGTGCGGCCGGAGGCGCTGCTGTCGTACGCGCCGGAACGGTCCGGGTACGGGGTGCGGCCCGAGCCGGGGCCGTCCGTGCGGGTTGATTCGGTGCTCGTGCGCTGCGCGCCCACGCGCGGGCCCGGAGCGCGGGCGCCCGCCCAGTTGCCGGAACCGCGCACCGTCGCACCCGGCTGGTCCTCCGCCGTGGAGGCCCAGCGGGCCATCAGGGAGGCCGGGGTGGCGCGGGCCAGGCCCAGTTCGTCCAGGAGGCGGGCGGAGGGCGGGAGCGCCACCGCGGCCGGCCGGCCCGGCAGCCCCGACGGGCCCTCCGCGCGCAGCGGGGCCAGCGCCCTGCCGAATCGTTGCGCCCAGTGCGCGGAGACCGCGTCCACCGTGGCGACCGTGCCGTGGCCCGCCGCCCGGCCGCCCGCCGTGCGCAGCAGCCGCAGGGCCGTCGCCACGTCACCGCTGAGCATCGCCACGGCCCCGCACTCCCGGAACGCGATGGAGGCGTGGCACGCCGCTTCGTACGTCGCCGCGACCGGGGAGGTGGGGGTGGCGGCCGGGGTCTCGGCCAGGCAGATCAGGTGGATGCCCGCCGCCGCGCCCGCGGAGGCCAGCCGGGCGGTGCTCTCCCGCAGCGCGGAGGAGCCGGGGTCGCCGTCCACGATCACCACGGTGAACGGACCCTCGTAGTGCCGGGCGGCCTCGGCGACCGTCGCGCGGTCCAGGCTCGCCCAGCCGGGGCCCAGCGGCCCGTCGTCCAGCCGGCGCACCAGCTCCGTGGTCCGGGCGGCGGCCTGCTCACGGTCGTACGCGAGCAGCAGCCGGCAGTCCTGGCCGTGCATCGGGCGCAGATGCGGCAGCCAGCCGAGCCAGGACCACTCGCGCCTGCGCTCGTCGAGCCCGCGCGCCCGGTCCGTGCTGATCAGCACGATCTCCAGATCGGCGGGGGAGTGCAGGGCGGCGAGCTGGGCCACGGCCGAGCGGGCGAGCCCGGACAGCCGGTCCCGTGGTCCGGCGAGCCCCAGGGAGCCCGCCTCCCGCAGCCCCACGGTCACCGGCACGGCCGGCAGCTCGGCCCGCTCCGTGGTGCCCAGCCGGACCACCAGCGCCTCCGGATGCGCGGTGTCGCGCTCCCACAGCCGGGGGCCGGGGCCGAGCGCGGTCAGCAGTACGGAGGCCGGATCGGGCCAGGTGCCCTCCGGAGCGGTGGGCAGTGCGGTGAAGGTGGCGGGGGCCGGGACCGGCGCGGGCGTCTCGTCGGGCGCGCTCTCGTGCACCGGATCGCCCTTGCCGCCCGCGAACCGGCGGGCCCAGGCGCCTATGCCGCGCCGGGGCGCCTCCTCGTCCGGGTGGCGGCCCGGGAGCCCGGAGCCGGGCCGGGGGCGGGCCCGGGACTGCCCGCGCCCGTCGTCGTCCGCGCTGCGCTCGTGGCCGGGGGCGTGTTCGTGGCCGTGCCCGTGAAAGGCGGCTTCGTCGTCGGTACCGGGGCCGGGGGGCGGGGCCGTGCTGTACGCGTGGGCGGAACCGTCCCCGTGACCGGCCGGGGCGCCGGCCACCCGCAGGTGACCCTCGCCGTCCGGCGCAGTCGCCAGCGTCGGCGTACGCGCCCCCGAGGTCAGCTTGAGCGTCGACTCGCCCAGCCGCAGCAGCGCACCGGACTGCAGCAGGACCGGCCGGTCGCGGACCTCCGCGCCGTCCAGCGAGGTGCCGTTGGTGGAGCCCAGGTCGGCCACGGAGACCCGGCCGTCGTCGGAGACGGTCACCGCGCAGTGCAGCCGCGAGACGTCCGGATCGTCGAGCGGCACATCGGCCTCTGCCGAGCGCCCGATCCGGATCTGCCCGCCGTGCAGCAGGTGGACCCCGCCCGCGTCCGGTCCGGCGATCACGTGCAGCCGGGCCGGAACCGTCTCGTCCGTCGACTCGTCCTCGCCGGGGACCTGGAGCGAGAGCACCGCCCCGTCGACCAGGGGCGGCTCACCGAGGGCGCTGCGCTGCGCGTCGAGCCGCTCCCGCCCGGCGAACAGCACCACCGCACCGCTGCCGAGGGAGCCGTCGGGCCCGGAGACGGCCGCGGCCAGGCCGGACGCCACGGTGGCCAGCGCCGTCCCGACGGGGGCGGTGACCAGCACATCGCAGGCGCGCGCCGGGGTCTGGCCGCTGCGCGGCGCGAGGACGGTCAGCCGGATCTGCATCGCCGTCAGCGGTCCCTTCTGCGCGGGGTGCCCGGCAGGGGAAAAGCCCTGTGATTCCCCCCACCCGGCACGGACGCGTCGTCCGGTACAGGTTCGTCACGTACCGCGGGGCTCCCGCACCCACAGTTCCGTGCTGGAGGCATCCTCGCACCTGCCACTGACAACACGCCCGGGGGTCACCGCTAAGTGATCTTGAAAGGTCTGCTGTGCGCACAAAAGTGCCTGCTTGGACCGTTCCCGGCACGGCCGGCAGGGGCCGCTCCGGTGCCCGGAGAGATCGCGCGCCCCCCCGGTGCGGCAACCATCCGTACGAAGTGGGCGTCTTCCCCCGTAACCGGCGCACCCCGGAGCGCCGAGACCCGCCCCCTCGGGGAATTCCGGACAAAGCGGCAACCGGACGGAGCCGGTCACCCACCCCCGGACAGGCTCTAGAGTGGGCCGGAAACTCCTGGAGGGAATCCGGGGGACCGCAAAGCACCACGATCAGCAGGGAGCGCATGACGTGCGGCCGGTAGGCAGCAAGTACCTGCTCGAAGAGCCGCTGGGACGCGGCGCCACGGGCACCGTCTGGCGCGCCCGCCAGCGCGAGGCCGCGGGCGCGGAGGCGGCCGTCACCGGCCAGCCCGGCGAGCTCGTCGCGATCAAGGTCCTCAAGGAGGAGCTCGCCAACGACGCGGATGTCGTGATGCGGTTCCTGCGCGAGCGCTCCGTGCTGCTGCGGCTGACCCACGAGAACATCGTGCGCACCCGGGACCTGGTCGTGGAGGGAGACCTCCTCGCCCTGGTGATGGACCTGATCGACGGGCCCGACCTGCACCGCTACCTGCGCGACAACGGCCCGCTCACCCCGGTCGCCGCCTCGCTGCTCACCGCGCAGATCGCGGACGCGCTCGCCGCCAGCCACGCCGACGGCGTC
Source organism: Streptomyces sp. NPDC057900 (assembly GCF_042887885.1). Taxonomy (NCBI): domain Bacteria; kingdom Bacillati; phylum Actinomycetota; class Actinomycetes; order Kitasatosporales; family Streptomycetaceae; genus Streptomyces; species Streptomyces sp. NPDC057900. The sequence goes on from NZ_JBHVOI010000015.1 coordinate 48,626, forward strand.
GTCCACCGCGACCTGAAGCCCGCCAACGTGCTGGTCTCCGAGCGCGACGGCCAGATGCACCCGATGCTCACCGACTTCGGCATCGCCCGGCTCGCGGACTCCCCCGGCCTGACCCGGACCCACGAGTTCGTCGGCACCCCGGCCTATGTGGCGCCCGAGTCGGCGGAGGGCCGCCCGCAGACCTCCGCCGTCGACATCTACGGCGCCGGAATCCTGCTGTACGAGCTGCTCACCGGCCGCCCGCCGTTCGCCGGGGGCACCGCGCTCGAAGTCCTGCAGCGGCACCTCAGCGAGGAGCCCCGCCGCCCCAGCACGGTCCCCGCGCCGCTGTGGACCGTCATAGAGCGCTGTCTGAGCAAGGACCCGGACCGGCGGCCCAGTGCCGAGAACCTGGCCCGCGCGCTGCGCACCGTCGCCGCCGGCATCGGCGTGCACGCGAACTCGGCGCAGATCGCCGCCGCCGACGGGGTGGCCGCCCTGCTGGCGCCCGACCCGGCGCCCACCGCCGTCCCGGAGACGCCCGGAGCGGCGGACCCGACGCAGGTGCTGCCGAGCAACGCCGGCTCTTACGACCCGAACGCGGCCACCAGCGTCATGCGGCAGAACGCCGGCCAGGGCGGCGGCCACGCGGACCCGACCGCGGTCATGCCGCCCGTACCGGCGCAGCCCGAGGGTGCCCCCCAGCCCGACGGGCCGCACCCCTGGCAGTCCCAGCTCCAGGCCGCCCGCGACCGCAACGACCAGACGCAGGTCCAGTACCTCGACCCGAGCCAGGACCCGCTGCGCCGCCGCCCCCAGCGCCAGCCGCAGCAGCAACAGCAGCAGTACCCCCCGCAGAACCGGCAGCAGCAGCCTCGGCAGCAGCAGTACCCCCCGCAGCAGCAGTACCAGCCTCAGCCCCAGCAGCAGTACCAGCCGCAGCAGCAGCGTCAGCAGTACGCGCCGCAGCAGCCGCAGCAACCCCAGCAGCCCGCTCAGCGCGCGCCGCGCGAGCCCAGGCAGCGCAGTGCCAACCCGATGAAGATCCCCGGCCTCGGCTGCCTGAAGGGCTGCCTGTTCACGCTGGTCCTGCTCGTCGTCGCGAGCTGGCTGATCTGGGAACTCACGCCGCTGAAGGACTGGATCGGGCAGGGCCAGAGCTACTGGCACGCGATCAGCGACGCCGCCGGCAAGATCAGCGACTGGGTCTCGGCGCTGGGCGGCGACAGCGGCAACTGACGGGGACGGGGCGCCGCCGATCCGGCCGGACGCCCCGTCAATTCTGTAGCTATATCGACTTCCGCGGACCAATTCCCTGGCAATTCGTACGCAGAAGTGAAGGTTGGTGCCATCCGGGGCACGCAACCCCCCGATCGCCGCGTAACTTTGTCGACCGGGGGTTGTTGCGCGAGGGCCCAATCGCCAGCCGCTGAGGGAGCAGTCTTGGCACGGAATATCGGCAGCCGGTACACCGCCCACCAGATCCTGGGGCGCGGCAGCGCCGGCACGGTGTGGCTCGGCGACGGCCCCGAAGGGCCCGTCGCCATCAAACTGCTCCGCGAGGATCTAGCGTCGGACCAGGAACTCGTCGGCCGGTTCGTCCAGGAGCGCACCGCCCTGCTGGGCCTCGACCATCCGCACATCGTCGCCGTCCGCGACCTCGTGGTGGACGGCAACGATCTGGCGCTGGTCATGGACCTGGTGCGCGGCACGGATCTGCGCACCCGGCTCGACCGCGAGCGCAGGCTGGCCCCGGAGGCCGCCGTCGCGATCGTCGCGGACGTCGCGGACGGCCTCGCCGCCGCGCACGCCGCCGGGGTGGTCCACCGCGACGTCAAGCCGGAGAACATCCTGCTCGACATGGAGGGCCCGCTCGGCCCCGGCAACTCCCACCCCGCGCTGCTCACCGACTTCGGTGTGGCCAAGCTGATCGACACCCCGCGCCGCACCAAGGCCACGAAGATCATCGGGACGCCCGACTACCTGGCCCCGGAGATCGTCGAGGGCCTCCCGCCGCGCGCCGCCGTCGACATCTACGCCCTCGCGACGGTGCTGTACGAGCTCCTCGCGGGCTTCACGCCCTTCGGCGGCGGCCACCCCGGCGCCGTACTGCGCCGCCATGTCACCGAGACCGTCGTCCCGCTCCCCGGCATCCCGGACGAGCTCTGGCAGCTGCTGGTCCAGTGCCTGGCCAAGGCCCCCGCCTCCCGGCTGCGCGCCTCCGAGCTGGCGGCCCGGCTGCGCGAACAGCTCCCGCAGCTCGCCGGTATCCCGCCGCTGGACGTGGACGAGCCGGACGACGAACCGGAGCCCCAGCCGCACGGGCAGAGCTACGACGAGCAGCAGTACACCCCGGCGGCAGAGGAACCCCGCCGCCGGGGCGCGGTGCCGCTGGTCCCCGGCTCGTCACCGGACTCCAACCGGGACACCCACACGAGCATGCGCGTTCCGGCCCCCGACGAGCTCTCCGGCGGCCCCCGGGGCACCGCCCGCGCCCCGCGCGCCCCCGGCCGCCCCCGGCCCGGCTCCGCGCGCAACAAGTCGGCGGCCATCCGCAAGCGCCGCCTCACCCTGGGCGCGGCGGCGCTGATACTCGTCGCCGGACTCGGTGTCGGCGGCTGGCTGGCGATGAGCGGTGACGACGCGGGCGCGACCCCGCAGGACACCGGCAGCTCCGCCCCCGGCACCCCCTGAGAGCCTCCGGCACCCCTGAGAACGAGGGGGCGGCGGGCCGCGATCACGCGGCCCGAGGAACGTCCGCGCCGACAGCCGTTACGCTGGACCCGTGGCAGTCGTCGATATTTCCGAAGAGCTGAAGTCCCTCTCCTCGACCATGGGGTCGATCGAGGCCGTCCTGGACCTGGATGCGCTGAGGGCGGACATCGCCGCGCTTGAGGAGCAGGCGGCGGCGCCGTCTCTCTGGGATGACCCGGAGGCGGCGCAGAAGATCACCAGCAAGCTTTCGCACATGCAGGCCGAGGTCCGAAAGACGGAGGCCCTGCGGGGCCGCATCGACGATCTCGAAGTTCTCTTCGAGCTCGCCGAGGACGAGGGCGACGCCGACGCGCTCGCGGAGGCCGAGTCCGAGCTGGCCTCCGTGAAGAAGGCGCTCGACGAGATGGAGGTCCGCACCCTCCTGTCCGGGGAGTACGACGCGCGGGAGGCCCTGGTCACCATCCGGGCCGAGGCCGGCGGCGTCGACGCGGCGGACTTCGCGGAGAAGCTCCAGCGCATGTACCTGCGCTGGGCCGAGCGGCACAACTACAAGACCGAGGTCTACGAGACGGCGTACGCCGAAGAGGCCGGCATCAAGTCGACCACCTTCGCCGTGGAGGTGCCGTACGCCTACGGCACGCTCTCCGTCGAGCAGGGCACCCACCGGCTCGTCCGGATCTCGCCCTTCGACAACCAGGGCCGCCGCCAGACGTCCTTCGCGGGCGTCGAGGTGCTGCCGGTCGTCGAGCAGACGGACCACGTCGAGATCGACGAGTCCGAGCTCCGCATCGACGTCTACCGCTCCTCCGGCCCCGGCGGCCAGGGCGTCAACACCACGGACTCCGCGGTCCGGCTGACCCACCTGCCGACCGGCATCGTCGTCTCCTGCCAGAACGAGCGCTCGCAGATCCAGAACAAGGCGTCCGCGATGAACGTCCTCCAGGCGAAGCTCCTTGAGCGCCGCCGCCAGGAGGAGCAGGCCAAGATGAACGCCCTCAAGGGCGACGGCGGCAACTCCTGGGGCAACCAGATGCGTTCGTACGTCCTGCACCCGTACCAGATGGTCAAGGACCTGCGTACGGAGTTCGAGATGGGCAACCCCGAGGCGGTCTTCAACGGCGAGATCGACGGATTCGTCGAGGCCGGTATCCGCTGGCGCAAGCAGAACGAGAAGTAGCCTGCGCTTTTGAAGCAGTTGAGCCCGGACGGCGACCGCCGTCCGGGCTCCTTCGCTTTCCGGAACGGCAGTTGGGGGCGACGTGGTGAGTGCGTCACAGTCCTGATGCCGAATGAAGGTCAATTGGCTCCAAAACGCCGCACATTGCGTGGATCGGCCTTGACGTAGTCCTTAACTCTGGACAGGCTGCTGGAGCAGCATGCGTATGTCTGGGACGGGTGTGATCGGGGGCGGGCGGCAGGGCCGCGGTACGACGTCGGCCGACGCTCGGAGCAAACCCCGCAGGGCCGTGGCCCCGCATATGGCTGCTCCATTGACGAGAACAGCTACTGGGGGTAGCAGCACATGACGAAGAAGACGCGAGTACGCGTCGCGCGGATAGCCGCGGGTGCGGTCATTGCCGCAGGCGCCTCGCTCACCGCCGCGGGTGCGGCGCAGGCCGTCGGGATCGTCGACATCGGCGTCAACGACGCGGCCAACAACGATGTCGTGAACATCGGCATCGCCGGCGAGGAGGACGGTGGCGGTGACGCCGCTGCCGGCGGTGGCGACGCGGCCGGTGGCGCCGATGTCGCGGGTGGCGCGGATGTCGCCGGTGGCGCGGACGTGGCCGGTGGCGGTGACGCGGCTGCTGGTGGTGACGACGCTGCTGGTGGTGGCGATGCGGCTGCTGGTGGTGACGACGCTGCTGGTGGCGGTGACGCTGCCGCTGGTGGTGACGACGCCGCGGGTGGTGGCGATGCTGCCGCAGGTGGCGGCGACGCGACTGCTGGTGGCGGTGACGCCGCTGGTGGTGGCGACGCGGCTGTCGGCGGTGGCGACTCCAACGGTGGCGGCAACACCTCCGGCGGCGGTGCCGCGGCCGGTGGCGGCCAGACGACCGGCGGCTCCGGCTCCGCGACCGACGGCGGTAGCGGCAGCGACTGCACCGTCGACCTGAACGGTGCCGAGTGCGCCGACAACACCGACACCGACTCGGTCGGCAACCAGCCGGCCGAGCAGGGCAAGGGCAAGGACGAGCTCGCCGAGACCGGTGCGGCCGAGACCACGTTCCTGCTCGTCGGTGCCGCGACGATGATCGCCGGAGGCATCGGCTTCCGGATCCTCCCGCGCCTGGTGAACGGCCGCACGGCCGCCTGACGGCCCGGTAGCGGCACCTGAACGACCACTGGGACCCGGTCCGCCTCGGCGGACCGGGTCCCAGTGCGTGTACGGCCTTCCCCGCCCCTGAGGGCCCTCTCTGCGCGGGTCCCCACGGAATCGGCCCCACGGGCCGTCGTACCCTGCGGCAACCGCTCGCAGAGGGCGTCCCGGCCTTCGGGGGTGTTCAGGTAACGAGGTGGTCGCTCTCGGTCACGCCGCCTGGTGCGCGAGCAGCGCCAGGGCGCACAGCAGCACCACCAGCAGGGCGATCAGCATCATGGGGCTCATCCCGCCGAAGGGGCCCTGGCCCTGTCCCTGCTGCTCCAGCCGCGCGCGGCTGGCCCGGCAGACGGGGCAGCGGCCCTCGGCCACGGGCGCCGCACAGTTCGCGCACACCAATCGGTCATAGGTCATGCGCTTTCCTCCTCCCGCGCGGCGGAGCCGCACAAGCCATCTCTCCGCACAACGCTCACGGAAACGCGACCGTTCCCCCTACCACTGTGCCAGCTCGCGAGGATTTCGGCGCGGCCCGCCGTACAGGTAACGGAAGGTCCCGGTTCGCGTTCGCCTGCGTTCCGGCATAAATCACCCATCCCGGTACGCGCGCCTGCACGCGTGAGTCGGGTTCGCGTATGGTCACGCTCACCTACTCCCGGCCGACCGTGGTGCATCCGTGATCCGATTCGACAACGTCTCCAAGACCTACCCCAAGCAGAGCCGTCCCGCTCTACGGGATGTGTCTCTCGATATCGAGAAGGGCGAGTTCGTCTTCCTGGTGGGCTCATCCGGCTCCGGCAAGTCCACCTTCATGCGACTCATCCTCCGCGAGGAGCGCGCCAGCCAGGGCATGGTCCACGTCCTGGGCAAGGACCTCGCGCGCATGTCCAACTGGAAGGTGCCGCACATGCGGCGCCAGTTGGGCACCGTATTCCAGGACTTCCGGCTGCTTCCCAACAAGACCGTCGCGGAGAACGTGGCGTTCGCCCAGGAAGTGATCGGCAAACCGCGCGGCGAGATCCGCAAGGCGGTCCCGCAGGTCCTCGACCTCGTCGGTCTCGGCGGGAAGGAGGAACGGATGCCCGGCGAGCTCTCCGGTGGCGAGCAGCAGCGCGTGGCGATCGCGCGGGCCTTCGTGAACCGGCCCATGATGCTGATCGCGGACGAGCCGACCGGCAACCTCGACCCGCAGACCTCCGTCGGCATCATGAAGCTGCTGGACCGGATCAACCGGACCGGCACCACCGTGATCATGGCGACCCATGACCAGAACATCGTCGACCAGATGCGTAAACGCGTCATCGAGCTTGAGCAGGGCCGTCTCGTACGCGACCAGGCGCGCGGCGTCTACGGCTACCAGCACTGAGCACCGAGTACTGAAAGGACGCCATGCGCGCCCAGTTCGTCCTGTCGGAGATCGGCGTCGGCCTCCGTCGCAACCTCACGATGACCTTCGCCGTCGTCGTCTCCGTCGCCCTCTCGCTTGCCCTGTTCGGCGGCGCGCTGCTCATGCGCGAGCAGGTCAGCACGATGAAGGACTACTGGTACGACAAGGTCAACGTCTCCATCTACCTCTGCGGCAAGGGTGACGCGGAGACGGTGGTCCAGTGCGCCAAGGGCGCTGTCACCGCGCAGCAGAAGAAGGAGATCGAGGGCGATCTCAAGAAGATGGACGTCGTCGAGACGGTGACGTACGAATCGTCCGACGAGGCGTACAAGCACTACCAGGAGGAGTTCGGCGACTCCCCGATGGCCGGCAACATCACGCCGGACCAGATGCCGGAGTCCTTCCGCGTCAAGCTGCACGACCCGACGAAGTACAAGGTCGTCGCCACCGCGTTCGCCGGACGTAACGGGGTGCAGTCGGTCCAGGACCAGAGAAGCATCCTGGACAACCTCTTCGGGCTGATGAACGGCATGAACGTCGCCGCGCTGTTCGTGATGGCGCTGATGCTGGTCATCGCGCTGATGCTGATCGTGAACACCGTCCGGGTGTCCGCGTTCAGCCGACGGCGGGAGACGGGCATCATGCGGCTCGTCGGCGCCTCCGGGTTCTACATCCAGATGCCGTTCATCATGGAGGCCGCGTTCGCCGGCCTGATCGGCGGCGTGCTGGCCTGCGTCATGCTGCTGGCCGGGCGCTATTTCCTGATCGACGGCGGCCTCGCGCTCCAGGACAAGCTGAACCTGATCGACTTCATCGGCTGGGACGCGGTGCTCACCAAGCTTCCGCTGGTACTGGCGATCGGCCTGCTGATGCCCGCTGTTGCCGCACTCTTCGCGCTGCGCAAGTACCTCAAGGTATGACGATCGCCTCCCGGGGCGCGCGGCCAACGGCCCGTGCGCCCCGGAGCCTTGTCCTAGGCTAGGCGCCATGTCCGGCCCCGTGCACCGCGCAGGGCCCCGCGGCCTCTGCCGCGGGGCCGCCCTGACATTGGTTTTCGCGAGTGTGCTCGCCACCGGCGCCGCCACCGGTTCGCTGCCCCGCGGCGACGGGCGGAGCCGGGACGCGGAGACCCGGCCCGTCGCCTCCGTCGCGGACCGCGACGCGGTGGCCGACGCCGCGGCCGACGCGGTGGCGGACGGCAAGTCCGGTACGGAAGCCGCCGAGGAGGTCGTCAGCCGCAGCGGGGACCGCTGGGGCGCGGTCTACGACGAGCGGGAGTACCAGGAGTTCGAGCGGGCCCTCGACGGCTCGTACACGGGCGTCGGGATCGCCGCCAGACGCTCCGCCGACGGGCTGGTCGCGGTCGCCCGGGTCCAGCCGGGCAGCCCCGCGGACCGGGCCGGTGTCCGCGCGGGCGACCTGATCCGCACGGTCGACGGCAGCCGGGTCGACCGGCGCCCGGTCTCCGACGTGGTGGCCCTGCTGCGCGGTGACCGCAAGGGCGCGGCCGAGGGGAGCACCGTGGTGCTCGGGATGCAGCGGGGTTCCGTCAGCCGGACGCAGACGCTGCGCCGGGCCCGGCTCACCACGGAGGCGGTCACCGTGCGGCGGCTCGGTCCACAGCGGCCCGATTCCGGCGCGGCCGTACTGATCGAGGTCGGCTCGTTCACCAAGGGTTCCGGAACCCGGGTCCGTGACGCCGTCCGGAAGGCACCGGCGGGCGCCGGGGTGCTGCTGGACCTGCGCGGCAACTCCGGTGGGCTGGTCACGGAGGCCGTCACCGCCGCCTCCGCCTTCCTCGACGGCGGCCTCGTCGCCACCTACGACGTGCACGGGGAGCAGCGCGCCCTGTACGCGGACGCGGGGGGCGACACCGAGCGCCCCGTCGTCGTCCTCATAGACGGCGGCACGATGAGCGCGGCCGAGCTGCTGACCGGCGCGCTGCAGGACCGGGGGCGGGCCGTCACGGTCGGATCGCGCACCTTCGGCAAGGGCTCCGTCCAGATGCCGAGCAAGCTCGCGGGCGGTGCGGTGGCCGAGCTGACCGTGGGCCACTACCGCACCCCGGCGGGCCGCAGCGTCGACGACCGGGGCATCACACCGGACCTCGCGGTGAGCTCGGGGGCCCAGAAGCGGGCCGAGACGGTATTGAGTGGCCTCGGGGGTGGGTCGTAGTGCGAAAATGGCCGCACTATGGCTAAGGAAAAGGACCCAGAGCGCAAGATCATCGCGCAGAACAAGAAGGCGCGCCACGACTACACCATCCTCGACACCTACGAGTGCGGCCTCGTGCTCATGGGGACCGAGGTCAAATCGCTGCGCATGGGCCGGGCCTCCCTGGTGGACGGCTTCGTGCAGATCGACGGCGGCGAGGCGTGGCTGCACAACATCCACGTCCCCGAGTACGTCCAGGGCACCTGGACCAACCACTCCGCCAAGCGCAAGCGCAAGCTGCTGATGCACCGGGCCGAGATCGACAAGCTGGAGTCGAAGGCGCAGGAGACCGGGCACACGATCGTGCCGCTCGCCCTGTACTTCCGCAGCGGCCGGGTCAAGGTCGAGATCGCGCTGGCGAAGGGCAAGAAGGAGTACGACAAGCGGCAGACGCTGCGCGAGAAGCAGGACACCAGGGAGACGAACCGGGCGATCTCGGCGGCCCGCCGCCGCCAGCGGGCCGCCTGACCGGGCGGTCACGGCGGGCCGGCGGCCGGCCCGCCAGGAATACGCTGGCATCGGCGCACGTTGGTCACGTACGATGGCACTGCACCCCACGGGGTGTGTACCACCTTTGAAAAATCAACATGGGGATGATCGGTTTCGACAGCGGATGTCGAAGCAGGGGAAGCGAGTCGAGGAAGCGGCAATGATCTCGTTAACCATATGTCGCAACCAATAATCGCCAATTCCAAGCGCGATTCCTCCGCCTTCGCCCTCGCTGCCTAATTAGCAGCTAAGCGAAGACTCTGCGGAGTGTCAGCCCGGGGGTGATCCCGACCCGGATCCTGGCATCATTAAGGGATCTAAACTTCTAGGCCCGGTCACGGGGCCCTGAAGGAAATCAAACAGTGACTGGGCCTGTCGGAGGCTTGTTCGCGTGACCTCCGGGGCCGAGAAAAGCGCAGCGAACTGCACTCGGAGAAGCCCTGATTCCGCACCGTTGGACGCGGGTTCGATTCCCGCCATCTCCACAATTCCCATGTGAACGAGGACCCCGTTGCCACCGGCAACGGGGTCCTCGTTTTTCTGTCTGCCGACAGGCCCGCAGGCCATGCCCGGTGCGCGGGGGCGCGCGTCCCGGCGTGCGGCGGCGTGCGAGGTGGAACAGATGTACCACTCATGATGAACAACACCGGACAGTAGGGTCGCGGCGTCCTCGGCGTGCGCTACATTCGTCGTCCGGGTGCACTGTGGTGGGGGCGCGTGGACAGGGTGGGGGCCCGGTCCGGCGGCGTATAACCGGTCAGTTGCGCGCACCCGTTCCTGAGTGGGGGAAGTGCGTACAACAGTGGAAACTTGGCGTGAAGGTGCCCGTGCGGGGCACACACACGAGCCGAACGAAGTCACCATCCAACTTGACGGTCTGGGACGCCAGCTCTCCGAACTGCTGCCGGAACCCGGCGCTCCGGAAGGCTCGGAGGGCCCCGTCTTCGTCGACGAGAGCGGGCGCCGGAGTAAAACGTTCCGGCGGTTCGGCTGGGTGATCGCGGCGGTCTGCGTCTGCTTCGCGGCGACGCTCGTCGGCACCGTCCTCGGCGGCAACTCCAGCGCCCCGTTCCTGCCGCTCTCCGGTCAGGAGGAGCACCGGAACGCGGACGAGGTCCAGGTGCCGCCGTCCGCGCCGGTCGGGAGCGCGGACGCCTCCGCTTCGCCGGGCGCGACGGCCGGCACCTCGCCGTCCGCGCCCATGGCCGGAAACAGCGCCCCCGTACCGCCGGGCAGCTCCGCCGCGGCCGGCTCCCCGGCCGCCGGCACCGGCCCCTCCGCGCCCCCCGCCGTCGTACCGGTCGGGGACCGCTCAGCGGCCACCACCGGTGGTGGGGGCACCGCGTCGTCCGCCGGCACCCCGGCATCGACGCCGCCTGCCGCCGACACCGGGGCGCCTCCCGCGGAGCCGGAGACGGAGCCGTCGGACACCACGACGACGCCGCCCCCCGCCGAGTCCGCCGACCCTCCTGTGGAAGAGCAAGAAGGCGCCAACTAAATGACCACCCCCGTCACACGGGGCAGGCACAACCGCAAGAAGCAGACCCGGCGGCGCAGGCTTCCCATGCGCTATCTCCTGCCGTTCCTGCTCCTCGTCGCCCTGCTCGCCATGCTGATGCTGCGCGGCTACGTGCACAGCGAAATCCTTGCCGACCACCGGATCCAGCCACCGGCGGCGACCGACACGGTGCCCGAGCAGGTCCTCGAAGGCGGACCCGTCATCGACGCGCGCAGCGCGAGCGAACCGGCCAAGTCCCTGCGCATCCCCGATCACCGCATCGTGCTGACCTTCGACGACGGCCCGGACCCGGAGTGGACCCCGCGCGTGCTCGACAAGCTCAAGGAGCACCACGCGCACGCCGTCTTCTTCGTCACCGGCACCATGGCCTCGCGCTACCCCCAGCTGGTGAAGCGCATGGTCGACGAGGGGCACGAGGTCGGGCTGCACACCTTCAACCACCCCGACCTCTCCTACCAGTCGCACACCCGCGTCGACTGGGAGCTCTCGCAGAACCAGCTGGTGCTGGCGGGCGCGGCCGGAATCCGCAGCTCGCTCTTCCGGCCCCCGTACTCCTCATTCGCCGATGCCATGGACGACAAGTCCTGGCCGGTCACCCAGTACATCGGCGGCCTCGGCTACCTCACCGTCGTCAACAACACCGACAGCGAGGACTGGAAGCGCCCTGGCGTCCGCACCATCATCGAGAACGCCACCCCGAAGCACGGCAAGGGCGCCATCGTCCTGATGCACGACTCGGGCGGCGACCGCTCCCAGACCGTGGCCGCGCTCGACCGCTTCCTGCCCGGAATGCAGGAAAAGGGCTACGAGTTCACCAACCTCACCGACGCCCTCGGCGCCCCCAGCGCGCACACCCCCGTCACGGGTCTCGCGCTGTGGCAGGGCAAGGCGTTCGTCTACGCTGTCGGCGTCTCCGACCACATCACCGATGTGATGGTGGCCGGCCTCGCCGTCATCGGGGTACTGGTCATCTCCCGCTTCGGGCTGATGCTGCTGCTCTCCTTCGCGCACGCCCGAAAGGTCCGGCGACAGGGCTTCGGCTGGGGCGAACCGGTGACCCGCCCGGTGACCGTCCTGGTGCCCGCGTACAACGAACGCGAGTGCATCGCCAACACGGTGCGCTCCCTGGTGGCAAGTGACTATCCGGTCGAAGTCATCGTGATCGACGACGGGTCCACGGACGGCACCGCGGACATCGTCGAGGCGATGTGGCTGCCGGATGTGAGGGTGGTGCGCCAGCGCAACGCGGGGAAGCCCGCGGCCCTCAACAACGGCATCGCGCACGCCCGCCACGACATCATCGTGATGATGGACGGGGACACCGTCTTCGAGCCGTCCACCGTCCGCGAGCTCGTACAGCCCTTCGCGGACCCGAGGGTCGGGGCCGTCGCGGGCAACGCCAAGGTCGGCAACCGGGACTCGATGATCGGGGCCTGGCAGCACATCGAGTACGTGATGGGCTTCAACCTCGACCGCAGGATGTACGACCTGCTGCGCTGCATGCCCACCATCCCCGGCGCGGTCGGGGCGTTCCGCCGGGACGCGCTGGACCGGATCGGCGGCATGAGCGAGGACACCCTCGCGGAGGACACCGACGTCACGATGGCCCTGCACCGGGACGGCTGGCGCGTCGTGTACGCGGAGAACGCCCGCGCCTGGACCGAGGCACCGGAGACCGTGCAGCAGCTCTGGTCGCAGCGCTACCGGTGGTCGTACGGCACGATGCAGGCCATCTGGAAGCACCGCCGCGCGGTGATCGAGCGCGGCCCGTCCGGCCGCTTCGGGCGCGTCGGACTGCCGTTCGTCGCCCTGTTCATGGTCGTCGCCCCGCTGCTCGCCCCCCTCATCGACGTCTTCCTGCTGTACGGAATCGTCTTCGGGCCCACCCAGAAGACGGTCGTCGCCTGGCTCGGCGTCCTCGCGGTACAGGCGGTCTGCGCCGCGTACGCCTTCCGGCTCGACCGGGAACGCATGACGCACCTGATCTCGCTGCCCCTCCAGCAGATCCTCTACCGGCAGCTCATGTACGTGGTGCTGCTCCAGTCCTGGATCACCGCTCTCACCGGCGGCCGGCTGCGCTGGCAGAAGCTGCGCCGCACCGGTGTCGTGGAGGCGCCCGGCGCGATGACCGGCCAGCGGCGCGGCAGCAACGACCGGAGGCCCGTCGCATGACCCACCCCAGCTATCCCTCCGCGTACCCGCAGCAGCCGCCCGGAGAGCCGCACACGGTGCCGTTCCCGGTGTTCCCGGTGCAGTCGCCGTCCCCGCCCGCCGTTCCCGGCGAGGACGAGCAGCCGCCCCCGGCGAAGGGGAGCGGCCGTGACCGCTATCTCGACCTGCTCCGGGCCGTCGCGCTCGTCCGCGTCGTCGTCTTCCACCTCTTCGGCTGGGCCTGGCTGACCATCCTCTTCCCGTCCATGGGCGTGATGTTCGCGCTGGCCGGCTCCCTGATGGCCCGGTCGCTGGCCCGGCCCGCCTGGAGCGTCCTGCGCGGCCGGCTGCGCAGACTGCTGCCGCCGATGTGGGCGTTCGCCGCACTCGTCGTACCGATGATGTTCGTGATGGGCCTCAAACCGGTACGGGAGGAGGGCATCTGGTGGTTCCTGAAGCTCGGCTGCTACATCCTGCCGGTCGGCTCGCCGCCGTTCCCCTGGGAGAGCGGCTCCGAGAGCGGGTTCCTGGAACAGTCGTGGGCCGAGCAGGCGGTGGGCCCGCTCTGGTACATCCGCGCCTACCTGTGGTTCGTGCTGGCCTCACCGCTGCTGCTGAAGGCGTTCCGCAGGCTGCCCTGGGCGACGATGCTCGCGCCGGTCGGCCTCACCGCCGTCATCGGCACCGGCCTGGTGACCGTGGACGGGGCGACCGGCGAGGCGCTCGTCGACTTCGGCACGTTCGGCGCCTGCTGGATCCTGGGCTTCGCCCACAACGACGGACTGCTGAAGAAGATCCCGCGCTACATCTCGGTCTCCTCGGCCGCCGTCATCATGGCCTTCGGCCTCTGGTGGGCGTCCGGACACCTCACGGAGGAGGGCTGGAACCTCGACGAGATCCCGCTCGCCCAGGCCACCTGGTCACTCGGCTTCTGCGCGATCCTGCTCCAGTACGCGCCCTCGTGGAAGCAACTGCCCGGCCGGCTGGCCGACTGGGACAGCCCGATCACCCTGGCCAACAACCGGGCCGTGACGATCTACCTCTGGCACAACCTGCTGTTCATGGCGACGATGCCGATCATCGACCAGCTGTGGAACGTCCCGTGGGTCGGTGACCACCTCGGCACGTACATCGACGCCTCCTACAACGTGCTGATGCTGATCCTGATCTGGCCGCTGATAGGGGTGATGATCGTCGCGGTCGGCTGGGTCGAGGACGTGGCGGCGAAGCGGCGGCCCCGGCTCTGGCCCAACGGCGAGCCGAGGCGGACCGGGAGGCGGGGAGCCGGACGCGGCACGCCGGAACCGGCCGGGACTCCAGGGCGGCGCGGCCGGTGAACCCCCTCACCGGGGCGCCCGCGCCCCGGTGAGAGCAAGGTTGCGCACCGGTCACCTCACGGCACCGCGCCGAAACGCGCGCTCCCTAGGTTCGGGAACAACACCCCGACCCCCTGTGGAGGCGCGTGATGGCTGGCCGTTGGATCGAGCAGTGGGAACCGGAGGACGAGACGTTCTGGCGGGAGAGGGGCGAGCGGATCGCCCGCCGGAATCTGTGGTTCTCCGTCCTGTCCGAGCACATCGGCTTCTCGATCTGGACCCTGTGGTCGGTGATGGTCCTGTTCATGGGACCGGAGTACGGGGTCGACCCGGCCGGGAAGTTCTTCCTGATCTCGACCGCGACCCTGGTGGGCGCGGTCGTGCGGGTGCCCTACACCTTCGCGGTGGCCCGGTTCGGCGGCCGGAACTGGACCGTGTTCAGCGCGTTCACCCTGCTGGTGCCGACCGTCGCCGCCTATGTGGTGATGGAGCCGGGGACCTCGTACACCACCTTCCTGGTGGTGGCCGCGCTGACCGGGATCGGCGGCGGCAACTTCGCCTCCTCCATGACGAACATCAACGCCTTCTTCCCGCTGCGGGAGAAGGGCTGGGCGCTCGGGCTCAACGCGGGCGGCGGCAACGTGGGGGTGCCCGTCGTGCAGCTCGCCGGGCTGCTGGTGATCGGGACGGCGGGCGCCGCGCATCCACGGATCGTGCTCGGCGCGTACATCCCGCTGATCGTCGTCGCCGCCCTGTGCGCCGCGTACTTCATGGACAACCTGGCGCCCGTGCAGAACGACACCGGGGCCGCCGGGGACGCCGTCCGCGACCCGCACACCTGGATCATGGCGGTGCTCTACATCGGCACCTTCGGCTCCTTCATCGGCTACAGCTTCGCCTTCGGCCTCGTGCTCCAGACCCAGTTCGGCCGCACCCCGCTGGAGGCCGCCTCGCTCACCTTCATCGGCCCGCTGCTGGGCTCCCTGATCCGGCCGGTCGGCGGCCGGCTGGCCGACCGGTACGGCGGCGCCCGCATCACCATGGGGACCTTCGTCGCGATGGCCGCCGCGACCGGAGTCGTCGTGTACGCCTCCGGCATCGAATCGCTCCCCGTCTTCCTGACCGGCTTCACCGCGCTCTTCGCACTGAGCGGCCTCGGCAACGGATCGACGTACAAGATGATCCCGGGCATCTTCCACGCCAAGGCCATCGCGCGCGGCCTGCGCGGTGAGGCGGCCGCGGCGCACGGGCGGCGGCTGTCCGGCGCGGCCATGGGGCTCATCGGCGCGGTCGGAGCGCTCGGCGGGCTCGGCATCAACCTCGCCTTCCGGCAGTCCTTCCAGAACACGGGCACCGGGACGGCCGCCTTCTGGTCCTTCCTGGCCTTCTACGGGGTGTGTTCCGTACTCACCTGGGCGGTATACCTTCGCCGCACGGCTCCGGTGCCGGCGAAGCCGCAGCTCAGCTACGCCGAGGTGTGATGATGACCGAGGGGCCGTTCGTTTGGATCAGGCTGGGCTCGCGGGGTCCGGTGCCGCACCTCGCGGCGTTGTCGTCGGTCGCCATGGCTCCGCCATGACTCCCTCCTCCGCCTTGCGATGCACGGCACCGGACCCCGCTCCCTGATCCAGCCTGATCCAAACGAACGGCCCTGCGATGTCGAGTGACGTAACGGGCGGGAAATACGGGTGAACCGAGCCTGTCACGCGCCGTTGACAGTCTCGGACCTCCGCACCACCGAGCAGCAGCGGGACGAGAGCCGGGTAGACCTTATGCACGACGACGAACAGCACGGGCCCCTCGCGGGCTTCACGGTCGGCGTCACCGCCGCGCGCCGGGCGGAGGAACTCGCCACGCTGCTGCGGCGGCGCGGCGCCACCGTGGTGCACGCGCCCGCCCTGCGGATCGTGCCGCTCGCCGACGACAGGGAGCTCCTCGCCGCCACGCAGGAGCTCCTCGCCAGCGTCCCCGACGTGGTCATCGCCACCACCGCGATCGGCTTCCGGGGCTGGATCGAGGCGGCCGACGGCTGGGGGATCGGCGACCGGCTGCTGGACCGGCTGCGCGGCGTCGAACTGCTGGCGCGCGGCCCCAAGGTCAAGGGCGCGGTCCGGGCCGCCGGGCTGACCGAGGCCTGGTCACCCGCCTCCGAATCCATGGCCGAAGTGCTGGAACGGCTGCTCGCGGAGGGCGTGGAGGGCCGCCGCCTCGCCCTCCAGCTGCACGGCGAACCGCTCCCCGGCTTCGTCGAGTCGCTCCGGGCGGCGGGCGCGGAGGTCGTCGGCGTCCCCGTCTACCGCTGGATGCCGCCCGAGGACATCACCCCGCTCGACCGGCTCCTCGACCTCACCGTCACCCGCGGCCTGGACGCGCTCACCTTCACCAGCGCCCCCGCCGCGGCCTCGCTGCTGCGCCGGGCGGAGGAGCGCGGCATGCTTCCCGAACTCCTGGGCGCGCTGCGGGACGACGTCGTATCGGCGTGCGTCGGACCGGTCACCGCCCTGCCGTTGCAGGCCCACGGGCTCGACACCGTCCAGCCGGAGCGCTTCCGCCTCGGCCCGCTCGTCCAGGCCCTCTGCCGCGAACTGCCCTCCCGTGCCCGGACGTTGCCCATCGCCGGGCACCGGGTCGAGATCCGGGGCCATGCCGTCCTGGTCGACGACGAACTGCGCCCGGTGCCGCCCGCCGGGATGGCCCTGCTGCACGCCCTGGCCCGCAGGCCGGGCTGGGTGGTGGCCCGCGCGGAGCTGCTGCGCGCGCTGCCCGGCAGCGGCACGGACGAGCACGCGGTGGAGACGGCCATGGCCCGGCTGCGCACCGCGCTCGGGGTGCCCAGGATCGTCCAGACGGTCGTCAAGCGCGGCTACCGGCTGGCCCTCGACCCGGCCGCCGACGCCAAGTACGCCGACTCCTGAGGGAGATGGCGCGCCGTCAGGTACGAGGCGCGCAGCAGGAGGGCCAGTGCCGCGGTGCACAGGACCGCCCGTACGGCGTTCCAGGCGACCCACGCGTCCTCGAACCGGTCCCGCACGGCGGCCGGGTCCGCGATGCGCGCCGGGTCGCCGGCCCGCGCGAGCTCGTCGTTGAGCGGGACGTTGACGCCACAGGTGAGCAGGAAGGCGACGGCGTACACCGCGAGCGCGGCGAAGAGCCAGCCGCGCGGGCCGGGGGAGCGTCGCTGCTGCCAGGCGGCCACCGCGGTGAGGATCAGCGCGCCGAAGAAGCCCGCGAAGAACACCGGGTTCTCTATGACGTCGTTGATGTTCCGCATGACCTCGATGAAGGTCCGGTCGTCGCTGCGGCCGAGCGCGGGCATGACCGCGCAGGAGAAGACGTAGAAGGTGCCCGCGGTGAGCCCGGTGGTGACGGCGGCGCCGCCGAGGACGAGGTGGCGAAGGGTGCGGTGCGGCCGGTGGGCCTGGCTGGTTGTCATGGCTCCAGTCAATTCGCGCGGCCGCTCCCGCTCCATCGTCCAGGCGCGCAACTGCCTACGCGGGCGTCCAGGGCCCGGGTTACCGTGCTGGGATGATCGATGACATCCACCGGCTCGACCCCGGGATACGGCTCCGTCCCGTCACCGCGTCCGACGCCGCCTCCCTCGCCGCGTCGCTGACCCGCAGCCGTACGTACATGAGTCCGTGGGAGCCCCGGCGGCCCGACGCCTTCTACACCGAGCAGGGGCAGGGCGAGCGGCTGGCCGGGATCCTGGCCGACCAGGCGGCGGGGCGCGTGCGGTCCTGGGTGCTGGCCGACGAGGAGGACCGGGCGGTCGGCGGGTTCAACCTCAACGCCATCGTGCTCGGACCGTTCCGCAGCGCCACGCTCGGCTACTGGGTGGACGTCGAGTACGCGGGCCGCGGCCTGGCCACCGCCGCGGTGCGGCTCATCTGCGACCTGGCCCGGGACGAGCTGCGGCTGCACCGGGTCGAGGCGGGCACGCTGCTGCACAACGACGCGTCGCGGCGGGTGCTCACCAAGTGCGGCTTCGAGCAGTTCGCGACGGTCCCGCGCTATATGCACATCGACGGCGACTGGCGCGATCACCGCCTCTTCCAGCGCATCCTGCACGACGGCCCGGTCACCGGGGCGCCGGCCACCGCCGGGGCCTGAGCGCCCGCCTGGCGCCGCCCGTACGGTCCGCGCGGCGCCAGGGGTTACGGGCGGGGGGCCGGACGGGCACTCTGGTGGGGACGTCGGGCCGGACCGAGGCGGTGACATGCGCATGGCAACGCGCAAGGGATCGTGCGACTGGCGGTTCGACGCCGGGCGGCTCTGCCTGGACCTGGTCGCGACCGGGTCCGGCCGCGCCGACGCCCCCGACCCGCTGGACGCGCCCGAGCGGCTCGCCCACTGGCTGATGGCCTCCGGAGCCGTACCGCAGGGCACCCGGCTCACCGCCGTGGACCACCACTGGCTGCTGCTCTTCCGCCAGCTGAGGACCGCCGTCGACCGGCTGCTGACCGCACAGCTCGGCGGGCGCGGAGCCGAGGGCGCGCTGGAGCGCGTCAACGCGCTCGCCGCCGGGGCACCGCCCGGCGTGCGCGCCGTGCGCACCGGGAGCGGCGCCCTGGTGCGCGGGCTCAGCACCGAACCCGACTGCCGGGCACTGCTCGCCACCGTGGCCCGCGACGCGGTGGAGCTCCTCACCGACCCGGTGGCGCTGGGCGGCCTGCGCCGCTGCGAGGGCGACAACTGCCGCCGGATCTACCTGGACACCTCACGCGGCAGGCGCCGCCGCTGGTGCTCCAGCGAGGTGTGCGGGAACCGCGAACGGGTGGCCCGGCACCGGCGGCGCAACGCGGACCCGGCCGGGCGGTCCGCTCCGCCGTGACGGCCCCGTACGGCACCGGCTCGATCACATGCTCGTGGCAGGTGCGCGACGGGCCCCGCGTCGCATAGGGTTGACGGCTGCCCAATGCACGTCAGAAGGGGGTCTCGGTGGCCGCGCAGGATGCCGCTGTCGATTCGTTGCGGGACCGGGAAATCGGTGTCGAGCAGGAACATCTCGACCGTGTGTACCACCGCCTTGAGGAGAAGATCCACGAGGCGGAATTTCTCATGAGTGATGCCGTCAAACGCGGCCAGGTCGGGACACCGGGGGCACTCGCGGAACGCGACGCCCAGGTGTTCCGGGCCGGGATCCACCTCAACCGGCTGAACAGCGAGTTCGAGGACTTCCTCTTCGGGAGGATCGACCTGCTGCTCGGCAAGGACGGCGAGCGCGGCCCCGACGGCGCGTTCACCTCCGTGGAGCCGGCCGACGACGCAGTACGGGAGGACAGCACCGCAGACATCGCGGAGACGCTGCACATCGGCCGGATCGGGGTCCTGGACTCCGACTACGCGCCCCTGGTCATCGACTGGCGGGCGCCCGCCGCCGCGCCCTTCTACCGGTCCACGCCGAAGGAACCGGGCCGGGTGGTCCGCCGCCGCGTCATCCGCTCCAAGGGCCGCCGGGTCCTCGGCGTCGAGGACGACCTGATGCGCCCCGAGCTGACCGGCTACCTCGCGGGCGAGAAGCTCCCCGTCGTCGGGGACGGGGCGCTGATGGCGGCGCTCGGACAGGCCCGCAGCCACACCATGCGGGACATCGTCTCCTCCATCCAGGCCGAGCAGGACATGGTGATCAGGGCGCCCGCCGCCTCGGTCACCGAGGTCTCCGGCGGCCCCGGCACCGGCAAGACCGCGGTCGCCCTGCACCGGGCCGCCTACCTCCTCTACCAGGACCGGCGGCGGTACGCGGGCGGCATCCTCGTCGTCTCGCCTACGCCGCTGCTGGTCGCGTACACCGAGGGGGTGCTGCCCTCGCTCGGTGAGGAGGGCCAGGTCGCGATCCGCGCGGTCGGCTCGCTGTCGGACGAGGCGGCGGGCATCGAAGGCGCCACCACCTACGACGAACCGGCCGTCGCCCGGATCAAGGGCTCCTCCCGGATCCTGCACGTGCTGCGCAAGGCGGCCCGCGGGGCGCTGGAACAGCCGGTGGTCCGGCCCGCTGCCGGGGACGACGGCCAGCTGGCATTCGGTGAGGAGGAGGCCCCTCAGGAGACCGCCACGCCCACGAGGCTCCGGGTGGTGGCCTTCGGCGCCCGGGTCGAGCTCAACGAGGACGAGCTCCGGCGCATCAGGAACAACGTCCTCAGCGGCACCGCACCGGTCAACCTGCTGCGCCCGCGCGCCCGCAAACTGCTGCTGGACGCGCTGTGGAGCAGGTCGTCCGGCCGGGGCCGCTACACCGATCCGGAGCTGGCCGTCGAACTGCGCTCCTCGTTCGACGAGGACGTCTCCACGGAGGCGCCGTTCATCGCGTTCCTGAACGCCTGGTGGCCCGAGCTCACCCCGCGCGGGGTGCTCGCCGCGATGTCCGACGAGAAGCGGCTCTCCCGCTGGGCCAGGCGGACCCTCAACCAGGGCGAGGTGCGGCGGCTCGCGCGGTCCCTGAAGCGTCTCGACAGTGCGGGCCGGGGGCCGCTGTCCGTCCACGACGTGGCGATGCTGGACGAGTTGCAGCATCTGATCGGCACCCCGAACCGGCCCAAGCGCAAACGGGAGTTCGACCCGCTGGACCAGCTCACCGGTCTGGAGGAGCTGATGCCGCAGCGGGAGGAGACCCAGTGGGAGCGGGCCGAGCGGCTCGCGGCGGAGCGCACCGAGTACGCGCACGTCATCGTCGACGAGGCGCAGGACCTCACGCCCATGCAGTGGCGGATGGTCGGCCGCCGGGGCCGGCACGCCACCTGGACGATCGTCGGGGACCCGGCGCAGT
The DNA here is from genome assembly GCF_042887885.1 of Streptomyces sp. NPDC057900. Classification (NCBI taxonomy): domain Bacteria; kingdom Bacillati; phylum Actinomycetota; class Actinomycetes; order Kitasatosporales; family Streptomycetaceae; genus Streptomyces; species Streptomyces sp. NPDC057900. Next base: position 69,476 of record NZ_JBHVOI010000015.1, read on the forward strand.
CCTCCTGGTCCGACCCGGACGAGGCGGCCGCGGCGCGCGACGAGGCGCTCGGCAGCCGCCCGCGCCGGAATTTCACGCTGACCGTCAACTACCGCAACCCGGCGGAGATCGCCGAGCTCGCGGCCAAGGTCCTCGCGCTCGCGATGCCCGGCATGGAGTCACCGGCCGCCGTCCGCTCCACGGGCGTGCGGCCGCGCTTCGAGACCGTACGGGACGGCGATCTGGCCGGGACCGTGCGCGAGGAGGCGCGGCGGCTGCTGGGCGAGGTGGACGGCACCGTCGGCGTCGTCGTCGCGATGAACCGGCGGGCGCAGGCCCGCGCCTGGCTCGCGGAGCTGGGCGAGCGGGTGGTGGCGCTCGGCAGCCTGGAGGCGAAGGGTCTTGAGTACGACGCCACGGTGGTCGTCTCGCCCGCGGAGATCGCGGACGAGTCCCCGGCGGGGCTGCGGGTGCTGTACGTCGCGTTGACGCGGGCGACGCAGCAGCTCACGGTCGTCTCGGGGGAGCGGGACCTGCCCGACGAGGACGGGGTGCCGGACCTGCTGAGGGACTGACGCCCGGCCGCCGCTCCAGCCGGCGCGGGACCTCTTCGGAGTCAACCCGCGCCGTGGGGAATCACTTCTCCGGGGTGTTTGTTAGCCTGGAGTCGGCATCGGCTCGATCCAAGCCCCCGGGCCCAACCTTAGTCGCTTCGAGCGACCACTTGCCGCGAGGCGAGCATGGCGGGCCGGTGCCGCTTAACCGAAGAAGACAGACCCGCGTCACCTCCCGGTGACGCGGGTCTGTTTCTGTTTACGGGCCCACCGGGATCGCGTCGGCATCCCGGAGGTGCGTCTTCAGGGGTTCCGCTGGAGCCCTCATATCTCGTATGGTGGAAACAACTTTCCGAAGTGCGGCAGTCATTACCGGCTACCCACCGGTAGGTGCGAATATCTGAAGGCGTGTGCGGGTCTGATCCTGATTTCGGACCCGGCCGCGTAGCAATGAAGCTAAGGAAAGCGAAGGACTCGGCCATGGCAACGGCGCCCAGCGTCTCGTACTCGATGACGGTCAGGCTGGAGGTGCCCGCGAGCGGCACAGCGGTCTCCCAGCTCACCACGGCCGTGGAGTCCTCCGGTGGTTCGGTCACCGGCCTCGACGTGACCGCTTCCGGCCACGACAAGCTCCGGATCGACGTCACGATCGCGGCCTCCTCCACCTCGCACGCCGACGAGATCGTCGAAGGCCTGCGCGGCATCGACGGCGTCATCCTCGGCAAGGTGTCCGACCGTACGTTCCTGATGCACCTCGGCGGCAAGATCGAGATGCAGTCGAAGCACCCCATCCGCAACCGTGACGACCTCTCGATGATCTACACCCCCGGTGTGGCGCGGGTCTGCATGGCGATCGCGGAGAACCCCGAGGACGCCCGCCGGCTCACCATCAAGCGCAACTCCGTCGCAGTCGTGACGGACGGCTCCGCGGTGCTCGGCCTCGGCAACATCGGCCCGAAGGCCGCGCTCCCGGTGATGGAGGGCAAGGCGGCCCTCTTCAAGCGGTTCGCCGGCATCGACGCCTGGCCGATCTGCCTGGACACCCAGGACACCGACGCCATCGTCGAGATCGTCAAGGCGATCGCCCCCGGCTTCGCGGGCATCAACCTGGAGGACATCTCCGCGCCGCGCTGCTTCGAGATCGAGGCCCGGCTGCGCGAGGCCCTGGACATCCCCGTCTTCCACGACGACCAGCACGGCACCGCCATCGTCGTCCTGGCCTCGCTGACCAACGCGCTGCGCGTGGTGGGCAAGGCCATCGGGGACGTACGGGTCGTCATGTCCGGCGCCGGTGCGGCCGGTACGGCCATCCTGAAGCTCCTCCTCGCCGCGGGCGTCAAGCACGCGGTCGTCGCCGACATCCACGGTGTGGTGCACGCCGGCCGCGAGGACCTGGTCTCCGCCGACGCCGACTCGCCGCTGCGCTGGATCGCGGACAACACCAACCCGGAGTCCGTCACCGGCACCCTCAAGCAGGCCGTCGTGGGCGCCGACGTCTTCATCGGCGTCTCGGCCCCGAACGTGCTGGACGGGACCGACGTCGCGGCCATGGCGGACGGCGCGATCGTGTTCGCGCTCGCGAACCCGGACCCCGAGGTCGACCCCGCGGTCGCCCGCGAGACGGCCGCCGTCGTGGCCACCGGCCGCTCCGACTTCCCCAACCAGATCAACAACGTCCTGGTCTTCCCCGGCGTCTTCCGCGGCCTCCTGGACGCCCAGTCCCGGACCGTCAACACCGAGATGATGCTCGCCGCCGCACGCGCCCTCGCCGGTGTCGTCGCGGAGGACGAGGTGAACGCGAACTACATCATCCCCTCGGTCTTCAACGACAAGGTCGCCGGAGCGGTCGCCGGAGCCGTCCGGGACGCCGCCAAGGCGGCCGGCGTGACTGTGACGGGCCCCACGTCCGTCTGATGTCCGGCGCGTCGCGGGTCGCGGCGCCCCAAACGCCCCTTTAGGGTGGGCGGGCGACGCGTCCCGCAGAGCCCCGCAACAGCTGCGGACCGCTTTCGGGGAGTCGACGGAACGTCACCACGACGAGGCAGTGGCGCTTTTCGTGTGACTCCGGAGGGTGCCGGATTGGCTTTCCCGCCGCAGGTGGGGGCAGGATGCTTTCCCAAGGACTTCGTCCGGGGGGAGACCCCCACGGGGCGCGAGGGTTCCTTACACGGACCCGAGTCCGGGGACTGTCCGAGGGCCCTGGCAGCATCGGCTTCGATCTCACGCCTCACAGGCAAGAAGAACACGGGAGTAACAACATGAACCGCAGTGAGCTGGTGGCCGCCCTGGCCGACCGCGCCGAGGTGACTCGCAAGGACGCCGACGCCGTGCTGGCCGCGCTCGCCGAGACCGTCGGTGAGATCGTCGCCAAGGGCGACGAGAAGGTCACCATCCCCGGCTTCCTGACCTTCGAGCGCACCCACCGTGCCGCTCGCACCGCTCGTAACCCGCAGACCGGCGACCCGATCAACATCCCGGCCGGCTACAGCGTGAAGGTCTCCGCGGGCTCGAAGCTCAAGGAAGCCGCCAAGGGCAAGTAACACCTTCTGGCACGACGAAGGGCGGTCACCCCGACCAGGGTGGCCGCCCTTCGGCGTGCGGGCCGCAGAGAGCCGTTTGCGGGCCTCTGTGCGGGTACGGAGCCGCTCCCCGGGGGCTCACCGCCCCCGGGGACCCGGCTCAGACGAGTGAACCGCCCGGCAGTTCCACCTTCGCGCCGAGCTTCTCCAGCTTGTCCATGAAGTTCTCGTAGCCCCGGTTGATCAGGTCGATCCCGTGCACCCGGGACGTCCCCTGCGCCGCCAGAGCGGCGATCAGGTACGAGAAGCCGCCGCGCAGGTCGGGGATGACCAGATCCGCGCCCTGCAGCTTCGTCGGCCCGGAGACGACCGCGGAGTGCAGGAAGTTGCGCTGGCCGAAGCGGCAGTCGGAGCCGCCCAGGCACTCGCGGTAGAGCTGGATGTGCGCGCCCATCTGGTTCAGCGCGGAGGTGAAGCCGAGCCGCGACTCGTACACCGTCTCGTGCACGATCGACAGACCCGCGGCCTGCGTCAGCGCCACGACCAGCGGCTGCTGCCAGTCGGTCTGGAAGCCGGGGTGCACGTCCGTCTCCAGCGCGATGGCGTTCAGCGCGCCGCCCGGATGCCAGAACCGGATGCCCTCGTCGTCGATCTCGAAGGCGCCGCCGACCCGGCGGAAGGTGTTCAGGAACGTCATCATCGAGCGCTGCTGCGCCCCGTGGACGTAGATGTTGCCCTCGGTCGCCAGCGCCGCGGACGCCCAGGAGGCCGCCTCCAGGCGGTCCGGGATGGCCCGGTGGGTGTAGCCGTCCAGCCGGTCGACACCGGTGATCCGGATGGTCCGGTCGGTGTCCAGGGAGATGATCGCGCCCATCTTCTGCAGTACGCAGATGAGGTCCTCGATCTCCGGCTCCACGGCCGCGTTCGACAGCTCGGTGACGCCCTCGGCCAGCACGGCGGTCAGCAGTACCTGCTCGGTGGAGCCCACCGACGGGTACGGCAGCCGGATCTTGGTGCCGCGCAGCCGCTGCGGGGCCTCCAGGTACTGGCCGTCCGCCCGCTTCTCGATCGTCGCGCCGAACTGGCGCAGCACGTCGAAGTGGAAGTCGATCGGCCGGCCGCCGATGTCGCAGCCGCCGAGCCCCGGGATGAACGCGTGGCCCAGCCGATGCAGCAGCGGGCCGCAGAAGAGGATCGGGATGCGCGAAGAACCCGCGTGGGCGTCGATGTCGGCGACGTTCGCGCTCTCGACGTGGGTGGGGTCCAGGATCAGCTCGCCCGGTTCGTCACCCGGACGGACCGTCACGCCGTGCAGCTGCAGGAGCCCGCGGACCACCCGCACATCGCGGATGTCGGGGACGTTGCGCAGTCGGCTGGGCCCGCTGCCGAGCAGCGCGGCGACCATTGCCTTCGGCACCAGGTTCTTGGCGCCTCGGACGCGGATCTCGCCCTCCAGCGGGGTTCCGCCGTGGACAAGCAGGACATCGTCTGTGCCGGTCATGAATCTCGCGTTCCGGAGTGGTCGGGCAGGGGGCCAATCGAAAGGGTAATGGCCGCGCACCCCTCCTCCGTAAGAAAGCGGGGGGTACGCGAACGTCATGAATCCGCCACAACACGCTCCGCTTCCTGGATCTTGCGGAGGGTTACCGTCCGGATGGGTGCCCGGTCGTGCGCTCCCCGTGCACCCGTGCGCCCTGAGCTGCGCTCGGGTCCCCGGGGCGGCGGCCGGGCCACTTGGCCCCCACGAACGACGAAGATGCGGGATCATTTCTGGCATGACCGAGGTGTCCTCGCTCACAGGGCGGCTGCTCGTGGCCGCACCCGCCCTGGCGGACCCGAATTTCGACCGCGCGGTGGTGCTGCTCCTCGACCACGACGAGGAGGGCTCGCTCGGTGTTGTCCTGAACCGCCCGACCCCGGTCGGCGTCGCCGACATCCTCCTGTCCTGGGCCGGACTGGCCGGTGAGCCCGGTGTCGTCTTCCAGGGCGGCCCGGTCTCCCTCGACTCGGCGCTGGGGGTGGCGGTGATCCCCGGGGAGGAGGGTCCCCTCGGCTGGCGCCGGGTGCACGGGGCGATCGGCCTGGTGGACCTGGAGGCGCCGCCCGAGCTGCTGGCCCCGGCCCTCGGCTCGCTGCGGATCTTCGCCGGATACGCGGGCTGGGGGCCCGGACAGCTGGAGGCGGAACTCTCCGAGGGCGCCTGGTACGTCGTCGAGTCGGAGCCGGGGGATGTCTCGTCCCCGCGCCCGGAGGGCCTGTGGAGGGCCGTCCTGCGCCGTCAGCGCAGCGAACTGGCCATGGTCGCCACGTACCCGGACGACCCTTCGCTGAACTGATCCGCCGGGCTTTCAGTACGCTTGGCGGTTATGAGCACTCTTGAGCCCGATCGCGGGGCAGGTACGGGAACCCTCGTGGAGCCGACGCCACAGGTGTCGAACGGCGACGGCGACCACGAGCGCTACGCCCATTACGTCCAGAAGGACAAGATCATGGCGAGTGCCCTGGAGGGCACCCCCGTGGTGGCGCTGTGCGGCAAGGTCTGGGTACCGGGGCGCGACCCCAAGAAGTACCCGGTGTGCCCCATGTGCAAGGAGATCTACGAGTCCATGGGCGCCGGCGGCGACAAGGACAAGGGCAAGGGCGGCAAGGACAAGAAGTAGCGGGCCGGCACTTTCTGGCCGCAGCAGCAGAACGGACCTGCCCGGGAGAACCCCCGGGGCGCGCAGCCGCGTGCCCCGGGGGTTCTCCGTCGTCCGGGGGCGGCCCCGTCGTGCGGGCCGCCGCCCCTCGCGGGTCACAGAGTGGTTGAGACCACTTGTCGGAGACTTCGTCTAGACCTACCCTCCTGCCAGTTGTGCAGAACGAAACGCGCGTTGCGCATGTTGCAACGCTTACCGGTAGGGGTCCCGGATGAAGCTTTCTGCCCGAATTGCCGCCCCGGCTGCGGCGCTTGTGCTGGCGGGTCTCACCGCCACCGCCTGCGCGCCGCAGACCTCCGACACCGGCGCCAAGGGGGACGAGAAGACCGGCACACTGCGCGTCTGGCTCTTCCAGGAGGTGGGCAACAAGCCCAAGGAGAAGGTCGTCGACGCCGCGGTCGCGGACTTCCGGAAGGCCCACGAGGACGCGAAGGTCGAGATCGAGTACATACCGGTCGACACCCGCGCCCAGCGCGTCAAGGCCGCGTTCAACGACCCCAAGAGCGCCCCGGACCTGATCGAGTACGGCAACACCGACACCGCCGGCTACGTGAAGGACGGCGGACTGGCCGACGTCAGCGCCGAGTTCGGCGCGTGGGCGGACGCCAAGGACACCGACCCGACGGCCAAGCAGTCCGTGACGGTCGACGGCAAGATCTACGGGGCGCCGCTCTTCGTCGGCGTCCGGGCGCTCTACTACCGCACCGACGTCTTCAAGGACCTGGGCATCGAGGCGCCCAAGTCCCAGGCGGAGCTGATCTCCACCGCCAAGAAGATCCACAAGAAGAAGCCGGACCTCTACGGGCTCGCGGTGGGCGGCGCGTACACCTATGGCGCCATGCCGTTCATCTGGGCCAACGGCGGCGAACTTGCCACGGGCGGCGGGACTTCGTACAAGGCGGCCATCAACAGCGAGAAGGCCCGCAAGGGCATCGCCGCCTACACCTCGCTCTTCGGCGGCGCCAACTGCCCGGCCGCCAAGTGCGCGGGCATGGGCGGCAACGCGACCGTCACCGCCTTCGCCTCCGGCAAGGCCGCCATGGCCATCGGCGGCGACTTCAGCCACGCGGCCGTCGAGGCGGGCACGGTGAAGGGCAAGTACGCGGTCGTGCCGCTGCCCGGTGTGGCCGAGGGCTCGGTCGCCCCGGCGTTCGCGGGCGGCAACAACATCGGCGTACTGAAGAGCAGCAAGCACCGCACCCTCGCCGTCGACCTGATGAAGTCGCTGACCGGCAAGGCGACCCAGGCGAAGATGTTCGACGCGATGGGCTTCCTGCCGACGTACACGGACGTGCTCGACGCGGCCGCGAAGAAGGAACCGTTCGTCGAACCGTTCGTCAGGACCCTGGGCGCGGGCGCCAAGTTCGTCCCCGCCTCCGCCGCCTGGGGCCAGATCGACTCCTCGCTGATCCTGCCGACGATGTTCCAGGAGATCGTCAGCGGCCGTAAGGACGTGGCCGGCGCCTCGGACGAGGCGGCGAAGAAGATGGACGCCGCGTTCGCCGCCGCGGGCTGACGATGACGGCGAACAGCACGGCGTACAAGGCGCCGGGCGCACCCGGCACGGGCGGGGCCACCCCCCGTCCGCGCCGGCGCCGCCCCTCGGCCTCCCCGGCCGGGCGGTCCGGCTGGACCCCCTGGCTCTACCTCCTGCCCGCGCTCGTCCTGCTGGGCGGGCTGCTGGTCTACCCGATCTACCAACTCGGCCTGATCTCCTTCCTGGAGTACACCCAGGCCCAGGTCAGCGGCGGCGAACCGGCCACCTTCCAGGGGTTCGGCAACTACGCGACGCTCTTCCAGGACAGCCAGTTCTGGCAGGTGCTGGCGGCCACCGTGGTCTTCGCGGCCCTCTGCGTGCTCGCCACCCTGCTGGTCGGCTGCGCCCTGGCCGTCCTGCTGACCCGGGTACGGGCCCTGCCCCGGCTCGCGCTGATGATGGCCGCGCTCGGCGCCTGGGCGACCCCGGCGATCACCGGCTCGACCGTCTGGGTCTTCCTCTTCGACGCCGACTTCGGACCGGTCAACCGGGTGCTGGGGCTCGGTGACTTCTCCTGGACGTACGGGCGCTACAGCGCCTTCGCGCTGGTGCTCCTCGAAGTCCTGTGGTGCTCGTTCCCGTTCGTGATGGTCACCGTGTACGCGGGCATCCGGGCGATCCCCACCGAGGTGCTGGAGGCGGCGGCGCTGGACGGCGCCTCGCAGTGGCGGATCTGGCGCTCCGTCATGGCGCCGATGCTGCGGCCGATCCTGATCGTCGTCACCATCCAGTCGATCATCTGGGACTTCAAGGTCTTCACGCAGATCTACGTGATGACCAACGGCGGCGGCATCGCCGGACAGAACCTGGTGCTCAACGTGTACGCCTACCAGAAGGCGTTCGCGTCCTCGCAGTACAGCCTCGGCTCGGCCATCGGCGTCGTGATGCTGGTCATCCTGCTGGCGGTCACGCTGGTCTATCTGCGCCTGGTGAGGCGCCAGGGGGAGGAACTGTGAGCCTGCCGTCCCTGTCGCGCGTCCGCCGGCCCGGCCGGCTCGCCGCCGAGGCCGCCGCGCTGCTGATCGCCGCCGCCGTGGCCTTCCCGCTGTACTGGATGGTGCTCTCGGCCTTCAAACCGGCCGGAGAGGTCCAGTCCGCGCACCCGAGGCCGTGGACGCTGTCGCCGTCCCTGGACTCCTTCCGCCGGGTCTTCCAGCAGCAGGACTTCGGGCGCTACTTCCTCAACAGCCTGATCGTCGCCGGTACGGTCGTCATCGTCTCCGCGCTGATCGCCTTCCTGGCGGCGACGGCGGTCACCCGGTTCCGGTTCCGCTTCCGCACCACCCTGCTGATCATGTTCCTGGTCGCGCAGATGGTGCCGGTCGAGGCGCTGACGATCCCGCTGTTCTTCCTGATGCGCGACTTCGGCCAGCTGAACACGCTCGGTTCGCTGATCCTGCCGCACCTGGCGTTCTCGCTGCCGTTCGCGATCTGGATGCTGCGCGGCTTCGTCAAGGCCGTCCCGGACGCCCTGGAGGAGGCGGCGTACATCGACGGCGCGAGCCGGGCCCGCTTCCTGTGGCAGATCCTCTTCCCGCTGGTCTTCCCGGGACTGGTGGCGACGAGCGTCTTCTCGTTCATCTCGACCTGGAACGACTTCCTCTTCGCGAAGTCGTTCATCATCAGCGACACCTCCCAGTCGACGCTCCCGATGGCGCTGCTGGTCTTCTTCAAACCCGATGAGAACGACTGGGGAGGGATCATGGCAGCCTCGACGGTGATGACCATCCCCGTGCTGGTCTTCTTCGTACTCGTACAGCGACGCCTGGTCTCGGGACTGGGCGGAGCGGTTAAGGACTGACCTGATGGACATGGATCTGATCCCGGCCCCCGCGCGCGCCGACGACCGGGGGCGGTGCGGATTCGTCCTGGACGCGGCCACCACCATCACGGCGGCCCCCGGTACCGAGACCACGGAACGCTGGCTGCGCGCCACGCTCGGCGCGGCCTTCGGCCTGTCGCTCGCCCCGGCGGCGGAGGGCGCGGAGGGGGCCGTCCGGCTGCTGACCGACCCCGCGCTGGAGCCCGAGGCCTACCGGCTGACCACGCTGCCCGGCAACAGCGTCTCGATCACCGGGGGCAGCCCCGCCGGGGTCTTCTGGGGCGCGCAGACGCTGCGTCAGCTGCTGGGCCCCGAGGCGTTCCGCCGGGCGCCCGTGGACGGCGCCGCCCGGCCCGGCTTCGGGTTCACCGACATCGAGGACGGCCCGCGCTTCGGCTGGCGCGGCATGATGCTCGACGTGTCACGGCACTTCATGCCCAAGACCGACGTCCTGCGCTATCTCGACCTCCTCGCCGCCCACAAGCTGAACGTCTTCCACTTCCACCTCAGTGACGACCAGGGCTGGCGCGTCGAGATCAAGCGCCACCCGAGGCTGACCGAGGTCGCCGCGTGGCGCTCGCGCACCAAGCACGGGCACCGGGCCTCCGAACTCTGGGACGAGACCCCGCACGGCGGTTTCTACACCCAGGACGACATCCGCGAGATCGTGGCGTACGCGGCCGCCCGGCACATCCGGGTCGTCCCCGAGATCGACATCCCGGGCCACTCGCAGGCGACCATCACCGCCTACCCGGAGCTGGGCAACACCGACGTCGTCGACACCACCGCCCTGACCGTCTGGGACGACTGGGGCGTCAGCCCGAACGTCCTCGCCCCCACCGAGCGGACCCTGCGCTTCTTCGAGGGCGTCTTCGAGGAACTCCTCGAACTCTTCCCCGCCGACACCTCGCCGTTCATCCACGTCGGCGGCGACGAGTGCCCCAAGGACCAGTGGAAGGCGTCGCCCGCCGCCCAGGCCCGCATCAAGGAACTGGGCCTGGCCGACGAGGACGAGCTCCAGTCCTGGTTCATCCGGCACTTCGACAGCTGGCTCACCGCACGCGGCCGCCGGCTGATCGGCTGGGACGAGATCCTGGAGGGCGGGCTCGCCGAGGGCGCGGCCGTCTCCTCGTGGCGCGGCTACGCGGGCGGCATCGCCGCGGCGGAGGCCGGACACGACGTGGTGATGTGCCCGGAGCAGCAGGTCTACCTGGACCACCGTCAGGACGGCGGCCCCGACGAGCCGATGCCGATCGGCTACGTCCGCACCCTGGAGGACGTCTACCGCTTCGAACCCGTCCCGCCGGGCCTCTCCGAGGAGGCGGCCCGGCACGTCCTGGGCACCCAGGCCAACGTCTGGACCGAGGTCATGCAGAACCGGGCCCGCGTCGACTACCAGATCTTCCCGCGCCTGGCCGCCTTCGCGGAGGTCGCCTGGTCGGCCCTGCCCGCCCCCGGGGACCGGGACTTCGCCGGCTTCGAGCGGCGGATGGCCGCGCACTACGCGCGACTCGACGCGCTGGGCGTCGACTACCGGCCCGCGGGCGGCCCGTTGCCGTGGCAGCGGCGGCCCGGCATCCTCGGCCGCCCGCTTGAGGGAGCGCCCCCGAACGTGTGAGGCCTCCCCCTTCCCGGTGCTCCCGGACCCTCCCGTCCAACTCGTCCGTTCCACCCTTCCGTGGAACGGAATAAGTCGTACATGCTCGCTGAATAGTGGCAATTCGCACTCTGCTCCGAAGAGGTGCGAATCGGGATCATCCCCCTGGCCAGGGACGGATACTCCCTTCGCGGACCCTCGCGTCGGGCCGGTCCGAAGATGTGCCAGAGTTGCCACGTCCAGGCTTTGAGCACGTACCGTACGGCGAAACAGACGGGACAGCCGGGACACCGGGAAGGGGCAGCTGGGTTGACCACGCAAGCACCGCAGGCGACGCAGTCCGTCACGCTGCCCGCCTCGCTGGACGAGGCAGTGGCGGCACTCGGCGCCATGCCTGCCGCCGTCCCCGTGGCGGGCGGTACGGACCTGATGTCGGCCGTCAACAAGGGCCTCCTGCGCCCCTCCGGGCTGGTCGGCCTCGGCCGGATCAGCGAGCTGAGGGGCTGGCACTACCAGGACGGCCACGCCCTCCTCGGCGCCGGACTCACCCACGCCCGGATGGGCCGCCCCGACTTCGCCGCCCTCATCCCCGCCCTGGCCGCCTCCGCCCGCGCCGCCGGCCCGCCGCAGATCCGCAACGCCGGGACGCTCGGCGGCAACATCGCCACCGCCGCCCCGACCGGAGACGCCCTGCCGGTCCTGGCGGCGCTGGAGGCCGAGCTGGTCATCGCCGGTCCCGGCGGCGCCCGCCGCGAGATCCCGGTCTCGCACCTGCTGGCCGGCCGCGAGATGCTGGAGCCCGCCGAGCTGATCGGCTTCGTCCGCGTCCCGCTGCTGCACGCCCCGCAGGTCTTCCTCAAGGCGACCGGACGCACCGGCCCCGGCCGGGCCACCGCCTCCGTCGCGATCGTCCTCGACCCGGCCCGGCGCGGAGTGCGCTGCGCGGTCGGCGCCATCGCGCCGATGCCGCTGCGGCCGCTGGAGGCCGAACGCTGGATCGCCTCGCTGATCGACTGGGACGGCGAACGGGGCCTGGCGCCCGACGCGCTGGCCGCCTTCGGTGAGTACGTCGCCGCGGCGTGCATCCCGGACGAGCCACCGCCCGCCGACGGGGGAGAGGCGCCACCGCTGTCCCCCGCCGTACTGCACCTGCGGCGCACCGTCGCCGCGCTGGCCCGACGCGCGCTGGGGAGGGCACTGTCGTGAGCAACGAGGACCACACCGAACAGCACGGGGGATGGGAGCCGATCCCCCAGAGCGGCGACTACGACGGCGAGTCGACCGCCTTCGTCCACCTGCCGCCGGAGGACCTGGCGAACATCCCGCTGGCCGCGCCAGGCCAGGGCTACGTACCGCCGATGATCCTGCCGCTGACCCCGGCGGCCGGGGTCGACCCGGCGGCCACCGGCAGCTGGGTCGTCCGGACACCGGGCGGCCAGGACGGGCAGGGCGGTGGCCAGGAGCACGCTCCGGACGCCGAGCAGCCCGCCCCGGAGGCGGTGCACTGGCCCGACCCGAACCAGCAGCAGGCGCCGTACGGATACCCGGCGACCCCGTACCAGCCGCACCCGCCGGGGGAGCAGTACCCGGACCGGTACCGCGAGGACCGGGCCGCGACCGGCCAGTGGAACTTCGCGGAGTCCGCCGAGGCCGCGGAACCGGCCGGGCACACCGGCCAGTGGCAGATCCCGGTCGCCGACGGCGATCTCCCCGAGGAGTCCGGCGAGTTCTCCGCCTCGGCGGCCGCCGGCTGGTACGCCGACCGGACGCCGCCGGCCACCCTGCCCGGCGGTGCGCCCGCCCCCTGGGCGACGCGCGATCCGGAGCCCCACGACGGGGACAGCGCCCCGCCGCAGGGGCCGGACCACGACGGGACCGGGACACCGGACGCGCACGAAGTCCCGCCGGAGGCAGCCCTCCAGGACGCGTCGCAGCCCGCCATGGAGCACCCCGGCCCGGCCGAACCGGTCACGGAGCCGGTGGCGGAACCTGCCACGGACGCGGACGAGGCCCCGGTCGCGGAACCGGTTGCCGAGGACGCGCCGGACACCGAGGCCACGGACGCCGAAGCGGCGCCGGACACCGATGTCACGGCCCCGGACGCGGCGGACACGCCCGCCGAAGCCGACGCCACGGACCCCGGAGCCACCGACTTCGCCCCCGAAGCCGAAGCCGAAGCCGATGCCGAAGCCGACCCCGACATCAGCGCCTCCGACCCCGAGGCCGCCCCGGCCCCCCGGCTCGACCTGCCCAGCGAGCACCCCTCCGTCTCGTACGCGCTGCACGTGAACGGCGTCGACCGGCCCGTCACCGACGCCTGGATCGGTGAGTCACTGCTCTACGTGCTGCGCGAGCGCCTCGGCCTCGCCGGTGCCAAGGACGGCTGCTCGCAGGGCGAGTGCGGTGCCTGCAACGTCCAGGTGGACGGCCGGCTCGTCGCCTCCTGCCTGGTCCCCGCGGCCACCGCGGCGGGCAGCGAGGTGCGGACCGTCGAAGGCCTGGCCGTCGACGGCGAACCGTCCGACGTCCAGCGGGCGCTGGCCGACTGCGGGGCCGTCCAGTGCGGCTTCTGCATCCCCGGCATGGCCATGACCGTCCACGACCTGCTGGAGGGCAACCACGCCCCCAGCGAGCTGGAGACCCGTCAGGCACTCTGCGGCAACCTGTGCCGCTGCTCCGGGTACCGGGGCGTGCTCGACGCCGTGAACGAGGTCATCGCGGGCCGTGAGGCGGCCTCCGTATCCGCACCGGAATCCGCGGCACAACCGTCGGCACAGGCCACGGAACAGTCCGCGAAACAGGACGAGGCGCGCATCCCGCACCAGGCGCCCCCCGGCGCGGGTAGTGTGCAGGCCCATCTGCAGGACGGAGGCATGGCGTGAGCAACGACGCAGCCACCGCGGGCGGCGCGACCCACACGGCGATCAGCATCCCCTCGCTGGACGGGCCCGACGGCCCCGAGGGCGAGCAGCCGGTGTTCGGCCTCGGCGCCTCGCTGCCGCCGGCCGACGCCCGCCCCAAGACCGAGGGCACCTTCCCGTACGCCGCCGACCTGTGGGCCGAGGGACTGCTCTGGGCGGCGGTCCTCCGCTCCCCGCACCCCCACGCCCGCATCCTGTCGATCGACACCTCCGCCGCACTCGAAATGCCGGGCGTGCGCGCGGTCGTCACCCACGAGGACGTGCCCGGCGAGAGCGCCTACGGACGCCGCGTCGTGGACCGCCCCGTCTTCGCCTCCGACCTGGTCCGCCACCACGGCGAGCCGATCGCCGCCGTCGCCGCGGACCACCCCGACACCGCCAGGCTGGCCGCCGCCGCCATCGCCGTCGAGTACGAGGTGCTGGAACCGGTCACCGACCCGGAGAAGGCCTTCGCCGCCGAACCCCTGCACCCCGACGGCAACCTGATCCGCCACATCCCGCTGCGCTACGGCGATCCGGAGATCGTGGGCGAGGTCATCGTCGAGGGCCTGTACCGCATCGGCCGCCAGGACCCGGCGCCGATCGGCGCGGAGGCCGGGCTGGCCGTACCCCGCCCCGACGGCGGCGTGGAGATCTACACCGCCTCCACCGACCCGCACACCGACCGCGACCTCGCCGCCGCCTGCTTCGGCCTGGAACCGGACCGGGTGAAGGTCGTCGTGACCGGCGTCCCCGGCGCCACCGGCGACCGCGAGGACCCCGGATTCCAGCTCCCGCTGGGGCTGCTCGCCCTGCGCACCGGCTGCCCGGTCAAGCTGGCCGCCACCCGCGAGGAGTCCTTCCTCGGCCACGCGCACCGCCACCCGACGCTGCTCCGCTACCGCCACCACGCGGACGCCGAGGGCCGGCTGGTGAAGGTCGAGGCGCAGATCCTCCTCGACGCGGGCGCGTACGCCGACGACTCGTCCGAATCGCTGGCCGCCGCCGTCGCGTTCGCCTGCGGCCCCTACGTCGTCCCGCACGCCTTCATCGAGGGCTGGGCCGTCCGTACGAACAACCCGCCGTCCGGCCATGTCAGGGGCGAGGGCGCGATGCAGGTCTGCGCCGCGTACGAGGGCCAGATGGACAAGCTGGCCGCCAAGCTCTCCATCGACCCGGCCGAACTGCGGCTGCGCAACGCCCTGTCCACCGGCGACATCCTGCCCACCGGACAGACCGTGACCTGCCCCGCCCCCGTCGCGGAACTCCTGGGAGCGGTACGGGACTTCCGGCTCCCCTCGCTCCCCAAGGACTCCCCGGAGGACGACTGGCTGCTCCCGGGCGGCCCGGAGGGCGCGGGCGAACCCGGCGCGGTACGACGCGGGGTCGGCTACGCGCTGGGCATGGTCCACATGCTCGGCGCCGAGGGCGCGGACGAGGTCTCCACGGCCACGGTCCGGGTCCACGACGGGGTCGCCACCGTCATCTGCGCCGCCGTCGAGACGGGCCAGGGCTTCTCGACACTGGCCCGCCAGGTCGTCCAGGAGACCCTGGGCATCGAGGAGGTCCACGTGGCCTCCGTCGACACCGACCAGCCCCCGGCGGGCCCGGCCACCCACGGCCGCCACACCTGGGTCTCCGCCGGAGCCGTCGAACGCGCAGCGAAGATGGTCCGCACCCAGCTGCTCCAGCCGCTGGCCCACCAGTTCGGCATGTCCACCGAACTGCTCCAGATCGCCGACGGCAAGATCACCAGTTACGACGGGGTGCTCTCGACGACCGTCACGGAGGCGATGGACGGCAAGGAGCTCTGGGCAACCGCCCAGTGCCGCCCCCACCCCACGGAGCCGCTGGACGAGTCCGGCCAGGGCGACGCCTTCGTCGGCCTCGCCTTCTGCGCGATCCGCGCGGTGGTGGACGTCGACATCGAGCTCGGCTCCGTCCGCGTCGTGGAGATGGCCGTCGCCCAGGACGTCGGCCGGGTCCTCAACCCGTCCCAGCTGGCGACCCGGATCGAGGCGGGCATCACCCAGGGCATCGGCACCGCCCTCACGGAGAACCTCCGCACCGCCCGCGGCATCGTCCGCCACCCCGACCTCACCGGCTACGCCCTGCCGACCTCCCTCGACGCGCCGGACATCCGCATCGTCAGACTCGTCGAGGAGCGCGACGTGGTAGCCCCCTTCGGCGCCAAACCCGCCTCCGCGGTCCCCGTGGTGACCTCCCCGGCCGCCGTGGCCGCCGCGGTCCGCTCGGCGACCGGCCGCCCGGTCAACCGCCTCCCGATCCGGCCGCAGGCGGCGGTGGCGGTCCCCAGGTCCTGAGCCCTGCCCGGCCCCGTAGTGACCGGGGACATGGCAGGTCGTGGCGGTGCGGGGTGACTATGGGCGGATGCACATCTCCGAGACGGACCGGGCAGAGCGGGGTCCCACGCTGGCGCAGCTGCTCGCGCTGATCGCGGCCGGGACGCTCGATGTCGTCGTGGCGCCGTGCGGGACCGGCGTGCCCGTGTCCGATGTGGTGCTGCACGATCCGGGTGAGGAGCGGGACGAGGACGCCTGGGCGGCCGGCGGGCTGGTGCTGCTCGCGGTCGGGGTGGAGGTCGCCTCGGCAGAGGCGGTGGACGTGCTGCGCGCCGCGGACCGTGCCGGAGCGGCGGCCGTGGTGATGCGGCGTGGCGCGCGGGGGCCCCGGGCGGCGCTGCTGGAGGCGGCGGAGCTGGGGCGTACGGCGTTGCTGACCCGGCGGGCCGGGCAGGGCTGGACCGAGGTGCTCGGGCAGTTGCGGACCGCGCTGGTGCACAGCGTCCCGGACCGGTCGGGGAGCGCGGCCGGTGTGGACGGGCTGCGGCTGGGCGATCTGTCGGGGCTGGCCAACACCGTGGCGGACCTCGTCGGCGGCGCGATCACGATCGAGGACCCGCAGTCGCGGGTGCTGGCCTACTCGCGGATGGACCACGAGCCCGACCCGATGCGCCGGCTCACGATCCTCGGCCAGGAGGTGCCCCGCTGGCGGGTCGTCCAGCTGCGGGAGAGCGGCTTCTTCCAGGCGCTGTGGAACACCGACGACGTGGTGCGGCTCCCCGCCGACGAGCGGTACGCCGAGCGGCTGGCCGTCGCGGTGCGGCACGGCTCCGAGGTGCTCGGCTCGATCTGGGCGGCGGCCGACGGGCGGCCGCTGGCGGAGGACGCGGTGGCGGCGCTGCGGACGGCGGCCCGCGCCGCCGTCCCGCACCTGTCGCACCACCGGACCTGGGGCCGGGCGGCGGCCTGGGCGCGCGAGGGTTCGGTGCACGCGCTGCTGTCGGGCAATGGGCAGGCGGCGCACGATGTGGGGCTCGTCCGGGGTCGGCCGTACGCCGTGCTGGTGGCGGAGGCCTACGACGGACCGGAGCCCGCGCCGGGTGACGCCGGGCAGCGGGTGCAGCGGGTGCTCGACGTGCTGGCGCTACAGGCCGCGGCCTACCGTCCCGGCTGTGTGACCGCCCGGTCCGGGCAGCGGCTCTACGTCCTGGTGCCCGCCGCGGACGGCGAGAGCGACCCCGCGCGCACCCTGCTGGCCACGGCCCGTTCCGTGCCCCGGGGCGTGGTCTTCGCCGGAGCCGGGCCCGTGGTCTCGGATCCGGCGGAGCTGCCCGCCTCACGGGACGCCGCGGAGCTGGTGGTGCGGGTGCTGCGGGAGCGCGCCGCGCGGCTGACCCCTGCCGGGGCCGGGTCTGCGGTGGCGTCTTACGCGGAGGTCGCGGCGGAGGCCGCGGTGCTGCGGCTGCTCGACCGGGTGGAGCCGCTGTGGCAGGAGATATCGGGGCCGGTGCACGCGATGCTGGAGCACGACCGGTCGCACGGGGCGTGCTACGGCGAGTCCGTCGCCGCGTACCTCGACGCCTGCGGCGACACGGCCGCCGCCGCGCGACACCTCAACGTGCACCCGAATACCCTGCGGTACCGGCTGCGCCGGGCGCGGGAGCTGTTCGGGGTCGACCTGGCCGATCCGGCGGTGCGGTTCCTGGCGGAGATCGGCCTGCGCCTCGGGCCCGGCCGGCCCCGTACCTGATTCCGGTTCCGGTTCCGGTTCGGTCTTTCGGGCGGCGCCGCTCCTTGTGTTCATGATCGTTCTGTTGTCGGGACAGACAAGCGGAACAGTCGGTCCTGGTCCCTGACGACGAAGACATGCCGGGCTCCGCGCACCGAAGCTGGGCACATCAGCCCGCGGTCCGACGGGCGCGGTGCATGACGACCCATCACGTAGGAGTGTGTTTCAGGTGACTTCCGGTCCGGCCCCCCAGCGCAAGCGCGCCCGTGAGGCGGCGCTCGCCCGTGCCGTCGAGGACGGGCTGCTCGGCCCCGGATCGCCCCTGGTCGGCCTGCTCGACGTCGACGGGGTGCTGGCCGCGGTGGACGCGCTGAACGAGGCGTTCGAGGGACCGGCCACGGTCCACCACACGTTCGCGGCCAAGGCGTGCGGACTGGTGCCGGTGCTCCGGCTGCTCGCGGAGGCGGGCATGGGCTGCGAGGTGGCGTCGCCCGGCGAGTTGGAACAGGCCCTCGCCGCGGGCTTCAGCCACGACCGGCTGGTGTTCGACAGCCCCGCGAAGACCGTCGAGGAGCTGGAGTTCGCCCTTGAGCACGGCATCGCGATCAACCTGGACAACTTCCAGGAGCTTGAGCGCGTCGACCGCCTGCTGGCCGGCCGCGAGCCCGCCGGACCCATCGGCCTCCGGGTGAACCCCCAGGTCGGGGCCGGGGCCATCGGGGCGATGAGCACCGCCACCGCGACGTCCAAATTCGGCGTCGCGCTGCGCGACCCGGGAGCCGTCGACGCGGTGATCGAGGCCTTCACCACCCGCCCCTGGCTCAACCGCCTGCACGCACACGTCGGCTCCCAGGGCTGCCCGCTGCCGCTCATCGCGCAGGGGGTCGGCGCCGCGTACGAGCTGGCGGAACGGATCAACACCCTGCTCGGGCACGCCCGGATCACCGGCCTGGACATCGGCGGCGGCCTGCCCGTGAACTTCGACAGCGAGGACGACCGCCCCACCTACACCGACTACGTCACCGAACTGCGCGCCGCCGCCCCGGGGCTCTTCGACGGCCGCTACACCCTCGTCACCGAGTTCGGCCGCTCGCTGCTGGCGAAGAGCGGCACCATCGGCTCGCTCGTCGAGTACACCAAGTCGGCCGGCGGCCGGCGGATCGCGGTGACCCACGCCGGTGCCCAGGTGGCCACCCGCACCGTGTTCATGCCCGAGGCCTGGCCCCTGCGCGTCGGCGTGTTCGACGCCTCCGGCCGGCCCAAGGAGGGACCGCTCCAGGTCGTGGACATCGCCGGGCCGTGCTGCTTCGCCGGGGACCTGACCGCGAGCGCCCGCGAGCTCCCGGCGGTCGAGCCCGGGGACGTGGTGGCGCTGTACGACACCGGGGCGTACTACTTCTCGTCGCACTTCTCATACAATTCCCTGCCCAGACCCGCTGTATACGGTTATCGCACGGATTCGGCGGGGCAGGTCCGCCTCGCCATGGTCCGCGAGGCCCAGAGCGTGCGCGAAGTCGTCGAGGAGAGCGGCCTCTCCCACGCGGACGCGCTCGTGGCGCTGTGCGCGCGGGGGCCGGAGCAGACACCGAAGAAGGAGGTGGCGGGGTGAAGCACGTCCTCATATCCGCCGACATGGAAGGGGCGACGGGCACCGTCTCCCCGGCGGACGTCACAGCCGGGACACCGCGCTACGAACGCTTCCGCCGACTGCTCACGCAGGACGTCAACGCCGCGGTCGCCGGGTTCGCGGACGCCGGCGCGGAAGAGATCGTCGTCAACGACGCGCACTGCGGCATGGACAACGTACTCATCGAGGAACTCGACCCGCGCGCGGTCCTGATCGTCGGCCGGCACAAGCCGCTCGGCATGATGGAGGGCCTGGCGGAGGGGCCCGACGCGGTGGCGTTCGTCGGCTACCACACCGGCGCCGGCGAACAGGGCGTCCTCGCGCACACCTACCTCTCGCACAGCATCCTCGGCGTCCGCATCGACGGGGAGCCCGTCGGAGAGGGCGAGTTCAACGCCCTGGTCGCCGCCGAGGCCGGTGTCCCCGTCGTCCTGGTCACCGGCGACGACGTGACCTGCCGCGAAGCCACCGGGTACGCGCCCGGCTGCCGGACCGTCACCGTGAAGAGGGCGATCTCCCGGCACGCCGCCGTCTGCCGCACCCCGGCCGTCACGAGCGCCGACATCCGCCGCGAGGCCGCGGCAGCCCTCTCGGCGCCCCCGCCCCGGCCCGCCGCGCACCCCGCGCCGCACGTGGTGGAGGTCGACGTGGACAGTCCACACCTCGCGGACCGCGCCAGCGCGCTGTCCGGCGTCGGACGGTCCGGCCCCCGCACCGTCCGTATGGACACCCCGGACGCCATGACGGCCCTGCGCCGCTTCCGGGCGCTCAGCTGGGTGATCGGCGGCGGTCGCGAGGGCGACTGGACCTGAGGACCCGGCGGCGCCGGCGGCCCGATGCCGATGACGCCCTTCCCACGCCTTGTACGACGTTGCCCATGACCTGGAGCTGCCATGACTTCCTCCGTACCGCAGAGAACGCCGCAGAAGACTCCGCCGAAGACTTCGCAGAAGACGCCGCGGAGCCCGCAGCCGGAACTCAGCCGTTCGCTGCGCAACCGCCATATGTCGATGATCGCGATCGGCGGCGCGATAGGCGCCGGACTGTTCGTCGGCAGCGGCTCGGTGATCAAGACCGCGGGGCCCGCCGCGATCGTGTCGTACTGCCTGGCCGGCGCGCTCGTGCTGTGCACCATGCGGATGCTCGGTGAGATGGTCGTGGCGAGGCCCTCCTCGGGCTCCTTCGCCGACTACGCCCGTACCGCCATCGGGCCGTGGGCGGGCTTCACTATCGGATGGCTGTACTGGTACTACTACGTCATCATCGTGGCCGTGGAGGCCGTCGCGGGCGCGGCGATCCTGCACGCGTGGATCGGGCTGCCGCTCTGGGTGCTGGCCATGGGCCTGATGGTCGTGATGACCGCGACCAACCTGCTCTCCGTGAAGTCGTTCGGCGAGTTCGAGTTCTGGTTCTCCTCCGTCAAGGTCGCCGCGATCGTGGCGTTCCTGATCGTCGGCGGGCTCTACGTCTTCGGCGGCTGGCCCGGCTCGTCCTTCGACTTCTCCAACCTGACCGCGCACGGCGGCTTCGCCCCGAACGGTTTCACCGCGATCTTCTCCGCGATCGTCGTGGTCATCTTCGCGTTCGGCGGAGCCGAGATCGTCACCATCGCCGCCGCGGAGAGCAAGGAGCCCGAGCGTTCGGTGGCCCGCGCCACCACCGGGATCATCTGGCGGATCATCCTCTTCTACGTCGGCTCCATCGTCCTCGTCGTCACCATCGTCCCGTGGGACAGCGCCAAGGTCCTGGCCAGTCCGTATGTCGCGGCCTGGAAGATCATCGGGCTGCCGGGCGCGGGCGTCGTGATGGACATCGTGATCCTCACGGCGGTGCTGAGCGTGCTCAACTCCTCGGTCTACGTCTCCTCGCGGATGCTGCGGGCGCTCGCCACCCACGGCGACGCCCCCACCTGGCTGGTGGCGACGAACAAGCGCCAGGTCCCGGCCCGCGCGATCCTGGCCGGCACCGTGGTCGGCTGGATCTCGGTGCTGCTGGCCTACCTGTCGCCGGACACCGTCTTCACCTATCTGGTGAACTCCTCCGGTGCGATCGCCATCTTCATGTACCTGATGATCGGCGTCTCCCAGCTGCGCATGCGGCGCCGGCTGGAGCGCGAGGAGCCCGAACGGCTGACCCTGCGCATGTGGCTCTTCCCGTACCTGACCTGGGTGGTGATGGCCGGATTCGCCGCGGTACTGGTGGCTATGGCCGTCATCGGTGACCAGCGCACCCAGCTGTTCACCAGCCTCGGCAGCCTGGCCGTCGTCCTCGTCGCGTACGCGGTGCGCAGGGCGCGCGGCAGCCGTCCGGTGGCGGACGCCGGGGTCACCGGCTGAGCCGTCACACGGAAGCGCCCGCCCCCGCGTCCTTCCGGACGGGGTGCGGGCGGTTCCGTATACCGAGGCCGTGACCGGATTCGAACCGGTGTAACTCGAGTTGCAGTCGAGCCCCTGAGCCTCTCGGGCACACGGCCGTGCGTTGTTCCGGTTCCGACCGTAGGCGCCCGTGACCACGGCCGCCAAGAGCGCGGGCCGTCCCGCAACGCGACTGCCACACCCCGTTCACGAACAGCCGTCCGGTCCTACGACCAAGGGACCAGAACGGGAGCGACTCGCGACAGGGTCCAGGGTGGATTTTGCCCCTTACTCTAGGGTTCATGACCGCCCTGGAACCGCGTGACGCCGAGGTCTCGGCCCGCCCCGAAGCCATCGATGTCGAACCGCACGGAACCGCGGTCGTCGGCGCGATGGAAGGGGTGCTCGGGCGGACCTACCGGGCGCTGAGCGTCGGCATCGTCTCCGTCGTGTTCCTGATCGCCTTCGAGGCCACCGCCGTGGGGACCGCGATGCCGGTCGCCGCCCGTGAGCTGCACGGCATCCCGCTGTACGCGTTCGCGTTCTCCGCGTACTTCACCACCAGCCTCTTCGCCATGGTGCTCTCCGGCCAGTGGGCCGACCGGCGCGGCCCGCTGGGGCCGCTCGCCGCCGGGATCAGCGCCTTCGGAGCGGGCCTGCTGCTGTCCGGGACCGCGGGCACCATGTGGATGTTCATCGCGGGCCGGGCCGTGCAGGGGCTCGGCGGCGGGCTGGTGATCGTCGCGCTGTACGTGGTGATCAGCCGGGCCTACCCGGAGCACCTGCGCCCGGCGATCCTCGCCGCGTTCGCCGCGAGCTGGGTCATCCCGTCGGTCGTGGGGCCGCTGGCCTCCGGGAGTGTGACCGAGCACCTGGGCTGGCGCTGGGTCTTCGTCGGCATCCCGGTCCTGGTGGTCTTCCCGCTGGTGCTCGCGCTGCCCGCGATCCGGCGGATGGCGTCCGGGCCCGCGGACCCGGCGGCGCCCGTCGAGCCCTTCGACCGCCGGCGCATCGTGCTCGCGCTGGGCATCTCGCTGGGCGCGGGGCTGCTCCAGTACGCCGGGCAGGAGCGGAACTGGTTCTCGCTGCTGCCGCTCGTCGCCGGGTTCGCCCTGCTCGTCCCCGCGGTGCGCGGTCTGCTGCCCCGCGGCACCGGACGGGCGGCGCGCGGGCTGCCCTCCGTGGTGCTGCTGCGCGGGGTGGCGGCCGGCTCTTTCATCGCCGCCGAGTCGTTCGTACCCCTGATGCTGGTCACCCAGCGCGGCCTGTCCCCGACGATGGCCGGGCTGTCGCTCGCGGCCGGTGGCGGGACGTGGGCGCTGGGCTCGTTCCTGCAGTCCCGGCCGCGCCTGGAGCCGCACCGGGAGCGGCTGATGGTGGGCGGCATGGTGCTGGTCGCCGCGGCGATCGCCGCCGCGCCCGCCGTGCTGATCGAGGAGGTGCCGGTCTGGACGGTCGCCGTGGCCTGGGCGGTCGGCTGCCTCGGCATGGGCACGGTGATCGCGTCGACCAGCGTGCTGCTGCTGAAGCTGTCCGCACCCCACGAGGCGGGGGCGAACTCCGCGGCCCTGCAGATCTCGGACGGCCTCTCCAACGCCCTGCTGCTGGCCGCCGGCGGCGCGGCGTTCGGCGCGCTCGGCGGGGGAGCGGTGGGGGCCGTGCACGAGGCCGTCGAGGCGGGCTCCTCCGGCTCGCACCCGGGGGCGTTCGCGGTGGTGTTCCTGCCGATGGCGGGGGTCGCGCTGGTGGGGGCGTGGGTGGCCACGCGGGTGCGCGAGCGGTGAACGATACCGTTCCCGTATGGGCATGAACCTGCACCTTCGCGACGATCAGGCCGAGGCTCTCCGGCAGCGTGCCGACTTGGTGAAGTCATCTCCCAGGGGCTGCGCGAACTGGTCGTAGACGAGGTGTGAGAGCCGTCGCAATCGCGGACCGGGCGGCGCAGTCCGAGCCGGATCGCACCCCGCCCCCCGGTAAGGTGGCCCGGTTGTCGTATCGCGTGCGGGCCCGTCCCGGTCCGTGCGGACAGCACTCCACGTACCCGAGAGACCCGAACCGGAGACCGTGACTACTACCGCCTCCCACCACCTCTCACCCGCCTTTCCCGGCCGCGCCCCCTGGGGTACGGCCGGGAAGCTGCGAGCCTGGCAGCAGGGCGCCATGGAGAGGTACATCCAGGAGCAGCCGCGCGATTTCCTCGCCGTCGCGACCCCCGGCGCCGGTAAGACCACCTTCGCGCTGACCCTCGCGTCATGGCTGCTGCACCACCACGTCGTGCAGCAGGTCACCGTCGTGGCACCGACCGAGCACCTCAAGAAGCAGTGGGCGGAGGCCGCCGCCCGGATAGGCATCAAGCTGGACCCCGACTACAGCGCCGGCCCCGTGAGCAAGGAGTACCACGGGGTCGCCGTCACGTACGCGGGTGTCGGGGTCCGCCCGATGCTGCACCGCAACCGGTGCGAGCAGCGCAAGACCCTGGTGATCCTCGACGAGATCCACCACGCCGGTGACTCCAAGTCCTGGGGCGAGGCGTGCCAGGAGGCGTTCGACCCGGCGACCCGCCGGCTCGCGCTCACCGGCACACCCTTCCGCTCCGACACCAACCCGATCCCGTTCGTCGCGTACGAGGAGGGCAACGACGGAATCCGCCGGTCGTCCGCCGACTACACCTACGGCTACGGGAACGCGCTCGCCGACGGCGTGGTCCGCCCGGTGATCTTCCTCAGTTACAGCGGCAACATGCGCTGGCGCACCAAGGCCGGTGACGAGATCGCCGCCCGGCTCGGTGAGCCGATGACCAAGGACGCCATCGGGCAGGCCTGGCGCACCGCGCTCTCGCCCACCGGCGACTGGATCCCCAACGTGCTCAGCGCCGCCGACAAGCGGCTGACCGAGGTCCGCAAGGGCATTCCGGACGCGGGCGGTCTGGTCATCGCGACCGACCAGGAGTCCGCCCGCGAGTACGCCAAGATCCTGAAGAAGGTGACCGGCGAGAAGGCCACCGTCGTCCTGTCCGACGAGAAGGCCGCGTCCAAGCGGATCGACGCGTTCACCGAGGACGGTTCGCGCTGGATGGTCGCCGTCCGGATGGTGTCCGAGGGTGTCGACGTGCCGCGCCTCGCGGTCGGCGTGTACGCCACCACCATCTCGACGCCGCTGTTCTTCGCCCAGGCCGTCGGCCGCTTCGTGCGCTCCCGCAAGCGCGGCGAGACCGCCTCGGTCTTCGTACCGACGATCCCGATGCTGCTCGACTTCGCCAACGAGATGGAGGTCGAACGGGACCACGTCCTCGACAAGCCCAAGAAGGGCAGCGACGAGGAGAACCCGTTCGCGGAGGAGGACAAGCTCCTCGCCGACGCGGAGAAGCTGGAGGACGAGGAGACCGAGGAGCAGCTGCCCTTCGAGGCCCTCGAATCCGACGCGGTCTTCGACCGGGTGCTGTACGACGGTGCCGAGTTCGGCATGCAGGCGCACCCGGGCAGCGAGGAGGAGCAGGACTACCTCGGGATTCCGGGGCTGCTGGAGCCCGACCAGGTGCAGCTGCTGCTCCAGAAGCGGCAGACCCGGCAGATCGCGCACAGCCGCCAGAAGCCGGCCTCCGAGGCGGATCTGCTGGAGAAGCCCGCCGAGGACCGGCCGGTGGTCACGCACAAGCAGCTGCTGAGCCTGCGCAAGCAGCTGAACACCATGGTGTCGGCCTATACGCACCAGAGCGGCAAACCGCACGGGGTCATCCACACCGAGCTGCGGCGGGTGTGCGGCGGGCCGCCGAGCGCGGAGGCCACCGCCGGGCAGATCGAGCAGCGGATCAAGAAGGTCCAGGAGTGGGCCACCCGCATGACGTGAGCCCGGCCGGAACGTACGGGCACCGGCCCGGGGCGCAGGACGGTTGTCCTCGCCCCGGGCCGGTGTCATGGGAGGACCGGCTTCAGCGGGCTGGGGCCGGTGCCACGAGGGGGCCCGCCGCTACCAGACGAACGGTGCGGACTGGCTGGTCGTCGCCACGCACGGCACGGTGGCCGACGTCGGGGACGAGGCCACGATCTGCAGCGACCAGTTGGTGGTGCTCGGGGGAGCGGGCAGCACCGTGGAGTTGGTGCTGTCCCCGGCCGCGAGTGTGCCGGAGGTGAGCTTCAGCGGGCCGAGGGTGATCGGGTTGCCGCCGCTCAGGCCGGGGTTGGCCTTCGCGGAGAACTGGACCTGGCTGGTGACGCCGCCCGAGGTCTTGGTCAGCTTGAGCGTCGTCGTGATGCTGTTCGGGTCGGCACTCGTACCGGCCGGCATGGTGATCGCCGTGGAGGTGATCTTGATGGTCTTGTTCGTGCCCGAGTCGGCGGCGGTCAGGGTGGCGACGCCGCTGCCCCAGGATCCGCAGTTGTAGCTCGCCGTCGCGGTGAGCGGGGCGACGGCCGAGGCGGTCGGGGACGACAGCGCGAGCATGGCGCCGACGGCACACGTGGTGCCCACCACCAGCGGCAGGCGTCTTCGGCTCCGGGTGAGGCGTGGGGAGATCGACATGACGGGTGGAACTCCTTCCGGTTGAATTCCGCAGATTCGCTGGATCGGTACCAGCCTGCGGATCTGCGTGCCGGGCCCGGCATGTCGGGTGCAGTGAAACGGTGATCTTCAAAGATGTCAACGGATGTGCCGAAAACGCGTGCTGAAATGCTTTTCGGGCATTTCCGAAAGGATCAATTCGGTCTCTCTTGACTTCTCTGCACCAGAGCTCCTCAATGTGCGCAATCAATGGGCCATGAAAGGGTGTCAGGTGATCCGACGTCGAAGACCCGGGGTGACCGGTCTGCTCGCAGCCTGCTTCGTACTGTCGCTGGGCTGCGTCGGGGCCGCCGCGCCGCTTCCCCCGTACCACCCGACTGCGGCGGCGGCCGGCACGGTGAACCCGACCGTGCACTGCACCCTGCCCGCGGGCCAGGGCGAGGCGACCGGGCCGCAGGAGATGAACGTCGAGCTGTCGCCCGAGGTCGTCGCCCCGGGCGGCAAGGTGCACGCCAAGGTGACGCTCGGCGCGTCCCCCGCCACCAGCGCCATCGCCCTGGACGACGTGCCGACCATCCCCAGCCTCGACCTCGCGATGTCCGGCGGGGCCACCGGCACCGTCACCGTGCGGGGCGCCGAGTTCACCATGGACGTGCCGGCCGGGCAGCCCATCGAGATTCCCGCGTACGAGGGCGACTTCCTGGTTCCGGTGGACGCCTCCGGCGAGATATCGCTTGCCCCGGTCCGCACCCTCACCCAGACCAAGGTCCTCGGCTCGGTCTTCGAGACACCGTGCGACGTCGTGGGCGACGTGGGCAGCGTCGGCACCGTCACGGCGGAGGGCTCCACCTCGGAGCCCGCCACCCTGACCGCCCCGGCAGACCCCGTACGCCCCAACACCGCCGTCAAGCTGCGCGGTTCGCAGTGGACGCCGGACGGCAAACCCGTACCGTCGCTCTGCGCGGCGGGCGGTGGCGGCTGCGATCCGCTGAAGTTCACCTCGAACACCCTGCGGATCGACTCCTACGGCACGCTCACCGGCACCGCGACCCTCGGCGAGGCCGGGGCGGTGCCCGACGGCAGCTACGAGGTGAAGGTCAACGACGGCACGAAGGAGGCCACCGCACCCCTCACCGTGAAGGCCGTCGCGGCGGGCAACCGGGAGATCTCGCTGTCGGCGGACAGCGGCCCGGTCGGCAGCGTGGTCACGGTCAGCGGCCGGAACTACAACCCGGACCGCTGGATCAACATCATCGGCCTCGACGCGTCGGGCACCGGGCTCGACGACAGCGCGGTCTACGTCAAGAGCGGCCCGGACGGCACCTTCGCCGTCGAGTTCACCGTCATCTCCGACGCCGTCGTCGCCGTCCAGGCCGACGAGGGCAACGACCCGGCGACCGTCCGCACGGCGCCGTTCACCGTCACCACGGAGGGCGGCGGGGACGGCGGCGGTACGGCGGAGCAGCGGCTGTCCACCGAGGTCAGGGCCGGGACGCTGTCCATGACCCAGGCCGGTGACACCGTCGACTTCGGCACCACGGTGCTGGGCACGGACACCGGAGCACAGCGGGCCCGGCTCAACCGGGTCGAGGTCGAGGACGCCAGAGGCGTCAACAGCGGATGGTCGCTGACCGCCACCCTGAGCCGCTTCACGAACGCCGACGGGAACATCATCCCGGCCTATGCCGTGCGGTGGACCCCGGCCTGCTCGGCACAGGACGGGAGTGTGGGGACGCCGGTGGCCGGAGCGCCCACCGCGCTCGGGAGCGAGGCGGCGAGCCTCTGCCGGGTGGATCCGGACGGATCACGTCCGTTCACCGGCGGGAAGTTCGACGCCGACGCGGACCTCGCCCTCACCGTTCCCGAATTCACCCGGCCCGGAGATTACAGTGCGACCCTGACCCTGACCCTGCTGTAACAGGGGTCACCGGGAAAAGTCCTTCCGGACGCCCGCCCGCTCCGTACGGCAATGGAGCGGACGGGCGTTTCCCGTTCCGCATCCGCGCCATTCAGTCCATTCCCAGCATCTGAACCATTCGCATCATTCGCATTCCGCTTCCTTTGGAGGAGCCGTATGTTCGCGCATCGCAGATCCGCCGGCACGAGAAGACCGGGTGGCTCGGCATTACGCCGTGCCGTCGCACTCGGCGCCACCACCCTGCTCGTCTGGACCGGCGGATCCGCCGCCCTGGCCCCCCTCGCGCACGCCGGTACCGTCACCCCGACCGTGCACTGCACCCTGCCGGCCGGCCAGGGCGAGGCGACCGGGCCGCAGCAGATGAACGTCGAACTCACCCCCGACGTCGTCGACCCGGGCGGCAAGGTCCACGCCAAGGTGACGCTCGGCCCGTCCCCGGCCACCAGCGGGCTCACCCTCAACGACGTGCCCACCACCCCGAGCCTCGACCTCGCCATGTCAGGCGGCGCCACCGGCACGGTGACCGTCACCGGACCCCAGGTCTCCCTCAACATCCCGTCCGGGAAACCGATCGAGATCCCGCCTTACGAAGGGGACTTCATCGTCCCCGCCAACGCGAGCGGGCCGGTCTCCTTCACCCCGCTGCGCAACCTCACCCGTACCAAGGTGCTCGGCGGCACCTACGAGACGCCGTGCGTCGTGACCGCGGGCGGCGGGTCCATCGGCACCGTCACCGTGGAGGGCAGCGCCGGACAGCCGGCCACGCTGATCGCCCCCACCACCCCGGTGCGCCCGTCCACCGCGGTCACCCTGGCGGGCAGCCGGTGGACACCGTCCGCCACCCCCGTACCGTCGCTCTGCGCGGCGGACGGCGGCGGCTGCGACCCCGCCAAGTTCGCCTCCTCCACCCTCGCGATCGACGGCTCCGGGCAGCTGACCGGCAAGGCCGTGCTCGCGGAGGCGGGCGCCGTGCCGGACGGCTCGTACCTGGTGAAGGTCGGCGACGGTACGAAGGAGACGACCGCGCCGCTGACCGTCCGCGCCTTCGTTCCCGACGGGCCCCGCGCGATCGCGCTGTCCCGGAGCAGCGGGCCGGTCGGCAGCGTCATCACCGTCACCGGGAGCAACTACTTCCAGGACCGGTGGATCAACACGGTGGCCCTCGACGCGAGCGGGGCGACCCTCGACGACACCGCCGTCTACGTGAAGAGCGGGTCCGACGGGAAGTTCAGCGTGGAGCTCACCGTCTCCGACCCGGCGATCGCCTCGGTCCAGGTCGACGAGGCCAACGACCCGGCGACCGTACTCACCACGCCGTTCACCGTGACCGAGGCCACCGCGACGCTCTCGGCAGGCACGGCCAAGGTCAAACCGGGCGGGTCCATCGGCGTCTCCGGCGACGGCTGGCCGTCCGGCGTCACCCCGGCCGCCCAGCTGTGCGCCGCCGACGGCACCGGCTGCGACGCGGCCCGGATCAGCGGCTCCACCCTCCGGATCACCGCCGACGGCAACCTGAGCGGCACGGTCACCGTCGCCGGCTCCACCCCGCGCGCCGTGTACGCGCTCCGCGTCACCGCCGGCAGCTCGGAGGCCCTCACCCAGCTGACCGTCTCACCCACGTACATCGTCCTCACCCCGGCAGCCGGCCCGAAGGGCACCGCGGTCACCGTCCTGGGACAGGGCTTCGCGAAGGTCGCGACCGTATCCATCGTCGGGCTGCGGGCGGACGGCTCGCAGACCTCCGACCCGGTGCGGACCAAGGTGGTCGGCCTCGACGGGGCGTTCTCGCAGACGTTCACCGTCAAGGCGGCCGACACCGTCGCGATCCGGGTCCGCGAGGTCCTCGTCAACCCACGTACCGAGACGGCCGCCTTCACCGTCCAGGACGGCACGGTCCCGGCCGGCCCGTCCTTCGCGCTCTCGCCGCCCGAAGGGCCGGTCGGCACGGTGGTCCAGGTGACCGGCCGGGGTTTCGCACCCGTCGCCACGGTCTCGGTGACCGGACGCACCGCGGACGGGAAGCAGACCTCCGACTCCTACGTCACCCGGATCATCGGACTCGACGGCACGTTCGCCCTCAACTTCACCGTCCGGGACCCGGCGACGAAGTCGATCCGGGCCTGCGAAGTGCTCGTGAACGGTAAAACCGTCCAACAATTGTTCACGGTGAGTTAACGCTGGTTCACCTCCGGTGTACGGAGCGTCGCGAGGGAGTCGGCCGACATGGACGCGCGTAGATCCGCGCCATCCGGCCGGCGCCCCGCTGACCGGCACTTATGCTCGCCGCGCACAAGCGCTTTTCCGCAGGCGCCCGGATTCTGGACGAGGTCTTCCGCTGAGCGGACTGGCTCGCTACTGTCCCAAAAATGTGAACGCCCCGTGGCAACGCCGCCGCGGAGCGCAGCCGGTGCCTTGGCCAGGCCGGCGGCCTCTCCGTGCGTCGCCGCTGGGACCGGTGACGCACAATCCGTGGGAACCAGCCGCCGCCGCTCACCAAAGAGGAGAGGGCGTCGTGACCGCGGAGACCTCGCAGACGCTCGACCGGGGACTGCGTGTCCTCAAACTGCTTGCCGACACCGACCACGGACTGACGGTCACCGAGTTGTCCAACAAACTCGGCGTCAACCGCACCGTGGTCTACCGTCTGCTCGCCACCCTGGAGCAACACACCCTGATCCGACGCGATTTGGGCGGAAGAGCCAGAGTCGGCCTCGGCGTGCTGCGCCTGGGCCGGCAGGTGCACCCGCTCGTCCGGGAGGCCGCGCTGCCCGCGCTGCGCTCACTGGCGGAGGACATAGGGGCCACGGCCCACCTCACGCTCGTCGACGGCACGGACGCGCTGGCCGTCGCGGTCGTCGAACCGACCTGGACGGACTACCACGTCGCGTACCGGGCCGGCTTCCGCCACCCGCTCGACCGGGGCGCCGCGGGCCGGGCCATCCTCGCGGCCCGGCAGAAGCCGGTGGGCGAGACCGCGTTCACCCTCACCCACGGTGAGCTGGAAGCCGGGGCGAGCGGTGCGGCGGCCGCGCTGATGGGGGTGACGGGGGTCGAGGGCAGCGTGGGCGTGGTGATGCTCGCGGACGCGGTCCCGGAACGGGTCGGCCCCCGCGTCGTCGACGCGGCACGCGAAGTGGCGGACGCGCTGCGCTGACGGGGCCCTCGGCCGGGCGGGCGCGCGGGGTTCGTGCGCCGGTCTCCTTGGCGCGGGGTTCCGTCCTCAATCGCCGGACGGGGTTGTTTGTGCGGGTGCTCCGTGGGGTGCGCCTGCCCGGTGGGTGGGGGTTCGGGGGCCCTCCGGGGAGACTCCTCGAACGACGAACGTGCGGCGGGTCCGTATTGCGTACCCGGGTCTGTGTTCGTCGTCCTGCGGGGACTCCCCTGCACGCCCCCGAACCCGCCCGTCGCGCGTCGGACGCGAGTGATGCCGGGGTGGGGACGTGCAGGGGAGTCCCCGCAGAAAATGGCGTACGACCCGGGTCCCTCTCGGTCCTGGGTGAACACGCCATTTCCGAGGAGTCTCCCCGGAGGGGCACCGCCCCCCACCCACCGGGGCAGGCGCACCCCACGAACAGCCCGCACCCCAGAACCCCGCACCAAAGAACCCCGCACAGGCCGGTCCGGTTAGATTGGGCGGGTGCTCACACGTCTCTCGCGCCCCCGCACCCTCGCCCTCTGTGCCCTGCCCGTGCTCGCCCTCTTCGGTGTGGCCGCCTTCGCGCCGCTGCCGTTCACGCTGGCGCAGCCCGGTACGACGGCGAATGTGCTCGGGGACGACAAGGGCGCCCCTGTGATCACCATTGAGGGCACCCCCACCCGGCCCACCAAGGGCCAGCTGCGGATGACGACGATCGTGGCGACCGGGCCCGACGCCGATGTCGGGATCAGTGACGTGATCGACAGCTGGTTCCGTACGGACCGGGCGGTCATGCCCCGGGACTCGGTCTACCCGACCGGCGGCTCCGAGAAGGAGATCGAGAAGCACAACCTCGACGACATGGTGGAATCGCAGAACTCGGCCGTGGACGCCGCGCTGAACTACCTCGGCAGGAAGCCGGGCTCCGTCGACGTCACCCTGCACCTCGCCGACGTGGGCGGCCCGAGCGCGGGACTGTTCTTCGCGCTCGGGATCGTCGACAAGCTCGACGGCGACGGCTCAGGGGGCGATCTCACCGGCGGCCGCACCATCGCCGGGACCGGCACCATCGAGGCGGACGGCAAGGTCGGCGCGGTCGGCGGCGTCTCGCTGAAGACGCAGGCGGCCCGCCGGGACGGGGCGAGCGTCTTCCTCGTGCCCAAGGCGGAGTGCAAGGAGGCGCACGCCGAGCTGCCCGACGGGCTGCGGCTGATCCCGGTCACGACCCTGAAGGGCGCGGTCTCCTCGCTGCGGGCACTGGATCACGGGGGCAAGGTCCCGAGCTGCTGACCTGCTGCTCCGGAAGGCCCGAGGGCTCCCCCGGCTCCTTCGCCGGTTCGTCGTCCATCGTCCGCCAGGCCGGGAAGACGAGCGGGCTCAGCGTCGCGAGCAGGTAGCACCCGCCCATCGCCAGCAGCGCCCCGGAGGCGCCCGCGCTCTCCACCAGCAGTCCGGCCGCGAGACCACCCACCGGCATGGCCAGCTCGCAGCCGGCGGTGATCGCTCCGGAGACCCGGCTGCGCAGCGCGTCGGGGACGCTCCCGTAGATCACCGTCGTCAGGATCGGGTTCAGCACGCCGCCCGCGACACCGCTCAGCACCATCGTCACGGCCAGCGGCAGCGTCGTCCCGGTCAGCGCCGCGACCAGGAACCTCGGCGCCCCGCACAGCACCACGCAGACGCTGAACACGGCCCGCCGCGAGTAGCGGTGCCCGACCGCCCCGTACAGCAGGGCCCCGGTCAGGCCGCCCGCTCCGAACAGCGCGGTGAGCAGCCCCAGATCCCGGGCCCCGCCGAGTTCGTCGGAGGCGTGGACCGGCAGCAGGACGGCGGCCCAGCCCTGGTCGGTCCCGTTCATGAACAGGACCATCACCACGACGCCCAGCAGCAGCCGGTTGCCGAACAAGTAGGCGTACCCCTCGCACAGTTCACGCTTGTAGGTGGGCAGCGAGACCGGTTCGGCGTTCCTGACCGGCTCGGCCGCGCGCACGCCCCGCAGCCCTGCCGCGATGAGCGCGGCGGAGGTGAGGAAGGTGGCCGCGTCCAGCAGCAGTACGGTCTCGGCGCCGACCAGCGCGATCAGTACCCCGGCCAGCGCCGCGCCGACCATCCTGGCCCCGCGCGAGACCGCGTCGAAGAGGCTGGCGGCGCGGGGGAGTGTGGTGCCGGCGTATTCGGCGAGGTCGGGGACCAGGACGTAGCGCGCGGTGTTGCCGGGCGTGTGGAACAGCCCGTTGACGGCCATCAGGGCGCAGAGCATCCAGAAGGTGAGGGCGTCGGCGTAGTG
This sequence comes from Streptomyces sp. NPDC057900, assembly GCF_042887885.1. Lineage (NCBI taxonomy): Bacteria > Bacillati > Actinomycetota > Actinomycetes > Kitasatosporales > Streptomycetaceae > Streptomyces > Streptomyces sp. NPDC057900. Next base: position 102,934 of record NZ_JBHVOI010000015.1, read on the forward strand.
GAGCAACGGCACCGCGGCGACGGCCAGTCCGCACACCGTGTCGGAGGCGACGGAGACCCGGCGGCGGCCGATCCGGTCGATGACGGGCCCGCCGATCAGGGCGGAGACGACGATCGGGAGGGTCGCGCAGAAGGCGACGAGCCCGGCCCGTCCGGCGCTGCCCGTGGTTTCGAGGACGAACCACGGGACACCGATGAGCGTGAGTGAAGTACCGGCGGTGGATATGGAGTTGGCGGACAGTACGGCGACGAGCGGCAGCCGGTTCCGTGTGTTCTTCCCCCCGTCCACGGACTACGCCGCTCGGGCGGTGCGGGACGGTACGGCGGACCCGTCCGGCAGCAACCGCAGCCCCAACTCGACCATGGTCAGGCCCAGTCGGGTGCGCAGGCCGGTGTGCGGGGCGCGGGCGCCGGTCTCGGTGTCGATGCCGGGCCGGGGGTGGGTGAGGCGGAAGTCGGCCGCGTGGCGCTGGAGTTCGGCGGAGCGGATGGTGTGCAGCTGAAGGTGCGTCTCGGGATGCATGGCTGGTGGTCCCCTCGTTCAGTCGGGCCGGTCGGGCCAGTCAGGCCGGTCGGCCGGTCAGTCGGTCGGTAACGGGTCTGCCGAATGACCCGTCAGGCGGGTCGAGCGGCGGGTCACTCCGCGGGTCACTCGGCTGGGCGCGGGAAGACGTGCAGGTGGGTGCGGACCAAGGCGGAGCCCTCGGTTCCCTCCGGGACCCGATCCCAGTAGCTCTCGATCAGCGCGTGGACCTTCTCCGTCAGTTCCTGGGCGAGTTCGGGCGTGAGGCGCATCTTGAAATCGCTGAGGTCGGAGGAGCGCACCCACTCCTTGGGCCACTCGTGCGTGGTGCCGATCCAGGTGTTCAGCTCCTGGGCGTGCCGGGTGGCGCTCTCGTGCAGGACGACTTCCATGGCGCCGCGGATCTCCGGGTCCGGGTCGCGGAGGAAGTCCGCGCCGTGTTCGAACGCCATGCCTCCGTGGACGGCCCTCCACCACCGCTCGCGCCCCTTGCCGCGCTCGGGGTCGTCCTCCACGAAGCCGTACGAGGCGAGCTGGCGCAGGTGGTAGCTGGTGGCGCCGCTGGACTCGCCGAGCCGGTCCGCCAGACCGGACGCGGTGGCCGGGCCGAACTCCCGGAGGGCGGTCAGCAGCCGCATCCGCAGGGGGTGGGCGAGCCCGCGCAGGGAGCGGGCGTCCACCGTGTGCATGTTCGGGGTGCCGTCCCGACCGGTCTCTTTCTCTGTCATGCCCCAACCATAGAGTTACAAAGAAAGCTTTGCAACAGATTCTTTGCATCGCTTTCTTTGTAACTCCGGGCGGCCCGCATCCGCTCACCCCGTCCTGATGAACCCCTCCGCGACCAGCCAGTCCTTCGCCACCTGGTGCGGGTCGTCGCCGTCGACGTCGACCTTGGCGTTCAGCTGCTGCGCGACCTCCGTGGTCAGCCGGGCGCTGAGCGGGTCCAGCAGGGCGGCGATGACCGGGTACTTCTCGAAGGTCGGGGTGTGGATGACGGGCGCCGCGTTGTAGTTGGGGAAGAAGTGCTTGTTGTCCGTCAGCACGTCGAGGTTCATCGCCTTGATCCGGCCGTCGGTGGTGAACACCTCGCCCAGCAGGCAGGAGTTGGACTTCGACACCTGGGTGTAGACGATCCCGGCGTCCATCTTCTTGATGTTGGCACCGGGGATGGACATCCCGTACGCCTTCTCCATGCCCGGCAGTCCGTCGTTGCGGGAGGCGAACTCGTTCTCCACGCAGACCGTCACCGCCGAGGGGTTCTTCTTGGCCAGTGCGGCGACGTCGGAGAGCGTCTTGAGGTGGTACTTCGCGTTGTTCCGCTTGCTGATGGCGAGCGCGTACGTGTTGTTCAGGGTGGACTGCGGCAGCCACGTCACCCCGTTCTTCCGGTCCGCGTCGCGTACCGCCTCCCACTGCTTCAGCGGGCTGGTGATCGGCTTCGAATGGCCCAGATAGGTGATCCAGGCGGTTCCCGTGTACTCGTACATCGCATCGGCGTCGCCCTGGCGGATCGCCTCGCGCGCGCTGATCGAACCGGGCAGGTTCGTCCGGTCGAGCACCTCGGCCCCGGCGGCCTTGAAGATCAGGCCGATCATCTGGCCCAGGATGATGTTCTCGCTGAAGTTCTTCGAGGTGACGGTCAGCGAGGCGCCGTGCAGCGGCTCCCCCTTCCCCACGGACCCCGGCTTCACGTCGTCGACCATCGGGGATCCGCTCTTCAGGCCGCACCCGGAGAGCACCAGCGCCAGGGCGGCCGCCGCCACCGACGCCGTACGCATCCGCCTCCTCCTCATACCCCCGCCTCCAGCCCGCGCGGTGTCAGCACGACCTCGACCAGCGACGCCAGCCAGTCCACCAGCAGCGCCAGCACCACCGTCAGTACCGAACCGAGCACCAGCACCGGCATCCGCTGGGTCTGGATGCCCGAGGTGATCAGGTCCCCGAGCCCGCCGCCGCCCCCGAACGTCGCCAGGGTCGCCGTACCCACGTTGAGCACCAGCGCGGTCCGTACCCCGGCCAGGATCAGCGGCACCGCGAGCGGCAGTTCGACCTTGGAGAGCGTCCCCATCGCGGACATCCCGATCCCGCGCGAGGCCTCCACCAGGGTCGGCTCGATGGCCTTCAGACCGGCGACGGTGTTGGAGAGCACCGGCAGCACCGCGTAGATCACCATGCCGGTGATCGCCGTCGACGGGCCGATGCCCAGCCAGATGACCAGCAGCGCCAGCAGCCCGATCGCCGGGGTCGCCTGGCCGATGTTGGCGATCGCGGTGACCACCGGGGCGGCCTTGTTCAGCCCCCGCCGGGTCAGCGCGATGCCCAGCGGAATGGCGATGATCAGCACCCAGAAGGTCGAGATCGCGGTCAGCCTGACGTGCTGCCACCAGCGCAGTTCGACGGTGTCGCCCGCGAGGGAGTTCTGCGCGATGGCGTCGAGGTGGACGTTGTTGATCCATACGTAGGTGACGATCAGGACCACCGCGAGCGCCGCGGGCACCGTCACCAGCTTGCGCCAGGTGATCCGGCGGGCCGGCCGGGCCGCGGCGGGCGGCTCCTCATCCTCCTGGTCACGGAAGGCATGGCCCTTGACGTCGTGCTCGCCCGGCGGGCGGTCCCGGTCGGACTCGGGGTCGGAGGGGGCGGGGGAGCGGGAGCTGGGAGTCATACGTCCGCACCGCCCTCCAGCTCCTGCACGGTCTGGTGACTGCGCAGCTCCTGGAGCTCGTGCTGGTGCTCGATGGCGGTGAGCCGGTCGGCCTCCAGCAGTTCGTGCACCGAGTTCATCAGGGTGTGCATGTCGACGACCCCGATGAACTCGCCGCGCCGCCCGGTCACCGCGACCCGCCCGCCGCTGTCGGTCAGCACCGCCTCCAGCGCGTCGTGCAGCGTGGCGTCCCTGGTCACCGTGTCGTGCACCAGCTGCCCGGCCCGCGCCAGTGAACCCCGGGCGCGCATCAGGTCGCCGCGCCGCAGCCACTTGTAGGGGCGGTTCCTGCGGTCCAGCATCAGCAGTTCGTTGTGCGGGCCGCCGCCCAGCTTGTTGAAGACCGACTGGAGTGGGTCGTCGACCGTCACCGTCGGGAACTCGGCGATCTCCACGTCCCGTACCCGGGTGAGGTTGAGCCGCTTCAGCGCCGCGCCGGCCCCGACGAAGCCCGAGACGAAGTCGTCCGTCGGGTTGGTCAGGATGGCCTCCGGGGTGTCGAACTGCGCGATGTGCGAGCGCTCGCGCAGCACGGCGATCCGGTCACCGAGTTTGATCGCCTCGTCGAAGTCATGGGTGACGAAGACGATGGTCTTGTGCAGTTCGTGCTGGAGCCGGATCAGCTCGTCCTGGAGGTGGTCGCGGGTGATCGGGTCGACCGCGCCGAACGGTTCGTCCATCAGCAGCACGGGCGGGTCCGCGGCCAGCGCCCGTGCCACGCCGACCCGCTGCTGCTGGCCGCCGGACAGGGCGCGCGGATAGCGGCCGTGGTACTCGCGCGGGTCGAGCCCGACCAGGTCGAGCATCTCCTCGACCCGGTCCTTCACCCTCGACTTCGACCAGCCGATCATCTTCGGCACCAGGGCGATGTTCTCCGCGACCGTCATGTGCGGGAAGAGCCCGGACGACTGGATCGCGTAACCGATCTTCCGGCGCAGCTTCACCGGGTCCATGTCGGTGACGTCCTCGTCGCCGATCCTGATCCGGCCGGACGTCGGCTCGATCAGCCGGTTGATCATCTTCAGCGTGGTCGACTTCCCGCAGCCGGACGGGCCGACGAGGATCACGGTCTCGCCGGCCTTGATGTCCATCGAGACGTTGTCCACGGCCGGGCTCGGGTTGCCCGGATAGAGCTTGGTCAGGTTCTCCAGCTGGATGGTGGCACCGGAGGTGGCGTTGACGGCGGGCTTCTCCCCGGCTTCCGCCTCGGTCTCAGACACGGATCCCCCTCGGGATGGTGAGCCGCCCCAGCAGTACGTACGCGGCGTCGAAGAGCAGGGCGAGGACGACGATGCCGAGAGTGCCCGCGAGCACCTGATTGATCGCGTTGGCGCTGCCCAGCGAGGCGATCCCGCGGAAGATCTCGTTGCCGAGCCCCGGCCCCGAGGCGTACGCGGCGATGGCGGCGATGCCCATCAGCATCTGGGTGGCGACCCGGATGCCGGTCAGGATCGGCGGCCAGGCGAGCGGCAGCTCCACCTTGCAGAGCCGGGCGATCCGCGACATCCCGATGCCCTTCGCCGCGTCCACGAGCGCCGGATCGACGCCGCGCAGCCCGACGATGGAGTTCCGGACGATGGGCAGCAGCCCGTACAGCGTCAGCGTGATCACGGTCGGCGCCACACCGAGTCCGACCAGCGGGATCAGCAGACCGATCGCGGCGAGGGACGGAATGGTCAGGATGGCCGCCGTCGAGGTGATCGCCAGGGAGCCGCCCCAGCCGCTGCGATAGCTGACGATGCCGATCAGGACGCCGAGCACCGTCGCGATGACCATGCACTGGAACACGGCGCTGGCGTGCTGGAACGCGTCGGTGAGCAGCTGCTGGTGCCGATTGCCCAGATACTCCCAGAAGCTCAACTCGGCACTCCTCGGCTCAGTTGATGTCCTCCGCCGCCTGTTCGACGAGGGGGATGACGCGCAGGGGTACGGGGTTCTCCATGACGATGGCCGTGGAGGCCCGGACAATGCCATCAAATCCGACAACGAGGTCGATCACCCGTTGGAGATCCGCGTTGGAACGGGCCACGAGCCGGCAGAACATATCGCCCTGCCCGGTGGTGGTGTGCAGTTCGAGCACCTCCGGTACGCCACTCAAGTGCGCCCGTACGTCGGCCCCTTGGCCCTGTTTGATCTCCAGCGTCGCGAAGGCGGTGACCGGGTAGCCGAGCGCCGCCGGGTCCACGTCCGGACCGAATCCGCGGATGACGCCATTCGACTGAAGGCGGTCGAGACGCGCCTGCACCGTCCCGCGCGCCACGCCGAGCCTGCGCGAAGCCTCCAGTACCCCGATCCTGGGTTCACGTGCCAGCAGCACGATGAGCCGTCCGTCCAGCCGGTCGATCGCCAAGGTCTGCCTCCGGGGAGTCGCGGGGATGGTCAGCATGTACAGATAGCCCGCCCATCATGGCCAACCACTGCACAGACTGCCCAGTGATTTCGCGAACTGTTGCGCACCTTGCGAAGCGGGGAGACCCTTCGGACATGACTGAGACGATGCACAGCACCCCCGACAGTGCACGGCAGGCCGACCCCTTCCCGGTCAAGGGAATGGACGCCGTCGTCTTCGCCGTCGGCAACGCCAAGCAGGCCGCGCACTACTACTCCACCGCCTTCGGCATGAAGCTGGTCGCCTACTCCGGACCGGAGAACGGCAGCCGCGAGACGGCCAGTTACGTCCTGACGACCGGCTCCGCCCGCTTCGTCTTCACCTCCGTCATCAAGCCGGCCACGGACCACGGCCGCTTCCTGGCGGAGCACGTCAACGAGCACGGCGACGGCGTCGTCGACCTGGCCATCGAGGTCCCGGACGCCCGCGCCGCGTACGCCTACGCGGTCGAGCACGGCGCCCGGGGCCTGACCGAACCGCACGAGGTGAAGGACGAGCACGGCACGGTCGTCCTGGCCGCCATCGCCACGTACGGCCAGACCCGCCACACCCTCGTGGAGCGCGGCGGCTACGACGGCCCCTACCTCCCCGGCTACGCCGCGGCCGAGCCCATCGTCGCGCCGCCCGCCAAGCGCACCTTCCAGGCCATCGACCACTGCGTCGGCAACGTCGAGCTCGGCCGGATGAACGAGTGGGTCGGCTTCTACAACAAGGTCATGGGCTTCACCAACATGAAGGAGTTCGTGGGCGACGACATCGCCACCGAGTACTCCGCGCTCATGTCCAAGGTGGTCGCGGACGGCACCCTCAAGGTCAAGTTCCCGATCAACGAGCCGGCCGTCGCCAAGAAGAAGTCCCAGATCGACGAGTACCTGGAGTTCTACGGCAGCGCGGGCGTCCAGCACATCGCGCTCGCCACGAACGACATCGTCGCCTCCGTGAAGGCGATGCGCGAGGCCGGCGTCCAGTTCCTGGACACCCCGGACTCGTACTACGACACGCTGGGCGAGTGGGCGGGCGAGACCCGGGTGCCGGTGGAGACCCTGCGCGAGCAGAAGATCCTGGTGGACCGCGACGAGGACGGCTACCTGCTCCAGATCTTCACCAAGCCGGTCCAGGACCGGCCGACGGTGTTCTTCGAGATGATCGAGCGGCACGGCTCGATGGGCTTCGGCAAGGGCAACTTCAAGGCCCTGTTCGAGGCGATCGAGCGCGAGCAGGAGCGCCGCGGCAACCTCTGAGCGGTACGGGAACGACACGACGGGCGGACCGGATGCTTCCGGCCCGCCCGTCGCGGGTCGCGGAGCGGCCACCCGCGTGTCGGCCGCCGCTCCACGGCGGTGCTTGAATGGACCGTCGTTCCTGATCCCACAAGGAGATGCGCTGTGCCCCTGGTGTCTGTCGTGATGCCCGTGTACAACTCGGCCGCCACGTTGGGCGCCGCGGTCCGGTCGGTGCTGACGCAGACCCATACCGATGTGGAACTGCTCGTCACCGACGACCAGTCCTCCGACGACTCCATGGACCTGCTCCGCGAGTTCGCCGCCCGGGACGAGCGCGTCCTGCCGGAGTCCGCGCCCGAGCGCGGCGGCGCGGGCCGCGCCCGCAACCTCGCGATCGAGCGCGCCCGCGGGGACTACATCGCCTTCCTCGACTCCGACGACATGTGGCTCCCGGAGAAGACCGAGAAGCAGCTCGCCTTCGCCGCGGAGGGCACCGCGCCCCTGACGTTCACCTCGTACTTCAAGATGGACGCCGACTACGCGGGCGACAGCACCGACTGGGTCCCGAACGGCCGGGTGATCGGTGCGCGGGCGCACGTGGACTACCGCGCGATGCTGGTCAAGGACTACATCGGCGCCCTCACCGCGATGTACGACCGCAACGCCCTGGGCACGAGGCTGATGCCGGAGATGCGCAAGCGCCAGGACTACGCCCTGTGGCTGTCGATCATGCGCGACGGCGCCGACGCCAGGGGCCTCACCGAACCACTCGCCGTGTACCGGGCCCACCAGGCGGGATCGCTGTCCTCCAACAAGCTGTCGCTCGTCCCCTACAACTGGAACCTCTACCGCGAGCACGAGCACCTGTCGGTCCCCCGGGCGACGCGCGCACTGGCCGGCGCGGTGTGGCAGTCACTGCGGAACTCGCGCATCTGACGCGGGGGCGGCTGATCCCCAGGGGCCCCTCCGCCGCCGGGCCCGTCGGAGGCGCTACGCGGGGAGCATGGCCCGGCGGCCCGGGGCGGCGGACGACTGCGCGGTCATTCCGCCGTCCACCACGAGGAGTTGGCCGGTGAGGTAGCGGGACTCGTCGGAGGCGAGGAAGACCATGGTGTGGCCGATGTCCTCGGGGGCGCCCAGGTAGGGGAGGGCGTTGCCGCGCTTGAGGCTGTCGACCACTTCCTGGGGGAGGTTGTTCTCCAGGGCGGGCGTCACCACCGCGCCGGGGGCGATCGCGTTGCAGCGGATGTTCTGCGGCCCGTACTGGGTGGCGACCGACTTGGTGATGCTGACCACCGCGGCCTTGACCGCCCCGTAGGAGGTTTGCAGGACGTCGCCGACGAGCGCGGCGACGGACGCGGTGTTGATGACCGAGCCGCCACCGGCCCGGATCATGTGGGGGATCGCGTGCCGGGAACCCAGCAGGGTGCTGCGCATGTTGAGGGCGACGGCCCGGTCGAACTCGTCCATGTCCATGCGGAGCACGTCGAGGTCGGTACGCGGGTTGGTGCCGCCGACGTGGTTGCACAGGACGTTCAGGGCGCCGTACTCGTTCACCGTGGCGCTGATCATGTCCACGATGGAGTCCTCCTCCATGACGTCCACCGTGAGGGGCATCGCCCGGCCCCCCGCCGCGGTGATGAGCGCGGCCGTCTCCTCGGCCGCCCGGGTGTCGTGGTCGGCCACGACGACGCGGGCGCCCTCCTTGCTCATGAGTTCGGCGGCGGCGCGGCCGATACCGCTTCCGGCTCCGGTGATGACGGCCACTTTGTCGTGCAGACGGTTCATGTTCGCTTCCTTACGGGCGCTGCCCCGGCAGTGTTGTGCACTATGCATTTCTATTTCACGGTACACATAGTGTGCACTGTGCACAAACAAGCCCGGTTCATCCCGCGCGCCGGACAGCTGGCGGATCAGTCCTCCTCGTCGAACTCGTCCTCCTCGGCGGCGAATTCGGCGGCGTCAGGAAAGACGCTGGTGCTGATGTCCCCCGACAGCCAGCCGGCCAGGAACCCGGTCGCGCCCACGGGATGGGCGTCGTAGTACCAGCCCCTCGGATTCCAGCAGACGACCGTCCACTCGTCCGGTGGCCCCTCGGTGAGCCAGCAGACCCGGTCCCCGTTGTCGGTTCCCGCCCACGGCAGGAGCCCTCCCGGCTCCGGGTAGAAGGGGTACGGACACTTCTCGGGGTTACGGTCCCGGAAGCCGCGTTCCTGGTCCAGCAGCCGCTTGGCCGGGCCGACGAGCAGGTCCCGCCCGCCGAACGGCGCGAGCGGCGTCAGGAACTCGGAGAAGTAGTAAGCCCCGTAGGACTCGATCAACCGCTTGAAGTCCGAGGGGAGTTCCAGTGCCAGTGCCGTCTCGACCGCACTCCAGTCGCCATGCGCCCCATGGGGCTGTTGCGGCGGAGGGACGAGACGGGTGAGGTCGTCGAACGAGGTCATGGGCCGAGCCTATATACGACGCGGTATCCGGCGGCCGGTCGAGACGGGCGGACGCACAGGTGGGTGGGACCGTCCGCGCCGCCTCGGGCGGGAGCATTTCCGGATGTCAGTGGCCCGATGACGCCCCCGACGCCGACGCCGACGGCTTGGCCGCGGCCGTCGCCGGGGCACCCGCCGCGCCCTGCTTCGGCGGCGCGGGGACCTGCGCCGGGGCCGGGGCCTGCGCCGGGGCCGGTGCCCGCGGTGGGGCCGGCGGGGGTGCGGGCCGCATGTCCTGGGGGCCGCCCGCCGGGGGCGGGCCCATCGTGTCCAGGGCCTCCTGCGCGCTCGGGGCGTCCAGCGGCGAGAACCGCGGGTTGGTGCGCAGCGCGTCCTCCAGGTTGCGGCGGGCCGGCCCGAAGTCGCTCAGCGCGCGCTGGACCATGCCGAGGTGGTACGCGTACGAGGCGTTCTGGCCCCCCGTGTCGACCGCCTTCTCCGCGTACTCCAGAGCCGAGTCCGAATCGCCCGAGCGGTGCAGTGCCCAGCCCAGCGCGTCCGCCACCGCCGCGCTGCGGTGCCCGAGGTCCCACTCCGCGCGCAGCTGCTCCACCGCCGCGTCCGCGTCACCGTGTGCTGCCTCGAAGCGGCCGAGCAGCAGGGCCTCGTCCACGCCCTGGGTCCCGGCCCGGGACAGCGCCTTGCGCAGCCGGGTGTACTGGTTGACGGAGTCGCCGTCCAGGCCCAGCGACTCGTACAGCTCGCCCAGCTCCAGCATGTACTCGGGGCGCGGGGACTTGGCCAGCGCCGCCTGGTAGTCCCGCTGGGCCTCGTCCGTGCGGCCGAGGGCCGCCAGCGCGCGGGCGCGGCCCGCGAGGGCGGCGTGGTGGGCGCGGTCGGTGCGCAGCGCCGCCCCGTACTGGGCCACGGCCTCCTCCGGTTCGCCCCGCTCCCAGGCCAGGTCGCCCAGCCGGGAGAGGCAGGCCGCCTTCTCCGCGGGTGCCTTCGCCCGGTTCGCGGCGTCCTGGGCGGTGGCGAGCGCGTCCTCGCGCCAGCCCCGGTCGCGGTACATCTCCGCTGTCCGGCCCAGCGCGGGCACCCCGGCCCGCAGCTCCGTGTACTTCTCCACCGCCGTGATCGCCGACTTCTGGTCGCCTAGGCCGTTGTACGCGTCGATCAGCTCCGGGTACACCGTCCACTGCTTCGGCTGCCGGCGCCGTACCGTCTCGCCCCACTTCTTCGCCGTCACGTAGTCGTGCCGGGCGTTGGCGAGCGAGGCGAGGCCGATCCAGGCCGCCTCGTTCCCCCGGTCGCCCGGCAGCACGTTCAGCGACCGCTTCAGCGCCTGCTCGGCGCGGGTGTAGTACGCCGCGTCCGCTCCCCGCCGCCCCCACTCCACGTACGCGGAGCCCAGCTCCGCCCACGACCGCGCGTCCGAGGGGTGGGTGCCCACCCACGCCTGCCGGTCCCCGATCAGCGCCGTCAGATCGGAGAGCGAGGCGGGGGAACCGGCCGCCGTCGCGGTCATCGCACGCGACACCGGACCGGACACCGGCGGCGCCGCGTCCTTGTCCTCGTCCGGCACGGCGACCACCGCACCCGTCACCAGCACCGCGCCCGCCACCACGCCGAACGCGGCCCGGCGCAGCGTCGTGCGCAGCGAGGCGGGCGGCGGCTCGGCCAGGGACACGGGGTCGGGGGGCAGGGCGGGAGGGGATTCGCAGGGCGGGGCGTAGGCGGTGTCCGGGGTCTCGGGGGAGTGGTCCGGCCCGTGGGCCGCCGGGGGCTGCTGCGGAGTGACGTCCATGCCGATCACTCTGCGTCAGTACGAAGATCGCACCGCGTCTTGGGATGACAGGCGCTTACGGGTTCACACCAATGGGCCCGGATGCGAGTCTTGGATCATGGACGATCTTCTCGAACTACTGCGTGCGGGGCTCCCGGCCGAGGCTCTGATCACCGACCCGGACATCACCGCCTCCTACGCCAACGACATGGCGAGCTTCTGCGAGGCGGGCACCCCGGCCGTCGTCGCGCTCCCACGTAACGTCGAGCAGGTCCAGCACGTCATGCGCACCGCCACGGCCCTGCGCGTCCCGGTCGTCCCGCAGGGGGCCCGCACGGGCCTGTCGGGCGCCGCCAACGCCTCCGACGGCTGCATCGTGCTCTCCCTGACCAAGATGGACCGCATCCTGGAGATCAGCCCTGTCGACCGGATCGCCGTCGTGGAGCCGGGCGTCATCAACGCCGTGCTGTCCCGCGCGGTCGACGAGCACGGGCTGTACTACCCGCCGGACCCCTCCAGCTGGGAGATGTGCACCATCGGCGGCAACATCGGGACCGCCTCCGGCGGACTGTGCTGCGTCAAGTACGGGGTCACCGCCGAATACGTCCTCGGCCTCGACGTCGTTCTCGCGGACGGACGCCTCCTCAGCACCGGCCGCCGCACCGCGAAGGGCGTCGCCGGATACGACCTCACCCGGCTCCTCGTCGGCTCGGAGGGCAGCCTCGGGATCGTCGTCAAGGCCGTGCTCGCGCTCAAGCCGAAGCCGCCCCGGCAGCTCGCGCTGGCCGCCGAGTTCCCCAGTGCGGCCAGTGCCTGCGACGCGATCTGCGCGATCATGGAGCGGGGGCACACCCCGTCACTCCTCGAACTGATGGACCGTACGACAGTCCGAGCCGTCAACAAGATGGCGAACATGGGCCTCCCCGACTCCACGGAGGCGCTGCTGCTCGCCGCCTTCGACACGCCGGACCCGGCCGCCGATCTGGCCGCCGTCGCGGAACTCTGCACGGCCGCCGGTGCCACCGAGGTCGTCCCGGCGGACGACGCGGCCGAATCCGAAATGCTGCTCCAGGCCCGGCGGATGTCGCTCACCGCGCTGGAGACCATCAAGTCCGCCACGATGATCGACGACGTGTGCGTACCGCGTTCCCAGCTCGGCGCCATGCTGGAGGGCACCGCCGCCGTCGCGGAGAAGTACGGCCTCACCATCGGCGTCTGCGCCCACGCGGGCGACGGCAACACCCACCCCGTCGTCTGCTTCGACCACACCGACGCCGACGAGTCCCGGCGGGCCCGCGAGTCCTTCGACGAGATCATGGCGCTCGGCCTCGAACTCGGCGGCACCATCACCGGCGAACACGGCGTCGGCGTACTCAAGAAGGAGTGGCTCGCCCGGGAACTCGGCGAAGTCAGCGTGGAACTGCACCGGGGCATCAAGCAGGCCTTCGACCCGCTGGGACTCCTCAACCCGGGCAAGGTGTTCTGACCGGCGTCCCGCACCGCGTCCGCGCCGGCTCAACTCTCGCCGTCCTGCGCGTCGTCCGACGGCCAGGGATCGCTCATCCACAGGTCGTCGGCCGGCAGCGGCGCCAGCAGTTCCGCGAGGCCCTCGTCGATCCCGAGCCGCTCGGACTCCGTACCCGGCGGAACCACCCGCAGCGTCCGCTCCACCCAGGCGGCCACGGCGACGGACGGCACCTCCAGCAGCGCGTTGCCGTCGGGCGAGGTCAGCGCCACGCAGATGACGCTGCGTCCGTCGACCTTGGTCGGCCAGATCCGTACGTCCCCGTGCCCGCACGGCCGGAACACGCCCTCCACCAGCAGATCGCGGGCGAACGTCCAGTGCACGGGGGCGTCCGAGCCGATGTGGAAGGTGATGTGCACGGCGTACGGGTCCTGGGTCCGATACGTCAGCCGGGCGGGCACCGGGATGCTGCGCTCGGGCGACAGGACCAGCTTGAGCTCCAGTTCGCGTTCCACGACGGTGTGCATGAGGCGTCCCTTCGAGACCTGTGAGCCGGTCCCGCGACCGGCCTTCACAGGGAGAGAGCGCCCTCCCCGCCATCCATTACGCGACTTCGGGGAAAAAAGATTGGCGTGACCGAAAAGTGGCCCAAACCCCCGGACCGGCACGGGGGTACGCGGGTGTCTGGTAGATGTGGACCCTTGTACTGACACCCTTGTACTGAGACTCGAAGAGATACGGGACCACGGTGATGAGCGCCCCAACCCCGGCACCCGGTGACGAAAGCCCCCGCGAGGGGTACTACCCCGATCCGTCCATTCCCGGATACGTCCGGTACTGGAACGGCGCCTCCTGGGTGCCCGGCACGAGCAGGCCCGCCCCGCAGGGCGGTGAGGCGATGCCCTCGGCACCCGAGCCGGAGCCGGCCGAACCGCACCGGCCCGCCCCCGCGCCGGTGGACGAGACCGGTCCGATGTTCTTCGACGAGGAGCCGCTGGACGACGTCCGGTCGGAGCCCTCGCCCGCCTGGCAGGCCGACGTCTCCCGGCAGAACGGCTTCGGCGGCGAGCACGACCGCCGGGTCTCCTGGGGCGGCCGGCCCGTGCAGCCCGCGCCGGGGCCCGATCCGCGTACGGCCGAGGGCGGTTCCCCGGCGGCCGACACGCCCGGGGACCGCTCCCCGGTGCCGCGTCCCTCCGGTGACCGCTCGCCCGCCGTCCGGCGGAGCGCCGACCTCGTCCCCGTGGACCCGCGCCTGCCCGTGCCGCCGAGCCGGGAGACGACCCCGGCTCAGATCCCGGGCCCGGCCCCGGCTCAGACCCCGGCTCAGGCGCCCGACCCGGCCGCCGGTGCGCTGCCGGGTATGCGGGACGGCGGTGACCGGGCGGAGAACACCGTCGCCATCCGGGCCGCCCGGCCCGGTCGCTCCGGCGGTTCCGGCGGTTCCGGTGGCTCCGGTGGCGGTAACCGCGATGCGCAGGAGCCGCCCGCCGAGGGCACGATGACGATCCGTGCGATCGGCCCGGCTGTCCCGGCCGCCCCGACAGCCCCACAGACCGCAGCGTCGGGCCCCGCACAGCAACAGGGACCCGCGTTCCCCCAGCAGACGCGGGCACCTCAGCAGGCTCAGACGCCCCGGCAGATTCAGCCGCCTCAGCAGACCCGCCAGCCTCAGCAGGCCCAGCAGCCTCAGCAGACCCGCCAGCCCCAGCAGCCTCCACAGGCTCAGCAGCCCCCGCTGGCCCAGGCGCCCCAGCAGGCTCAGGCGCCCCAGCAGGCTCAGGGGCCCGATCAGCCCGTCGTGCCCTGGAAGCCTCCGGTGAACGACCACTTCCAGCAGCTCGCGGCGGCGCAGTCGGCCGCCCGCCCGGCCGCGCTCGGCAAGAGGTTCGCCGCCCGGCTCATCGACACCGTCGTGCTGGGCGCGCTCGTCGGCGCCGTCGCCTTCCCTCTCGCGACCCGGGCCACGGACCACATCAACGAGAAGATCGACGCGGCCAAGCTGTCCGGCGAGACGGTCACCGTCTGGCTGCTGGACTCCACCACGGCCGGCCTGGCCGCCGGGGTCCTCGTCGCGTTCCTGGTGCTGGGCGTCCTCCTGGAGGCGCTGCCGACCGCGAAGTGGGGCCGTACGCTCGGCAAGAAGCTCTGCGGACTCGGCGTACGGGACATCGAGTCCGGCGCGTCGCCCACCTTCGGCGCCGCCCTGCGCCGCTGGCTGGTCTACGGCGTGCTGGGCCTGCTGGCGGTCGGCGTGCTCAACGTGCTCTGGTGCCTGATCGACCGGCCGTGGCGGCAGTGCTGGCACGACAAGGCGGCCCGCACCTTCGTGGCCGGCTGAGAAACCCGCACGGCTCAGGAACCCGCACGGCTGACGGCTCATCGGGTGATGGGCCGTCGGGTGGTTCCCGTTCCCCCGAAAGCACCTCAGCCGTTGCGGGCGCCAGTGCGGCGGGGTGCACTGCCCCCATGAGCAACGATCAGCCGACGTCCGGCCAGCCGCCAGAGGACGACCCGTTCCTCAAGAAGCCGCACGAGCCCCAGCCGCCGTCGGGCTCGCCCTACGACAGCGCGCCGCCGCCTCCGCCGTACGACCCCGGCCCCTACGGCGGAGGCCAGTTCGGGGGCGCGGACCCGCTGGCGGGGATGCCGCCGCTCGCCGAGCCCGGCAAACGCATCCTGGCCCGGCTGATCGACTTCCTGATCATCTCGATCCCGCTGTACCTGATCTCGCTGCCCTGGGGCGGCGCGGTGGAGGTGTCGAACGACAACAACGGCAACGACAACGTCGGTGACATCTTCGCCCAGACGTACAGCGGCCATCAGCTGATCTGGTCGCTGATCGGCCTGGTGATCTACGTCGGGTACGACACGTACTTCACGCACAAGGACGGCCGCACCCCCGGCAAGCGGCTGCTGAAGCTGCGGGTCGCGATGCTCAACGACGGCAGCGTGCCGGACACCGGCAGTTCCTTCCTGCGCGCCGTGGTGCTGTGGCTGCCCGCGCTGCTGTGCTGCCCGTGCCTGTGGTGGCTGATCAACATCGTGCTGATGTTCACGGACAAGCCGTACCGGCAGGCACTGCAGGACAAGGCGGGCAAGACGGTGGTGGTGACCACCAACGGCCGCAACACGGCTTGAGGCGGCCGCAGCACGGCCTCGGGCGGACGCCGTCAGTGCCGCAGCGAGTGCTCTCCCACCCGTGCGGAGGAGGTGCGTGCGGCCGGGATCGTGCGCTGTACCCGGCCCACGGCGCGGTCCCCGGCCTCGTGGGCGGGGCGGGCGTCCTGGTGGGCGGCGACCGAGGCCCCGGTGGGCGACGTCCGACGGCGCGTCGGCGCGGGCACGGTGACGGCCACCAGCAGGCCGAGCGCGAGCCCGGCCGCGGCGATCACGGCGATGCCCGGCTCCGAACTCGTCCGGGACAGCAGCAGCATGGCGAGGGTCGAGAAGACGACGGTGACCGAACCGTAGGAGAGCTGTGCGGCAGTAGGACGCTGCATGGCGTTATCCGTCCTCGGGACGTCGGATGGGCGGTCTCTCAACACGGTCGCGCTGTCAAGCGACTCTACGACGGTGGATGCCCTCGCGGAACGGGTAGTAAGCATGACCTAACCCACAGTGCCGGTGCACGGGGGGCGCACGGAGTCATTCTCTGTGCCAATCACGTTCCTCGGCGCGCCGGTTGAGTGTGACGCAGTCGTCCGGATAGCGGAAAGGTGCTCCTGCATAGTGCACTTGGTCTGTTCAAGTCAAGGTCTGTCTTTTCTCTCGTAACTCCGGTCGAATGTCGTCACTTGTGACGCGTTTCCGCGCGCGGCCCCCTCACACCCCCAGGCCGCAGTCGCGGGCGCCGGGGAGGACTGCATCACGTGATCATTAACAGACGGGCGCTTCGCACCGGAGCGGTTGTCGTGGCCATGGCCGCGACCGCCGCCACCGCATCCGCCTTCGCCACCGCTCAGGCTGATGACAAAGCGTCAGGCACTGCCGCCTCCGCTGTCGACCGCCGGGACCCGGGGTCGAACGAGGGCAACGCGCACAACCTGGAGGGCCCGTTCAGCAAGCAGCAGGACGCTCAGCGTCAGGCCGCCCTTGAGCAGGTCATATCCGGCGACAAGAAGGTGTCGACGCGCAGCGGTTCCCAGGTCGTCAAGCTCGACGACAAGAAGTACGTCGAGCTCGGCCGCGAGAAGACCGACAAGATCTTCACCATCCTGGTGGAGTTCGGCGACAAGGTCGACAACACGACCATGTACGACCCGGACGGCGACGGCCCCAAGCCCGCCGTCCCGAAGTACGGCGGCACGCCCGGACCGGCGCACAACAAGATAGCCAAGCCGGACCCGAAGAAGGACAACAGCACCGCCTGGCAGGCCGATTACAACCAGGCCCACTTCCAGGACCTGTACTTCGGCACGGGCGCCGGCAAGAACTCGCTCAAGACGTACTACGAGAAGACGTCCTCCGGGCGCTACTCGGTGGACGGCGAGGTCTCCGACTGGGTCAAGGTCCCCTACAACGAGGCCCGCTACGGCTCGAACTGGTGCGGTTCGACCAACTGCGCCAACGCCTGGGACATGATCAAGGACGGCACCAACGCCTGGGCCGCCGACCAGAAGGCCAAGGGCCGTACGCCGGAGCAGATCAAGACGGATCTCGCCCAGTACGACCAGTGGGACCGCTACGACTACGACAACGACGGCGACTTCAACGAGCCCGACGGCTACATCGACCACTTCCAGATCGTGCACGCCGGCGAGGACGAGTCCGCCGGCGGCGGCGTCGAGGGCACCAACGCCATCTGGGCACACCGCTGGTACGCCTACGGCACGGACGCCGGTGCGACCGGCCCGGCCGAGAACAAGGCCGGCGGCACCCAGATCGGTGACACCGGCATCTGGGTCGGCGACTACACCGCGCAGCCCGAGAACGGCGGCCTGGGTGTCTTCGCCCACGAGTACGGCCACGACCTCGGTCTGCCGGACCTCTACGACACGACCAACACCGCCGAGAACTCGGTCGGTTTCTGGTCCCTGATGTCGGCCGGTTCCTGGCTCGGCACCGGTAAGAACAGCATCGGTGACCTGCCCGGCGACATGACCGCCTGGGACAAGCTCCAGCTGGGCTGGCTCAACTACGCCGAGGCGAAGGCCGCGACGAAGTCGACCCACAAGCTGGGCGTCTCCGAGTACAACACCAAGGACAAGCAGGCGCTCGTCGTCAACCTGCCCGACAAGGCCGTCACCACCGATGTCACGGCGCCCGCGGAGGGCGCCAAGCAGTGGTGGAGCGACATGGGTGACAACCTCAACAACACCCTGTCCCGCCCGGTCGACCTCACCGGCAAGTCCAAGGCCTCCCTCGACCTCGCCGGCTGGTGGGACATCGAGGCGGACTACGACTACCTCTACACCGAGGTCTCCGACAACGGCGGCACCAGCTGGACCGCGATCGACGGCACCGCCGACGGCAAGGCGATCCCGCGCGACGCCAGTGACAAGCCGGCCCTGACCGACGTCTCCGGCCAGTACAAGAAGCTCTCCTACCCGCTGGACGCCTACGCGGGCAAGAAGATCGACATCCGCTTCCGTTACGCCACCGACGGCGGCGCGGGCGGTGTGGGCTTCGCGGCCGACACCATCGCGGTCAACGCCGACGGTGCCGCGCTCTTCACGGACAACGCCGAGGGTGACGACAACGGCTGGACCGCCAAGGGCTTCTCGCGGGTCGGCGAGTCGTTCACCAAGGACTACCCGCAGTACTACCTCGCGGAGAACCGCCAGTACGTCAGCTACGACCAGACCCTCAAGGTCGGCCCGTACAACTTCGGCTTCGCGAAGACCCGTCCGGACTGGGTCGAGCACTTCCCGTACCAGAACGGTCTGCTCGTCTGGCTGTGGGACACCTCGCAGAAGGACAACAACGTCTCGGTCCACCCGGGCAAGGGCCTGATCCTGCCGGTCGACGCGCACGCCAAGCCGCTGAAGTGGGCGGACGGCACGATCATCCGTAACAAGATCCAGCCCTTCGACGCACCGTTCAGCTGGTACCCCACCGACGGATTCACGCTCCACAACGGTGACGTGGCCACGAAGATCAAGCCGAAGCTCGGCATGCCGGTCTTCGACGACCACAAGGGAACCTACTGGTACAAGGAGAACAAGACCGGAAGCGTTCAGGTCGCTGACACCAACACCCGGATCACGATCGTCAGCGAGCCGCTCAGCGGCTCCACGATGACCGTCCGGGTGAGCGCCTCGCACAAGTAATCCGGTAACACCGCAGGTCAGAGCATGATCGGCCGTCGCCCTCTAGCGGGCGGCGGCCGATCGTGTTTAGGTGCCTCTTGTTCTGTTCCTTATTGACACGATGTCTCACGGGGGAGTGCGGAGTATGGCCGGCGGAGGATTCAGCAAGTTGCCGAACGGCAGCGTGGTCGTCGCGATCACGCTGTCGAGCCCGGCGCAGAGCGTGGGGCCGGACACCCCGGTGCGCGTCCTGGTGCACGCGGCGAACCGGGCCCGCGCACTGACCCGGCTGCGCAATCTGGGCCTGCGCGCCGTCTACCTCAGAGGCAACGCGGAGCCGCCCACCCCGGACGAGATCACCGCCGTCCTGCACCATCCCGACGGCGTGCTGTGGCGCGCGAGACCCGAGCGGGCCCAGGAACTCTGGCACCCGATCCGGGCGCTCCTGAGGCCCGCCCTGCCGGCCCGGCAGAGCTGACCGGCTCCCGCCCGCTACACCACGGGCTTGCCGGCGAGCACCACACCCGCCTCCCGCAGCTCCGTCAGCGCCCGGTCCGTGGTCGCCTCCGCGACGCCCGCGGTCAGATCGAGCAGCACGTGCGTGCCGAAGCCCTCCCGTACGGCGTCCAGCGCGGTGGCCCGGACGCAGTGGTCGGTGGCGATACCGACCACGTCGACCGACTCCACCCCCCGGTCGCGCAGCCACTCGGCCAGCCCCACACCGTTCTCGTCCAGCCCCTCGAAGCCGCTGTACGCCGCGGCGTACGCGCCCTTGTCGAACACCGCGTCGATCGCCCCGGAGGCGACGGCAGGCGCGAAATTGGGGTGGAAGCCCACCCCCTCCGTACCGGCCACGCAGTGCGGCGGCCAGGAGTGCTCGAAGTCCGGCGCGGAGGAGAAGTGACCGCCGGGGTCGATGTGGTGATCACGGGTGGCCACCACGTGCCGGTAGCCGGGCTGGGCCTCACCGATCAGGTCCGTGATGGCGGCGGCGACGTCGGCACCCCCCGCCACCGCGAGGCTCCCGCCCTCACAGAAGTCGTTCTGAACGTCCACGACGATCAAGGCGCGGTGCATGGCGGGTGTCCTTAGGGGGGAGGTGGAAAGAGCGGCGGTAACGGGGATGGCCCCGAGCCTAGAGACTCGGGGCCCACAATCAAGCCCGGCCGCGCCTCATACGTACTCGGTGGGAAGAACCGGCTCGCCCCGCGACAGCTGCATCGCGGACATCGGCAGCCCCGCCCGTGCCGCGATGTGCCGCTCCCGGGCCGCGTCCAGCGGCTCCCGGGCGACCACCTCGCCGCCCCTGACCAGCTCCACCAGCAGCTGCCGGCCGGCCAGCTCCGGCGGTACCGGACCGGTGCCGATCACCTCGGCCTCGGCCACGCCGTCCTCGTCCAGCCGGCGCGCCGCCCACTTGCGGCCGCCGATGGAGGTCTTCGCGCCGAGTGACTTCTTCGCCACCGGACGCAGCGGGTCCGCCGGATCGGCCGAGGAGGCGCGCGCCACCAGCTTGTAGACCATCGAGCAGGTGGGCTGCCCGCTGCCGGTCACCAGCTGCGTGCCCACCCCGTACGCGTCCACCGGAGCGGCGGCCAGTGAGGCGATGGCGTACTCGTCCAGGTCCGAGGTCACCACGATCTTGGTGTCCGTCGCGCCCAGCTCGTCCAGCTGCTGGCGCACCCGGTGCGCGACCAGCAGCAGGTCACCGGAGTCGATGCGGACCGCGCCCAGCTCCGTCCCGGCGACCTCGACCGCCGTACGGACCGCCGCCGTCACGTCGTACGTGTCGACCAGCAGCGTCGTGTCGCGCCCCAGCGAGTCGACCTGGGCCCGGAACGCGTCGCGCTCGGAGTCGTGCAGCAGGGTGAAGGCGTGGGCGCTCGTCCCGACGGTCGGGATGTTGTAGCGGAAGCCCGCGGCCAGGTCGGAGGTGGTGTCGAAGCCGCCGATGTACGCCGCGCGGGCCGAGGCCACCGCCGACAGCTCATGGGTGCGCCGTGCACCCATCTCGATCAGCCCCCGGCCGCCCGCCGCCGACGACATCCGCGACGCCGCGGCGGCGATCGCCGAGTCGTGGTTGAGGATCGACAGGATCACCGTCTCCAGCAGTACGCACTCCGCGAAGGAGCCCTCGGCCCGCAGGATCGGTGAGCCGGGGAAGTACACCTCGCCCTCCGGGTAGCCCCAGATGTCCCCGCTGAAGCGGAAGTCGGCCAGATAGTCGAGCGTCGGTGCGTCGACCACGTTCTGGTCGCGCAGGAAGGCGAGCATCTCGTCGTCGAAGTGGAAGTTCTCGACCGCGTCCAGAACCCGCCCGGTGCCCGCGACGACACCGTAGCGCCGCCCCTCGGGCAGCCGGCGGGTGAATGCCTCGAAGACCGAGCGCCGGCCGGCGGTGCCGGCCTTCAGCGCGGCCTGCACCATCGTGAGCTCGTACTGGTCGGTGAAGAGCGCTGTCGAGGGCACACCGACCCGTCGCCCAAGGTCCGCAGAGTTCATGCCGGGGATGCTACCCCTATTTCGTCAAAGTGACGAGATGGGGGTGGTGGGCCCGGCGCGGTGCCGGGCCCGTTTGTGCGATGCCCCCTCCCGAGTGGCAGCATGGGGTAGGTGAGCGTCGCCCCCGTAGAGATCGAACGTCCCGAATCGGCCGAGGAGAACCTCGTTGTCCCCGAGCCCGACGTCCCCTGGGTGACGCTGGTCCACAACGACCCGGTCAACCTCATGAGCTACGTGACCTATGTCTTCCAGGCCTACTTCGGCTACTCGAAGGACAAGGCCCACAAGCTGATGCTGGACGTCCATCAGAAGGGCCGCGCCGTCGTCTCCAGCGGAAGCCGCGAGGAGATGGAGCGCGACGTCCAGGCGATGCACGGCTACGGGCTCTGGGCCACACTCACCCAGGACCGCAACTAGCACCGCGACCCCTCGCTCCGCCCTGTCCCGCCCCGCACGCCCGACCACCATCGGAGAGAACCCATGGCCGGCCACTTCGAGGCCACCCCCGGCGGCGGCGCGGCCGTCGCGCTCGATGAGGTGGAGGTCGCGATCCTGCGCTCCCTCGCCGTCCAGCTGCTGGAGCTCATCGGCCCCGGCGACGAACCCGCGGAGGGCGAGGACCCGCTCGCCGCGCTCTTCGCGGAGGGCCCCAGCGAACCGCCCAGCGACCCCGCCCTGGCCCGCCTCTTCCCCGAGGCCTACGGCGACGAGGACGACGAACTGCGCGCCGCCTCGGCCGAGTTCCGCCGCTTCACCGAGAACGACCTGCGCACCCGCAAGCGCGACGACGCCCTCGCGGTCGTCCGCACCCTGGACGGACTCTCGCCCGTCGGGGACGCCGGCGCCGTGCTCAGGCTCGACGCCGACGAGTGCCGCAACTGGCTGGGGACCCTCAACGACCTGCGCCTCACCATCGGCGCCCGGCTGGAGGTCTCCGACGAGGACGGCGGCGAGGAGGGCTCGCTCTACCGGCTCCCCGACAGCGACCCGCGCAAGCCCATGGTCATGGCCTACCTCTGGCTGGGCGGCCTCCAGGAGACGCTCATCGAGACGCTGATGCCGTAACCCGGCAGCCGGGCGCCGGCCCGGCGTGTTCGCTCAACGGACGCTCAAATCCGAATAACGATCGCGTCACCCGATCGGCCTTTTTTGCGATGCCTGAACACCGATGTCCGCTTCTTCTTGTGGTATGCGCCACATGATGTCCGACCAGCCCCCCTGACCCTCGTGATAAATCTTCACGACCACTCGGGGACGCCACCCCTGTCCCCGACGGCGCTATCGACCGGTCACCACCGGCGGCACTCCATCCATATCCGGGGGGATCAGGACCTGATCCGCAGTCGCAAGGCGCGGATCAGCGTGGAGAAAGGCGCACCACATGACATCGGTGAAGGTCGACAAGGGACCGGAAGAGCCACCGGCCGCAGCCGCGGACACCACCTCGGCAGAGGGCTACCGGCGCGCCCTCGGGGCACGTCAGATTCAGATGATCGCCATCGGCGGGGCCATCGGCACCGGCCTCTTCCTCGGCGCGGGCAAGGCGATATCCAAGGCCGGACCCAGTCTCGTCCTGGCCTACGCGATCGCCGGCCTGGTGATCTTCTTCATCATGCGGGCCCTGGGCGAACTCCTCATGTACCGCCCGGTCGCGGGCTCCTTCTCGGAGTACGCCCGCGAATTCGTCGGACCCTTCGCGGGCTTTGTCACCGGCTGGACGTACTGGCTGTTCTGGGTCGTCACCGGAATCACCGAAGTCACCGCGGCGGCCCAGTACATGACGTTCTGGTTCAACATTCCGCAATGGGTCTCCGCACTGATCTTCACGATCATTCTCTACGGCGTGAACCTCATCTCCGTGAAGCTCTTCGGGGAACTCGAATTCTGGTTCTCGATGGTCAAGGTCACCGCCATCGTCGGCATGATCCTCATCTGCGCCGGAATCCTCACCCTCGGCTTCTCCGACGCCGGCGACACCGCGTCCGTCACCCATCTCTGGGCGGACGGCGGCTTCTTCCCGCACGGCATCAAGGGCACCCTGATGACCCTGCAGATCGTGATGTTCGCCTTCCTCGCCGTCGAGCTCGTCGGCGTCACCGCGGGCGAGTCCAAGGACCCGAAGACCGTGCTGCCCAAGGCCATCAACACCGTGCCGTGGCGCATCGCCGTCTTCTACATCGGCGCGCTCGTCATGATCCTCTCGGTGGTCCCGTGGACCGCGTTCTCCCCGGACGTCTCCCCGTTCGTCGAGGCCTTCCAGAAGATGGGGCTCGGCCTCGGCGCGGGCATCGTCAACTTCGTCGTCCTGACCGCGGCGCTCTCGTCCTGCAACTCCGGCATGTACTCCACCGGCCGCATGCTGCGCGACCTCGCGCTCAACGGCCAGGGCCCGAAGGTCTTCACCCGGCTGACCAGGAGCGGCACCCCGCTCGTCGGCACCACCGTCTCGGCCGCCCTGATGCTCGTCGGCGTCTGGATCAACTACCAGTGGCCCGGCGACGCCTTCACCTACGTCGTCTCCTTCGCCACCATCTCCGGCATGTGGGCCTGGATCATGATCCTGATCAGCCAGCTCCGGTACCGCCGTCTGGCCGACCGCGGAGTCCTCCCGCAGTCCAGCTTCCGGGCCCCCGGCGCCCCGTACACCAGCGTCTTCGCGCTCGCCTTCCTCGGACTGGTCATCGTGATGATGGGCATCGACAAGGACGCCCGGATCTCGCTGTACTGCGCCCCCCTGTGGGCCCTGATCCTGGGCGTCTCCTACCTGGTGCTCAAGGCCCGCAACCCCACGAACAAGGCCTTCACCGGCCGCTGAGCCGTACGCCCCCGACCCGGGCGGTTCCACGATGCGGGCCGCCGCGTACCACTCCTCGGTACGTGGTGGCCCGTCGTCCTATCCTGGGCGCCATGCTGACCATCACCCAAGCGCTGTACGACCAGATCGTCGCGCACTCCCGCGCCGACCACCCCGACGAGGCGTGCGGCGTGGTCGCCGGGCCGGCCGGGACCGGCCGCGCCGAACGCTTCATCCCCATGCTCAACGCGGCCCGCTCGCCCACGTTCTACGAATTCGACTCGGCCGACCTCCTCAAGCTCTACCGCGACATGGACGACCGCGACGAGGAGCCCGTGATCGTCTACCACTCGCACACCGCGACCGAGGCCTACCCGTCCCGCACCGACGTCACCTACGCCAACGAACCGGGCGCCCACTACGTCCTCGTATCGACCGCCGACACCGACGGGGCGGGGCCCTTCCAGTTCCGCTCGTACCGGATCGTGGACGGCGGGATCACCGAGGAGGACGTCGAGGTCATCGACGCCCACGACGCCGCCTGAACCGGGGCCACCGACACCCGCGCCACCGGCCGGACAGGGCCGCCACCCCGGCCCTGTCCACCTGTCGAACACCAACCATCCATCAGCTGAGATCACATTCCAGATTCCGGACCGGGAATCGATACGATGAGCCCATGGTTCTCCATGACGTGAGCGACAAGACGCCGGGCACGCTGCTCGTGGCGCGCCTGCACGTCGATCTGTGCCGGCTCTCCAGCGCGATCTGTACGAACCACCGGACCGCCGGCCGCGAGGCCTGAGCCCGGCCGAGGTCCGGCGCCGCCTGCCGGGGCGCCATCCGCACACGCACCACCTCGCACACGTTCCACCCCCGCGCGGGGCAGCGCCGCGTGCCCCACGCCCACCGTCACCACTCCGCTTCGACAGGAGCCCACGCCATGGCCATCGAGGTCCGCATCCCGACCATCCTCCGCACCTACACCGACGGCGCCAAGGCCGTCGAGGCCAGCGGAGCGACCCTCGCCGACCTCTTCACGGACCTGGAAGCCCGCCACACCGGCATCCGTGAGCGCATCGTCGACGGCGACCAGCTGCGCCGCTTCGTGAACGTGTACCTCAACGACGAGGACGTCCGCTTCCTCGACGGCATCTCCACCAAGCTCAGCGACGGCGACAGCGTCACCATCCTCCCGGCCGTCGCCGGCGGCATGAACTGATGCGCTACGACAGCCCGCTCGCCGCAGTGGGCAACACCCCGCTCGTCCGCCTGCCGCGGCTGTCACCGTCGGACGACGTCCGCGTCTGGGCCAAGCTGGAGGACCGCAACCCCACCGGCTCGATCAAGGACCGCCCCGCGCTCCACATGGTCGAGCAGGCCGAGAAGGACGGCCGGCTCACCCCCGGCTGCACCATCCTCGAACCCACCAGCGGCAACACCGGCATCTCGCTCGCCATGGCGGCCAAGCTCAAGGGCTACCGCATCGTCTGCGTGATGCCCGAGAACACCTCGCAGGAACGGCGCGACCTCCTCACCATGTGGGGCGCCGAGATCATCCCCTCCCCGGCGGCGGGCGGCTCGAACACCGCCGTCCGGGTCGCCAAGGAGCTGTCGGCGCAGCACCCGGACTGGGTGATGCTCTACCAGTACGGCAACCCCGACAACGCGGGCGCCCACTACGCCACCACCGGCCCGGAGATCCTCACCGACCTCCCCTCCATCACGCACTTCGTGGCGGGCCTCGGTACCACGGGAACGCTCATGGGCGTCGGCCGCTACCTGCGGGAGAACGTCGAAGGCATCAGGATCGTCGCCGCGGAGCCGCGCTACGACGATCTGGTCTACGGCCTGCGCAACCTCGACGAGGGCTTCGTCCCCGAGCTGTACGACGCCTCTGTCCTCACCACCCGCTTCTCCGTCGGCTCGGCCGACGCGGTCACCCGCACCCGCGAACTCCTCCAGCAGGAGGGGATCTTCGCGGGCGTCTCCACCGGCGCCGCGCTGCACGCCGCGATCGGCGTGGGCAACAAGGCGGTCAAGGCCGGTGAGCGCGCCGACATCGTCTTCGTCGTCGCGGACGGCGGCTGGAAGTACCTGTCGACGGGCGTCTACACCGCGCCCACGACGGAGGCTGCGATCGAAACACTGCACGGCCAGCTCTGGGCGTAGGCCCACGCGCTGCAACGCACCCCGGACGCCGGGGGCCTCGGACCACACAGGTCCGGGCCCCCGGCGTCCGCCATTTCGGGGGCGGAGCCCCGGTTACGGGAAGGGGCGGGGAGGGGAACAGGCCCGCCGCAGGCGCACCCCCAGCCGCACCCCCGCAGGGCACCCCTTCCATCGAACCGGTGACAGCACAGGTGAGTTCCCCCACAACGGCCCGCCGCGAAGGAGCGACCAGCTCTTTCGCGCCTTACGCTCAACAAACCGCTCCACGAACCGCACGAACCCTCCCCGTTCCCACGTCTCGGAGGTTCACGCTCCATGAAGCTCACCGTCGTCGGATGCTCCGGCTCGTTCCCGTCCGCGGGATCAGCCTGTTCGAGCTACCTCGTAGAGGCCGACGGCTTCAGGCTGCTCCTCGACATGGGCAACGGCGCCCTCGGCGAGCTGCAGCGCCACGTCGGTCTCTACGACCTCGACGCCATCTTCCTCAGTCACCTCCATGCCGATCACTGCATCGACATGTGCGCGTACTTCGTCGTCCGCTACTACCCGCACGGGGGCGGACACCTGGCTCCCCTCCCGGTGTACGGGCCCGACGGCACGGAGCAGCGGCTCACCACCGCTCACGCCGACACCCCGTCCGACCACGCGATGGGCGAGGTCTTCGACTTCCACACGCTGAAGCCGGGCTCGTTCGAGATCGGCCCCTTCTCGGTCCGTACGGAGAAGCTCCGCCACCCCGTCGAGACGTTCGGCATCCGCGTCGAGCACGGCGGCAGCTCGCTCACGTACTCCGGCGACACCGGCACCTGCGAGGCCCTGGACGAGCTGGCCGAGGGCGCCGACCTCTTCCTCTGCGAGGCGTCGTTCGTCCACGGCAAGGAGGACATCCCGGACCTCCACCTCAACGGCCGCCAGGCGGGCGAGCTCGCCGCCCGCGCCGGGGTGAGGCGCCTGGTCCTCACGCACATCCCGCCGTGGACCGACGCCGCCCGCAACCTCTCCGACGCCCGCGAGGTCTTCGACGGCCCGAGCGAGCTGGCGGTACCGGGCGCGGTCTACGAGATCTGACGGCGCCCGGCCCCGTACGCATGACGGAGCCCTCACCTTCCGCCGGGAAGGTGAGGGCTCCGTCATGTACCGACCGGGCTTACGCCTTGGTCAGGTCCTCGACCTCTTCCTCGGGCTCACGGCCCGGGGTGGTGAGGTTGAACTTGGTGATCGCGAAGCGGAACAGCACGTAGTAGAGCGCTCCGAAGACGAGACCGATCGGGATGATCAGCCACGGCTTGGTCGCCAGGTTCCAGTTCAGCGCGTAGTCGATGAAGCCTGCGGAGAAGGTGAATCCGGCGTGCACGCCGAGCGCCCAGGTGACGGCCATCGAGATGGCGGTCAGGACGGCGTGGATCGCGTAGAGCACCGGCGCGATGAACATGAACGAGAACTCGATCGGCTCGGTCACACCGGTGACGAACGAGGTCAGCGCGAGGGAGATCATCATGCCCATCACGGCCTTGCGGCGCTCGGGGCGAGCGGCGTGGGCGATGGCGATGGCGGCGGCCGGGAGGCCGAACATCATGATCGGGAAGAAGCCCGACATGAACTGACCCGAGGTCGGGTCACCGGCGAAGAAGCGGTTCAGGTCGCCGTGCACGACGGCACCGGTGGCGTCCGTGAAGTCACCCAGCTGGAACCACGAGACCGTGTTGACGAACTGGTGCATGCCGACGGGCAGCAGCGCGCGGTTGATCAGGCCGAAGAGGCCGGCACCGAAGGAACCGAGACCGGTC
This sequence comes from Streptomyces sp. NPDC057900, assembly GCF_042887885.1. Classification (NCBI taxonomy): domain Bacteria; kingdom Bacillati; phylum Actinomycetota; class Actinomycetes; order Kitasatosporales; family Streptomycetaceae; genus Streptomyces; species Streptomyces sp. NPDC057900. The sequence continues at coordinate 130,952 of NZ_JBHVOI010000015.1, forward strand.
ATCCACTCGCCGAAGTTGGATATGCCCTCACCGATGGGCTCCCAGACCAGGCCGAAGAACACACCGAAGATCACACCGACGAAGGCCATGATGATCGGGACGAGACGGCGGCCGTTGAAGAAGCCCAGCCAGTCCACCAGCTTGGTGCGGTGGAACTTCTGCCACAGGATCGCCGATACGAGACCCATCAGGATGCCGCCGAGGACACCGGGGTTGTTGTACGTGGCCGCGGTGTCCGCGCCCTTCTGGATCACCGCTTCGGTGACCGGGAAGGCCTTGAGGACGTTGCTGTAGACCAGGAAGCCGACGAGCGCGGCCAGCGCCGTGGAGCCGTCCGACTTCTTGGCGAACCCGATGGCGACACCGATGCAGAAGAGCATCGGAAGGTTGTCGAAGACCGCGCCACCCGCGGTGGCGAACACCGAGGCGACTTTGTGCCAGCCGAGACCGTCGTCACCGAAGACGTCGGGCTGGCCGAGGCGGAGCAGGATGCCCGCGGCCGGCAGCACGGCGATCGGCAGCTGGAGGCTGCGGCCCACCTTCTGCAGGCCCTGGAACAGGCCGGAGCCCCGCTTCTTCGCGGGGGCCGCCGTAGCGGTGGCCGTACTCATCAACTTCCTCCAGTAGGCAAGGCGCCGCCAGGGACAGGGTTTTTTGGTGGGCGACGACTCAAGAAACGCGGCGGAAACGCCACGTGGTCTGGACCACTCAGTGGTGTAGACCAGTTTTAGCACGGTGAGGGTTAGATAAGGAACCTGCAATTTGCGACTACTTCGCAGTAGCACCCGCCCACGCACCGTGACATGCCGAAGGCCCCCGGACCGAGGGGTCCGGGGGCCTTGGCGGCAGGGGCTATGACCCCGTACCAGCGCCTACTTCGTGAGGTTGCTCTCGATTTCTTCCTCCACCTCGTCGGGCTCCCGGCCCGGGGTCTGGAGGTTGAACCTGGTGATCGCGAACCGGAAGATCGCGTAGTACACCACGGCGAAGCCCAGCCCGATCGGGATGATCAGCCACGGTTTGGTGGCCAGACTCCAGTTGATGACGTAGTCGATCAGACCCGCGGAGAAGCTGAAGCCGTCCTTCACCCCGAGCGCCCACGAGAGCGCCATCGACACACCCGTAAGCACCGCGTGGATCGCGTACAGCACCGGCGCCACGAACAGGAACGAGTACTCGATCGGCTCCGTGATTCCCGTCACGAAGGACGTCAGGCCGACCGACAGCATCAGACCGCCGACCGCCTTGCGGCGATGCGGCTTCGCGCAGTGGTAGATCGCCAGCGCGGCCGCGGGCAGGGCGAACATCATGATCGGGAAGAAGCCCGTGGTGAACTGACCGGCTGTCGGGTCGCCCGCCAGGAACCGGTTGATGTCACCGTGCACGACCGTCCCGTCCGGCTTGGTGAAGTCGCCGAACTGGAACCAGACGAAGGTGTTCAGGAACTGGTGGAGGCCGAAGACGAGCAGGGCCCGGTTGGCCAGACCGAAGATGCCGGAACCCAGCCAGTTCAGGTCCACCAGCCACTTCGAGAAGCTCGTCAGACCGTCACCGACCGGCTGCCACAGCCACGCGCACAGCGCCGCGAAGAGCAGGCCGACGAACGCCATGATGATCGGGACGAGACGGCGGCCGTTGAAGAAGCCCAGCCAGTCCACCAGCTTGACCCGGTGGAAACGCTGCCAGAACCACGCCGCCATCAGCCCCATCACGATCCCGCCGAACACCCCCGGGTTCTGGTACTCGGCCGCCGTCACCTGCGCGTCACCCGTGACACACGTACCGAACCAGACACCGCCGGACACGAACGTCGAACCGTCGGCGCAGTCCACCGGGAAGGCGTGCAGCACCGCGTAGTAGACGAGGAAGCCCGTCACCGCGGCCAGCGCCGTCGAACCGTCCGCCTTCTTCGCCATCCCGATCGCCACACCGACGCAGAACAGCAGCGGAAGGCCGAGCCCCGAATCGAGCAGCGCCCCGCCGGCGGCCGCGAACACCTTGGCGAGGTTGTTCCACCCCAGCCCGTCGTCACCGAACACGTCCGGCTGGCCGAGCCGGTTGAGGATGCCCGCCGCGGGCAGCACGGCGATCGGGAGCTGAAGGCTGCGCCCCATCTTCTGCAGGCCCTGGAACAGACCGTTCCACCACCGCTTCTGTGGGATCGCTGCGCTGCTGGAGCTCATCGGCGTCCTCCCGGAACAAGGCACAATTGGGGGTTGTTGCACACTGGTGTAGACCAGTTGCGGTACCGTGCGGAACCCGCCCGGAAGACAGGGCACCGGTGATCGTCATCATTGGCGATGACTCGGCTGCTCGCCCGCGAAGTTGGGCCAACCGTGCGTTACCGTGACGAAACGGACCCATGGTGGGCCGTCACATGTACGTGAAGAACCAGGGAGAAGGCCATGGCCAGCAAGGCTGAGAAGATCGTCGCCGGGCTCGGCGGAATCGACAACATCGAAGAGGTCGAAGGCTGCATCACCCGCCTCCGTACCGAGGTCATCGACCCGAGCAAGGTAGACGAAGCCGCGCTCAAGGCCGCCGGCGCCCACGGCGTCGTCAAGATGGGCACCGCGATCCAGGTCGTCATCGGCACCGACGCGGACCCCATCGCCGCCGACATCGAAGACATGATGTGACCCACCGCTGAACCACACGGGCCCCGGCCCGTACGCCGCAGGCCCCGCCCACCAGGACGGGGCCTGCGGCGTGCGCACGACCGCACTCCACCCGCCGGATAGGCTTCCGCCCATGTCTCGTATCGACGGCCGCACCCCCGACCAGCTCCGCCCCGTCACCATCGAACGCGGATGGAGCAAGCACGCCGAAGGATCCGTACTCGTCTCCTTCGGCGACACCAAAGTCTTCTGCACCGCCTCCGTCACCGAAGGCGTCCCGCGCTGGCGCAAGGGCAGCGGCGAAGGCTGGGTCACCGCCGAGTACTCCATGCTGCCCCGCTCCACCAACACCCGCGGCGACCGCGAATCCGTACGCGGCAAGATCGGCGGCCGTACCCACGAGATCAGCCGCCTCATCGGCCGCTCGCTGCGCGCGGTCATCGACTACAAGGCCCTCGGCGAGAACACCATCGTCCTGGACTGCGACGTGCTCCAGGCCGACGGCGGCACCCGCACCGCCGCCATCACCGGCGCCTATGTCGCCCTCGCGGACGCCATCACCTGGGCCCAGGGCAAGAAGATCATCAAGCACGGCCGCAAGCCGCTGACCGGCACGGTCTCCGCCATCAGCGTCGGCATCGTCGACGGCACCCCCCTCCTCGACCTCTGCTACGAGGAGGACGTCCGCGCCGAGACCGACATGAACGTCGTCTGCACCGGCGACGGCCGCTTCGTCGAGGTCCAGGGCACCGCGGAGGCCGAGCCCTTCGACCGCGACGAACTGAACGCCCTCCTCGACCTCGCCACCGCCGGCTGCGTCGACCTCGCCGCGTTCCAGAACGACGCGCTGGCCCGCACCCTCGGCGCCTGACGACCGGCCCGGCGGGTCAGGCCGTCAGGTAAAGAAGCAACCAAGTCCCCACGCACAGCGTCGATACGAGTACGGGCGCACGGGTCGAACCGTGCGCCCGTCCGCGTATCCGCACCCGGGGAGGGACCACGCCATGGCCGCGCGCCACCGACGCCACCGCACCGCACTGGCCATCATCACCGCAACTCTCACCGTCGCCGCCGCAGCCGGCTGCGGGGCGCTCGACAAGGCGATCGACTGCGTACAGACCGCCGACGCCATCGCCACCAGCGTGAACAACCTCCAGCAGGCCGTCACCAACGCCTCGAACGACCCCAGCCAGGCCTCCGAGGCCCTCGACGACATCGAGAAGGAGCTCGGCAACCTCGGGGACAAGACCGACAACGCCGACCTCAGCAAGGCCGTCGACAACCTCCGGGATGGCGTCGGCAACGTCCGCGACTCCATCGACAAGGGCGACGAGACCCCCGACATCACTCCGGTCACCGACGCGGCCAAGGAGATCGGCAAGGTCTGCACTCCGTAATCCGCGCTCCCGGTGGCGGCGATAATCGACCCATGACCCGCCTCATCCTCGCCACCCGCAACGCCGGGAAGATCACCGAACTCCACGCGATCCTCGCCGACGCAGGCCTCACCCACGAACTCGTCGGCGCGGACGCGTACCCCGAGATCCCCGACGTCAAGGAGACCGGCGTCACCTTCGCCGAGAACGCCCTCCTCAAGGCCCACGCCCTCGCGCAGGCCACCGGCCACCCCGCCATCGCGGACGACTCCGGCCTCTGCGTCGACGTGCTCGGCGGCGCCCCCGGCATCTTCTCCGCCCGCTGGTCCGGCACCCACGGCGACGACCTGGCCAACCTGAACCTGCTCCTGGCCCAGCTCTCCGACATCGACGCCCCGCACCGCGCCGCCCACTTCGCCTGCGCCGCCGCGCTCGCCCTCCCCGACGGCACGGAACGCGTGGTCGAGGGCCGGCTGTCCGGCACCCTGCGCCACACCCCGTCCGGCACCCACGGCTTCGGCTACGACCCGATCCTCCAGCCCGACGGCGAGACCCGCACCTGCGCGGAACTGACCCCGGCGGAGAAGAACGCGATCAGCCACCGAGGCCTGGCGTTCCGCGCGCTGGTGCCGGTGGTGCGGGAGCTGGTGGGGTGACGGTCTCCCCATGAATGCCGACAGGCCCGGCTCGCTATAGAAGCGAGCCGGGCCTGTCGGCAAAAGTGCGCGAGGAGGGACTCGAACCCTCACGCCGCTAGGGCACTGGTACCTAAAACCAGCCTGTCTCACCAATTCCAGCACTCGCGCGTCTCCGCCAGTCTACAAGGGAAGGCTTCCCGGGCCCGAAGAGTCATGGAGTGGCCGACTTGGGCCGGCGTCGGTTGCGGCACCATGTCTCGGTGAGCGCATGACAGTTGGGGCAAAGGTACCGAAGGTTCTCGGCTTGGTTGTCGAGCCAGTCACCGTTGATGTGATCGATCTGAAGCGTGAAGGGCTGACCCAGCCACTTGCCCCGGTTGCCGCAGGATTCACAGCGGTACGCGACGCCGATCTCTTGCAGGGCGCGGTGAAGCCTCTCCCGGTTCGTGCGTCCTGACCCCTGCGCCCTGACAATCAAGGTCGTCGGTGCGATCGCTTTGGGCTCACGCACCTGGATCGAAGCCCAAGGACGTCGCGTGAAGTGACTCGTGTCGAGTTTCAGCTGAAGGACCTTGCGTCGTACGCGGCGGTGGTTCGAGTCCTTTACCTCAAGGCCGAGCGCACGCATGACGTCCGCGTAACTGGTGGCTCGTGGAACGGCGTCCCGCAGGGCTCCCTCCGGGATCACGAGGCGTGCCCTACGGAAGTGTGAGGTGTCAACTCCTCTTCTGCGCAGCAGGCCTGCCAGCGCTGACCGGGACTGGCTGTCGTCCCCCATTCCCAGGCCTCGCGCCACTCCGCGGATGCTGTCGGCGGCGGCAGTGGCCGTCTGCAACTCCTCTGTTGTGAACATCAGGTCCAGCTGCGGACGGTTCATGCCAGGGAAGTGGCTGACATCGATTCCCGCGGCTGCGATGCGGCGGCTGATGTGGGAGAGCGTGCCACTGGCGGGTGGTGCACCGAGCTCGGTGACGACTTCGCGTAGCGACGAAGAGCACGCGACGGCCGCTGCAATGGCCACGTCCGGGTACTTCTGCCACGGGCTGCGCTTCTTGAAGTGGGACGTATCCAGACCGTGTTCGGCCACCCTCCCCTGCAGCACGCGTCGCTGGCCCCCACTCTTCTTGAGTCCGAGCCGACTCATCAGGTCCGTCCAGTTCTTCGCCTCGGCGATGGCCCTGGCGAGCCGCTCCCGCTCGTACACGTACTGACCCGACACGTTCCCCTCCGCATCCAGCCACGCTTTCGCAGCCTCGCACGGAACAACGAACCGTTTATCGGAGGGTCACGTCCGATATCCGACAATATGCGGAATGGCCCGCCCCGTTTCAGCGTCGGCTGAAACGAAGCGGGCCATTCCCCCCGCAGGCGCAGGGTCAGAACTTCGGGTCCGGGGTCTGGTTCGCGACCAGTTCTTCCATCTCCTCGCTCGTCTCCACAGAGGGCGGCGAGCCGTCCAGCGGCTTGTTGGCCGTTTCCTTCATGCAGGCCACCGCGATGACGCCGACCACGGCCGCGCCCATCGCGTAGTACGCCGGCATCAGGTTGGTGCCGGAGACGCTGATCAGGGCCGTGATCACGAACGGGGTCGTACCGCCGAAGATCGACGCCGACAGGTTGTAGCCCACCGAGAGGGAGCCGTACCTGACCTGGGTGGGGAACAGGGCCGGGAGGGCGGCGGACATCGTGCCGAGCATGCAGACCAGCGAGAGGCCCAGCATCAGCATGCCGAGCGTGACGGCCGGGATGCTGCCCTGCCGGATGAGCAGGAACGCCGGGAGGGAGAAGATCAGGAAGCCGAGCATGCCCGTCATCAGGAGCGGCTTGCGGCCGAAGTGGTCGGAGAGCTTGCCGACCTGGCTGATGATCAGCATCAGGAAGATCATGACGCCGAGCAGGATGAGCAGTCCGTGGGTCTCGCTGTAGCCGAGCTCGTCGGAGAGGTACGTCGGCATGTACGACAGCAGCATGTAGTCGGTGATGTTGTACGCGCCGACCAGGCAGATGCAGAGGATCAGCGTCGGCCAGTAGTCGCGGAAGATCTTGGCGAGATCGCCCTTCGCGGTCACCTCGACGCCGTCCGCCGCCTCGGTGGCGTGTGCCGTGCCGCCCTCCAGCTTCTGGAAGGCGGGGGTCTCGTCGAGGCGCAGTCGCAGGTAGAGGCCGACCAGGCCGAGCGGTCCGGCGACGAGGAACGGGATGCGCCAGCCCCAGGTCTCCATCTGGCCGGTGTCCAGGAGCGCGTACAGCAGGGTGACCAGGCCGGAGGCGCCCACGTAGCCGGCGAGCGTGCCGAATTCGAGGAAGCTGCCGAAGTAGCCGCGTCGCTTGTCGGGGGCGTACTCGGCGATGAACGTGGAGGCGCCGCCGTACTCACCGCCCGTCGAGAAGCCCTGGAGCATCCGGAAGAAGATCAGGAGCACGGGCGACCAGAGGCCGATGGAGCCGTGGGAGGGGATGAGGCCGATCGCGAAGGTACCGATCGCCATCATGATCATGGTGAGGGCGAGGATCTTCTTGCGGCCGACCTTGTCGCCCATGGGCCCGAAGAACATGCCACCGAGCGGACGCACCAGGAAGGCGACGGCGAAGGTCGCGAAGGAGGACAGGAGCTGGGTGGTGTCGCTCCCCGACGGGAAGAAGACGTGCCCGAGGGTGGCGGCCATGTAGGAGTAGATGCCGAAGTCGAACCACTCCATGGCGTTGCCGAGCGAGGCCGCCTTCACGGCGCGCTTGACCGCCTGGTCGTCCGTGATGGTGATGTCCGTCCGCCGCAGCTTGGGGTTCTGCCGCTTGCGGATGGCCCGGAAGAGGGCGGGATGGCGTTTGACCGCTTCGGGGTCGGCCGCCTGATGGGGGTCGGAGGCCGCCATGGCCGGGTCCTTTCCTCGGTGGGTGTTCCAGGGAAGGCTTCTGCGCGGTCATGGCGGTCGCAAACCGAATCGGCGGGGGATTGGGATGTCCATCACATTTTTTCGGCCATTCGGCCCAATCCCCGATTGCCGGTCGGCGGTGTCAGATCCCCAGGTCCCTGATGATCTTCGCGACGTGGCCGGTGGCCTTGACGTTGTAGAAGGCGTGCTCGATCTTGCCCTCTTCGTCCACGACGACCGTGGAGCGGATGACGCCCGTCACCGTTTTGCCGTAGAGCTTCTTCTCGCCGAAGGCGCCGTAGGCCTCCAGGGTCTCCTTGGAGGGGTCGCCGACGAGGGTGACCTTGAGGTTCTCCTTCTCGCGGAACTTGGCGAGCTTCTCGGGCTTGTCGGGGGAGACGCCGATGACGTCGTATCCGGCACCGGCCAGCAGGTCGAGGTTGTCGGTGAAGTCGCAGGCCTGCTTGGTGCAGCCGGGGGTAAGAGCCGCCGGGTAGAAGTAGACGATGACTTTGCGGCCCTTGTGGTCCGCGAGCGAGATGTCGTTGCCGTCGGCGTCGGGGAGGGTGAAGGCCGGGGCGGTGTCGCCGGGCTGGAGTCGCTCGCTCATGGTTCTCCTCGTTGGTACGTGGGGTGTACGGGACCGAGAGTAATAGGGGTGCCGCCGGGTGCGGGGGCGGTCGAGCTGACAGACTGTCGATGAAGGTTTACCGGACGAGGACCACGGAGGCGGCGCAGTGTCGGATGCCAGGAGCCCTGCGCAGATCGAGGCGGACATCATCACCAGGCGCGAGCAGCTCGCGGTGGTGCTTGATGAGATCGGGGTGCGGGTGCACCCGAAGACGATCATGGGTGACGCGAAGGCGAAGGCCGCCGAGGCCGTGGACCGGACGGCCGGGCGGGCGTTCGTCGCGGTGAACCGGGCGGTCTCCGACGTGAAGGCCCAGTTCGTCACGGAGGACGGCGCGCCCCGGCTGGAGCGGGTGATTCCGGCGGCGCTGCTCGCGGTGGGTGTGGTGGGGCTGCTCACGGTGTCCTCGCGGCGGAAGAAGCGTTGAGCCCCGAGGGCGCGGGGTCGCGTCGCGGCCAGGTAGGTTGCGGGGCGTGAGTGAGAACACCGACGACAAGCTGCCCATCCGGATGCTGCACGACCGTGTGCTGGTCCGGTCCGATTCGCCCGAGGGCGAGCGGCGTTCCGGCGGCGGCATCCTGATTCCGGCGACGGCCGCGGTCGGCCGCCGTCTGGCGTGGGCCGTGGTGGTGGCCGTGGGGCAGAACGTGCGGACGGTGGAGCCGGGGGACCGGGTGCTGTACGACCCGGAGGACCGGGCCGAGGTCGAGGTGCGGGGCGTGGCGTACGTGCTGATGCGGGAGCGGGATCTGCATGCGGTGGCCGCGGACCGGTTCGAGGGCTCGGTGGATTCGACCGGTCTGTATCTGTAGCCCGACCGTGGTGTGCAAGGCCTGGTGACCGTTGTCACCAGGCCTTTTGCCTGTTCTTTGCTAGGGTGGTGGGACCCCGACGAGACGCGCCGTACCGGGCTTCGCAAAGACGACGCACCCGTGTTGTTCGCGTGTTCTGTCGTCGGAGGTTCTGTCATGGCGTGGGTTCTGCTGGTGATCGCCGGTCTGCTGGAAGTGGCCTGGTCGATCGGGATGAAGTACACCGAGGGGTTCACCCGGTTGTGGCCGAGTGTGTTCACGGGCCTCGGGATCGTGGCGAGCATGGTGTTGCTGTCCCATGCGGCGCGGACGCTGCCCATCGGTACGGCGTACGGCGTGTGGGTGGGTATCGGTGCGGCCGGTGCCGCGGTGCTGGGCATGGTGGTGCTGCACGAGCCGGTGACGGCGGCCCGGATCTTCTTCGTGTGTCTGCTGCTGGTGGCCGTCGTGGGGCTGAAGGCGACCTCGGGTCACTGACGGGCCGGGCTCCGGACCTGGGCCGCGGCCGCCTCCCGGAGGTGACCGCGGCCCCGGCTGTCTCTCAGAGGCGGCCGGGGGCCCGGGTGCCCCGGGCGCCTTCCAGGAGGCCGCCGGCGGTGCCCGCGCCGTTGTCCGCTCCTCCGTTGTCCCCGCCGCCGCTGTCGCCGCCTCCGGTGTCCGTGCCGCCGTCGGTCCCGCCGTCCGTGCCGCCGTCCGTCCCGCCTGTGCCGCCGTCCGTGGCGCCAGCGGTGTCGGTGCCGCCGGTCGGGGTGCCGGTGGTGGCGGGCGGGGCTTCCGAGGTGGAGGGGGCGGTGGGCGGTGTACTGGACGGGGTGTTCGAGGTGGTGCCGGACGGGGTGCGGGACGGCCGGCCGGTGTCGCCGGGTGCGCTGCTCCGCGCGCTGGGCGGTTCGGTCTCGTCGGCGCCGCTCTCCAGGTCGAGCGTGAAGTTCTTGACGGGGGTGCCGCGCAGGGCGGCTCCGGTGTACTGGGCCCAGGTCTCGGCGGGGGCGCCGCCGCCGTTGATGCGGGGCTGCCCGAGCGCGCCGTAGAGCGGTTTCTGCACCCCGGTGGCGGGGTCCTGGCCCATGACGGCGATGACGGTGGCGAGTTCGGGGGTGTAGCCGGCGAACCAGGCGGCCTTGTCCTCCTCCGCGGTGCCGGTCTTGCCGGCGGCGGGGCGGCCCGCGCCCTGGGCGGCGGTGCCGGTGCCGCCGTCGACGACGCTCCGCAGGATCGAGGTGGTGGTGTCGGCCGCCTGGCGGCTTACGGCCTGTTTCGTGCTGCGTTCCGGGAGCTTGACCGCCGCACCGTCCTTGGTGACCTTGTCGACGAGGACGTGGGCGCCGTGCCTGCCGTGGCCGGCGAGGGTGGCGTAGGCGTCGGTCATGTCCAGGACGCTGGCGGTGGCGGGGCCGAGCGCGATCGACGGGGACGCCGTGAGGTCGGGGGTGTCCTTGGGGATGCCGAGGTCGACGGCGGTCTGACGGACCTTGCCGGGGCCGACGTCCTCCGCCATCTGGGCGTAGACGGCGTTGACGGACTTGTCGGTGGCGGCGCTGACGGTGATGGGCCCGTAGCTCCTGTCGTCCTCGTTGGCGGGGGAGTAGCCGGTGGGGCCGTCGGGGCCCTGGACCATGCGCTTGTTGGTGCCGTCGTAGATGGTGGTGGGGGTGATGCGCCGGCCGTCCTGGGTGGTGGAGCCGTTCGCGACTGCCGAGGTGAAGACGAACGGCTTGAAGGTGGAGCCGACCTGGTAGTCGGTGCGGGTCGCGTTGTTGACGTACTGCCGGGTGTAGTCGATGCCGCCGTACATGGCGACGACGCGGCCGGTCGCGGGGTCGATGGAGGCGCCGCCGACGCGGACGTTGCGGTCGGCCTTGTTCTGTTTGCTGGTCTTGGACATGACGTTGTCGTCGACGGCTTCGACGAGGGCGTCCTGCTTCTTCTTCTCCAGCGTGGTGGTGATCCGGTAGCCGCGGGTGGCGAGGGTCTTCTCGTCGAGGATGTCGTTGCGGACGAGGTAGTCCTCGACGGCCTGGACGATGTAGCCGCGCTGCCCGGAGAGGCTGTTGGCGGGCTTGACCGGGCCCGGCGGGGGGAAGGTCATGGCGGCGCGTTCGCCGGCCCCGAGCCAGTCCTCCTTGACCATGCCGTCGAGGACGTAGTTCCAGCGGGCGACGGCGGCGCTCTTGTTCTCCGGGTGGGTGATGACGTCGTACGCGCTGGGCGCGTTGAGCAGGGAGGCGAGGTAGGCGCCCTCGGCGGTGGTGATGTCGCCGATGTCCTTGCTGTAGTAGGCCTGGGCGGCGGCCTGGATGCCGTAGGCGTTGCGGCCGAAGTAGCTGGTGTTGAGGTAGCCCTCGAAGATCTGGTTCTTGGATTCCTCGCGGTTCAGCTTGATCGCGATGAAGAACTCCTTGATCTTGCGGCCGACGGTCTGTTCCTGGCCCAGGTAGTAGTTCTTGACGTACTGCTGCGTGATGGTCGAGCCGCCCTGTTTGCCCTTGCCGGTGAGGGTGTTCCAGCCGGCCCGGAACATCGCCTTGATGTCGACGGCGCGTTCGGAGTAGAAGTCGCGGTCCTCGGCGGCGAGGACTGCTTGCTGGACGGTGCGGGGGACCTGGGCGAGCTTGACGTTCTCCCGGTTGACCTCGCCGTCGCGGGCGATGACGCTGCCGTCCTTGTAGAGGTAGACGTTGGACTGGGCGGTGGCGCTGGCGTTGGCGGAGGGGATGTCGACGAGCTGGTACCCGGCGATGAAGCCGCCGACCAGGACCAGGGCGATGAGGAGGATCGCGCCGAGCACCATCCGCCAGGTGGGAACGGCGCGGCGCCAGCCCGTGCGCTTGGGTCGCTTGGGCTTCTTCTGCTTTCCCGCGCCTTTGACGGGGGCGCCCTGGTTCGCGGGGGCGGCGGCGTCGGCAGGCAGGTCTCTGGGGGTCCAGCCCCTGCGGTCGGGGTCCCCGTTCTGCTGCTGTGGCTCGTCGCTCATGTCGGTGCAGACTCCTCGGCCGCGGTCAGTTCCCCCATAGTGCCCTTTTCCCCGGTATAACCACCGGATCTGTCCCCGAAAAGCGGTCGCGGCGGCTGCCCCGGCTGGACTAGGCTCGTGCGCTTTGGTGCCGAATGCCGGGTGGCGTCACAGGTAGCGGGGGGTGCGGGTGCGGTGCGGCTCTATGCGGTGGTCGCGGCGGGCGGGTTCCGGCGCTATGCCACGTACCGGATCGCGACGGTCGCGGGGATCTTCACCAACACCGTCTTCGGTTTCATCATGGCGTACACGTATGTGGCCCTGTGGGACGAGCGTCCGCGGCTCGGCGGCTACGACATGCCGCAGGCGCTCACGTACGTATGGCTGGGGCAGGCGCTGCTGATGACGTGCGCCATGATGGGCGGCGGCTTCGAGGACGAACTGATGGAGCGGATCCGTACCGGCGATGTCGCGGTCGACCTCTACCGGCCGATCGATCTCCAACTGTGGTGGCTGGCGGGCGATCTGGGTCGCGCGGCGTTCCACCTCCTGGGGCGCGGCATCGTGCCGATGGTGCTGGGCTCCCTGGCCTTCGAGCTGGCGCTGCCCACGTCGCCGGGGATCTGGCCGGCGTTCCTGGTCTCCGTGGCGCTGGGCGTCGTGGTGAGTTTCGCGATCCGCTATCTGGTCGCGCTGTCCGCGTTCTGGCTGATGGACGGGGCGGGGGCGGCGCAGATCTCGTTCCTGGCGGGGATGTTCTTCTCCGGGCTGCTGCTGCCGCTGAACCTGTTCCCGGGGCTGCTGGGCGAGGTGGCGCGGGCGCTGCCGTGGTCGGCGCTGCTCCAGGTGCCGGCCGAGGTGTTCCTGGGCAAGCGCACGGGCTGGGGCCTGGTGCGCGCGTACGGGTTCCAGGCGGGCTGGGCGCTGGCGCTGCTGCTCGTCGGGCGGCTGATGCAGTCGGCGGCGACGCGGAGGGTGGTGGTCCAGGGTGGCTGAGGCGCTGGAGACGGCGGTCGCGGAGCCGCCCGTCGCGGTGTTCGAGCCCCGGTCGCGGGTGGTCGAGGGGGTCAGGGCGTACGGGCTGATCGCCGCGATGTGGCTGCGCTCGACGATGGCGTACCGGGCGTCGTTCGTGATGACGGCGTTCGGCAACTTCGCGGCGACGGCGTTCGACTTCGTCGCGATCATGCTGATGTTCTCGCACGTGGACGTGCTGGGCGGTTACACGCTGCCGGAGATCGCCCTGCTGTACGGGGCCGCGGGCACGGCGTTCGGCCTGGCGGATCTGGCGATGGGCTCGATGGACCGGCTGGGCCGCCGGGTGCGGGACGGGACGCTGGACACCCTGCTGGTGCGGCCGGTCCCGGTGATGGCGCAGGTGGCGGCGGACCGGTTCGCGCTGCGCAGGCTGGGGCGGATCACGCAGGGGGTGCTGGTGCTGGGCTACGCGCTGGTGGCCCTGGACATCGACTGGACCGTCACCAGGGTCCTGATGGTGCCGCTGATGCTGCTGAGCGGGGCGGCGATCTTCGGGGCGGTGTTCGTGGCGGGGGCGGCGTTCCAGTTCTTCGCGCAGGACGCCTCCGAGGTGCAGAACTCCTTCACGTACGGGGGCAACACGCTGCTCCAGTACCCGCCGACGGTCTTCGCGAAGGACCTGGTGCGCGGGGTCACCTTCGTCGTGCCGCTGGCCTTCGTGAACTGGCTGCCGGCGCTGTACGTGCTGGGCCGGCCGTATCCGCTGGACCTGCCGGACTGGGTGGCGTTCCTGCCGCCCGTGGTGGCGGCGCTGTGCTGGGCGGTCGCGGGTCTGGCCTGGCGGGCGGGGCTGCGGGCGTACCGGAGTACGGGAAGTTGACGAACATCGAGCGGGGCGGGGCATCGGACATGGGCGCGGGCAGCGGCAGTGACACCAGCATCAGCACCGGCACCGGAGGCGGTACCGGCGACGGCTTCATCGTGCTGGACGGCCTGGAGAAGGTGTTCGACGTCCGCCGCCGTACGGGCTTCCTGCGCGGCGAACGCCGGGAGGTGCGGGCCGTCGACGGCATCAGCTTCCGGGTGGAGCGCGGTGAGATGGTCGGCTACATCGGCCCGAACGGGGCGGGGAAGTCGACGACGATCAAGATGCTGACGGGCATCCTCACCCCGAGCGGCGGCTCGCTGCGGGTGGCGGGCATCGACCCCTCGCGGGAGCGTACGAGGCTGGCGCACCGGATCGGCGTGGTCTTCGGACAGCGCACCACGCTCTGGTGGGACCTGCCGCTGCGCGACTCGTACCGGCTGGTCCACCGGATGTACCGGGTCCCCGACGCCCGCTTCCGGGCCAACCTGGAGCGCTGCGTCGAACTCCTCGACCTGGAGCAGCTGTTGGAGGTACCGGTACGGCAGCTCTCGCTGGGGCAGCGGATGCGCGGCGACATCGCGGCGGCCCTGCTGCACGATCCCGAGGTGCTGTACCTGGACGAGCCGACGATCGGCCTCGATGTGGTGTCGAAGGCCAAGGTGCGTGGATTCCTGCGGGACTTGAACGCGGAGCACGGTACGACGGTGCTGCTCACCACCCACGATCTGACGGACATCGAGCAGCTGTGCAAGCGGGTGATGGTGATCGACCACGGCCGCCTGATGTACGACGGGGCGCTGTCCGGCCTGCATGAGGTGGGGGAGAGCGAGCGGACGCTGGTGGTCGACCTGGAGCGCGAACTCCCGCCCATCCGGCTGGAGTCGGAGCCCTCGGTGCGCACCGTGAAGGTGGAGGGCCCGCGCCAGTGGCTGGCGTTCCCGGCGTCCGCGTCCGCGGCGCCCCTGGTGGCGCGGATCGCCGCGGAGTACCCGATGGTGGACCTCTCGGTGCGGGAGCCCGATATCGAGGCCGTGATCGCGAAGATGTACGCGTCGGCCGGGGAACCGGTCACGGAAGCGCCTGCGGGGCCGGTTTCGGGCAGGTAGTCCGGTGACGGAAGCGCGGGCGTTCAATAGGCTGCGCGCTATGAGTAGCGAACTTCCTGACATGCGCGCCTCCGACGCCGAGCGTGAACGCATCGCCGAGATCCTGCGCGAGGCGGTGGCCGAGGGGCGGCTGGAGATGGAGGAGTTCGAGCAGCGCCTCGACACCGCCTACAGGGCCCGCACGCACGGGGAGTTGGAACCGCTCGTCCGCGACCTCCCGGCCGTCGGCGCGACGGTGGCGCCGGTGGCCGCGGGGCAGCCCGGAACCGGTTCGATGGCCCGCTGGTCGGACCGGGTGGGCAAGCCCGCGACGTCGGGTGGTGCCTTCGCGTTCTGGGGCGGGTTCCGCCGCCGGGGCAACTGGACGGTCGGCCGGAAGTTCACCGCGTTCGCGATGTGGGGCGGCGGTGAGATCGATCTGCGCGAGGCGAACTTCGAGGACCGTGAGGTGGTCATCCGCTGTTTCGCGATCATGGGCGGGATGCAGGTGACGGTTCCGCCGGATCTGAATGTGGAGGTCCGGGGCATCGGCGTGATGGGCGGCTTCGGCGAGAACACGAAGGACGAGGGCGTCCCGGCCCCCGACTCGCCCCGCGTACGGGTCACCGGCTTCGCGCTGATGGGCGGCGTCGGCGTGGAGCGCAAGCGGAGCAGGGCGGAGAAGCAGCGGCTGCGGGAGGCGGAGCGCTCGCGCGGCCGGCTGGAGAAGGGCGACGGGGGCAAGGAGCGGGGCAAGTAACCCCGGCGCTCCCTCAGCCCCGCAGCTCCAACAGCCCCGGTAGACCTATCAGCTCCGCAGCTCCAACAGCCCCGGCAGCCCCATCAGCTCCGGCGCCCGCCGGGCTGTGTCCCCGGCCCGCCGTCCCTCACAGCGCGTCGGACGACGGCCGCACGCTCACCAGGTCGGTCAGGTTCACCAGCGAGCCCAGACGCTGGTAGCCCGCGTCGTTCAGGTGGAGGTGATCGCCGCAGTCGTAGGCGGGGTTCAGCCGGTACGGGTGGCCCGGGTCGCGCATGTCGCGGTCGAAGTCCAGGACCTGGTCGAAGACCCCGCCGGCCCGGATCGTCTCGTTGACCCGGTTGCGGACGGCGTCCTGGGCGGGGGTCCAGCTGCGGTAGCCGTGGTACGGCATCAGGGTGGCGCCGACGACCCGCATCCCGTGCGCGTGGGCCTGTTCCGTCATGCCGCGCAGGGCGTCCGTGATCCGCCGCGGGTCCGTCTGCTGGGGGAAGCCCTGCACGTCGTTGATGCCGAGGGCGATGATGACGGTCTTCGCGCCGCTGATGTCCAGCACATCGCGCCGGAAGCGGTCGAGGGCGCGCGGGCCGATGCCGTCGTGGAGGATGCGGTTGCCGCCGATGCCCTGGTTGACCACCGCGTAGCGGCCGTTCAGCCGGTCGGCGAGGATGTCGGGCCAGCGGTTGTTCGCGTCGGTGCTGGAGCCGGTGCCCGCGGTGAGCGAGTCACCGAGCGCGACGACGGTTCCGGTGGCGGTCGTGCTGCGCACGTCCACGGCGGTGAGGTAGCGCCAGGCGGTGCTGCGCCAGGTGCCCTTCTCGGTCTCCACGTAGGAGCTCTGGTGGCTGTTGGGGTGCACGGTGACCGGGCCGCTCGCGTGCGGGGTGCGCAGGGTGACGACGAGGTCGGCGTCGGCGGCGACCGGGACGACGACGGGGTCGCTGACGATTTTCCCGCCCGCGGGGACGGTGGTGGCCGGGGCGCCCCGGAACGTCACCGGGCGGGTGTTCACGGTGACGTTGTCGATCAGCAGGGGCCGCGTACCGAAGAGGTTGGAGAGGGTGACGCGGGCCGCGTTGCCGCCGATGCTGGTGTGAACGACGTTGCGGATGGTGCGGTGGGCCAGGTCCTGGTCGTGGTTCGGGTCGGGGGACCCGAGGACGGGCGCGGCCGCCCAGGTGGCGAGCCAGAGCCCGGCGGAGCGGGCCGGGGCCGCGGGCGGCCGGCCGGCGCTCTGCGGCGCCGCGGACGCGGAGGCCTTCGCCCGGGGCCCGGAGAACAGCAACGAGCCCGCGAACGCCACGACGGCGGCGAGCACGGCGGTGCCGGTCACGAGAGCTATGAGCAGGGCGTACCCCTGGCGCCTGGGCATGGGCGGTGTTTCTCCTCTGTTCGTGGGCCGGTTCCATGATGCGGCAGGGCGCGGGGAACTCAACGTGCGGCCCGGGAGTAGGTCGGGTAAGGACAATGCGTACGAGGCGTCGGGGGACGATGCGTACGCGGACGGGTGGAGTGGATGGAACGGATCGAAGGCACCGGACCCGGCGAGCGGGAGGCCGGTGCGCAGCCGGGCGGCGGCGCGGACGCGGGCGCGGGGGGCAGGGGTGCGGGCAGCCGCGGCCCGGCCTCCCTGGCCTCGTTCTCGTACACCGCCGCGGACGAGGAGAAGCGGCGCGGCGTACGGCGGATGAAGACCACGGCCACGGGCCTCCTTCTGCTGGTCGCGCTGGTGTACGTCCTTGCCACCTGGGCGAAGAACGAGGGGGTGGGCGGCTGGCCGGGCTTCGTCGCCGCGGCCGCCGAGGCGGGCATGGTGGGTGCGCTGGCCGACTGGTTCGCCGTCACGGCCCTCTTCAAGCGTCCGCTCGGCCTGCCGATTCCGCACACCGCCATCATTCCCACGAAGAAGGACCAGCTCGGGGCCTCACTCGGTTCCTTCGTGGGCGAGAACTTTCTCTCGGGCGACGTCGTACGGGACCGGATCCACTCCCTCGGCATCGGCGGCAGGCTCGGTGCGTGGCTCGCGGAACCGGAGCACGCGGACCGGGTCACGGCCGAGCTGTCGACCGCGCTGCGGGGTGCGCTGACGGTGCTGCGCGACGCGGATGTGCAGGCCGTGGTGGGTGAGGCGATCACCCGGCGGGCGAACGCGGTGGAGATCGGGCCGGGTCTCGGCAAGATGCTGGAGAAGGTCGTCGCGGACGGCGGCCACCGCAAGGTGGTGGACCTGGTGTGTGTCCGGGCTCACGACTGGCTGGTGCTGCACGGCGACTCGGTGATGGACGCGGTGCAGGGCGGCGCGCCGGGCTGGACGCCCCGGTTCGTGGACAAGCGGGTGGGGGAGCGGGTCTACAAGGAGCTGCTGCGCTTCCTCACGGAGATGCGCGACATGCCGGGGCACCCGGCGCGCGGCTCGATCGACA
Source organism: Streptomyces sp. NPDC057900 (assembly GCF_042887885.1). Taxonomy (NCBI): domain Bacteria; kingdom Bacillati; phylum Actinomycetota; class Actinomycetes; order Kitasatosporales; family Streptomycetaceae; genus Streptomyces; species Streptomyces sp. NPDC057900. The sequence continues at coordinate 148,967 of NZ_JBHVOI010000015.1, forward strand.
CGTTCCTGACGGACTTCGCGGCCGACCTCCAGACGGACCCGGAGACCCGGGCCCGGGTGGAGCGGCTGAAGTCGGAGGTGCTGGGGCGCGGCGAGGTGCAGGACGTCATCGCGTCCGCCTGGTCCTCGGTCCGCACGATGGTCATGGCGGCGGCCGAGGACGAGCAGAGCGAACTGCGGCTGCGCGCCCGTGCCTCCCTGATGTCCCTGGGCGCCCGCCTGGCGACGGACGGCCGCCTCCAGGCGAAGCTGGAGGGCTGGGTGGAGGACGCGGCGGTGTACGTCGTGACGACGTACCGGACGGAGATCACGTCGCTGATCAGCGACACGGTGGCCGGCTGGGACGCGGACCAGACATCGAAGAAGATCGAGGCGCACATCGGCCGCGACCTGCAGTTCATCCGCATCAACGGCACGGTGGTGGGCGCGCTGGCCGGTCTGGCGATCTACACGGTGTCACGGGCCCTGGGCGGCTGAGCCGGCCGGCCGCCGGGGCCCGCCCCAGGGCCCCCGCCCCGGTGGCCCGCCCCCAGGGCCCCCGCCCCCGCGATCAGGCCGCGCGCCGCGTGACCGCCCAGGACGCGGCGGCCACCGTGCCCGCCACGGTGAAGACCGCGGGCCAGGCGCCGATCCGCTTGGCGAGCGGGTGCGACCCGGCGAAGGCGGCGACGTACGCCGTGGTCAGCCCGACGGCCGCCCGCGTCCCGGCCTGCCGGTTCCACTCGTACGCCGCCGCCGTGCCCGCCGCGGCGAGGGCGACGCCGCCCAGCGGCCGCTTCCTGGTCCACCGCGCGACCGCGTAGCCGCCGACCAGCCCGCTCGCCGCCACTGCCGTTGCCGGAATCCTCGCCATCGCGGCCACCTTCACCTTCGCGTCTGTCGTCCGGTGCCGCTTCTCGGGCCCGGATCCCGGATCCGAGGCTAACGCGGCATTCCGGCGTCCCGTCGCCGAGGGGGTGTACGTGCGTTTACCCTAGTACTCCCGGGGGTGAACGTACGTACACCCCTGCCTCGCCGCCGAGCCTCGTACGGAGAGCCATGCCCGCGGACATACCCGCCCCAGCCGATCCCGCCCTCCCCGCCACCCCCGCCGTCCAGGCCCCGCACCCCCGCTTCGCCGTCGGCGTGCTGGCGTTCTGCGGTGTCGTGGTCGCGGTCATGCAGACGATCGTCGTACCGCTGCTGCCGCACATCCCCGAGCTGACCGGCGCCACCCCCGCCGCCGCGAGCTGGCTGGTCACGGTCACGCTCCTCACCGGCGCGGTCTTCACCCCGGTCCTGGGCCGGGTCGGTGACATGTACGGGAAGCGGCGGGTGCTCGTCGCCTCGCTCGCGGTGCTGGTGGTGGGCTCCGTGCTCTGCGCGGTCAGCTCGCACATCGGGGTCCTGATCACCGGCCGCGCCCTCCAGGGCGCGGCGATCGCCGTCGTACCGCTGGGCATCAGCATCCTGCGCGACGAGCTCCCGCCCGAGCGCGTCCTGTCCGCAGTCGCGCTGATGAGCTCCACGCTCGGGATCGGCGCGGCCGTCGGTCTGCCGGTCGCCGCCGTGGTCATCGAGAACTTCGAATGGCACACGATGTTCTGGGTCTCCGGCGTGATCGGACTCATCGACATCGCGCTGGTCCTGCGCTGCGTGCCGGAGTCCCCGCTGCGCAGCCGGGGCCGCTTCGACGCCGTCGGCGCGCTGGGCCTGTCCGCCGCGCTGGTCTGCCTGCTGCTCGCGGTCACCCAGGGCGCCGACTGGGGCTGGGGTTCGGTCCGGACGGTCGGCCTGCTCGTGACGGCCGTCGTGGTGGCGCTGCTCTGGGGCGCGTACGAGCTCCGCGTCGCGACGCCCATGGTCGACCTGCGGGTCTCCGCCCGCCCGGCCGTACTGCTCACCAACATCGCCGCCCTGCTGATCGGCTTCGCGTTCTACGCGAACTCGCTGGTGACCGCCCAGATGGTGCAGGAGCCGAAGGCCACGGGTTACGGGCTCGGCGCCTCGCTCGTAGTCAGCGGACTGTGCCTGCTGCCCGGCGGCGTGGCGATGGTGGCGCTCTCGCCCGTCTCGGCACGGATCTCCGCCAAGCACGGCCCGAAGGTCAGCCTGGCGCTGGCGGCCTGCATCATGGCCGCCGGTTACGGGGTGCGCTACTTCACCAGCCACAGCCTGTGGCTGATCGTCGCCGGAGCCACCGTCGTCGCCTCCGGCACGGCCATCGCCTACTCGGCCCTGCCCGCACTCGTGATGCGCGGGGTCCCGGTCAGCGAGACCGGGGCGGCCAACGGTCTGAACACCCTCATGCGGTCGATCGGGCAGGCCTTCTGCAGTGCGACGGTGGCCGCCGTCCTGGCCAACATCACGTTCCGGGCAGGAGGCCGTACGGCTCCGACCCTCCACGCGTACCAGTTGGTCTTCGTCATCGCGGCGGGCGCGGCGCTCGCCGCGCTGGTCGTCACACTGTTCCTGCCGGGCCACCGGCAGGCCGGGGCGGGTACGGTCGGGGAGAGCCGCAAGGCGCCGGGCATCCGCGAGGGCGGTGTACGGACAGCACAGATCCAGGAGGGCGCATGACCGGCGGCCAGGCCCCCACCGCACCGGCCACCGGGTCCGCGGACGCGGGCACCGGACGGAGCGCGATCCTGCGCGCGGCCCGGCGGGCGTTCACGCAGCGCCCGTACGCGGAGGTGACGATCCGCCAGATCGCCGCGGACGCCGGGGTCAGCCCGGCCCTGGTGGTCAAGCACTTCGGCCGCAAGGAGGAGCTGTTCAACACCGTGGCCGACTTCGGCCCGGCCGCCGCGGAACTCTTCGACGCCCCGCTCGCCCGGCTGGGCCGCCACTTGGTCGTCACCCTGGTGACCCGGCGCCGCGAGCTCAACTCGGACCCGCTCCTGCGCGTGGTGTTCTCCCTCGGCAACCAGGACGAACGCTCGCTGCTGCGCGACCGGTTCCACGAACAGGTCACCGACGCCCTGGCCGCCCGGCTCTCCGGCCCCGACCGGGTGCTGCGCGCCGAGCTGCTGGCCGGCCACCTGCTCGGCCTCGGCGCCACCCTGAGCCTGCACCGCGAGGGGGCCGGCGCCCTGGCCACCCCGGAGCACATCGCGGACCTCTACGCGCCCGCGCTCCAGAAGCTGATCACGGGCTGAGCGGCTCAGCCGGTCTCCACCTGGCTCTCCCAAGTCGGGGTAGGGTCTGGGCCATTCGACGAGGGGGGCCTCCTGTGACCGACCGTATCCGCGCCCGCAGACACGCCGCGGCACTGGCCGTGGCGGCCGCACTGGTGACCGCACTGGCGGGCTGCTCGGAGGCGACCACGTCGCAGGGCCCCGGGGACGACGTCCCGCAGGTGGCCCCGTCGGTGTACGAGTCGGCCGACGGGGCGGGGGTGTCAGAGGCCGCCGCGGAGTCGGCGGGTGCGGGCGAAGAGGCGGAGGACGCGGCGGGGGACGCCGCGTACCCGCCCCCCGGCCCGGAGAAGGTGCGGGACGCCTTCGCCGGCCTCCAGGCCACCCTCTACGACACCTGCACCCCCGGCGCCGGGGACTGCGCCTACTTCCTGGGCCGGGTGAACGAGGAACTCACCGGCCTGGACGCCTCGATGAAGGCGGAACCGCAGGGCCCCGCCCACTTCAAGGAGCCCCTGGAGTGGACGGCGGTGCTGCGCACCACGCTGGCCGGTGACACCTCGACGGCCAACCTGGAGAAGCACTTCAAGGACCTGGTCGGCACCCGCGACCGCATCAACTCCTGGATGCAGGGCCACCCGGAGGACTACCGCTGACGGCCCCAGAGGTCACTTGCCCAGCTTCGCCGCCAGCGCGGCGCGCCGGGCGAACGTCTCCTCCTTGGCGGCGTCCATCTCGCGCAGGGCCGTCTTCCGGTCCCGCTGGGCGAGCCGGTCCAGATAGAGGTGGCCGCGCAGATGGTCCGTCTCGTGCTGGAGGCAGCGGGCGAAGTAGCCCCGGCCCTCGACGACCAGCGGATTGCCGTCCTTGTCCCGGCCGCGCACGACGGTACGGTCCAGCCGGGCCACCATCCGGTAGGGGCCCGGGACGGAAAGGCAGCCCTCGGACTCCTCGACCAGCCTGCGCTGTTCCGGCGGCACCTCGTCCAGGACGGGATTGGCGATGTGCCCGACATGGCGCACCCCCCAGTCGTCCGTGATGTCCCACATGAACAGCCGCAGATCCACGTCCACCTGGTTCGCGGCGAGTCCGGCGCCCTCCGCCACCTGGTTGGTGGCGAACATGTCGTCGACCAGCCGGGAGAGTTCGGGGGTGCCGAACTCGGTGACCTCCCGGCACGGGCGGCGCAGGATCTCCTCCCCGACGACGGTGATCCGGCGCACCGAGCCCCGTTCGGTCTCCGGCGCGAACCGGGGGAAGGAGTCGACGGGTACGCCCTGCACGCGTACCCGGCGGTCCTTCGAGCTGTCATCGAACCGAGCGGCCATGGGGATGATCAACGCCTTCCGCGCACAAGGGAGTCGGCCGGGGGACGGCCTGGACGGCCGGGAGCGGCCGGTTTGACCGAACGCTTTGCAAAGTAGCACCCTTTGCAAAATGAGCGATGAAAAGCGTCAAGCCGGATCCACCGGTCCGCTGCCGTACCGGGCCCGTAGACCACTCCCGGACCACCCCGTCCGGGTGGCCCTGCTCGACCTGCTCGCTGAGGCCGGCACGGTGACGTCCACAGAGGCCGCCGCCCGCCTCGGCCACAGCTCCGGACTCTGCTCCTTCCACCTGCGCCAACTCGCCGCGTACGGACTCATCGAGGAGGCCCCGCACAAGGGCGGCCGGGTACGGCCGTGGCGGCTGCGCTGGGAGACCTCCCGCGAGCAGGAGCGGGGCGAGGAGGGGGCGGCCGAGTTCGACGCGCTCGCGCGTGGGCTGGAGGACGAGAGTTACCAGCACTGGCTGAGCCATCGCGACCGGGCACCGGCCGAGTGGCGGCGGGACGAGTCCTTCAGCGCCGTCGTCCACCTCACCCCGGCGGAGGCAGCCGAACTCGCCTCCTCGGTACGCGACTTGCTGGCCGTCTACCGCGAGCGCGAGGACCACCCGGAGACGCGTCCCGCAGACGCCGTGGCCGTGGCGGCGGTCACCAGGCCCTTCCCCCTGCTCGCCGACAACCCCGGCCGCCCGCACTCGGTCTGACGACTACTCCGTGCCCGAATCCGAAGCGGCTTCGGCCAACACCGCGAGGACCTTCGCGAGCCGCTCCCGTGCGCCCGCGTCCGTGATCACCCCGTCCGGGCCGACCGCCAGCCGGTCCACCGGAATCCGCACACAGGCGGCCTCGACGACGGTGGCCCCGGTGTAGCCGAGCACGGTCCGCAGCGTCGCCTCCGCGCCCAGGCCGCGCCCCGGAGCGGCGGCGCCGACCCAGGCGACCGGCTTGTCGCAGATCTCGGTCCCGCCGACCGTCCAGTCCAGCAGGTTCTTGAACGCCCCCGGCAGCGTCCCCGCGTACTCCGGGGTGCAGATCAGCAGGGCGTCGGCCGCGTCGATCGCCGCGCGCAGCCGGGCCACCGGCTCCGGCAGCGGCTCGGCGTCGTCATCGGGGTTGAAGTGCGGCAGCGCTCCGGGCCCCTCGTGGAGCACGGTCTGCACCCCTTGGGGCGCCACGGCCCGCGCGGTGCGCAGCACCGTCTCGTTGGAGGAAGCGGACCGCAGGCTTCCGGACAGCAGAAGGATCACGCGTGGCGTCGGCATGTACGGACAACCGGGCGGACCAGGCGGCTCATTCCCGTAGCCGTACGGAACCGGCCGCTCATTCCCGTATCCGCGCGGACCCGTCTGCTGCCAGCTCCAGCTCGGCCACCACCTGGTCGCCGCTGAGCTCGCCGGTCGTCCGGAATCCGAGCTTCCGGTAGAACCCCTCCGGTCCGTGCTCGCCGGGCACGTACGAGACGGTCGTACGGGTCTGCCCGCGTCGGCGCAGTTCGTCGTTGACGGCCTCCACCGCGAACCGCCCGTAGCCCCGCGTCTGCTGTCCGGCGGCGATGTTCAGCCGCCAGAGCCCGGAGCGCGGCCGGTCGTCCGGCTGTCCGGGGTGGAAACGCACGTCGAGGAAGGCCATCACGAAGCCGACGATCCGCTCGTCGTCGACGATCAGCCGTGGCCACGCGGTCTCGGGCGTGGCGTACGCCTGGGCCAGCGACCAGGCGACCGGCTTCACGAACCCGTCCTGGTCGGGGCGGACCCGCAGGGCGCAGGCGTCCTCGACGTTGTCGGACGTGACCGTGACGAGGCGGGGTGAGGAAGGCATCCCCGCAAGTTACCCGCGCGGCCGGGAACCCGCCCGCGAATATCGGCAGCCCCGCCCCGACCCGTCACGTCCCACTCGGCCCCGGCCCCGGCCCCGGACTCGGAGTCGGAGCCGGATCGGTCAGCTGAAGACGACCGACCGGAGCTTGAGCCGGCTGGAGGCGTGGCCGCCGTCGGGCCGCAGGGTGTAGTAGGCGCCGTCGCAGTCCGGCCCGGTGAAGACCGTCGCGGTCGAACCTGTGTTGTTCCAGGGCGTGTCGGCGGGGTCCGAGGTGTCCGGGTCGGCCACTCCCGGCAGAGTGACGCACTCCCGGCTCGGCGGGTCGAGCAGAACGACCGCCTGCCGGTGCCCTGACGCGGTGGTGTACGTGTACGCGAACTGGCCTTCGGCCGCAGCCGCGTTCGCGGAGCCGGGGAGGCTGACGATGAGCGCGAGCGCGCCGAGGGCGGCAGCCGCAGTGGTACGAAGTCGCATGGTGGAGGCACTCCTTGTGGGGTTCGACGTGCGGTCCGTCGCACGGTTCGACCGGAACCGGACCGGAACGAAGCAAGATCGTTCCGGCCAGAGTGTGGCCCGGCACCGACCCCGCCGGGCCCCGGATTCACTCGCACGCGGGACGTGCTCACCCGAACGGGACCCGCCTCACCGCACGCCTTCGGCCATGTGGGTCACGCCGTGGAGCGGCCGTCCCGGACCGGCTGTGTTGTGCAACCCGGACGGCCGCGCCAGGATCGGCGGGAGCCGCCGTCCACCCCACCGCACCGAGAACGCACACACCGCACCGCACGGCACCGCATCGAACCCGACCTGGAGGCCCCGCCGTTCATGAGTGACTTCAGCATCCACCGCGGACAGGTGCACCACGCCTGGGACCGGACGGTCAAGCCCGTCGCCACACTCGCCCCCGGCGACGAGGCGGTCCTGGAGCTCCAGGACGCGAGCGGCGGCCAGCTCGCCGCCGGATCGACCGCCGCAGACCTCGCCGAGCTGGACTTCGGCACCCTCAACCCCGTCACCGGCCCCCTGTACGTCGCCGGGGCCGAGCCCGGTGACGCGCTGGTCGTCGACATCCTCGACGTACAGGTGGGGGAGTGGGGCTGGACGGCTTGCCTGCCCGGGTTCGGGCTGCTCACCGACGACTTCCCCGACCCGTACCTGCGCATCTCGACGATCACCGGTGGCCACGCCGAACTGCTGCCCGGCCTGCGGATCCCCGTGGTGCCGATGATCGGGACGATCGGCGTCGCCCCACCGGAGCCCGGACCGCACTCGGTCATCCCGCCCCGCCGCTGGGGCGGCAACATGGACATCCGCCACATCGGCCCCGGTGCCCGGCTCATCCTGCCCGTCGGGGTGCCTGGCGCCCTGCTCTCCGCGGGCGACGCGCACGCCGCGATGGGCGACGGCGAGGTCTGCGGTACGGGCGTCGAGACGCGGGCGACGGCGCGGCTGCGGGTGGACGTCCGCAAGGGCGCGGCGCCCCGTACACCGGTGATCGAGACGGACCCGGTCAGCGCCAGGACCGGCGCCGCCCTGGCCACGACGGGCATCGGGCCGGACCTGATGGAGGCGGCGAAGGACGCGGTCCGTGCGCTGATCGACGAGATCTCGGCCCGGACGGGGCTCGTCCCGCAGGACGCCTACCTGCTGGCGAGCGTGGCGGCGGACCTGAAGATCTCCGAGATCGTGGACGCGCCCAACTGGGTCGTATCGGCCCACGTGGAGCGGGAGTTGCTGGACGGGGCGCGGGCGCGGCCGTAGGCGGCGCCACGGGTGAGGGGCGAGCGGACGGAATCCGTCCCGTCGCCGCCCCTCACCCGCTCGCTCAGCTGTCCGCGTTGCGCCAGACGGTCACGTCCACCGTCATGTACGTACTGGGCGAGTCCTCCGGAGAGTGGCCCTGGTACGTCAGGAGGCCGATGTGGCCCGTGCCCGTGATGATGCAGACCTGGCGGCCCTTGGTGAGATTCTCCAGGGGGATGTTCTTCGCGAACCGGGTGTCCGAGCGGCAGACGTCCAGCGAGCCCTCCTGCCCCGGATTGAGCAGGATCAGCTGCCCCTCGTCGCTCTCCGCGTCGAGGTACCCGCCGCTGTCGTAGGACAGTTCGTACCCCGCGTCCTCGCCCTTCTGCGGCCGGAGGTCGTCGTCCCCGAGGGTCAGGTGGTAGCCCTCGGTGAGGTTGATGGACTTGTACTCGGCGGGCTCGGGATCGGCCTGCGGGGTCTGCTCGGCATCGGCCTCGCTGCCCTGGCCACCGGCCGCCGAACCGGTCGCGTCCGGCGAGGCGTTGTCCTGCGAGGAGCTGTTGTCCTTGGGGGAGGAGCTGGTCTTGGGGGAGGCGTTGTTCTGCGTCTCCTTGCCGTCGTCCTTGAGGACGAAGTACGCCGCTCCGGCGCCCGCGACGGCGAAGACCAGCGCGGCGGCGATGCCGATGACGGCGATCCGGCCGCGCCGGCTCTTCGGGGGCTGGGGAGTGGGGTGGGGAGTGGGGTGGGTCTGGTGCCCCTGGGGCGGGAACTGCCCGGGGTAGGTCTGCGCCTGCACGGGATACGGCCCGGACGTCGGGGCCGGGGTGTGGTGCTGGGCGGCCTGCGGCTGGGCACCGGAGGGGTACTGCTGGCCGGGGTGGCCGGGGGACGCGGGATGGGTCGGCTGCGCGTGCGGCGGCTGGAGGGGGTAGGAGCCCTGGGACGTCTCGGCGTGCCGGCCGGGCGGCTGTGCGGGAGCCGGGCCAAACCCCGGGGGCGGTGTGCTGGGCGCCGCCGGGGTGGTCGGTGAGTATCCGGCGGCCCGGCCGGGCGGCGTGGCCGGGGCGGTGGCCGGAGGGGGCGGGGTCTGGACGGGGGCCGGGGCCGCCGCCCGTACGGTGATGTCGGCGGCGACCGGGCTCGGCAGCCAGTCCTCGGGGCGCCGCAGCACCGTCTCCGCGTTCGCGGTCTGGCAGAGCTCGATGACCTCCGCTACCGAGGGCCTGGCCTCCGGGTCCTTGGCCAGGCACCGGCTGACCAGCTCCATCAGCCGTTCCGGGACGCGGCTGAGGTCGGGCTCCTCGTGGACGATCCGGTAGAGCACCCCGTGCGAGGTCCCCTCCCCGAAGGCGGGCGACCCCGCCGCCGCGAACGCCGCGACCTGGCCGAGGGCGAAGATGTCGGTGGCCGGGGTGACCCGGCGCCCGGCCGCCTGCTCCGGGGCCATGAACGACGGGGTGCCGATGGTGACGCCGCTGCCGGTGAGCGAGGTCGCGTCGGCCGCGTACGCGATGCCGAAGTCGATGACGCGGGGCCCGTCCGCGGCGAGCAGCACGTTGGACGGCTTGAGGTCGCGGTGGACGATGCCCGCGCCGTGGATGACGTGGAGCGCCTCGGCCATCCCGGCGATCAGCAGCAGGACGGCCTCGACCGGCAGCGCCCCGTGCGCGACGATCGCGTCGGCGAGCGAGGGCCCCGGTACGTAGGCGGTGGCCAGCCACGGCTGCGCGCCCTTGGTGTCCGCGTCGATGACCGGCGCGGTGAACAGCCCCTGCACGCGCTGCGCGGACTGCACCTCCTGGGCGAACCGCCGCCGGAACTCGGCGTCCTCACCGAACTCCGGCCGGATCACCTTGATCGCCACGGGCCGCCCGCCGGGCGTGTAGGACAGGTACACCTTGCCCATGCCGCCCGCACCGAGCTTGGCGGCCAGCCGGTATCCGGCGATGGTCGCCGGATCGTCGGCCGTGAGTGGCTGAAAAACCTGGGAGCCGCTGCCCCCGCCTGGCTGCTGACCGCTCATGAATCCGTATCTCCCCCGAAGAGCGCTGCTGTCGAAACGGCACCTTATCCAAATCCCGGCCCGGACAGCCCTCGGGGAGCACCGGAGCTTCCCACCGGCACCGGTGGGTCCCGTCTGTGAAAATTCCCCTCATGCCGTACCTGGTTGCTCCCGCGATACCCGCCGGTGCACTGGCCGCGACCGGCCAGCCCACCCTGCCCGTCGCCACCGGGGCCGTGCTGCGCCCCTGGCTGCTCACCGACGCCAACGCGGTACGGGAGGCGTTCCGGGACCCGGCGATCCAGCACTAGGGCGTGTCGTCAAACTGCCGTCTGCCGGGCGACGCCATGCACGCACTCTCGCCGCACCGGCCCCAGACCCCGGTACGTCCAGTACAGGGGC
>NZ_JBHVOI010000016.1:0-154579 GCF_042887885.1 Streptomyces sp. NPDC057900
GCCCCTGTACTGGACGTACCGGGGTCTGGGGCCGGTGCGGCGAGAGTGCGTGCATGGCGTCGCCCGGCAGACGGCAGTTTGACGACACGCCCTAGGGCGGGACAGCCCTTAGCCTTCGTGGCCGGGCATGCGGATGACGGCGAGACCGCCGTCGAGGTCGACGGTGGAGCGGTGCGGCGGGGCGCCGTCCTCCTCGTCGTCGCGGAGCAGCAGGGCGCTCTGCCGTTCCTTGAGCTCGCTCTGCTTGCCGGGCGAGAAGGTCGCGTGCAGCTGCTCGAAACCGGTCGCCGAGACCTGGCCCTGCCGGGCGCTGTTGCGCCACGGCAGCAGACCGGCCCGGCCCGCGCGAAGCATCAGCTGATCGAGGAAAGCGACGACGGTCAGACCGATCACCAGTCCGGGCAGTGTCATCATCGCGGCGAATTCCATGCGGGCAGTATCCCCCGCGTGCGGCACGGGGTGAACCCGGAAGCGCGGATACGCCACCGCTCCCGCGGGCCGTATCGCACGACGCGACGGCCCGCGGGAGCGGTGTGGACTGGCTCGGAGGGTCAGCCGTTGGGGAGGATGACGGCCCGGCCGCTGATCTTGCCGTCGTGCAGCCGTTCGTACGCCAGCGGCGCCTCGTCCAGCGAGTACGTCTCGACGTGCACCTCGACCGACCCGGCGTGGGCGAGATCGAGGACCTCGGCCAGCTCGGAGCGTGATCCCCAGTACGGGGCGGTCACCGTGGTGCTGAACGGCAGGGAGCCGAAGCCCACCGGCAGCGCCCCGCCGCCGATGCCCACGATCGTGACGTCGGAGTCGATGGCGGCCGCGGCGCCCGCGGTGGCCACGGTGGGCGGTGCGCCGACGAAGTCGAGGACGACCTGCGCGCCGATGCCGCCGGTCAGCTCACGGATTCGCGCCGCGGCGTGCTCGTCGGACAGGACGGTCTCGTGCGCCCCGACGGTGCGGGCGAGGGCGAGCTTGTCCTCCGTGACGTCCAGGGCGATGACCCGGACGGCCGTCATGGCGCGCAGCAGCTGGATCGCCACGTGTCCGAGTCCGCCGGTGCCGATGACGACGGCGGTCGCGCCGGGCACCAGCTTCGGCAGGGAGCGCTTGATCGCGTGGTACGGGGTGAGGCCGGCGTCGGTGAGCGGCACGGCCTGGACCGGGTCGAGGTCGCCCAGCGGCACCAGGTGGCGCGGGTCGTCGACGATCATGTACTCGGCCATGGCGCCGGGCGATCCGAGGCCCGGCGGGTTGATGCCGAGCTCCTTGGCGCGCAGGCAGTAGTTCTCCTTGCCCTCGGCACACTTGACGCACGTCCCGCAGCCCCAGGGGCCGTAGACCGCGACCGATTCGCCGACGGTGAGCCCGCCGACCCCGTCGCCGAGTGCGGCGATGGTCCCGACACCCTCGTGTCCGAGGGTGAGCGGCAGCGGGAACGTCAGCTGCTCGGCGGGCCAGCTCATCACCGCGATGTCCGAGTGGCAGACACCTGCGGCGGTGACCTTCAGCAGAACCTGGCCGGGGCCGGGTTCCGGGTCCGGCACGGTGACGACCTCCGGCGCGGCGCCGACGGTGCGGTACTGAACGGCTTTCATGGGTCCTCCTTGACCTCTGCTGTTCTATTTCTCACCCCCGAAGCCCCCGTGCGCCATTCAGGAGGCGGAGTATCCGCCGTCCACGAGGTGGTAGCTGCCGTGGATGAACGAGGCGCGGTCGGAGAGCAGGAAGGCGGCGAGCTCCGCCACCTCCTGCGCGGTGCCGAGGCGGCCGGCCGGGTGCAGCGAGATGAGGTGGTCGCGGGCGGGGCCGTCCGTGTTGCGCAGCAGCGGGGTGTCGATGAAGCCGGGGCCGACCGCGTTGACGCGGACGTTCTGTGCCGCGTACTCAAGGGCCGCCGTCTTGGTGAGGCCGACGACTCCGTGCTTGGCGGCGACGTACGCGGGCGAGCCGGCGAAGCCGTTGGTGCCGAGGATCGACGACATGTTGACGATGGCGCCACCGCCGGCGGCGACGATCGCGGGGAGCTCGTAGCGCATCGAGTAGAAGACGCCGCTGAGGTTGGTGGCGACGACCCGGTTCCAGTCCTCGACGGCGTAGTCGCCGGTCGGGCTGCTCGGGCCGCCGATGCCCGCGTTGTTCACCGCGAGGTGCAGGGCTCCGAAGGTGTCGACGGCGAACCGCACGCCCGCTTCGACGGAAGCGGGGTCCGTGACGTCCATGGCGACGGCCGCGGCCTTCGCCCCGGCGCTCTCCAGTGCGGCGACCGCCTTGCGGGCGCTCTCCTCGTCGTAGTCGGCCACGACCACGGACGCGCCCGAGGCGGCGAGCCGGTGGGCGAGGGCCAGTCCGATGCCGGAGGCACCTCCGGTGACGAGGGCCGTGCGTCCGGCGAATTCCTGCTCGGTGGTGGCGGGGGTGGTGCTCATGATGTTCCGTTTCCTTCCGTGGTGCTGTGTGACGCCGGTCCGGCGGGAATCTGTGCGAACAGTTCCGCCGAAAGAGCGTCGAATGCCTGCTCGACGAGCCGGGGCAGCTCCTCGGGGCAGTTTCCGCGTACCCAGGCGGCCTGGGCGGCGAGGAGCGCCCCCGCTCCGGCGGCCACCGTGACGGCGGGACGGAGGTCCTGCCGCGGGTCGGTGCCCAGCCGCTGCGCGACGATGGCGACCGAGTCCTCCTGGGCGTCCACCCGGATGTGGTGGAACGCCGCGTAGAGCGTCGGCTCCCGCTCGGCGAGGACCAGCAGTTCGAAGATCCTCGGGCGGCGGTGCCAGGCATCCGCGCCGGGGTCCTCCAGCCAGTCCAGGACGGCCCGGCGGTAGGCGGTGAGCGGCGGTTCGCCGGCGGGACGGGCCCGCAGGGCGTCGTTGATCCGGTCGCCGTCGCCCCGGACCGAGTCCAGTACGGCGGCTTCCTTGCTGGTGAAGTACCGGCTGAAGGTGCGGCGGTCGACATCCGCGTGTTCCGCGATCTCCTCGACCGTCACTTCCCTCAGGCCCCGGTCGAGCACCAGCTCGAACGCGGCCTGGGCCAGCGTGTCCCGGGTCCGGCGGGCCTTGCGGCTCCGCCTCTCCGGGGTCTTCCGTTCCCGGTTCATACATGCACCGTACACCCAATAATGTCCCGATGCGACAAACGCCCCTTCGGGACATCCGAAGGGGCGTCGGAGCCGGGCCTACCGGCCGCTGAACGCCTCTGCGGCCCGCCGGGCGCCGGCGTCGGCGCCGACGGCGGCGGTCTCGGGGCGGCGGTGGGCCCCCGGCGAAGTGGCACGCAAGGTGATCGCCGCGATGTCGTCGCGTCGCACGCCGCCGGAGAAGGCCTCCAGGTCCGCGTGGAGCGTGTCCAGCAGCTCCCGCGGGCCGAGCCGGGTCCAGTGGCTCAGGCGGGCGTCCAGCGGATAGAAGGCTCCCGAGGCGTCACGGGCCTCGGTCACTCCGTCGGTGAACATCAGGAGCGTCGCGCCGGGCGGGAAGTCCAGCCACTCCGCGACGCGCGCCTCGCTGCTCAGCTCCGCCATGCCCAGCGGCACAGACGTACGGCGCAGCGGAACAGCGGCCGCCACCCCCTCGTGCAGCATCCGGGGCGGCAGATGGCCGCAGTTGACGGCCTGCACCCGGCCCGCGCCATCGAGGCCGAGCACCAGCGCGGTGACGAAGCGTTCGGTCTCGCCGGTCTGGGCGGAGAAGGCGTTGTGCCGGGCGACCGCGTCCTCGACCGCGTCCACCACGCCGGTCAGGGCGGGCTCGCGGATGGCGGCCTCCCGGAACGCGCCGAGCGCGGCGAAGCCCACCCCTATGGCGGCGAGGCCCTTGCCCTGTACGTCACCGATGATGACGCGGGTGCCGTACGGGGACTGGACGATCTCGTAGATGTCGCCGCCGACCAGGTGGTCCTCCTCGATCGGCGCGTAGATGCCGTCCACGAGGACCTGGTCGGTCAGCACCGGCAGCGGGCGCAGGATCTGCCGCTGCAGGGTGACGGCCGCGGACCGCAGCCTGGCGATCGCGCTGACGTGCCGGATCCTGCGCGCACAGGCGGCGACGCCGAGCGCACAGGCCAGCACGGTGAAGCAGACGCCGCTCGCCAGGTCCCAGAACGAGCCCCCCGACACCAGCCGGGAGATGACGACGACGGGCATGATCCAGAGCGCCGCGGCGACGGTCTGCCGGACCGTACAGAACACCGAGACGAGTGCGGGCACGACGACCAGCAGGGGGATGAGCTGCAGGTCCTCACCGGTCAGGACGTCCAGGCACACCACAGCGAGGGAGAGCAGGGCCAGCCCGCCCATCAGGACCGGGGTACTGATCCGGGCCGCGACGGCGGCCCGCTCCCCCGCGTCGGCCACCGGTGGCTCCACGCTGTGCGCCATCGGCGGACGCCGCACCCCGATCGTCACTGTGCCCTCTCCTCCCGCAGGCGCCGGGCACGCCCCGGCAATCATCTCCAGTCCACCTGGACCCGGGGCATCGGCGCAGGGGGCTTTCGGCCTTTTGAGCCACGCCGAAGGTCACCGGTCACCGGCCGACGGCGTTCGTCGGGCCGGAAGTCCCGGACGGACGTCCCGGCATGACCGGCGTCCGTCCGGGATACCGGGAATCAGCGAATCAGCGCGGGATCAGCCGCGGGCCGCCGCGTCAGCCACCTCTCCCCCGGCCGGACGGGGAGCCCCGACGCCGGGTACGAGCGCCGCCAGGAAGGCCGTCCGCCGACGGAGCCGGAATCCGAGGGACTCGTAGAGCCGCACGGCATGGACGTTGTCCGCCGCCGCGTGCAGGAACGGCGTTTCGCCGCGTTCCCTGATCTCGTGGGAGACGGCGAGCAGCAGCCGGGTGGCGAGCCCCTGCCCGCGTACGGACTCGTCGGTGCAGACCGCGCTGATCTCGCTCCAGCCGGGCGGGTGCAGCCGTTCCCCGGCCATCGCGACCAGCGCCCCCTCGCGCCGGATTCCGAGATAGGTGCCGAGTTCGATGGTGCGCGGCAGGAAGGGTCCCGGCCGGGTGCGTGCCACCAGGTCGAGCATCTCGGGCACGTCGGCGGGTCCGAGCCGCACCGCCTCCGGATCCGGGGCGGCCGCGACGCCCGCGTCGACCAGCTGGACGCCCTCGGCGTGGAAGGTCCGCTCCCAGTCGTCCGGCGGCGGCTCCCGGAAGGCGGTGATGGTGATCTCCGCGCCCGGCCCGGCGAGCGCCGCGGCGTCGGCCCAGTCCGCGGGCCCCGGCCGGTCGGGAAGCGCGACCCAGGGGGTGACGGCGGCCGGGTAGCGCAGGACGCGCCCGCGGCGTTCCGCGAAACGGGCGTGCGGCCCGGTCAGCGAGGAGCCGACCGGGTCGTCCAGCGGGTGCCCGCCGCCGGGCAGGGGCTGCCGCGTGCTCATGCGGTCACCTCGATCACGGTCTTCCCCCGGGCGTGGCCGCTCTCCACGGCCCGCAGCGCCTCGCCCGCCGCGCTCAGCGGGTAGGTCCGGGTGACATGGGTCCGCAGGGCTCCGGTGACGACGAGGTCCGCGACCTCTCCGAAGACCGCGGAGGTACGGGCCCGGACCACCGCGGCACCGCCCAGCTCCACCGCGAGCGCCTTGTCGGCCGCGCTGATGAGGGCGGCGGGATCGGCGAGCAGCGAGGCCGCCTCCCGCAGGGTGTCACCGCCGACCAGGTCGAAGACCGCGTCGATGCCGTCGGGGGCCGCCGCCCGTACCCGGTCCGCGAGCGAGGCTCCGGATTCGACGTGCGTCGCGCCGAGCGACTCGACGAAGTCCTTCTTCGCCGCACCCGCCACCGCGACGACCTTGACGCCCGCGTGGTGCGCGAGCTGGACCGCCGCGTTTCCGACGCCGCCGCCTGCGCCGGTCACCAGCAGCGTCGAGCCTGCGGCGGGAGCGAGCTGGCGCAGCCCGTCGTACGCGGTGGCGGCCGCGACCGGCAGCGCGGCCGCGTCGGTGAACGACAGCCCGGCCGGCTTGTGCGCGGTCGCCCCGGCGGGCAGCAGCGTGTACTCGGCGTACCCGCCGGTCACCGGAGTGCCGAACACCTCGTCGCCGGCCTCGAACCCTTCGACGTCCGGGCCGGCCGCCACGACGGTCCCGGCGGCCTCGCTGCCGAAGACGGTGGGGAACGGCTGGGGATCACTGCCGGGCCTGGTGTAGCCCGTGCGCAGCTTCCAGTCGACCGGGTTGACGCCCGCCGCCCGTACGGCGACGAGCAGCTCCCCGGGACCGGGCACCGGGGCCTCCTGCTCGACGAGAGCCTCCACCTCCGGCCCGCCGTTGCGGGTGAACACGTACGCCTTCGGCATGAGCTCCCTCTCCTGTCTCCCACGACTGTCCGCCGTGGCTGTTTCCCATGGCTGTTCCGCCGCGGCACCGGCCACCCGGACGGTGCCCACAGCAGCAGGAAGTCCCTCACAGGTGCGGGTATTCCCGGGGAGGTGCCGGGTTCACGGAGCCGTGACAGGACACTGCCGGCCGCCCGCTGACCGATTCCCGCCAGTCGTATCGCGACCGTCCTCCGCTCCCCCGCCGCAGGTCATCCGCGCGACCGCGGCCCTCGGCCGGAAACCGCGAGCCGGGGCACCGTCGATTTCAACTCAACTACCGCTGGATATGCGCCGGTCGGTGCCCATTGCGCCCGGGGCTGTGGCACTCTGGTGGCGACCGCCCCACCGGGCTCCCCCGTACCGGTGGGGCGGTTCTGCTGCCGAATCCGTTCCCCTGCACAGATATGACAAGGGATCACGTCGATTCTCGGCCATTGACCGGTTGTGACCTGATCAACTCTCAGCTGCCCGCATGGGTGGGCTCTCTGCGGGCATACGCCTACACCTCATGGCCTACGACCAGGGGAGCGTGAAGAGATGACGGCGCACACTGCGCAGACCGCCGGTTCGGAGCGAGCGGAGAGTGCACGGTCGACGGCGGCGGGGGACCCCGCCGCGACAGCCGCGGCACCCGCCGCGGTCATGGTGGACACCACCAACATGACCGGCGTGATGGGCATGACCGGCGGCGGGAACGCCGCGGACGCCCCCGGGGCCACGGACCTTCCGTGGATCGAGGACGCCGGCAAGGTCGCCCCCAAGGACGCGCGGGCGCTGTCGAAGCTGTTCTTCGACCGGCTCCAGGTCCTGGAGGAGGGCACCGCCGAGCACCAGTACGCGCGCAACACGCTCATCGAGATGAACCTCTCGCTGGTCCGGTTCGCCGCGGGCCGGTTCCGTAACCGCGGCAGCGGCGACATGGAGGACATCGTCCAGGTAGGCACGATCGGGCTGATCAAGGCGATCGACCGGTTCGACCTGTCCCGCGAGGTCGAGTTCACCTCATTCGCCGTGCCGTACATCGTCGGAGAGATCAAGCGGTTCTTCCGCGACACCACCTGGGCGGTGCACGTGCCGCGCCGGCTCCAGGAGCTGCGTGTCGACATCGCCAAGGCGAAGGAGTGCCTGGCCACGGAGCTCGACCGGGAGCCCTCTGTCCAGGAGCTGGCCGAACACCTCGGGATCACAGAGGAGCAGGTGACCGAGGGGATCGTCGCGGCCAACGGATACACCGCGGGCTCCCTGGACATGCCGACCGACGCGACGGAGACGGGCCGCAACGGAACTCCGGGGCGCACTTTCGCCGAGGCGCTGGGCGAGGCGGACCCCGCGATGGAGACGGTGGAGAACCTGCAGACACTGGCGCCGCTGCTCGGTGAACTGGACGCGCGCGAGCACCGGATCATCGAGATGCGTTTCGGCCAGGAGCTGACGCAGTCGCAGATCGGCAGCGAACTCGGTATCTCGCAGATGCACGTCTCGCGCCTGATCAGCCGGATTCTCGGCAAGCTCCGAAGCGGGATGCTCATCGAGGAATGAGCTGACTGACGCATCAGTCAGCACCTCAATGCACACCCTTTCGCACGCTGTCATATCGTGTCGCGCACATCGTGTCGCGGAAACATCCCTCGACTGATGTTGAGATCTTCTCAACGCATGGGTAACGTGACCGACCATGCAGCACGATGAGGCGGCCGAGCGGGTCCGGCAGGTGATCCGGAATGCCGGAGTGAGTCAGCGCGAGTTCGCGCGGCGGATGGTCATAGATCCGTCGAAGCTCTCGCGCTCGCTCGGCGGCACCCGCCGCTTCACCGCGGCCGAACTGGCCCGGGTGGCCGACATCGCCGGGGTCGACGTCGGCTGGCTGCTCGGGACGCGTCCGGAGCAGGGCGCGGCGCCCGCGCCGCGGGCCGGGGCCGCGCTGTCGGCCGCCCGCCCCCGGCGCGTCCGCGACGCCGCCCCCGTACGACCGGCGGCGGACAGCGGCAGACCGCTCCAGATCGTCCGGCAGACCGTCCGGCTGATCGCGGAGCACGGATTCCACTCCGTACGGGTCTCCGACATCGCCGAGGCCTGCGGAACCAGTACCGCCGCCATCCACTACCACTTCCCCGGGCGGGACGAACTGCTGGAGGCGGCCGCCCGCTGGTGCATGGACGAGGACACCGCCAGACGCGCGGCCGGGACGGCGGACACGCACCACGCCGGCGACGAACTCCGCCTGCTGATCGAACTCCAGACCCCGTACACCCCCCAGCAGCGCCGCCAGTGGAGCGTCTGGCTCGACCTGTGGGCCGAGGCGGCGCGCTCCACCGCGGTCGGAGAACTCCATGTGGAGTACTACCGGCAGTGGCGGGCCACGGTCGCGGAGGTGATCGGACGCGGCGTCGCCCAGAAGGTGTTCCGGCCGGTCGATCCGGAGGCCGCCGCCATCGGTCTCACCGCCCTCATCGACGGACTGGCCACCCAGGTGCTCGCCACAACGCCGGGGGAACCGGGCACCAGCGCCGAGGACATGCACAGTGCGCTGCTCCGCTACGTGGACGCGACCCTGACCGCCGACTGACCGCCGGCCGGCCGCCGCCATACCGTCGTCCACACCGTCGGCCGGCCCCCGCCTGCCCCGCGCCATCACTCGGCACCGCACACGCCGGCCTCAGCAGATCCCGACCCCAGTAGACCCGACTCAGCAGATCCCCATCTCAGCAGATCCCACCTCTGATCAGGAGCCGCTTCAGCATGCCCGTAAACCAGGACGTCATCATCACGTGTGCCCTCACCGGGGCCGGTGACACGGTCCGCAAGAGCCCCCATGTGCCCGTCACTCCCGAGCAGATCGCCCGTTCCGCCGTCGAGGCTGCCGGGGCCGGCGCCGCTGTCGTGCACATCCACGTCCGTGAGCCGGAGACCGGCGCGCCCTCCCGTGATCCGCGCCTGTACCGGGAGGTCGTCGAGCGCATCAAGGAGACCGGAACCGATGTCGTCATCAATCTGACCGCCGGGATGGGCGGCGATCTGGTGATCGACCCCGACGCCCCGCTGCGGCAGCTGCCGGGCACCGACCTGGTCAGCGGGCTGGAACGCCTCCCCCACGTCGAGGACCTGCTGCCGGACATCTGCACGCTCGACTGCGGCTCGCTCAACTTCGGCGACGGCAGCAACCTGTACGTCTCCACCCCGGACATGCTCCGGGCGGGCGCCCGCCGTATCCAGGAGCTGGGTGTACGCCCGGAGCTGGAGATCTTCGACACCGGGCAGCTGTGGTTCGCCAAGCAGCTCCTCGCCGAGGGGCTGCTCGACGCCCCGACCGTCTTCCAGCTCTGCATGGGCGTGCCGTGGGGCGCGCCCGCCGATCCCGGGGTGCTCCAGTCGATGGTGAACATGCTGCCCGAGGGCGCGCAGTGGGCGAGCTTCGCGCTGGGCCGGATGCAGATGCCGTGGGTCGCGCAGTCGATCCTCCTCGGCGGCCATGTCCGGGTCGGCCTTGAGGACAACCTGTACCTCGGCAAGGGCGTCAAGGCCACCAACGCCCAGTTGGTGGAGCGCGCCGTGCAGATCACCGAGTCGCTGGGCTCCCGCGTCGCCACCCCGGACGAGGCCCGTCAGCGACTCGGACTCAAGCCCCGCGGCTGAGACGCGTCCCGGCCGCCCCCCTCCCCCACTCGTTCTGGAGAACCGCACGATGAACGCCGCACAGCCCGCAGAGCCCGCACAGCCCACAGAGCCCGCGCAGCTCTCACAGCCCTCACAGCCCGAACGAACCACCGCTACCGCGCCCGCTCCCTGCGCCCCCGAGGACGTACGCCGCGTGGCGTGCGTGGGCGCCGGAGTGATCGGCGGCGGCTGGGTCGCGCACTTCCTGGCCCGTGGCTACGACGTCACCGCCTGGGACCCGGCCCCCGACGCCGAGGAGAAGCTCCGCCGGCTGGTGGACGCCGCCTGGCCCGCGCTGGAGCAGCTCGGCCTCGCCGAGGGGGCGTCGCCGGACCGGCTCACGGTCGTACCGACGCTCGAAGAGGCGGTGTCCGACGCCCAGTTCGTCCAGGAGAGCGCTCCGGAGAAGCTGGAGCTCAAGCGGGATCTGCTGGCCCGCCTCGACGCCGCCACGCCCGCCGGGGTCGTGATCGCGTCCTCGACGTCCGGCTACCCGATGACCGACATGCAGACCCGCGCCGCCGGTGCCGGGCGGCTGGTCGTGGGGCACCCGTTCAATCCGCCGTATCTGATCCCGCTGGTCGAGGTGGTGGGCGGCGAGCTGACCGCACCGTCCGCCGTCGGCTGGGCGTCCCGGTTCTACGAGGTCGCGGGCAAGTCCGTCATCACGATGGCGCGCGAGGTCCCCGGCTTCATCGCGAACCGCCTCCAGGAGGCCCTGTGGCGCGAGGCGCTGCACATGGTCGCCAACGGTGAGGCGACGGTCGCGGAGATCGATGCCTCCATCACGGAGGGACCCGGACTGCGCTGGGCCTGCATGGGGCCGATGCTGACCTTCGCGCTCGCGGGCGGCGAGGGCGGCATGGCGCACATGCTGGACCACTTCGGCCCCTCCCTCAAGGCCCCGTGGACCCGGCTCGAAGCCCCCGAACTGGACCGGGAGCTGTACGACGCGGTGGTGCGCGGCTGCGAAGAGGCGGCGGACGGCCGCAGCATCGCGGACCTGGTGGCCGAACGCGACCGCGGCGTCATCGAAGTCCTGCGCGCCACCGGCCGGCTCGCCGGGCGGAGCGCGGAGGAGGCGGCCAAGTGACCGCGCTGCCGCTGCACCGGGAGACCGTGCGCCCGGAGTGGATCGACTACAACGGCCATATGAGCGAGGCGTTCTACGTACTCGTCTTCGGTTTCGCGACCGACCGGATGATGATCGAGACCGGTCTGAACTCCGAGTACCGGGAGCGCACCGGCTGTTCGCTGTACACGGTCGAGTCCCATATCCGCTATCTGCGCGACGTCTCGGAGGGCGACCGGCTGGCCGTCCGGACCCGGGTGCTCGGCGCCGACGCGAAGAAGACCCGGTTCACCCATGAGCTGTACGTGCTCGGGCCCGACGCGCAGGACGACACCGAACCGGCCCCGGACGCGGAGCCCGTCGCGACGAGCGAACTGCTCGCCCTCCATGTGGACCAGCAGGCCGGCCGTACCGCGCCCTTCCCCGACCGGGTACGCGAGTGCCTCGTCGCCCTCACGGAAGCGGCACCCGGCTGGGCGGGCCGCTCGATCGTGGAGGTCCCGGCCGCACGCTGAGCGGCGGCCACGGGCCGCTGTTGTTTCGGCCCGATGAAATCGTGCCACGCCCCCTGCCCGGACCACCGGTTCCCCCCGGTGGTCCGGGCAGTCGGCTGTCCGCCGCGCGCGCCCGCACGTCCGTGCAGGTCCGTGAGGGTCCGGCGCTGTACGGGTGCGGCACACCGTCGTCCCGTGCCCGCTGCCGCGTACGTGTCGAACGGTCCCTGCGCACGACCCGGCCGGGTTGCCGGGCGGTTGACGCGTACCGGGCCCGCTGACACGCTCGCCGCATGCCCGCGACCCTGCCTCTCGTCTCGCGTCGCCACGTCGATCTGGGACGCCTCGCGTCCTCCGCGTGTAGCCGCCGCGCCGCGCTCCGTTGAGCAACTGACCTGCCCGGACGCACCGCAGCGTTACCTCCCGCCCCAGGCACCGCCCTTGGCTTCGGCGTGCCCGCGGCGGGACCACACCCGCGCCGAGAACCGCAGAGGAACACCATGAGCCAGCCCGTGGACTCCGTCACCGCAGGTCATACCCCCGAGGACCAGGACCGTCAGGAACCGCGCGCCGCCTGGTCGTTCGAGACCAAGCAGATCCACTCCGGGGCCGTCCCCGATCCGGCGACCGGCGCCCGAGCGGTCCCGATCTACCAGACGACGTCGTTCATCTTCCGGGACACCCAGCACGCCGCGGACCTGTTCTCGCTGGCCGAGCCCGGCAACATCTACACCCGGATCCACAACCCCACCCAGGACGTCCTGGAGCAGCGGATCGCCGCGCTGGAAGGCGGAGTCGCCGCGGTGGCCCTCGCTTCCGGGCAGGCCGCGGAGACCCTCGCCCTGCTGACGCTGGCCGGTGCGGGAGACCACATCGTCTCGTCCACCTCGCTGTACGGAGGCACGTACAACCTGCTGCGCCACACGCTCCCCCGGTTCGGCATCGAGGTGTCGTTCGTCGACGACCCGGACGACATCGAGGCGTGGTCCGCGGCGATCCGGCCGAACACCAAGGCGCTGTTCGCGGAGACGCTGGGCAATCCGCGCGGTGACGTCCTGGACATCCGGGCGGTCGCCGACGCCGCGCACGCGGCCGGGGTTCCGCTGGTCGTCGACAACACCGTGCCCACGCCCTTCCTGCTGCGTCCGATCGAGCACGGCGCGGACGTCGTGATCCACTCGGCGACCAAGTTCCTCGGCGGGCACGGCACCACCATCGGCGGTGTGGTGGTGGACGCCGGTACGTTCGACTTCGGTGCGCACGCCGAGCGGTTCCCGGACTTCAGCTCCCCCGACCCGAGCTACCACGGTCTGCGCTACTGGCCGGACCTCGGCCCCAGCGCCTTCGCGGTCAAGCTCCGGGTACAGCTGCTGCGCGACCTCGGCCCCGCGCTCTCCCCGCACTCCGCCTTCCTGCTGCTCCAGGGTGTGGAGACACTGAGCCTCCGGCTGGAGCGGCACACCGCGAACGCCCTGGCGCTGGCCGAATGGCTGGAGCGCCGGGACGAGGTGTCGGCCGTCCACTACGCCGGGCTCGAATCGAGCAAGTGGTACGAAGCGGGGCGCCGGTATCTGCCGCGTGGCGCGGGCGCTGTGCTCGCCTTCGAACTGCGGGACGGGGTGGAGGCGGGCAAGAGGTTCGTGGACGCGGTCCAGCTGTTCAGCCACCTCGCCAACATCGGTGACGTACGCAGCCTGATCATCCACCCGGCGTCGACCACGCACAGCCAGCTGACCGAGGAGCAGCTGGCCGCCACCGGGGCGACGGCCGGGCTGGTCCGGCTCTCCGTCGGGCTGGAGAACGTGGACGACCTCAAGGCCGATCTGGAGGCCGGGTTCCGGGCCGCGAAGGCGGCGTCCTGAACCGGACGGCCCCCTTCACCGCGCTTCCCCTCCCGCCGGCCACCGGAGGCCGGCGGGAGGGGGATCCGCCGGGCCGCCGTTCCTGGGTCCGCCCGGACCGGGCGCTGCCGCTGGAGTCGGGCGAGGAGCTGCCCGGTGTGCAACTGGCGTACGAGACATGGGGACGCCGGGCGGCCAACGGTTCCAACGCGGTCCTGGTGCTGCACGCCCTGACCGGGGACAGCCATGTGGCCGGGGCCGCGGAGCCCGGCCACCCCACTGCCGGGTGGTGGGACGCGCTGGTCGGCCCCGGCAAGGCGCTGGACACCGAGCGCTGGTTCGTCGTCGCACCGAACGTGCTGGGCGGCTGCCAGGGCAGCACCGGCCCGTCGTCCATCGGTCCGGGCGGGGCGCGCTGGGGCGGCGGCTTCCCCCGTCTGACGGTCCGTGACCAGGTGGCTGCCGAGGCGGCGCTGGCCGACGCCCTGGGCATCGACCGGTGGGCGGCGGTGATCGGCGGCTCGATGGGCGGCATGCGGGCGCTCGAATGGGCCGTCGGCAGGCCGGAACGCACCGGTTCGCTGCTGGTGCTCGCGGCGCCCGCCGCGGCCTCGGCCGAGCAGATCGCCTGGGGGTCCGTGCAGATCTCCGCGATCCGCTCCGACCCGGGCTGGCGCGACGGCCACTACCACGACGCGGCACCCGGCGAGGGCCCGCACCGGGGCCTGGGCCTGGCCCGCAGGATCGCCCACATCACCTACCGCAGCGAGCCCGAGCTCGACGCCCGGTTCGGCGGCGACGCGCAGCCGGGTGAGCGTCCCCGGCACGGCGGGCGCTACCGGGTGGAGTCGTACCTCGACCATCACGCGGCCAAACTGGTGCACCGCTTCGACGCCAGCAGCTACGTCACCCTGACCGAGGCGATGAACGGGCACGACATCGGGCGCGGCCGGGGTGGCACCGCGCAGGCGCTGCGCCGTGCCCGGATGCCCGCGCTGATCGCGGGCATCGACTCCGACCGGCTCTATCCGCCCGCCCAGCAGGCGGAGCTGGCCGCGCTGCTGCCCGGCGCCGACCGGGCCCGGATCGTGGAGTCGCCGCACGGCCACGACGGATTCCTGATCGAGACGGTCCAGGTGAGCGCTCTGGTACGGGAGTTGCTGCCCGGCCGGCCGGATCCGGGCCGCTGATGCCCGCACCGCTGTTTCCGTCCACTCGCCCCGGGAGTTGTTGCTCATGAGTTCCGTTCCGCCGTCAGAGGACGCGTACGACGGGATGCGGCTGCGCCAGTGGTCGCGTGGCGCCGCGCGCTCCGCCGGGATCGAACGCCGTGATCTGCTGCGACTGGTGGCGGCCGCCTCGGCAGCCGCCGGACTGCCCGCCGGTCTCCCGTCCCCCGCGCGGGCGGCCCCGGCGGCCGATCCCGCGCCCGGGATCGTGAAGCCGCTGCCGCCCGAGGTGTTCACGGTGCGCGGCACCAACGCAGAGACCAACTTCGCGGCGCTGCGCCGGAGCGGGCTGCTCACTCCCGCCGACCGCTTCTTCGTGCGCAACCACACCACGACCCCTCGGATAGACCCGGACGAGTGGAGGCTGAAGGTGTGGGGCGACGGGCTGCGGGGCCCGGCGGCGGAGTTCACGTACGACGAGCTGCGGGCGCTGCCCACGGCCACCGTCACCTCGTTCGTCGAGTGCGCGGGCAACGCCCGCAGCTACTACACGACGCAGCAGGGCGAGCAGGTCAGCGGCACGGCCTGGACGCTCGGCGCGATCGGTACGGCCCGCTGGCGCGGGGTGCGGCTGGCCGATGTGCTGCGCCGGGCGGGCATCGCCCGGAACGCGGTGGATGTGCTGCCGCGCGGACTGGACGACGAGGTGATCAGTGACGGGATCAACCTCGGCCGGGTCCGGCGGCCGCTGCCGGTCGCGAAGGCGCTGGACGACGTGATCCTCGCCCACGAGATGAACGGCGAGCCGCTGCCGCCCGACCACGGCAGTCCGGTGCGGCTGATCGTGCCGTCCTGGGTCGGGGTCGCGAACATCAAGTGGGTCGGTGACATCGAGGTGAGCGCGTCGCCGCTGCTCTCCCCGTGGAACACCGGGCTGTACCGGCTGTTCGGCCCCGGCTACCCGCCAGAGGGCAGTGCGCCGCTGACCCGGCAGACGCTGAAGAGCGCCTTCGAGGTGTCGCCCGGCGCGTCGTTCCAGGCCCGCAGGCGCCATGTGCTGACGGGCAGGTCCTGGTCGGGCGGGGCGCCGGTGCGCACGGTCGAGGTCAGTACGGACGGAGGTGCGCGGTGGCGTCGCGCCCGGCTGCGCGACGAGCCGCGGAGCGGAAGCTGGGTCCGCTGGTCGGCCGACTGGGTGCCGGAGGACCGTGGACCGGCCGTCCTGCTGGCGCGGGCCGTGGACCGGTCGGGTCGCACCCAGCCGGAGAAGGCAGTCCCCAACACGCAGGGCTATCTCTTCGACGCCGTGGTCCGGCACGAGGTGCGGGTGGTCTGACGCGGCGGCGAGGCCAGGGCGACGGAGCGGGCCACCCGCGATTCAGTCGCCGTCCCGGTCCGCCGTCCGGCCCACGTAGTAGGTGGCGATCATGTCCTCGCCGCCGTGCCCGGCCGCTTCGGCGCGGGCGAAGCGGACCTCCGACGCGGCGGTCAGATCCAGCCGTACGCCGGTCTGCTCGGCGGCGTCGAGGATCAGGCGGGTGTCCTTCAGGGCCGTGCTCAGGGAGACGCTCGGAGTGAGGTCGCCGGACAGCACCGCGGCGGACTTGCTCTGCAGATAGCCGGCGTCGAGCGGGCCGCCCCGCACGGCGTCGAGGAACAGCTGCGGGTCGACGCCCAGCCCCTCCGCGAGGTTGAGGCTCTCCGCCACGCAGCCCACCAGGTTCATCACCCAGGTGTTCACCACGAGTTTCAGCCTGGACGCGGCCCCCGGTTCCTCCGAGACCCAGACCGTACGCTGTCCGATCGCGTCGAACACCGGATCCGCCACCGCACGGGCGGCGGACGGCCCGGAGACGAAGACGGTCAGGGCGCCCTGTTCCGCGGGCTGCCTGGTTCCGGAGACCGGCGCGTCGAGGAAGACGAGGCCCAGGTCCGCGGCGCGCTGGGCCAGTTCGACCGCCCCGTCCGGTCCGACCGTGGAGCTCTGCAGCAGGACCTGGCCCCGGCGCACCCCGTCGGAGGCGGCGGTGAGCGCGGCGGCGACGGAGGTCGTGTCGTTGAGCGTGGTGAGGATCACGTCGGCGCCGCGTACCGCTTCCGCGGCTGTTTCGGTCACGGTCGCGCCGTCCGCCGTCAGGGGCTCCGCCCTGGCCGACGTACGGTTCCAGGCGCGGACCTCCAGCCCGGCCCGGATCATGCTGCGGGTCATCGCGGACCCCATGATCCCGGTGCCGAGGACGGCGACGACCGGCGGTCGCGGGGTCGCTGCGGCTGTCGCTGAATTCATGGGGGCCATTCCCTTCGTCGGCCGCGCCCGGGTTCGCGCGCGGCGTTGCGGATGCTCAGGACTGCCGCAGCGCGCCTTCGAGTACCGCCGTGTACACGGCCCTGGCCAGCCGCGACCCCCAGGGCGAGCGGGGCCCGGCGAACAGTTCGCCCGGTCCGTCGGCCGGTTCGGGCGCCGCGATACAGACGGAGTCGGTGGGGGTGCCGGAGCAGGAGAGCCGGGCCCCCAGGAGGGCCTGGACCTTGGCCTCCGTGGCGGTCGCGACGGCGTTGACGAGCGCGGCGTCACAGAGCGGCACGGGCAGGACGACGACGATGTTGACGGTGCCGGGCCCCGGCGCCGCCCCGGTCTCCTCCGCCGGGGCCGCCGCCCAGCCGCGCACTCCGAGGCCGCAGGTGGCGGTGGCCGTCACATCCCCGTCCACGGCGACCGTGTACGCGGTGACGTCGGCGGCCGTCATCAGTCCGGCGCCCGGCCCGGAGAGGTGTTCGGCCGCGGCGATCTCGGCCAGGTGCCGGTCCGGATCCGTACGCGGATAGCCACCGGGCACCTGGGCGTTCAGGATCCAGTCACGCGGGCCGATGCCGCCGCCGAGCACGGCGCTGCTGCACACCCGCCAGCCGGGCCCCAGCCGCCACACCAGATGGTGGAGGTCCACGCCGTCCTCGTGCCGGGCCAGCAGTTCACCGCGCTGCTCGGGAAGCTGGACGCGTGCGGAACGGATGAGACACCCCCAAGACGCGGCAGGACGGCGGTCACCCTGCGGACCCGTTGATCATATGCGCCGGGGCGGGGCGCCTCGGAGGTGCCCCGCCCGCGTCCGCTCCCGCCCGCGTGCGCCGTCAGGCCTCGCCGCGGCCCATCGCGATCAGCCGGTCCAGCACAGCGGCGTCGGCCCTGACCCCGTCGTGCGCGTAGGCGTCGGTGACCCAGGTGCGCAGGCCGCGTACGGCGTCCGCGGTGGCCAGCGCGTGCTCGCGGTCGACGAACATGTCGTCGTGGTAGACGGCGGCGACGACCGGGACCTCATTGGCGGCGAGCCGGTCCAGGTCGTACAGGGCCGGCCAGTCCGTGCGCGCGGCGAGCTCCTCCGCCGCGCCGCGCAGCGGGACGAGCGCGGGGTCCTCCCCGAACTGCCAGGGGTACACCATCTCGCCGGTGAACCGGAGCGGGCCGCCGGCGGTGGCGTCGAAGGCCGGGAACTCCTGGCGGACACGGTGCGCGGACCAGTCGGTGGGGCGGCCGCCCTGGGCGTAGATCGGCTCGTGGAGCGCTGCGTACAGGGGGCGTTCGGCGAAGGACACGACGGCGTCGACGCCGCGCAGGAACGTGTCGGTCAGCTCCGGCCCGTCGGCACCCTCGGTGAAGGCGGTCTCCAGGAGGTAGTGGAGCGACTCGGACTTGGACGCGGTGCCGAACGTGATGCCGAGGGTCTGGAAGCGGCGCACGGTGAGGCGTTCGCCGGTCGGCATCCGTACGTCGTGGGTTTCCAGGTGCGCCGCGACGGCGTCGGCCAGTGCCTGGTCGCCGGGGTAGCGGTCGAAGTAGCGCTCGTTCTCGGTGAGGGTACGGGCGTAGGCGGCGCGGTACACGTCGTCGGCGTGGCCGGTGAGCGTCGGCAGCCCGCCGGTGATGTAGGCCCGGGTGAGACCTTCCGGGGCGAGGCTGAGATAGGTGAGCGTGGTGAAGCCGCCGAAGCTCTGTCCGAGCACGCTCCACGGCCGCTCGCCCTGGAGACGGCGGCGCAGCAGTTCGGCGTCGCGGACGATCGAGTCGGCGCGGAAGTGCGCGAGGTACCCGGCGGCCGCCGCGTGGTCCGTACCGAACCGGGCCAGGGTGCGCCGGTCGGCGGGGGTCGAGCGGCCGGTGCCGCGCTGGTCGAGCAGGACGACGCGGTACTCGGTGAGCGCGCGGCGCAGCCAGGCCCCCGCGGCGTTGGGGCGTTCGGCGCGGCCGCCGGGGCCGCCCTGGAGCCAGAGGAGCCGGGGCAGGTCCTCGTGCTCGCGTCCCTCCCCGACGACTTCGCGGGCGAACAGCGCGATGGCGGGGCCCTCGGGGTCGCTGTGGTCGAGCGGCACGTCGAGGGTGTGGTCGGTGCAGACCAGGCCGCCGTGGCGGTAGCTGACGGGGGCTGGGGTGGACATGGCGCTCCTCTCACGTCGCGTATCTCGCGTCGTGTGTCTCTGTCGTCGCGTGTTTCTGCCGGCGCGCGTCTCGCGTGGCTCGCGCTGTTCCGCGTGGCTCGCGCTGTTCCGCGTGGCTCGCGCTGTTCCGCCTCGTGGAACGGTTTCACGGGTGGCGGACGGGCCCGCACCGGGGGTGCGGGCCCGGTCCGGAGGGGGTCAGTAGCCGGCGACGCCCAGGTCGCGGCAGATCTCCACGAGGTCCGGGTGCACGTAGCGGCCGTTCTCCTCGATGGCGACGCCGTCCAGGTAGATGGACGGGCCGAGGACGCTGCCGTCGGTGTGGGCGGCGGCGACCCACGGCTCGCCGCCGATCCAGGCGCCCTTGGTGCCGATGCCGAGTTCGACGCAGCCGAAGACGCGCTCGTCCTCGACGATGCGGCCGGTCGGGGCCAGGACGCCGGGGTTGAAGCCGAGCGACCAGTGGGCGACGCGGAACATGTTCGGGTCGTCGAAGGACTCCATCCAGCGGCGGAAGGTGTCCGCGTCGGCGCCGCCCTCGATCTTGGTGACGACGCCCTTCTCGACGGTGCAGCGGACCGGGGAGCGCAGCAGGCCGATCTCGTCCGGCGGCCACAGGGCACCGTCGAAGACGAGTACGCCGTCCTGGGTCTCCTCAAGGGGGTTCCAGGAGATCTGGCCGGAGAGCATGACCGTCTCGCCGGGCTTCTCCGCGGGCTTGCCGCGCAGGTTGATCGGCCGGTCGCCGTTGCGGCCCACCAGGTCGGTGCCGTTGGCGGAGGTGATCCGGACCTCGTCGGCCGCCTCCAGCAGGGCGACCAGGGCCTTGCCCAGGCGTATGACGCCCTGGAAGTCGGGGCGTCCGACGGTGGCGACCAGCATCTGGACGTCCATCGCGGTGAGGTTGGTGTAGCGGCAGCCGTTCGCCATGGCGGCGCGGAACGCGTCGGAGTGCATCAGGTACGAGACGGCGAACTCGATCCACACGTCGGCGTCGGCGATGGCTCCCGCGACGGGCCGGGGCGGCTCCATGGAAGCGCCGGGCAGCGTCTCGTACCAGACGACGACGGGGTGTGCGCCGGCGGCGGCGACGGCCTGCGCGGTGGCTTCGATGACCCGGCGGTCGCTGCTGGTGTCGCCGGTGAGGACGACGTGCTCGCCGCGCTTGACGAGCATGACCTCCTCGACGAGCTTGCGGGCGGCCAGGGCGAGTTCGAAGCTGAGGTACTCGGGACGCGGTTCGAGCCTGCTGTACATGTCCACGGGGTGGTTCTCCTTGCCATACGGGTGGTGCTGAGTGGTGCGGTGGTACGGGATGTGGTTCGGGGGCGGGGCGGCCGGGCTCAGGTCTTGAGGATCTGGGCCGAGTCCCCGAGCGAGCTGCCGGCGATCAGTCCGGCGCCCACCAGGTTGAGTTCCTCGTCGGCCGCGGGGCCGCGCAGCCTGCGGTAGCCGACCCGGACGACGAGGGCGCCGAGGACCAGCCAGCAGGCCTGCGGGGTGAGGATGAGCAGGCCGGTGGCGAGCATGACGCCCATCTGCCGACGGGTGCCGCCGAGCAGCTGGATGGCGGCGCCGGGGATGGCCCAGATGAGCATGGTGCGTACCGCGTCCGGGTCGCTGAGGCCGCTCTTGATGGTGTCGGCGTACACCTTGGCGACGGGCGGGATGAGCCCCTGCCCGAAGTACGAGCGCCAGGCGACGGCGACGACGGCGAGGGCGACGGCGAAGCCGATGAGGGCGGCCAGGAACTGCTGGCGGCGGCCCTCGCGCTCGAAGGGGTCCCAGGGGCGGTGCTCGCGTCGCAGCAGCCAGCCTGCCTTGAGGTCGTAGCCCATGTCCGCGAAGGCCGGGCCGGTGGCGGAGACGTACCCCACCAGGAGGGCGAGCGGTACCGACGGGATTCCTATGGCGAGGCCGAGGATGAGGAAGATCAGCGTGACGGCGAAGGACGGGAACCAGCCGGACTGCATGGCCGCGAGGCCGACGATCAGTTCGTGCACCAGGGCGGCGAAGGCGGCGAACAGCACCCAGCCGACGATGCCGAGCGGACTCATGTCGCCGAGCAGCCCGCCGAGCACCGCGAGGATCACGGCGCCCCCGGTGAAGAGCACGAAGCCGCGGATCAGGGAGAGCCGCAGTGCGCGCTCGTCGACGGTGTAGGCGGTGCTCGGGTCCGCCGGCTCGACGTGTGCGGCGCTCCGGGTCTCCTCGGCGGCGGCCGTTCGTTTGCGCTCGCGACGGCCGATCAGGAGGTGCACGGCCTGGCCGAGCGCCACGACGCCGGCGCCGACCATGACGCCGTGCGGGATGTAGCCGGCGCCCAGGTCGGTGTGGAAGAGGTCCATCCCGTACTGGCGCAGCATCAGGCCGATGCCGAACATCATCAGCGCCCAGACGTTGCCCAGGAAGGCGACCCCGGCGGCCGAGAGCGGCAGGCTGAAGAGGGTTCCCGCGAGGCCGACGGCGGTGCCGCCCGCGAGGATCAGGGCCCGGCGTCCTCCCCGGTCGCCGGCCTTGATGGTCTCGGCGGCGGCGGTGCCGGGCGGCCAGGCGGCGTCGGCGGGCAGCAGCCGGGAGCCGAAGGCGCGGTAGAGCACCCAGGCGTCCACGACGAGTCCGACGGACGCGCCCGCGAGCATCGGCCAGACCAGGTCCTGGCGCCCGAAGACGTACGGGATGGCGACGGAGGTCAGCAGGGCGTTCGCGGAGGCGAAGGTGGCGGCGGAGATCGCGCTCTGCGCGAGGTTCTGCCGGTGCACGGAACGCATCCGGCGCAGGAAGCCCAGCGGGATGCGGCCGATGAGCATGGCGACGAGTGCGCCGACGACCGAGGTGTTGGCCGAGATGCCCAGCTTGGAGACCAGGTCGATGCCGATGACGGCTCCCACGGCGGAGAGCACCACCAGGATCACCAGCAGCACGGGTTCCATCACCCTGGGGTGCGACCGGGGTTCCTCGGGGGCGGACGGCGGCGGGGCAGGGTGCGGCGCTGAGACGTGGTGCGCCATGGGGCACCCCCTTCGGTTTGCAGGGCTGGGAGGCAGGTCCGGGTCTCCGCGGTGGGGCGGAGTCCGGGGCACGCGGCGGCGGGGAACGCCGCGGAGAGGCGGTGGCGGGGCCGGTTCAGCCGCCGAGGGCGGCGGTGATCTCCGCCGCGCCGGCGCGTACCAGCGTCACGAGGGTTTCGGCGGCCCGGTCCACGCGGTGGGACGGGCCGATGACGGTGAGGGAGGCGGGGACGCCGTCGCCCTGGAAGACGGGGGCGGAGACCGCTGTGACGGCTTCGTCGTACTCGCCGTGGCTGACGCAGTAACCGTCGGCGCGGACCTGTGCGT
Organism: Streptomyces sp. NPDC057900; assembly: GCF_042887885.1. Classification (NCBI taxonomy): domain Bacteria; kingdom Bacillati; phylum Actinomycetota; class Actinomycetes; order Kitasatosporales; family Streptomycetaceae; genus Streptomyces; species Streptomyces sp. NPDC057900. The sequence goes on from NZ_JBHVOI010000016.1 coordinate 22,312, forward strand.
AGCAGGTGAGCAGGGCGTCCAGGTCCGTGATGGTGCGGTCGTTGAAGCGCGTCAGTCCGGTGGCGCCGAACATCTGCCGGATCTCGCGCTCGGGGTGGTAGGCGAAGATCGTGTGTCCGGACGCTCCGGCGTGACCGGGCATGACGGCGCCGATGATCGCCGTGTAGCGGACGGGTCCGGTGCCGTCGACGGCGGCTTCGCAACGGTAGCTGCCGCCGTGCGGGACGTTGAGGACGACGCTCTCGCCGGTCTCGCGGAGCAGCCGGGCGAGTATCGGCCGGGCGATCGAGGACAGCACTCCGCTGTGCTCGCTGACCCTGGCCAGCCGGGACAGCGCGGGACCCGGGCGGTAGCGGCGGCTGTTGTCGTCGCAGAGCAGGAAGCCCCGGGCGGCCAGGGTGGTGAGCAGCCGCTGGACGACGGCCTTGTCCCAGCCGTGGTGGCGGGCCAGTTCGCTGACGCCCCATTCGGGCCGCTGCTCGGTGAAGGTCAGCAGGACGAGCAGGGCCCGGTCGACGGTCTGCAGCACTCCGGGGGCCTGCTGTCCGTCCCGGGCCGGGGTGGTGTCCGTGCCGCGCTCAGCCATGGGCCGGGCCTCCTTCGTCCACTTCGTCCGTCTGTCGGTTTCGTCCGTCTGTCGGTGCGGAAATCGCAACGCCGTTGCGATTTCTGGCGAAAGAATGGTGCCGCGTCAAGCGGGTGTCAAGGGTTTGCCGGAAATTCGCCGCGCGGCGGGAACCGCCTGCTCAGCGCCGGTTACGGAAGACCGCCTACCGGTGGCCGCGGGGCCGGGCCCGCCCGACCGGCCGTTCACTCGATTGGCCTAACAGGTTCGCGGGGGCCCCAGCGGCATCGTGCGGGGCCCCGCCCCATCCGTCGGGTCCGGGGCGCCCCGCCCCCACCGGCCGGGAAGTTGCAGCGTCCATCCGGGTGAGGCGCGATGGAATCCGGACGCGCCTCACCTGCTGGACCCACCCACAGGACGCGCCCGGGCTAGGAGGAATCGGTCATGGGAGCCGCTGACGGTTTCACGGATTCCGGAGAGCTCGACGGCCTGACGGTGTACGACACCGCGGGCGAGAAGATCGGCAACGTGGGGCGGGTGTATGTCGACGACAACACCGGCCGACCGGACTGGATCACGGTGAAGACCGGCCTGTTCGGTATGAAGGAGAGTTTCGTGCCTCTCGCCGGAGCCCGTCGCGTGGGCTCCGACCTGCACATCTCTCATCCGAAGGACCGCGTCAAGGAAGCCCCCCGGGTGGACGCGGACGCTCATCTCTCCGTCTCGGAGGAGGAGGAGCTCTACCGGCACTACGGTCTGACCAGGAACACCGGCGGCAAGCTCGGTGACCGTTCCGGGGCCGCCGGCACGGCCGGTGCGCCGACCACGTCCGGCACCGGAACCATGGGCGCTGCCGGAGCCGGCGCGGCCGCCGGGGCAGGAGCCGGGGCCGGGGCCATGGGTGCGGCACGCGGCACCGACAGCGCGAAGGCCACGGGCACCGCGGGCACCGGCAAGCACCGGGACGCCGACACCTCCGGCACCGCCCGTCCGCTGGCCGGTGCGGGCGCGGAGCGGTCCGCCTCCGCGGACCTGGGCGGCAAGGAGGAACTCATCCGCTCCGAGGAACAGCTGCGCGTCAGCACCGAGGAGTACGAGAGCGGCAAGGCCCGCCTGCACAAGTACGTCGTCACCGAGAACGTCACCAGGACCGTGCCCGTGACGCACGAGGAGGTCCGCGTGGTGCGCGAGCCGCTCCAGCCCGGTGACAAGGCGGCCCGCTCGGACATCAACGAACAGGATGTGGAGGTCACCCTGCACGCCGAACGCGCCACGATGCGGAAGGAGACCGTGCCGGTCGAGCGGGTCCGGATGGAAACGAAGAAGGTGACCGAGCAGAAGGAAGTCTCCGCGGAACTGCGCAAGGAGCAGATCGACTACGCGGACGGCATGACCAAGGACGGCAAGGACATGGGCGGCAAGGACGCCGGCGGCGAGTTCGGTCAGGGACGGCGCCGCTGACCCCGCGCACCGCGCCGGACCGGCCTAACCGGACAGGAGCGAGGGGCGGACCCGCATCACGGGGGTCCGCCCTCTCGTGCGTCCGGTGGAACGGGGCCGCCCGGCCCGGCTCCACCGGTTACGCGGTCAGGGCCGCTGGAGTGCGACCACGGCGTTGTGGCCGCCGAATCCGAAGGAGTGGCTGACGGCACGCCGGACGGACAGCTCCCGCGGCTGCTTGGTCACGCAGTCGATGTCGAACCCGGGCGCGGGCGCGTCCAGGTTGGCGACCGGCGGGACGATTCCGCGCTGGAGCGTCAGGATCGTGAGCCCCGCCTCGATCGCTCCGGCCGCCCCCATGCAGTGACCGAGCACGCCCTTGGGCGCGGTGACGGGCGGCCGGTGCGGGAAGACCCGGCCGATCAGGGCGGCTTCGGCCGCGTCGTTGCGCGGGGTGGCCGTGCCGTGGGCGTTGATGTGCTCGACGTCCCCGGCCTGCCAGCCCGCGTCGCGCAGCGCGGCCTCGACGGCCGCCTGGGCGATCCGGCCGTCGGGGTGCGGGCTGGTGGGGTGGTGGGCGTCGGTGGTGGCGCCGGTGCCCGCGAGGAGCGCGCGCGGCTCCGCACCCCGGGCCTCGGCGTCCGCGGCGCGCTCCAGCACCATGACGGCGGCGCCCTCCCCCATGACGAGCCCGGCCCGGTCGGCCGCGAAGGGCCTGCTGAGCCGGGACAGGTCCCGGTCGGCGAGGGCGGCCGCGCCGGATCTGGCGAACCCCGTCATGGCGATCGGGAACAGGGTCGATTCGGTGGCTCCCGCGATCGCCAGATCGCACTGCCCGGTGACCAGCAGGTCCCGGGCCACCGACAGTGCGGTGACCCCGGACGAGCAGGCCGTGCAGGGCGCCAGGCTGGGGCCCGTGGCGCTCATCTCGATGGCGATCTCCGCCGCGGGCATGTTCGGGATGGTGAGCAGGATCCCGGACGGCGAGGTCGCCTCGGGCCCGCGCCGTTCCAGCACCAGGGCCTGATCGGTGAGACCGGCGGAACCGCCGCTGCTGGTGCCGACGACGACAGCGACCCGGCTGCCGTCCCAGCCGCCCGGGTCGAGTCCCGCGTCGGAGACCGCCTCCCGCGCGGCCAGTACGGCGAATTTCGTGTACCTGCCCATGCGGAAGGCGGTACGCCGGCCGATGGCGGCGTCCAGGTCGATCCCGTCGACCGTGCAGGCGAAGTCGATGGCGCACCCTGCGAGTGCGGGGACGGTGCGGGCCGGGCTGACCCCGGCGCACACCCCGTCCCAGGTGGACTCGGTGTCGTTGCCGACCGGGGTGATCATTCCCAGACCGGTGACAGCGATGGACGGCATCTTCATCGGACGGTGCTCACCGGAGCCTCGCCACCGGCCTTCGCGCGCAGGAACTCCGTGAGTCCGGCGAGGGTGGTGTCCCGGTGCAGCGTGCCCGGGTCGAGTTCGACGCCGGTGGCCTCCCTGATGACGACGGCGAACTCGGCGACTGCCAGGGAGTCCATGTCAAGGCTGTCCATCGTGGATCCCGGGAGAATCTCGGCCACAGGCACCCTGAAGGTACGGCTGAGTACCTCGGTGATCGTGGGGTGAATCGCGCTCATGGTCTTCCTCTCCATCATGCCCGTCCGGCGGGGGTCACGGGGTGGTGCCTCTCACCACCCCGACGCCGAAGTAACTGAGCAGCGTCCGGCCGGTTACGCCTTGCGGCGAACCGATTCGCCTCCGTGCGTTCCCGTCCCCGGACACCACCGCGCCAGCACGGCCGAGGTCCCCCAGAAGGCCAGGAGTACGAGACCGACGCCGAGCCCCTGCACCGCTTCGGCCGCCCGGCGCACGCCCTGCGGTGCCGCACGCTCCGGCGCGGCCCGCATCGCACGCTCCGGCGCCCTCATCGCTCGCTCCCGGCGGATACCGGGCGCTCCGCGGTGTGCCAGGACGCGCCCGGGTCGTCGTACGCCTCGGCATAGCGGGCTCCGGTGATGGGCCAGTCCGCGAGCACCTCCTCCGGCAGCGCGAACGAGTCGGCGAGCTCCGGCAGATGGGCGGCGACGGCGGCGACGAGTCGCTCGGTGGTCTCCGTGAGGTCTTCCACCTGACCGGCCGTGAGGTGCCCCGCGACGAGCAGGTCCCCGCTGTGCGACTGGACCCGGCGCAGCGCGAACAGCCGGGCCAGATCGGTCAGCCGGTCGCGGGCGGGCCCCTGCGGCAGACTCTCGACCGCGTCCGCGTACGCTTCGGCCGCCTGCCGGCAGGCGTGCGCCTCGACCCCCCGCAGCGCGGGTCCCGACCCCGCGTTCCACCGCTTCAGCGGGCCGCCGTGCGGGGCCCGCGCCATCCGTGCGCGGGAGCGGGCGAACTGGATCCGCTCTACGTGGGCCAGGAGCCGGCAGAGGAACCGCAGATCGTCCAGGTCACCGGTCTGCGGGCCCGCGTCCGGTGCCGTGACGCCCCAGGCGTCCGGTGCGTCCAGCATCGCGGAGATGACCATCTCGGAGGCCGCCTTGGCGTGGATGGCCATGTTGTCGCCCTCCGCGGTGATGGCGCCCTCCACCCCGGTGACGAGCTCGCTCATCCCGTTGTGTTCCAGCAGGCCCTGGGCGCCGCACCGTTCACGGCATTCGACGATCACCGAGCGGGCCTGCCAGGTGATCCAGCCCTTCGCGACGTCGACCAGCCGGCCGGCCGCCTCGCGCTCCGGCTCGGGGCCGTGCGCCGCCGCCTCCCAGCGGTCGAGGGCCCTCCGGTGCAGCAGGCTCATCGCGAAGACGGTGGCCATGGCCCCGGCGAGCGGGCCGTGGTGGCTGCGGTGGGCGATCACCGGCAGCGGCGGCAGCGCGCGGCCCCCGGAGACGTAGCGGTGTCCTGAGTAGCGGACCGCGACGGCCAGAGTGGCGCGGGCGGAGCCGATCGCGCTCGCGCTCATACAGATACGGCCCGTGGTGACGCGGGCGATGGAGGCGAGGAACCGGCGTCTGCGCCCGGCGGTGCCGCTGCGGAACACCCCGTCGTCGTCGACCCGCCCCTGCTTGCCGCCGAGCAGCGCCTCGCGCCCCACGAACACCTGGTCGAAGGAGGTGAGGCAGTGGTCCACGGGGCTGCCCATCCGGGCCGGCAGCCTGCGGATCCGTACCCCCGGCAGGGCCTGCGAGGCGTCGGTGAGCGGCACCAGCAGCAGGAAGACCCCGTGGTCGGTGCCCCCGACGAGCAGCCGGGCGGCGACGAGTCCCGACTTGGGGCCGCCCGCCGGGCTGGTGTTGGGCATGAACTTCTGCGCGCCCAGGTGCGGGGTGTGCAGCAGGAAGCCGTCCCTGGCACGGTCGTAGGTGGCCGTCGTCTCGACCGCGGCGGCGTCGTTGCCGTGCGCCACCTCCGTACAGAGGAAGGTGCCGATACGTCGCATCGCGAGGAAGTCCGACAGGTCGCGGGGCCGGTCGGCGTCGTGGTCCAGGAGGCTGCCGAGGAAGAGGTTGTAGTGGATTCCCGCCACGGTGGCGAGCGAGGGGTCCACCGGGGCGAGCCATTCGTGCAGGGCGGCCAGGGCGCGCGGGTCGGCCGCCAGCCTGGCACCGCTGTCCAGCGCGTTGTTGAGCGTGCGCAGCCGCGCGTGGGCGAGGGCGAGCCGTTCGTCGGGGGTGGGGCCGGGCGGCGGGACGGCGGGCCTGCGGAACGGGTCCGTGGCGATGAGCCGCTGCCAGAATCCGTGCTCCCGGCGGGCGTCCGGGCCGAGGAGCACCGAGGTGAGCCGGTCCGCGGCGCGCTCCTGGCCGGCTTCGGCCATCACGGGGCTGTCGATCGTTGTGGTCATACGACAGAAACGATCAGGAATCAGCCAGGACACCCGGATTCCGGCATTCGCGGCCGTTTCCTTCCTGTTCAGCGAGGTGAAGGGGCCCGTTGGAAAGCGAGGGCGACATTGTGGCCGCCGAATCCGAAGGAGTGGCTGAGGGCCCGCTCGACGCGCTGCCTGCGGGGTTGCTTGGTCACGCAGTCGAGGCCGGAGTCCGGCGGCGGGGCGTCGAGGTTGGCGATCGGCGGGACGACGCCGTGTTCCAGGGTCAGTACGGTGGCCACGGCCTCGATCGCGCCGCCCGCCGCGAGGGTGTGCCCGATGACGCCCTTCGGCGCGGTCACCGAGGGCCGGTGCGGGAAGAGCCGGGCGATCAGCGCGCCCTCCATGGCGTCGTTGAGCGGGGTGGAGGTGCCGTGCGCGTTGATGTGGTCCACCTCGCCGGCGGCCCAGCCCGCCCGGTCCAGCGCCGCTTCGACCGCCCGCTCCGCGCCCCGGCCGTCCGGGTCCGGTGCGGTGGGGTGGTGGGCGTCCGTGGCCGCTCCCGCACCGGCCAGCACGGCCCGCGCCCGCCCGCCGCGGGCCCGGACGTCGCCGGCCCTTTCCAGTACGAGCACGGCGGCGCCCTCGCCCAGGACGAATCCGTCACGGTCCGCGGCGAACGGCCTGGAGGCGGCCGCCGGGTCACCGGTCCGCGCCGAGAGCGCCCCCATGCCCGCGAACGCGCTGACCACCAGCGGGGTCACCACCGACTCCGCGCCGCCCGCCACCACCACATCGCAACTCCCGCTCGTCAGAAGGTCGTCGGCGAGGGCGATCGCGGTGGCACCCGACGCACAGGCGGTGGCCGGGGCCAGACTCGGCCCGTGGGCGCGCAGGTCGATGGCGATCTCCCCGGCGGCCGCGTTCGGCATCATCATCGGCACGAGGAGCGGGGAGACCGCGGACGGCCCGTCGGCGTCCAGCCTGCGGACGTTGTCGACGAGTACGGAGACGCCTCCGACGCCGACACCCAGCACGACGCCCACCCGGCCGCCGTCCCAGCGGTCAGGTCGCAGCCCGGCGTCCGCCACAGCGCGCCGGGCGGCGACCAGGGCCATCTTCACGAACCGCGCCATCCGGAAGACGGCGCGTCCGCCCACCATCTCGTCCAGGTCCGGAACGTCGGCCCGGCAGGCGAAGTCGACCGGCAGGCCGGCCAGTTCCTCGCAGTGCCGGGCCGCGCCCGCGCCTGCGCACAGCCCCGCCCAGAAGGTGTGCTCGTCGGCGCCCACCGGGGTCACCAGCCCGAGGCCCGTCACCACCGTCGCTGCCTTGTCCCGCACCATGCCGCGGCTCTCCCCTCGCTCGTTCATGCCCCGTTGGGCCGAACGGCCGAACACCCACGGAGGATGCGGTCACTGGGCCGATCGGGTCAGGAGACTTCCGCGCCCCCGTCGTCGCCGTACCTGCGCTCGAACTTGGCGACCTGGCCCTCCGAGTCGACCACCCGGGCCTTTCCGGTGAAGAACGGGTGGCTCTCCGCGGAGATCTCGACGTCGATGACGGGGTAGGTGTTCCCGTCGTCCCAGCCGATGGTCTGCTCGCTCGACGCGGTGGACCTGGTCAGGAAGGCGTAGCCCGCCGCACGGTCACGGAAGACGACGGGACGGTAGTCGGGGTGCTTGTCCTGCTGCATGGTCTGCTCCTGGGGACGTGCGGGGTACCGGCTCGGGACACTCCCGGCCAGCCTCGCGAACCAGGGCGTCCCGCGCGATCGGACACGGCCGTACGGGGCATCGGCCGCGCGGCGCCGCGCGGCCCGGCTACGCTCCCAGCGCGTCGGCCACCAGGGCCAGGAACCGGGCGTGGGCATGGGCGCTGCACACCGGCTCCGGGTTCCAGGGCACCACCCGGGCGGTGCGTTCGATCGACGCCCACGCCTCGTTCGTCCGGAGCTCGGCGAGCGGGGTGGCGTTGACCCGGATGTCGGCGAGCACGACGGCGGGGCGCAGCGCCCCGGCCTCCGCCCAGTCGACCGTGGACCAGTTCGCGCCGGGCCCGTCGGCCGGTTCCACCAGGTCGATGCCGAGCTCTGCCAGTACCCGTAGTTCCGGCCACATCCGGGGGCGGGCCAGGTGCGCCTGCCGCTGCCCGGCCGGGGACAGCGCGAGGACCCGGGTCCGGTCCGGTCCGCCGGCGAACGCGCGCAGCCGGTCGCGGGCGGCGTCCAGCTCCCGGGTCGCCGAGGCGGGCTCCTCCGCGCCCAGCGACCGGGCGAGGCGGGCGAACCGGTCGCCGGTCTCCGCGAGGGTGCGCGCCTGGCCCACGTCGATGACGACGACCGGAACGTGCTCCTCCAGGTGTTTGGCCGTCTCAGGGGCGAGGCCGTAGACCTGGCCGCCGCCGTAGCTGACGGCCACCACCAGGTCGGGTTCGCGGGCCAGCAGCGTCTCCACGTCCAGGGCGGGGCCCGCGCCCGCGTAGGCGACCTCGGCCAACGGCAGCGATCCGGTCTTCGCGGTGTCGGGCACGGCCGGGTCGTCGTGGCCGGAGCCGAATATCGCGACCGGCCGTATCCCGTGGTCCCACAGCGTCGCTCCGGCCTGCACGTAGGCGAGCACCCGCGTCGGTCGTCGCTCGGCGGACGACAGCTGCCCCCGGTCGTCGGAGAATTGCCATAAGGTCTGCTCGCTCACGTCACACGCCTCTCGCCACCGGTCACTTCGCCCCGTTTCGGGCTCGTACACCTGTACCTGCCCAGGGATGCGGGCAGACATCCCCGCCGCCGGGCCGTTTACAGGCCGTCCTCCGTTCCGCGCACCAGGTAGCTGACGGGACCGGGGTCCGGCACCTGGATCTCGGTGAAGCCGAGCCGGTCGTAGAAGGCTCTGGCCGGGGTGTTGGCGGTGAGCATGGACAGGTGCACACCCTCGACCCCTTTGGCGCGCAGGGCTGCCAGGAACGTACGCATCAGCTCTCGCCCGTACCCCCTGCGCTGCCAGCCGGGCAGCAGGTCGATGTGCAAGTGGGCCGGGTGCCCGGCCAGTTCGGGCAGGATCATCCGCTCCGGGTTGTGCAGGAGGGCGATCATCTCGTCGGCGGGACCGCGCGGTTCGCCCTGCGGCCGTGGGTAGCGGTCCGCGACCAGGGGCAGCCAGCGCTCGCGGAACCGAGTCACGAACCGCGGGGTGTCCGCCGTCCCGAGGATGTATCCGACCGCCCGGCCCGTGCCGTCGTCGAGCACGAAGGCCAGATCGGGTTCGAGGCAGGCGTACGGGGCGGCGAAGATCGACGGCATCAGCTCCGGGTCCGGGTACAGGTGGCTGGAGTCGCCGCCGTTGTCGGCCGTTCGGACGCAGATGTCCGCAAGGGCCGCACGGTCGTCCGGGTGGTAGGCGCGGGGGCCGGTTCGCGAGGTCATCCCCTCATCCTGCCCGCATATGGGAGCGCTCCCAACAGGTTTTGAGAGAGGAAGTCGCCGGGCCGGACCGGCCGGGTTCCGCCCGGCGCGGCAGAGCGGGACTGTCAGCCGTTGACCGCCGTCAACAGCACCACGGCGTCCTCCAGCGCGAGCAGCCCGTGCCGCTCCTGCGGGATGGGGAGCAGCCGTCCGGGCGACAGTTCCACATCGCCGGACGCGGCCGTGAGCCGGACCCTGCCGCGCAGCACCTGGAGGGAGGCGGCGGGCGGGGCGTTGTGCTCGTCGAGCGCGGAACCGGAGGTCAGGGCGATGACGGTCTGCCGCAGCGGCTCCTCGTGCAGCAGGAGGTGCGCGCTGCGGCCGTGCGCGGAGGTGCGGGCCGCGGCCAGGTGCTCGGCGGCCAGGGCGTTCAGATCATTCGCGGCATCCATATGCCTACTGTGCCGCAGCCCTCGTCCCCCCGCGATCCTGCCCATGGGCCCCGCCGGGTCCATGGGCAGGCGCGTTCCGGTTCCGGGGTCAGGCCCGCAGCCAGACCGCGGTGTCCTGCGGGAGCCTGCCCGCCCCGTCGAGCGGGCCGCTGGCCAGCAGTACCGAGGTGTGCTCCGGCAGCTCGGCCGCCTCGGCGGCCAGGTTGACCACGCACAGGAGCCCGTTGGTGCGGCTGAGCGCGAGCACCCCGGGCGCCGCGTCCAGCCAGGTCAGCTCGCGCGCGCCCGGCTCCCCCGTGGTGGCGAACCCCGGCTCCTCGCGACGCAGCCGCAGCGCCTCGCGGTACAGGGTGAGCATCGACTCCGGATCGTCGCTCTGCAGGTCCGCGGCGTACGAGGCCCAGTCGGCCGGCTGCGGCAGCCAGGGTTCCGCGTCGCCGCCGAACCCGGCGTACGGGGCCTGCGCCGACCAGGGCAGCGGCACCCGGCAGCCGTCGCGGCCGGGGTCGGCGCCGCCCTTGCGGAAGTGCATCGGGTCCTGGATGCGGTCCAGCGGGATGTCCGCCTCGGGCAGGCCCAGTTCCTCGCCCTGGTAGAGGTAGGCGGCGCCGGGCAGGGCCAGCGAGAGGAGGGCGGCGGCGCGGGCACGGCGGGTGCCCAGGGCCAGGTCCGTCGGGGTGCCGAAGGTCTTCGCGTCGAAGTCGAAGCCGGTCTCCGCGCGGCCGTAGCGGGTGACGGTGCGGGTCACGTCGTGGTTGCACAGGACCCAGGTGGCGGGGGCCCCGACCGAGGCGTGCTCGGAGAGGGTGTCGTCGATGGCGGTCCGCAGCAGTCCGGCGTCCCAGGGACAGGCCAGGAAGTTGAAGTTGAAAGCGGTGTGCAGTTCGTCGGGGCGCAGGTAGCGGGCGAACCGTTCGGCGTCCGGCAGCCAGACCTCGCCCACGAAGACGCCGCCGTACTCGTCGCCGATGGCGCGCCAGGCGCGGTAGATGTCGTGCAGTTCGTCGCGGTCGACGAAGGGGTGCGGGTCGCCCTCGGCGAAGTCGGGCAGCGCGGGGTCCTTGGCGAGCAGGGCCGCGGAGTCGATCCGTACACCGGAGACGCCGCGTTCGAACCAGAAGCGGAGCACCTCCTCGTGCTCCTGGCGGACCGCCGGGTGGGCCCAGTTGAGGTCGGGCTGCTGGGTGGCGAAGAGGTGGAGGTACCACTCGCCGTCGTCCAGCCGGGTCCAGGGGGTGCCGCCGAATTCGGAGACCCAGTCGTTGGGCGGGATCGCGCCGTCCGGGCCGCGTCCCTTGCGGAAGTGGAAGAGGTCGCGCTCGGGGCTGCCGGAGCCGGCTTCGAGGGCGGCCCGGAACCAGGCGTGCTGGTCGGAGACGTGGTTGGGCACGATGTCGATGATGGTGCGGATGCCGAGTGCGCGGGCCTCCGCGATCAGCTTCTCCGCCTCCGCCAGGGTGCCGAACGCCGGGTCGATGGTGCGGTAGTCGGCCACGTCGTAGCCGCCGTCGGCCAGCGGCGAGAGGTACCAGGGGGTGAACCAGAGTGCGTCCACGCCGAGTTCGACGAGGTAGGGCAGTCTGGCCCGTACTCCCGCGAGGTCGCCGGTGCCGTCACCGTCGCCATCGGCGAAGCTGCGTACATAGATCTGGTAGATGGCTGCGTCGCGCCACCAGTTCGCGGTGGGCTCGGACGGACGGTTGGCTGCCACGTGGCGTTCCTTTCGGGCAGGTGGTACTCCGCCGCCGGCCCTTGAGCGGGGCAGGACGGTCGGGCCGGCGGCGGAGTGCTGAGGGGAAGGCGGCTGTACGGGGTCCCGGTGCGGGGTGGTGTGGCGGGGGTCAGCCCTTGAGGCCGCCCGCGGTCAGACCGCCCATGATGTTGCGCTGGAAGATCAGGAAGATGAGCAGTGTGGGGATGGAGGCGATGGTCAGCGCGGCGATCAGGATGTTCTCCGGTACGCCGCTGGCCAGCGAGTAGATGCCCACGTTGAGGGTCTGCTTGCTCGGGTCGGGCAGGGTGAGCATCGGCCAGAGGAAGTCCTTCCACACGCCGACGATGGCGAAGATGGAGACGACTCCGAGGATCGGCCGGGAGATCGGCAGGATGATCGAGCGCAGGGTCCGCAGCGGCGAGGCGCCGTCGATCGACGCGGCGTCGAGCAGCTCACGCGGGATCGAGTCGAAGAACCGCTTCAGCAGGAAGATGTTGAACGCGTTGGTGACCGACGGCAGCCAGATCGCCCAGGGGCTGTTGACCAGGTTCCGCTGGAAGATCGGGACGTCCAGGATGGTCAGGTACTGCGGGACGACCAGCACGGTGGCGGGGATCATCAGGGTGGCCAGCATCATGCCGAGGATCACCTTGCCGAACACCGGGCGCAGCTTGGACAGCGAGTACGCCGCCGCGACGTCGAAGACCAGCTGGAAGGCGAGCGCGCCGAAGGCGTAGTACAGCGTGTTGAACAGCAGCTTGGACAGGTCCATGACGGTCCAGGCCTGGCTGTAGTTGTCGGTGTGGACGGAGCTGGGGAAGGCCGTGGGCGGGCTCTGTACGACTTCCTGGGTGGTCTTGAGACCACCGGTGACCATCCAGTACAGCGGCCCGAGGAAGGCCACGGTGAAGACGGTGACCACTACGGCGAAGGTGATCCAGTAGAACGTCTTGCCGCGGCGTCTGCCGAGCTGGGCCGGCGAGATCAGGGTCCGCTGGCGTCCGAGGTCGGCCGCGCGTTCGGCCCTGCGGCGGACCGCTCTGCGGCTCTCGCTCCCGCGCCGGGAGACTAGCGTGTTCGATGCCATGGTCGTGCTCCCGTCCTAGTCTTCGCTGCTGCGGCTCAGTCGTACGTACACCGCGGAGAATCCCGCGAGGACGACGAGCAGGACGAGGCCGAGTGCCGCCGCGCTGCCGTAGTTGTTGAAGTTGAAGGCGTACTGGTAGATGAGGTAGACGACGGTGGTGGTGGACCCCTCCGGGCCGGCTCCGTTGGTGAGCAGGAACGGCTCGGTGAAGACCTGCATCGTCGCGATGATCTGCATGAGCAGGAGCAGCGAGAGGATGAGCCGGGTCTGCGGGATGGTGACGTGCCAGATCTTGCGCAGCAGGCCCGCGCCGTCGAGCTCCGCCGCCTCGTACAGCTCTCCGGGGATGCCCTGGAGCGCGGCCAGGTAGATCAGCGTCGCGCCGCCCATGTTCATCCAGGTCGCCGCGATGACGACGGAGAGCATGGAGGTGCTGGTGTCCTGGAGCCACTGCTGTGCGGGCAGGTGGAAGATTTCCAGGATGCGGTTGAAGAGGCCGTATCCGGGGTCGTAGAAGTACTTGAAGAGCAGTACGGAGGCAACCGGCGGCAGCATGACGGGGAGGTAGACCAGGAGCCGCAGGTAGCCCTGCGCGTGCCGGAACTCGTTGAGTACGACGGCGACGACGAACGGGACGACGAAGCCGAGCAGCAGGGCGAGCACGGTGTACTGCAGGGTGTTGCGCCAGGCCTGCCAGAAGGCCGGGTCGTTGAAGACGTAAGTCAGGTTGGACCAGCCGGCCCAGGTGGTTTTGCCGTTCTCGGTCTTCTGGAAGGCCAGGATGAACTCCCGGACCATCGGGTACCAGGAGAAGAACGAGAAGCAGAGCACCGCTCCGATGAGGAAGCCGTGGGCTGAGATGTTGCGGCGCACGGCGCGCAGGAACTCCTCGCGGGCGGAGGTCCGGCGTGCGGGGCCTGGAAGTCCTGGCCCAGGCCTGGCGGCCTTGTGGGTGGACAGGGTAGGGGCCGACATGGTGTCTCCTAGGTGCCGGTGAACTGAAGCGCAGTAGTCGGACGGGGGCGGAATGCGGGACCGGGTCCGCGTGACCCGGTCCCGCGCGTCCGTTACTGGTTCGCCAGGACCTGGTTGACCTGCTGCTCAGCGGTGGAGAGCAGCTTGTCGATGTTGGCGCCCTTGTTGGTCAGGACACCGGACATGGCGTTGTCGAGGATCTTGTAGATCTCCTGGGCCTTCGGCGGCTCGGCCTTGCCGGGGACGGGGTTGTCCATGAAGGCCTTGAAGTTCTCGACGGGCATCGTCGCGTCCTTGGCCCGTGCGGCGTCGTCCTTGGTCTTGGAGTCGTTGAGGAAGAAGTTCGGCTGCGGCAGTCCGACGGGGAGCTTGTCGGCCTTGGTGCGGGCCCAGTCGAACTGTCCCTTGCCCGGGGTGAGGTTCTTGAAGTTCAGCCAGGCGATGCCGGCCTTGATCTGGTCGGGCGAGCTGCCCTTCTTGATCATGTAGTTGTTGCCGCCGAAGAGAGTGCCCTTGCCGCCCGGGATCGGGCCGAGGCCGAAGGTCTCGTACTTCGCGCCGAGCTGCTGGACCATGTAGGCGATGTCGTCGGGGGCGGCGAGGAACATGCCCAGCTTGTCGCTGGCTATCTGCTTCTGGAGGTCGCCCCACTTCAGCAGCTGGGTCTTGCCCATGCTGTCGTCCTCCCAGCGCATGTCGTGCAGCTGCTGGAGGACCTGCTTGCCGGTGGCGTTGTTGAAGGCCGCCTTCTTGCCGGAGGCGTCCACGACGTCCCCGCCGAGACCGAACTGGGTGGCCGCGAAGTGCCAGCCGCCGTTGTTGCCGGCGCTGTACTCCCCGTAGCCCGAGATGCCCTTGCCCAGGCCCGCGATCTTCTTCGCGGCCGTGCGGACGTCCTCCCAGGTGGACGGCGGGTTGTTCGGGTCCAGGCCGGCCTGCTTGAACAGCTTCCGGTTGATCATCAGGCCCATGGTGTAGTTGCTGGTCGGCAGGGCGTAGAGCTTGCCGTCCTTGCGGGCCACATCGATGACCTGGGTCTGGATGTCCTTGAGCGCGGGCACCGACTTGTCGTTGACGTAGGCGGAGATGTCCTCCGCGCCGTCGTTGTCCAGGACCTGCTGGAGGTCGCTGAAGTACGCGTAGAAGACGTCGGGCTGCGACTTGCCCTTCAGCATCGCCGTGAAGCGGGGCGGCTCGTTGCACTGGCCGGGAGTGGACTTCCCGTTGATCGTGACGTTCGGGTACTGCTTGTTGAACGTCTTGATGTCCTCGTTCCACTCACGCAGCTCCGCGGCCTTGGCCGCCGGCGGCATACAGTCGATCGAGATCGTCACCTTCGTCTTCGGGTCGAGCGGCGCCGACGGGTCGGACGATCCCTTGGATCCACTGCCGTTGTCACCGTTGTCGCTGCTGCTGCTCGTGCCGCAGGAGGCGAGAGCGGTCAGGGCGAGTGCGGTGACAAGGGCAGCCGCTGAGGCACGGCTTGTACGGCGTGTGCGGCTGAACCCAGCACTTCTCATCGATGGTCCCCTTCGGGCATGAGCATGGAAGGCCCTCGGCCGGCTCTCTGCCGGGGCGAGGTTCACTCAACCAGCGCCGACATGTGAACGCAATATCTCGCGCAGTTTTCGTAAAAGTTTGACAGTCCGTTGCGCACCTCTGTGAGGTACGACAGAGGCGTGCCACTCGGCTCCGCACGGCCGAGACAGCACGCCAGGGGCGGTTCCGCACGGTTCGTGACCGGCCGGCGGTTCCGCTTCCGCAAACTTCGCACGGGTGGGCGCAAGGAATTTGCGCACCACGGAACGCCGTCCGGCAAGCCGGACGGCGTTCCTGTGTGCGAGGGGTTACGGGTTGATGTTGATCTTCATGGTGGAGGTCGTGTTCTTGACGTCCTGCGCGTTGCCGCTGAGCTTCAGGCCGTTGAAGGTGACCTCACCGACGGCGGGCCCCTGGCCGGCCTCCGGCATCTCGTTGGCCCACAGTCCGAAGCCGGACTTGGCGTCGAAGGCGTCCCCGCTCTTGCGGGCGCCGGTGATCGAGATGTCGGTCAGTACGGTGTCCTTGATCGGGAACTGCGGCTGTCCTCCCACGTAGTTGGTCTGGAACATGATGCCGCTGTACGTCGGGTCGACGATGTCGACGTGGTTGATCCGGATGCCCTGGAACACCTTGGAGGCGGAGAACAGCCAGATTCCGGGGAAGGTCTGCGTCCCCCAGAAATGGCCTCCGGAGCGGACGATCGACACGTTCTCGATGGTCGTCGGCTCGGTCCCGAACCCGTTCATCGGGTAGCCGAAGTCCAGCGAGCTCACTGTGACGCCCGAGTAGACCAGGGTGTCCGCGATCAGGATGTTGCGGAAGGTGTTGTCGTAGCCGCCGTAGACGGCGACACCCGCCGCACGCCAGGTCAGGATCGAGGTGAGGTTCTCGTACACGTTGTTCTTCATGTCCGAGCCACCGGAGTCGATGGCCGAGAACAGCGCGAAGCTGTCGTCGCCGGTGGCGCGGGACTCGTTGTTGACGACGTGGTTGTCCGTCGAGCCGTTGGTCATGTTGATGCCGTCGGCGAACGTGTCACGGATGCGGGAGTTCTTGATGGTGATGCTGTCCGTGTTCGCGCCCCAGTAGAGGCACACCGTGTGCTCGTTCCAGACATTGTCGATCGTGATGTCCGAGACGTTGGAGAAGTCGAACACCTTGCCGGGTCCGTCGATGCGCGAGGTGTAGTTCCCGAAGTACGCGAAGTTCGCGAAAGACGAGCCCTTCGCGCTGGCCTCCGCGCGGAATCCGTTGTCGGTGTTCTCCTGGCCGGAGGGCGCGAAGAACCTGGTGTACCAGGGACCGGCGCCGACGACCTTCACGGCCTTGCCGTAGACCTGGAACTTGCTCGCGGTCTGGTAGTCACCGGCCGGCAGGTAGACGCCGACCAGCTTGCCCGTGGTGTCCATCCGGACCTTGTCCAGGGCGTTCTGGACGTCCTGGTGGGTGAATCCGGTGGGCACGGCGTAGGCGGCCGGGTCCGGGTTGGCGATCTGCGTGGCCTGCTCCAGGCTGACGAAGTCGACCGCGTAGGTGGAAGTGTTCGCCGCGTCCTTCTGGAGCCGGATCTTGCTGCCCGCCGGGACGGTCTTGCCCAGCATCACGTTCGCCTCGTCGTAGATGTGCCGCGGCGAACCCGAGCCCGGGGAGTTGCCGGGTCCGGTCTCGGCGCCGTACAGCCACGCGTACTTCGAGGTGAGGTCGATCGCCTTGAGGAAGGTGCCGTCCACGTACAGGTTCAGTGTGGAGTCGATGCCTCCGCCGCCCGCGGAGTCGGGGATGGAGAAGCGGGTCACCAGGGTGTTGGTGCTCGCCCTGGTGGTGAACTCCACGTAGTTGCCGGTGCTGTTGAGGGTGACGGCCTTGCGGCCGGACGCCTCGCCCGCGATGTCACCGACGGTCCGGTTCGGACCGACGACCTTGGCGCCGCCCCCGGTGACGCCGTCCTCCGCCTCGTACATGTCGTACGGCATGTTGGCGCCGCGGCCGACGAAGAACGAGCTGCTGGCGGTGTTGTTCTCGCGCTTCACCGGGAGTTCGTTGGTGTCGTCCGCGATCACCGTCCGCACGGTGTACGAGCCGTTGACCGCGGTCCAGCTGCCCAGGCTCACCGGCGCACTGGTCGCGCCCGCCGCGATGGCCCCGTTGTAGCTGCCGGTGAGGGTCTTCACCGTGGCGCCCTTGGCGTCGAGCAGGGTGAGCGTGACGGCGTGGCCTCCCGCGGCGGACGCCACGGTGCCCTGGTTCTTGATGGCGACGGAGAAGGTGACGTTCTGGCCGTTGGACGGGGCCGACGGGGAGGTGCTGACCCCGGTGGAGACCAGGTCCGAGCTGGCGACCGGCTTGACGACCAGAGCGGTCGTGCTCGTGTAGGTGTTGTCGGTCTCGTTCTGCTCGATGACCTCGTTCGCCGGGTCCGCGACGGCACTGACCTCGTAGCTGCCGGCGTCACGCGGTCCGATCTCCGCACTGACCTGGGTGGAGGCACCCGCGGCCAGCGCGCCCACGGACCCGGTGGCGACCTTGCTGCCGCCGAGCCGGAATTCGACCTTGCTCGCCGGCGCGGCGACGGAGCCGCTGTTGCGCACCGTCGCGGTCAGCGTGACCGGGTCCGACTCGACGGGCGCGGCGGGGGCCGCGGTCACCGAGCTGACCTGGAGGTTCGGGTTGGGTGCCGGGGCGCCCAGCACCTGGAACTCCGCGACCTGACCGGCACCGGAGCCGGTGTTGGAGTTGAACTTCAGCTGGACGTCGGCGACCCGGCCGCTGACCGGGATGGTCACCGCGTTGCCGCTGCCCGGACTGAAGGCGTAGTCCTTGGCCGCGACCAGGCTGGTGAAGGAGGAGGCACTCTGCTCCCGGCCCAGGACCTGGATGTTCTGGGTCCTGGCTCCCCAGCTGCTGTCCGGGTTCAGCTTCACGACGACGCTTTCGGTCTCGGCGTTCGCGCCCAGCTTCACCGTCAGCGTGTTGGGGTAGCTGCCTCCGGCACCCTCCCAGTAGGTGCTCAGACTGTTGTCGTTGGCGTTCTCCGCGACGAACGTGTGGACCACGGACGAGGCGGTGATGGGCTTGCCGACCGCGAGGTTGGACGCCGCGCTCGTGCTGCCGTTGCGGGTGACGGTGTTGCTGTCGCCCGACACGTTGCCCGCCGCGTCCTTGGCCCGGACGGTGTAGGAGACCGTGGTGGCGGTGGACTGGGTGTCGGTGTAGGTGGTGACATCGCCGGCCACGCTCTTGCGCAGCACGTTGTTGGCGTAGATGTCGTACCCGGTGACGCCCTTGTTGTCGGTGGACGCCTGCCAGACCAGCTTGACCTGTCCGGGGGTCGACTCGGTGAAGCTCAGTCCGGCCGGTGCGGTCGGCGCCTGGGTGTCGCCGGTGTCGCCGGTCCGGGTGACGGTGTTGCTGTTCCCCGACACGTTGCCCGCCGCGTCCTTGGCCCGGACGTAGTACGAGACGGTCGAACCGCTCGGGCGGGTGTCGGTGAACGTGGTGACGTTGCCCGCCACGCTGGTCAGCAACGTGTTGTTGGCATAGATGTCGTACCCGGTGACGGCGGTGTCGTCCGTCGCCGCCTTCCAGGTCAGCTTGATCTGCCCGGTGGCCGGTTCGGTGTACGCCAGCTGCGAGGGGGCGGTGGGCGCCTGGGTGTCACCGGAGGTGGGCCCGTAGATCTCCAGCTCGGAGACCTGGGCGCCGGGCTGGACGGAGTTGGCGGAGACCAGGACGCGTACGTAGCGGGTGGTCGTGGCGTCGAAGCCGACCGTCGCCGTCTCGCCGGCCGTCGGGCTGAAGGTGTACGCCTTGGACTGCGTCAGGTCGGTGAAGTCCGAGCCGTTGGTGCTGCCCTGGATCTTCAGGGTCTGGGTGCGCGACTCCCAGCCGTCGGGCAGGCGCAGCACCACACGGTCGACCCGGACCGAGGAGCCGAGGTCGGCCTGGATCCACTGCGGAAGGTCGCCGTTGCGGCTCTCCCAGTAGCTGGCCGCGTTGCCGTCGTTGGCCTGCGACGGGATGTAGTTCTGGGTGTAGCTGCTGGCCGTGAGCGTGCGGCCGGCGGCCAGGTTCACCGACGACTCGGCCGCCGCGCGGACCTCCAGCTCGGAGAGCTGGCCGTTCTTCGCGACGGTGTTCGCGGTGATGTTCGCCCGTACGAACCGGGCCCGGGTGGCCGGGAAGCTGATGGTCACCTTGTTGGAGCTGCCCGGTGCGAAGGTGTAGGCGGCCGAGGTCTTCAGGGTGGCGAAGCTGGTGCCGTCGGCGCTGCCCTGGAGCGACAGGGTCTGCCGGCGGGTCTTCCAGTCGGCGGGAAGCTTCAGGGTGACCTGGTCGATGCGGGTGACCTTGCCCAGGTCGCTCTGCACCCACTGGGGCAGGGCGCTGCTCGACCCCTCCCAGTACGTCGACTGCTGGCCGTCGGCGATGTTCGCGGCGGCCTTCCCGCTGCCGGCGCTGCTCGCGGCCGCCTTCTGGTCGGCGGCGATGTTCGGGCCGCCGGCGGCGGAGGCGCTGATCGCCGGCCAGCCGACCATCAGCAGGCTGGTGGTGACAGTGGCGGAGAGAACCCGCCATCTCCAGCGTTGCGTTCTCATATGTCCCCGATCTTCGGCCTCGGCGCAGGGCGCGTCCAAGGCGCGGCTCTTTCTGCGTACCTGCTGGGGGCATGCTTTCCTGCGCCCACAGGATGGACTTTTGCGTATTGCGGTCAGAGAGTTGCAGAGAAATGACGGTGAGTCCACAGTCGTGACAGAAACCGCGACCTAAGCGGATTGACTCGCACCGGCTCAACTGCCCTGACAAATAAGGCAATAGATGGCTCATCGGCCATCAGTGAGTCCACGCCGCAGACCCTGCAAACGGGCCGCAATTTACGCAACAGATTTGCGTAAAAGCGAAAGGAGCTGAAAACACCAGCTCGGACGGGGAGGCACCCGGAGGAGCCGAGCCGGGTTATGCAGCTGAAACTGTACAACTAAGCCTGTAGGTTCTACCATGGAGCGCATGAACGAGAGCCCGCGCACGTCACCCTCAGCGGTTCAGGCCTCACGCGAGGTCCGCACGGTCATCGGTCGACTGCGACGCCGCATCCTGAACGCGGCGGAGGCCGAGGACATCACCTTCGGCCAGGAGTCCGTACTGACCCGGCTGTCCGCCAGTCCGGGCATCACGGCCAGTGAGCTCGCCAAGGCCGAGGGCGTGCGCCACCAGTCGGTGACGGCGACGCTCGCGTCGCTCACCGCCCTGGGGCTCGTGGAACGGCGCCCCGACCCCGCTGACGGGCGCCGCCTGCTGGTCGCGCTGACCGAGGCGGGTCACCGACGCGTGGCGGAGGGACGCCAGGCCCGGCAGGAGTGGCTCGCCGGTGAGCTCCAGGAGCGGTGCACGGAGGAGGAACGGCAGGCCCTGATCGCCGCGATGGCCGTACTGGAGCGCCTCACCCATGACTGACCGCACCACAGCGCGGCGCGGCCGCACGGCGACAGCGGGCTTCGACCGGCGGCTGCTGCCGCCGATGCTGCTCGGCTCGGTACTGAACCCGGTCAACTCGACGATCATCGCCGTCACGCTCATACCCATCGGCAAAGCCCTCGGCGCCCCGCCCTCGCAGACCGCGTGGCTGGTCTCGGCGCTCTACCTGGCCACCGCGCTCGGGCAGCCCGTCGTGGGCCGGCTCATCGACATCTTCGGGCCGCGCAGGCTCTTCCTGGTCAGCACCACCCTGGTCGGGGTCGCCGGCGCCATCGGCACCGTGGCGCCGAACCTGGGAGTACTGATCGCCTCACGCGTCCTGCTCGGGTTCGGCACCTGTGCCGGGTATCCCGCCGCGATGGCGCTGCTGCGCAGCGAGGCGAAGCGGACGGGCCGGGACAGCCCCGGCGGGGTGCTGACCGCCCTGGCCGTCGCCAACCAGACCATCGCCGTGATCGGCCCGCTGCTGGGCGGTCTGCTGATCGGGCTGGGCGGCTGGCGCACCACGTTCGCGCTGAACGTGCCCCTCGCCGGCGCGGCCGTGCTGCTGGGGCTGCTCCGGCTGCCCAGGGAGGCCGGCACCGGGGAGTCCCCGCAGCGCGGACGGATCGCCGCCCAGCTCGATCTGCCCGGGATGGCGCTGTTCGCCGCGACGCTCATCTCCCTGCTGCTGTTCCTGATGAACCTGCACCTGCGCGACTGGTACCTCCTGGCCGTCGCCGCCGCCGCGAGCGCCGCGTTCGCGGTTCGGGAGCTGCGGGCGCCCACCCCGTTCATCGACCTGCGGGTACTGGGCGGCAACACGCCCCTGCTGGCCACCTACGGGCGCGCGCTCGTCGCCTACGTCGTCTCGTACGCCTTCCTCTACGGGTTCACCCAGTGGACGGAGGAGGGTTTCGGGCTCTCGCCCTTCCACGCGGGGCTCGTCCAGATCCCCATGTTCCTGATGGCCATCGGGGTTTCGGTCCTCACCGGGCGGCGCAAGGGGGTGCGCGGCAAGCTGATCGCCGGCGGGCTCGGCCAGATCGCCGCCTGCGCGGTGATGCTGACGCTCACCGGGGCGAGCCCGGTGTGGACGCTGGTACTGGTGGCCCTGATATTCGGCGTCCCGCAGGGGCTGAACAGCCTGGCCCTGCAGAACTCGGTCTACTTCCAGGCCGATCCCGAGCGCACCGCCTCCTCCGCCGGGCTGCTGCGCACCTTCGCCTATGTGGGCTCGATGGTCGCCTCCTCCACGGCGGCCGCCTCCTTCGGCCGGCGCGTGGACACCGGCGGTATGCACCACCTCGCCTGGATCATGCTCGGCGCGGCCGTGCTCTACCTCCTGATGACCGTCTTCGACCGCACCCTCAGCCATGCGCCGGGCAAGGACTCCCCGGCCGCGGCGCCGCGAGCGCGTTAGCCCTTTGACCGCCCGTCGCACGCTCAACCCCACGAAAGGCCCGAACCGTGTCCCGTACCGCGCTGCTCTCGATGGATCTCCAGCTCGGCCATCTCGACCACATGCCCGCCGACTACCTGCCCCACGCCGTGCGCGCTCTCGGCGCGGCCCGCGCCGCGGGAGTCCCCGTCATCCACGTGGCGCTCCGGCTGCGCCCCGGCCGTACCGACGCCCATCCCCGCAACAAGACCTTCGGATCGCTCGACACCCACCTCTTCACCGCCGACGACCCGGGCGCCGCGATCCACCCGGACGCCGCCCCGGCCGAGGGCGAGTTCGTCGTCCACAAGAACCGCGTCAGCGCGTTCGCCGGCAACAACCTCCAGCAGATACTCGCCGTCCAGGACATCGGTCATCTCGTCCTGGCCGGCATCTCCACGGGCGGTGTCGTCCTGTCCACCGCGCTTCAGGCGGCCGACCTCGACTACCGGGTGACCGTGCTGTCCGACGCCTGCGCCGACCCCGATCCCGCGCTGCACCGCACGCTCGTGAACGACCTGCTCGCCCGGCGCTGCGAGACCGCCACCGTCGCGGAATGGGCCCTCGCCCTCAAGACCTCCTGAGCGCACCGGGGGCCGGGTCTCCATAGAATGTGGGTGACCGCCCCGCCGTTGACGACCGCTCACGGCGCCCGCCCCGGCCGAGGGAAGACGCAACGGTGTACCAGCCCGACGAGTTCGCATTCACCGAGACCGGCCGCCGGGCCCCGACGGCCGCCCGGCCCGCCGGTGTTCCCGCGCTGTGGATCGTGGACGCGCAGCGGGAGGGCGAACGGGCGCAGGCGCTGGCGCCGGGCATCCTCGACGCGCGGGAGCTCGCGCGGGCCGGGAGCCTGGCCGTCGAGGCCGACCGGTTCTGCTTCGTCGCCTCGCACGTGGCGCTGCGGATGCTGCTGGGGGCGCGGCTCGGTATCGCCCCCGACGCCGTGCGGCTGACCCGGGAGCCGTGTCCGTCCTGCGGCGGGCCGCACGGCCGTCCCGCGACCGACGGCGGCGTGCACTTCTCCCTGTCGCACACCCGGGGCGTCGCGCTGCTCGCGCTCGCGGACGAGCCGGTGGGGGTGGATGTGGAACGCGCCCCGGAGAACCGGATCGTCTCCGAGATCGGGGACCAGCTGCATCCGGCGGAGCGCGAAGAGCTGGCGGCGCTGCCCGCCGAGGAGCGGCCGGCCGCCTTCGTACGGGCCTGGACCCGCAAGGAGGCGTATCTGAAGGGCACCGGGGTGGGGCTGGCCGACGGAATCTCGCACGACCATCTGGGGACCGGCCCGGTTCCGCAGCCGGGCCCCGCCGGCTGGACGGTCACCGATGTCGCGGTTCCCCCCGGGTACGCGGCGGCGGTCGCCGTCCGCACGGCGGGGCGCCCGCCCGTCCACGAAGACGACCGGTGAAGATGGCCCGGCGGGCAGATCGCACCGACCGACCGATACGGAGGAGTGGCAGATGCCGCACACACGAGCCGGACAGCAGGCGCGCCCCGAGGACCTGACCGATGTGGCCCGGCTGGTGACCGCGTACTACACGCTGCACCCGGATCCCGCGGAGGCCGGCCAGCGGGTGGCGTTCGGCACCTCGGGGCACCGGGGTTCGTCGACGGCCACCGCGTTCAACGAGGACCACATCGCCGCGACGAGCCAGGCGATCAGCGAGTACCGGGCCCGGCAGGGGACGGACGGGCCGCTCTTCCTCGGGGCCGACACCCACGCGCTCTCCGAGCCCGCGCGGGTCACCGCCCTCGAAGTGTTCGCGGCGAACGAGGTGACCGTCCTCGTCGACTCCGCCGACGGGTACACCCCGACGCCCGCGGTCTCGCACGCCGTCCTCACCCACAACCGGGGCCGTACCTCGCGTCTCGCCGACGGTGTGGTGGTCACTCCGTCCCACAACCCGCCCGGTGACGGCGGGTTCAAGTACAACCCGCCGAACGGCGGTCCGGCCGGATCCGCGGCGACCGGCTGGATCCAGGAGCGGGCCAACGAGATCATCGCGGGCGGGCTCAAGGACGTCCGCCGGATGCCCTACGTACGTGCGCTGGCGGCGCCCTCGACCGGGACGTACGACTTCCTCGGCAGCTATGTGACGGACCTTCCGTCCGTGCTCGACCTCGACGCGGTGCGCGCCGCCGGGGTGCGGATCGGCGCCGACCCGCTGGGCGGGGCGTCGGTCGCGTACTGGGGCCGCATCGCGGAGCAGCACCGGCTCGACCTGACCGTGGTCAATCCGCTCACCGACCCCACCTGGCGGTTCATGACGCTGGACTGGGACGGCAAAATCCGGATGGACTGCTCGTCCCCGTACGCGATGGCCTCCCTGATCGGGCAGCGCGACCGCTACGACATCGCCACCGGAAACGACGCCGACGCGGACCGGCACGGCATCGTCACCCCCGACGCGGGCCTGATGAACCCGAACCACTACCTCGCCGTCGCCATCGACTACCTGTACCGGCACCGCGACCGGTGGCCGGCTGAAGCGGGCATCGGCAAGACCCTGGTGTCCTCGGGAATGATCGACCGGGTCGCCGCCGGTCTCGGCCGGCGACTGGTCGAGGTGCCGGTCGGCTTCAAGTGGTTCGTGGACGGTCTGGCCGACGGATCGCTCGGATTCGGCGGCGAGGAGTCGGCCGGGGCCTCGTTCCTGCGCCACGACGGATCGGTGTGGACGACGGACAAGGACGGCATCCTGCTCGCGCTGCTCGCCTCCGAGATCCTCGCCGTGACGGGCGAATCGCCGTCCGCGCACTACGCCGCGCTGGTCTCCCGGTTCGGCGAGCCGGCGTACGCCCGGATCGACGCCCCGGCGGACCGCGAGCAGAAGGCGGTGCTGGCGCGGCTCTCCCCCGAGCAGGTCGGCGCCGACACCCTCGCGGGCGAACCGGTCACGGCCGTGCTCACCTCGGCGCCGGGCAACGGGGAGGCGATCGGCGGCATCAAGGTGACGACGGAGAACGCCTGGTTCGCCGCCCGGCCCTCGGGAACGGAGGACGTCTACAAGATCTACGCCGAATCCTTCCTCGGCGCGGATCACCTCGGCCGGGTCCAGGAGGAGGCAAAGGCCGTCGTCTCGGCCGCCCTCGGCAGCTGAACCGGCTCAGCGGACTCACCCGTCCGGCCCCGCACAGTGGCGGGCCGGACGGGAGGTGCGCAGGCTGGCCCGAGAGCCGTCGACTCGCTGGGACGGCGGAGCCCGATGGGGGTACGACGTGTCGGACGCCGGTGGAACGGTCCCTGGGACGGCCACGGGTGACGTCATGTCGGCGGCGCTCCTGGACGCCTTGTTCAGCCAGTCCGCGGTAGGCCTGCACGTTCTGGACACGGAGCTGCGGGTGGAGCGCGCCAATCCGCTGTCCGACGCGGTCGACGCCGATCAGCTCGTGGGCCTGCACTTCACCGAGGCGTACCGGTTCGACGATCCGGCCGAGGCGGAACAGCTGCTGCGCGGCGTGCTGGAGAGCGGCAAGCCCTTGCTCGACCGGGTGATCCGGGGACGGCTGGCGCAGGAGCCGGGTCCCGGCCACAGCCTGCGGGTCACCCTGCACCGGCTCGACGACCCGGCAGGGCAGCCCCTCGGGGTGCTGGCCGCGGTCGTCGACATCAACGAGCGGGAGAAGGCCCTCGCACGGGCGGACTGCCTGACGGCGGTGCGCCGGGAGGTGGGCCACTCCCTCGATGTGGCGGCGACCTGCGAGGGCCTGGTCGCGGCCCTGGTGCCGAGGTTCGCGGACTTCGCCGTGGTCGAGGTGGTGGACGAGGTCCTGCGGGGCTCGCCCCCGCCGGTCGGCCCGCTGGGGCGCGAGGTCCCGTTGCGCCGGGCGGCCCAACGGGGATCCGGTGGCGACGGCATGGCCGGGGACCTGCGGCGGCTGCCGGACCGCACGCCGTTCGCGCTCGCCGTCACGGACCTGCGCCCCCGGCTGTCCCCGCTCGGCCCGAACACCCCGTGGCTGGCCGCCGATCCGGACAGCGCGCGGATGATCGAGGTGTCCGGGGCGCACTCGCTGATCGTGGTGCCGCTGAAACTGCACGGCGCCGTGCTGGGCCTGGTGAGCCTCTACCGGTTCCGCGGAACCGAGCCGTACGACGAGAACGACGTCGCGCTCGCGCTGACGGCGGCCGCCCACGCCGCGCTGAGCATCGAGAACGCCCGGCGCTACGAGCGCGACCACGTGATCGCCTCCACCGTCCAGCGCAGACTGCTCCCCCAGCACGACCGCGCCCGGGTCGCCGTCGAGACCGCGCAGATCCTGCTGCCGGGGCGCAACAGCGGCTGCTGGTTCGACACGGTCGGGCTGTCGGGCGCGCGTACCGCGCTGATCATCGGCAATGTCGAGGGACACGGGCTGCAGACGGCCATCACCATGGGGCAGCTGCGCACGGTCATCCACGCGCTGGCGGGCCTCGATCTGGAGCCCGACGAGGTACTGGCCCGGCTCAACGACACGGCCGAGCGGCTGGCACGCGAGCGCAGGTCGCTGCCGCCCGGCGACTCGCTGCACAACCAGGCCCTGACGGCGACGTGCGTGTACGCGGTCTACGACCCGTTCGCCCGGACCTGCACCGTGGCGCGGGCGGGGCATCCGGCGCCGGTGGCCGTCGCACCCGACGGCAGCCCGGTCGTCCTGGACGTCCCCGAGGGCCCGCCGCTCCTCTCCGAAGACAGCGCCCCCTTCGCCACGGCGACGGTCCAACTCGAAGAGGGCAGTGTGCTGGCGTTCCTCACCGGTTCGCTGCTGCCGGACACCGGGTCCGTGGCCCGGGTGCAGGAGGCGCTCGTCTTTCCGGACCGCCCGCTGCGGCAGCTGTGCGACGCCATCGTCTACAGCCTGCCGCCCGGCGCCCGTCCCGACGGTGCGGCGCTGCTCCTCGCCAGGACCGGCGTCGTCCCGCCCGACCGGGTCGCGACCTGGGAGCTGGCCCACGACCGGACCACGCCCGCCATGGCCCGCACGCTCGTCCGGGACCGGCTGGAGGGGTGGAACCTCGACGAGGAGACGACCGAGGCGACCGAGCTCATCGTGAGCGAGCTGATCACCAACGCGGTCCGCTACGGAACCCCGCCGCTGCAACTGCGTCTTCTGCTGGACCGCACCCTGACCTGCGAGGTCCACGACTCCAGTCCGATGGCGCCCAACCTGCGCCACGCGCGCACCCTGGACGAGGGCGGCCGAGGACTGTTCATCGTGTCGCAGCTCGCCACGCACTGGGGCACCCGGTACGGCGCCGAGGGCAAGGCCCTGTGGACCGAACAGGAGGTCCCCGATCCGGAGTCCCCCGCTCCGGAGGGCGGCTGAGGAACGGGTGCGGCGCACCGCGGCCGGGTGGGCCGTGGTGCGCCGCGGTCGGCAAGCCGGGGACGGTCAGCGGCGGCCGCCGTGGTGGCGGCCCCAGGACTTCGAGTCGACCTTGTGGCCGCGCGCGTCCCTGAGGGTCGCCGTGTCGCTGTTGTCCCAGACGTAGCGGCGCAGGTCCTGGTAGACGTCGTGGCTGGTGTCACGGCCGACACCGGTGTGCACGCGCACCGATGAGCGGCCCGCCAGCCGCAGATCGAAGCGGTAGGTGCGGTGGCTCTCGTCGCTCAGGGTCCAGCCGCGCAGGTTGACCGGACCGCGGCCGGTGTTGGTGACGGTGACCCATTCACCGTTCAGGCTGCGGTTCGATCCGTTGTCGCGGCCGGGGCTGTCGTACTGGATCTTGCCCAGGACGACGGCCGAGCGCGGGGCCGGCTTGCTGTGGCCGTGGCCGTGGTCGTGACCTCGGCCGTGGCCGTCTGCTGCCGCCGGAAGGGCGGCGGCGGCCAGGAGCGCGCCGGAAGCGAGAACGGTGGCGGTGAGCCGCCGTGCGGAACGGGACATGAAGACCCCTCAGGTGCGGGCCAGGACCGCGCGGTCCGGGCGTTGTTCGGCCCGGCGTGCTGCCGGGAAGCCACACTTTGAACCCGTTGCCCGTTCCGTGGACAGCGCCCCGGTACGTGTTACGAAGTGCGGACATTTCCGTCACACACGGCTGCAGGGACCACCCACCGGACCCTCCGGGTACCTGTCAATCCCTGTCCGTTGCACCCACCCGTACGGCGCCGGGTTGACGGGGCCGTACGCTCTCGCTCCCCCGCCTTCGCGGGCCGGCACCCGGTCCGTGGATCGGGTACCGGATGCTGTAACAGTCACCGCGCGAACCGACCTGAACGTCCGTTCCGTTACCCCCGGAAGCGCGCACGGAGGTTCACTCGAACACGTGATGAGCCGGGGCTCACGAGCCGGCGGATGCGGCGCCCGGGGCGGGGCGCCTCCCGGACCGGCCGAGCAGGACCACGGAGCACACGGCGGCGAACGCGCACCAGGTCGAGACGAACTCCAGCCGCCACAGCGCGGCGCAGACCGCGGCCCCGGTCGCGGCCAGCCCGCCGAGCCGGGTCAGCCACCGGTCGCCGGACAGCAGCAGCGATCCGACGGTGGCCAGGAGATAGCCCGCGACGAGCAGCGCGGGGAACGGGAGGTCGACCACATAGCCCAGGGTGTGTCCCCGGATCCGCGCGGTCACCGGCCGGACGGCGAGGCCGTACCCGAGGACGGCGGATGTCGCGGCGCCGGCCGCCAGCGGCACCAGCAGGCGGCGCCGGGCGTGCGGCGGCGCGGCGCACAGGACCCCCGCCGGTACCCAGAGCGCCAGCAGCGGCAGGGCGATCACCGCCCAGGCCACGGTCGCCGGACCGGTGCCGCCGTCCGCACGCCACACCGCGGACTCGATGATCTGGTGGGCGCCCAGCAGCAGCGGAAGCGCGGCGAGCGGGAGATCCCGGACCCGGCGGGTACGTAAGACACAGGCGGCGCCGACCGCCGCGATGGCGGTGCCCGCCACGAGGTCGGCGGTCGCGCTCCAGCACATGGCCTCACCCGGGGTCTCTCGTTCGCGCGGACCGGTTCACCCGCCGGTCACGCCACGGCCCCCGCGGCGGGCGCGGCATCAGGACGCGTCCGGGCTCAGGCCGTCGCGTCCGACCAGGCATAGGGCGGCGGAACCGGCCCGTCCGGGCGACCCGCGCCGGACTCCCCGATTTCCCGGTCGGCCACGCTCATCAGCTGGGCCGCGACATCGCGCATCGCACGGCTCGCCGCGAGCTCGTCACCGATGGTGGGCACATCCGGGTCCTGCGGGCTGCACCGGGCGACCCCGTGACCGGTGAGTCTCGCGGTGCCGGTGTCCAGCACCGCCTCCGCCTTGGTCGCACCGTCCTGCTCGGACAGATCAACGTGGACCGTCCACTCCATCGTCCGGCTCATCGCACACCTCCCGGCCCGCGCCGACCGCCGTACGACGCCGCCACGCGGGTTCACTCCCAGCATCCACCCAACCGGCGCGGCCCGCGCGCTCCCGCCATCGGGGGCTGCTCGGACTGCGCGGATCACCATGCCGAAATACGATGAGCGGAGCCTCGTCCGGAACAGCCGGCGCGCGGCCCCGTACCGGATCCGAAACGTTGACCTCCCGGATCGTCCGCCACGACAGACCCTGTGGTGCGGCTCGCCACCACACGCACTGGGGAGCGGCCCATGAACCGGCGTCGTCCTCCCCGCTCGGCCAGTGCCGAGGAGCTGCTGACCACGCTCCATCAGCTCACCTCACGCGCGCGCCGCGAGGTGGAGCTGCACCAGGCGCGGGTGGAACTGGCGGAGGCACTCCAGCGGGAGATGCTGCCCTCTTCGCTGCCCGATCTGCCGGGGCTGCAGACCGCGGCCCGGTACACGCCCGCGCGCAGCGGTCTGGACATCGGGGGCGACTGGTACGACGGCTTCCGGCTCTCGGACGGTTCGCTGGCGTTCGCCATCGGCGACGTACAGGGGCACGACGTCGAGGCGGCGGCCTTCATGGGCCAGGTCCGGATCGCGATGCGCGCGCTGGCCGTCACCGCGGCCGATCCGGGCGAGGTGGTGCGGCGCACCAATGACCTGCTGCTGTCCGTGGACTCCGGCCTCCTCGCCACCTGCACCTTCGTCCGGATAGACCCGTTCACCCAGGAGCTCCAGAGCGCCCGGGCGGGACATGTCGCCGCGGTGTGGGCCACGGTGGACGGGCGGGCGGGCACCACGGAGGACGAGGGCGGTCTGCCGCTCGGGATCCAGACCGGTGAGGAGTACCCGGTCACCACCCGGCGGCTCACCACCCCCGGCGCCTTCGTGCTGCTGACCGACGGAGTGATCGAGGGTCCCTCCTACTCCATCGACGAGGGGCTGGACTCGGTGGTACGGCTGGTGAGCTCGCGGGTCGGCGACGACGCGGACGAGCTGGCCGACGCGATCCTGGGAGCGGCGGAGCGCACCGGGCACGAGGACGACGCCGCCGTGCTCGTCGTGCGCCACGACGCGTTTCCGGCCGCTCCCGGATGACGAGGTGGTCCCGGTGGGGCGTGTCACGCCACCGCCACCGGCCGGGTCCGGTGTCTGATGAGATCTGATGAGAACCGTGATCCGCAGCGAGGAAAACCGGCGCAGGGCCGTGGCACTGCTGCGCATCCTGGCAGTCGCCGCCGCCTACTACGTGGGCGGCGGCCTGGGCCTGCTGAGGCAGGTCACCGTCAACGGCGCGATCGTGACACCGCTCTGGCCGCCGACCGGTATCGCCGTGGGCTGCCTGCTCATCATGGGCCTGCGCATCTGGCCCGGGATCGCCATCGGCTCGCTGGTCGTCATCGCCACGCTCAGCGGCTATGTGACGCCGTCGACGGCGGCCGTCGTGGCGGGCAATACCCTCGCGCCCGTCTGCGCCTGCCTGATGCTGCGCCGGGTCGGCTTCCGGGCGGAGCTGGACCGGCTGCGCGACGGGGTCCTGCTGGTCTTCCTGGGTGCGCTGGCCGGGATGGCCGTCAGCGCGACCGTGGGCAGCGCCATGCTCGCGGTGGACGGCAAACTGCCCGCCAGCGGGTTCTGGACGGTCTGGGTGGCGTGGTGGGCCGGGGACGCCATGGGGGTGCTCGTGGTCACCCCGCTGGTGCTGGTGGTGCTGCGCAAGGCGCGGCTGCCCCGGATGTCCGACCGGTGGATCGAGGCCGGTGCGCTGCTGGTCGTCACGGTCGCGGGTGCGCTGGTGGCCACCCGGGGGCCGCTGTCGATGCTCTATCTGGTGTTCCCGATCCTCATCTGGGCGGCGCTGCGGTTCCAGCTGGCGGGCAGCGCGCCGTGCGCGCTGCTGGTGTCCGTCCTGGCGGTGGTGGCGGGCACGGAGCAGGTGGGGCCGTTCGACGGACACACCATGACCGAGGTGATGATCAACCTCACGGTCCTCAACGGGGCCGTGGCGCTGACCTCGCTGCTGCTGGCCTCCGTCGTGGCGGAGCAGCAGAACATCCGCCGCCGGATCGAGCGCGCCTGCGAGGAGCTGGCCGATGTGGTGGACCATCTCGCGCCGGGCCGGTCCGCGGCCGCCTGGCCGTCCCGGGCGAGGGACGAGCGCGAGAGCCGCTGACCCGCGCCGCGCCGGTGTCTGTCGTCAGCCCGGGAAGTGCCGGTCCAGGAAGTCGTTGCGGAAGGTGCCGTGCGGGTCGTACCGGCCCATCAGCTTCTCGAAGTCGGCGTACCGCCCGTACAGCGTGCGCAGGACGTCGGGGGCGGTGGTGAACACCTTGCCCCAGTGCGGCCGTGCGCCGAACGGGGCCAGCGCCTCCTCGATTTCCCCGAGCACCGGTGTCATCGCGGCGGTGTCCGGTATCCAGGTGAAGTGGAAGGCCACCGAGTCCCGGCCGGACGCCGGGCTCAGCCACAGCTCGTCCGCCGCGACGCTCCGGATCTCGGAGATCTGGAGCAGCGGGGCGATCCGGTCCCGGAGCCTGCCCAGCGCCCGGTAGGCGGCCGCGGCGTCCTCGCGGGCCACGAAGTACTCCGACTGGAGCTCGTCCCCGTTGCTCGGGGTGAATTCGAGCCGGAAGTGCGGCAGCCGGTGGTGCCAGGCGCCGGGCGCGCCCTGCTGCCGGGTGCAGTTGCCGGCCGGCACCCCGGGGATCGGGTGGCGCGGGCCGTCCGCGAGCCGTGCGCCCAGCCACTCGGCCGGTGCCTGCCGCGCTCCCCCGCTCCCGATCCGCTGCTTGAGCCACACCTGGCCGACCGGTCCCGGGCGCCAGTCGGTGAAGACGCTGACGCTGTACGCGGCCGACATCACCTCGTCGAAACCGCCGGTCAGCCGGGACTCGGGCAGGTCCTCGTACACCCACTGCTGTACGTCGAAGGCCGGGACCACGTCCAGCGTCAGGCGGGTCACCACGCCCAGCGCGCCCATGGCGACCACCGCTCCGGGGAAGTCCGGGTCACCGCGTCGCAGCGAGACGGTCCCGCCGTCCGCCATGACCATGTCCAGCGCCCGGACGGCGCCGGCGAGCGAGCGGTTACCGGCGCCCGAGCCGTGCGTTCCGGTCGCGCAGGCGCCGGCCACCGAGATGTGCGGGAGCGAACCCAGGTTGTGCAGGGCGAAGCCGTGCTCGTGCAGTTCCCCGGCGAACTCACCGAAGCGAAGCCCCGCGCTCACCGTCACCGCTCCCGCGCCAGGGTCGATCTCGACGAGGCGTGGCAGGCCCGCGACCGAGACCAGGTCCCCGGCGGTGTCGGCGACGGTGTTGAACGAGTGCCGGGTGCCCAGGGCCCGTACCGCGGTGGAAGCGGCCACGGTCTCCCGCAGTTCGGCCTCCGAGCGGGGGACGCACAGCCGCCTCGCCCCGAACGTGACATTGCCGGCCCAGTTCTTCTCCGCGGGAGTCACCGTGCGTCCTCTTTCACTCGTGTCCGGGCGCAGTCCCCCGGCGGTGCATTCTCCCAGAAGGCGCCGCGGGCCCCTCGGCCGAGGCGGCAGCGCAGACCAACCGGTCTGCCACGTACGGTAGTTGGCGAAGCGACGGTACATATCCGCACACCGCCCGATTCCGGTGCGTCCCAAATACCAACACCCCCGCACAGAACCTGTGATCCAGCCCGGAACGGGACGAGTTCCGGCTCACACCGCATGTCTGAACTTCACTGGAACTCCAGCGAAATGGCACGTGTGTGGATATCGTGCACCGAGCGAGGGCGCATCCGTCAGTCCCCAGGATCGGCGGATGCGCCCCGTTTGTGGAGATGCGACTGTGACTGGGGGGTTCATGGGGCATGTCGAGCTACCCGAAACCGGAAGGTCAGGACCCGTGGGACTGGCGGGGGCGCCACTGCCACGGACCGCTTCGAACCGGCCCCGCAGCCAGGAGTTCGACCGGCTGCCACAGGGCCCGACCGTACAGCGCGAGCGTTCCGCCCGGCCAGGGCCGAAGAGAGGGCCTGGCCGGTATCTGCCGCTGGTCGTCTGCTTCGACCTGCTGGGCCTCGGCGTTCCCGGCTGGCTCGTGCTGCGCACCGACGGCGAGCCCCGGGCCCTGGCCGGCGCGGTCGCGGCGGCACTGGCCTGGTCGTGCGTACGGGCGGCGCGCGGCCGGTACTCGCTCCGGGCGCCCGGCCGGCCTCCGGGGGCGCTGACCGCGTCCGGGGACTGGCTGCTGCTCATCGGCGTGCTGGCGGTGCTCTGGACCGTCACCGACCCGGCCATCGATCCGGCGTCGGCGGTGGTGGCGCTGATTCCCGGGCTGCTCGCGACGACGGCCGTGTCCGGAGTCCGCCGGCTGCCCGCGCGGGGGAAGCGGCGGACGGCCCGCCGGGTGCTGGTGGTCGGGGCGGCCGCGGGGGTGGACCGGGCGGTGCGGCTGCTCGGCTCCCGTGCAGACCACGGCTATGTCGTGGTGGCCGCCGTGCCGGTGGGGACGGCCGCGCTGGGCTGCGACGCCCCGGTGCCGGGCCGGCTGGCGCGCGGACCGGCCGACGACGACGCCTCGACGGTGCTGGGCGCGGCCTTCGCGTACGAGGCGGACCTGGCGCTGGTGATACCGGGGCCCGAGCTCACGGAGGAGCGATTACGGCGGCTGTCCTGGGGGCTCCACGACGGCGGACTGGAGCTGTCCGTGCTCTCGCACCTCTCGGAGATCGCGGCGGGCCGGGTCCGCCCCGCGTCGGCGGCCGGGCTGACCCTGCTGCACATCGTGCCGCCGCTGCGACGGGGACCGCAGGCCGCGCTCAAGGCCGCGGTCGACCGGAGCGGCGCCGTCCTCGGCCTGCTCGCGCTGGCCCCCCTGCTGCTGCTGGTCGCGGCGGCGGTCGGGTTCACCTCCGGCGGGCCGGTCTTCCACCGGCAGATCCGCCACGGGCAGCACAACCGGCCGTTCACCATGTGGAAGTTCCGCACGATGGTGGCCGACGCCGAACAGCACCGCGAGCGGCTGGCCACGTGCAACGAGACCGACGGCCCGATGTTCAAGATGCGCCGCGACCCTCGCGTCACCCGGGTCGGCCGACTGCTGCGCCGCTCGTCCCTGGACGAGCTGCCCCAGCTCCTCAACGTCCTTCGAGGTGACATGTCCCTGGTCGGCCCGCGTCCGCCGCTGCCGGACGAGGTGTCCCGCTACGACGAGCGCGAGCTGAGACGGCTCTCGGTCAAACCGGGGCTGACCGGCCTGTGGCAGGTCAGCGGACGGTCCGACCTGTCCTGGCAGGAGACCGTGTCGCTCGACCTCTGGTACGTGGACAACTGGTCGGTGGCCACGGACATGGGACTGATGGCCCGCACACTGCGCGCCGTCACCGACGGCCGCGGGGCGTACTGAGTGCGGCGGCGGAGGCTGGTTTCCGGCGGCCCGGCGGGCGGCGGCGTGACGGTGTCCGCCCGGCCGGCCGGCCGGGCGGTCCGCCGGTCAGACCTGGGCGCCCTGCTCCTGGAGCCACCAGGCGTAGGTCGCGGCGATTCCGTCACGCAGCGCGATCCTCGGCGCGAAGCCGAGAGAGGCCAGCCGGGACACGTCCAGCAGCTTGCGCGGGGTGCCGTCGGGCTTGTCGCCGTCCCATTCGATCCGCCCCTGATAGGACGTCACATCAGCTACTGTCGAAGCGAGTTCACGGATCGTCAGATCTTCGCCGGAACCGACGTTAACGGGCTCCTCGCCGTCGTAGCGTTCCAGCAGCAGCACGCAGGCGGCGGCCAGATCGTCGACGTGCAGGAACTCCCGCCGGGGGCTGCCGGAGCCCCAGAGCGTGACGGCCGGGGCCCCGTCGCGCCGCGCCTCGTGGAAGCGGCGGATCAGCGCGGGCAGGACGTGCGAGGTCTCCAGGTCGAAGCTGTCGCCGGGCCCGTAGAGATTGGTGGGCATGGCGCTGATGTAGGAGGCGCCGTACTGCCGGCGGTAGGACTGGATCTGCACGATCCCAGCGATCTTCGCGAGCGCGTACGCCTCGTTGGTCGGCTCCAGCGGGCCGGTCAGCAGGGCGCTCTCCGGAATGGGCTGCGGGGCGTGCTTGGGGTAGATGCAGGACGAGCCGAGGAAGAGCAGCCGCTCGATGCCCGCCGCGTGCGCCCCGGAGATCACGCTCAGCTGGATCCGCAGATTCTCCTCCAGGAACTGCACCGGGTACGTGCTGTTCGCCATGATCCCACCGACCTTGGCGGCGGCCAGCACCACGGCGTCCGGCCGCGCGTCACGCAGAAAGGCCGCGGTGCGCCCGGCGTCGCGCAGATCCAGCCGGTCGCGGCCGCGAGTGACCACCTCATGGCCTTGCGCGGTGAGGCGGCGCACCACGGCGGAGCCCACCAGACCTCGGTGGCCGGCGACGAACACCCGGGCGCCGGGCCGTAGCAGGGACGGGACGGATTCCTGGGAAGGGCCGGGGAGATCAGTCGTCATGGCTCGGATTGTGCCAGCAGCTCCACGACGCGGTGACGTTTTACCGCAGATCGCTCAAACTCTGAAATTTCGACGGCCAACAGCCTCTCGGGCGACCACAGAAGGGGGAGACGTGGCGAAGACCGCGCTCATCACCGGCGTGACCGGACAGGACGGTTCGTACCTGTCCGAGCTGCTGCTCCACAAGGGATACACGGTCCATGGACTCATCCGCCGTTCGTCGAGCTTCAACACCGAGCGGATCGACCACATCTACCAGGGCCCGGAGGAGGCGGACCGCTCGTTCGTCCTGCACCACGCCGATCTCGCGGACGGGGTCGCCCTGGTGAACCTGCTGCGCGACATCCGGCCCGACGAGGTCTACAACCTCGGCGCGCAGTCACACGTCCGGGTCTCCTTCGACGCCCCGCTGTACACGGGGGACATCACCGGGCTCGGCACCACCCGCCTGCTGGAAGCGGTGCGCGCCAGCGGCATCGACACCCGGGTCTACCAGGCGTCCTCCTCCGAGATGTTCGGCGCCAGCCCGCCGCCGCAGCACGAGCGGACGCCGTTCCACCCGCGTAGCCCGTACAGCGTCGCGAAGGTCTACTCGTACTGGTCCACGGTCAACTACCGTGAGGCATATGGGATGTTCGCGGTCAACGGTATCCTTTTCAACCACGAGTCCCCGCGCCGCGGCGAGACCTTCGTGACCCGGAAGATCACTCGCGGGGTGGCCCGGATCAAGGCGGGGCTCCAGACGCGGCTGCACCTGGGGAACCTGGACGCGGTCCGCGACTGGGGTTACGCCCCCGAGTACGTGGACGCCATGTGGCGGATGCTCCAGTGCGATACCCCGGACGACTACGTGGTGGCCACCGGCGAGGGGGTCAGCGTGCGGCAGTTCCTGGAGTACGCCTTCGAGCACGCCGGTCTGGACTGGCGCGAGCATGTCCGCTACGACGCGAAGTACGAGCGTCCCAGCGAGGTCGACGCGCTGATCGGGGACGCGTCGAAGGCGGCGGAGCTGCTCGGCTGGAAGCCGGCCGTCAAGTCCCGGGAGCTGGCCCGGATCATGGTCGACGCCGATATCAGGCAGCTGGCCGACCAGCTCACCGGAGCCGCGGTGCGGGTGGACCGGTGA
The DNA here is from genome assembly GCF_042887885.1 of Streptomyces sp. NPDC057900. Classification (NCBI taxonomy): domain Bacteria; kingdom Bacillati; phylum Actinomycetota; class Actinomycetes; order Kitasatosporales; family Streptomycetaceae; genus Streptomyces; species Streptomyces sp. NPDC057900. The sequence continues at coordinate 59,052 of NZ_JBHVOI010000016.1, forward strand.
GCGGCCCCGAGCGGCCGGGGCCCACCCGGGGTGGGGTCTTCGCCGCCGTCCTGGCGCTCACCGCCGGGGTGCTCACCGTCTCCGGGGCCGCCGCTCCCCCGGCCGCCGCGCTGACCCCGCCCGTCGCCTTCACCGCCGACAGCCTCGCCACCTACCAGACGAACGGGATCGTCTGGTCGCTCGCGGAGGCGAACGGCGTCGTGTACGCGGGCGGCACGTTCACCGGCGTGCGCCCGGCCGGCTCCCCCGCGGGCAGCGACACCACCCCCGCCGTCAACTTCGCCGCGTTCGACGCCGCGACCGGCGCGCCCACCGGCTGCGCCCTCTCCTTCACCCGGAGCAGCGGCACGGCGACCGTGCGCGCGCTCGCCGTATCGCCCGACAAGTCCACGCTGTACGTGGGCGGTTACTTCAACCGGGTCAACGGGACGGGCGCCAACGGCCTGGTGGCCGTGAACACCGCGAACTGCACGCCGCGTCCCGGGTTCGCGCCGAACTTCAGCGCGACCGTGCGGGCGCTGGACGTGGCGAAGGACGGAACCGTCTACGCGGGCGGCGACTTCCAGAGCCTCGACAACCTGCCCCGCCGGTTCTTCGGCGCGGTCACGGCCGCCGGTGCGGTGACGGCGTGGAACCCGGACGCCGACGATCCGGGCAGGACCCTGAAGGTCACCCCGGACGGGCGGAACGTGCTGATCGGCGGTGACTTCTTCACCGTCGGCGGGGCGGCCTCGCATGCGCTCGCGGTGACGAGCGCCGGTTCGGGCGCGCTGACCCGTGCCTACGCCGGCGGGTTCGTCCCGTCGTCCGCCGTGATCAAGGACATCGTCACGGATCCGGCGTCGGGTGGCTGGTACGCCGGTGGCGAGGGGGCCGGCGGCGCCTCCTTCGACGGACGCCTGGCGATGGGGCTCGACACCTTCGACCAGCGCTGGCGGGACACCTGCCAGGGCGCCACGCAGGCCCTGCGGGTCTACCGGGGGGTGCTCTACGCGGGCAGCCATGTCCACGACTGCTCGACCATGGGCGAGTTCCCCAACCAGGTCCGCAAGCACCTCACCGCCCAGTCGGTCGAGGACCCCGCCATGCTGGGCTGGCTCCCGGACACCAATGACGGCATCGGTGAACCGGTGGGGCCGCGCGCCCTGACCGTGTCGTCCGGGGGCGGCCGCGACTTCCTCTGGGTGGGCGGCGAGTTCACCACGGTGAACGGGGTGGCGCAGCAGGCTCTGACCCGGTTCGCCACCGCCCCGGACACCGGGGCGCCCTCCGTGCCCGTGGTGAGCGTCTCCGCGCCGAGGTCCGGTGAGGTGCGGGTCAGCTGGCGCTCCTGCCTGGATCTGGACGACAGCCTGCTCACGTACCGGGTGTACCGCGACGGCGGCTCCACGCCCGTCCACACCACGACCGGCTCCTCGCTCTTCTTCAGCAGGCCCCAGCTCACCTTCACCGACACCGATGTGGTGGCGGGCCGGAGCTACTCGTACCGGGTCACGGCGAGCGACACCGCCAACACCAGCGCGCTGTCCGCCGACGCCTCGGTCACCGCGGCCGGTTCGGCGAGTCCGTACGCGGAGCGGGTGCTCGCCGACGGAGCGGATCTGTACTGGCGCTACGACGAGGCGGGCGGCGCCTTCGCGGCCGACGCCTCGGACAACGACGACGGCGGCGTGTACGCGAACGTCCCCTCGTACCGTTCGACGCCGTCCGCCGTCGCCGGGTCCGCGGCGCTCACGCTCAACGGCAGCGACACGTACGTCTACAGCGACCGGCTGCACCACTACAGGTCACCGGCCCCCTACTCCATCGAGACCTGGTTCCGTACGGACACCCGTCGGGGCGGCCGGATCGTCGGCTACGGCAACAACATCGGAACCGGCCAGGGGCACACCAGCGGGATCTCCGACAAGGTCCTCTACCTCACCGACAACGGGCGCCTCGCCTTCGGCGTCCAGGTCGGCAGCACCAGCAGCCGCCCCACCGTCACCTCCGCCGCCTCGTACAACGACGGCGTCTGGCACCACGCGGTCGCCACCCAGGGACCGTCCGGCATGCGGCTGTACGTGGACGGGGTGTCCGTCGGCTCGAACGCGACGGCCGGGAACCGCTCGTACAACGGGTACTGGCGGGTCGGCGGGGACGCCATGGCCAACGGCTGGCCGAACCGCCCGACCAGCACCTATTTCGCCGGGCAGGTCGACGAGACTGCGGTCTATCCGTCGGCGCTGACCGCGGCGCAGGTGGCCGCGCACCACGATCTGGCGGACGCCCCGCAGGGCCCCGGTGACACCACGGTCGCCCTGACGCCGACGGAGGACGCGTACGTGAACAGCGTCGCCCCGAACACCACGTACGACGACAACCAGCTCGCGTCGCGGGGCACCACGGCCTATCTCAGCTATCTCCGTTTCCAGCTGCCCGCCGCACCGGCCGGGCAGCGGCTCAGGAGCGCCCGGCTCGGCTTCCGTACCTCGTCGGACCCCACCGCGGGCTCGGCCGACAGCCACCGTCTCGTGCCGGTCACCGGCGCATGGACCGAATCGGCGGTCACCTACAACTCCCGGCCCTCGCTCGCCCCGACGGTGCTGGGGACCATATCCGGCGCGACCGCCGTCTCCACCGGCTACTCGGTGGAGCTGGACGCGCCGGCCCTGGGCGGGGCCCTGGGCTCCGCCTACTCGTTCGCCCTGACCAGCGACGGAGCGGATTCGCTCCGCATCTGGTCGGGCGACGTCGCAACCGCGGCCCACCGGCCGCAGCTCGTTCTCACCTTCGGAGCTGAATAATGAACGAAAGTACGGGGCGCAGATCCCGTGGTCACGGCCGGGTACGGGCCGCGGCCGCCGCGCTCTGCCTGCTCGCAGGGGCCCTGGGCGCCGCTGCCGGGGGCTCTCCCGCGGCGGCGCTCACCCCTCCGGTCTCGCTCACCGCGGACGACCTCTCCACCTGGCAGACCAACGGAATCGTCTGGTCGTTGGCCGCGACGGACGACGGGCTCGTCTACGCGGGCGGTACGTTCTCCACCGTACGGCCGCCGGACGCACCGGCCGGGACGTCGGAGCAGCCGGCGGTGAACTTCGCCGCGTTCGACGCCGCGACCGGTGCGCCGACCGGTTGTAAGCTGTCGTTCACACAGTCCTCCGGCACCGCGACCGTGCGGGCCCTGACCCTCGCCCCCGACGGCAAGACCCTCTACGCCGGGGGCCAGTTCGCCTCGGTGAACGGCGTCGGGGTGAGCAACATCGCGGCCATCGACACGGCGAGCTGCACCCCGCGCACGGACTTCAAGCTCGCCGTCTCGGCGACGGTACGGGCGCTGGCCGTCACCGACGACACGGTCTATCTCGGCGGTGACTTCAACAGTGTCGCGGGACAGACCCGGAACAAGTTCGCCGCGGTCACCACGGCCGCGGCGCTGAAGCCGTGGAAGGCCAACACGGATGAGGTCGGCCGGGCCGTCCAGGTCACTCCCGACGGCCGGCACGTGGTGATCGGGGGCGACTTCTTCACCGTCAACGGCACCACGTCGCACGCGCTCGCGGTGGTGAACGCGACGACGGGCGCCCTGGACAAGAGCTATCCGGGCTTCATCCCGAACACCTCGACGGTGCAGGACCTCACCGCGGACGCCACCAAGTTCTACACCGCCAACGAGGGCACCGGGGGCGGTGTCTTCGACGGCCGGATCGCGGTGGACCTGACCACCTTCCAGCAGGTCTGGCGCGATACGTGCCTCGGTGCCACCCAGGCCGTCCTGGTGCACAGCGGGGTTCTCTACAGCGGCAGTCACGCGCACGACTGCTCCTCGATGGGCGAGTTCCCCGACCAGCCGCGCAAGCATCTGCTGGCCCAGTCGGTGGACGATCCCAAGCTGCTGCCGTGGTTCCCGGACACCAACGACGGCATCGGGGAGCCGGTCGGCCCCCGGGCGATGACCCAGACCGACAAGGGCGGCCACCACTACCTCTGGGTGGGCGGCGAGTTCACCACCGTCAACAGCTCACCGCAGCAGGGGCTCACCCGCTTCGCCGACGGTCCGGACACCGGGGCGCCCTGGGTGCCCAACGTCAGCGTCTCCACGGTCGCCGCGGGCAAGGTGGACGTGAACTGGCAGACGAGCTTCGACACGGACGACGGTGAACTGACCTACCGCGTCTACAAGGACGGCGCGAGTACCCCCGTGTACACCACGACGGGCTACTCGGTGTTCTGGGACCGGCCGCAGCTGCGGTGGACCGACACCGCTGTCGCGGCGGGCGAGACGCACACCTACCGGATCAGTGCGAGCGACGGCACCAACACCAGCGCCAAGTCGCCCGCGGTGACCGCGACCGTGGCGGCGAAGGCCGAGGCCTACCCGGCCAGGGTGCTGTCCGACGGGGCGAGCCTGTACTGGCGCTACGACGAGGGCACGTCCACCTTCGCCGCCGACACCGGTACGGGCAAGGACAACGGCTTCCTGCGCAACTCGCCCTCCTACCGGCAGACCCCGGCGGCCGTGTCCGGCCCCTCGACCGCGATCGGGTTCAACGGGACCACCCAGTACGCGTACAGCAACCGGGCCCATGACCAGACCTCGAAGTTCTCCGTGGAGACCTGGATCAAGACGACGACGACCAAGGGAGGGAAGATCATCGGCTTCGGCACCAACACCATGGAGCTCAGCGGCAAGTACGACAAGCATGTGTACATGCTCAACAACGGGCGCCTCACCTTCGGCACGCACAACACCGGCGGTCAGACCGTCAGCACGACCGGGGCCTACAACGACGGCGCCTGGCACCATGTGGTCGCCACCCAGGGATCCGGAGGCATGGCCCTGTACGTGGACGGAAAGCTCCGCGCCTCGAACGCGTCGTACACCAAGAACGAGACCTACAAAGGCTACTGGCGGGTGGGCGGGGACAACCTGGCGACCTGGCCGAACCGTCCGACCAGCAACTTCTTCGCGGGGCAGATCGACGAGACCGCCGTGTACCCGACCGCGCTGACCGCTGCCCAGGTCAGCGCCCACTACGCCCTGAGGACAGGTGGATGAGACATCCGTTCCTGGCCGGTGCCGCCGCCGTGATCACGGCGGCGGCGCTGGCCGCCTGCGGCTCCTCGTCCGGTGGCGGCGGGGAGAAGACGGCCGCCGCCGGGCCCGCGTCCGCCGCGGGGCCGGTGGCCGGCTCGCCCGCGGAGCCGTCCGGCTCCGCGCCGGCCGGTCCGCGGGCCTCGCGCTCCAGTGAGCCGCCCAAGACCCCGACCGACGAACTCACCCCGGCCACCGGCACGTTCACCAAGAAGCAGAAGAAATACCTGGTCGACCGGGTACCCAAGGGCATGGACCCGGCGGCGGTGCTCCAGACCGGACAGGCGACCTGCGACCGGCTGACGTATCTGGTCAAGGTCGACCGGGACATCGCGATCGGGGCCGTGGCCACGGGCGAGATCGCTGATGCTGAGCCCGCGGCCGGGCAGCTCTGCACCCAGCACAAGGAGCTGGTGGCGGAGGCCTCGCGGGCCTACCCCGACGGCCGTTACGAGGGCGCGCGGCTGCGGCCCGGCCGCTACCGCGATGTCTCGCCGACGAAGAACTGCGGCTGGGAGATCACCGGGGCGAACGGCAAGAACCTGGCGTCGGGTTCGTCCGACGACGGGAAGCGCAGCAGCATCACGATCCCGGCGGGGGCCACCGCCTTCACCTCCACAGGCTGCTACGCCTGGCTGCCCGAGGGAGGCAACGGATGAACAGGCTGCCGATAGCCGTGGCCATCCCCACGAAGAACGAGGGTCTCAACATCGCGGAGGCGGTGAAGTCGGTCCTCGGGCACTTCGAGGCGGTCGTCGTGGTCGATTCCCACAGTACGGACGACACGGCGAAGACCGCCGCGGAGTGCGGGGCCGAGGTCGTCATGTACACCTGGGACGGCGGGCATCCCCGGAAGAAGCAGTGGTGCCTGGACCATGTCCGCACGGACCTGGACTGGATCCTGCTGCTCGACGGGGACGAACGGCTGAGCCCCGGTCTGCTGGCCGAACTGCGGCAGATCTTCGCGGATCCGGAAACGCCGAAGCCCGCGGCGTACGACATTCCGCTGGGGTACTGGTTCTCCGGGAAGCGGCTGCGGCACGGCTACACCATCCGCAAGCGGTCGCTGACCGACCGCACCCGCAGCCGGTACCCGGAGGTCGGGGATCTGGACGCACCCGGCATCGGTGAGGTCGAGGGCCACTACCAGCCGGTCGCTGAGAGCGCCGGTACCCTCCGCAACCCGATCGAGCACCAGGATCTCGACCCGGTGACCGCCTGGTTCGAACGGCACAACAGGTACTCGGACTGGGAGGCGTGGCTGGAGCACCATCCCGAGGTCAAGGAACAGGTGCGCAGGGTCAAGTCCCGCCAGGGGCAGCTGTTCCACAAGGCGCCGTTCAAGCCGCTGGTGTCGTTCGCGTACATGTACGTGTACCGGCGGGGCTTCCTGGACGGCCGGGCGGGCCTGGACTTCGCCCTGGCGATGAGCTTCTACCGGTGGCAGATCGCGCTGAAGTCGCGCGAGGCGCCCGCTGGTTGACTCACCGGCGCTTCCGGCGGACCACGTCCTCGTAGGTCCGCCGGAGCGTCCGGGTCACGGCGTCGATGGTGAAGTCCTTCCCGACCAGCTCCCAGGCCGCCTGTCCCGCCTCGGCGTTGGCCTTCGGTTCCAGCAGTTCCAGGACCGCCCGCGCGACCTTGTGCGCGTTGGCCCCGTCCTCGCCCACCCGGCTGTCGATCACCCGGCCCGCACCGGCCCGCGCGACGTCCGGCCCGAGGCCGCAGGTGCGGGTGATGACCACGGGGGTGCCGACGGACATCGCCTCCAGGACCGAGACGCCCAGGGGTTCCTCGATCGACGGAAGGACGTACACATCGGCCTGCCGTCCCGCCGCCAGGACCTCTTCGTGGCCCAGCGGTCCCACGTGGTCGAGCGAGCCGAGCACGCCCAGCTCACGGGCGAGCCGGAGGGTGCCGGGCAGGGCCCCGGTGTCCGGTCCGGCCAGTACGAATCTGGCGTCCGGGTGCTCCGCCAGCACGGCGGGCATCGCGGCGACGAAGTCCTGCGGGCGCTTGCGCTCCTGGATCCGGGCGAGGAAGAGCACCGTCGGCGGGCGCGCGGGATCGCGGGCGGGCTTGGGCTCCTGCGGCCGGACGCCGTTGACCAGGCGCACGGTCCGGGTGAGCGGTACGGGCGCCGCGACGGCGTTCACATCGACGCGCTCGGCCTCTGTGAGGTGCAGCACGGCGTCCGCCCGGCGCAGGACCCTGCGTACGCCCAGCAGGTCGGTCAGCCGCGCGACGCGGTTCTCCGTCGGGTCCACCATGCCGTGCGTCTGGACGACCAGCGGGGTCCCCGACGCCAGTGCGAGCAGGGCGGCGGGCAGCGTCACCAGATCGCGCATCAGGTGCACGTGGACGATGTCGGCGCCGCGCATCATCCGGCGTGCGGCCAGCAGCAGCGGTGCGGAGGTGATGCCGCTGACCTCGAAGCGGGGCAGCAGGTGGCGGGCAGGGTAGAGGTGGGCGGGCACCCCCTCCACGAGGGATGGCGGCGGACCCTCGAAGCCGTCCCCGAGCGCCATGATCCGGGCGTCGTCCCCCTCGGCGCGCTGGACCCGGGAGAGATTCAGGGCCACCCGGGTCGGACCGCCGAAGGCGTGGTCCGGGGTGTGCAGTGTGACGACGTGCAGAATCTTCACCAGGGTTCCCCTCGACCTCGGCAGCTGTACACAGACTAGTCATCACATCACCCCAAGTGGGTTGATTCGTTAGAGTGTTCACACGCTCACGGAACGGGGAACAGATGACGTCCGTGCACGGGGCGGCGCCGTCCGGTCCCGTCCTGGGGGGCGGTCCGCCCAGTCCGGTGGAGCCGCCCGCCAAGCCCATGTCCTGGGCGATGCTGTCGCGGGCGATGGCCGTACCGCTGATCCTCGGCCTGGTCTGCTTCCTGCCCGCGCTGATCGCCGCGCAGCCGGGGAGCGGGACCCGGGACACCGGTTACTGGCTCCAGCTGGTGCTGACGTGCTATTCGGGGGCGCGGCTGGCGACGATGATCCTGTCCACCCGGCGCCGGCTGCTCCAGGGCGTCTTCTGGATGTTCGTGTACATCGCGATGGGGGTGGCCCCGTTCGCCCAGGCGGTGATCGGGCAGACCCCGACCCCGATGGTCGGGCCGCGCTCCGATCTGGTGACCGCGATCGCGCTGGTCCTGGTGGGGTGCGCGGCGTTCGACCTCGGGGCGCTGCTCGCGTCGCGGCGTCCGCTGCGCAGGCGTACGGCCGCGCGCGGGGGCGGTGGCCGGGCCACCGCGCACCCGGTCCGGCTGCGGCTGCTGGTGCTGCTGGCGTTCGCCGCGAGCGGCTACTACGTGCTGAAGCTGGGCGGGCCCGCGGTCTTCTTCTCCAGCAGGCAGGAGATCAGCGCCTCGGTCGCGGAGAGCGGGGTGGTGTCGGGCGGTTCCAATGTGGGCTCCGCGTTCCTCAAGGGGTTCGGCACGGTTCCGGCGCTGCTGGCGCTGCTCTTCTTCACCCGGCGGCTGGTGACGTCGCGCCGGGCCCGTCGCGCACCGTCGACCGTACTGGTCTGGTGCGCGCTGCTGATCGTGAACCTGATCGTGAACAACCCGGTGTCCAACGCCCGTTACTGGTTTCTGACGGTGCTGGTCTCGCTCCTGTTCACCGCGTTCCCGAGCAGCGCGGCGATGTACCGCTCGGTGCTGGCGACGGGGGTGATCGGGGCGCTGGTGCTGTTCCCGTACGCCGACCGGTTCCGCTACGACGACTCCGGGTACCGGCCCGTCGAGTCGTCCTCGGTCTTCGAGCCGCTGGCCACCAAGGACTACGACCAGACCGTCATGTTCGCCAACACCATCTCCTGGGTCGACACCCGGGGCCACACCTACGGCCGTCAACTGGCGGGCTCCGCCTTCTTCTTCGTGCCCCGGGCGGCCTGGAGCGGGAAGCCCGAGGACACCGGGGTCCGGGTCGGGCAGTGGATGGGGATGAACATGACCAACCTCTCGGCGCCGCTCTGGACCGAGCTGTGGGTCGACTTCGGCGCCCCTGGCATGATCGGCGGCTTCGCCCTGATCGGGTACGCGGCCGCGCGCACCGACCGCCGGTACGCGCGGGCGGTCTCCCGGGACGGTCCGGGGCCCGGCAGCGTCCTGGCGATCGCCGCGCCGCTGATCGCCGGTTACACCTTCATCCTGCTGCGCGGCCCGCTGTTGCAGGCGGCGGGGAAGCTGGCCATCGCCGCGCTGTGCCTGGCGCTGGTCACGAGTTTCAGGGACCGGAACGGACAGCGTCCGCGCTGACCGGGATGCCCTCGGCGGCACGGCGACGGTTCAGCCGGGCCACCCGGGTCCAGGTCGCGACCGCCTTGCACGCGGAGCCCAGGCACAGGCCCCAGGCCGCGCCCGGCACACCGCCGAGCCAGTAGCCGCCGGCCAGAAAGCCCACAGAGGCGAGCGAGAAGACCACCTGGATGGAGAGCGTGGTGCGCGGATCGAGCAGTCGCAGCGCCAGCAGCCCGCAGGTGCCGACGGCCATCGCCGCGTACTGGCTGCCGGTCGCGGGGAGCAGCGCCGCCGCCGTGGGCCAGGTGTCGCCCAGCAGATGGCGGCCCACGGAGCCGGGCAGCAGCGCCAGCACGGTGGCCCAGCAGGCGGCGGTCGCCGCCAGTGCGGCGGCCAGGGCGGCGGTGGCCCGGACCCGCAGCCGGTCGGTGGCAAGCCGTCCGAGCAGCGGGGGGCCGAAGCCGGTGGCGGAGGTGAACAGCACGTTCAGCGGGCCGAAGAGGGTGGTGGCGCCGCGCAGTGCCCCGACCACGAGGGGGTTGCCGACCACGCCCAGGCCGAGCACGGAGAGCTGGCTGGTGGCGTTGCCCACCCCGAACTCGACGACGAACCGCCGGCCCAGGTGTCCGCGCCGCAGCAGCGGAGCCAGCCGCACGGGCGTTCCCGCCGTCCGCCGGTGCAGCAGGGTGACGGACAGCAGGAGTGCGGGCAGCGCGGACAGGCCCCAGACGGTGACGAGCCGGGCGGCCGGGGCGCCGTGCGGCTGTACGGTCAGCGCGCCGAGCACGCAGGCCAGCCGGAGCGTGTCCGCGCCCAGGGCCAGGTGCTGGGCCTGGAGCGTGGCGAAGGCGTAGCGGGCGGTGTCCTGCGCGAGGACGACGGGCAGGACCAGCCCCAGTGTCATCAGGGCCCGCGCGGTGTCTCCCGCGAGTACGGCGCAGACCCCGGCGAGCGCGCCGCCGAGTACGGCCGAGACGAGCAGGGTGAAGGTGACGGCGGAGCGGCAGGCGCCACGGGTCTCCTCGCCCGTGCCCCGGCGCAGCACGAGCGGCTGTCCGGTGTAGGCGCCGAAGACGCCGAGCAGCACGGTGAAGACCAGGTAGACGCCGGAGAACCGGGCGAAGTCGGCGACGGTGGAGAGCCGGGCCGCCACCACCAGGACCAGGATGTTGGTGAGCGCCGCCACCCCCTGGTCCGCGACCGAGCAGACGACCGCGGTGCGTGCCTTCACCTCTGTCCCGGCTGTCCCGCGGAACTGCTGTGGCCGCTGCCGCCGGTGTGGCCGTTCCCGCCGCCGTGCCAGGTGCTGCCGCCGTCCAGGGTGCGCAGGCCGAGCGTCTCCGCCGGGTCACCGGCGCTGCCGCCGGTCCGGCCGGGCCCGTCCGGGTGTGCCCGGCCGCCCTGTCCGTCGCGCCCCGGTCCCGGTGTCTGACCGTCACGGGCGCGGCGCTTGGCCTCCTTCCGGCGCGACCGGCCCTCCAGCCGTCCGTGACCTGGGTGCAGCAGGGTGCCGAGCACGGACCCGCCCGCGGCGCCGATGATCTCGCGGATCCGCTCCAGGTCGCTGCGGTGCACCTCGCGCGGGTCGCACACCACCACGACGCCCTCCACCCGGTCGATGAGGGCGACGGCGTCGGCGTACGAGAGGACGGGCGGGGCGAGCACGATGACGACGGCTCCGGGCCGGCCGCCCTCCGCGAGGATCCGGCCGACGGGCGCGGAGGTCAGGGCGCGCGGCACGTTGTCCATCCGGCGGCCCGCGATCAGGGTGAAGGCCCCGGAGCCCGGCACGTCCACGTTGGTGCGGCTGTCGGAGGGCCAGCCGCGCCCGTCGCGCCCGTCGGCCCAGCGGGGCCGCCCGCCCCGGTTCGCGGCTCCGAGGTCCCTGGCCAGTGACGGGGTGCGCAGATCGGCCTCGACCAGCAGGACGTCACGCCCCATCTCCGCGAAGGCGGCCGCCAGGTTGACCGCCGCGGCGGCGGCCATGGCGTTGTCGCCCCGGGGCGCCGTGACCAGGAGCCGTCGCCGCTCGGCGAACGAGGGGTCGTACGCGAGCCGGAAGGCCACCGCCCGGTACTCCTCCGCCAGCCGGCTGCCGCCGCGTCCGATGGCGAGCAGCCGGCCCGCCCCGGCGCGTTCCCTGGGCAGGGTGCCGAGCAGCGGGGCACCGAGCGAGCGGACGAGTTCCCTGGTGGAGCGGACCGCCGGGTCGAAGACGAGCCGTACCCAGGACAGCAGCAGGCCGAGGGCGAGTCCGACGACGCCGCCGAGTCCGAGGAGCAGGGGCAGTCCCGCGCCGGTGGGCCGCTCGGGCGCGACGGGCTTCTTGTTCAGGTAGCCGGGCGTGGTGTCCAGGGCGCGCAACTCCGAGATCTTCTGACTCAGTTCGGAGATGGCGACGATGATGTTGGCGCGGGCGCTGGTGACGTCGCTGCCGGCGGTGCCGGTCTCCTGCTCCGCCAGCCGGTCGCGCTGCTCGGTGAGCGGCTTCAGCTGGGCGCGGTAGCCGTCGACCATGTTGTCGATGCTGTTCTCGGTGCGTTCGCGGCGGATCTCCAGGTAGGCCTCGGCGAGCGCCTGGGCGCGCGCCCTGGCCTGTTCCGGGTCGCGGGCGGTGTAGGAGAACCTGAGCACCAGGGTGTTGGGCGGGTTGGTGACCTGGAGGCCGGTCAGCAGCTTGCCGACCTCGATCCGGTCGCCGTGCTTGACCAGCGAGCCGACGGCGACGGTGCCCACGACGTCGCTGACGGCGGTCTGGCGTTCGGAGCCGATGTTGATGCCCTTGTCGGCCGAGGCGCCCGCCGCGAACGGGTCGGAGGTGGCCGAGCGCACCGATACCTCCCCGACGGAGGTGTAGGTGTCCTCGCCGCTCAGGGCGAGCCAGCCGCCGCCGAGGAGCCCGAGGACCACGCCGCACACGAGCAGGGCGCGGTAGCGCAGGAGCTGCCTGAACTGATCGCGCAGCAGGGCGGGTTCGTCCTGGTCCTCCAGGGCACGGATCGGCTGGGTCATCGGCGTGGTCTCCCTTGGGCGGCGTCCTGAAGGACCTCGGTGAGCAGTGCGTCGAAGCGGGCGAGACCGGCTTCCCGGCCGAGGTGCCGTGCCACGTAACGGGGGCCGTGGGCACCGAGTTCGTCGGCGGCGGCCGGCTGCTCGACGAGCTTGCGGACGGCCGCCAGCACCGCGGCCGGGTCCTCGGGCGCGACGAGCAGCCCGGCCCCGGAGCGCTGCACCTCCTGGGCGGTGCCCCCCTCGTCCGCCACGGAGGCGACGACGGGGCGGCCGGAGACGAGGTACGAGGTCAGCTTGGAGGGCACGCTCATGTCGAGTACGGACGCACGCTGGGTCACGGCGAGGACGTCGGCGGCGGCCAGTATGTCGGTGAACTCGTCGGCCCCGGCCGCCGGCCGGAACTCGACGTTGGGCAACCCGGCCGCGCGGGCCAGCAGGGCTTCGCGCTGGTTGCCGTCGCCCATCAGCACGACGCGTATTCCGGGGGCGAGCCGGGCCGCGTCGACCAGGACCTCCAGCCCCTGCTTGAGCCCCATGTTCCCGGAGTGCAGGACCACCGGGGCGCCCTCGTCCCAGCCGAGGCGTGCCCTGGTCACGGTCCGGTCGACCGAAGGAGGCTTCACGTGGGTCCAGTTGGGGACGAGCCGGATGCGTTCCGGGTCGACTCCGTAGGCGGTGACCCGGGGGACGAAGCTCTCGTGGATGACGCCGACGAGGGTGGCGGCACGCAGTGCGTACCGCTCGGCCCGGGAGGCCACCGCCGCCGCCCTGTCTCCGCCGCGGATGCCGCTCTGCGCGGCGGCGGCGCCCATCAGGTCCTGCACGACGGGAACGTAGGGGACGCCGTGGCGGCGGGCCAGCCGCGCGCCGAGGACGCCGCCCGCGAGGCTCGGCATCTGGGAGATCACCGCGTCCGGCCGCACAGGGGGCGGGGAGAGTAGTCCGTGCGCGAGGACGGATGCCTCGAACGCGGCTCGGCGCAGGGCGCTCTGACGGGGCGGCACATAGTGTCTTCGCCGGTGGACCGTCACCCCCGAGCGCTCCTCCCGCGTCCGCCACACGCCCCGGTACTCCGGCTCGGTCCGCCAGGACGGGTAGTGCGGCATGCCGGTCAGCACATGGGTATCGGCACCGGACGCGGCCCAGTGTTCCGCGAGTTGAGCGGCGTACGGGCCGATCCCGGTCAGTTCCGGCGCGTAGTTGGTCGAGACGACCAGCAGGCGGCGGTTGTGGAACGGCTCGTGCCGATCCGCGTACGGCAGCTGATCTTCGTCTGGCATCGGACGGTCGCCTTCCCCCGGAGCCACCTGTGTTCCCCCCAAGGAACAGCCCCAAAAGTGAGCTTATCCGTTCACGAGATGCGCAAGTGGTCTTCACAGTAAGGTCGTTGCACGATCAACACCGATACCGATATCCCGCCGGACCGGACGCCATGTCCGGAAACCTGCCGGTGGGACACGGACATCGCGTTCACCGTGGGGGGAGAGAACGGATGGTGCACAGGGTCGGCTACGCGCCGGGTGTCTACGACCTGTTCCACGTGGGTCACCTCAACATCCTGCGGCATGCCCGCAGTCAGTGCGACTATCTCGTCGCGGGGGTCGTCTCGGACGAGATGGCCGCACTCGCGAAGGGCCACAGACCGGTCATTCCGCTGCCGGAGCGGCTGGAGATCGTCCGGAGCGTCCGGTACGTGGACGCCGCGTTCGTCGAGACCGTCCCCGACAAGGTGGAGACCTGGCAGCAGGTCAGGTTCGACGTCATCTTCAAGGGCGACGACTGGCGGGACACGGAGAAGGGCAGACGGCTCGAACGCGACTTCGCGGAGGTCGGCGTGGAGGTCGTCTACTTCCCGTACACCGTGCACACGTCCAGCACCCAGCTGCGCCGGGCGCTGGACTCGCTGGTCAGCCTGCCCGGAGCGCTTTCAGCTCCCTGAACCACTTGGCCAGGAACGCCACCAGGAACAGCGCGTGCACGGCGGCGAGCACGGCATAGCCGATCCGGAACGCCGTCTCGTCACCGAGCAGCAGGAACACCAGGCAGAAGACCCCGTAGTCGGCCGGCAGCAGCGCCGCGGCCCGCAGCCGGGAGACCGCCCTCGGGGGTCCGGCGCCGCCGTCCGGCTCCGGGCGGGCGGCGGCGGCCGCCTTCCCGAGCTGTTCCCGCAGCAGCCCCGCGCAGAAGGTCAGCACCGCCACGAACAGGAAGCCGAGCGGCAGCAGCAGCCAGCCGTCCGCCGGCAGGGCGAAGAAGCGGTGGAACGAGATCAGTACGGCGGTGTGGACGAGGATCATCTTGGCGCAGTCGACGACGTGGTCGAGCCATTCGCCGTCGGGGCCTCCCCGGCCGGTGAGCCGCGCGAGCTGCCCGTCGGCCGAGTCGAGCGCGAACCCCACGGCGAGCCCCAGGTAGACCAGCACGGCCAGCGTCCACGTGGGCCTGGCCAGCGCCACGGAGGCGACGGCCGCGAAGGTGAACACCGCGCTCACCGATGTGACTTGATTGGGCGTCATACCCAGTCGGAACGCACCGGCCGCGAAGATCCGCCCGGCCGGCCGGTTCACGTACCGCGAGTAGAGCGACACCCCTTTGGCCGATTTCTGCGCCCCGCGCAGCTCACGCAGCACCGTTCCCGTGCTTTCCATACGCCCCCCAGCGTGTCGCCGTTGCCCACAGCTCCCCCGGCGGCGCGTCGGCCGCTCCGCCGGAGCCGCATCATGGCACGCGGAACCCGCCGCGCGGGGCGGTTCCACAGGTTCAGCGGCGGGTTCAGGCGGAGGCGGTGCGGCACTCCGGGTGGCCCCAGCCCTGGTCGTTCTTCGCGATCGTGTCCTTGGCCGCGTACGGCTTGCCGCAGTGGCACCGCCCCGCGTACCTGGCGCGGATGGTGGCACCGGTACGGGCCGCCCCGCCGGTGCTCTTCGCCGCGCCCTTCGTCGCGCTCTTCGCCGTACCGCCGGCCCGGCGCCCTTCGGAGGCGCGGGCGGCCACGGGCACCGGCAGGTCCGCGGAGCCCTGGGAGGTGCCTGCCGCGCGCTGCGCCACGGCCACCTCGCTGGCCGCCTGGTCGGCCAGGGCGTTCAGCGGGTCGCCGTCCACCTGGTGGGCGGGCACATAGACGAACTCCACGGACCGGCCGGTCAGCAGGGCGTCGATGCGGACGACCAGCTCGCGGTTGGCGACGGGTTTGCCGGCCGAGGTCTTCCAGCCGTTGCGCTTCCAGCCCCGGAGCCACTTGGTGACGGCGTTCATCGCGTACTGCGAATCCATCCGGACCTCAAGCGCCACAGCCGGGTCCACGGACTCCAGCAGCTCCTGGAGCGCGGTGAGCTCGGCGACGTTGTTGGTGGCGGTGCCCAGCGGCCCCGCCTCCCACCGGAACGGCCTGCCGTCCGCGTCGGCCACCACATACGCCCAGGCCGCGGGCCCCGGATTCCCCTTCGACGCCCCGTCACACGCGGCGATCATGCGCTCGTTCATACCCCTGATCATGCCAGCGTCGCGGGCCCGCCGGTGCCAGGCCCGCTCCCGGAGCCCGTCCCACCTGGCACCTTCACGGTACGTAACGCTTCGGGGTGCGACGGTCCCGGAGCGCTGGTTCTCTGAGGGAGCCCGCTCTTCCCTACCGTCCAAGGAGCGACGATGAGCGTTGCAGGAGAAACCGGCCGAGCCGACCAGATGCGCGAGAAGGCCAGGCACATGACCGAGGCCGCGGAGCGCACCAACGACCCGGAGCAGCGCCGCCGGCTTCAGGAGAAGGCCCGGAAGCTGCAGGAGCAGAGCGAGCGGCCGGCCGGCCGGGGCGGCAGCGACCTCCCCGTGTAGCACCGCCTCACGTGTACCGCCGGTGGACTGTCACTCTTCCATGAGTGGGTGACAGTCCACCGAGCCGTTTCCGGACCCTCGCCGGACGGCGTTCGATCAGCACTCTCTACGCTGGCCCCTCGGCGGGAGCCACCGGGTCCTCGCACGGGAGTTCAGGGGTATCCACATCATGAGCCGTCATCCGGTCACTGTGGTCACCGGCGGCAGCCGCGGGATCGGCGCGGCCGTCTGTCTGCGTCTGGCGGCGGACGGCCACGACATCGCGCTGGGCCACCGTTCCGACGTGGCAGCCGCGGAGGCCGTGGCCGAATCCGTACACCGGACGGGCCGGCGCTGCGTCACGGTGCGGATGGACACGACCGACGAGTCGGGTGTCGACCGGCTCTTCGAGGCGGCGGCCGACGGGCTCGGCCCGGTCACCGGACTGGTCAACAACGCGGGCGTCGGCGGCCCGACGGGCCCGCTCGCGGACGCCGACCCGGCAGGGCTCCGACGCGCCCTGGACGTCAACGTCATCGGGTACCTGCTCTGCGCGCGGCGGGCCGTGCGCGACATGGGCCGCACCGGGGGCGGGGCCATCGTGAACATGTCCTCAGCGGCCGCCACCCTCGGCAGCCCCGGCGAGTACGTCCACTACGCCGCCGCCAAGGCCGCGGTGGACACGATGACCATCGGACTGTCCAAGGAGGTCGCCGCGGCGGGCATCCGGGTCAACGCGGTATCGCCCGGCATCATCCGCACCGAGTTCCACGAGGACCCCGAGCGCCCCGACAAGGCCGCCGCCGGCATCCCGCTGGGCCGGCCCGGACACCCGGACGAGGTCGCCGGAGCCGTCGCCTGGCTGCTCTCCGACGACGCCTCCTACACCACGGGGGCGATCCTGCGGGTGGCGGGCGGACGCTGACGCCCGGCGGTACGGTGCGCCGGTGACCGGTTCCGGCGGGCTTCCGCTGCTCTTCCTCGACGTCGACGGCCCGCTCCTGCCGTTGGGCCCCGCGACCGGGCCGGGCGGCGGCCACCCGACGTATCCGGCCGGTCCGTTTCCGCCCGGGTCCCGGGCGCACCCGCTGCTCGCCAGGATCGATCCGGGGCTCGGGCCCCGGCTGGCCGCGCTCGGCTGCGAGCTGGTGTGGGCGACGACCTGGACGCACCAGGCGAACGAGATCGTCGCGCCGCGGCTCGGGCTGCCGCCGCTCCCCGTGGTGCTGTGGCCGGAACCGTCGGCGGAGGACGAGCGGGACGCGCGTGCGGGTCTGCACTGGAAGACCCGCACGCTCGTCGGCCGGGCCGCCGGGCGGGCCTTCGCGTGGGTCGACGACGAGATCGGCGCGGCGGACCGGAGATGGGTGGCCGCACACCATCAAGGGCGGTTCCTGCTCCACCGCGTCGACCCCGGACGCGGTCTCACCGACGCCGACTTCCGGCAGCTCGACGCGTGGCTGCGCACGGTGTGAGGCTGTTGGGAGCGGTCCCGGCCGCCGTCCGGGTCACACCGGGGCGGCGCCGCGCACCAGCAGCAGTGCCACGTCGGCCGCCGCCACGGCCACGGCGGCGGCGAGCGCGGCCTCGCGCCAGTACCGGCCGAGCACCAGCCCAGCCAGCGCGACCGGCGCCGCCACCGCCAGGGTCACCGCTCCCCATCGCCCCGGCGGTCCGGCCGGGCCGAACGCCAGGACCGCGGAGGCCGCCACCAGCGGCACCGGCAGCAGCAGCCGGGTCGCGGTGGCACCCAGCCGGTGGGGCAGTCCGCACACCCCGTTGCGCAGGTCGTCGTCGATGTCGGGGAGCACGTCGCCGAGATGGGCGGCCAGGCCCAGCAGCGCACCGGCCGTGACGGCCCACCAGGCCGGGCCCGGACTCCCGGGCAGGGTCAGGGCGGCCACCGCCGGCAGGGCCGCGAACCCGATCACGTACGGCAGCCAGGACAGGACCGTCGCCTTCAGTCCCAGGTTGTACGCCCAGGCCGCCGCCACCGCGGCCAGGTGAACGGTTCCGGCGAGCGGGCCGCAGGCCAGCGAGAGCGGAACGCAGAGCAGCGCGGCGGTGAACGCCGCCGTCCACACCGCCCGGCGGCTCACGGACCCGTCGGCCACCGGCTTGCCGCGACGGCCGGACGCCGCGTCCCGCCGCGCGTCGAACGCGTCGTTGCACCAGCCCACCGAGAGCTGACCGCTCAGCACCGCTGCGACCAGGAGCGCGCTGCGGACCCCGTCGAGGCCCACGCCGACGCCGAGCGCGCCGGCCAGCACGCTCACCGCCACCACCGGGCCCGGGTGGCAGGAGCGGGCGAGCGCCGTCGCGCGGCGCGGCGGCCAGCCGGTCGCGGCGTAGACGCGCGGCGGGTCTGGGGTACCCATCCGGTGATCGTAGGTACTCCGTGCCGGAGAGGCATGACAGCCACACGGGCCGTTTGCGACGTTTTGCCTGCCATGCCCGGCTCTTTTGCGGGGTTTTGTCCGCCGAGTGGGGCAGGGTTGGGCCATGACGCCTCCGCACCAGGACCCGGGATGACCCGGATCGCCGCCGTTCACGGCACCCCGGCTCCGTACCGCCACACCCAGCGCGAGGTCACCGACATGGTGGCCCGCACCTGCCTGCCGCCGGGGGCAGACCGGCGGGTGCTGGACCGGCTGCACGAGAACGCCCGGGTGCGCACCCGGAACATGGTGCTGCCCCTGGAGCGGTACGCGGAGCTGGACGGGTTCGGCGAAGCCAACGACGTGTTCATCGGCGCTGCCGTCGACATGGGCGCCGACGCGCTGCGCGGGGCGCTGCGGACGGCCGGGCTGCGGCCCGACGATGTGGACTTCCTGATCTTCACGTCCGTCACCGGGGTGGCAGCTCCCTCGGTCGATGCCCGGCTGGTGGGGCGGCTCGGTCTGCGCCCCGATGTGAAGCGGCTGCCGGTCTTCGGGCTCGGCTGCGTGGCCGGGGCCGCCGGGGTGGCCAGGCTGCACGACTACCTGCTCGGCCACCCGGACGAGGTGGCGGTGCTCCTCTCGGTGGAGCTGTGCTCCCTGACGTTCCAGCGCCACGACGCGTCGGCCGCCAACCTGGTGGCGACCGCGCTGTTCGGAGACGGGGCGGCAGCCGTGGTGGCGCTCGGCGCGGGCCGGGCGTCCGGGACCGGGCCGCAGGTGGTGGCGACGCGCGGCCGCATGTATCCGGACACCGAGCACGTGATGGGCTGGGACATCCGCAGCTCCGGCTTCAAGGTGCTGCTCGATCCGGCCGTCCCCGATGTCGTGCGGCGGTATCTCGCGGACGACGTACGCGACTTCCTGGCGGAGCACGGGCTCAAGCCGAAGGACGTGGCGCACTGGGTGTGCCACCCGGGCGGCCCGAAGGTCTTGGAGGCCGTCTCGGAGGTCCTCTCGCTCCCCGACGGCGCTCTCGACGTCACCTGGCGCTCGCTGGCCGAGGTGGGGAACCTCTCGTCCTCGTCCGTGCTCCACGTCCTGCGGGACACGCTGGAACAACGGCGGCCGGAGCCGGGGTCGCCGGGGCTGCTGATGGCGATGGGGCCGGGATTCTGCTGCGAACTGGTGCTTCTGCGCTGGTAGGTCGGAGGACACATGATCTGGTACATGGCGCTGGTGCTGGCCGTGGCGGGCGAACGGCTCGCCGAACTCGTCGTCGCGCTCCGGAACACCCGCTGGGCGCTGGCACGGGGCGGTGTCGAGACCGGCCGCGCCCACTACCCGGCGATGGTCGCGCTGCATACGGCCCTGCTGCTGGGCTGCCTCGTGGAAGTCCGGCTGGCGGAGCGGCCGTTCGTACCGCTGCTCGGCTGGACGATGGTGGCCGTGGTGGCGGCCGCACAGGGCCTGCGCTGGTGGTGCATCCGTACGCTCGGCCACCGGTGGAACACCCGGGTGATCGTCGTGCCTGGGCTGCCGCTGGTGACCGGCGGGCCGTACCGGCTGCTGCGCCACCCGAACTACGCCGCCGTCGCCGCCGAGGGGCTCGCGCTGCCGCTCGTCCACGGCGCGTGGCTGACCGCGGCGCTCTTCACCGTGCTCAACGCGGCGCTCATGGCCGTACGGGTCCGGTGCGAGGAGGCGGCTCTCACCGCCGCGCCCGCGGACGTGACGGCGTGATCGACGTGCTGGTGGCGGGCGGCGGCCCGGCCGGTCTGGCGGCGGCGATCCGGGCGGCCCGGCTGGGCCTGGAGACGGTCGTGGTCGAACCCCGCGCCTCCCCCATCGACAAGGCCTGCGGCGAGGGCATCATGCCCAGCGGGGTCGTCGCGCTGCGCGCCCTCGGCATCGAGGTGTCCGGGCACCGGCTGCGCGGCATCCGGTACCTGGAGGGGACGCGCAGCGCGGAGGCGGTGTTCCGGGGCCGGACGGGGCTCGGCGTGCGGCGGACCGAGCTGCACACCGCCCTGCACGGCCGCGCGGTGGAGCTCGGCGTCCGGATCGTGCCGGGCAAGCTCTCCGGTGTGACGCAGCGCGACGACCGGGTCAGCGCGGGCGGTCACACGGCGCGTTGGCTGGTCGCGGCCGACGGGCTGCACTCGCCGCTCCGCCGCGAACTGGGCCTGGACGGACCGGGCTCGGCGGTACGCCGGTACGGGCAGCGGCGGCACTACCGGATCGCCCCGTGGACGGAGTTCGTGGAGGTCCACTGGTCCCGGCACGGGGAGGCGTACGTGACGCCGCTCGGGGACGGCCTGGTGGGGGTGGCCGTACTCAGCCGGGAACGGCGCTCCTACGAGGAGCATCTGACGGCGTTCCCCCGGCTGGCCGACTCGCTCGCCGGCCGGGACGCGGGGCCCGTACGCGGCGCCGGACCGCTGCGCCGGCGGGCGCTGGACCGGCGGGCCGGCCGGGTCCTGCTGGTCGGTGACGCCGCCGGGTACGTGGACGCGCTGACCGGCGAGGGGGTGGCACTGGCCCTGGCGACGGCCGAGGCCGCGGTGGACTCACTGGCGGCCGGCCGGCCGCAGGACTACCCGGCCCGGTGGCGGAGCCTGACCAGACGTCATCGCATGCTCACGGAGGGCCTGTTGGCGATGGCACGGCATCCGGCGACCGCCCGCCTGATCGTCCCGGCCGCATACCGCGCACCGGCCGTCTTCGGGGCGGCCGTGCGCGCGTTGCAGTAGTCCTCGGCGGCGCGAATACTGTCGGGACGGGGGCCGGTGACACGGCCGGGAGAGAGTGGATCGAGATGGATTCAGGTCAACAGAACACTGCTGCAGCACTGTTCGACGCCATCGGCGCCGAGTACGAGCAGGCGTTCGCCGGATCGGCCGCACACCACGCCTCGTTGGCACTGCTGCTGGAGCACCTGGCACCGCACAGCCGGGTGCTGGACGTCGGCAGCGGCACCGGACGGCCGACCGCTCAGACCCTGACCGCCGCCGGCCACGAGGTGCTCGGCGTCGACGTCTCGCCGGTCATGGTGGACATCGCGTCCCGGCAGGTGCCCCGGGCCGAGTTCCGCTGTGCCGATATCCGCGAACTGCCTCTGGAGGACGGGAGCCTCGACGCCGCGTGCGTGTACTTCTCCCTCCTTCAGATGTCGCGCGCCGACCAGTCGGCGGTGCTGGTCCGGCTCGGACGGGCGTTGCGGACCGGCGGCCATCTGGCCGTCGCCACAGTCCCGTTGGACCTGGAGGACGTGAGTGGTGAGTTCATGGGGCGGCCCGCGCGGGTGACCAGCTTCGGGCCCGCGCAATTGACCGCGCTGGTGACCGGGGCCGGATTCACGGTCCTGTCGGAGAGCAGCACCGTATTCACGCCGGCCCACCCTGCGGCAGCGCCCGAACCCCACCTGTTCCTGCTCGCCCGGCGGGGCTGACGGAGCCGGCAGGGCTCGCGGCGCACGGGGCTCGCAGAGCCGGCAGGGCGAACCTTGATCATCGTCGCACTTGCTGGTTGAGTGGGCCGGCATGACTGACGACCGCCCCCTGACCTGGCCGACCGCCCCGATACGGACCGAGCGGCTCGTGCTGCGCCAGTCCAAGGCGCGGGACCGTGCGACAGCCATCGAGCTGAACGCCTCGCCGGAGGTGACCACGTACCTCGGTGGCCCCCAGCCGCGCGAGGAGCTCGAACGCACGGTGCCCGAAGTACCCGGACAGCGCCCCGGCTTCTTCGTCGTCGAGCTCGACGGTGCGACGATCGGCACGATCCAGCTCGATCCGCACGCGGAGCGTCCGGGGCACATCCGCCCGGACCTCGGAAAGACCGAGCTCGGCTATCTGTTCCTGCCGCAGTCGTGGGGGCACGGGTACGCCGCGGAGGCGTGCGCGGCGGCCCTCGACTGGCTGGCCGGCGAGCTACCCGGCGAAGGGGTGGTGCTCCGCACCCAGACCGCCAACAAGCCCTCGATGCGCCTCGCGGCCAAGCTGGGATTCACCGAGGTGGAGCGATTCCAGGCCTTCGGCGCCGAGCAGTGGTTCGGTGTCCGGTCCCCGGCACAGTGACCCGGCGGGACGAAGGTGACGACCAGTACGAGCCGTCCGGCCGTCTCAGCATTCACCCGCGCAGGGTCAGGCGTCGTAGCAGCGACCGGGGTGCGAGGGCCTGTTCGACGCTGAGGAGGTAGCTGGCGACGGGGGCGGCGGCGCGTAGATCGCCACGGTCCTGGCCGGCTGTCCGGCGGAGGGCCGACAGGCCGAAGGCAGCGCCGACGGCCGCACCGATGAGGGGCTGTCCGGCCAGTGCGCCGCCGCCGACGGCAGCGATTCCGGCCGGCAGGTCGAACTTGAGATTGGCGGCGCTGAACACGGTGTCGATCCGTGCGCCCCGCAACGCGTCGCGCAGTTCCATCAGTGGCGTATCGAAGCGGCGCTCGACCTCGATCGCGGTGTACTGGAGCTGTGCGGCGGGCAGTGAGACGTCGGCCAGCCGGTCGCGCAACAGCTCCACGACATCACCGACCGCGGCATGGAAGGCTTCGAACTCCGCCCGGTGGCGGCGGCGTACGTCCGCGATCGTGCCGACCGCGACCGCGTCCAGATCCCGCGGCAACACCGTCCGGATCGCGAGCAGCCCCACGGCGTCCGTCGGGTCGGGCCGGGCGACGTCCTCGTGCGGCGTACCCTCCAGCGCCGAAAGGAGGAGGTCACCGGACCATGTGTGGAGCGACAGGTGGGCGTCGTCCTGGTCGGTGGCGGGTGTGAACTGTCCCGCCTCGGCGATCCGGGCGCTCAGAACGCACTTGTAGATCCAGGCCAGGCGCGGGTGCATGGCTATCCAGTGAAGCAGCGGCCCGCCGCCGGGCGAGGCCCTGGTCGCCTCGATGGCCAGCCCCGCGCCGATCAGCGCGTCGGCCAGGCCTGTTGCCATCTCGTCCCGGTGCACGGCCGCCAGCCCGGCGTTCACCTGGTGCCCACCGGCGTAGGGGGCGACAGTGGCGTCACCGATCCGGCTTCGGGCCACGGGGCCGCCCAGCGCGGCCACCAGCCGGTCCCGGTGGGCGTCGAGAACCTCCAGGAAGACCGGCGCCACAGTCCGGGCGGCCGCGTCCGGGGACACCGGGACGATGAACCCGAGCTCGTCGTCAAGAACGCGCGCGGTGTCCGTGTCGGCTATCGGATACCCGTCCGGGACCACCCGGGCGATCCGCGGCCAGTACAGAGCCGCCGCTTTGAGCCACCGCTCGTCACGGACATGGATGTACGGGTAATACAGCGCGATGTCCCGCACGATCGGCTCCTCCCCGGCCGGGGCGCCCGGCCGGCGACCGCCGTCGATGCCTCCCGGCCCGTCACACTCGGAACGTTACGCGGACGGGCTGTCGAAGTAGTGGCCCTTGCCGAGGTCCTCAAGGAGCCCGGGGTGGGTCGGCTGCCACCCGAGCAGTTCGCGGGTCAGGGCGCTCGACGCAGGGCCGTCCAGACCCAGGAGCCCGCCCAGCCAGCCGAAGTGCTCGCTGGCGTCCTCCACCGGGACGGCGGCCACGGGGAGATCGAGACCGCGTCCGATCACTTCCGCGACGTCGCGGATCGGGACGCCCTCGTCAGCGACCGCGTGCAGTACGGATCCTGCGGGAGCCTGCTCCAGCGCCAGGCGGAAGAGGCGTGCGGCGTCGAGCCGGGCCACGGCAGGCCAGCGGTTGGAGCCGTCACCGACATATCCGGAGACGCCCTTGTCGCGGGCGACGCCGACCACGGACGCGATGAAGCCCTTGTCGCCGTCGCCGTGCACCGTCGGGGGAAGCCGCACCACGGACGGGCGGACACCGCGTGAGGCGAGGGAGAGCGTCAGCTGCGCGTTGGCCAGCCGGGCCCCCGCGCCCTCGAACGGCATCTCGCCGCCGGAACTCAGCCCGTCCCGCTCGGTGGCGACCCGCCCCGGCGCGAGCCCCATCGTCCCGGACGCGATGACGAAGGGCCGGTCGGACCCCGCGAGCGCGTCGCCGAACGTCTCGATGGCGGCGCGGTCCGCGTCGGCGGCACCCTGGAAGTCGCCCGAGAAGGCGATGTCGTGCTTGAACGCGAGGTGGACCACGCCGTCCGAGGCCTCGGCCGCACCCCGCAGCGCGTCGAGATCTTCGAGGCTGCCCCGGTACACCTCGGCCCCGGCCGCGTCGAGCGCGGCGGCCGAAGCGTCCGAACGGGCGAGTCCGACGACCTGATGGCCCGCGCCGATGAGCTCGGGAACGACGGCGGATCCGATCCAGCCCGACGCTCCGGTAACGAAGACACGCATGGGATACCTCCCGGATATGCCGACCGCCCACGTCGAAAAGATCCATGGACAGTCGATGTCAGCAACTGTCATCACCGTACACCTGATGCCAGTCACTGTCATCACATAGAATCGCCGCTATGAGCAGATGGGAGCCGAACGCGCGCGGCAGGCTGGAACAGGCGGCGATGGAGCTTTACAGCGAGCACGGGTTCGAACAGACCACCGTGACCGGGATCGCCAAGCGGGCGGGGCTCACGGAGCGGACGTTCTTCCGGCACTTCAGCGACAAGCGCGAGGTCCTGTTCGCGGGCTCGTCCACGCTCCAGGACCTCTTCGTGGACACGCTCGCGGGCGTACCCGAATCGGCGGCCCCCATCGATGCCGTGGCCGCGGCCCTCGACGCGGCCGCGACGGTCTTCCAGGACCGTCACGAACAGGCAAGCCAGCGCCAGAGGATCATCAACGCCAACGCCGAGCTGCAGGAGCGCGAGCTGATCAAGCTCGCGAGGCTGTCGGCGGCCATCTCCGACACCTTGCGCCGGCGCGGCGTCGCGGAACCTGCCGCGAGCCTGGCCGCAGAGGCGGGGATCGCCGTCTTCAAGGTGACGTTCGAGCGATGGATCGACGGGCCCGGCTCCCGGGACATGTCACAGCTCATCCGGGAGGTCCTCGACGAGCTGAAGGCCGTGACAGCGGGCGGGTAACCCCTCGGCACGTCCCCGCGACTCCCCACCGGCCCACCGCACGGATGCCGAGATGCCGAAGCTCGTACCAGCGCATACCTTCCACTTGGCTCATGTTCGCGCTTCGGGAGGTGCTGATGCGGAAGGCAGGCCGCACCCTGAGGGCCCGTACCGCGTCCGCAGGCCTGTTCGCCGCCGCGCTCCTCCTCGCGACGGCGACGACGGGGGCGGGGGCGGGGGCGGCGACAGCAACGACTGCCGGATCTCGGTCGCCGTCCACCGGTCCGAGCCAGGTCTACCGGTACGGCTACTCGCTGGGCTTCCACCCCTTCACCAGCCCGCACGACGTCCGCGAGCAGCTCACCGGCAACTTCTGGCTGTTCCCGGTGAGCGGTGACTGCCCGGCCGTGATCCATCCGGCGGACGAATGCGATCTGCTGGGCGGAAACCCGGTCCGGGTGGAGGCGATCGGGTACGACAGCCTGCAGATCGCGACGCTTCCCGGCCACGACCTGGGCGACGGCATGCACATCCGGTTCACGTTCGCCAGCAGTCTCGGGCTGCACTGTCTGGTGGTCAGGGCCTGGCAGGACCGGCCCACCCGGTGCAGCGAGAGGACGTTGTGCAGCGCGGCAAGCCGTACGGGTGCCTGGGTCCTGTGGCGCGTCCTCGCCGAGACGCTGAAGATCTCCGCCTACGCCGCCTGAACCGGCCCGCCGGGACAGGAAGGGCGCTGCCTCAGGCGTGGAAGCCGTTGCACACGACGGGGGTGTAGTCCGTCGGCCCGCCGTCGACGCGGTAGATCACCACCGTCCAGTCCCCCCGGTCGTCCCCGACCGGGATCGCGTCGAGGGTCTTCGCCCCGAAGTGGGCCCGGAAGTCGTCGGGGTACTTGAGCCTGACGGCCCCGCCAGAGGACCAGCGGGAGTAGATGTCGACCGGCTTGCTGGTGAACCCGATGCCCTTGGCCCCGGACCGGAGCGGCCGTCCGGTGACGCGGTCGGTCTCGTGCGGGGGCCGCACGCCCACCGAGACGTAGTAGGGCTCCGGTCTCTTCCCCTTCCCGGCGCCCTTCCCGGCGTCCTCGAACCGCATCGACACCGAGGCGGTGTCCGAGCCGGTGGTGTGCGACACGGTGGAGATCAGACCGGGCGGCGGAAAGGATTCGGGAACCTCGTCCGTATCGCAGCCGCCGCTGCCCAGAGCGGCCTGGTCCGGATCGTCGGACAGGGTCCAGCGATCCTGCGAGTCCCGGTCGTTCGCTATGTGGTCCGGTGGGCTCTTCGGCTTCTGCGCGGCTGCGGAACGGCTCGCGGCAGGGCGGCCGGACTCGCTCGCACCGGGCTCGGCGGCGGCGCCGGTGCCGGCGCCGTCCGTCTCCGGGAGCAGCCAGACCGTCACCGGCACCGCGATCGCCACCGCGCACACGGCGGCCCAGATCCTCCCCCGCTTCGGGCGCCGGCCCACGGTCCCGGCCGTCGAGGGTCCCGCCGCCGGCCGGTCGGCGGGGCCGGGCTCCGCCCGCCGGGTCGGTGCGGCGGTCCCCCGGGCCAGGACTGTGTCCGTCTCGGGCGCCGGGTGCGCGCCGGAGGCCATGGGCGCCGTGGCCGCGTCGTCCCCCGCGTCCCCCGGCACACCAACGGCGCCTTCGGGGGCGCGGACCAGCGCGCCGTAGTGGGCGTCCGACGCCAGCGGCGAGTCCACCCCGCACAGCGCGATCACGACGGCGGGCGCCGGCCGTTCCTCCGGGTCCTTCTCCACGCACATCCGGATCAGCGCGGCCAGGTCCGGCCGCACTCCCGCCAGGTCGATCTCCTCGTGCACGGTCCGGTAACTCACCGAGGCGGCGTCGCCCGTGCCGAAGGGGGGCCGGCCGGTCGCGGTGTACGCGAGCGTGGCGCCCAGCGCGAAGACGTCCGCCGCCGGGCCCGCCTCGTTGCGCAGCAGCACCTCGGGGGCCGTGTATCCGGGTGTCCCCGATGCCATCCCCTCCGGGGTGAGAACCGACTGTTCGATGCCCCGTGCGATCCCGAAGTCGATGAGCTGCGGTCCCTGCGGCGAGAGGATGACGTTGTGCGGCTTCAGGTCCCGGTGTGTGACCCCGTGCACGTGGACCGCGGCCAGCCCCTCGGCGAGCGCGGCCAGCAGCCGCAGCGCGCTGTCCGGCGGGAAGGGCCCGTCCGCGCGGACGGCGGCGCGCAGCGTGGGCCCCGGTACGTACTCCGTGGCCAGCCAGTAGGGGGACGCGTCGAGCGAGGCCTCGATCAGTTGGGCGGTGTACACGCTGCGTACGGTCTCTACGGTCGCGGCCTCGCGCCGGAACCGGGCCAGTGCCTCGGGGTGATCGCTGATCTCGTCGCGGATGACCTTGACGGCGACCAGCCGTCCGCCGGGCGACCGGCCGAGGTACACCTGCCCCATCCCGCCCGCGCCGAGGCGGCCGAGCAGCTGGTAGGTGCCTATGCGGGCGGGGTCCTGGGGCCTCAGTGCGTCCACGGCCCGACTGTGCCACATCCGCACACGCCGGACCACAACTCCCGCCCGCACGACCGGGGTCCGCGCGCGGGAAGGCGTTCCTGCCGCTTTCCGGGCGGTGTCGCGGACCGGGCGGCGGCCGTTCGCGCCGCCGCCCGGTCCGTCACGTTCACCGCGGGTCCGTGGCCTCGAACCAGGTGGGTCCGTCGTTGAGCGACTGCTTGATGCGCAGGAGCGCGAAATCGTCCAGCGGCGGGAGCGCGTCGACGCCGAACCAGCCCACCTCCAGCGACTCGTCGTCATTGACGCGGGCCTCCCCGCCGGTGGCCCGGCAGCGGAAGGTGATGTCCAGGAACTGGCACCGGTCGCCGTTGTCGTACTGGATGGCGGGCAGCGCCTGGGTCAGTACGACGCGCTCCGCGACGCAGTGCACGGCCGTCTCCTCGTGCACCTCGCGCTCCGCCGTCGCCGCCGGCTGCTCCCCCGGCTCCGAGATGCCTCCGATGATCGACCAGTTTCCGGTGTCCGCACGCCGTCCGAGCAGCACTCTGCCCTCCTCGTCGAAGACGACGGCGCTGACGCCGGGGAGCAGGAGCAGCTGTTGACCCGCCGTGGCGCGGATCTCTCGGATGAAGTCAGGAATTGCCATGCGATGAGCCTACGTCGCGCGCGGAGCCGTTCAGCGGGCGCGGCGCGTGCGGACCGCCCGCGCGCCGACCCAGCCGAGGCCGATGACGGCGAGCAGCGAGAGCACCCCTTCGGGCAGCGGCCCCATCCTGGTCGCGGGGGTCAGCGAGGACCGCAGCGGCACCTTTTCCACCAGCGCGTCCGGGGTGAACACCTTCGTCTCGCTGACGACGGTGCCGTCCGGGCGGATGACCGCGCTGACGCCGCTGGTGACCGGGACGACGACGGACCGGCTGTGCTCCACCGCGCGCACCCGGGACATCGCGAGCTGCTGGTAGGTCATCTCGCTGCGGCCGAAGGTGGCGTTGTTGCTGGGCACCGCGATCATCTGGGCGCCGTGCTCGACCGTGTCGCGTACGGCGTCGTCGAACGCGGCCTCGTAGCAGGTGACGAGGCCGACGTAGGTGCCGGAGAGGTCGAAGACGCCGACCTTCTTTCCCGGTCCGAAGTCGCGCTGCACCCGGTCCACGTCCGAGCTGAAGAGGCGCACGAAGGAACGCATCGGCATGTACTCGCCGAACGGCTGGATGTGCCGCTTGTCGTACGTGGCCACCGGGCCCTTGTCCGGGTCCCACTGGATGAGGGTGTTGCGCAGCTTGCCGGTGTCGGGCTCGACGACCGCGCCGACGACGGTCGGCACCCCGATCGCCCGCACCGCGTCGTCGATCACGATCTTCGCGTCGGCGTTGCGGTAGGGGTCGAGGTCGGAGGAGTTCTCCGGCCACAGGACGAAGTCGGGCTGCGGCACCTTGCCCGCCTTCACGTCCCGGGCGAGCTGCTCCGTGCGGTTCGCGTGGTTGTCCAGGACGGCCCGGCGCTGGGAGTTGAAGTCGAGGCCGAGCCGGGGCACGTTGCCCTGGATCGCGGCGACGGTGGCGGTGCCGTCCTCGGCCGAGTCGTCGACCAGCGGCAGCGACGCGAGCGCCGCGGCGACCGGTACGAGGACGGCGGCGGCGGTCACCGCGGCGGCCAGCCGGGGCAGCTCACCGGTGGCGCGGCGGACCCGGAAGCGCCGGACCGCCTCGAAGAGCCCGAAGCCGCAAAGCACCACGGCGAAGGAGAGCAGCGGTGTGCCGCCGAGCGCGGCGAGCGGCAGGAAGACGCCGTCCGCCTGGCCGAAGGCGATCCGGCCCCAGGGGAAGCCGCCGAAGGGGACCCTGGCCCGTACCGCCTCGTCCAGGGCCCAGACCGCCGCGGCCCAGAACGGCCAGCCGGCGAGCCGGGACACGGCGGAGATGCCGACGCAGCCCAGCGCGACGAACAGTGCCTCGGCGGCGGCCAGGGCCAGCCACGGCACCGGGCCGACGTCTTCGCCCGTCCAGTGCAGCAACGGCAGCATGAAGCCCAGCCCGGCGAGCAGACCGAGGCCGAACGCGGCCCGGAGCCTGCGCTCGAACAGCACCCAGCCCAGCAGCGCGAACCCGGGCAGAACCAGCCACCACAGGGGCCGGGGCGGGAAGCTCACGTACAGCATCAGCCCGGAGAGCACGGCTGCGCAGGGACGGACGAGCCGAGGCAGCAGGCGCCTGGCTCGATGGACGGAGGCGGGCTGCTGCGGGTCGCCGACCGGGGCGATAGTGGTGCTCACCCGGCGGAGTCTACGGTGGCCCGCTGTGCGTCCGGCGGCCTGTCCCGATGGCGGAATCCGGACCACCGGATCGTTTCTCCACATGTTGCGCACATATCCCTGACGGGTGCCCGCCGGGGCCGTTGATCTGTGCGGCGGTCCCCCGCCGACCGACCGGATCCGGCCGTCGCGTCCGGCCCCGGCATCGCCGCGGTGTCTCAGGCTCCGGCCGGGGCGCCGGTGGCCGGCAGGTGCAGCCGGTCGCGGATGAACCGGACGCCCGCCTCGGCGTCGTCCACCGTCACGGTGAAGGTCCTGCCGTCACCGAGCCTGAGCACCAGGCCCTCGCCGCGTCGTACGACCACGGCGGTGCCCTGCTCGGGGCGCCAGCGGTAGCCCCAGCCGCCCCACTGGCGCGGGGTGACCCGGGGTGCGAACTCCGCGCCCACCACATGGGTGAGCAGGATCCGGCGTCGTGGCAGGCCCATGTGGCCGCAGCGCACTTCGAGGGCGTCGCCGTCGACCCGGACGGCCACGTTCACGAAGGCAAGGGTGCCGAAGAGCATCAGCAGTCCGGCCGCCATGCAGCCGATCACCGACATCAGCAGCGGTGCGATGCCGGAGGTCCAGTTGGAGCTGACGGCGAGCTGGATGCCGAGCGCCAGGCAGGCGGCGCCCGCTGCGGCGAGCACCCACTGGGTCCGGTTGGTGGCCCGGCCGGTCCAGACCGCCGGGTGGGAGTCGGCTCCGCTGTGCCTCGGTTCTCGGGGGTGGTCCCTCATGCCAAGCAGCGTACTGAAGAAACCGCGCGGCGGAACGGGTCCGGCGGCGCCGGCCGGGTCGCCCGGAGGTCAGCGGGCGGGGGTGGCCACCATGAGCCGACGCCCCTCCGGGTAGGCCAGAGCGGCTGCCGGCGGCTCGGACACCCGGCCGCCGAGGAGCACCACGAGACCGGCACCCGGTTCGGCCGACGGAGCGGGTTCGGCCCCGATCCGGCGCAGCGCCTGGGCCGCGACGGCTCCCGCGGAGGGGTACAGGTCCACGGCGGGCCGGCCGGGCCGGCGCACGGCGTCGCGGATGCGCTCGGCGACCAGCTCGTAGTGGGTGCAGCCCAGTACGACGGCCCGGACGTCCGGCGGGGTGAGCGCGGCGGCCGCGGCGATGGCCCGGTCGATGCCCTCCTCGTCCGCGTACTGCACGGCGTCGGCGAGGCCCGGGCAGGGGACCTCGGTGACGGCGGCGGAGCCGGCGAAGTCCCTGATGAGTCCGCGCTGGTACGGGCTGCCCGTGGTCGACGGGGTGGCCCAGATCGCGAACGGTCCGCCCGCGGCCGCGGCCGGCTTGATCGCGGGGACGGTCCCGATGACCGGCAGGCCGGGTTCGAGCTCCGCCCGCAGCGCCTGGAGCGCGCGCACCGAGGCGGTGTTGCAGGCGACGATCAGCGCGTCGGGCCGGTGGGCGGCGGCCGCACGGGCGACACCGAGCGCGCGCTCCGTCACGTACTCGGGGGTGCGGGGGCCCCACGGCATGCTGTCGGGGTCGGAGGAGAGCACCAGATCGGCGTCCGGCCTCAGCCGGCGCACTTCTGCGGCGGCGGCGAGCAGCCCGATTCCGGAGTCCATGAGCGCGATCTTCACCCAGTCACCATAGTCGACCACCCTTGCGGTCCCGGCTCAGTGGGGCAGACTTCGGCCAATGAGCGCCATTGTCTGGATCGCCGTGGGTTCCCTCGCCGCCTGGGTGTGGCTGCTGCTGGGCCAGGGCTTCTTCTGGCGGACGGACCAGCGGCTGCCGGACAGCACGGAGCCCGCCGACTGGCCGTCCGTCGCGATCGTCGTCCCCGCGCGGGACGAGGCCGACATGCTCCCGATGAGCCTGCCGTCGCTGATGGCGCAGGACTATCCGGGACCGGCCGAGATCTTCCTGGTAGACGACTGCAGCGAGGACGGCACCGGGGATCTGGCCCGCGCGCTGGCCGTGCGGCACGGTGGGCTGCCGGTGACCGTGGTGTCGCCCGGGGAGCCCGCGCCGGGCTGGACGGGAAAGCTCTGGGCGGTACGGCACGGAATGGCACTGGCCCGGACCAGGGACCCGGATTACCTGCTGCTCACCGATGCCGATATCGCACACGAGCCGGACAGTCTGCGGGAGCTGGTGGCGGCCGCCGAATCGGGCGGGGTCGACCTGGTGTCGCAGATGGCGCGGCTTCGGGTCCAGAGCACCTGGGAGCGGCTCGTCGTCCCGGCCTTCGTGTACTTCTTCTCGCAGCTCTATCCGTTCCGGTGGGTGAACCGGGCGGGAGCACGGACCGCCGCGGCCGCGGGCGGCTGCGTACTGCTGCGGACCGAGGCAGCCGTACGGGCGGGGGTGCCGGAGTCGATCCGGCAGGCGGTGATCGACGATGTCTCGCTGGCCCGTGCGGTGCGGGACAGCGGCGGCCGGATCTGGCTGGGGCTCGCGGACCGGGTGGACAGCGTGCGGCCGTACCCCTGCCTGGCCGACCTGTGGCGGATGATCTCGCGGAGCGCGTACGCCCAGCTGCGGCACAATCCGCTGCTGCTGCTCGGCACGGTGCTGGGGCTCGCGCTCGTCTACCTCGCGCCGCCCGTGACGCTCGTGGCGGGACTGCTGGCCCCCAATTCGCTGGCTGCCTGGACGGGGGGCGTCGCCTGGGTCGTGATGGCCGGTACGTACATGCCGATGCTGGGGTACTACCGGCAGTCCCTGTGGCTGGCGCCGCTGCTGCCGTTCACCGCGCTGCTGTACCTGCTGATGACGGTCGATTCGGCCGTCCAGCACTACCGGGGCCGCGGTGCGGCCTGGAAGGGGCGTACGTACGCGCGTCCCGAGGCCGCACCGGACCGGTGAACCGGCGGGCCGGGGCTCATTTGCGGCCGGGGGTCCAGTTCATGCCCCAGCCGTAGGCCTGGTCGATGGTGCGCTGCGGGCTCACGCCGCGCTGCGGCACCAGGTAGCGGGCCTCCCGCTGCACGGTGAGGTCGCCTCCGTCGTTGCTGATGAGCGCGAGTGCGCAGACCGTGGACGGGACGGTGCACTCGTCGAGCGAGAAGTCGATCGCGGCGCCGTGTTGGGGCTGGAGGGTCACCGTCGCGTGCAGATCGGCGAAGCTCCGGGCCCCTTCGTAGATGGTGACGAAGATCAGGATCCGGCGGATCCTGGACTTCTGGTCGAGGTTGATGGTCAGGTTCTCACCGGAGGCGACGGCACCCGTCCGGTCGTCGCCGTCGAGGTGGATGTAGGGCGCCTGCCGGAGGGCTCCGAAGGCGTTTCCGAGCGCCTGCACCACGCCCTTGCGCCCGTCGGTCAGCTCGTAGAGGGCGCAGAGGTCGAGATCGAGGTCCGCGTGGTTCGCGACGGCCCGGCCCAGCTTGCTCCCCCACCCCTTGAACTGCTTGCGCACCTCCCAGTTGAGATTGACCCGCATGGATCCCGAGGTGCCGCCCTGCTTGGCGAGCGAGACCGACGGCGCTTCCTTGGTGAGCGTCACCTTGGTGAGCCGGACGGGTTGGGCGACCGGCGGCGGCACGGAGTCGACCCGTGTCGCCGGGTTGGGCCGCTCGGGCGCCTGGGGCCGCTCGGGTGCCTGGGGCCGCTCGGGTGCTGGGGGCTGGGGGGCCGCCTGCGGTCGCTGCGGTTCGTCGACGGAGATCCCGAAGTCCGTGGCGAGGCCTTCGAGCCCGCTCCCGTATCCCTGGCCAACGGCCCGGAACTTCCAGGCACCGTGGCGCCGGTAGAGCTCACCGAGAATGAACGCGGTCTCGACGGTGGCGTCGGCGCTGTCGAACCGGGCCAGTTCCGAGCCGCTCGCCACGTCCGTGATCCGCACGTACAGCCCGGTCACCCGGCCGAAAGTGCCGCCGTCCGCGGAGGCGGCCAGCACGATGCGCTCCACGGCGGGCTCCACCCGTGCCAGATCAACGGCCAGGCTGTCGGTGGCCGCACCCCCGGCGGTCCGCTTGCCCTCGTGGCGCACCGCACCGGACGCGTGGGACGGCTGGTTGTAGAAGACGAAGTCCGCGTCGCTGCGCACCTTTCCCGACCCGAGGAGAAGGAGCGCGGAGGCGTCCACGTCCGGCGTCCCGGGGGTGGTGTGCCACCCCAGCTCGACGCGCACGGCCTGTGCCGCAACTGGAACGTTGGTTCCCTTGAGCATGGTCATGCTCGCCCCCATCATGAGTCCGGCTGCCGAAACCTTCCCGGTCAACCTAATGGTTTCTGCCCCGGGGCCTCCATCTTCGGCCGCGACTCCGTGCGCTCCTCCCTAGCCAGCCGACGACTCGCCGGCCCAGTTGCTCGGCCAGTGGCGGACCGACGCCGACGGGGTGCCGGAGCAGCCCGGCCCGCACCTCGCTCCTGCCCTGCGGAAGGACGGGAACCCCACGGCCGCCTACCGCGATGGTCCAGGTGGAGGGCGGTCGATCGATGGTGCTGGGGCCGCCCGTGGTGCTGCCGGCAGTCGAGCTGTCCAGGACCGCCGGCTCCTGCAGCTGATGCTGTCAGGTCTGACGGACGCGGCGACAGCCCACCAGTTCGGCACGTCGCCCCGTACGGTCCAGCGCCGGCTCCGCGCCTGATGGACGTGGCGGCGGTCTCCTCGCGGATCCAGCTCGGCTGGTACGCGATGCGCAACAACTGGGTGTGAAGGGTGGCTCGGTCAAGGTCATCCCGGCGAAGCTGCGTCGGGCCCTGTCCAGCGGCCGGTGGTTCAGCCGTCCACCGCTGTGGTGGTGAAGCGGTCGCCGCACACCCGGAGGCCGGAGGTCCGCAGGGTGAGCGCCTCCTTGGAGCCGGGCGGGTAGACCCTGAGGTAGTCGGGCTTGCGCCAGCAGCCGGACCCCTTGATCCCCTGGTTCAGGGTGTGCAGCGTGACGGCTGCCGTCCTGCCCGCGCCGATCACGGTCCGCTGCCCCTGAGCGCCCTCGCGCCCGGCCGGGACGCCGATCACGCTGCCGTCGCGCCTGATCATCGAGACACCCGGAAACCCTTGCAGGGTGCAGGAGTGCCCGGACTTGTTGGCGAACGTGAGGCGGTAGTGGATCTGGCCCGCGCCCGCGTCGGCGGTGCCCAGGCTCATCGCCAGGGCCTTGGTCGTGCACCGACCGGCTTCCGGCGCCCCGGCGGCCGCTGCCGCCGGGGAGGACGACGGATCGGCGGGGTGACTCGCCGCCGGGGAGGATGCCGGGTCCGCGGGATGACGCGCCGACGGCGTACTTCCGGCGGCGGAGCCGCTCGCGGCAGGCTGCCCGGCCGAGGCCGCGGTGGAGCCGCAGCCGGCCGTAACCAGGGCGATCGACGCGGCCGCGACCGGGGCGAGAAGCCGGGGCCGGAGCGTGCCGGCCCGCCGAGCCGTGCTCCTCTCCCGCGACCGGAGCGGCTGCTCTGACGGTGATGGGGTGGTTCGAAGAAGTGAGCCCATACCTCTCGCCTGCTCAATTTCTCGCGGTCTGCACCTGCCGGGGGGGAACTCTTCCCGTCGCACGCCCCGTGTCGGTCATACGCCCGCACGGCCGCTCGTCACCCGCGCCGCACCACACCCTGGCCGTCGAAGGCGGGCTCGCTCCGCGAGCCGAGGTCCAGCCACAGTTCGGTGAACCGGTCGAGCAGCCCGGCCGCCGCCGTCACATCGTCCGTCAGCGGCCGGTCCGCCAGCTCCGCGTCGAGCACCGCGTCCGCCAGCGCGAAGGCCCGGCCGACCGGCAGTTCCGGGTCGAGCCGCATGTCACGCTGGCGCAACGCCCGTACGGCCGCGACGAGTTCGCAGCCCACCACCAGTCGGTAGGCCTCGCACGCGCGCAACGTCTGCCGGGCCGCCAGCGAGGCGAAGCTGGCCTGCTCCTCGACCCCGCGCGAGAGCACCGCGTGGCCGAGCGAGGCGGGCGCGGAGAAGGCGCGCAGGTCGCCGAGCGCCGCACCGGCCGCGTACTCAAGGATCATCACGCCCGACGCGGCGGGCGCGCCGTCCGCGAGGAACGGCCGCAGCCGGGTGAAGGCAGGTTCGTTGAGCGTGGACAGCCGGGAGGTCGACAGCCGCGCCACCTGTGTCACCGCCAGCCTGAAGTGGTCCAGGGAAAGGGCGAGTTGGGCGATGTAGAAGCCACCGTGGTGGTAGGCCGCCATATCGTCCGCCGAGATCAGCGGGTTCTCCGCCGCCGCGTTGATCTCGACGGTGATGACGTCTTCGAGCGCGTCCGCCGCGTCGTGCGCGGGTCCGTGGATCTGGGGCACGCAGCGGAAGCCGTACGGGTCCTGGATCCGGCCGAGCGGCGGTGTGGGGCGGTCTGCGGCGCCCAGCAGTAGCCGCATCCGTTCCGCGACCGCGTAGGAACCGGCGTGCCGACGCGCCTCGTGCACGGGCAGCGCGTACGCCTCGTACGATCCGTCGGTCGCCATCAGGGACAGCGCCGCCACCACCTGGGTGGCCGCGATCAGGCCGCGCAGCTCGTGCAGGGCGAGCGCGGACTGGCCGAGGGTGAGCGCGTTGCTGCTGATCAGGGCGAGGGCGTCGTTGTTGTCGAGGGGCTGCGGGGCGGGGGCGGCACCGGGGCCCTGCCAGGGGTGTTCGCCGGCCAGCGCGAGGCCCATCTGCGCGAGCGCGGCGATGTCGCCGGTGCCGACCGAGCCGAACTCGTTGACCTTCGGGTGGGCACCCGTCTCCAGCGCCTCGCAGAGCGCCGTGACGACGGTCGGGCGCAGACCGGCGCCGCCCGCGAGCAGTTGGTTGGCCCGGACGGCGAGCATGGCGCGGACCTGTCGCGCGGGCAGCTCCTCCCCGATCGATCCAGCGTGGCTGCGCAGCAGCCGCAGACCGTGGTCGGCGGCCTCCTCCGTCGGGACGGACTCGTTCCGGTTAGCGCCCACACCGGTGGAGCGGCCGTAGACGCGACCCCATGAGGCGATCTCCCGGGCAGCGTTCCACGAGGTCTCCACACGCTTCATACCATCCGCCCCCGGGACGGGTTTTACGGTGGATTCGGCCATGCGTACGACATCTGCGACCATCAGTCCGCGGCCGTCGAGGGTGACAACCGCATCGCCGCCGACAGTCACCCCGTCCGCGATATGAGACGACATCACGCGCAATTCCTCCTCAACCGGAAGCTCCGTCTTGCCCTACGGCCATTTGTCACCAGGGATTTACCGCTGAACGGCGACTGACTATTGACAATCTATTCAGACACCAAGAACTCTGCATGATGATATGCAGCCGGGCAAGGGACTCCACATGATCCAATTCGACACGGTCAACAAGCGCTTCCCGAACGGCACAACCGCGGTGCGCGACCTCACGCTAGACATGCCGGAAGGCGGCGTGACCGTCCTCGTCGGATCTTCCGGTTGCGGCAAGACAACGACGCTCCGCATGATCAACCGGATGGTCGATCCGACCTCCGGGACGATCAGGGTCAACGGCAAGGACGTCCTTGAGCAGGACGCCGCCGAACTGCGCCGCTCCATCGGCTACGTGATCCAGCAGTCCGGGCTCTTCCCCCACCGCACGGTCCTCGACAACATCGCGACCGTGCCCCTGCTGCTCGGCTGGGGCCGGAAGAAGGCGCGGGCACGGGCGGCCGAACTCCTGGAGACGGTGGGGCTGGCCGCCGACGCCGGGAAGCGCTATCCGCACCAGCTCTCCGGCGGCCAGCAGCAGCGGGTCGGCGTGGCGCGGGCACTCGCCGCGGACCCGCCGGTACTCCTGATGGACGAGCCGTTCGGCGCCGTCGACCCCGTGGTGCGCACCCAGCTTCAGGATGAACTCCTGCGCCTTCAGCAGGAGTTGAACAAGACCATCGTCTTCGTCACGCACGACATAGACGAGGCCGTCCGGCTCGGGGACCGCAT
The DNA here is from genome assembly GCF_042887885.1 of Streptomyces sp. NPDC057900. Taxonomy (NCBI): domain Bacteria; kingdom Bacillati; phylum Actinomycetota; class Actinomycetes; order Kitasatosporales; family Streptomycetaceae; genus Streptomyces; species Streptomyces sp. NPDC057900. The sequence goes on from NZ_JBHVOI010000016.1 coordinate 97,132, forward strand.
AGCCGTCTTCCGTACCGGCGGCCACCTCGTCCAATGCGCCGGCCCCGCCGAGCTGCTGGCCCGCCCCGCGGACGCTTTCGTCGCGGACTTCCTCGGCGCGGAGCGCGGTCTGAAGCTGCTGTCGCTGACCGCGCTGACGGAGGTCGCCCAGGGCCCCGCCCCGGAGGGCGCCCGCTGGCAGCTGACCCTCGACGCCGCCCGCAAGCCGCTGGCCTGGCACGACACCGAGAGCGAGGCGCGGGCGCCGGTCCGGCCGCTGCGCGACACGGACTCGCTCCTCGCGGCCCTCAACGAATCGATCGCCGCACCGAGCGGACTGGTCGCCCGGGTCGACGCGGACGGCGTCCTCACCGGTGTGACGTCCCGCGAGGACATCCACGACCACGCGGGACGCGTCCACAGCGCGGCGAGCACGGTGGACGCATGAGCATCGACTGGTCGTGGATATCCGACCACTCCGGTGACCTCACCACCCTGGCCGTCTCCCACCTCCAGGCCGCCCTCACCGCCGTCCTGCTCGGCCTGGTCGTATCGCTTCCGCTGGCCGTCCTCGCGCACCGGGTGCGCCGGCTGCGCGGACTGCTCCTCGGGCTGTCGAACATCCTGTTCACCATTCCGTCCATCGCCGTCTTCGTGCTCCTCCTACCGGTCAGCGGGCTCACCCGCACCACCACCGTCATCGGCCTGACGATCTACACCCTCGTCGTGCTCCTGCGGAACACCGTCGAGGGTCTGGACTCCGTACCGGCCAGGACCAAGGAGGCCGCGAAGGCCATGGGAACCCGGCCGTTGCGCACCCTGCTCACCGTCGAACTGCCCCTCGCCCTTCCGGTGATCATGGCGGGCGTGCGGATCGCGACGGTGATGGCCATCTCGCTGGTCTCCGTGGCCACGTACATCGGGGACGGCGGACTGGGCCAGCTCTTCACGGACGGCTTCCAGCGCAACTTCCCCACCCCCGTCATCGTCGGTGTCGTCCTGACCCTGCTCCTCGCACTCGTCGCGGACGCGGTGCTCGTCGCCCTCCAGTACGTCCTGACTCCGTGGACCCGCCGGCAGAAGCAGGGGGCCTGAGCGCTCATGTACGAACTCTTCAAGAACCTCGGCGCCTGGCTGGTCAGCGGTGAGCAGTGGACCGGTCCCGACGGCATCGGTCACCGCCTCGCGGAACACCTGCAGTACTCGCTGCTCGCCACCCTGATCGCCGCCGCCATCGCACTGCCCATCGGGCTGCTCATCGGGCACACCGGGCGCGGCGCCTTCCTCGCGATCAACCTCTCCAGCTTCGGGCGCGCGCTGCCCACGGTCGGGCTCGTCGTGCTGGTCTTCCTCGCCAGTGGCCTCTCCATGTGGCCGGTCTACATCGCGCTCGTGGCGCTCGCCGTGCCGTCCATCGTCACCAACACGTACGCCGGGATGACTGCCGTCGACCCGGAGGTCCGGGATGCCGCGCGCGGTCAGGGGATGCGCTCGCACCAGGTCCTCCTCCAGGTCGAACTGCCCCTCGCGCTCCCGCTGATCATGACCGGACTCAGGCTCGCCCTCATCCAGGTCGTCGCGACCGCCACCATTGCCGCGTATGTCTCCTTCGGCGGGCTCGGCCGGTACGTATTCGACGGTCTCGCCCAGCGCGACCTCGTACAAGTACTGGGCGGAGCCGTGCTCGTGGCGGTCGTCGCCGTCGTCCTCGACCTCGCGCTCTCCGTCCTGCAGCGCTTCCTCTTCCGCTCCCATGGCCCCAAGGGCATGGGAAGCACCCCCTCCCGCCCCGCCAAGTCGGCCTAGGAGCACACACGATGAACCGCAGAAACCTCCTCGGCGGGCTCCTCGCCGCCGCTTCCGTCCCCGCTCTCGCCTCCTGCAGCGGCGGCGTCACCTCGCTCGACGGGCAGGGGTCCGGTGGCGGGGGCGGGGGCTCCAGCAAGGACGGCGTCACCATCGGCACCGCCAACTTCACCGAGAACCAGGTCCTCGGGTACCTGTACGCCGCCGCGCTCGAAGCCGCCGGTGTGAAGACCGAGGTCCGCCCCAACCTCGGCACCCGCGAGATCCTCATCCCGGCCCTCAAGGGCGGCGACATCGATCTCCTGCCCGAGTACCAGGGCGCCCTGTTGCACTACCTCGACACCAAGTCGAAGGCCGCGGAGGAGGGCGAGATGCAGAACGCCCTCGCCGTGGCCCTGCCCGCCGGACTGCAGATCCTGCCGTACGGGCGCGCCGAGGACTCCGACGCGTTCGTCGTCACCCGGGAGACCGCCGCCGAGTACGGTCTCAAGTCGCTCGCGGACCTCGCCCGGCACAACGGCAAGCTCGTCATCGGCGCGGCGCCCGAGGTCAAGAAGCGCGCGGTCGGCGCGGTGGGCCTCAAGGACGTGTACGGCGTGGAGTTCAAGGAGTTCAAGTCCCTCGACTCCTCCGGGCCGCTGGTCAAGGGCGCCCTGAAGAAGGGGGACGTGGACGTCGCGAACCTCTTCACCACCGACACGGACATCGCGGCCGAGCACTGGGTCGTGCTCACCGACCCCAAGAACCTGGTGCCGGGCCAGCACGTCGTCCCGCTCATCGCGGACCGCAAGGCCGACTCGACGGTCCGCAAGGCGCTCGGCCGGCTCGGCAACGCGCTCACGACCGAGGACCTCACCGAGCTGAACCGGCTGGTGGACAAGGACAAGAAGGACCCGGAGGACGTCGCGGGCGACTGGGCGGCACGGCACGGAATCAAGTAGCACCCACCGCCGGACCGCACGGCGGGACACATCAACGAGAGGCCGGGTAACCGAGTCATGGCAGCTGAAGACCTGGTGGAGCGGCGCTCCATCGACGTCGTCCCGGACGGCGAACGGCACGGAACCGCGTTCAGTCAGTTCACCCTCTGGCTCGGCGCGAACCTGCAGATCACCGCGGTCGTCACCGGCGCGCTCGCCGTCGTCTTCGGCGGCGACGTGGTGTGGTCGCTGGCCGGACTCCTGCTGGGCAATCTGCTCGGCGGCGCCGTCATGGCCCTGCACTCCGCGCAGGGACCGAAGCTCGGTCTGCCGCAGATGATCCAGTCCCGCGCCCAGTTCGGGGTGCGCGGCGCGGTCGTCCCCCTCCTCCTGGTCGTCCTGATGTACGTGGGGTTCTTCGCGAGCGGCAGCGTCCTCGCCGGACAGGCCACGGCCGAGCTGACGCACACGAACGACACCACCGGCATCATCGTCTTCGCACTGGTCACCGGGGTGGTGGCGGCGGTCGGCTACCGGGTGATCCACGCCCTGGGGCGGGTGGCGAGCGTGGTCTGCGCACTGGCCTTCATCTACCTGGGTATCCGGCTCCTGGACCGCGTGGACCTGTCGGCACTGCTCGGTGACGCGCACTTCGGTCTGCCGATGTTCCTGCTCGCGGTGTCGCTCTCGGCGTCCTGGCAGCTCGCCTTCGGGCCGTACGTCGCGGACTACTCACGCTATCTGCCGCGTGCGACGTCCGGCCGGGCAACGTTCTGGTGGACGCTGTCCGGTTCGGCCGTCGGATCGCAGTGGTCGATGACGTTCGGGGTGCTCGTGGCGGCGAGTGCGGGGGACGCGTTCCTCTCCAACCAGGTCGGATACGTGGTGGGCCTGGGCGGTGCGGGCCTGATCGCGTCGTTCCTGTACTTCGTGGTCGCGTTCGGCAAGCTGACCATCAACGTGCTGAACACCTACGGCGGCTTCATGTCGATGGTGACCGGCATCAGCGGATTCCGCGGCCAGAAGACGCTCTCGCAGCGCGGCAGGGCCGTCTACATCGCGGTGATCATGGTGGCGGGGACGGCGGTGGCGCTCCTGGGCAAGGACAGCTTCCTGACGTCCTTCAAGGACTTCCTGCTGTTCCTGCTGACGTTCTTCACACCGTGGTCCGCGATCAACCTGGTCGACTACTACCTGATCTCGCGGGAGCGGTACGACATTCCGGCACTGTCCGACCCCGGGGGCCGCTACGGTGCCTGGCGCTGGGACGCGCTCACGGTCTACGGGGTGGGCGTGCTCGCCCAACTCCCGTTCCTCGCGACGAACTTCTACACGGGGCCGCTGGTGGATCCGCTGGGCGGCGCGGACATCTCCTGGATCGTGGGCCTGGTGATCCCGGCGGCCCTGTACTGGCTGCTGGCCCGCCGCGACACGTCGCACATCCCCGAGGAGACGCGGTACACCCTGGCGCCTCCCCGGTAACAGCGGTCCTGCGGTGGCGGCGTCAGGCGATGGCGGGGACGGCCTCCGCGGAGCTGGTGGCCCAGTTGGTGACGATGGGCTTGTCGACGTGGGCGGTGTCGGGGAGCTTCAGCTCGGCGGGGTTGGCGTCGTCCTCCATCGTGGAGATGATGACGGTGTCGAACTCCTTGCCGTTATCGCCGTTGGTCGTGTTGGGGCTGATCCCGGTGTACGCGACGCTGGAGCCGCTGAGCTTGATGGAGTCCTCGCCGCCCTGTCCGACGGGGGACGCGACGCCGTCGGCACTGGAGCCGAAGGAGACGCTGGGCGTGTTGGGGTCCAGGTAGCAGGTGATGCCGGACTTCGCCTTGGCGGTGACGAGGTAGTACCCGCCCGCCTGCGTCTCCGAAGTGACCGTGAAGTCCAGGTCGTTGGCGCCGCAGACCTGCCCGTAGCCGCTCTTCCCCCCGTCACCGGAACCGTTCTCGTCACCGGAACCGGACGCGTCACCGGAGCCGGACGAGGCCTTGTCCCCCGAGCCGGTGCTGTCGCCGGATCCGGTCGAGGGCTCGCCGGTGGCGGTGTCGCCGGAGGGGCTGTCGCCGCCCGCCGAGCCGGCGGCGGAGGGCGCCGCGGAGCTGCCGGTGTCCGCGGAGTCGTCGGGGCCACAGGCGGTGGCGGTGGCGGCGAGCGCGGTCACCGCCGCGGCGGCCAGGACCAGACGGGCGGAACGGGCGGCGAGACGCGAACGCATCATGAACTCCAGCGGCTTTCGGTTGCGGTGTTTCCTGCTCACCCGGAGACTAGCGCCGAAACGATCATCAAATGATCCTGTACATGTCCAGGTTCTGTCTCAAGACCCGTCTCAAGATCCGTAGCCGGCCCGGCGGAATTTCCCGCGCGAATCCTCTTCGGCGCGGCGGCGGTCCTCTGGGAACGACCCCCGCCGCGACCGGACTTGGGCCCGCTTCCCGGGCCCAAGGGAGTCAGCGCAGTTCGATCCGTACCCGGTGCCGCCCCCGCAGACCGGCGGGGACCGTGGTGCGGTGGTGTCCGTCGACGGTGGACGAGACCACCCGGCGGCCGGAGCCGGTGAGGGTGATGTCCAGGGTCATGCCACGGTAGGGCAGACCGTGCAGGGTCACCGGACCCCAGCCGGGCGGCAGGTTCGGGACGAACCGGATCCCGTCCCGCTCGTGCCGGATTCCGAACACGCCCTGGTGGACGAGGCGCAGGTAACCCGTCGCTGACCAGGTCTGGTCTGGCTCCGAGCCCCACTGGCGCGCGTTCTGCCAGCCGCCGTCCACCGCGCCGGTGAGGGCGTTGTGGATCTCCCAGAAGTGGCCGTCGCGGTGTTCGAGGGTGGCGATGTCCGTGACCGCGCGGGCCAGCAGGTCCGTCCGGCCGCCGGCCGCCGCCGCGTGCCCCCACATCCCGACCGTCATCGGCCACACGATCGCGTTGTGGCGGCCGGGATGCTGGTCGTCGAAGCGTTCGAAGTGCGGCCACACGTTGACCACGCCGTACGGTTCGTGGTGGGTGCGGTCCAGGACCGTACGCGCCTGGCTCTCCGAGGCCACCCCGCACAGCACCGCGAACGCGAGGCCGTTGGCCTCCTGGTACGTCTCCAGCCGGCCGGCCCGCTCGCCCGCGCCGTGGATGAAGTAGCCGTAGGTTCCCGCGGCGGGCCGCCAGAGGTGGGCGTTGATCGCGGTACGCAGCCGGGCGGCGGCCAGCCTGAACTCCCGCGCGGTGCGCCGGTCGCCGGTCTCCTGCGCCATCGCGGCGGTGGCGAGATACCCGGCGTGGAAGAGGCAGTTGGTGGACAGGCACATCATCCTGTCCGTGCCCGGGTGGTCGAGCACGAACGAGGAGGGGTTGTCCGGATCGGCGGGCGGGGCGGGGTAGCCGGCGATGCCGTCCTGGAGGAACGCGGGACCCTCGAAGAGCCCGTAGCGCTCGTTGTGGTGCTGATCGCGGTCGGCCCGCAGGGTGTTGACGGCGCTCTGGAAGGCATCGGCGAGGAACGCGCGGTCCCCGGTGACCAGGTAGTGGTGCCAGGCCGCGACCGCCCACACGATCTGGTCCCACCACTGGTTGTCCTGCTGCACGATCAGGGTGCCGTCGTCCTGCCGCCGGCACACCGCCCACAGGGTGTTCCGTGCCACCTGCGGCGTCAGAAGGCTGGCGGCGTTCCAGGAGTTGACCGACGCGTCCCGGGTCCACGGCTGCTCGTATCCGCCGCCCGCCCGGATGAACGTACCGGGTGACTCCGTCATCAGACCGGTCTGGTTGTACTCCGCCGGGTCGTACGGGACGGTGTTGATGTCCAGCAGGTTGTGGCACGCGGACCGGTAGGCGGCGCCCAGCAGTTGATCCTGTCCGCCGCCGAACTCGATGCCCGGCGGGCCCGCCGCCGTGCGCGCGGCGGCGTGACCGGGCGACGCGTTGGCCACCTGGGCGGCGGCCAGACCGAGTACGGCGCCTGCCTGTAGCAGCCGCCGCCGTGGAAGTCCGCCCTTGTGCTCCTGCGGTTGCATGAGGTCTCCCGCCTAGGACAACGTTGTCAGAGCTGTTCGGGACGGATACTCGCGCACCGTGGAAAGCGCTGTCAATGAGGTGCGTGAAGGCTGTTACTCAGGGCCGGACGGACCCGGGCGGGCCACGGCTCCCCGGTCCGCCTCACGGCCGCAGCCGGCCCGCCGCCTCGGGGGTGAGGTGCCGGGCGAGCACGTCGAGGGCGTCGGTGACCTCGCGCAGCCGCTCGGGGTCGTCCGTGCCGAGCGCGGTGGCCAGCGCGTCGTCGATCCGGGACACCCGGACCTCTGACACCCGCTCCGAGGCGTGGGGTGCCCGCCGGATCAACTGCCTCCTGCCGTCGGCCGGATCGGGCGCGGTCACGATCGAACCGGCATCCTTCAGCCGCGCCACGGCTCCCGACACCTGACTCTGGGGCAGCCCCGTGCGCACCGCGATCGCGCTCACCGAGGTGTCCGGGTGGCCGAGGAGGTCGCTCAGGACGACGAGGGCGGCGCGGGTGCCGACCCGGTGGGTGTCGGCACCCGGCGGCAGCTCGGGGAGCGACTCCTCCCCGATCTTCATGAGGGTCCGGCCGAGGAGGAACAGCTGGACCGGGGTCGTCGAGGAACTCATGGCCCGCACCCTACGCCAGACCCATCACTACCGATGTATCGCCAACGATGGGTCGCCCCGGACGCGCCGGCCGGCCGGCGGTCAGGGGTGGACGGGAACCGTGTGGAACTCCCGTCGCAGGGACGCGAATCCGCGTTCCGCCCGGTCCGGGTGGACGCGGTTGGCCAGCAGCACCGCGTAACGCGCCGCCTCCGGGTCGATCCACAGGCTGGTGCCGGTGAATCCGGTGTGCCCGTACGAGGCGGGCCCGAAGCTGTCGCCCACCGGTGACGTGTGCGGATCCGTCCCCTGCCAGGCCAGCGAGCGGCGCAGGTTCAGGTGGTCGGTACGGGGCGCGGTCATCAGCGCGAGGGTGTCCGGTGCGAGCAACGGCGGTCCGCCGCCGAGCAGGGAGCGCGCGAGCCGTTCCATGTCGGTGAGGGTGGCGAAGAGACCGGCGTGGCCCGCGACGCCGCCGAGCACGACGGCGTTCTCGTCGTGCACCTCGCCGGTCACGGTCCGGCCGCGCCAGGGGCAGTCCTCGGTGGCCACCGCACGGGCCCGCCGTTCCGGGCCGGGCCGGAAGCACAGGTCCGTGAGTCCGAGCGGGGCGCCGACGAGCTCCGCCACCAGCGCGTCCAGGCTCCGGCCGGCGGCCTGCTCGGCGATCAGGCCGAGCAGCATGAACCCCTGGGACGAGTACGCGACATGGGTGCCCGGTTCAGCGGTGCGCTCCAGCGCCCCCAGTGCGGTGAGCAGCGATTCGCGGGTGGGGTGCTCGCGGTAGAGGGGGACGCCGCCGGGCAGTCCCGAGGTGTGGTCGAGGAGTTGGGCGAGGGTGCGGGCGGCGTACGGGCTGTCGCGGTACCGGTCCAGGTGGTGGCCCACGGTGTCGTCGAGGCCGAGTACGCCCCGCTCGACGAGTGCCATGACGACGAGGCCCACGATCGGTTTGGTCACCGAGGCGAGGTCCCACAGGTCGGTGCCGTCCAGGGGGGCTCCGCCGTTGGCCCGGGTTCCGGTCCAGCCCCGGTCGTACGGCCCGTTCGCGTCCCCGAGGGACCAGGCGGCGCCGGAGTACAGGCCGCGCGCCCGTCCCTGTTCGAGGAGGCGCCGGCGTGCGGCGGCGTGCTGAGTGCCCATCACTTGCGCCCCGTCCCCTGGTCCGGCTCCGCCACCAGGCCGAGCCGTGCTCCTGGCTGCGCGGCCAGGCCGGCGGAGACCGCGGCCGCGGCGGAGCGCACCATCGGCCCGTACAGGCGCGCGGCCGCCTCGTCGAGGGTGAAGGCGAGTCCGGTGAGGACGAGTACGCCCACCGGACGGCCCGCGGCGTCGCGGACCGGGGCGGCGAGCGCGCGGCGGTCCCGCCAGGCGTCGGCGCTGTCGAAGGCGTAGCCGTCCCGGGCGGCGGCGGCCAGCGCGGTGCGTGTCGCCTCGTCGGCGGGGGCGCCGTCCGGGCCGGTCAGCAGGGTTTCGGCGTCCTCCGCGGGCAGGGCGGCCAGCAGGGCCAGTCCGGCGGCGCCCGCGATGACGGACTCCCGCGTTCCGGGGCGCAGGTCGAGGGCGGGTCCCTGGGCGGGTGCGTGTACGCGCAGGTGGACCAGGGCCCTGTCGTCGCGCACCGCGTAGGAGGCGAACAGGCCGGTGCGGACGCGGAGTTCCTCCAGGACGGGGCCGGCCTGGCGGGTGGCCGCGTCGTCGGCGAGGACGCCCGCGGCGAGTCCGAGGAGGCGGGGCCCTGGGCGGTAGCTGCCGCCTGCGGCCGGTTCGGCGTAGCCGCCGGCCGCGAGAGCCCGCAGCAGGCGGTGCACGGTGGGTTTGGCGAGGCCCGTGTGGCGGGCGAGGTCCGCGAGGCGGTGCGGCGCTCCGGTTTCCGCGAGGGCGGAGAGCACTTCCATGGCCTTGTCCACCGGGCCTGGCGCGGGTGGAAGGGCTGTCACTGCCGCCTCATCAAGAGCGGTGGCGGACGTCTGCTGCTGCGAACGACTGTTGACCGGTTTCCCCATGGGGATTACCTTACCCGCACTGCATTCCATTCACCGGAACGGGTGTGTTGTTCAATGGAACGAATACGTGGAGGGCAAAGCGGCCCCCGCGCCGGCTGCTCCCGCCGCTCGGTGCTGCGGGCCGGCGCCCTGGCCGCGCCCGCCCTGGCCGCCCCCGCCCTGCTGACCGGGTGCGGGTCGCCGCCCGCGGACGCCGCCGGCAACGTCCTGCGGGTGTCCCAGACCGGGGACCCCAAGACGATGGACCCGCACAAGCAGGGCGACATGACGTCGATGAACGCCCTGATCAACATCTTCGACACGCTCACCTCCCTGGGCCGCGACAACACCCTGCGGCCGCGGCTCGCGCTGTCCTGGAAGGCCGTCGGGGCCAAGGTCTGGCGGTTCGAGCTGCGGCGCGGTGTCACGTTCCACAACGGCGAGCCCTGCGACGCGCAAGCGGTCCGGTTCAGCATCAAGCGGCTGCTCGACCCCGCGACCAAGTCACCGATCGTGGAGCTGCGTTACGTCGAGGACGTCACCGTCGTCGACCGGTACACGGTGGATCTGCACACCTCCGTGCACGACCCGATCCTGCCGGCGAAGCTGTCGCTGTTCGGCGGTGTCGTGGTCCCCCCGCGCTACCTGGCCAAGGTCGGGGACGAGGGCTTCGCCGCACATCCCGTGGGCACCGGCCCCTTCGCGTTCCGCCGCTGGCAGCGCGACCACGAACTGCGGCTGCGCGCCTACGCCGGCCACTGGCAGGGCCGCCCGCATGTCGACGAGCTGGTCTTCGTCCCCGCCCCCAACTCCTCCTCCGCGCTGGCCGCCCTGCAGAGCGGCGGCGTGGACATCGTGGCGGGCATGACCCCGGACGCCGCCCAGCAGCTGGCCGGCTATCCGGGCGTGCGGATCGACCACCACACCGGCGTCCGCACCTCCTACCTGTCGCTCGACACCTTGTCCGACGGGCCGCTGCGCGACCGCCGGGTCAGGCAGGCCATCAACCACGCCGTCGACGTACCGCTGCTCATCAAGGCGGTGCTCGGCGGCAACGCCACCGAGGTACCCGCGATGATCCCGCGCGGGGCGTTCGGCTTCGACGAGACCGTGAAGCCCTACCTGCGCTCGGCCGCCAAGGCCCGCGCGCTGCTCGCCGAGGCCGGGCACCCGGACGGGATCAGCACCTCGCTCACCGCCTCCAACCTCGACGCGAACGTCGCGGAGGCCATCTCCGGGCTGCTCGCCCACGCCGGGGTGCGCGCCAAGGTGGACCTGCTCGACCCGGGCACCTACGCCCAGCGGCTGACCTCGGACAACCACGGCGCGCTCGGGCCGATGTACCTGGCCGCGTCGACCGTGTGGACGCTGGACGGCGAGAGCATGCTCCAGTCCAACGTACGCAGCGACCGGCGCCAGAGCCGCTGGCACGACAAGCGCGCCGACAAGCTCGTGGACACCGAGGAACTGTCGGTGGATCCCGCCGTGCGGCGCCGCGCCTTCTCCGGTCTCCAGCAACTGATCAAGGACGAGGCGCCCTTCGTGTCCCTCTACCAGATCGACAACATCTACGTGCACAACACCCGGCCCAGTTGGACGCCCGGCGCCGCCGGGATCCTCGACATGGCGAGCGCGAAGGTGGCCGTGTGATGAGCGAGTCCCTGACCCTGCCCGCCAAGTCCGCCAAGTCCGCCGGTCCGGCCGGGACGCCGGGCAGCCGCGTCGTGGCCGTGCTGCGCCCGGCCGCCGCCCGCCTGGGAACCGCGGTCCTGGTGCTGCTGTGCACCGCGACCGTCGTCTTCTTCCTGGTGCGGCTGTCCGGCGACCCGGTGAAGGTGATGCTGCCGCCGGACGCCAGCGCCCAGCAGGAGAGCGTGCTCCGGCACAGCCTGGGCCTGGACAAGTCGCTGTTCAGCCAGTACCTCGACTACCTGTGGGGGCTGCCGCGCTTCGACTTCGGCGACTCCCTCTTCTACAACCAGCCGGTGCGCCAGGTGCTGGCGGACCGCATCCCGGCCACCCTGCTGCTCGCGGCGGGCGCCTTCGTGGTGACGCTGCTGATCGCACTGCCCGCCGGGACGATCGCGGCGATGCGCCGGGGCAAGCCGGCCGACCGGGGCGTCATCACTGCCGTGCTCGTCGGCCAGTCCACCCCGCCCTTCTGGATCGGCATCCTGCTGATCCTGGTGTTCGCCGTCGGCCTGCACGCGCTGCCCGCCTCCGGGTACGGCACGTTCGCGCACCTCGTCCTGCCCTCTGTCACGCTCTCCGTCTACTCGGTCGCCGTCGTCGCGCGGCTGCTGCGCTCGTCCCTGATCGACGTGCTGGGCTCCGACCACATCCGTACGGCCCGCGCCCGTGGTCTCGGTCCGGTGCGGACCGTGCTGCGGCACGGGATGCGCAACGCGTCGCTGCCGGTGGTGACCGTCGTCGGCCTGGAGGTCGGCAGCCTCCTCGGCGGCGCGATCCTCACCGAGCAGGTCTTCTCCTGGCCCGGTGTCGGCCAGCTGACCGTGCAGGCCATCGCCAACCGCGACTTCCCCCTGGTCCAGGGCACGGTGCTGCTCTTCGCCGCCACGTTCGTCGTGGTCAACCTGCTCGTGGACCTGTCCTACGGCCTCCTCGACCCGAGGGTGAGGAACTCCCGATGACCACCACCGCCCCCGCTCCCACCACCGCCGACGTCGCCCCGGCCGTCGCGAAGCAGCCGTCCGTATGGCGCTCGCTGCTCCGCAACCGGCTCGCCGCGGTCGCGCTCGTCCTCCTCGCGGTGATCGTCGTGTGCGCGCTGTTCGCACCGCTGATCGCGCCCGCCGACCCGAACGCCCAGAACCTCCTCGGCCGTCTCCAGCCGCCCGCCTGGCAGTCCGGCGGCAGCACCGCCCATCTGCTCGGCACCGACCAGCTCGGCCGCGACCTGCTCTCCCGCGTCGTGTACGGGACCCGTGTCTCACTGCTCGTCGGCGCCGGCGCCGCCCTGCTCGCGGGCGTCATCGGCACCACCGCGGGTCTCGCCACCGGCTACCTCGGCGGCTGGACGGACCGCGTCGTGATGCGCGTCGCCGACGTCCAGCTCGCCTTCCCCGCGATCCTGCTGGCGCTCGCCGTCGTCGGTTTCGTCGGCTCGGGACTGGGTTACGTGATCCTGGTCCTCGGCATCACCGGCTGGGTCTCGTACGCCCGCGTGGTGCGCTCGGAGGTGCTGTCGCTGCGCACCCGCGACTTCATCACCGAGGCCCGCGCCATCGGCGTCGACGACCTGACGATCATGCGGCGGCACCTGCTCCCCAACGTCATGGCGCCCCTCGCCACCATCGGCACCCTGCACATCGCGGCCGCGATCGTCGCGGAGGCCTCGCTCAGCTATCTGGGCCTCGGTGTGCCGAAGGAGACGGTGACCTGGGGCGGCATGCTCGCCGACGGACAGCTGTACCTCGGCACGTCGTGGTGGATCGCGGTGTTCCCCGGTGTGGCCCTGATGCTCACCTCCCTGGCCATCAACATCCTGGGCGACGCGCTGCGCGACGTCGCGGACCCGAAGGCGTACCGCCGATGACCCACTCCCCCGATGCCCCTGACGCGGCGCCCGTCCTCGAATTCCAGGACCTGCGCGTCGACTTCCGCCTCGCCTCCTCCACCGTGCACGCGGTGCGCGGGGTGAACCTGTCCGTCGCCGCCGGTGAGACCCTCGCCGTCGTCGGTGAGTCGGGCAGCGGCAAATCCGCCACCGCGCTGTCCGCGATGCGCCTCAACCCCGAACCTCCGTGCGTGTACGCGGGCGGCCGGGTCCTCCTTGACGGGAGGGACGTACTGGCCCTGCCCGAGCGGGAGTTGCGCAAGGTGCGCGGCGCCGGGATCTCCATGGTGTTCCAGGACCCGATGACCAGCCTCGACCCGCTGCAACGGGTCGGCGCCCAGGTCGCGGAGGCGCTGCGGCTGCACGGCGGCCACAGCCGCGCGGAGGCGCGCCGGGCGGCGCTGACCGCGCTCGACGAGGTGGGCATCCCCGACCCGGAGCACCGCTACCGGCAGTACCCGCACGAACTGTCCGGCGGGCTGCGCCAGCGCGTCATGATCGCCTCCGCGCTCGTGGCCCGGCCGCGCGTCCTGATCGCGGACGAGCCGACGACGGCGCTCGACGTGACCGTGCAGCGGCAGATCCTCGAACTGCTCGTCACGCTGCAGCGCCGGCACGGCATGGCCGTCCTGCTCATCACCCACGACCTGGGCGTGGTCGCGGAGACCGCCGACCGCGTAGCGGTCATGCGGCACGGCGAGGTCGTCGAGACCGGGGACGTGGAGCAGGTCTTCGCCCGCCCCGCCGCGCAGTACACCCGCGACCTGCTGGCCGCCACCCCCCGACTGGAGCCCGCCCCATGACCACCAGCGACCTTCTGGAAATCAGCGGACTGCGCAAGGAGTTCCCCGGCCGGCCGCCGAGTGTGGCCGTCGACGACGTCTCCCTCACGGTCCGCGAGGGAGAGACGTTCGCCCTGGTCGGGGAGTCCGGCTGCGGCAAGACGACGCTGACCCGGCTGCTGCTGCGTCTGCTGGAGCCCACGGCGGGCAGTGTGCGGTTCGACGGTACGGAGCTGCTGTCGCTGACCGGCGCCGAACTGCGGCCGCTGCGACGGCAGATGCAGGTGGTCCTCCAGGACCCGTACTCCAGCATGAACCCGCGCATGCGCATCGCGGACATCGTCGGGGAACCGCTCGTCACCCACGAGGAGTGGGCGCGCGGGCGGCGCGGCAGGGCGGCGGTCCGCGAGCGGGCCGGCGAGCTCCTGGACTCCGTCGGCCTGGACGCGGGCATCCTGGACCGCTATCCGCACGAGTTCTCCGGCGGGCAGCGCCAGCGCGTCTCCATCGCCCGCGCCCTCGCCCTGGAGCCGCGCCTGGTCGTCCTCGACGAGCCGACGAGCGCCCTCGACGTGTCGGTGCAGGCCCGCGTCCTGGACCTGCTCGCGGAGCTCCAGGAACGCCTGGGTCTCACGTACTTCTTCATCTCGCACAACCTGGCCGTCGTCGGGCAGATCGCGGACCGGGTCGCCGTGATGCGCCGGGGCCGGATCGTGGAGAGCGGCGAGGCCCGGCAGGTCTTCACCGACCCGCAGGACGCGTACACCCGGCGGCTCCTGGACGCCGTACCGGTCCCCGACCCCTCGCGGAGCCGCCGCGTCAGGGCGGCCCAGGACGACGCGGCATGACCCCGCTAGCGCCCCGACAGGACCAGACCCGCCGCGCCGAGCAGTGCCCCGGTGTCGGCGGGCTCGCCGAGCACCACGGTGGGGGCCTCGCCGCCGCCGAGCTCATCGGCGCGCAGCAGGGTCTCGACCAGTTCACGGAACGGCTCACCGCCGTCGAGCGCCTCGCCGTGCAGGACGAACAGTCCGCAGGCGAAGAGCTGCTGGACGGTGGCGAGGCCGAGCACCAGGTTCTCCGCGTACCGCACGACGAGGTCGCGGGCCGCCGGGTCGGCCGAGGCGAGCAGCGTGCCCGGCGAGACACCTCGCGGGTCCAGTCCGAGCGCGGCGGCGCGGTCGCGCAGCCAGCGGGTCGTCGCCACGGTCTTCCAGCAGCCGCGCCGGCCGCAGGTGCAGACGTCGCCGCTGGCGGTGACCGTCATATGGGCGCCGCTGCGGCCGCCGACCGGGGCGAGTACCTGACCGTCGTAGAGGATGCCGACGCCGAGCACCTCACCGGTCGCGACGGACGCGAAGGAGCGCCGGCCGCGTCCCGCGCCGAACCACCGGTCCCCCAGTACCTGGACGCGGGCCCGGTGCTCGACCTGGACGGGCGCACCGGCCAGCTCCGTCAGCCGTTCCGCGACCGGGTAGCCGCGCAGCGCGGGCGCGTCGTTGACCTCGACGATCCTGCCGGCCGCCGGGTCGACCACCCCGGCGGCGGCCACTCCGACGCCCAGCGGGGCGTGGCCCGCGAACACCGCGGCCGCCTCCCGCAGCGCCTCGTCGACCACAGCCGGGTCGGCGCTGCCCGCGTCGAAGCGGGCCTGCGCGCGTTCCCGTACGACCCCGGTGCGCTCCAGCAGCGCGGACCGCACCAGACCGGGCAGCACCTCGACGGCGCCCAGCACACCGACGTCCCGCCCGGCCGGCTCGTCCGGCCGCGGATCGGGTACCAACCGCAAAGGAATACGTTCATGCGCCATGCGCCGACTCTGTCATGCCACCGATCCGGGGAGACAGCGGCATGACCCACCGGAATCTGACCGAGAGCACCTGGCGCGAGACCCGCGCCGCAGGGGCCGAATCGATCGCGATCCTGCCGATCGGCTCGCAGGAGCAGCACGCCGAGCACCTGCCGATGGGCACGGACACGATGCTCGCGGACGCGGTGGTCTCCCGCGCCCTGGCCGTCCTGGCGGAGCGGGCCGCCGCCGGCGCCGACGTGCCCGGCCTGGTCCGGCTGCCGACGCTGCCGTACGGGCACAGCCCGCACCATCTGTTCGCCGCGGCGCTGACGCTGTCGGCCCCGGTGCTCGGCACCGTCCTGGACGAACTGCTGGACTCGCTGGCCGCCTGCGGCTACCGCCGGGTCCTCGTCGTCAACGGCCACGGCGGCAACGACGAGATCATGCGCCTCGCGGTCAAGCGGTTCGCGCTGCGCGCCGAGGTGACCGCGGCGGCCTGCTCGTACTGGACGCTCACCGACACCGGGGAGCCCGGGGAGGGCCCGGAGGAGGACGGGGACAGCGGGCTGATCCCCGGCCACGCCGGCTGGTTCGAGACCTCGCTGATGCTGGCCGCCCGGCCCGAGCTGGTGCGGACGGAGCGGGCCGGGCGCGAGCCCGTCGACCCGCCGCCGCTGTTCGACAAGCCGCCCTACCCCGGTCTGACCGTGGAGCGGCACGGCGAGTGGGAGCGGGTGGGCGGCTCCACGGACGACGCGTCCGGCGCCGACGCCGTGAGCGGGGCCCGGCTGCTGGAGCGCCGGGCCCTCGGCCTGGCGCGCGCGGTACTCGCGTTCGACGCCGCCACCCGCCCCACCGCGTGACCCGCCCACGACCTGCCCCCACCGAGAGGAACCCGCACCCCATGAAGATCACCGAGGTCGACGTCCAGGTCGTCAACCTTCCCCTGGTCAACCCGTTCACCAGCTCGTTCGAGACGAAGACCGGGGAGACGCGCACCGTGGTGCGCGTCAGGACCGACTCCGGCGTCGAGGGGTGGGGCGAGACGATGTGGGGCCGGCCGGTCGCCGCGATCGTCCGCGACCTCGCGGCGGAGCTGATCGGGACGAGCCCGTTCGCCCTGGAGTCCTTTCACCGCCGCCACCACATGGTGCCGTTCTTCTACGGCTACCTGGGCTACGCGGCGCTCGCCGCGATCGACGTCGCCTGCTGGGACGCCATGGGCAAGGCCACCGGCCAGTCGGTGACCGACCTGCTGGGCGGCCGGGTCCGCGACGAGGTGCCGCTGACCGCGCTGATCACCCGCGCCGACGCGCCGGGCGCCCGCTCCGCGGACCTGCCGGGCGCGCTGGCAGACCACACCGTACGGGTGGTGGCGGAGGGCGGCTTCACGGCCGTGAAGCTCAAGGGCACCAAGGACGTGGAGGGCGACGTCGCCATCCTGCGCGCCGTGCGCGAGGCGCTGCCGGGCGTGAACCTGCGCGTCGACCCGAACGCGGCCTGGTCGGTGCCGGACTCGATCCGGGCCGGCATCGCCCTGGAGGAGCTGGACCTGGAGTACCTGGAGGACCCGTGTGTCGGGATCGAGGGCATGAGCCAGGTCCGGCAGAAGGTCCGCATCCCGCTGTGCACCAACATGTGCGTGGTGCGCTTCGAGGACTTCGCGCCGGCGATGCGGCTGAACGCCGTCGACGTGATCCACGGTGACGTGTACAAGTGGGGCGGCATCGCGCCGACGAAGGCGCTGGCCGCGCACTGCGAGACGTTCGGGCTCGGCATGAACCTGCACAGCGGTGGTGAGCTCGGCATCGCGACGGCGGCGCACCTCGCGGTGGTGGCCTCCACCCCGGTGCTGTCGCGCGCCATCGACTCCATGTACTACCTGCACGCCGACGACATCATCGAGCCGCTCACGCTGGAGAACGGCCGGCTGCGGGTGCCGGAGGGCCCCGGGCTGGGCGTCACCGTCGACGAGGACAAGCTGCGCCACTACGCGGGCGTCAACGAGCGCGAGGGGGACCTGACCCGATGAGTACCGCTCCCCGGCCCGCCACGGCCCCCGTCAAGCGCGCCGTGCACAGCGACCGCACGCCTCCGCCGGCCGGCGGCTACAGCAAGGCGATCGCCGCCGGACCGTATCTGTTCACCTCTGGCCTGGGCCCGCAGGACCCGGACACCGGGGCGGTGGCAGACACCGTCGGGGAACAGACCCGCCAGGTCCTGGCGAACCTGCGCGCCCTGCTCCGGGCGGACGGACTCGACCTGGACGACGTGGTGAAGTCGACGGTCCACCTCCAGCACCTGCGACGGGACTTCGCGGCGTACGACGAGGTCTACCGGGAGCACTTCAGCGATCCGCGCCCGGTGCGCACCACCGTCGGCTCCGATCTGATGAACATCCTCGTGGAGATCGACGTGGTGGCGCTGCGGCGCGACCCGGCCGTCTGACCGGCCGACGAGGAATCAGGGGAGGGAGCGGGACCGACCAATGCGGCGGTCCCGCTCCCTCCCTTTCCTTGAGTGGTTCATGACCATCCTGCCGCCGAACTCCCTTAGCCGGGCGGCCGGCTCGCTAATCCCGATTCGACCAAGCCCTATTCACGTCCTGCGGAACCTCCAACTGAAAAGCCCCCTCTGTTAACGAAGGCTTTAACATTGTTCTGGCAGGTCAGGACGGCAGAATCCGCGTAAAACGGATAACCGCAAGATGGGGACTCCCCAATCGGCACATCGTGGGCTTAACTTAGGTGGCATGACCTCCCCTCGCTCCACCTACGGTGGTGGCTACTACGCCGCGCCGTCGTTCCCCGACACTCCGATCTACGACTCGCTGGTCGCGGAGCGGGGCACCCCTCAGATCGCGCCGATCCGAGTGCCTGCCGCCTATGACACCGGCAGCAGCTACCTCCCGGCACTCCCGTCGGCCCTGCCCGCCCTTCCGGCGGCGCCCTCCCAGCCGACTCCGTCGTACGGCTACCCGCAGCCGGCCGCGCAGCAGGGCTACGCGCCGATGCAGCCGGCCCATCTGCAGCACGCCCCGGCGCCGTACATCCCGCAGCAGCCGGCCGCGAGCCGGGGCGGGTACCAGTCGCCGCCGCAACAGCAGCAGCAGCCCCGGCCCGCGCCGAGTACCGGCTACGAGTCGATGCGCCCGGCGTCGCCGCGTCCGGTTCCCGCGCAGTCGCCGTACGAGGACCCCTACAACCGCCCGTACCAGGGCCGGGGGTACTAGGAGACCTGAGGCGGGTAACGCCCCGCGGACGGCGTGCTGTCGGCGGCGGCTGGCAGAATGGGCGCATGCGCCCTGCCGTACCCCGTGCTGTCCACAGCCACGAGAGCGCGGTCGAGCCATGGGGACTCGACGGCCGCTCTCGCCGGACGCCCGTGACGGAACGTCCCCCGTTGACGGGAACTCCCGGAGCGGGCCGGTGCGTTGGACGGCGTGAGGTTGCTCTCTCCCGGTCGCTCCGGCGCGCGGACCGCACCGTATCGGGTTAAGACGGATACGGAAGGGGGTGCAGGACTGTGCGGGCACTTTCGGGGGTCTGGCGTTGGCGGCACAACCCTCTGCGCCGTGCCACGGACCGGCACGAGGCGTGGGTGGCCCTGGTCGCGTTCGTACTGCTGGTGCTCGCGGCGCCGGCGTCCGGCTGGCTGTCCGGTTCGCTCGTCGACGGCGCGTTGCAGGAATCCGTACGGGCCCAGCAGGCGCGGACCCATCTCACCACCGCCGTCGTGGTGCGCCGCTCCACGGCTTCACGGCACTTCGTCGCCGACCCGGAGAGCTCCACCGACCGCGCGGCCATGACCACGGTGCCGGCCCGCTGGCACGCGCCGGACGGCACGGCCCGCAGCGCCACGGTGACGACCTATTCGCGCAACACCGCTCCGGGTGCCCGGATCAGGATCTGGACCGACCCGCGGGGGCATCCCACGCTGCGCCCCATGGACGCGCCGACGGCGCACACCCACGCGGTGCTCGCCGGGCTCGGCACCACGATGCTCACCGCCCTGCTGATCGAGGCCGGACGCCGCCTGATCGTCTGGCGCATGGTCCGGCGACGGTACGAGCGGCTCGACCGGGCCTGGGCCAAGGCCGGTCCCGACTGGGGCAGGACCGGTACCGGCAGCTGAGCCGGGCCCGTCCCGTCCGGGAGGCTTTGCCCGTCACGGCGGCGCGAGGCTGCCCATCAGGTCAACTCCCGCCCTCCGCGCGCGCTACGGTGGACCGGCCCGCCTCTCACTCAGGCAGGGCGGACTCTGGGTGGTCACTGCCGCGAGGCCGGTGACCAGGGCATCACACACGCACGAGGCGGGGGCACGTCAGCGCCATGGCACAGGGCACGGTCCAGGTGACGCACACCGGCACATCGCGGTGGCGGCGCCGCACTGGCGAATACGCCTCCCTTACCGCGGCGCTGGAAGCGGCGGCGGACGGTGATGTGCTCACCGTCGCACCGGGCACCTACCGGGAGAACCTCGTCATCGCCCGCGCGGTGACGCTGCGCGGGCCGGAAGGCTCCCTCGGGTCCGTCCGGATCGCCCCCGTGGACGGCGTACCGCTGACACTGCGCGCCTCCGCCGTCATCCAGGACCTCCACGTCGAGGGCCAGGACTCCGCGGCCCCCGCCCTGCTGATCGAGGAAGGCGCCCCGGAACTCGCGGACCTACGGATCGTGACCCGGTCCGCCGCCGGCCTTGAGGTGCGCGGCGCGGCCCGGCCCACCGTGCGCCGCTGCACCGTCGACAACCCGGCCGGCGTAGGCATCGCCGTACTCGACGGCGCGGGCGGCGTGTTCGAGGAGTGCGAGATCGTCTCGGCCGGACAGTCCGGTGTCTCGGTGCGCGACGGCGCACATCCCCGGCTGGAGCGCTGCCGTATCCACCACTCCTCGGGGGCGGGACTGTCCGTCACGGGTGAGGGCAGCGGCCTTGAGGCGGTCGGCTGCGAGATCTACGAGATCAAGGGCAGCGGCATACAGGTGGCCGCCCGCGCCTCGGCCCACCTCACCGACTGCACCGTCCACCGCACCTCCGCGGACGGGGTCACCCTCGACACCGACGCGGTGCTCACGCTGGCCGACTGCGACATCCACGACATCCCGGAGAACGCGGTGGACCTGCGTTCGCGCTCCGTCCTCACCCTGACCCGCTCCACGGTGCGCCGGTTCGGCCGCAACGGGCTCTCGGTCTGGGACCCGGGCACCCGGGTCGACGCCAACCAGTGCGAGATCCACGACAGTACGGGCGACTACCCGGCGGTCTGGGTCAGCGACGGTGCGACGGTGATACTGGACTCCTGCCGCGTCCACGACGTACCGGACGCCATCTTCGTACTCGACCGGGGCTCCCGCGCCGACGTCGTGGACAGCGATCTCTCCCAGATCCGCAACACGGCGGTGTCGGTGAGCGACGGGGCGACGGCGCAGCTCGACGACTGCCGGATCCGTGAGACGTCCACCGGCGCCTGGTTCCGCGACCACGGGAGCGGCGGCACCCTGAACAACTGCACCATCGATGCCGCCCAGACCGGCGTGATCGTCACCAAGGGCGCCGATCCGACGATCGAGCGCTGCACGGTCACCTCACCCGCAGAGGCCGGTTTCTATGTGTCGGCCGAGGGCCGCGGCACCTTCCACGGCTGCCGGGTCACCGGCAGCGAGGGCTACGGCTTCCATGTGATGGAGGGCTGCCGTACGACGCTGACCCGCTGCCGTACCGAGCGCTGTGCGCGCGGGGGTTACGAGTTCCCGGAGGGCGGTGCCCAGAGCGACGGGTCAGGGACCGGCCCGGTCGTGGAGGACTGCTCCAGCGACGAGAGCGCGCTGCGCACCGCCACTCCCCCGCCGCCGGCCGTCCTGACGGCGACCCAGACGACCCCCGGACTGCTCGGGGCGGTCCCGGCGCCGCGTGCGGTCGAGCCCGTCGCCGTGGAGCCGCCGGCCCAGCCGGTGCGCACCTCCGCGGCGGTGCTGGGCGAGCTGGACACGCTGGTCGGGCTCGACAGCGTCAAGCGCGAGGTGCGCGCCCTCACCGACATGATCGAGGTGGGACGGCGGCGCCAGGAGGCCGGTCTGAAGGCCGCCTCCGTCCGCCGCCACCTCGTCTTCACCGGCTCCCCCGGCACCGGCAAGACCACGGTGGCCCGGCTGTACGGCGAGATCCTGGCCGCCCTCGGCGTACTGGAGCGGGGCCATCTGGTCGAGGTGTCCCGGGTCGATCTGGTCGGCGAGCACATCGGCTCGACCGCCATCCGGACCCAGGAGGCGTTCGACCGGGCGCGCGGCGGGGTGCTGTTCGTCGACGAGGCGTACGCCCTGTCCCCCGAGGACTCCGGGCGGGACTTCGGCCGCGAGGCGATCGACACGCTCGTGAAGCTGATGGAGGACCACCGGGACGCGGTGGTCGTCATCGTCGCCGGGTACACCCATGAGATGGAGCGGTTCCTCACCGTCAACCCCGGTGTGGCGTCCCGTTTCTCACGCACGATCACCTTCAGCGACTACGAACCGGGCGAGCTGCTGCGGATCGTCGAGCAGCAGACGGAGGAGCAGGAGTACAGCCTGGCGTCCGGGACCGACGAGGCGCTGCTGAAGTACTTCACCGAGCTCCCCAAGGGCCCCGCGTTCGGCAACGGCCGCACGGCCCGCCAGACCTTCGAGTCGATGGTCGAGCGGCACGCGGGCCGGGTCGCCCAGCTCGCGGAGACGAGCACGGACGACCTCACCCTGCTGTACCCGGAGGACCTCCCGGAACTTCCCTGAGCTCCTGGCGGGGCTCGTCGGCCTGCTGGGGCAGGAGCGGGGTCAGCCGTTCCAGGAGCGTGGCCCGCTCCTGGGCGAAGACCGGGTCGGCCTGGTAGTCGGAATGGCCGAGCACCGGCTCGGGCAGCGGGTGCTCGGGGGTGCGTCCGTAGACCAGGGGGTCCTTCAGGGGGCCCCGGTCCACCTCTGGCCCGGACTCCTCGCCGAGCCGGATCTCGCCGCCGATCGGGTCGGTGGCCCGCCACAGGTTGCGCCAGCAGTGCACGGAGCGGTGCAGCCCGTGCAGCTGTGCGGGACCGAAGTAGGCCGGGAACCAGCGCCCGTAGAGCCGCTCGATCGGTGATCCGTAGGTCAGCAGGGCGACCCTGCGCCGGGTCCCGGCGGGCAGCTGCCAGACCGCGGACGCGGCCAGGACACTGCCCTGGGAGTGCCCGGAGATGACGAGCCGGCCGCGGGTCCTCGCCGTCCAGCCGGACATGCGGGAGGCCAGGTCGGGGACGGCGCGCTCGGCGTAGCAGGGCGGTGCGAAGGGGTGGGCGGCGCGCGGCCAGAACGTACCGACGTCCCAGAGGATGCCGATGGTGCGCCGGGCTGAGGGGTCCCGGTAGGCGCGCCGGCCGCAGGCGACGAAGACCAGGAAGCCGAAGCCGATCATCCAGGAGCCGGTCGACTGCGCCGCCTCGGCCACCGATTCGACGAAGGGGCTGCTGCCGTCCATCGCGAGCCCCGGCACCTGCCCGCTCGCCCAGGCCCCGCCGACCGCCCCGGCGCCGAGCAGCAGGGTGGCGCCGGACACCAGTCCGACGATGCCGGGCGCGGAGTCGGTGAGCGCGGCCGTGGCGCGGGTCCGGGCGATCTGCTTGGTGCGGGCGGGGTCGGGCCGCCGCTCCCCGTACTCCGCGTCGACCTCGGGCTCCAGGCGGCGGGCGGCGAGGTAGGTCCGTACGCCGAGGGCGGCGCCGGGGAGCAGGAGCAGCACCAGCAGTACGGGGATGACGGAGGCCTGCCAGCTGAGCAGGACCGGTGGCCCGTCTATGACGGCGCTGCGGCCCATGCCGGGGCTGCCGGGTCCGTCGAGCCAGTCGGCCACCCGCTGGGCCACCCCGCCGGTCATCACGCCGCCGAGCGCGCAGGCGAGCATCGCGACCGAGGGGCCGCCGAGTCCGCGCATCACGGTGCGCGGCTCCGGGCCGCACCGGTACAGCCGCCACGCCACCGCCGCGAGGGCGACCACGAAGGCGCCCTGGGCGAGGGTGACGACGCGGAAGGTGATGTCGCCGGGGAGGGTGCCCGCCGAGGCCCAGCCGGGGCGGGACCAGGCCGCGTGCACCGAGGCGAGGACGAGCAGGGCCAGCGCGGCCCCGGGCAGGTAGGTGATGACGGCGCGGTCGAGCCGGTTGTCGAGGCGCCGTTCGCTGCGGCCGCGCCGGCAGACGACCCAGAGCACCACGAGCATCCCGAGGACGAGCAGCGCTTCGATGACCCGGCCGTACACGGCGGGGACCGGGCCCTGCGCGGCCCGGTCGTGCCGGGCCGCGGCGCCCGCGACGGAGGCGGTGACGGTGAGGAACCCGGCGGCGGTGTGGGCGGCGCGCAGCCGGGCGACGAGCCGGCGCCCGAACCAGAATCCGGGGCGCCCGAGCGCGGGCCGTACGGGCTCGGCGGGGGCGGCCCCGTCGCCGTCGTCGTCGGGGGCGGGGGCGGTCAGCGGGCGCTGGGACTCGTAGGCGCTCCAGGTGCGGTTGGACAGGTACCAGAGCAGCCCCACCAGCGCGGTGGGCACCAGGGCCGCGAGGGCGAGCCGGCGGCCGGGCTGGGACCACCAGCCGCCCTGGGCGGCGGACAGGAATCCCAGCCAGGAGCGCTGGTCGGAGCAGGCCGCCACCCCGGCGCACTGCCAGGCGGTCAGGTCGAGCGCGACCTCGCAGGCCGCGGCGGTCAGCAGGACGGTCAGGCTCAGCGCGACCAGCCGGACCAGCGCCCCGTAGAGCCGGACGGTGCGGGGGCGGCCGGTGGCGGCCGGGCGCATCCAGTGGGCGAGGTTGATCACCATGAACGGGAGCAGCAGGAGCCACAGCGCACGGGAGCCGTTGCCGGAGGTGAGGTTGGACCAGCAGTAGGCCTCGGGGATGGGCCGGTCCCGGTACCGCTCGGGGTGCCGCTCCGCGTCGATGTCGCCGGAACGCCGGTAGATGGCGGCGGTGGCGTCACCGGTGACGCGGACCGTGCGCGGGTCGACGAGCATCTCCTGGGGCGTGGTTCCGCCCACACCGTGGACCAGCAGTTCCAGCGCTGGCCCGGTGCTCTGCGTGGTCTGGGTGGGAGGTGGCACTGGGTGACTCGCTCTCGGAGGGGGGATGGCGGCTGATGGCCGGTCACCAGAGTCGCGGCCGGACGGCGGTGTCCGGGCCGCTCTCACGAAATCTCCCCAGTGCGGCGGCCCGCGACACCGCGTGGCAGGATGAGCCCCGTCCGAACGGACTCCTGCACGGCCACAGGGAAGGACCGGACCCGGCGTTGAGCGAGAATCAGAATCTGCTCGCGGAGCAGCGGCGCGCGCTGATCCTGGACGAGGTGCGCAGGCGCGGCGGGGTCAGGGTCAATGAGCTGACCCGCAAGCTGAGCGTCTCCGACATGACCGTCCGCCGGGACCTGGACGCGCTGGCCCGGCAGGGTGTCATCGAGAAGGTGCACGGCGGCGCCGTACCGGTGGTCGAGGCGAGTACGCACGAGCCCGGTTTCGAGGCGAAGTCGACGCTGGAGCTGACCGCCAAGGAGGACATCGCGCGGGCCGCCGCCGCGATGGCAGTGCCCGGCAGTGCGATCGCGCTGTCCGGCGGCACCACGACGTACGCGCTCGCCCAGCATCTGCTGGACGTGCCGGACCTGACGGTGGTGACCAACTCGGTGCGGGTCGCCGATGTGTTCCACGCGGCGCAGCGTCCGGGATCGCCGGGTGCCCGGCCGGGTGCCGCGACCGTGGTGCTGACCGGCGGGGTGCGGACGCCTTCCGATTCGCTGGTCGGCCCGGTCGCGGACCAGGCGATCGTCTCGCTCCACTTCGATGTGCTCTTCCTCGGTGTGCACGGCATCTCGGTCGAGGCCGGCCTGTCCACGCCGAATCTGGCGGAGGCAGAGACGAACCGCCGTTTCGTCCAGTCGGCGCGGCGCGTGGTGGTGGTCGCGGACCACACCAAGTGGGGCACGGTGGGGCTGAGTTCGTTCGCCACGCTGGAGCAGGTGAACACGTTCGTGACGGACGCGGGCCTGTCGGACGAGGTCCACGAGGAGATCGAGGAGCACCTGCCCGGTCTGGTGGTCGCGGGCCGGAACGCCGACGGCGGGCCCGCCCGGGGCTGAGGCGGTCCGGCCCGGCCCGCGGTCGCCCCGGATCGCGCTCAGCTCGCGGGATGTCCGGCAGGCTCTAGGATCATGTGGTGGCCGTTTTCCGGATCGAGCGCTTCACCCCACTGCCCGCAGCCGAGTCCTGGCGCCGGGTGACGGACTGGGAACGGCACGCCGCGCAGGTCCCGCTGACCACGATCACGGTGCCGGCGGGGACGGCGACCCGTGTCGGGACGGTCTTCGTGGCGCGCACCGGAATCGGCCCGCTGGCGTTCGACGATCCGATGGAAGTGGTCCGGTGGTCACCGCCGTCCGGCAGCAGGGCGGGGATGTGCCGTCTGGAGAAGCGTGGCCGGGTGGTGCTGGGCCGGGCGTCGATCGATGTGTACCCCACTCATTCCGGCTCCCATGTGGTGTGGGTGGAGGAGCTGAGCGTGCGGCTGCTCCCGAGGTGGGGCGATCCGCTGATCTCGGGGGCGGGGCGGCGGATCTTCGGCCGGGTGCTCGACTCGATGCTCGACCGGCCGGCGCAGGGCTCCTTGTGACCGGATCCGTACGGTGCTGACGGGTGCCCTGAGCAGGTGATGTGACCGTCACACGATCGAGTCGTTTGTCGGTGTGACGGTTTCCGCCTACGGCTCAGGAAGCATCGAATTCATGCCGATCCACCAACCGCAGCAGCGGTCCTCCGGCAGCAGCGAACGCCCCGGCGTCCCGCAGGCCGAGGCCGCGCTCGTGGAGCACTACCCGCGTCTCGTCCGGCTCGCCTATCTGGTGCTGCCGCCCGCCCTCGGCCGGCACCGCAGGGTGCTCGCCGCCCACGCCGCCGTGCAGCGTGCGCTGCCCGGTGCGGGTACGGCGCCGGAGGCTCCGGCGCCCGCCCGGGTACCGGCGCAGACCCGCGGCGCCTCCGCCGGGCCCGCTCCGGACGACGGGGTGACCTCGGCCTACGCCTGGATGCGGTTACGTGTACTGCGCACCGCGCTGGCCCACGAGCGGCGGCCGCGCTGGTGGCCGGGGCGGCTGCCGGCACCGGCCGCGCTGCGCCCCTCGCTCCCGGCCGTCTGGGGCCTGCGGCTCTTCCCCCGGGCCGGCGGGGCGGCCGAACTGGCGCTGGACCAGGAGCTGTCGGCGGTGCCGGCGGCCGTCAGGGCGGCGTTCGCGCTGCGGCTGCTGGAGGAGCTGGACGAGCCGGAGGCGCAGTCCCTGCTCGCCCGCGCGGACGCACGGGACCCGGCGAACGCGGTACGGGCGGCCAGGCGGCTCGGGACCGGCGACCGTGCGGGGGCCGGGGCGCTGCTGCGTTCCGCGGAG
This sequence comes from Streptomyces sp. NPDC057900, assembly GCF_042887885.1. NCBI lineage: Bacteria > Bacillati > Actinomycetota > Actinomycetes > Kitasatosporales > Streptomycetaceae > Streptomyces > Streptomyces sp. NPDC057900. Next base: position 123,989 of record NZ_JBHVOI010000016.1, read on the forward strand.
TTCGATCCGTGCGTGCTCCAGACGCGGCCGAGCGATCTGCTGCGGCGCCGGCACCGGATGCGGGTGGTGGCGGGCGTCGCCGCGCTCTGTGTGGTGGCGGGCGGCGTGGTCGCGCTGGCCCAGGAGGGTTCGGCGGTCCGCCTCCCCGACGCCGGGAGCACGCCCGCCCCCGCCCCCGCCCTCGATCCGGCGGCGCTGCTGCGTACCGCCGCGCAGGAGTGGGCGGACACCTCCCGAGTCGACTTCACCGCGTGGCCGGCCCGCGGTGACCGCACCGACGACCGGGCGCTGCTCGGCCGGGCGCTGCGGACCTGGGGCCGGACGCCGAAGGGCACCGCCGTCTCGACCACCCCGGGGGCGCTCTCGGTGCCCCCCGCCCAGCCGCCCCGGCTGCTGTACGCCGGTGAGGTGGACGGCGCCGCCGTGGTGCTGTTCCACGACGGCGGGGTACGGGTGGTGCGCTACGCGGAGCCGCTGTCCGGGACCGGGGCGCCGGCTCTGGACTTCGCCCGGACCGATGACGCGGATGTGACGACGGGTGCGGCCGTGGTCGTCAGCCGCAGCGGGGACCGTGCCCGCTTTCTGCTGGCGCCCTGGATCGCGGAGTCCACGACGCGCGATCTGCTGCGGCCGGACACTCCGGCGCGCGCGCTGGAGGTGGGGGCGGACGGTGTGACGGCCGCCGTCCCGCGTCCGTCGCCGGACGGCGGCTGCGACTCCTGGCCGGTGATGCAGCTGCGGTCCTCGGAGCGCATCGTGGAGAAGCACGCCTTCCTCGTCACCGACCTGGGCGATCTCGCCCCGGTCCACCTCACCTTCACGCCGAAGCCCGGCGGTGGCGCGCCCGCACGCCAGCCGAGGGAGGCGACGGGCGGCCCCGCGCTGCTGAGCTGGGCGCGCACCGCGTGCTCCCTCCGTGCGCTGGGCGGCACCGGGGTGCGGGCGGTCAACAACTGGGACTTCGCCGAGCAGCGCCTCCCCGAGGGCGGCGCACCGGCCCAGTGGGTCTGCACCCGGGCCGACACCTGGCAGGGGCCCGGCCGGGTGCTGGTGCAGTTCCTGGCACCCGATCCGTCGACGACGGCCCCGGCGACCGTGGTGGGCGACCAGCGCGACACGGCGCTGTGCAGCCGGTTCGGTCAGCACGTCCTGGGCGGCACGCACTGGAAGGCGCCGTCGGGGCGGTGGTACGTGCTGGCCGCGGGTAGCCGTGCGGTCGACCGGATCCAGGCCACCGGGGCGGTCCGTGCGTCGGCCTCCGGTACGACGCTCGCGGTGCGGGCGCCGCGCGACGCCTCGGTGGAGCTGAAGGCCCGGCTCCGGGAGGGCGGTTCGCTCACGGCGGTGCGCTGACCCGGACCGGGTACGGCCCGCTGTCCGGACCGGGCCGGGTCGACTCAGGTACCGCAGGGGACATCTGACGGTGTGCCAGATATGGTGGCGGCGGCTTGCCGCCGCCGACCGCACGGGAGGTGCGTTCCATGACCCGCCGACTCCGCTCCATGGACCTCGACTTCGTCGAGACCGCTCCGCTGAGACTGGTCTTCGCCGCCGAGGTGGCCGCGCCCCCCGATGCGGTGTACCGCGCCCTGGCCGATGACGTCGAGGGCTGGCCCTGCTGGTTCACCCAGCTGACGTCGGCGCGGCCGGTCGACGCGGGCGCGGGCCGCGAGGTGCGGCTCCGGGGCGGGATCAGGTTCCGGGAGACGGTCGTCGCCGCGGAGCCCGGCAGCCGGTACGCGTACCGGATCGACGACTCCAACGCCCCGGGGCTGCACGCCCTGGTGGAGGAGTGGCTGCTGACCCCGGCCGGTACCGGCACCCGGGTGCAGTGGACCTTCGCCGCCGACGGCTCCGCGCTGTTCCGGTTCACGATGCGACGGGCGCGCCCCGCGGTGGGCAAGTCGTTCCGGGACGCCGTGCGCAACCTCGGCCGACGGCTCTCCGGACCGGCCGCCGCCTGAGGAGGGCGGCGGCCGGTCCGGAGTACGGCGGGTCGGCCTGCGCCGGATCAGACCGTGCCGCCCTGCGGGCCGGGCCATCTGCCGGTGGTCAGGAACTGGTCGATGGTCCGGGTGTACGGCGCGATGTCCAGGCCCTGCGCGGCCAGCCAGGAGTCGGAGTAGTACTTGTCGAGATAGCGGTCGCCGGGGTCGCAGATCAGCGTGACGATGCTGCCGGTGGCGCCCTGCGCGAGCATCTCCGCGACCAGCTTGAAGGCGCTCCACAGCCCCGTCCCGGTGGAGCCGCCGGCCTTGCGGCCGATGGACCGCTCCAGCGCGCGCACGGCCGCGACCGTGGCCGCGTCCGGGACCTTCATCATCCGGTCGATGGCCCCCGGCACGAAGCTCGGCTCCATCCGGGGCCTGCCGATGCCCTCGATGCGCGATCCGCAGTCGCTGGTGGCCAGCGGGTCGTGATTGGTCCAGCCGTCGAAGAAGCAGGAGTTCTCCGGGTCGGGCACACAGATCCGGGTGTCGTGCTGCATGTAGTGCACGTACCGCGCGATGGTCGCGGAGGTGCCGCCGGTGCCCGCCGTGGCGACGATCCAGGTGGGCTCCGGGTACCGCTCCAGCCGCAACTGCTGGTAGATCGACTCCGCGATGTTGTTGTTGCCGCGCCAGTCCGTGGCCCGCTCCGCGTAGGTGAACTGGTCCATGTAGTGACCGCCGGACTCCGCCGCGAGCGTCGCGGACTCCTCGTACAGCCTGCGCGAGTCGTCCACGAAGTGGCAGCGGCCGCCGTGGAATTCGATGAGCCGGCACTTCTCGGGGCTGGTGGTGCGGGGCATCACGGCGATGAACGGCACCCCGATCAGCTTGGCGAAGTACGCCTCGGAGACGGCGGTCGAACCGCTCGACGCCTCGATCACCGGCCGTCCGGGGCGGATCCAGCCGTTGCAGAGCCCGTAGAGGAAGAGCGAGCGTGCCAGCCGGTGCTTGAGGCTGCCGGTGGGGTGCGTCGACTCGTCCTTGAGGTAGAGGTCGATGCCCCAGCTCTCGGGCAGCGGGAAGCGCAGCAGATGCGTGTCGGCCGAGCGGTTGGCATCGGCCTGCACCTTGCGTACGGCTTCCTTGAGCCAGGCCCGGTACGCCAGGTCGGTGCGGTCGATGTCGACGGTCGCCACCGCTTCGCCGTCGTTTCTGTGCCCACTTCTGTGCTCACTCGTGTCCATCAGCGCGCTTCTCCTCGTACGACCGGTCTCGGCGCGCCCCACGATAGGCCCCCTACCTGCACAAACATTGACTTTGATGCTCCATAGCCCTGCCTTGGTGTTGCGAACGGGGCGCTTGCGGGAACCGTCGCGGCCCGAATGCGTCATTGCGCCCCACCCCGGTCTGGTGCAGCCGGTCCGGGTTGTGCACACTTTCATTCGGGGGCGTGACGAAGGGGGCGAAGGGGCCATGTCCGAAACGGAGTTCAGTGAGACAGGCGTACGGATCGACCGGTGGGCGCGCTCGCTCTCACGGGCCGGGCAGGTGACCGTCAAGGACGGCCGGCTGGCGCTGCTGACCAGTTACGGCCGGGAGATCGACAGCGCACCGGTGGGGACGGTGAGCACGGGCAGAGCGTGGTTCTCCGGCGCGGACGCGACGGTGGCACGGGTCAACGGGACGCGGTACCGGCTGACGATGCCGCGCCGCTCGGACAAGCCCGACGAGGCCGGTCCCGCGCGCCGGTTCCTCGAAGCGCTGCGCGGGGCGGCCGCCGCGCACGGCTGACGGAGCGGCGCCACGGGGACACCGCGAGTTGCGGAGCCGGAACCCCTGAGCGACATTGGAGTCACGTCACTCATGGTTTACCGGCGGTCACACTGTGATCCAGGCCGCCGGCCCGGAATCAGCAGTCAGCCATCTGCTGGATCCGTCCCTTCGTCTTCTTCCGGACCTATTTCGGGGAGTCGCAGCCGTGATCAGCGAGCCAAGCAGGCACTGCACGGTGGAGCTCCAGGCCCTGCCGTCGCGGATCGGTCAGGTCCGCAGAATCATCTCGGCGCAGTTGCGCTACTGGCATCTCGATCCCTTGATCGACCAGGCAGCGCTGGGCGTCACGGAACTCCTGACCAATGTCCACCGGCATGCACAGCCGGACAAGTCATGCACCGTCGAGGTCGAGTTGCTGCTCGAACGGCTGACGGTGTCCGTCCACGACCACGACCCACGGCTGCCGACCGTGCGCGAGGCCGACGACTCCAGTACGTCGGGGCGCGGACTCGCACTGATCGCCGCGGTCAGCGAGAGCTGGGGTGTCCGTCCCCGCGGCGGAGCCGGAAAGGTCGTCTGGTTCACCCTTCCGGCCCCTTCCCTGTTCGCCGTCCAGCCAACGCATTCGGTGTACGGGGCGACGACCGACGGACCGTTCGACCTGAGCGGCATCATGTCGCCGGAGGGTGTGCAGCCCTCGGTGGCACGGTCCGTGTCGGTCGGCTGACACGGCAGGAGCGGGACGCCCAACGGGGCGTCCCGCTCCTGCCGTGGTGGGAGCCGATTTGACCCTCCCCTTACGTCAGGCCCAAGACTGTCGGGCGACGAAGGGGCTGGTACATGGGCTACTCGGTGGGACAGGTCTCGGCTCTCGCCGGGGTGACGGTGCGGACACTGCACCACTACGACAAGACGGCGCTGCTCTCGCCCAGCGGCCGCAGCGGAGCCGGCTACCGGGTCTACAGCGACGCCGACCTGGCGCGTCTCCAGCAGATCCTCTTCTATCGCGAACTCGGCTTCTCCCTCGACGAGATCGCCGCGATCCTGAAGGATCCCCGGGCGAGCGCCCTGGAACACCTCAGGTCCCGACAGCGGGAGCTCGGTGAGGAGATCGCCAGGCTCCAGCACCTGGCCGAGGTGGCGGAACGGGCCATCGAGGTCCAGCAGACCGGTGTGGCCCTCACCCCCGAGGAACGGTTCGAGGTCTTCGGGGAGATCACCTTCGACCTCAGCTACGCCGCGGAGGCCGAGCGGAAGTGGGCGCACTCGGACGGACAGCGTGAGGCGATGTCGCGCGCGGCCGCCCACACCAAGGACGACTGGCGGCAGCTCATGCGGGAGGCCGCGGCCTGGCGCGCGGAGTTGCTCGCCGCCTTCGACGACGGGGAACCGAGCGACGGCGAGCGGGCCATGGACCTCGCGGAGGAGCACCGGCTGCACATCTCACGCTGGTTCACCTCCTGCCCGCCCGGGATGCACCGGCGCATCGCGGACGACTTCGTGGCCGACCCCCGCGCCTTCGCCCTCGTCGTACCGGCGTCGCAGCAACGCCCCGGCCTGTCCGCGTACATGCGCAAGGCCGTGCACGCCAACGCGGACCGCCACCCGGCCGGCCCCGACGACCGCACCGGCTCGCGGGACTGCCGATGAGAATCCTGATCGCCGCGGCCGGATCGCGGGGCGACGTCGCCCCGTACACGGGCCTGGGCGCCGAACTGCGCCGGGCCGGTTACGACGTCACCCTCGCCGCCACCGACGCCTTCGCCTCTCTCGTACGGGACGCCGGGCTGGAGTTCCGCAGCCTCGCCGCCGGGCCGGAGGCGGCCGGCGGTGGCGGCACAGAGCGCAGTGACCTCATGCGCACCGCGGCCGCGTTCATCGCCGGGCTGGGCCAGGGGCTCGCCGACGCGATGGCCGACGGCGCGGATCTGCTCCTGCTCTCGACCACGATGGCCCCGCTCGGCTGGCACCTGGCCGAGGCCACCGGCACCCCGAGCCTGGGCGTGTACCTTCAGCCCACCGCACCGACCGGCGACTTCCCGCCCGTCGTCACGGGTTCCCGCTCGCTGGGCAGGCTCGCCAACCGGGCCTCCGGCCGCTTCGCCCTCCGCATGGCCGACCGTGTCTACGCGCACGCCGCCGCGGAGCTGCGCCGGAGCCTCCGGCTGCCCCCGGTCGCCGCGTCCGCGATGCGCCGCCGGCAGGACCAGGCCGGCTGGCCCGTCCTGCACGGCTTCAGCACAGCGCTGGTGCCCCGCCCCTCCGACTGGCGCGCCGGCCTGGACGTCGTGGGCAACTGGTGGCCCGCCCTCGAACCGGCGGAGCGGCTGCCCGCCGATCTGGAGGACTTCCTGCGCGCCGGTCCCCCGCCCGTGCTCATCGGCTTCGGGAGCATGGCGGGCGGTGACGGGGAGCGGCTGAGCGACATCGCCGTGCGCGCCCTGCGCCGTGCGGGGCTGCGCGGCATCCTGCAAGCCGGCAGCGCGGGTCTGGCGGCCACCGGTGACGGCGTCCTCGCGATCGGGGACACACCGCATGCCCTGCTCTTCCCCCGGCTGGCCGCGGTGGTCCACCACGCCGGCGCCGGCACGTCGGCTGCCGCGCTGCGCGCGGGGGTTCCCGCGGTCACGGTTCCGGTGACCGCGGACCAGCCCTTCTGGGCCGCACGGCTGGCCGCACTGGGCGCCGCGACCGAGCCCGTCCCCTTCCGCTCCCTCACCGAGGAACGGCTCGCGGACTCACTCGGTCACGTCGTCGGAGAGCGGACATACGCCCGCGCCGCCGCGGAAGCGGCGCGGCATATGGCGGCCGAGGACGGCGCGGGCCAGGTACTCAGGGCCGTCCGGCAGCTGACCGGGGCATGAGGCCCGCCCCCTCAGGGGCCGCGGGCGAACACCCGCTGGTGGAGGTCATGCCGCGCCGCCGCTGCCACGGGTGCCGAACTGCTCGTCGAGGACGGAGAGACGGCGCCAGTACTCGTCCTCGTCGATCTCCCCGGCGGCGAAGCGGCGCCCGAGCATGTCGATCGGTGAGGGTTCGGCGTGGCCGGCCTGTCCGGCCCGGACCTGCCAGGGTCCGCGCCGGCCGTACCGGACGGTGCGTCGTACGACCGTGACGACGCCGATGACGACGGCCGCCCAGACGAGCGGGAAGAGGAGGATCCACGGTCCGGGTCCCCCGCTGAAGGCCAGGGTGTTCATCTCGGTCAGCTCCTCTGTCAGGGCTCGTGTTCTTCTGTCACCTACGAGCCTGGCTCCGGGGAGGGGGCCGCGTCGTCGTACGGGCAGCGGCAGTGCACGTACCTCCTCGGGAGTAGCCGGCGGGCGGGCGGCTGCTCCCGCCCGCCGCCGCGTCTTCCTGATCACTGACCGTGGACTCTGTACCTACTAGTATGTACAGTGTCTGCATGAGCACTCCGGACCGTCTGATCGAAGCCACCCAGGAGCTCCTGTGGGAGCGCGGATACGTGGGCACGAGCCCCAAGGCCATCCAGCAGCGGGCGGACGCGGGCCAGGGCAGCATGTACCACCACTTCAGCGGGAAGCCCGAGCTGGCCCTCGCCGCCATCCGGCGTACGTCCGCGGAGATGCGCGAGACGGCCGGCCGCACCTTCGACGCGCCCGGCTCCGCGTACGAGCGCATCTCGCGCTACCTGCTGCGTGAGCGCGATGTACTGCGGGGCTGCCCGGTGGGGCGGCTGACGATGGACCCGGACGTGATCGTGAGCGACGAACTGCGCGCCCCCGTCGACGAGACGATCGGGTGGCTGCGCGGCAGGCTGGCCGCGATCGTCCAGGAGGGCCTGGATCGGGGTGAGTTCACCCGTGGTCTGGTACCCGACGATGTCGCGGCGACGATCGTCGCGACGGTGCAGGGCGGCTATGTACTGGCCCGCGCCTCCGGTTCGACGGACGCCTTCGACGCCGCCGTCCGGGGACTGCTCACGCTGCTCGCCCCCGCCACGGATGCCGGCTGAACCCCCGCCATACGCGACCGACCGCACAAGGAGCACCCCACACATGCGCATCACCAGGAACCGCCCGGACACGCAGACCGGGCCGCCCGAGCACTTCACCGGCAGCGTCTGGCTCGACGAGCTCGCGGCGCCCGAACCGCCGTCCCACATCAGGATGTTCAGCGTTCACTTCGCCCCGGGCGGGCACACCGCCTGGCACACCCACCCGCACGGTCAGGTCCTCCATGTCACCGAGGGCGAGGGCCTGGTGCAGCGCAGGGGCGGTCCGGTGGAGTCGATCCGGGCGGGTGACACCGTGTGGATCGAGCCGGACGAATGGCACTGGCACGGGGCCGCGCCCCGCACCTTCATGACCCATCTGGCCCTCGTCGAGGCGGCCGAGGACGGCTCCACCATCCACTGGCACCCCGACGCCCGCGTCTCCGAATACCCGGCGGCCTGAGAAGTCGCGGACCTGAGGAGCAGACGATGCACGCCATGCAGTACGAGATCACCCTTCCCGCCGACTACGACATGGGCATCATCCGGGACCGGGTGGCGACCAGGGGCCACCTCCTGGACGACTTCCCCGGACTCGGCGTCAAGGCCTACCTGATGCGGGAGCGCGGCGAGGACTCGCCGGTCAACCAGTACGCGCCGTTCTACCTGTGGTCGACGCCCGAAGGCATGAACTCCTTCCTCTGGGGCTCCGGATTCCAGGGCATCGTGCGGGACTTCGGGCGCCCCGAGGTGCGGCACTGGACAGGGCTGTCCTTCGCGCAGGGCCCCTCGTCGGCCGCGCTCCCCCGCACGGCCATCCGCCGCCGCGAACCCGTTCCGGCGTCGGCCGCCCCCGCTGACGCGGTAGAAGCCGCGCTGGAGGAGAGCCGCCGGCTCGCGAAGGCGCCCGGCGCCGTCGTCACGGCGCTCGCCGTGGACCCGCGCCACTGGGAGCTGGTCCACTTCACGCTCTGGGACGGTCCCGCGCCGGAGGAGCCAGGAGAGTGCTTCGAGGTGCTCCACGTCAGCAGCCCGGAACGCGAAGAACTCAAGGAGGGACGCCAGTGGTAGCCACGGTCCGCACCGTGCTCGGGGACGTCGCCCCCGGCGAACTGGGCGTGTGCGACGCCCACGACCACCTCTTCATCCGCAGTCCCATGCTGCCGGGCCAGGAACTGGACGACCCGCAGGACGCCGCCCGGCGGCTCGGCGCCTTCAAGGAGTTGGGCGGCCGCGCGGTGGTGCAGTGGACGCCGCACGGGATGGGACGCGGAGCCGGATCGCTGGCCGCGCTCTCGCGTTCGACGGGCGTGCACGTGGTGGCCGCCACCGGGCTGCACCAGGCGGCGCAGTATCCGCCCGCGCTGCTGGACCGGATCCGGGACCGGCTCGCCCCGCTCTTCGTCGCGGAGCTCACGGAGGGCATCGGCTCCACCGGGGTACGGGCGGGGCTCATCAAGGTCGCCGGGGCCTTACACGCGGTCGACGCGCACGCCCGGCTCACCATGACGGCGGCGGCCGAGGCGCATCACCGCACGGGCGCGCCGATCGCCGTCCACCTGGAGCTGGGCACCGCCGCGCTCGATGTGCTCGATCTGCTCTGCGGGGAACTGGGCGTCGCGCCGCAGCGGGTGATCCTCGGGCATCTGGGCCGCTCACCGGAGGGTGCCGTGCAGCGGGAGGCGGCGCGGGCGGGGGCATTCCTCGCGTTCGACGGTCCGTCCAGGGCCCACCACGCGACGGACTGGCGCCTCCCCTCGGAGCTGGCGGAGCTGGCCGAGGCGGGGTTCGGCGGGCAGCTGCTGCTGGGCGGCGACACCACCGTGCCGGAGACGCCGGGCATGCCGCATCTGCTGCGCCGGCTGCGTCCGCGCCTGGAGGAGGCCCTGGGGGCGGAGGTCATGGAGGCGGTGCTGGTCGGCAATCCGGCGCGGGCGTTCGCGTTCGAACCGGTCCGGGGGGTTTGAGGGCCGACGGGGCACCGCCCCGACGGCCCGCCCGCTCAGGCAAGTGCGACCAAGGGGTCGTCCAGCACCGGCTGCCAGGCCAGTTCCGCCGCACCGACCAGGCTGTTGTGGTCGAGGCTGCAGGCCAGGATCGGCACACTGCCGCTGCGCCCCCACAGACTGCGGTCGGCGACCACCGCCCGCAGCCGTTCCGGGTCGGCGTCGAGCAGCGCGCGGTGCAGTCCGCCCAGGATGATCCGGTCCGGGTTGAGGATGTTGACCAGCCCGGCGAGACCGAGTCCCAGGCGGTCGATCAGCTCCTCTGCCGCGACGCGTACCGCCATGTCGTCGTACTCGTTGCGCAGCAGGTCTCCGGACTGCTTGAGGAGCGACTCCTCGGGGCCGGGCCGGCGCCCGGCCGCGGTCAGGAAGGCGAGCGGGTCGGTCTCGACGTCGAGGCAGCCCCGGCCGCCGCAGTGGCAGGGCCGGCCCTCCGGGTTGACCGTGAGGTGGCCGACCTCCAGGGCAAGCCCCGAACTCCCGCTGTGCAGGCGGCCGTCCAGGACGAGCGCCCCGCCGACGCCGCGGTGGCCTGTGGCCACGCAGAGCAGATGCTGGGCGCCGCGCCCGGCTCCGTGCCGGTGCTCGGCGAGCGCGGCGAGGTTGACGTCGTTGCCGGTGAACGCCGGTCCCTCGATGCCCGCTTCGCGGACGCATGTGGCGAAGATCTCGCGGACCGGGGCGCCGGCCGGCCAGGCGATGTGGAGGGGGTTGAGGGCCGTTCCTTCCGGCTCGGCCACCGCGGACGGCACGGCGAGTCCGGCCCCCACGCAGCGCAGCCCGCTGTCCCGCAGCAACCGGGCGCAGTCGTCGACGACTTCACCGATGACCTGCGCCGGGTCCGCGGTGATGGTGACGCAGCCGGGGGCGGTCGCGACGAGGCGGCCGCCCAGTCCGACCAGCGCGGCCCGGAAGCCGTCCGCGTGGACCTGGGCCGCGACGGCCACCGGCCCGGACTCCCGCACCGCCAGCCGGTGCGAGGGGCGCCCCTGCGAGCCCGCCGCGGAGCCGGGCCTGGAGTCCACCCTGATCAGACCGAGCGCCTCCAGCTCCGCGGCGACCGCGCCCGCCGTGGCGCGGGTGACGCCGAGCTCGGAGGTGAGGACCGCACGAGTGGGCGCGCGTCCGGTATGGACCAGTTCCAGCGCGGGGCCCAGCGCGCTGCGGCCCCTCTCCAACTTCGTCCGGGTGTGGGTCACCTTGCCGTTCATGGGGGCGAGTCTCCCATGATCCGGAGGTGTTGCCGACGCCGCGGTGGCCGGGTTCGCCCCTTGTGCGACGCCCGTCGGCAGCCGTCTTGCGTCCGCTGTCCGCAGGCCTCTATGCTGACTTTGTGCCGCACCTAAACAAACTGCGGACGGCCCTGCCGGGGGGACCGGGCGGCAACCCCGCCCCACCCTCGTCCTCCCGTCTCCGTACCGCGCTGACCGTGTTCTTCGCCCTCGACGGGTTCATCTTCGCCGGCTGGGTGGTCCGTATCCCGGCCATCAAGCACCAGACCGGCGCCTCTGCCGCCACCCTCGGCCTCGCACTCCTCGGCGTGTCCGCCGGCGCCGTCATCACCATGATGCTCACCGGCAGGCTCTGCAACCGCTTCGGCAGCCATGCGGTGACCGTGGTCTGCGGTGTCCTGCTCCCCCTCAGCATCGCGCTGCCCGCACAGACCCACTCGGCCCTCTCACTCGGCCTGGTACTGCTGGTGTTCGGCGCCGCGTACGGCGGGATGAACGTGGCGATGAACAGCGCGGCGGTGGACCTCGTCAACGCCCTGCGGCGCCCCGTGATGCCCGGCTTCCACGCCGCGTTCAGCCTCGGCGGCATGGTCGGTGCCGGGCTCGGCGGGCTGGTCGCGGGTGGTCTCTCCCCCTCCGCCCATCTCCTGATCCTGACCGGATTCGGACTGCTCGTGACCGCCTTCGCGGGCCCCGTGCTGCTCCGCAACACCGTCGCGAAGCCCCCGCGGGCGGCGGCCGCGAGCAGCGAGCGCCCCAAGCGCCTGGGCAGGCGGGCCCGCCGGGTGGTGCTCCTCTTCGGCATGATCGCGCTCTGCACGGCCTACGGCGAGGGCGCCCTGGCCGACTGGGGCGCCCTCCACCTGGAGCAGGACCTGCACGCCCATCCCGGGATCGCGGCGGCGGGCTACTCGCTGTTCGCCCTGGCGATGACGGCGGGCCGGCTCACCGGCACGGCGCTGCTCGAACGGCTCGGCCAGACCCGGACCCTGGTCGCGGGCGGCGGCACCGCCGCGGCGGGCATGCTGCTCGGCGCGCTCGCCCCGACCACCTGGCTCGCGCTGCTCGGGTTCGCGATCACCGGGCTCGGGCTGGCCAACATCTTCCCCGTGGCGGTCAGCAGGGCCGGTGAGCTGGCGGGTCCCGGCGGGGTGGCGGCGGCCTCGACGCTCGGTTACGGCGGAATGCTGCTCGGACCGCCCGCGATCGGGTTCCTCACCGACTGGTTCTCGCTGCCCGCGGCCCTGACCACCGTGACCCTGCTGGCGGCCGCGGCCGCGGCGCTGGGGTACGCCGCCCGCAATGTGTCGCATACCGTCACGAGTGAGTAGCCGTACTCAGGCAGAAACGGTTCCCCGGACGCACGCTGGAGAGGTCGGCCACCAACGGGGAGTATCGATGAACAAGCCTGCTACGACCACGCGGCACCTCCGCACATTCGCGCGCCTGGCCTTCGGCAACGCCGCCTCACTGATCTATCTGGGCGTGGTCGCGGCCACCGCCGTGTTCGTCACGGTGGACACGCTGTTCGTCGCCCACGAGGACGCCTCGTTCTCCGGGGTCTGGCTCTTCTTCCTGGCCGCACCCACCGTGTTCCTCTTCCTCATCCTCGACAGCACGTTGTGGGGAGCGGGTTCGGCCGGACCCGACTGGTACATGTACCTCGCCCTGGTCGTGTCCGTGCTGGCGCAGTCGTTCGTCCTCGGCTGGTTCGTACGTCTGCTGCGCGGCGGGCCGGGGCGGACGCGCTCGCGCTCGGCCCACCCGCAGGGTGCCTGAGCGCTGGCACAATCCCTGCCATGACATCGCGGAGCACATCAACACCCTGGACGAAGAGGGCCGGTTGCTGGCCGAGGCAGCCACGGAGGCCGGGACCGGCGCGCCCGTGCCGACCTGCCCGGACTGGCAGGTACGGGATCTGCTGCGGCACACCGCGATGGTGCACGCCTGGGCGACCGCCTTCCTGACCGAGGGGCACACCACGTACGTCCGCGGCCCCGCCGAACCGGACCTGGACGGGCCGGAACTGCTCGACCGGTTCCGCGAGGGACACCGCCGGCTGGTGGACGCCCTGAAGGGCGCGTCCCCGGACGTACAGTGCTGGACCTTCTTCGCCGCGCCTTCGCCGCTCGCCTTCTGGGCACGGCGGCAGGCGCACGAGACGGCCGTCCACCGGGTCGACGCGGAGTCCGCACGTGGCGGCGCGCTGTCCCCGGTGGCGGCCGCGCACGCCACCGACGGCGTCGACGAGCTGCTCCGGGGCTTCCACGCCCGCCCGAAGACCCGGCTGCGCACCGAAGTGCCCCGCACACTGCGGGTGCGGGCCACCGACACCGGCGCGGTGTGGACCGTGGAGCTCTCCGCGGATCCGCCGCGAACCGTACGCGGGACCGGGGCGCCGACGGACCGTGCCAAGGACCGTTCCGTGGACTCCGAGTTGAGCGGCACGGCCCGGGACCTGTATCTCTCGCTCTGGAACCGGCTGCCGCTCACCGCCCTCACCGTGACCGGCGACCCCGCTCTCGCCCGGCTGTGGCAGGAGAAATCAGCGGTCAACTGATCATCGGCGCCCGCCTCCGCGGGCCCCGCTCCGCGCCGGAGGCGTGGTTGTCCTCCGGTCATCCCGACTGTGACACTTCAGACATGGGACACCGAAGCCAGGCCGACCGGGACGCCATGACCGTCGAGATCGGTTTCGCCGTGCTGACCGGTGCCGTGATGGCCGCCGCGGCATTCGTCGTGGCCTGCGTCCCCACCGCCTTCCTCTCGCCGGACAGCGGCCTGCGGTCCGTGCTGCTGATGGTCGCGGCGGGAGTGGCGGGGCTCGTCTTCACGGGACGGGTCGTCGACGTGCTGTGGCGGTTCGGCCGCCGGGACTCCACTGTGGACCTCGGCCCCACGGGTCCGGCGCGCGGTGCGGCAGGCGGTAAGGGGCGTGGCCCGGCAGTGCCGGTTCAGCCGAGCCAGCCGGGCCGGACGAGCCCCGACTCGTAGGCGAGCACAACCAGTTGGGCCCGGTCGCGGGCGCCGAGCTTCACCATGGTCCGGCTCACGTGGGTCTTGGCCGTGAGCGGGCTGACGACGAGCCTGCGGGCGATCTCCTCATTGGAGAGCCCGATGCCCACCAGGGCCATCACCTCGCGTTCCCGTTCGGTCAGTTCGCTCAGGCCGGTAGCCGCGACGGGTTCCTTGGAACGGGCCGCGAACTCCGCGATCAGCCGGCGGGTGACGCCCGGGGACAGCAGCGCGTCACCGGCGACCACCGCGCGGACGGCCCGCAGCAGCTCTTCCGGTTCGGTGTCCTTCACCAGGAAACCGGAGGCTCCGGAGCGGATCGCCTCGAAGACGTACTCGTCGAGTTCGAAGGTGGTGAGCATGACCACCCTCACCTCGTCCAGCGCGGGGTCCCCGGTGATGGCGCGGGTCGCGGCGAGGCCGTCGAGACGCGGCATCCGGATGTCCATCAGTACGGTGTCCGGGCGCAGTTCGCGCACCAGCCGGACGGCCTCCTCGCCGTCGGCCGCCTCGCCCGCCACCTCGATGTCCGGCTGGGCGTCCAGGAGGGCCCGGAATCCGGCCCGGACCAGCAGCTGGTCATCGGCGAGCAGTACGCGAATCACGGTGTCTCCTTCTCGTGCGGGGGTGCCCCGCCGGTGGCCCCGGCCGGCAGCGGAAGCTCGGCTCGCACCCGCCAGCCGCCGTCGGGCCGGGTACCCGCCTCGATCGTGCCACCCAGCGCCGCGGCCCGCTCCCGCATGCCGGCCAGTCCGTTGCCGCTGCCCCCCGCGTCGGTGCCGGTGGCGGGTCCCCGGTCGTCGATCCGGAGCAGGATGCGGCCGGGCCCGTACCCGACCGCGACCTCCGCGGTACGCGAACCGGAGTGTCGCACCACGTTCGTCAGCGCCTCCTGCACGATCCGGAACGCGGCCAGGTCCGCGCCGGGCGGCACGGCGCCGCGTGCGCCGTCCGTCGTTACCGTGACGGTCAGGCCGGTGCTCGCGGCCTGCTCCACCAGCTCGGGCAGTCTGTCGAGTCCGGGAGCCGGCGCCCTGGGCGCGTCCCCGGGGGTGCGAAGCGTGTCGAGTACCTGTCTGACCTCGCCGAGCGCCTCCTTGCTGGCGGCCTTGATGGTGGTGAGCGCCGTACGGGCCTGCTCGGGGTCGGAGTCGAGCAGGGCGAGGCCGACCCCGGCCTGGACGTTGATGACGGAGATGCTGTGGGCGAGGACGTCGTGCAGCTCCCGGGCCATCCGCAGGCGCTCCTCGTCGGCCCGCCTCCGCTCCGCGGCCGCCCGTTCCATCCGCTGCGCCGCCCACTGCTCACGTTTTACCCGGACGAACTCCGCGGCGGCGACGATCGCCACCACCCAGGCGGCGACCCCGACTTCCTGCCCCCAGGGCGGGGCCGAGTCGCCCGGGGGAGGCAGCCATCGGTAGAGCCAGTGGGCGACCAGCAGATGCCCCAGCCACACCATGCCGACGGCCGACCACGCGGCCCGGCGATGCCCGGCGACGACCGCGCTGAAGCAGCCCACGGCGACGGCCAGGAAGACCGGCCCGTACGGATATCCGGCCCCGAGATAGACCATCGCCGCGGCCGAGCTCACGAAGACGGCCACGACGGGGTGACGGTGGCGCACCAGCAGCACGGCCACGGAGACGAGGAGCAGCAGCCGGGCGAAGAGGTCCAGCGGGGCCTTCTCGCCGAGCTGGCCGTGGGCCGCGATGCTCGACCCGACCATGACGACGATGCCGAGCAGCAGTGTCGACAGCCACGGCAGGCGAGCGGCGGAGCTCCCCCGTGCTCCGGTCAGCCAGCGCGGCGGCCCGCCCCGGCCACCGGGGGGACCGCCGCTTTCCTGTGAGCGCTGCTCTTCCATGCGGTCACGCTAGACGGAGGACCACCCCGCGGGCGTCCGCCGGGCGTGGCGATCACCCGTACTCCCTGTGGAGTACGGCGAACGGGGACAGCCGGGCGCGGGGCAGGGCGGGGGCAGCGGCTCAGCGCCGTGCCCGGCCGCCCTGGCCCGCCGTGCCGCGCGCCGCACTTCCCAGCAGGCCGACCGTGCGGCCCAGCTCCTCGACGGCCTGGCGGAAGAAGACCGCCCTGGCCTCGACCACCCGGTCGAACTGGCCGAAGATCTCGAACGACACCAGCCCGAAGAGCTGCGCCCAGGCGGCGACGATCGGTGGGGCGACGGCGGGGGGCAGGCCGGGGGCCAGGTCCGCGGCGAGCCGTTCGGCCTCGGGGCGCAGCTCCTCCGTGAGCGGCGGCAGCGCGAGCCCCACCTCGCGGTGGGCCTCCTCGACAACGGCGACGAGGACCAGGCCGACGCGCGACGCGGGGGCGATGGTGACCTGCGGCGCCGTGTAGCCGGGCACCGGCGAACCGTAGATCAGGGCGTACTCGTGGGGATGCGCCAGCGCCCAGTCACGGACGGCACAGGCGACCGCGACCCAGCGGGCCAGATGCGCGACGGGCGCGGAGCCGTCCGGGGAGGCGGTCCGGTGGGCGTTCTCCGCGGCCTCTCCCACGGAGTCGTACGCATCGACGATCAGCGCCGTGAGCAGCTCGTCGCGGCTGGGGAAATAGCGGTAGAGGGCCGAGGAGACCATGCCGAGCTCCCGCGCGACCGCGCGCAGCGAGAGTTTGGCCGCCCCTTCGGCGGCGAGCTGCCTGCGCGCTTCGTCCTTGATCGCGGCGGTGACTTCGATGCGGGCCCGTTCCCTGGCTCCTCTGATGGCGCTCATGGGCAGCATTCTGTCACGCGATCAGAGCGGCGACCAATAACGAGAGCAGTGCTCTTGCTTTCGAGCACCACTCTCGCGCACACTGATCTCAAGCGAGAGCACCGCTCTCCCAACAGTAGGGATCACCATGTCGCAGGCTTACTACCTTCAGGGAAGCCCACTCACGGTCCGCCTGAACAGCGTCGTCGGCCGGCTCGCCCGGCACGGCGTCAGCCTGCTCGGTACCCATGAGCTGTCGGTCCGCGGACGCAAGAGCGGCCGGATGCAGCGCATCCCCGTGAATCCTCACAAGCACGAGGGCGCTCAGTACCTGGTCTCGGCACGCGGCCACTCGCAGTGGGTGCGCAACATGCGGGCCGCGGGCGGCGGAGAACTGCGCAAGGGCCGCAGCGTTCGCCCCTTCACCGCTGTGGAGATCGCCGACGACGAGCAGAAGGTGATCGTCGTCCGCGCCTACCTGAAGCGCTGGGGCTGGGAGGTCAATCAGTATTTCCAGGGCATCACGGTGAAGTCGACGGATGCCGAGCTCCTCGCGGCCTGCCCCGACCATCCCGTCTTCCGGATCACCGTCGAGGGCTGACCGGACGGCCGGCCCCGACGGCTCTCCTCCCCCGTACCGCGACGGCTAAGTGCGGTCCATGGTCGACAGCGCCCGCTGCGCCAGCGGATGCGAACGGACCAGTTCGGCCAGCGAGGTCGTTCCCCGGGTGATCCCCGCGAACGCGTTCCACGCCGGACGGAATCCCGTCAGCACCGCGTGCAGCAGACCCGGGCGGCGCTCGAAGAGTTTCAGCATCCGCCGCCCCACGCTCATCTCGACACCCAGCCCGGCCTTGATGGCGAAGGCGTAGTTGAGCGCCTGGCGGCGGGCGTCCACCGCGTCGTGCGACTCCGCGACCCGGACCGCCCACTCCCCGGCGAGCCGCCCGGAACGCAGCGCGAACGAGATTCCCTCGCGGGTCCACGGCTCCAGCAGACCGGCCGCGTCACCGCACACGAGGACCCGGCCGCGCGAGAGCGGCGAGTCGTCGCTGCGGCAGCGCGTCAGATGGCCGGAGGAGATCTTCGGCTCGAAGCCGGCCAGGCCGAGCCGCGCGACGAAGTCCTCCAGATACCGCTTCGTTCCGCCGCCGTCGCCGCGCGCCGAGATCACACCGACCGTCAGGGTGTCGCCCTTGGGGAAGACCCAACCGTAACTGCCGGGCATCGGACCCCAGTCGATCAGGACCCGGCCGGCCCAGTCCTCCGCGACCGTCGGCGGAACGGGGATCTCCGCCTCCAGGCCGAGGTCCACCTGATCCAGCTTCACCCCGACATGGGCTCCTATCCGCCCGGCGCTGCCGTCCGCGCCCACCACCGCACGGGCCAGGACCGTCTCACCGCCGGACAGCACGACCGCGACCGTACGCCGGTCGGGCACCGCCGCCCCGTGCTGCTCCACCCGGGACACCGTCGCACCGGTGCGCAGTTCGGCTCCGGCCTTCTGCGCCTCCTCGACCAGCCCCGCGTCGAACTCGGGGCGGTTGATCAGCCCGAAGAGCATGCGCTTGGAACGGCGAGTCCGCGAGAGCCTGCCGTTCAGCGAGAACGTGACCGCGTGGATCCGGTCCCGCAACGGCAGTTCGAATCCGGGTGGCAGCGAATCACGCGAATATCCGATGATTCCGCCGCCGCACGTTTTGTAACGGGGCAGTTCCGCCTTCTCCAGCAGCAGCACCCGACGGCCGGCTACCGCCGCCGCGTATGCCGCGGAGGCGCCCGCCGGTCCGGCGCCGACTACGACGACATCCCACACGGACGACTCTTCGTGCTCATGTCCGGCGTCTGCGTTCTCGCTGCTCACGATGTGCTTCTGCTCCCGATCCGACCAGTGGCCCAAGCTGCTCACGGCATCCTACGGCGCGTTCGGGCCAACCCCTGCTGTGGGAGGATCGACCGTGCCTCCGTCGTCACCACAACGCCGCGCTCGCGGCGTTCAAGTACACGGATTCGTACACATAACGTCGCACCTGCTAGGAGCGTGCCCATGACCGCCCATCCGATTTCCGAAACCATCGCCTCGCTGATGCCCCGCGCCAAGACGGAGCTCACCGAGCTGGTGGCCTTCCAGTCGGTGGCGGATCCCGCTGTGTACCCCAGGAGCGAGTGCGACGCCGCGGCCGAGTGGGTCGCCGGGGCGCTGCGCGACGAGGACTTCCAGGACGTCGCCCTGCTCGACACCCCGGACGGCAGCAAGGCCGTCTACGGCTTCCTGCCCGGCCCGGCCGGGGCGCCCACCGTGCTGCTCTACGCGCACTACGACGTGCAGCCGCCGCTCGACGAGTCCGCCTGGCTCTCCCCGCCGTTCGAGCTGACCGAACGCGACGGCCGCTGGTTCGGCCGGGGCTCCGCCGACTGCAAGGGCGGCTTCGTCATGCACCTCCTCGCGCTCCGCGCCCTGAAGGCGAACGGCGGGGTGCCGGTCTCCGTGAAGGTGATAGCCGAGGGCTCGGAGGAGCAGGGCACCGGCGGTCTGGAGCAGTACGCGCAGGCCCATCCGGAACTGCTCGCCGCGGACACCGTGGTGATCGGCGACACCGGCAACTTCCGCGCCGGGCTGCCGACGGTCACCTCGACCCTGCGCGGGATGACGATGCTCCGGGTGAGCCTCGACACCCTCGAAGGGAACCTGCACTCCGGGCAGTTCGGCGGCGCCGCGCCCGACGCGCTGGCCGCGATGATCCAGCTGCTCGCGTCGCTGCGCGCGGAAGACGGCACGACCACCGTCGACGGCCTGACCACCGACGCGAAGTGGGACGGCCTCCAGTACCCGGAGGCCGACTTCCGCAAGGACGCGAAGGTGCTGGACGGGGTGGAACTGATCGGCACGGGTACGGTCGCGGACCGGATCTGGGCGCGGCCGGCCGTCACGGTGATCGGTATCGACTGCCCGCCGGTCGTCGGCGCGACGCCCTCGGTGCAGTCGAGCGCGCGGGCCCAGATCAGCCTCCGGGTGCCGCCGGGCGGCGACGCCGACGAGGCGACGAAGCTGCTCACCGCGCATCTCCTGTCGCACGCCCCGTGGGGCGCCAGGGTGTCGGTCGAGCAGGTCGGCCAGGGGCAGCCCTTCCGCGCCGACGTCTCCAGCCCGGCGTACACGGCGATGGCGGACGCCATGCGGGTGGCGTATCCCGGTGAGGAGATGCAGTCCTCCGGCATGGGCGGCTCGATCCCGCTCTGCAACGCGCTCGCCGAGCTGTACCCGGAGGCGGAGATCCTGCTGATCGGGCTGAGCGAGCCGGAGGCGCAGATCCACGCGGTGAACGAGAGCGTGTCGCCCGAGGAGCTGGAGCGGATGTCGGTGGCCGAGGCGCTGTTCCTGCGGAACTACGCCGACTCCAAGAAGGCCTGAGCGAGGCGCGCCCGGCGCGCGGGTACGCGGCGGACGTCCGCCGGGTACCCGCGCCGCGCGGATCGCCTCGGGGCTCAGCCCACCGGGACTCCGGCCTCCAGGTTGAACACGGCCGACTTCTCGCGGGCACGCAGCGCCCAGCGCAGTCGTTCGTAACGGGTGGGCGGCAGCATGGTGGCCGCCTCCGCCTCCGTGACGAACCGCCAGCCGCGCAGTTCGGATCCGGGCAGCACCAGCCGCTCGGCGTCCCGGTCCGGCAGCAGGCCCCCGTCGAAGAGCAGCCGCAGTCCGCCGTAGCCGGGCGGCTCCGGCGCCTCCCAGTCGATGACCAGCAGTCTCGGTATCCGTTCGAGCTGTATCCCGATCTCCTCCGCGACCTCCCTGATCCCGGCACGGGCCGGCGCCTCGCCCGACTCCACGACGCCGCCGGGGAACTCCCAGCCGGGCTTGTAGGTGGGGTCGACGAGCAGCACCCGGTCCTCCTCGTCGAAGAGCAGCACACCGGCCGCGACGGTCTCCGCGGTCGGGTCGGGTGTCTGCACGATCCCGCAGGCCGGGGCCGCCCCGGTGTGCACGGCCTCGGCTATCAGTACAGCGGTCTCCCGGGGAGTGAGGGCACTGTTGTCGATGGTGTGGGCGTCCCCGGCGATCCAGTCGAGCGCCGACCGATAGGGTCCGATGTGCTCGTACGCCCACTGGCGGACCTGCTCGCTGCGTTCGGGGTCGTCCTCGGCTTCCACTCGGTCGGCGATCCGTTGCCGCAGGATCGTTTCCTCAGGTGAGAGCAGCACATGGCGCACCGGAATGCGCCGGGAGGCGAGCCCTCCGAAGATCTCGTCGCGATACTCCTGTCGCAGCAGCGTCATCGGCACCACCAGTACCCCACCGACCTCGGCGAGCAGGGCCGCCGCGGTGTCCACCACCAGACGCCGCCAGATCGGCAGGTCCTGGAAGTCGGTCACCTCGGCGAGCCTCTTCTGGGGCAGCAGACTGCGCAGCCCCCCGCCGGTCAGTTCCGGGTCGTAGAAGGTGCTGTTCGGGATCAGATCGATCAGTTCGCGCGCGGCGCTGGTCTTCCCCGCGCTGAACGCACCGTTGATCCAGACGATCACGGTTCCCCCTCTTCCCTAGCCCCCTGTGGCTTGCCCGCATCACCCTGCCGCGAAAACCCGTTTGGGGCGATGCCGTTGCACGAACGCGGCCTTTCATGGCCTCCGTCGCCGTCATGAAGTACGGGAAGCGGCGCCCGCGCAGGCCGTGACGGGGACCGCCCGGACGTCGTTGGAGCGGACAGCAGAACGAACGACAGGGGGTGGACCGTGCTTCGCACCGTGCTTGAGCAGTTCCCCGCAGGAGGCCCGCGGGGCAGCTGGCCGGCGGAGGAGTTCGCGGCGGCCCGCCGCGGCGAGGGTGTCGCGGCGGAGGTCGTGATGGACCTGGAGCAGGACGCTTTCCTGGTCGTCGTGCCTCAGCAGCATCCGGACCGGGGCCGCTGAGCGTCACGCCACCCGGCTGCCCTGCCCATCTCTCAGGGTGTGTCGCCCCGCCAGTCCCACTTGTACGGCTCGTTCGGCCTCGGTCCGTACTCGGCCCTGCCGCCGGCCCCGTAGGAGCCGATCTCGGTGATCAGGGCGGAGCCGTCCGCGAGGGCGACCTCCGTCCAGCCCGTCACGTCCAGCAGCAGCCCGTCGAGCGGGCCGCCCACCAGCTCCCGGTAGACACGCCCCGGCCGGGGCCCCGGGTCGGGGTCGTCGTGATCGGCGCCGTACACGCGCCGCCGCATGATCTCGTCCATACCAGCAGGATCGCACCGACCACTGACACTTCCCCTGTCGGCGGGACCGGGTGACTCGATCGGAGGCATCTCCGCCGTCCGGTCGGGGCCGTTCGTCCACGGCGGCGGAGTCGGACGACGGAGGTGATGTCGCGGGGTCAGCGGGCGACGGTGACGGCGAAGGGCTGGAAGCCGTGCCTGCGCAGGATGTGAGGGACCAGCAGGATCATGGCCTCGGTGGCACGGGCGGTCGTGATGCCGCCGAGGTCCTCGATCCATTCGGGCTGCCAGCCCAGTTCGCCGAGCAGGCCGGTGACCGTCTTCTTGGCGTCCTCGTCGTCGCCCGACAGGTAGACGGCCGGCGGGGTGGCCAGGGACTCGGGGGCTGTCATCACCATGAACAGCATGGTGTTGAGGGTCTTGACCACGTGGGTGGCGGGCAGGGCGCTCTGGAGCTGTTCGGCGAGACTGCCGCCCGGGTAGCAGAGGTCGCCGGGCAGCCCGTCGTCACTGTCGCGGGTCGCGTTGGAGACGTCGACGAGGATCTTTCCGGCGAGCTGGGAGCGCAGGCCGGTGAGGCGTTCGAGAGCCGTGTCGCCGGGCGTCGCGTTGATCACGACGTCCGAGGCGCGGGCGGTGGTGAGGTGGTCGGCGTACCGGATGCGGGGGCCGGTTCCGGCGGCGCGGGCGGCGGTCTCCTCCTCCGGGTGCCGGCAGCCGAGGGTGACTTGGTGCCCGGCCTCGGCGAGTTTGCGGGCGAGATTGCCGCCGACGCGGCCGGAGCCGAGGATTCCGATGCTGGTCATGATGTTCCTTGGGGTTCTCGGGAGGGATGAGCGGGGGCGCGGGACCGGTCTTCCGGGTCAGGCGACCGAGGACAGGACCTTCAGGGCGGCAGGGTGGACGCCGGGGGCGGCGGCCAGGAAGTCTTGGCTGGACACGGTCCAGGGCCCGCCCGCCAGGTCGGTGACGACGCCTCCGGCCTCGGAGACCAGGAGGGCGCCGGCGACCAGCCCGGAACGGACGTCGGAGAACTGCCAGAACGCGTCCGTCCGCCCGGCGGCGACATGGATGAGCTGCAACGTGGCGGGGACCGAGACACGCACGACAAGGCCGTTGACGAGCATGGCGGTGACCGAGTCGCCGATCCGTCGCAGGGTGCGCTCGTCCTCGCCCGGTCTGGCCTGGCCGGTGCCGGTCAGGGCGGCCCCCAGGTCGGTCTTGGCGGACGCCTTGAGGGGCCGGCCGTTCAGACGGGTACCGGCTCCCGCGGCCGCGGTGTAGGTGTCGCCGGTCAGCGGCAGATGGACGACGGTGAGGACCGGCTGATTGTCGCGGACCAGAGTGGCGGTGACGGCCCAGTCCGTCATGCCGTGGACGTGGTTGATGTTGCCCTCCGCAGGGTCGACGACCCACCACTCCCCCTGCGGGAGCGCACCGCCCGCCAGCTCGTCCTCGGCCCACATCGATCCCGGCCGGGCCCGCGACAGGGGTTCGCGCAGCACGGCCAGGACCGCGTCGTCGTTGGCGTGGATCTCGTCGACGATCCCGCTCAGCCGCACGCCCCTGGCGTGCGGGGTGTAGCGGTCGCGCAGCACCGCGCCGGCCGCGGTGACCGCGCCGGTCACCTCCGACATGAGCGTGGAATCGGCGGCGAACGGCATGGCTGTGGACATGGTCGGCTCCCCTGGTTTCGGTCGATGCGGCGGGTTGTCCCTGCTCGCACTTCGACGGTAGGCAGCCCGTTGGTTAACAGCAAGTGCATGCTTTGCACTTGTAGAGTTACCGCCATGCAACTGGATTTGAATCTGCTCACGTCCCTGGACGCGCTCCTGGAGGAGGGCAGCGTCGCCGGGGCGGCGGCCCGCCTCCATGTCACCCCGCCCGCGATGAGCCGCTCACTGGGCCGGATCCGCAAGGCCACCGGGGACCAGATCCTGGTCCGCACCGGCCGCACCATGGTCCCCACCGCACACGCGCTGGCGATCCGGGCGCAGGTCCACGACCTCGTGCAGCAGGCACAGCTGCTGCTGTCCTCGGAGCAGGACGTGGACCTGACGACGCTGGACCGGGTGTTCACGGTGCGCTGGCACGACGCCCTCACGGCGGCCTGCGGGCCGGCCCTGATCACCGCCGTCCACCGCCAGGCCCCCGGCGTCCGGCTCCGGCTGCTGGCCGAACCGGGATCGGACACACCGGAGTTGCGCCGCGGCGAGATCGACCTCGAATCCAGCTCCAGCCGGCCGACGCTGCCCGGCATCCGAAGCCGCCTCGTCGGCGAGGACAGACTGGTCGTCGCCGTCCGGGCCGGCCACCCGCTCGCGGAGGGCTCCGTGAGCGCCCGCCGTTACGCGGCCGCGGAGCACATCACCGTCTCGCGGCGCGGACACCTGAGCGACCCGATCGACGAGGCCCTGGCCGAGCAGGGCCTCGAACGCCGGGTCGTCGCGGCGGGCCTCACCGTCACCACCGCGCTCCAACTCGCGCTGCAATCGGACCTGGTGGTCACCCTGGCCGACGCGGTGACCCGCGCCGCCCGCGACCGGCTCGGCCTGCTCACTCTGCCACTGCCGGTGGAGATGCCCGCCATCCCGCTCCACCTGGTGTGGCACCAGCGGTACGACAACGACCACGCCCACACCTGGCTGCGGGAGCAGGCCACCGGAACCATCCAGGCCCTGTTCCAGCCATGAGGAGGACCGCCCCCTCCCGCCACCCCGGCAGCGGCCCACCGCCCAGGAGCACACTCCCAACCAGGCTGTCGGTCAAGGGGTTTGAGCGATAACGAACAAACGACATCACCCCTCTTCCAACATACTTCAACACGCTCTAACGTAATCGCTCGTATTGGCGTGCACATGCCGTCACGTGAATTGGCACGAGTCCGGAGGAACGTAACGATGCGTCATCTTCCAGCCCGTACGACCCGCACAGGCCCGCGCAGAGTCGTCGGAGCGCTGACCGCAGGCCTTCTGTGCGCGGCGGGTATCGCCTTCCCCGCCGCCGCGGACTCCCCGGGACCCGCCCCCGCACCGCCGTCCGCGGTGGGCGCGAAGGCGGACAACGGTCTCGCTCTCACACCGCCCATGGGGTTCAACAACTGGAACTCGACCCACTGCCGGGCCGAGTTCAACGAGTCGATGGTCAAGGGCATCGCGGACATCTTCGTCGAGAAGGGCCTCAAGGACGCCGGCTACCAGTACATCAATCTGGACGACTGCTGGGCCGTCCCGCAGCGCAACGCGGACGGCAAGCTGGAGGCCGATCCGACGCGATTCCCGAACGGCATCAAAGCCGTCGCGGACTACGTCCACTCCAAGGGTCTCAAGCTCGGCATCTACACCAGCGCGGGCACGAAGACCTGCGACAGTGTCGGACTTCCCGGCGCGCTCGGCCATGAGTACAGCGACGCACAGCAGTTCGCGGACTGGGGCGTCGACTACCTCAAGTACGACAACTGCAACAACCAGGGCGTCGACGCGAAGGAGCGCTATACGACGATGCGCGACGCGCTTGCCGCGACCGGCCGGCCCATCGTCTACAGCATCTGCGAATGGGGGGAGAACAAGCCCTGGGAATGGGCCGCGGAACTCGGCAACCTCTGGCGCACCACGGGTGACATCAACGACAGCTGGAGCAGCATGCTGTCGATCATGAAGCAGAACCTGCCCCTGGCCTCGGCAGCGGGACCGGGGCACTGGAACGACCCCGACATGCTGGAGGTCGGGAACGGCGGGATGACGGACACCGAGTACCGCACCCACTTCTCCATGTGGTCGGTGATGGCCGCGCCGCTGCTCATCGGCTCCGATCTGCGCAAGGCGACGCCCGAGACGTTCGACATCCTCTCCAACCACGAGGTCATCGCGGTCGACCAGGATCCGCTGGGCAAGCAAGGCACCGTGCTCTCCTCCGACGAGGGGCGCTGGGTCGTCGCCAAGGAACTGCGGGACGGCAGCCGGGCGGTAGCGCTGTTCAACGAGACCGGCAGCCCACAGCGGATCACGACGACGGCAACGGCTGCGGGCCTGCCGCGAGCGGCCGCGTACACCATGCGCGACCTGTGGGAGCACACGGACTACAACACGGCGGGCGACATCTCGGCGACCGTTCCGGCGCACGGCACGGTACTGCTGCGGGTGGCCGCCGACAACGCGTGGGCCTCGCATCCCCCGGCCGCCGAACTGGGTCTGAAGGGCAGCCCGCTGGTCGAGGCCGGACAGACGGCCGAGCTGACGACCACGGTCACCGACCTGGGCCGCACCCCCGCCCTGAACGTCTCGGCGGCCCTCACCGGCCCGTCGGGCTGGAAGGTCCGCGCCGGCTCCGCGACGACCGCCGCCGCGCTGCCCACCGGACGGGCGCTGACCACGCGCTGGCGGGTGACGCCCCCGGCCGGCACCGCGACCGGCGACTACGACCTGACACTCACCGCGCAGTACCGCTCACCCACCGGAAAGAAGGTCCGGTCCTCGGTTCCGTTCCAGGCCCATGTGGTCGTGCCGCCACCGGCCGGCGGCGGCTACCTGAGCGATCTGCCTCAGCTGTCCGCCTCCAACGGCTACGGGCCGGTCGAGAAGGACACCAGCAACGGTGAGAGCGCGGCGGGCGACGGGAACCCGATCACCATCGGCGGCGAGGTGTACCCCAAGGGACTGGGTGTGCACGCGGACAGCGCCGTCGAGTACTACGCGGGCGGCGCGTGCAGCGCCGTGACGGCCCGGGTCGGCGTGGACGACGAGAAGGGCGCCAAGGGCAGCGTGGCCTTCGAGATCTGGGCGGACGGCACGAAGGCGGCCTCCACCGGGGTGCTGACCAACGCGATGCCGGCGCAGTCCGTCTCCGCGGACGTGACCGGCGCACAGGTCGTCCGTCTCGTCGTCACCGACGGCGGGGACGGCGACGACTCCGACCACGCGGACTGGGGGGATCTCAGGATCACCTGCTGACCACGAAGCCGGGCGCCCTCCCCCCGGAGGGCGCCCGGCCCCGGCACTCGCGGGCACGGCCTCCGAACGACACGCCCTAGACCGGAACGACGCCGTCCGTGCCCGCGCGGACCGTGAACGCCGCGGCGGCAGCGCCCACCAGCCCGGCGTCGTTGCCCATGACCGCCGGTGCCACGGCCAGCTGCTGGACGAACGAGAGCGTGGCGTAGCGGCGCAGGGCGCCGCGCAGCGGGGCGAACAGGATGTCGCCCGCGCCGGCCACTCCCCCGCCGATCACCGCGATGTCGATCTCGACCAGGGTGGCCGTCGCGGCGATGCCCGCGGCCAGGGCCTGCGCGGCCCGCTCGAAGGAGGCCACCGCCAGCGGGTCACCCGCCCTCGCCGCGGCCGCGACCGCGGCGGCGGAGGTGTCGCCGTCCGGGCCGGGCCGCCAGCCGCTCTCCAGGGCCCTGCGGGCGATGTTGGGGCCGCTGGCGATGCGCTCGACGCAGCCGCGCGAACCGCACGGGCAGGGATCGCCGTCCAGGTCGACGCTGATGTGGCCGATGTGACCCGCGTTGCCGCTCGGGCCGGGGCGGAGGGTGCCGCCGAGGACGAGCCCGCCGCCGACGCCGGTCGAGACGACCATGCACAGCGCGTTGTCGTAGCCGCGGGCCGCGCCCAGCCAGTGCTCGGCCGCGGTCATCGCGACCCCGTCGCCGACCAGCTCGACCGGCAGCCCCCCGGTCGCCCGGCTCACCCGCTCCACCAGCGGGAAGTCGCGCCAGCCGGGCACGTTGACCGGGCTGACCGTTCCGGCGGAGGCGTCCACGGGACCGGCGCTGCCGATCCCGACGGCCGATACCCGTCCCCACAGCGGTGAGCAGGTCAGCTCGGCGAGTACGCCGGAGACGGCCTCCATCACCTTGTCGCCGCTCTCGCGGGCGGGCGTCGGGCGCTGCGCGCGTACGAGGAGCTTGCCGTTGCCGTCGACCAACGCTCCGGCGATCTTGGTGCCGCCGATGTCCAGCGCGGCTACGAGGTCGGTATGCATCGGTGTGGGCTCCGGATGGTGAGGGGGTGGGACCTGCGGCTTCAGTAAATAGTCTGCATAGTCTCCATTCAGCTGACAACGTTGTCCAGGGCCTATGCTCAAGGCCACAGCCTCCGGCACCCCCACGCGGTACCCTCCGTGGCCCCGCCGGACCGCCCGCACCCGACGACAGGACAGCGCACCGTGGCCGAGACCACCCGTCACTCCGAGCCCCGTTACGGCAACCGGCCGACCATGAAGGACGTGGCGGCGCGCGCCGGAGTGGGGCTCAAGACGGTCTCCCGGGTGGTCAACAGCGAGCCGGGCGTCACGCCCGACACGGAGCGCCGGGTGCAGGAGGCCATCGACGCGCTGGGCTTCCGCCGCAACGACAGCGCCCGGGTGCTGCGCAAGGGCCGCACCGCCTCCATCGGCCTCGTCCTGGAGGACCTCGCGGACCCCTTCTACGGGCCGCTGAGCCGCGCCGTGGAGGAGGTCGCACGCGCGCACGGCGCCCTGCTCATCAACGGTTCGAGCGCCGAGGACCCGGAGCGTGAGCAGGAGCTCGTCCTCGCGCTGTGCGCGCGCCGGGTCGACGGGCTGATCGTGATTCCGGCCGGCGACGACCACCGCTATCTGGAGCAGGAGATAAAGGCCGGTATCGCGACCGTCTTCGTGGACCGTCCGGCGGGCCGGATCGATGCCGACATGGTGCTCTCCGACAGCTTCGGCGGCGCCCGCCAGGGTGTCGCCCATCTGATCGCGCACGGCCACCGCCGGATCGGCTTCATCGGTGACCAGCCCCGCATCCACACCGCCACCGAGCGGCTGCGCGGCTATCACACCGCCATGACGGACGCCGGGATAACCGTGCGGGACTCCTGGGTCTCCCTGGGCTCGACGGAACCCGAGCGGGTCCGCCTGGCAGCCGAGACGATGCTGTCCGGCCCGGAGCCGGTCACCGCGCTCTTCTCGGGCAACAACCGGGTGACGGTGACCGCCGTACGGGTCCTGGCGGAGCGGGAGCGGCCGGTCGCCCTGGTCGGTTTCGACGACATCGAGCTCGCGGATCTGCTCGGTATCACCGTCATCTCCCAGGACGCCGCGGCCGTCGGCCGTACCGCCGCCGAACACCTCTTCCGCCGTCTCGACGGCGCCGACCACGCCCCGGTGCGGGTGGAACTGCCCACCAGGCTCATCGCACGCGGTTCGGGCGAACTGCGGCCGTCCTGAGCGGCGGCCGCAGTTCGGGGGGCGGTACCGGCTACGGAGCGGTGACCGTCAGCCCGCCGCGCCTCGGTGAGGCGAAGGCATCCAGGTCCGCGCGGGTCAGCCCGGTCAGCCGGGCCACCTCCGCGGTGTCCAGCGCTCCGCAGTCGATGCCGCGCAGCAGGTAGCCGCTGAGCGCCTTGGCGGTGGCGGGTTCGTCCATCACGTCGCCGCCCGCCTTGGCCACGTACGCGGCGAGCCGGGCCGCGGCCTGCTCCAGGCCCTCGCGGTAGAAGGTGTAGACGGCCGCGTAGCGGGTCGGCAGATGGGCCGGGTGCATGTCCCAGCCCTGGTAGTAGGCGCGCGCCAGAGCGCGCCGGGTGAGTCCGTAGTGCAGCCGCCAGGCTTCGTGGACCTGCGCGCTCCCGCCGACGGGGAGGACGTTGGTCGAGCCGTCGGAGACCCGTACGCCGGTGCCCGCGGCGGCCACCTGCATGACGGCCTTCGCGTGGTCGGCCGCCGGGTGGTCGCTCGCCTGGTAGGCGGCGCTGACGCCGACGCAGGCGCTGTAGTCGAACGTGCCGTAGTGCAGACCGGTCGCGCGGCCCTGCGCGGCGTCGATCATCCGGGCGACAGCGGCGGTGCCGTCTGCGGCCAGGATGGACTGGCTGGTCTCGATCTGGATCTCGAAGCCGATCCGGCCGGCGGGCAGGCCGTGCGCCTTCTCGAAGGCTTCGAGGAGCCGGACGAAGGCGGTGACCTGTTCGGGGTACGTCACCTTCGGCAGGGTGAGCACGAGCCCCTCGGGCAGGCCGCCCGCCTCCATGAGGCCCGTGAGGAAGACGTCCGTGGTGCGGATGGACCGGTCCCGTACGGCGGCTTCCATGCACTTCATACGGATGCCCATGTACGGGGCGGCCGTGCCGTTCGCGTACGCCTCGGAGACCAGCCGGGCCGCGCGGGCGACGGCCTCGTCCTCCTCGGCGTCGGGGCGGGGGCCGTAGCCGTCCTCGAAGTCGATCCGCAGATCCTCGATGGGCTCCCGCTCCAGCTTGGCGCGTACCCGGTCGTGGACGGCCCCGGCGAGCTCGTCCGGGATGCCGAGGACCGCGGCGAGGGAGGCCGCGTCCGGGGCGTGCTCGTCGAGCGCCTCCAGCGCCTGGTCGCCCCAGGAGCGGATGGTGCCGGCGGTGAAGGTGTCCCCCGGTACGTAGACCGTGTGGACGGGCTGACGGGTCCCGGGGTCGCCGGGGTAGCGGCGGGCGAGTTCGGCGTCCACCTCCGTGAGGGAGGCGCTGATCCCGTCGCTGACCGCTCCGGCGAGACTCGTCGCCACCTTCTCCTGCTGACCCATTTCCGCACCCTCCACACTCTCGTTGTTTCCGCTTCCCGGAATCAACAATCCGTATAGTGAAGTTATAAGGCCGCCGTA
Source organism: Streptomyces sp. NPDC057900 (assembly GCF_042887885.1). Taxonomy (NCBI): domain Bacteria; kingdom Bacillati; phylum Actinomycetota; class Actinomycetes; order Kitasatosporales; family Streptomycetaceae; genus Streptomyces; species Streptomyces sp. NPDC057900. The sequence goes on from NZ_JBHVOI010000016.1 coordinate 154,403, forward strand.
CCCGCGTCAATGGTGATCGGAAACGGTGCGGGGCCGCGCGGTGTGTTCACCGTGCGGCCCCGGGCCGTTGGATCGTGGTGCGGGTGGGGGTCAGCCCTTGCGGGCGGTGACCTCGTCGGTGAGCTGGGGCACGACGTTGAAGAGGTCGCCCACGACGCCGTAGTCGACGAGGTCGAA
>NZ_JBHVOI010000017.1:0-137576 GCF_042887885.1 Streptomyces sp. NPDC057900
ACTCCTCGTGGCATCTGAGATGTTTATACGAGACAGGGTACTGCAGCGGCAAGCCGCTGCAGAGCGGCCCGCCTTGCGCAAGCGCAAGGCGGGTTCCCGCGCAAGCGCGGAAACCGAATTCCGCTTGCGGAATTCCCGAAGGGAATCCAATTCGCGCAAGCGCGAATTGGATGGTGTCCTCGCAAGCGAGGACACCTAGGCTGGCTGTGGTGTGGAGGGTGGATCGGGTGTGGTGTGTGGGGTTTGGGGTTTCTGTCCTTTCCTTGTTGTGGGGGTGATGGGGTGTCGGCTGGGTTGGATGCCGGCCTCGACGTAGTGACGGGTTCCGCTGCGCTCCACCCTGACCCCTCTATAGTTCCTCAAGATTGTCTGGTCGAGCTGATGAAATACCCGGTCAGTACGCACGCTTAAGCCATATTCGTGGGATGCATCCGGTGATGCATGATCCGGGAGCGCGGGCGAGTAATCAGGATTATGCATCACTGATACTTACTGTGTAGAAATTGAGTCTTGGCTGCCTCCCCCCCGTTCGGCCCAAAAACTCCTGAGCATCCAGAATCGCGCCGCCATAAGTTGCTCAACCAACGAAAGGAACCTCAGATATGCGTGCGCTGGAACTCAGCGCACGGAGGTACCGAAGCCGAACGGCCCCCAGGGCCGGGCGGCGGAACCGCCCACCCGCACTAGCCACGCCCCTCCATGCTTTTAAGCGTCACGGTCCGAGCCAACGCGAGACTCAGAACCACTACCACCGCCCATGATCCGCACACAGTCAACATGTCGCACGCGAAGCCACCCATTGAACGACTGTGCGGCGAATAGCCGCGCGACGCCTGAGGCCGGCCGACTGCGGCTTGCCTCAGGGCTGGCGCAACCACTGCTGTGGGTTCCGTAGCGGAGGGTTGGCGTCGGCCTCAGCCACCTAATACTTACAAATGTTGAAGAAACCCCAGTTCAGGGGCATGCTCTGCGCTCGATCTGTCCACTCAGGAGGTACACATCGCTCTCGGTGTGTACCTCCTGAGGAGACGGATCGGGGGTGAAAGGTCGACTAGGCCGACAGTTTTCTGCATGAAAAGTCAGTGAGGCCGACATTTTTGCGAGGGCTCAGCTGGACGCTCTGCTGGCCGTCGAGGCGGGAGAGATCTGTTGCCCCTGAGGGGACACAACACGCCGGAACGTCAGCGAGACCGACATGTGTGTCGGTCTCGCTGACATACTGCTGTTGTCCAGAATCAGCGAATTGGAGAGCAGCGTGACACCCGAGCCGCAGCAGCGCCGTCCCGCATCGAGGGGCGCGCCGCGCCGTGCGGAGCTGCCCCTGGTTGATGACCAGATCCAGGCGTGGTCCAAGCCGGTCGAGGCTGTCGAGGACCTGGACTCGGTTGCGCGCCGCTACCCTCGTCGGAAGCTGTCGCTCAGCAGTGAGCGCAAGCCGATGGAGTTCTACGACACTCCAGAACGACCCAAGGCGTTCTCCATGGATTCGCTGGAGTTCTTCTTCCTGATCGCGCAGTACTTTCGGGAGGCACTGCCGCTGCGGCTGATCCTGCTAATGATCGCCTGTCAGAAGGCCGGCGGGCGGATCCAGCTGACGCAGGAGGAGATGGCGACGGTCTTGGACGTGCATCGCGGGAAGACCAACGAAGCGCTCCAGGAGATCATGAGCCATGGGATCGTGTTTAAGGTGCGCCGTGGCATCTACCAGTTCAACCCGCCTTACTCGTACCGTGTAGCGGAGTTCATCCCGGGCACGGAGTTGGTCGAGTCTGGGTATGTGCAGGTCGAACAGGACGAGACGATCGCGAGGATCCGCAAAGACGAGGGCCTGCCGGATCTGGTGCGGTTCCCGTCTTTGGAGCACATGCGCGAGGCCATCGAGGACCTACGGAAGAAGCGGGCCGAGGAACGTGCTGCACGCCGACTGGCTCGTGCGCAGCGCCCGGAGGAGGGGTCAGCCCAGTGAGTACCTTGAAGTGGTCGGCAACGAACGCCGACGGCCTTCTTGCCGACCTGGACCTGCCGATTGCTGCCTATCGGGCACTCCTGAAGCTCCGGGCACGCAGCGAGGCCGGAGGCCGCATCGAGGTGGACCAGGCCACTCTGGGTGAGCTGCTCGGACTCAGCCGGCCCAGCGTGAACGCCGCACTGCGGGAGCTGGAACTGGCCAAGCTCGTGAAGAAGGTGCGCAACGGCGTCTACCAGATCAACCCGATGCTGGCCGGCTACAACTCCCCCGATGACGCTCTGGAGGCCGTCAGGGCGATGCACAGGGCAGATCGGTTGGACAGCAAGACGTACGTGGCCGACTACCACCGGGCAGTGGCCGCGTATCAGGACCAACTCGCCGAGCAACGCAAGAAGCGGGCGGTTGTCGCCGCTGCCAAAAAGGCCGCGGACACCAAGAGGCGCGGTTCCCTCCACGCCGTCGGCTGAACTTGCTGTTTAAACCGTCGAGCGGCTCTTGCATCACCTCGTGGACCGCGAGTTCCTCTGAAGTGCCGCAGAAGGCTGGCCCGCACACCACCGGAAGGCGCTCCAAAGACATGGCGCCGACTTGCGAGACTGTCTCCGCGGGCCCCACGACCTGCTAACGGAGAGGACATGACACCCAGCCGCTGCCTCCGACGACAGGCTGATGTATGGGATGTGACCATCCCCTCATAGCGTGCAGCCCCTGACTGCAGCGGAAGTTGGAATTCATGGGGTCCAAGAAGGAGCCGCCGTACGACGCCGAATTCCGTGACGGGCGTGGTGCTGTTCCACCTGATGGGTCCCCAGAAGCCAGGCAGGCTGACCGAAGCCGCCCACGAGGACGTGTCCGCGGACCTCGGTTACAGCCGCCCCCACATCAGCAGGGTCTTCAACGTTGCGGCTGGACGTCGGCGACTTCGAAGACGAGTACGACCGCCGCTTCCAACTCCACCTGGACGAGAAAGCCCGCAAGGCCAAGGCGAAGGCCAAGAGCAACGTCACCCCCATCACCAGCCCGACCCGCCTCAAACGCGTCCGCTGACCCCGGCGGCGCGGCGCTGCATACCTGGTGCAGCACCGCGCCCGTCCCGGAGCGATACGCCGTTCCCCTCCAAAGGACACCCTCAGTCGTCGCGGGTGAACTCCCCCCCCCCCCCCCCCGGACCCTCGCCTGCCCGGGCACTTTCGCCGCGATCGTCGGCCGCTTGAGGAAATCGGTGGTCACCGTCGCGGCGACGTCCTCGCCGTCGGCGATCGCGTAGAGGTGCTCGACGCGGGCCTTCTTGGCCGCGTAGTCCGGATCGCGGGAGGTCTTCCACGTCTTCAGGCGTTGAAAAGTGACGCCTTCCTCGCGGAGCAGGATGCGCAGGCCCTCGTGGCTGATGTCGTCGACCACCCTTCGGCGACCAGGAAGTCCGCTTGGACTTGACGATCTTCTTGATCTCGCGGCGCTCGGGCAGCGCGAACGTCTTCGGCCGGCCGCCGGAGTACTTCGGATAAGTTGTGGATCACGTCCCGGACGCGGTCGTCGCTGGTGAAAGGCACCTCGGCGATCCTCGTCACCGGCATCCCCTGCGCGGACAACAGCACCATTTGGGCCCGCCGCCAGGTCACCACCGACCCGGTGCCCCTGCGGGGCCTTCCCGACGCCACGGCGCCGTCACCCCAGGGTGCGGCGCCGTTCGCACGCCCACAGGCCCGTAAGCGGTCCCGGGAGGCGAGCGCGGCGTCGGGATCGGTATCACTAGGGGAACCGTCTTGTTCTGGTCCTCTAGAACAAGCAGCGCCTATTCCGGCGAGCGCGTACATCGTTCCTCTGGAGGGGAAAGCCGCAGCTAGCAGGGGCAGCAAGCAGCAGGTTTCGGCCGGTAGCAGCGTGCCCGAGCGCGTGCAGCAGCTGGCCGTGCTGCACGGCCGGGGCTGGCCTGCTACCCGTGCAGCACCCGTGTGCCGCCTGGCCCAGGCAAATGCTGCGCTGCATCCGGCTCACCACCGTGCTGCAACCCGACGACCACCACCAGGACCACGGGCAGCACCCCACCGATCACGGCCACCCCCTGTGCTGCCCATCGAGCAGCAGCCCGCCGCACGACACGGTGAGCAGCACGGCCAGGAGCAGCCGGAAGCGTCGGGCTACAGGACGGTGTCGGACAGGGCGCGGCGGTCGCCGGACATCGCGTAGCGGCGGGCCGCGAGTCCATGTTCGAGGGGCTCGCCGATCTGGTCGCACAGCAGCGCCAGGATGTCGGCGGCCTCGATGTCGGAGATGTAGGCCGGGGCGACTTCGAGCATCAGCTCCCCAATCGCGTGGGTGCTGGCGGCGAGGTCGTCGACGACGCGGCGCAGTGCGGCGACGGTCGGGTCCGCCGGCGGATCGGCGGGCGGCGGAGGCGGTGCGGTGCGGTGCGGACGGCCTGGCGGACCACGGCGCGCACCGTGGCGGTGTCGAGGGCCGTCAGGCCGCTGTGGGCGAGTGTGGCGAGTCGGCGGGTGATCAGCTCCGAGACATCCCCGGTGCGGCTGAGACGTCGATCAGGGCGCGTTGGGACAGGCCGTAGTCGAGCGCGGCCGCGGCGCCCGGGTCGGTGTCTCGCGTGCGAGACAGCTCGGGGCCGGCTGCGACGGCACCGTGGATCGCGGCGAGTGCGCGGGCGACGTCGAGGAGCCGGTACGCCTGGGCGCGGCTGATGCCGAACTCCGCGTCGCAGTACGACTCCCAGCTCGGGGGCCCGAGGGGAAGCCGTACCCACCGGCGGACCGCCTGGACGTCGTCGTCGCCCGCCACCGCGTTGCCTACCGTCGTCATGCCCGCGCCCCCTGCTCTTCGGTGATCCGGTCCGGGGCCAGCCTGGTGGGCGGCGTGGCGTGGGCGCCACGAACTGATCGGGACGTAGGACGTCGAGGCGCGCAGTGGCCGTGTACCCGTCGGCCGGAACGTGCCGCAGGACGAGCACTCCGCCGGTGTCGGGGTGGGTCCGCGCGTGGTCGAGCGCAAGGTCGAGGCGGGGCCCGGACCAGGACAGGGCGAGCGCGATGCCGTCGGCGGTCAGGGGACTTTCGGCGTGCGCGAGTGCGGTGATCAGGGTCAGTGCGTCGCGAGCGACGCCGGGCCGTCGGCGGTCGAGAACTTCCCGTTGGAAGGCGACCGGCTCTGCCGCCTTTGGCGCGTCGCCCAGACCATGCCCTGCTGACAACTCTGCGCCGTACTGACATCTACTCTGCGTCCGACACGCACCCAGTGTCAGACGGCGCTGACAGGATGCGCTGCATGACTTCCGCTACCGCAGCCGATTACAGCTGGATACGTTCCCCGGCCTCTCCCTTCGCCTACGGGCTGGAGGTCGGGTACACCCTGACACTGGTGCGTGGGATCTCGCCTTCGGAGTTGTTCCGGATCGTGGGGGCCGAGCCGCGCGATGAGGAGTGCGAGGGGCTCGGCAATCTCATCTTCGAGCAGCAGAAGTTTCTCGACGAGTCCGAGGAGTGGCCCGATGCCTTCCTTACGGGAGCGTTCACGGTACCGGGCGAGGGCGGCGAGTGGACGCTCGCCCTGGAGTTCGGAGGCGATCTGGGCACACGCCCGCGCCTCATGGAGGCATTGTCCGCCGGGACGCGCGCTGTCTCGCATTCGAGCAACGGGGGGAAGCCCATGGACTTCTTCCACTGGTATGAGGACGGCGAGCTGCGGACCACCTTCGAATGGCCGGCGGACCGCTCTGGCAACACCCCCGATGAACTGAACGCCATGATGGGGGCAGTCGGCCTCAACTCCTCAGGGGACACGGATCCGAGCGTCGACACGAAGGCGGCGGTCATGGCCCTTGCGGAGCGCCTCACCGGCGTTCGAGTGACTGCGCAGCTGCTGGGGGAGTCCGAGTACCAGCTGGGGGTAGTCGCGGAGGAACCCGTTGAAGAGTGGGAGAGCATCACCATCGACATCACGGACGCGCACGGCGAGCGGACGTATGCACAACTGCGACGAGACCAGCTCTGACACACGACGTGTCGCCAACCACTGACATTTTCGTGTCGCCCAACACTGCGGCCGGTGGCGGTGAGGATGTCGAGTGCGAGGTCGCTGACGCGGCCACCGGGGGTGGGGCGGACGACGAGGCGGCCGGGGCCTTCGACGGCGGCCAGGCGGCGCACCATGCGTGGTCGTCGCCGGAGTTGGCGACCACGATCAGGCGGAGCCCCGGCGGCAGGTCGTGGTTGAGGACCGCGGGGACCGCGCGGGCCGTGTCAGGCATACACGCCGCTGCCGAGGAGGGTGAGGGCGTTGTCGATGACCTCGGTGTCGATGCGGGTGCGGCCGTGGAGCTCGGGGGCGACGTAGGACAGGGAGCGGAAGTTGATGCCGTCCTTCTCGATGGTGCGCTCGGCGGAGGCGAGCATGAGGTGGTGCAGCTGGTCGGCGGGGATGCGCCGGACGGGTGTGTGGTGTCCTCGTTCCACGCCTGGAGCGGGGTGCGCCCGCCAGCATCCGGTGCGGGCGTTCGGTGTTGTACCAGTAGGGAACCGACGCACGAACCGCTTCCTCCGGTCGCACCGACCACACGAAGGCCGCGACCGTGCACTACGCCACCACCCTCGACGCACTCCACGCCTCCATCGGGGTCGACAAGCTCACGCCCGAGGAGAAGCACGACGACGTCGCAATGGTCAACACCATCGCAGACAAGCTCGCCGAGCTGACCCGGCCGGCCAGCAGCCTCCTCTCCTTCCTCGTCCAGGCCGACGCCGTACTCGGCATCGCCGAGGTGTCCCGGCGCACCCGCCGGTCCCAGAGCGAGATCAGCAGGACCATGGAGGAACTGGACCGCCTCGGGTACGCCTACCTGGAACGCGAACCGGACGAGGACGACCCCCGCGGCGCGCTCAAGCTCTACGACCACGACTCATTCGACGGATGGCCGTTCTGGGACGACCTGCGCCGCTTTCTCGACGAACACCCTGACCACATCGCGCGGGTCATCGTCGACCTCGAATTCAACCTGCTGGACTGACAGCGGAGCGGGGCCTTGGGACGCAGGTCGCCTCTCGATCAGTCTCCGGGCAGGGGCACTGGACATCGGCCTGCTGATCAAGCTGTGGGAGACCCGCCACGCCGCTGGTAGCGGACCGGGCACTGGCTATGACCGCCTACAACCGGATCGTGGCCGAACTCACCGGCGTCGACGGAGAAGGGCAGACCATCCGCATCGTCCTGGACGACGGCCTCCCTCAGACGGTCGACGACTGGCGACCCCGCACAACGGCTGGCGGCCGTCCTTGCCGACCTGGACAACAGCCAGCCCATGCTCCGCCCACGGGCGGCAGCGGCGCGAGGTCCTGGGACACCCTTCCGTCCCGGCTGTGATTCACGTCACTGCCGGCGGCTCGGTGCAGCACCCGGCCCCGTTTCGCCGTCATGGGGGCAGTGATCGGGACGGGACGAGGAGAGGAGGTCGGCGGGTGAGGTTTCGCAGGAGTGGTCCGGGCATCGGATTCACGGAGTTCGTCGCACAGCGGTCGGGAGCGTTGTTCCGCACCGCGTATGCGCTGACCGGTGACGTGCACGTGGCCGAGGATCTGGTGCAGGAGACGCTGGAGCGGGCGTGCCGACAGTGGCGGAAGGTCGCGGTGGCGGACTCGCCGGAGGCGTACGTGCGCAAAGTGCTGGTCAACCTGGCCAACGACCGCTGGCGGCGGCTGTCGCGCCGGGGCGAGCGCCCCGGGCTGTCGGGGGTGCCCGAGACGGCCGACCCCCGGGACCGGTTCGGGCAGGTGGATCTGCGCGCGGAACTGATCGAGGCACTGCTCGGGCTGCCGATGGGCATGCGCAGCGTGGTGGTCCTGTACTACCTGCACGATCTGGACGCCCGGCAGGTCGCCGACGTCCTGGACATCTCTTCGAGTGCGGTGAGGTCCCAGCTCGCCCGCGGCCTGGCCAAGCTGCGCGATTCCGTATCGGGCGCCCAGGCGCCGCACACGCCGTCGGCCGCTTTCGGAGGTACGAAGTGAGGAACACGTCGTCCGGACCGGCCCCATTCGAGCCGGGCCTCGAAGCCGAGCTGCGTGCCGCAGTGGCCTCCTTCGCCGACGGGCCGACGGCGCCGGTCGTCGATGCGGCCGCGATCGAGCGAGCCGTCAGCCGCAGCCGCCCCCGCCGGGCGCTCCTCGGCACCGCTGCGGCGTGCTGCGTGCTGGCGTGCGCCACGGTGGGGTTCTTCGCGCTGAAGCCCGTGCCGCCCGTGCCCGGCGCCTCCCCGTCCCTGTCCCCACCGGCGAACGGGGCGTGCACCCCGCTCGCCACCGGCACCCCCAAGAGCGGAAGCGCCGATGCGACTCCGAGACAGGAGCAGGAGCAGACCGCGGGAGCGGGCATCACGCTGCCGGACCTGGCCGGCATGCCGGTCGAACAGGCCGGAAGCCTGCTGCGCGGACTCGGACTGAGCTGCACGATCATGCGGCACACGGACTGGAACGCTCCCGCCGGGCAGGTGATCAGCAGTCAGCCTCGGGGCGGCGCAGAATCGGTGGCACCGGGCTCGTCCGTCCTCCTGCTGGTCTCGACGGGCAAACCCGGCGGAACCTGAGCGACCGGGGCCCGTTGGCCCGCGCACCGGCCGAGCGACCCAGGGGCCGGTGCCGGGCAGTCCGTCGACCGCGGCGCACCGGCTGGACGCCCGCCCCTCCGGGCCGCTGCTGGACTTTTCCGAGGGGCGCGTGCGGGGAGGGGAGTGGGGGGCTCCTGCCGGTGGGGCGCAGGGCCGTGGCCTCGTCACGGTCCAGCGACAGAGGAACGGGGCGTTCTCGTCGTCCGGGTCGCGGCGGCGGGGGTACTTCGCCCGGTGGGTGCGGCCGCCGGGCTCCGTCAGGTCGATCATGTAGGTGGGATCGGATCTGAACACGGCCTTCAGGCCCGCGAGCGGGATCACGGCCGGGGTCTGGCCGGTCATCCTCACCTCGTGCTCGTACACGGTGATGTCGCCGACCGGTCCCTTCACGCGCTGTCCGGGTCCTGGGCTCTGCAGACCTGCGATTTCCTTCTCCAGTGCCCGGATGTCCTGCCGGTATTCGGCTTCTTCCCGGTCGGCTTTCTGCTGGGCGGTTCTTTCGGCCTGGCCGGCCTCCTTGTTCACCGTGCGCAGGTCCCGTCGGCGGCTCCTGAGCGCTGCCCGCTCGTCCGCGTACGTGGTGCTGAGGGCGAAGAACCATTTTCCGGGGTATCTGCTCCAGTACCAGGCGGCCCCGGCGAGCGCCGCCAGTACGACGAGCAGCATCGTACGCATACCCAGATACTCCTCTGTCGGCCATCGTGCGTGGATCTCATGTCATACCGCGACGGACCAGAGGGGCAAGGCCGATTCGGCCGGAACGGGGACGCAGGGGGGGATCTGTTCACGGGTGGTGCCGTTGGTTGTGGGCTGCCTCATCGCTGCCGTAGACCTGTGGGCCGGCAGGCCGGGATAGTGCCCTGAAAACGCCCCGGACCCTGAATCGGATTCCGGCGCGAGCGTTTGAGCGAAGCCGGCGATCACGAGAAATAGAGGTCGAACGAATACCGCCCCGCCCCGACCCGTTGGGGGGCGGGTCGAGGCGGGGCGGGGTCGGGCGTTCGGCCAGCACCCCGGTTGTGGCCGGGGGCGGCGTCAGTGGCTGGCCACGGGTACGTCGTTCAGAGCGGGGACCGGTTCCGGGTCGGTGGAGTGCAGCGGTTCTGCGGGGTCTTCCGCGGGCTTGGGCTTCGTCAGCCACAGTCCGGTGAAGACGGCGGTGATCAGGGTGACGATGCCGGCGGCGAGGAAGGCGCTGTTGAGGCCGGACTCGAAGGTGGCGCCGCCGGATTCGCGGGAGCGGACGATGGCTCCGAGTACCGCGACGCCGAAAACGCCACCGATCTGCCGGGTGGTGCTGCTGACGCCGGATGCCAGGCCGCCTTCCTGCGGGCTGACCGCCTGGATGGCGGCTCCCGTGAGCGGGGACATGGCCAGGGCGAATCCGGCGCCGGCGATTGCCAGGCGCCACCACACGTTCTCGTATCCGGTGTCGGCGTGGACGGTGCCGAGTGCGATCAGTCCCAGGCCGGCCAGGGCGAGGCCGGTGGTGACCACGACGCGGAAGCCGTATCGGGCGGCGAGCCGCCCTGCGTACGGGCTGACGACGACCATGGCGAGGGACTGGGGCAGGGTCTGCAGGCCGGCACGCATGATCGAGCTGCCCTGGACGTAGACGAAGAACTGGGAGAAGAAGAACGAGGAGCCCATGATGGCGAACCCGACCACGACCATGGCGGTGTTGGACACGGTGAACAGGCGCTGCTTGAACAGCCGCAGGGACAGCATGGGCGCGACGCGGCGGGCTTCGACGGTGATGAAGGCGGCGAGGAAGATCACTGCGGCGGCGAAGCAGGCAAGGATCTCCGGTGACGTCCAGCCGCGGGCACCGCCCTCGATCAGGCCGTAGGTCATCACGCCCACGGCGAGGACGGACAGTGCCGCGCCGGGGATGTCGATCGCGGGGGTCTTCGGGTTGCGGGACTCGTCGAGGTGGCGCAGGCCGACCACGAGAAGGGCCACGCCGAAGGGCAGGTTGACGAGAAAGATGGCGGGCCAGCCGAAGGCCTGGGTCAGTACGCCGCCGGCCACGGGGCCTGCGGCGAGGCCGATTCCGCTGAGTCCGGCCCACAGTCCGATCGCCTTGACGCGCTCCTGCGGTACGGGGTAGGCGGCGACGAGGAGGGCGAGCGAGGCGGGGGCGAGTGCCGCGGCTCCGATGCCCTGCAGTACCCGGCCGGTGATCAGCCAGCTGACCGAGGGTGCGAGGGCACAGACCAGTGATGCGGCGGTGAACACCGCCACGCCGGTCAGGTACACCCGCTTGCGGCCGAACCGGTCGGCGAAGACGCCGGCGGTCAGGAGCAGCATGGCGACGAGGAGTACGTAGGCGTCGACGATCCATTGCAGGCCGGTCAGTTCCGTGTGGAGCCGGTGCTGCATGTCGGGCAGCGCTGCTCCGACGATCGTGTTGTCGAGTAGGACCATGAACTGGCCCAGGCAGGTCACCGCGAGCAGCACGGCCCGGTTGGGGCGGCTGCCTACTGTCGCAGGCGATGCAGCCATGGGGATTCCTCTCAATCGTCGATTGCGCCCGGCCACGACCGGCGTGGTCAGCCTGTGGACGCTTTAAGGCAGTCAGTAGCTGCGTTAGCAGACTATACGGAGGGCTACCCTTAAACGCAAGTCACGACTGCGTTAAGGTGGAAGCATGGATGAACGACAGCGAACCCGACGGCCCGGCGGGCGCAGCGCCCGCGTCGGCGCACAGGTGCATCAGGCGGTGACCGCTCTGATCGGTGAGCGCGGCTACGGCCACTTCACCGTCGGAGAGGTCGCAGCGCGCGCGGGTGTGGCCGACAGCAGCATCTACCGCCGGTGGGGCAGCTTGGAGGATCTCCTCTCCGAGGTGGTCCTCGCCCGCCTCAACGCGCAGTCACCCATGCCCGACACCGGGAGCCTCGCCGGTGACCTGCACGCCTACGCGGCCAACGTCGCCCGCGAGATCACCGGACCCGACGGTCTGGCACTGGTGCGCCTCGCCGTCGCCCTCACCGGCACCGACCAGCAGGGCCGGCTGAGCCGGCAGGCGCGTGACAGCCTGCGCGACGAGCGCACCCGGCAGTTGCAGTCCATGCTCGACCGCGCCGTCGAGCGCGGCGAGAAGACGCCCGCCGCGCTCGACGTGCTGGACCACGTCCTCGCCCCGATGTACATCCGCGTCCTGTTCGGCATGGAACTCACCCCTGACTATGTAGATGGGCTCGTCGACCGGCTGCTGTGACCGCTGGGTGCGCCCTCGTGAACGACGGGGGCGCGGAGTCGTCAGGCGGGCTGGGCGGTAATGGTGCAGAGCCTTTTGGTGGCCCGGGTCAGGGCTACGTAGAGGTCTCTCTCCCCGCCGGGGCGGGCCGTGATGATTTCCTCGGGGTTCAGGACGACGACCCCGTCGAACTCCAGGCCGCGTGCTTCGGACGCCGGCACGACGCGTGCCTGGTGCACGATGCCCCGGGCCGTCAGCTCGCCGACCCTGGTGTCCGCGCAGATCACCCCCAGGAGCTCGTCGGGGTGCGCGGCGCTCTGTGCGCGCAGTTCCTGGAGGACGGCGGTGACCGACTCGTCCTGGGGTGTGGTCACGGTGCGGGGGCTCTCGCCGCTCCGCAGTGACCGGGTGGGCTTCTGGTCCGGGGCGATTCGTGTGAGCAGGTCCCGGACGCTCTCCAGGATCTCCTGCGTGGTGCGGTAGCTGACGGTGAGGTTGTGCAGTTTGAACCTCGGTCCGACGTGGGGGCTCAGCGCTTCCGTCCAGTCGCGTGCTGTCGCGACCGGGCCTGCCTGGGCGAAGTCGCCCACCAGCGTCATCGCCCTCGCCGGACAGCGGCGGACGATCATCCGCCACTGCATGGCGGTCAGTTCCTGCGCCTCGTCGACGACCACGTGCCCGTACGTCCGCTCCGGGGGGCCCTCGACCAGGCTCGCCGCCTCGTCCAGCAGCGGGACGTCGGCGCCGGTCCACGGGTCGTCAGGGCCTCGCAACAGGAGGGACCGTTCCTCCGCCGTCAGGCCGGACAGGTGCTCGGCGAGCGTGTCGGCGTCCGTCAGGAGCTCTTCGACGAGGCCGCCCGGCAGGAGCCTCGGCCACAGGGCCTCGACCGCGCGGTCGACGCCTGCGTCGTCGAGCAGGTCGGCCCGGATGGCGTCCAGGTCCAGCTCGTGGGCGGGATCCGGGTCGGCCGCGCCTTCGGTACGGCGCTGGGCGGCTCCGGTGAACCGGTCGAGGTTCAGGCCCGTCATCTTCTCGGTATCGGCGTCGATCTGCTCCAGGATGTCGCCCATGTCCCGCTGCATCGCCTCGGTGACGGCATCGGCCAGGAGCTCCTTGAACACCTGGCGCGCGGGGTTGTGCCCCGGTACGGCCGCCACGGCCGCGTCGCGTGCCGTGGCCACCTCCTTCTCGGACAGGTGGACCACTTCCTGGCCGACCCGCACGGTGAAGTCACCGGTGGGGGCCTGGTGGACGCGGAGCAGGCCGGCCAGCGCGTCGGCGAGGCCGGAAGCGCCCTTGAGACGTGCCGTGTCGAAGGGGTCCGCCGCCTCCGTGAACACTCCGGCCAGTTCCTGACAGGTCGCCAGGACCACGTCGTTCTCTCCCAGCGAGGGCAGGACCTGGGAGATGTAGTCGAGGAACCGGGCGTTCGGGCCCACCACCAGGACGCCCTCCTCCGCGGCGCGCGGAAACGCGTACAGGACGTAGGCCGCCCGGTGCAGGGCGACGACCGTCTTGCCGGTGCCGGGGCCGCCCTGGACCACGGTCACCCCCCGGTGGCGGGAGCGGACGATCTCGTCCTGCTCGGCCTGGAGCGTCGCGACGGCGGCGTGCATCTTGCCCGTGCGCCTGGCCGACAGGGCCTCGGTCAGCGGGCCGTCCCCCACGACGTCGTCGTGGGTCGGGTCGGTCCCGTCCAGCAGTTCGTCGCTCACCGAGACGACGGTGCGGTCGTCGAGGCGCAGGTGCCTGCGGCGCCGCAGGTCCATCGGGTGGACCGGTGTCGCCTCGTAGAAGGGCCGCGCCGCGTTCGCGCGCCAGTCCACGAGCAGCGGAAGGTCGTCCTCCTCCGTGTGGAGTCCGATCCGTCCGATGCGCAGGGCGGTGCCGTCCGTCCAGTCGATGCGTCCGAAGACCAGCCCTTTTTCCGCGCCTTCGAGCCGGCCGATTTCCTTGGCCAGACGTTCGGCGGCGATTTCCCTGTCGTAGGCCTCACCGGCGCTGTCGGCAGGGGCCTTCAGCACACTCGCTCTGTCCGCTCGCGCCTCGGAAAGCCGCTCGGTGAGCAGCTCGTACAACGAGGACACATAATCCTGCTCCGATTCGACCGCGCGCACAGCAGAATCATTCCTTTTCAACAACAAGAAGCTCCTTTGATTCGAGCCACACCATACGGACGAAGCTCTCTAAAGGTAAGTCTTGACTTACTTGTTGGGGCTATGCCCCTACGGTTGGGTCCGGGACGGCCTACCGCATTTACGTGTCACGCATTCAGCTGCTCCGTATATCGGAATGCTGGTTGGAATAGCCGTCGAGTGAATCGAGCCACTGCCGGAGGTGGGCGGCGGTCTCTGCCGCCCGGTCCTCGATGATCGAGAAGTGGTCGGCCTCGATGTACTCGGCCGGTCCACGGTGTTGCCAGTCGGGGACGGGGTCGGATCCGGCGAAGCTGGTCAGCTTCACGGTGGCCCGCAGGTTCAGTGTCGGAGCGGCGATCCGCTCGGTCTCGCGCTCGGGGTATATCCGCACGTAGCCGCCCATGGAGACCAGACCGTGGTCGTCGAGGGGGGTCAGCGCGTTGTCCCGGGACAGGATCTGCCCCAGCGCGTCGATGAGGATGCGGCGGGTCGCTTCGTGCTCGTCCGGGGCGTAGGTGTCGATCATCGCGAGGCCGGCGAGCTTTCCGCCGCCGCTTTCGATCCGCCGGGCGACCGCATGGGCGACCGCTCCACCTGCCGAATGGCCGATGAGTGCCACCGGGCCCCGTTCGAGTTCCGGGGCGACGGCCGCGGCGAGGCTCTCGATCGCCGCCTCCCAGGTCGCGGGGAGGTCCTCGCCGGTGCGCAGTCCGGGCAGCCACAGCGCGTTGACCTGTCGCTCGCCGCCCAGTTCACGGGCCAGGCGGGTGAACTGGTGCGGGCCCGATCCGACCATGAACGACGGGACGCAGATCAGTGCCGGTCCCGCTGCGCCGCGCGCCAGGAGCTGCGCGGCGGCCGGGCGCCGTGCGGCGGCCTCGCCCGCGGTGTACGTGGTCATCAGGGCGGAGCTCGCGGTCAGCAGGGGCATCACCGCTGCCAGTTCGCCTCTGCGGTGTGCCGCCGTCACCAGGTCCGTGAGCGTGCCGCGCACGCCGGCCGGTTCCTGCTCGACCACCTCTGTGTCGGGTTCCTCGATCCGCGATCGCACGAGCTTCGCCACGTCGGCGGCGGTCGGGTGATCGAAGATCAGCGTCAACGGCAGCTCCATTGAAGTGATTTGAGAGAGCCGGTTACGGAATTCGACGGCACCGAGGGAGTCGAATCCGAGCTCGGTGAACAGTGCGTGCGGGTCGATCGCCCCGCCGGACCGGTGGCCGAGGACCGCCGCCGCGACGTTGCGCACCTCCCGCAGGATCGCACCGTCGCGCTCCGCGTCGGGCAGTGCGGCCCATTGCCGCGCCAGGCCGACGTCGGTACGCGCGGCGGCGTCCGGGACCCGGATCATGCCGCGCAGTGTCGCGGGCAGGGTGCCGCCGCGCGCCAGTTCGGTGAGCGCCGCCGTGTCCAGCAGGGCGGTCATCGGTGTCGCGCGGTCCGTCGCGAGTGCGTTGTCGAACAGGGCCATGCCGGGCTCGGGGTCGATCGGGACCAGGCCCAGCCTGGTCCGGATCCGGCGGGTGTACTGCTCGCCGCCTTCCCCGCCGAGCGCCCCCGCCATGCCGACGGTCCACAGCCCCCAGGCCAGTGAGTGCGCGGGCAGGCCCGCGCCGCGCCGTACACGCGCCAGCGCGTCCAGCGCGCTGTTCGCGGCGGCGTAGTTGCCCTGGCCCTGTCCGCCGAGCAGCGGCGCGGCGGACGAGAACAGCACGAACGCCGACAGATCGAGGTCGCGGGTCAGCTCGTGCAGGTGCAGTGCCGCATCGATCTTCGGTGCCAGTACCCGCGTCGTCTGTGCGGTGGTGAGGGTGTCGAGCGTGCCGTCGTCCAGGACGCCCGCCGTGTGGATGACAGCGGTGAGCGGGGCATCGGTGCCGATTCCGGCCAGCAGGGCCTGGACGGAAGCGCGTTCGGTGACGTCGCACTCCACGATCTCGACGTGGGCGCCGAGAGCGGCCAGTTCGGCGGTCAGTTCGGCGGCGCCGTCCGCGGCCGGACCGCGCCGGGACGCCAGCAGCAGGTGCTGTGCGCCGTGTTCCGCGACCAGGTGCCGGGCGACGATCGCGCCGATGCCTCCGGTGCCGCCGGTGATGAGGACCGTGCCCCGGTCGAATGCCGGGGGCACGCCCGGTCCGGCCGCGGGAAGCGGCATCAGGCGCGGTGCCAGGAGCCGGCCCTCGCGAACGGCCAGGTGCGGTTCGTCCTGGGCCACGGCGTCGGCGAGCGACGTGATCGGCAGGGCGTCGCCGTCGTGGTCGATGAGCTGGAACCGGCCCGGGTACTCCGACTGTGCGCTGCGCACCAGACCGGCCACGGCTGCCCCGACCAGATCGGGTTCCTCGCCGGGCAGTCCGGCGGCCAGCCGTGTCACGATCACGAGCCGGCCGGGGTGTTCGGCGCCGGTCCAGCTCTGCAGGAGGGCGAGCGTCGTCAGCACACCGGCGTGTACGTCCGCCGCGCCGGCCGCGGTTTCGCGGGGTGCCTGCCACACCACCGTGCCGGGAACGTCGCGCAGCGCGGCGAGTTCGGCGAGGTCGGCGCAGCCGGTGAGGGGCTCGGGGGCTTCGACGGCCGCGGGATCGCCGAGTACGGCGATGCGCTGGGCGTCCGCCTCCGGGGCGGCGGGCACGGTGACCCATTCGAGGTCGAACAGTGGTGCCGCGCCCTGCAGCCGGGCCAGCACCGACCGCTCGACCGGGCGGACCCGGACCGACTCCACGCTCAGTACCGGGGCGCCGGTCTCGTCGACGGCGTCCACCCGGAAGGTGTCGGGCGCGGTGCGGGCGATACGGACGCGCAGGGCGTCCGCGCCGGACCGTGCCAGCTGTACGCCGTCGAAGGCGAAGGGAAGGGGTGCCCGGCCGTCGGGCCCGCCCTCGGTGAGGGGGCCGACGGCCGCGTGGAGCACCGCGTCCAGCAGCGCCGGGTGCAGTCCGAAGTCGGCGCTCCCCGCGGTGCCGGTGTCGAGCGCCAGGTCTGCGAAGACCTCTTCCCCGTACGACCAGGCGGCGCGGACCCGCCGGAACGCCGGGCCGTAGCCGAAGCCGAGGTCACCGAGCACGCGGTACACCTCTGCCCCGTCGGCCCGTTCGCCCGCGACCGGCGGCCACACCTGGGGCCAGCCCGGTGCCGCGGCCGGTGTGGCGGGGGTGAGCAGGCCACGGGCGTGCGGCACCCAGGTGTCGGCGACGCGGGCGTGGACCGTCAGGGTCCGGTGTCCGTCGGTGTCGGGTTCGCCCACGGCGAGCTGGAGGTCCGCGCCGGTGTCGGGGAGGATCAGGGGCGCGTCGAGCGTCAGTTCCGCCAGGCGCGGCACGCCGAGCCGGGCACCGGCGGCCAGGGCCAGTTCCACGAATCCGGTGCCGGGCATCACGACCGTGCCGAGGACGGTGTGGTCGGTGAGCCATGGGTGCGTGCGCTGCGAGAGCCTGCCGGTGAACAGCCACTGGTCCGTGCCGGCGAGCTGGACCTGGGAGTGCAGCAGCGGATGGCCCGCGGTGTCGGTGCCGGCGAGCGGCGCGGCGGTCTCCGCGGGCCGCAGCCAGAATCGTTCGTGCTGGAAGGGATAGGTGGGCAGGGCGGTCCGTGTCTGCGGCCGGGCTCCGAGGTAGCCGTCCCAGCGCACCGGCCGGCCCGCGCAGTGCGCCGTCGCCAGCGCGGTGACCAGCTGCTCGGGTTCGGCAACCGTGCGACGGGCACCCGCGACCACCGTCGCGCGCTGTGCGGGGTCGGTCGCGAGCGTGGCGCGGGTCATGGTGGTGAGTACCGCGTCGGGGCCCAGCTCGACGAAGAGGCCGACGCCCGACCGGAGGAGGGAGCGTACGGCCGGGGCGAAGCGCACGGCCTCGCGCACCTGCCGTACCCAGTACTCGGGCGTGCCCAGGGACGCGTCGGCGAAGGCGCCGGACACCGTGGAGCACAGCGCGATGGACGGTTCGTGGTACGTGAGGTCCGCGGCGGTCTCCGCGAACTCGGCCAGCATGGGATCCATCAGGGCGGAGTGGAACGCGTGGCTCACCCGCAGCATGTTGGTCCTGACGCCCTCGGCGGCCAGCGACGACTGGAGTGCCGATACGGCGTCGGTGTTCCCGGAGAAGACCACCGCCTCGGGGGCGTTGACCGCGGCCAGGGAGACCTCTGCGGCCGGATCGGTGTTGACCGCTGCCAGCAGTTCCGCGGCCCGTGCCTCCGGCACCGCGGCGGCCAGCATGCTCCCGCCGGCCGGCAGCGCCCCCATCAGGCGGCCACGGGCCGCGACGAGCCGGCACGCGTCCGGCAGCGACCACACCCCGGCCACATGGGCGGCGGCCAGCTCGCCGATCGAGTGCCCGGCCACCACGTCCGGTGTCACGCCGAACGACTCCAGGAGGCGGTACAGCGCCACCTCGAACGCGAACAGCGCGGGCTGGGCGTACTCGGTGCGATCGAGCAGGGTCTCGCCGCTGTCGCCGAACATCACGTCCCGCAGCGCCTGCTCCAGGTGTGCGTCGAATTCCGCGCACACCTCGTCGAGCGCGGCCGCGAAAGCCGGGAACTCCCGGTACAGTCCGGCGCCCATCCCGGTGCGCTGCGCGCCCTGGCCGGTGAACAGGAACGCTGTCGTACCTGTGCGGCCGACGCCGTCCACGGTGCCAGGTCCCGGCTCGCCGGCCGCCAGCCGTGCCAGGGCCGTCAGCAGCGACTCCCGGTCCTGGCCCACGACCGCGGCGCGCTCGTCGAGTTGGGCGCGGTGCAGCGCCAGCGTCGTCGCGGCGTCGGTCAGGTCGAGCTCGGGGCGTTCGCTCAGGGTGTCGTGCAGGCGGCGCGCCTGGTCGCGCAGTGCGGCGGGCGTCCGCGCGGACAGCAGCAGCGGCACAGCCGCCGGGGCCGGTGCGCCGACCGGCCGCGGCGGGGCCACGGGTGCCTCTTCGAGGATCACGTGCGCGTTGGTTCCGCTGATCCCGAACGACGACACACCGGCTCGGCGCGGGCGCTGCCCGGCCGGCCACGGTTCGGCGTCGGTCAGGATCCGTACCGCGTCCGCCTCCCACTCCACGTGCGGCGACGGTGCGTCGACGTGCAGGGTGGCCGGCAGCACCTCGTGCCGCAGTGCCTGCACCATCTTGATCACGCCGCCGACTCCGGCGGCCGCCTGGGTGTGCCCGATGTTCGACTTCAGCGATCCGATCCGCAGTGGCTCGGTGCGCTCCTGTCCGTAGGCGTTGATCAGCGCCTGCGCCTCGATGGGGTCGCCCAGCGTGGTGCCGGTGCCGTGTGCCTCCACCACGTCCACCTCGGTCGCGGCGACGCCCGCGTTGGCCAGTGCCTGGGCGATCACCCGCTCCTGGGAGGGGCCGTTGGGGGCGGTCAGGCCGTTGCTCGCGCCGTCCTGGTTGATGGCGCTGCCCCGGATCACGGCCAGGACCGGTCGTCCGTTGCGCTGTGCGTCGGACAGCCGCTCCAGGGCGAGCACGCCGACGCCCTCGGCCCACGAGACCCCGTCCGCACCGCTCGCGAACGCCTTGCAGCGCCCGTCCGGTGACAGCGCCCGCTGCCGGGAGAACTCCAGGAACAGCAGCGGAGTCGACATGACGGTCACCCCGCTGGCCAGGACCATCGACGACTCCCCCGCGCGCAGTGCCTGCACCGCCAGGTGGAGGGCCACCAGCGACGAGGAGCACGCCGTGTCCACCGTCACCGCGGGCCCTTCCAGACCGAGGGCGTAGGACACCCGGCCGGAGACGACGCTGCCGGCCGATCCGGTCGCCAGGTAGCCTTCCGCGGCGCCGTCGGCGGCCTCGCGCGCCGTGTAGCCGTAGTCCTGGTACATGACGCCCGCGTACACCCCGGTGTCGCTGCCCCGCAGTGAGGCCGGATCGATGCCGGCGTCTTCGAGGGCTTCCCAGGACGCTTCCAGCAGCAGCCGCTGCTGGGGGTCCATCGCCGCGGCCTCGCGGGGGCCGATCCCGAAGAAGGCGGCGTCGAAGTCGCCCGCGTCGTGCAGGAATCCGCCTTCCCGGGTATAGATCTTGCCCGGTTTTCCGGGGTCGGTGTCGTACAGGTCGTCCACGTCCCAGCCTCGGTCTCCCGGGATCGGGCTGATCGCGTCGACGCGCCCGTCGATCAGGTCCCAGAGCTGGTCGGGGTTCTTGACGCCGCCGGGGTACCGGCAGCTCATGCCGACGATCGCGATCGGTTCGTCGGCTCCGGCGGCGGACCTGGCACGGCTCGCGGCGGGGCGCGGTCGCGCAGGCTGCGAACCGTCGACCCGGGTGCGCAGGAATCCCGCGACGGCGGAAGCGGTCGGATAGTCGAACACCAGCGTCGACGGGAGCTGGACACCGGTGGCGGCGGTCACCTTGTTGCGGAACTCGACTCCGCCGAGCGAGTCGAAGCCCAGCTCGGTGAAGGGTGTCCCGGGGTCGATGGCGTCGGCCGACTCGTGGCCGAGGACCGCGGCGGCGATCGCGCGGACCTCGTCGCGGATCAGCGTCTCCCACTGCTCGGCGGGGGCGTCGAGCAGCCGCTGGCGCAGCGGGCTGTCGGCGGTCCGGCCGCGCGACGGTACGTGGATCAGGCCGCGCAGGACGGCGGGCAGGGTGCCGAGCCGGCCCAGGGCGGTGAGGGCGGGCGTGTCGAGCAGCGCGGTCATGAGCATCGGTTCATCGGAGGCCAGCGCGCTGTCGAGCATGTGCATGCCGGTGTCCGGCTCGATCGGGGACAGGCCGAGCCGGGTACGGATCTGCCGCACCATGTTCTCGCCGCCCGCGTCGTTCAACGCCTCGGCCATGCCGAGCTTCCACAGCCCCCAGGCCAGCGAGTGCGCGGGCAGTCCGGCGCTGCGGCGCGCCTGGGCCAGCGCGTCCATCGCCGCGTTCGCGGCGGCGTAGTTGCCCTGGCCCTGTCCGCCGAGCAGCGGCGCGGCGGACGAGAACAGCACGAACGCCGACAGGTCGAGGTCGCGGGTCAGCTCGTGCAGATGCCAGGCGGCGTCGGTCTTCGGCGCGAGCACCCGGTCCACCTGCTCGGCGGTCAGGGTTTCGATGGTGCCGTCGTCGGACACGCCCGCGGTGTGCACGACGGCTGTCAGTGGTGCGTGCGCGGGTACGGATTCCAGCAGCGTGGCGACCTCGGCGCGTTCGCCGACGTCGCACGCGGCGACGCGTACGTCGGCGCCCAGCGCGGTCAGTTCGGTGACCAGCTCCTCGACCCCCGGCGCGGCGGAGCCGCGGCGCGAGGCGAGCAGCAGGCTGCGCACCCCGTGCCGGGTGATCAGGTGCCGTGCGGTGACGGCGCCCAGGCCGCCCGCGCCGCCGGTGATCAGGACCGTGCCGTCCCCGAAGTGTCCGGTGGCCGGTTCGCCGGTGGTCGCGCGGGCCAGCCTCGGTGCCAGGGTCACGCCGTCGCGGATCGCGAGCTGTGGTTCGTCGGCGGCGGCCGCTGCGGTGACGCGTTGACGCAGGTCCGCGATGTCGTCGGGGTCGGTGTCGAGGTCGACGTTCACGATGCGGCCGGGGTGTTCCGACTGCGCACTGCGTACCAGGCCTCGGACGGCTGCTGCCGCGGGGTCGGGCGTCTCGCCGGGCAGGCCTGCTCCGTCGCGGGTCAGCACGACCAGTGTCGAGTCGGCGCAGGCCGGTTCTGTGAGCCAGTCGCGCAGCACCGCGAGGGCGCTGTGCACGGAGGCGCGGATGGCCGCGGGAACGTCGTCGCCGTCGGCCGGTGTCGTCCGGGGCGACCAGACGACGGCCGCGCCGGTGTGAGCGCCGTCGGCCGCGAACGCCGCGACGTCCTCGAAGGTCTCGGCGCTGCCCGCGACCGGCCGCCCCAGCGCGACCAGTTGCCGGTCCGGCGCGGCGGGCGCCGTCGCGGGCGTCCAGTCGAGGGCGTAGAGCGGGCTGCGGGCACCGGCGAGGGCGCCGGCGTCGGCGGGGCGGGCGAGTACGGCGTCGATCGACAGCACCGCGGCGCCGTCGGCGTCGCAGGCGTCGATGCGTACCTTCTGGGGGCCCGAGCGGATGACGCGGGCGCGGACGGCGGTGGCGCCGGGCCGGAACACGCGGACGCCGCCGAAGGAGAACGGAAGCGGCAGCCTTCCTTCGGGCAGGTCCTCGGCGAGTACGTCGATGGCGGCGTGGAAGACCGCGTCCAGGAGCGCCGGATGCACTGCGAAGCCCGCCGCCCGGCCCACCGCCGTCTCGTCCAGGGCCACTTCGGTGAAGACCTCGTCACCGCTGGTCCAGGCCGTGCGCACGCCCTGGAAGCTCGGGCCGTAGCCGAATCCCAGGTCGGCCAGCCGGTCGTACAGGCCGGCCCCGTCGACGGGTGTGCCGTCGGCGGGCGGCCAGTCGGAGCCGGTCCACTGCGGTGTCGCGCCGTCGGCGGGGGCGAGGACGCCGGTGGCGTGGAGCGTCCACTCCGGTTCGCCCGGGTGGGACGGCTCGGTGTCGGTGACGGCACGCGAGTGGACCGACAGGCGCCGACGGCCGGTGTGGTCGGGCTCGCTCACCGAGAGCTGCACGTCCACGGCTGCGGTGCCGTCGAAGATCAGTGGTGTCGCCAGGACGAGTTCGTCCATGACGGGCAGGTCCAGTCGGCGGCCCGCGGCCAGGGCGAGGTCGACGAATCCGGTGCCGGGCAGCAGCACCGTTCCGAAGGCCGTGTGGTCGGCGATCCACGGCTGGTCGGTGGTGGAGAGCCGGCCGCTGAACAGCCATTCGTCGCGTCCGGCGAGCGGGGCCGCGACGCGCAGCATCGGATGGTCGAGCGCGTGGAGGCCGGCGCGGCTCAGGTCGCCGAGCGCGTCGTCGTCGGGCTGTACCCAGTAACGGCGGTGCTGGAAGGCGTAGACGGGCAGGTCGAGTTGGCGGGCCGGTCCTTGCGGTATCAGCGGGGTCCAATCGATGACGGTCCCCGAGCAGTGTGCCGCGGCGAGCAGCCGGAGGAACTGGCCGGCCTCGTCGACGCCGCGCCGTGCCGTCGCCGTGACCAGCGAGCGGGAGGCCTCCTCGTCGCTGAGTACCTGACGGGTCAGCGCCGTCAGGACGGCGTCCGGGCCCACTTCGACGAACCGGCGCACGCCCGCGTCGGCGAGCGAGCGCACCGCGGGCGCGAACCGCACGGCCTCGCGCACCTGGCGCACCCAGTACCGGGGCGTCAGCAGTTCGGGCCCGGCCGGGCCGCCGGTCACGGTGGAGCACACAGCGATGCGTGGCGTCCGGTACTCGACCGATCCGGCGATCTGCTCGTACTCGGCGAGCATCGGCTCCATCAGAGCCGAGTGGAAGGCATGGCTGACCGTCAGCCGCTTGGTCTTCACTCCTTCTTCGGCCAGCCGGTTCTCCAGTGTGTGGACCGCCGCCGTCTCGCCCGAGAACACCACCGCTTCGGGTGCGTTCACGGCCGCCAGCGACACCGTCCCGGCCGCGAGGAGTTCCCGTGCCCGTGCCTCCGGCACCGCGGCGGCCAGCATGGCGCCGCCGGCCGGCAGCGCCCCCATCAGCCGGCCTCGGGCGGCGACGAGCCGGCACGCGTCCGGCAGCGACCACACCCCGGCCACATGGGCGGCGGCCAGCTCGCCGATCGAGTGCCCGGCCACCACGTCCGGGGTCACGCCGAACGACTCCAGGAGGCGGTACAGCGCCACCTCGAACGCGAACAGCGCGGGCTGGGTGTATTCCGTGCGGTCCAGCGGGGCGGCGTGCTCGGTGCCGCCGGACATGACCTCGCGCAGCGATACCCCCAGCAGGGCGTCGAGTTCCGCGCACACCTCGTCGAGGGCGGCGGCGAACACGGGGAACGCGGCAGCGAGCCCCTCGCCCATACCGATGCGCTGCGCGCCCTGGCCGGTGAACAGGAAGGCCGTATCGCCGGCGGTGGCGGCGCCGGACACCATGTGCGGGGAGTCCGAGCCCGCGGCGAGGGCTGTGAGGCCGGCGAGGAGACCGGCCCGGTCGGCGCCGAGCACCGCGCCGCGCCGGCCCAGCTGGGCGCGCGTGGTGGTCAGTGCGGCGGCGACGTCGGCGTCCTCGGCCTCCGGGTGGTCGGCGAGCCAGGCCAGCAGCCGGCCCGCCTGCGCCCGGAGCGCGGCCTCCGACTTGGCGGAGAGCAGCCAGGGCGCCGGCCGGGACGGCCGGTCCTGCGCCGGTTCCTGTGCGACGGCGTCAAGGTCGTGCGGCGCCTCTTCGAGGATCACGTGGGCGTTGGTCCCGCTGATCCCGAACGACGACACGCCCGTCCGGCGCGGGCGGTCGAGTTCGGGCCACGACTGAGCCTGCGTCAGCAGTCTCACGGTGCCCGCCGACCAGTCGGCCTCCGGGGTCGGCTCGTCCACGTGCAGGGTGGAGGGCATGACGCCCTCCCGCATCGCCATGACCATCTTGATCACGCCCGCGACACCCGCCGCGGCCTGGGTGTGACCGATGTTCGACTTGACCGAGCCGAGCCACAACGGGTTGTCGTCCCCCCGGCCCCGGCCGTAGGCGGACAGCAGCGCCCGCGCCTCGATGGGGTCACCCAGCCGGGTTCCCGTACCGTGCGCCTCCACCGCGTCCACCTCGGACGCCGACAGCCGCGCGTCGGCGAGCGCGGCCCGGATGACCCGCTCCTGCGCGGGCCCGTTCGGCGCGGTCAGCTGGCTGCTCGCACCGTCCTGGTTCACCGCGGAGCCGCGGAGTACCGCCAGCACCCGGTGTCCGGCGCGCCGCGCGTCCGACAGCCGCTCCAGCACCAGGACGCCCACGCCCTCGGCCCAGCCGGTGCCGTCCGCGGAGGAGGAGAACGCCTTGCAGCGCCCGTCCGGCGCCAGCCCGCGCTGCCGGGAGAACTCCACGAACGTGCCCGGTGTCGCCATCACCGTGACACCGCCGGCCAGCGCCATGGAGCATTCGCCCTGGCGCAGCGACTGGGCCGCGAGGTGCAGCGCGACCAGCGAGGACGAGCACGCGGTGTCGACCGTCACCGCCGGCCCCTCCAGGCCGAAGGTGTAGGACAGCCGGCCCGACGCGATGCTGCCGGCGCTGCCGGTCAGCAGGTAGCCCTCGAAGTCCTCGGGCTCCTTCGGGGTCCGGGAGCCGTAGTCGTCGTACATGACGCCCGCGTACACCCCGGTGCGGGTGCCCCGCAGTGAGGTCGGGTCGATGTTCGCGTGCTCGACGGCTTCCCACGCCGTCTCCAGGAGCAGCCGCTGCTGGGGGTCCATCGCCGCCGCCTCGCGGGGGCTGATGCCGAAGAACTCGGCGTCGAACCGGTCCGCCTCGTACAGGAAGCCGCCCTCGCGGCAGTACGAGGTCCCGAGGTGGTCGGGGTCCGGGTGGTACAGCTTCTCCAGGTCCCAGCCGCGGCCGTCGGGGAAGGGGCCGACCGCGTCGCGTTCGGCGCGCAGCAGCTCCCACAGGTCGTCCGGGGAGGCGACACCACCGGGCAGGCGGCAGGCCATGCCGACGATCGCGATCGGCTCGTGTGCGCGCTCCTCCAGCTCCTGGACACGCTGACGGCTCTCCCGCAGGTCGACGGTCGCCCGCTTGAGGTAGTCGCGGAGTTTCTGCTCGTTGCTCATGTCTACCTGCCGAATTCGTTGTCGAGTGCTGCGAAGAGGTCGTCGTCGCTCGCCAGATCGAGGTCGGCGTCGTCGCGGCCGCCGTCGGCCGCCCGGCCGTCCAACGTCCGGGACAGGCCGCGCAGCCGCGTGGCGTACGTTCCCGCAGGTCCGTCGCCGTCCGAGGGGCCGGCGGCCGAGAGAGCGGCCTCAAGTGCGTCCAGGGCGGCCTGGACCGGGTCCGGCGTTTCGCCGACCAGTTCGCCTCGCAGGAAGGCGGCGATGGCCCAGATGGTCGGGTGGTCGAAGACGAGCGTGCTGGGCAGCCGCAGTGCGGTGGCGGTGTTCAGCTTGTTGCGCAGTTCGACCGCGGTGAGGGAGTCCAGGCCCAGGTCCAGCAGTCCGCACTGGACGTCGATCGTCCGGGGGGACGGGTGGGCGAGGACGATGCCGACCTGTTCCCTGACGTAGTCGAGCAGCAGCTGTTGCTGCTCGTCCCCGGTCAGGCCGGTGAGCCGCTGTGCCAGCGGAATCGCTGCCGGGGCGGGGGCGGGCCGGGCGGCCCGGCGTTCGGTGCGTGCCAGGCCCCGGTACAGCTCGGGCAGCGCTTCCCCGAGGCCTCGCAGTACCGCGAGGTCCAGTGCCACCGGGGCGAGTACCGGCCCGGTCACCGCGTCGTCGCCGGTTCGTGGTGCTCCGGACAGGGCCGTGTCGAGCGCCGCGAGGGCCTGGTCCGTCGGCATCGGCAGGATGCCGTTGCGTGCGAGCCTGGCCTTGTCCGTACGGTCGAGGTCGTTCGCCATGCCGTCCTGCCACATGCCCCAGGCGAGGGACACGGCGGGCAGGCCCTCGGCGCGCCGGTGAGCGGCGAGCGCGTCCAGGAAGGTGTTGCCGGCGGCGTAGTTGGCCTGTCCGGCGTTGCCCACCAGGCCGGCGACGGAGGAGAAGAGGACGAAGTCCGTCAGCTCCAGTCCGGCGGTCAGCTCGTGCAGGTTCCAGGCGGCTTCCACCTTCGGCCGCAGAACCCGGGAGAGGCTCTGCGGGCTCATGGCCTCCAGCGTGGTGTCCTCGACGACTCCGGCCGCGTGCACGACCGCGGTGAGCGGGTGCTCGTCCGGGATCGAGGCGAGCAGGGCGGCCAGGGCGTCGCGGTCGGCCGCGTCGCATGCGGCGACCCGCACCTCCGCACCGAGCTCGGTCAGTTCGGCGACGAGGTCCCCCGCCCCGCCCCGCCGGCTGGTGAGCAGCAGGCGGCGGGCGCCTCTGCCGGTCACCAGGTGCCGGGCGACCTGGGCTCCGAGCGCGCCGGTGCCGCCGGTGATCAGCACCGTGTGTTCCGGGTCGATCGGGTTGACTCCGTCCGGGGTCCGCACCGGGTGCGGGGCCTTGGCGAGCCGCGTCACGTAGGCCTGTCCCTGGTGCAGTTCGAGCTGTGGCCGGGCATCTGCGAGGGCCGCGGCCAGCAGTTCGCGGCCGGCCGGCAGGCCGTCCGTGATCACGTGCTGGAAGCGCCCCGGGTGTTCCGACTCGGCGGTCCGCATCAGCCCGGAGAGCGCGCTGTGTGCCAGTTCCCCGGTGCTGACCACGGCGAGCCTGGCCCCGGCCGGCGTGTCGGAGGCGAGCCACTGCCGCAGGGCCGCCAGTACTTCCTGGGTGACCCGGCCGGTCTCCGGTACGGAGGCCGGCTGTACCGGGAGGACGACCACGTCGGGTGCGGGCGCGCCGTCGGCCGTCGCGGCGGCCAGCGCGGTGAGGTCGGCGTAGTGCTGGGCGGCGAGTCCGGGGTCGGTTTCGCCGAGGACCACGATGCTCGTTCCGCCGTCGGCGGAGAGCTCCACACCGGCCCGCTCGACCGTGTAGACGTGCTGGTCGGAGGGGCGGGTCAGCGCGGTCCCCGCCGGCAGGGTCCGCAGGGCGAGCGAGGCGACGGTGGCGACCGGCGCGCCCGTCTCGTCCGCGATGTGGACCGCGACCGTGCCGTCCGGGCGGGCCGAGAGCTTCACCCGCAGGGTGCCGGTGCCGCTCCGGGCCCCGGTCAGCTGGACGCCGCCGAAGGAGAAGGGCAGCCGGAGTTCGGCCGTCTCCGCCAGGAGCAGTGCGTGCAGCGCGGCGTCGAACAGTGCCGGGTGCAGGGCGAATCCGTCCGGTTCGGCGGACGGCCGTACCTCGGCGTAGAGGTCGTCGCCCGACCGCCATGCCGCCTGGAGGCCCTGGAAGGCGGGGCCGTAGCCGTAGCCCTGGGTGGCGAGGCGGTCGTACAGGTCCTCGACCTGCTGGGGTTCCGCGCCTGCCGGGGGCCAGGACGCGAGGTCGGGTTCGGGAACGACCGGCTCGGCGGCCGCCACGGTTCCGGTGGCGTGCCGGATCCAGGTGTCGTCCTCCTGTTCGCCGCGCGAGTGGACGGCGACGGGCCTGCGGCCGTCGTCGTCAGGGCCGCCGACGGTGATCTGGAGCTGGAGCGCGCCCTCCTCGGGGAGGACCAGGGGTGCCTGGAGGGCGAGTTCCTCCAGGTGCTCGCAGCCGAGTGCGGCGCCCGCGTGGACGGTGAGTTCCACCAGGGCCGTGCCGGGGACCAGCAGGGTGCCGGCGACGGTGTGGTCGGCGAACCAGGGGTGGCTGCGGGCCGAGATCCGGCCGGTGAACAGGGCGCCGTCGGAGTCCGCGAGCGGCACCTCGGCCCCGAGCAGCGGGTGCCGGGTGGGGTCGAGTCCGGCCGAGGTGACGTCGCCGCCGCCGGGTCCTTCCGTGAGCCAGTAGCGCCGGCGCTGGAAGGGGTAGGTCGGCAGGTCCGCGGCGGGTCGGGCGTTCTCGCCGAACAGCGCGGGCCAGTCGACCGGCACGCCCCGTACGTGGGCGTGGGCCAGGGCGGTGACGGCGGTGTGCGGCTCGTGGTGGCCGCCGCGCACCACCGGGACCAGGAGCGATCCCGGGTCGAGGAAGTCCTGTCCCATCGCGCTGAGCACGCCGTCGGGGCCGAGTTCCAGGAAGGTCCGTACGCCTTCGGCTTCCAGGGTGCGTGCCGCGTCCAGGAAGCGCACGGGCCGGCGGACGTGCCGGACCCAGTACTCGGGCGTAGTCAGTTCCCCGGCGCCGGCCTGCTGTCCGGTCAGGGTGGAGATGATCGGGATGGTGGGCGCGGCGAAGGTGATCCCCTTGGCGACCATCCGGAACTCGTCGAGCATCGCGTCCATGTGCGGGGAGTGGAAGGCGTGGCTGACGCGCAGCCGCTTGATCCTGCGGCCCTGGGCGGCGAGTTCGGCGCCGACGGCCTCGACGGCTTCTGCGTCGCCCGAGAGCACCACGGAGGTGGGGCCGTTGACGGCGGCGACGGCCAGCAGGTCCTCCCGTCCGGCGAGCAGCGGAAGCACCTCCCGCTCCTCTGCCTGTACGGCGAGCATCGCGCCGCCGCCGGGCAGTGCCTGCATCAGCCGGCCCCGGGCCGCGACGAGCCGCGCCGCGTCCGGCAGCGAGAGGACGCCGGCGACGTGCGCGGCGGCCAGCTCGCCGACGGAGTGGCCCGCGAGGAAGTCCGGCCGTACGCCCCAGTCTTCGAGGAGCCGGAAGAGCGCGACCTCGGTGGCGAACAGGGCGGGCTGCGCGTAGCAGGTCCGGTCCAGTAGCGCCGGGTCCTCGCCGAAGAGGATGTCGAGAAGTGGCTCTTCCAGCAGCGGGTCGAGCTCCGCGCAGACGGCGTCCAGGGCCTGGGCGTAGGCGGGGTAGGCGGTGTAGAGCTCCCGGCCCATGCCGAGCCGCTGGCTGCCCTGGCCGGTGAAGAGGAAGGCGGTGCGGCCGTCCACGGGTGTTCCCTGCACGGCCGGTGCCGCGAGTGCGTCGACCGCTTCGGCGGGGGTGGCTGCCACCACCACGGCGCGGTGCGCGAGGCCGGCTCGTCCGACGGCCAGGGTCCGGCCCGTCGACGCGAGTTCCTGCGCTCCGGCGTCGGCGAGCGCCGTGCCCACTTGGTCGGCCTGGGCCAGCAGGGCGGCGTCGTTGTGCCCGGACAGCAGCAGCGGCACGACCGGCATCGGCTCGGCCGGCGGGACCGTCTCCTCGGCCGGCGGCTGCTCCACGATGATGTGGGCGTTGGTGCCGCTGATGCCGAAGGAGGACACACCTGCCCGGCGCGGCCGCTCGGTCTCGGGCCACGGAACCGCCTCTGTGAGCAGTTCCACCTCACCGGCGGACCAGTCCACGTGCGGGCTGGGCTCGTCGATGTGGAGGCTCCTGGGGAGCACTCCGTGTTCCATCGCCTTGACCATCTTGATGATGCCGGCCACGCCGGCGGCGGCCTGGGAGTGTCCGATGTTGGACTTCAGGGAGCCCATCAGGAGGGGGGAGGTGCGTTCCTGCCCGTAGGTGGCGAGTACGGCCCTGGCCTCGATCGGGTCGCCGAGCGTGGTGCCGGTGCCGTGGGCCTCCAACGCGTCGACGTCCGCGGTGGTCAGGCCCGCGTTGGTCAGCGCCTGGCGGATCACCCGTTCCTGGGAGGGGCCGTTGGGGGCGGTGAGGCCGTTGCTCGCACCGTCCTGGTTGACGGCGGTGCCCCGGATCACGCCGAGGATCCGGCGGCCGTTGCGCCGGGCGTCGGAGAGCCGCTCCAGCAGGAGGACTCCGGCGCCTTCGGCCCAGGCCGCCCCGTCCGCCTGCGCGGAGAAGGACTTGCACCGGCCGTCCGGGGCCAGCCCGCGCTGCCGGCTGAACTCGACGAACAGGGTGGGCGCGGCCAGCACGGTCACACCGCCGGCCAGGGCCAGCCCGCATTCGCCGTTGCGCAGTGCCTGGGCGGCGAGGTGGATGGAGACGAGCGAGGAGGAGCAGGCGGTGTCGACGGTGATCGCCGGGCCCTGCAGTCCGAAGGTGTAGGCGATGCGGCCGGAGGCGACGCTGACCGTGCTGCCGACCGACAGGTAGCCCTCCATCCCCTCGGGGGCGTCCTTCAGCCGTGCCGCGTAGTCGTTGGCCATGACACCGGCGAACACACCGGTCTGGGTGCCCTTGAGGGAGGTGGGGTCGATGCCCGCGCGCTCGAAGGCCTCCCAGCAGATCTCCAGCAGGAGTCGCTGCTGGGGGTCGATGGCGGTGGCCTCCCGTGCGCTGACCCCGAAGAGCTCGGGGTCGAACTGCGGTGCCTCGTAGAGGAATCCGCCGTGCCGGGTGTACGAGGTGCCCGCGTGGTCGGGATCCGTGTGGTAGAGCTTCTCCAGATCCCAGCCCCGGTCGGCCGGGAACGGGCCGATGGCGTCCCGTTCGTCGGACAGCAGCTGCCAGAGCTCCTCCGGGGAGCCGGCCTCGCCCGGGTAGCGGCAGGCCATCGCGACGATCGCGATCGGCTCGTCGGAGGCTCCGACGACCGGTTCGGCCTCGGCCGGCGCGGTGGCCGAGCCCAGCAGTTCGGTGTGCAGGAAGGCGGCCAGCTCGCTGGTGCTCGGGTGGTCGAACACCAGTGTCGCGGGCAGCTTCACGCCCACGGCCGCGTTCAGCCGGTTGCGGAGTTCCACCGCCTTGAGCGAGTCGAAGCCGAGCTCGTTGAAGGCCCGGTCGGTCGCGACCTGGTCGGCGTCGGTGTGGCCCAGTACGGAGGCCACCACGCCTCGGACCAGTTCGAGGAGCGCGCGCTCCCGGTCCTGGGGGGCCAGGAGCGCCAGGCGCTCGCCGAAGGGGTTGGCGCTCGGCTGCGCGTCCGCGGCGGTACGCCGCCTCGGACGGACCAGGCCGTGGAAGAGCGCGGGCAGTGTGCCGTCCTCGTTCTGGGCCCGCAGTCCGGTGTAGTCGAGGAGCGCCGGGACGAGCACCGGCCGGCGGGTGGCGAGGGCCGCGTCGAACAGTGCGAGGCCCTGCTCGCTGCCGATGGGGGCGATGCCGCCGCGGGACATGCGGGCGAGGTCGGCGTCGGTCAGGTGACCGGTCATCCCGCTGCCCTCGGCCCACAGGCCCCAGGCCAGGGACGTACCGGGCAGGCCCAGGGCCTGGCGGTGCTGGGCGAGGGCGTCCAGGTAGGTGTTGGCCGCGGCGTAGTTGGCCTGGCCCGCGGTGCCGACCGTTCCGGCCAGCGAGGAGAACAGGACGAACGCGTCCAGCTCCAGGTCCGCCGTCAGCTCGTGCAGGTGGCGTGCGGCATCGACCTTGGGGCGCAGGACGGTGTCGAGCTGCTCGGCCGTGAGGGCGTGCAGGGTGCCGTCGTCGAGGACGCCGGCGGTGTGCAGGACCGCGGTGAGCGGGTGCGGTGAGGGGATCGCGTCCAGCATCGCGGCGACCGACGTGCGGTCGGCCGTGTCGCAGGCGACCACGGACACATGGGCTCCGTGGGCCGTGAGTTCGGCCTCCAGCTCGATCATGCCCGCCGCGTCCCCGCCCCGGCGGCTCGCCAGCAGCAGGTGCCGTACGCCGTGTTCGGCGACGAGGTGGCGGGCGAAGAGCTGGCCCAGGGTGCCGGTGGCGCCCGTGATGAGGACGGTGCCCTCGGGGTTCAGGGCGGGCACGGTGTCGTCGTCCGCCTCCGGCGATGTGACCAGCCTCGGTACGAGCAGCGCCCCGTCCCGCAGGCTCACCTGCGCTTCCGGTACGCCCAGTGCGCGGCCGAGATCGGCCTCCGCGAGGTCCCAGTCCGTCAGGTCCAGCAGGCCGAACCGGTCGGGGTGCTCGGTCATGGCGGTACGCACCAGACCCCAGGCGGGAGCCGACGCGAGTCCGGTCTCCGTGCGGGCGGTGGTCGCGTCGCGGGTCAGGAAGACCAGCCGCGAGTCGGCGAACCGTTCCTCGGCGAGCCATTCCTGGGCGAGCCGCAGGGCCCGGTGTGCCACGGCGCCGGGGCCGTCCTCACCGGAGAGCGGGACCGCGACCAGCGGCGGGTTCCCGGCGATGCCGGCGAGGTCCGTGTAGCTGCCCGCGGGGGCGGGCAGACCGTGGCCCCGGTCGTCGAGGACGGCCCACCCGGCGGCCGGGGCTGCCTTGGGGGCGGCCGTCCACTCCACCTGGAGCACCGGCCGGCGGGATGTGCCGGAGCCGGTCAGCCGCGCCGGGTCCACGGCGCGCAGGCTGAGCGTCTTCACCGAGGCGATCGGCGCTCCGCCCGCGTCGGTGAGGGACAGGGCGGCACCCGAACCCTCCGGGGTGATCCGTACGCGCAGCACGCCTGCGTTCACCGCGTGCAGCCGGACGCCGGTCCAGGCGAACGGCAGCACCAGGCGGCCGTTCTCGGCTAGCGCCAGCGGGTGCAGGGCGGCGTCGAGGAGGGCCGGGTGGATCCCGAAGTCCCCCGGCAGGACGCCCTCCGGGAGCGCGACCTCCGCGAACATCTCCTGGCCGGTGCGCCACAGCGCCCGCAGGCCCCGGAAGGCGGGCCCGTACTGGAAGCCCCGCTCGGCAAGCGTGTCGTACGCCGCCGTCAGGTCGACCGGCTCTGCGCCGGCCGGGGGCCAGGCGGTGTCGGCCGGTACGTCGGCGGGTCCTTCCGCGTGGCCCAGTACGCCGGTGGCGTGCAGGGTCCACTGGTGGACGGTGGTGTCGTCGTCGGAGTCGGGCTCCGGGCGGGAGTGCACCGACAGGGCGCGCCGGCCCTCCGCGTCCGGGGCGTCGACAACGGCCTGGAGCTGTACCGCGCCCCGGCCGGACAGCACCAGCGGTGCCTGGAGGGTCAGTTCGTCGAGCTGGTCGAGGCCCGTGTGGTCACCCGCCCGGATGGCGAGGTCCACGAACGCGGTGCCGGGGAGCAGCACGGTCCCGGCGACGGCGTGGTCGGCCAGCCAGGGGTGCGTGTTCAGGGCGACCCTGCTGCTCAGGACCAGCTTGTCCGCGTCGGCCAGCCAGAGCGCGGCGCCGATGAGCGGGTGCCGTTCCGCGGCCATGCCGAGCCCGCTCGCGTCCCCGGCCGTGGCCGGGCCCTCCAGCCAGTGGCGTCGGCGCTGGAAGGGGTAGGTCGGCAGGTCGACGAACGCGCCGGGGCCGCCGAGCACGGCAGCCCAGTCGAGCGGAGCGCCCGAGACGTGGGCCTGTGCCGCGGAGGCGAGGAAGTCGTCGAGTCCGCCTGCGTCACGGTGGAGCGAGGGCACGGTGACGGCGCTGTCGTGGGACGTGTCGTCGATCGTCTCCTGGAGCGCGATGGTCAGTACCGGGTGGGCGCTGGCCTCGATGAAGACGCGGTGGCCCTGGTCGAGCAGGGTCCGGGTAGCCCCTTCCAGCTGGACGGTCCTGCGGAGGTTGCGGAACCAGTAGGCGCCGTCGAGCTCCGTGCCGTCCAGCGGCTGACCGGTGACGGTGGAGAGGAAGGGCACCTCGACGGGGCGCGGGGTGAGTGAGGACAGGGCGTCGAGGAGCTCGTCCCGCAGGCTCTCGACGTGCGCGGAGTGGGAGGCGTAGTCGACCGGGATGCGCTTGGCGCGCATCTTGTTGCCCTTGCAGTGGGCGACCAGCTCCTCAAGGGCGGTCACCTCTCCGGCGACCACCACGGAACGCGGGCCGTTGTGGGCGGCGATGTCGATGGCGCCGTCCCAGCGGGTGATGAGTTCGCGGACCTCGTCGGCGGGCAGCGCCACCGAGACCATTCCGCCGGTACCCGCCAGCTTCACGATCGCCCGGCTGCGCAGCGCCACGACCTTCGCCGCGTCGTCCAGCGACAGCGCGCCGGACACCGCGGCCGCCGCGATCTCGCCCTGCGAGTGGCCCATCACCGCGTCCGGCTCGATGCCCACCGAACGCCACAGCGCGGCCAGGGACACCATCACGGCCCACAGGGCGGGCTGCACCACGTCGACCCGGTCGAATCCGGGCGCGTCCTCCGCACCGCGCAGGACGTCCAGCAGCGACCAGTCGGTGAAGGGGGCCAGCGCCCGCTCGCACTCCAGGAGCCGGGCTGCGAACACCGGGGAGGAGTCGAAGAGTTCCAGGGCCATGCCCTGCCACTGGGATCCCTGTCCCGGGAACACGAACACCGTCTTGCCCGCGCCCGTGGCCGTGCCCTGGACCAGGTTCGGCGCGGTCGAGCCGGCGGCCAGGGCCTCGAAGCCCGCCAGCAGTGCGTCCCGGTCCGCGCCCGAGACCGTCGCGCGGAAGGGGAGGTGCGGGACGCGGGTGGCGAGAGCCGAGGCGACCCGAGCCGGGTCTGTGCTCGGAGAGGCCAGCAGTTCACGCAGCTGGCCGGCCCGTGCCGCCAGGGCCGGCGCGCTCTGTGCCGAGACCACCAGCGGAAGCCCCGCCACTACGGGTTCACCGGTCGCGGCCGGCGCCGGTCCCTGTTCCAGGACCACGTGCGCGTTCGTACCGCTGATGCCGAACGAGGAGACGGCGGCGCGGCGCGGACGTGCCACCTCCGGCCAGGCCCCGTGTTCGGTGACCAGCTCGACCGCACCGGCCGACCAGTCGACGTGCGGTGTCGGCTCGTCCACGTGCAGCGTCGCCGGGAGCTCCGCGTGCCGCATCGCCATCAGCATCTTGATGATGCCCGCCACTCCGGCGGCGGCCTGGGTGTGGCCGATGTTCGACTTGATCGATCCCAGCCGCAGCGGCTCGTCGCGGTCCTGGCCGTAGGTGGCCAGCAGCGCGTTGGCTTCGATCGGGTCACCGAGCCGGGTGCCGGTGCCGTGCGCCTCGACCGCGTCGACCTCGTGCGGGGCGAGGCGGGCGTTGGCGAGGGCCTGACGGATGACGCGTTCCTGGGAGGGGCCGTTGGGGGCGGTGAGGCCGTTGCTCGCACCGTCCTGGTTGACCGCGGAACCGCGGATCACGCCGAGGACGCGGTGCCCGAGGCGCTGGGCGTCCGAGAGACGCTCCAGCACCAGCATGCCGGCGCCCTCGCCCCAGCCCGTGCCGTCCGCCGAGGCGGCGAACGACTTGCAGGTCCCGTCCGGGGACAGGCCGCGCTGACGCGAGAACTCGACGAAGGTCGTCGGCGTGGACATCACGGTGACACCGCCGGCGAGTGCCATCGAGCACTCGCCCTGGCGCAGCGCCTGAGCGGCCAGGTGGACCGCCACGAGCGATGAGGAGCACGCCGTGTCCAGCGTCACCGCGGGCCCTTCGAGGCCGAGGGTGTAGGACACCCGGCCCGACAGGACGCTCGCGATCGAGCCCGTCAGCAGGTGGCCCTCGAAGCCGTCCGGGGCGCTGCCCAGCCGCGACGCGTAGTCGTTGTACATCACACCGGCGTAGACACCGGTCGAGGAGCCGCGCAGCGCGGCGGGGTCGATTCCCGCCCGCTCCAGCGCCTCCCACACGACCTCCAGCAGCACCCGCTGCTGCGGGTCGGTCGCGGTCGCCTCGCGCGGGCTCAGGCCGAAGAACTCGGCGTCGAACTCCGCGGCGTCGTAGAGGAATCCGCCCTTGCGGGTGTACGACTTCCCCATCTTCTCGGGGTCCGGGTCGAAGAGGCCCTCGACGTCCCAGCCGCGGTCGTACGGGAAGTCGCCGATCGCGTCCCGGCCCTCCGCCACCAGCCGCCACAGGTCCTCCGGGGAGGAGACCCCGCCCGGGTAGCGGCAGCCCATGCCGACCACGGCGATCGGCTCGTCCAGTCCGGGGGCGTGGGCGGCCACCGAGGGGACGGCGGCGGTCTTGGTCGCGTCGAGCCGGTCGAGCAGGAAGTCCGCCACCGCCTGGGGCGAGGGGTGGTCGAACACGAGGGTGGTGGGCAGCCGCAGCCCGGTCACCGAGCCCAGCCGGTTGCGGAGTTCGACACCGGTCAGGGAGTCGAAGCCGGTCTCCTTGAACGCCTTGACCGGGTCGATGTCGGCGTCGGCCCCGTACCCGAGGACCAGCCCGACGGTCTCCCGTACGGTCCGGAGCACGGCCTGTGCCCGCTCCTGCGCGGGCAGTTCGCTCATCCGCCGGCCCCAGGACGAGTCGGCGCCGGTGGCGGCGGCGGACGCCGCCTGCCGGCGGCGGACGCGGACCAGACCGGTGAACAGCTCGGGCAGCGCGTTCTCCTCGCCCAGGGCCCGCAGGGCGGCCAGGTCGAATTCGGCGGGGACGAGCAGCGGCTCCGTGGAGGCGAGCGCCGCGTCGAACAGATCGAGGCCCAGTTCCGGGGTCAGCGGGACGATGCCGCTGCGCTTCCAGCGCGCGACGTCGGCGTCCGCGAGGGTTCCGGCCATGCCATCGGCGCTGTCCCACAGGCTCCACGCGAGGGAGGTCGCGGGCAGGTTCCGGGCGCGGCGGTGCTGCGCGAGGGCGTCGAGGAAGGTGTTCGCGGCAGCGTAGTTGGCCTGTCCGGCGTTGCCCATGAGTCCCGCGATGGACGAGAACATGACGAACGCGGTGAGGTCGAGGGGCTCGGTGAGGCGGTGGAGGTTCCAGGCCGCGTCCACCTTGGGGCGCATCACCCGCTCCAGCCGATCGGCCGACAGCGAGGCGACCGTCGCGTCGTCCAGGACACCGGCCGTGTGCACCACGGCGGTCAGCGGACGCTCGGCGGCGGCCTCGGACAGCAGGCCCGCCAGCGCGTCGGCGTCCGACACGTCGCACGCCGCCACCCGGGCGCGCGCGCCCGACTCCGCCAGCTCCGCCACGAACTCGGCGGCGCCCGGGGTCTCGGCGCCCCGACGCGACACCAGCAGCAGGTGCCGCGCACCGTGGTGCGTCACCAGACGGCGCGTCACCAGACGGCCCAGCGTGCCCAGAGCGCCGGTCACCAGGACCGTGCCCTCCGGGTCCAGGCCGTTCGTCGGCTGCGCCGTGGCGCCCGTGGCGCGCGCCAGACGCGGTACGAACAACCCGCCGCCGCGCACCGCCACCTCGGACTCGACGGACGCCAGCGCGGCCGGGAGCAGCTCGGCGCCGTCCTCGTCCATGTGGACGAGGACCAGCCGGCCCGGCTGCTCGGACTGCGCGGTACGGATCAGGCCCACGAGCGGGGCCGTGTGCAGTGCGCCGTCCGGTACGACGAGGACGAGGCGGCTCTCCGCGAACTGCGGGGCGGCCAGCCAGTCCCGGACCGTTTCGAGCCCGCGCGCCGCCGTGGCGTGGGTGCGGGCGAGCTCGTCACCGGGGGTGCCGCCGGAGAGCTGCTCCTCACCGATCACCACGAACTCCGGTGCGGTGGAACCGGCGTCGATGGCGGCGCCGAGCGCGGCGAGGTCGGCGTGGGGTTCCTCGCCGAGCCGGATCCACCGCTGGCCGGCGACCGGCTCCGCCGCCGGGACGGCCTCCCAGTCCATCCGGTACAGGGACTCCACGGCCGGGCCCGCGACGGCGAGCTGGTCGCGGGCGATCGGCCGCAGGGCGACCGACTCGATCGTGGCTACCGGGGCGCCGGTGCCGTCGGCCAGAGCGAGCCGGGCCGTGTCCTGGCCGGTGCGGGTCCAGCGGACGCGCAGCACGGTGGCGCCGACCGCGTGCAGCGCGAAGCCCGAGAACGAGAACGGCAGCCGGATCGTGCTGTCGTCCCGCGCCGAGTCCGCGGCATCGAGAACGAGCGGGTGCAGGACCGCGTCGAGGAGGGCGGGGTGGGCGCCGAAGCGTGCGGCCTCGGTGTGGAGCTGGTCGGGCAGGGCGACCTCGGCGAAGATGTCGTCGCCCGTACGCCAGGCGGCGCGCAGGCCGTGGAAGGCCGGCCCGTAGCCGTAGCCCAGGTCGCCGAGGCGGTCGTAGACGCCGTCCAGGGGGATGGGGGTGGCTTCGGCCGGGGGCCACTGGTCCAGGGAGACGCCCGGCGAGGGGGCGGAGGGGGTGAGCAGTCCGGCCGCGTGGCCGGTCCACTGCTCCTCGCCGGTCCGTGCGTACACGGTGAACCGGCGGTCGCCGCGCGCGTCGGCCCGGTCGACGGTCAGCCGCAGCTGGGCGCCCGGCTTCTCCGAGAGGATCAGGGGTGCCTGAAGGGTGAGTTCCTCGACGGTGGCATGGCCCAGGTGCTCGGCGGCGGCCCCCGCGAGCTCCAGGAACACCGTCCCCGGAACCAGGACCGTCCCGCCGATCGCGTGGTCGGCCAGCCACGGATGCGAGGACAGCGACACCGAGGCCGAGAACTGCACCGCGTCGCCGTCGGGGTCGGTGATCGCCGCGGCCAGCATCGGGTGGTTCACCGCCGTCAGGCCGAGGCCCGCCGCGTCACCGGAGCGCGGCGCGTCCAGCCAGAAGCGCTCGCGCTGGAAGGCGTAGGTGGGGAGCTCCACCACGGCGGAGCCCGGGATGAACCCCGTCCAGTCCACGCCCACGCCGTGTGCGTGGACCGTGCCCAGGGCTTCGAGGAGGGAACGCTTCTCGGGGCGGTTCTTGCGCAGCAGCGCGGCCACGACGACGCCGTCCGTGTCGGCCAGGCATTCGCCCGTCAGTCCCGCGAGGGTCCCGTCGGGGCCCAGCTCCAGGAACGTCGTCACACCGAGACCCGCCAGTGTGGCGATGCCGTCGGAGAATCGCACCGCAGAGCGGGCCTGGACGGCCCAGTACTCGGGGGTGAACGCCTCGACCAGCTCACCGGTGACGTTCGAGACGACCGGGATGCGGGGTGCCGCGTGGGTCAGGGTGCGGGCGACCTCGGTGAGCTCCTCCAGCATTCCGTCCAGGTGCGCGGAGTGGAAGGCATGGCTCACCTTCAGCCGGGTCGCCTTCACACCCTCACCGCGCGCCAGCTCCAGAACCTGGAGAACAGCCGCCTCATCACCCGAAATCACGGTGGAGGAAGGGCTGTTGACCCCGGACACCTCCACACCCGAACGGCCCTCAAGCCACCCGGCAACACGCTCTTCCCCCGCGTTCAGGGCGACCATCGCCCCGCCCTCGGCAACCCCGTCCATCAGCCGGGCCCGCGCGCACACCAGACGCGCCGCGTCCCCAAGTGACAGCACACCCGCCACATGCGCCGCCGCCAGCTCGCCCACCGAATGACCCACCAGATAATCCGGAGTCACCCCGTAATGCGACAACAGCCGGAACAACGCCACCTCGACCGCGAAGAGCGCCGGCTGAGTGAACACCGTCCGGCCAAGCAGCTCCGCCTCACCCTCGACCACCCCCGCCAGCGACCGGTCCAGGTAGAGATCCAACGCCGCCACGACCTCATCGAACGCCGCCGCGAACACCGGCTCCGCCGCGTACAACTCACGCCCCATGCCCAGGCGCTGACTGCCCTGGCCCGAGAACAGGAACGCGACGGAACCCGTCGAGACGGGCTCGCCCGGTGTCAGCGCTCGCAGAGCGTCCAGGAGTTCCTCGCGGGTCTCGCCCACGAGCACGGCGCGGTGGTCGAAACGAGCCCGCGATACGGCCAGCGAGCGGCCAACCGCCGCGACGTCCGCCTCCGGACGCTCCTCCAGGAACGACACCAGCCGGTCCGCCTGCTCCGACAGCGCGGCCCCGGACCTGCCCGACACCACCCACGGCACCGGACCCGGCACCGGCGGCTCCTCCACCGGAGCTTCGGTCTCCGCGACCTGCTCGACGATGAGGTGTGCGTTGGTCCCGCTGATGCCGAAGGACGAGACGCCCGCCCGGCGCGGACGGTCGAGCTCCGGCCACTCCTGGGCCCGCGTCAGCAGCTCGACCGCGCCGGCCGACCAGGCGACGTGCGAGGTCGGCTCGTCCACGTGCAGCGTCGCGGGGAGAACCCCGTGACGCATCGCCATGACCATCTTGATCACGCCCGCGACGCCCGCCGCGGCCTGCGTGTGACCGATGTTCGACTTGAGCGAG
Organism: Streptomyces sp. NPDC057900; assembly: GCF_042887885.1. Taxonomy (NCBI): domain Bacteria; kingdom Bacillati; phylum Actinomycetota; class Actinomycetes; order Kitasatosporales; family Streptomycetaceae; genus Streptomyces; species Streptomyces sp. NPDC057900. Next base: position 40,048 of record NZ_JBHVOI010000017.1, read on the forward strand.
CCGAGGCGGAGCGGCTCCTCGCGGTTCTGGCCGTAGGTGGCCAGCAGCGCGTTGGCCTCGATCGGGTCACCGAGCTTGGTGCCGGTGCCGTGCGCCTCGACCGCGTCCACCTCGGACGCCGCCAGCCGGGCGTCGGCGAGCGCGGCGCGGATGACCCGCTCCTGCGAGGGCCCGTTCGGGGCCGTCAGACCGTTGCTCGCGCCGTCCTGGTTCACGGCGGAACCACGGATCACGGCGAGCACCTGGTGCCCGTTGCGCTGGGCGTCCGACAGCCGCTCCAGGACCAGCAGCCCCACGCCCTCGGCCCACCCGGTACCGTCCGCCGCCTCGGAGAACGCCTTGCAGCGCCCGTCCGGCGACAGCCCGCGCTGCCGGGAGAACTCCACGAACATGCCGGGTGTGGCCATGACGGACACACCGCCGGCGAGGGCCACGGAGGACTCGCCCCTGCGCAGCGACTGCGCGGCGAGGTGAAGTGCGACGAGCGAGGACGAGCACGCGGTGTCGACGGTCACGGCCGGGCCTTCGAGACCGAAGGTGTAGGCCAGCCGGCCCGAGGCCACACTGGCGGTGTTGCCCGTCAGCAGGTAGCCGTCGTGTCCGTCGGACAACTCGTGCAGCCTCGGTCCGTACTCCTGCGCCGTCGCGCCGACGTACACGCCGGTACGGCTGCCGCGCAGCGCGGCGGGGTTGATGCCCGCCTGTTCGAAGGCTTCCCAGGCCGTTTCAAGGAGCAGTCGCTGCTGGGGTTCCATCGCCGCTGCCTCGCGGGGGCTGATGCCGAAGAACTCGGCGTCGAACCGGTCCGCGTCGTACAGGAATCCGCCCTGGGTGGCGTAGGTCTTGCCGGGTACCGACGGATCGTCGGTGAAGAGCGAATCGAAGTCCCAGCCCCGGTTGGCCGGGAACGGGCCGACTGCGTCGGCTTCGCTGCTGACCAGGCGCCACAGGTCGTCCGGGGAGGCGACCGATCCCGGCAGCCGGCACGCCATGCCCACGATCGCGATCGGCTCGTCGGGGTCGGTGGCCGCGTAGGCGGCGTCGTCCTGGTCCTGGCTCCGGTCCGCGCCGTGGAGCTGACCGTCGAGGTGTCCGGCGAGTGCGGCGGGGGTCGGGTAGTCGAAGAGGAGGCTGGAGGGCAGCGAGAGCCCGGTGGCCGCGTTGAGCGCGTTCCGCAGCTCAACGGCCGAGAGGGAGTCGAAGCCCAGTTCCTTGAAGGTCGTGCCGGTGGCCACGTCGCGCGCCGATCCGTGGCCGAGCACGGCTGCCGCGTGCGCACGCACCAGTTCCAGCACGTCACCTCGCGGCGCGACCTGCTCCGGACCGCTCTGCCCCGGCGCGCCGGCGGGGAGCCGGACCGGGTCCTTCGCGGAACCGTCCAGCCAGAAGCGTCGGCGCTGGAATGCGTACGTCGGCAGCTCGACCAGGCCGGAACCCCGCAGGAGCTGCTGCCAGTCGACATCCACGCCGTGTGCGTGCGCCGTGCCCAGGGCGGCAAGGAGGGAACGCTTCTCGGCACGGTCCTTGCGCAGCGCCGGTACCGCGACGATGGCCTCGGCATCCGGCAGGCATTCGCCCGTCAGTCCGGCGAGGGTCCCGTCGGGGCCCAGCTCCAGGAACGTCGTCACACCGAGACCCGCCAGTGTGGCGATGCCGTCGGAGAATCGCACCGCAGAGCGGGCCTGGACAGCCCAGTACTCGGGGGTGAACTCCTCGACCAGCTCACCGGTGACGTTCGAGACGACCGGAATGCGGGGTGCCGCGTGGGTCAGGGTGCGGGCGACCTCGGTGAGCTCCTCCAGCATTCCGTCCAGGTGCGCGGAGTGGAAGGCATGGCTCACCTTCAGCCGGGTCGCCTTCACACCCTCACCGCGCGCCAGCTCCAGAACCTGGAGAACAGCCGCCTCATCACCCGAAATCACAGTGGAGGAAGGGCTGTTGACCCCGGACACCTCCACACCCGAACGGCCCTCAAGCCACCCGGCAACACGCTCTTCCCCCGCGTTCAGGGCGACCATCGCCCCGCCCTCGGCAACCCCGTCCATAAGCCGGGCCCGCGCACACACCAGACGCGCCGCGTCCCCAAGTGACAGCACACCCGCCACATGCGCCGCCGCCAGCTCACCCACCGAATGACCCACCAGATAATCCGGAGTCACCCCGTAATGCGACAACAGCCGGAACAACGCCACCTCGACCGCGAAGAGCGCCGGCTGAGTGAACACCGTCCGCCCAAGCAGCTCCGCCTCACCCTCGACCACCCCCGCCAGCGACCGGTCCAGGTAGACATCCAGCGCCGCCACGACCTCGTCGAACGCCGCCGCGAACACCGGCTCCGCCGCATACAACTCACGGCCCATCCCGACACGCTGGCTGCCCTGTCCGGAGAACAGGAACGCCAGTGCGCCGTCCGGCGCCGCGCGCCCCGTGAGGACACCGGCCGCGGGCAGGCCCTCGGCCAGCGCCCGTGCTCCGGTCAGCAGTTCCTCCCGGGTCTCCCCCACGATCACCGCGCGGTGATCGAAACGGGACCGCGTCACGGCGAGCGAGCGGCCCACCGCCGCGACGTCCGCCTCCGGACGCTCCTCCAGGAACGACACCAGGCGCTCCGCCTGTCCCGCCACGGCCTCGGCCGACCTGCCGGAGACCACCCACGGCACCACGCCCGCGCTGGTCTCCGCGCCGGTCTCCGCGCCGGTCTCCGCGCCGGTCTCCGCGCCGGTCTCCGCGCCGGTCTCTACGGCGGTCTCCGCGGCGGGCGGTTCCTCCCGCGCCGCCGGCTCTGTGCGCCAGTCGGAGAGCACGACGTGGCAGTTCGTACCGCCCATGCCGAAGGAGCTGACACCCGCGTAGAGCGGCTCGTCCGGCCGCGGCCACGGCTCGCGGCCGCGCTGGACGGTGAGCTTCAGCCGGTCGAGCGGAATGTCCGGGTTGGGGGTTTCGTAGTTCAGGCTCGGCACGAGCTCGCGGTGCCGGATGCAGAGCGCCGCCTTCAGCAGGCCGACGATGCCGGCGGCACCCTCAAGGTGTCCGACGTTGGTCTTCACCGATCCGACCCGCAGGTCGGCTCCGTCCACCCGGCCGTCGCCGAGGACCGCGCCCAGTGCCGAGGCCTCGATCGGGTCGCCCAGCTTGGTGCCCGTGCCGTGGAGCTCGACGTACTGCACCTGCTCGACGGGGACCTCGGCACGCTCGTACGCCTGCCGCAGGACGTCCTGCTGGCCGGCCGGACTCGGGACGGTGAGACCCTCGGTCGTCCCGTCGTTGTTCATCGCGCTGCCGTGCAGCACGCAGTAGACCGGGTCGCCGTCCGCCACGGCGGCGTGCAGGGGCTTGAGCACCACGAAGGCGCCGCCCTCACCGCGTACGTATCCGTTCGCCCTCGCGTCGAAGGTGAAGCTGCGGCCGTCCGGTGACAGCGCGCCGAACCGCTCCGCGCCGACCGTGCTGTCCGGCACCAGGTTCAGGTTGACACCGCCGGCGATGGCCATGGCGGACTCGCCGCGGCGCAGGCTCTCGGCAGCCTGGTGCACGGCGACCAGCGAGGAGGACTGGCCGGTGTCCACGGCCGCGCTCGGTCCGTGCAGACCAAGGGTGTAGGAGATCCGGTTGGCGATGACGCCCCGGTTGAGTCCGGTCAGGGTGTGCCGGGTGATGCCTTCGATCCCGTACTGGTGCGTGAGGGCGGCGTAGTCGTCGGCGATGACACCGACGAAGACGCCGGTCCGGCTCTCGGCGAGATCGGACGGGCGGATCCTGGCGTCCTCCAGGGCCTCCCAGGCGAGTTCAAGCATCAGCCGCTGCTGCGGATCCATCGACGACGCCTCGCGCGGACCGATACCGAAGAAGGCGGCGTCGAATCCGCTGACGTCCTCAAGGTAGCCGCCCGGTCGCGGGGGCAGTTCCGGGCGGCCTGCGGGAGGCTCGCCGATGGCGCTGCGGCCGTCGCTCAGCAGTTGCCACAGCTGAGCGGGGTTCTCCGCATGCGGCAGTCGGCAGGACATACCGACGACGGCGATCGCCTCTGCCGGTATTGACGTGTCCGATTGGAATTCAGCCATGGTGGAGCTGCCCCCTATTGTTACGTTCGATGCTTGAACGGAGGGGTAGCACCCGCAGCCGTGCCGCGGGTGCTACGCCAATTCATGCCGCTGCCTGCGGAGAATGTTTCTCGTATTTCTCCACGAGCGTTCGCTTGAGAACCTTTCCACTGGTTCCCAGCGGGAGAGCGTCGACGAATTCGACTCGCCGTGGGTACTTATATGCGGCGAGACGCTGTCTGCCCCATTCGATGATCTCCTCGTCCGATCCGGGTGTGCCGTCCGCAGGGCGGGCGGGCACGACGATCGCCCAGACCTCCTCACCGAGCACGGGGTGCGGGACACCGATGACCGCGACCTGTGCCACGGCCGGATGCCCGACGAGGATCTCCTCTATCTCGCGCGGATAGACGTTGTAACCGCCGCGCAGGATGAGGTCCTTCTTGCGGCCCACGACCGAGAGGTAGCCGTCGCCGTCCAGCCTGCCGAGATCGCCGGTACGGAACCAGCCGTCGACCAGCACCTCGGCGGTGAGGTCCGGGCGGCCGAGGTATCCGGCCATGACGTTCTGGCCCCGCACCACGATCTCGCCCACTTCGCCGACGGGCAGGAGGTCGATCCCGTCGGCGTCCGGCCCGGCCGTTCCGACGGTGATGCCGGTGATGGGAACACCGACCGTTCCGGGGCGAAACGTCAGGCCGGGGTAGTGGTAGGCGACGCTGCATGAGGTCTCGGTCATTCCGTAGCCCTCGTACACAGGGCATCCGAACGTGTTCCGGACAGCCTCAAGGGTCTTGACGGGAAGCGCCGAGCCTCCGCTGTACACGCGGTCGAGGTGAGGGACCTGTTCTCCCCGATCCACCGCGTCGAGCAGCTTGGAGTACATGGTCGGCACGCCCATGAACACCGTGCACCCGTGTTCCGTCATCAGTGCGAGGGCCTCCGGGCCGGAGAACTTCGGCATCATGACGAGGGAAATACCGGCCCGGAAGCCGGTCAGCATTCCGCAGATCTGGCCGAATCCGTGCGCCAGCGGCAGGCAGCTGAGCAGGACGTCGTCACCCCGGAACGCATAGGGGGTGGTGACCATCCGCTCGACGTTGTACAGAATGTTCCGGTGGGTGAGCATCACGCCTTTCGGCTCACCCGTCGTACCGGATGTGTAGAACACGACCGCGACATCGTCGGGCCCCGGCACGACGGCTTCGTCGACCGGCGCCGTGCCCTGTGCCGCGTGCTCCAGGTCGACCGTGCCCTCGGGGCCCGGACCGACGGTGAGGAGCAACGTGCCGCGCCGCTCCGCCGCCTCGCTCGCCCGGTCGAGCAAGGAGGCGGCGCACACCAGGTATCGGGCGTCGGCGTCGGCCAGTACGTGATCGATCTCCGCCGCCGTCGCCATGACGTTCAGCGGGATCACGACGGCACCGGCCGCCAGCACGCCGAAGTACACGACGGGGAACTGCGGGGTGTCGACCAGCAGCATGGCGACCCGGTCCCCCGGCCGTACGCCGTTGTCACGCAGCACCGCGGCGTAGCGGCGGGCCTGGTCCCACAGCCACCCGTACGTGAAGTGCTCGGACTCGTGGACAACGGCCGGGTGTTCGGGACGCCGTTCCGCCGTGCCGGCCAGTACGCCGACGACTGACATGGTCATTACACCAGCGCTCCGGCTTTCGCCTCGGTGCGGATGCCGGCGCCGCAGAGCTCGGACTCGAACCAGTCCCGGGCAGTCGCGGTCGGGATGTTCAGCTCCTGCCAGATTCCCCGGAGGGCCTGGGCGAAGTTCTCGACGTCGCTCTGGTTGTGCACGGCGGACGGGGCGATCCGCAGGATCTCCTCACCCGCGGGCACGCTCGGGGCGTTGATGGACTGGACGTAGATCCCGTGCCGGTCGAACAGCAGCTGGGACGCCCGCTTGCACAGCTCGTCGTCACCGACGAAGGCCGCGACGATGTGGGAGTCCGTCGAGACGAACGGGATGTCGGCGTCGATCAGGAGGCTGTGCAGAAGCCGCGCGTTCTCCGAGAGGAGCTTCCGCTCGACGTCGGAGGACCGCAGGTACTGGACCGACGCCAGCGCGGCGGCCGCGACCGCCGGCGGCAGCGAGGTGGTGAAGACGAACGAACGAGCGTAGGTCCGCACCGCGTCCACGAGGGCCGCCGGTCCCGCGATGTAGCCGCCGACCGTTCCGAACCCCTTGGCCAGGGTGCCCATCACGACCGTGAAGCGGTCGGCGATGCCTTCCCGCGCGGCGATGCCGGCGCCCTGCGGGCCGTACATGCCGACCGCGTGGACCTCGTCGATGAAGGTCGTGGCACCGTACTTGTCGGCGATGTCGGCGATCTCGGCGAGCGGCGCGACGTTGCCCGACATGGAGTAGACCGATTCCACCACGATGAACTTCGGGGCGTCGGCGGGAGCCGCCGCGATCAGCTCTTCGAGGTGGGCGACGTCGTTGTGCCTGAAGACGTGCTTCTGCGCGCCGCTGTGCCGGAGTCCGTCGATGATCGAGGCGTGGTTCTTCGCGTCGGAGAACACGACGGTGTCCTTCGGCATCCCCGCCAGCACGGTGAGGGCGCCTTCGTTGGCGGTGTAGCCGGAGGTGAAGAGGAGCGCGGTCTCCTTGCCGTGCAGATCCGCCAGTTCGTTCTCCAGGCGGACGTGGTGGTGGTTGGTCCCACCGATGTTCCGGGACCCTCCGGAGCCTGCGCCATGGGTCTCTATCGCGGCCTGCATCGCGTCGATGACCTGCCGGTTCTGGCCCATGCCCAGATAGTCGTTGCTGCACCAGACATTTACTTCCGAGTCCACCCCGTCACGCCGGGCGGAGGCCATGGGGTAGTGACCGGAACGACGGCCGATCTCCAGGAACTCGCGCTTGCTTTCAGCGAGATCTCCTGCGGTTTTGCCATTCAGGTAGGACGCCAGGTGAACGTTCATTTACTCGCCTTCTCGACGTAACGGCTGGACTGACCTGCACACGAGGTCGCCAGGGATTGCGGGACAGCCCCTAAGAAAACTGCGACTTCAGGAGCTCCTTGTCGGGCTTGCCGTTGCTGTTCATCGGCAGCACGCTCAAGACGTGTATCTTCTCGGGCACATGAATCGGAGAGAGCGCCTCGGTTATTCCCGAGCGAATGTCCTCCACTTCGACCACCTCAGCCGGATCGCATTCGATCGCAGCGTGGATGTGCTCGCTTCCGTCCGCGTCCCGGACGCTGTAGACGGCGGCGTGCCGGACGCCCGGGTGGGAAAGGATTTCCGCCTCAAGAACGATGGGATGTACCTTGACGCCGCCCACCTTGATGACATGGGCAGCCCGGCCCATGAGCGTCAGATAGCCTCGCTCGTCGATAAAGCCGATGTCTCCGGTGGAGTACCAGCCGTCACGAAGAACTCGTGCCGTCAATTCCGGGTCCCCGTGATAGCCGTCCATCATCTGAGGAGAACGGACGTGAACCTCGCCGGTCTCGCCGGTCGCCAGCTGCGCACCCGTAGCCTGGTCGCAGACGGCGATCTGCACACGGGAGAAGGGCCGGCCGACGGTGGCGGCAAGATCCGGGTCACCGTGCTCCGAAGGCGCCAGGGTCGTAATTCGACCGCATTCGGTCGCGGCATACCCCTGCCACAGGACAGGACCGAAGATCCGGAAGCCCTGGCCGAGTCTCGCGGGTGCCGCGGGACTGCCGCCGTAGACAATCCGCTTCAGTGAGCCCAGGCCCGCGGCCGCCACCGCTTCAGGGTCGCGGATTCCCCGTTCGACCAGGTGGTCGATGAGCTGGAACACGTGGTTCGACGCCATGAACGTCCACGAGACCTCCTTCGTCCCGGAGACGGTCTCCACGAGCTTCTCAGGGTCGAAACTCTCGTGGAGGTACAGCGCTCCGCCCAGCGCGAGGACCGCGTCCGCCAACGGCGCGACGCTGTGGCTCAGCGGGGTCGCCAGAAGTATCGTCGCGCAGTCGGCCTCACGGGCGAGCTCCATCCAGCCGCTCCGGGTGGCTTCCCACGCACCGCCCGACAACCGGATGCCCTTGGGCCGTCCGGTGCTGCCGCTGGTGTAGCCGATGAAGGCCGGCGCGTCCGGCTCCCACGGCGCCACGTCCGGGACATCGGCGGCATCGGCCCGCCCCGCCTCTTCGCGCGCGATGCGCGTGACCGGGACCCCGCTGCCGTCAGCGAGCTCCGTCGCGCGCTCCGAGCCTTCGGCGTCGGCGTAGATGGTCACGGCGTCGGTCTCGCGCAGGATCTGGATCTGGTGATCCAGCGGAAGAACCGTCGCGGTGGTACCGGGGTTGGTCGTCCGCAGATAGGACACGGCGCCGCCGAGCAGATGCGTCGCGTACCGCGCGGTGAGCATCTCGGGGCTGTTGGGTGCGACCAGAATCGCGACCATATCCCCCTTGCCCACCCCGCTGTTGCGCAGCGCCAGGAAGATGTCAGTCACGGACTGAATCAGATCACTGCCGGAGAAGGCCTTACCGCGCCAATGGGCGACATCCTGGTCCGGTGCTGCTGCGAACAGCGAAAGTATCTCGGAGACATAACTCTGACTTTTACTCCACCAATGTCCGGGCAGGCTCATGGGACCTTCCATAGCGATGTCATCCGATTGGGCGGTTTAATCTTCGACATCCAATGGAATGGCGTCAACCTTGTTCCGCCGGGTCTCTAGCGACCGTCATGCGTTTCTTGAACGCATGACTCCGAATGCTTCTTCGAAGCACGGGGTCCCACCTGCGGCGTGCAGCACATCTGTGCGATTGCATTCTTCCGGCAGTAGGCCGACCACCGCCCCGGAGCCCACCAGGACCTGCGCAAGAGGCCACTATGTCGGGGAAAAAGCAACTTCGACATCCCTCACAGAGGCAGCTACCTTCACCTGGTCTTTGGCGATTGCGAACGATCGGTCACGCTCCACCAATCCTGACCTCACACGTCAGCCGCCGAACCGACTCCGCACCAGGCACCCAACCAGGGAGAGGCCCATGCCCCATCTCGCTCTCTACACATTCGGCGTCCTGAAGTCACCCCTCGCCGATCCCGCGCCTCTGACGCGCGAGTTCCACGACAGCAGTGAGGCCATTTACCGGAAGATCGGCCGGCACCCCGGATACCTCGCCCGCGCCGAACCGGCAGAGGGCGGCCAGGGCACACTCTTCGAACTGGAATGGGGCGAATGGGGGAAGTTCGTCGTACCGGGCTGGTACGCCAAGGGCCATACGGCGGAGACCATCGCCCTGGCCGCGACCCTCTCCCTCTGGACCGATATTCGACCCGTCTTCGACGCCCTCTACACCGGTCTGCACCGCACGGCGCTGAACAGGCGCTACGACTGGTTCGAGCGGACGGAACACCCCGGCTACGTGTTCTGGTGGGTGCCCGACGGCGTGAAACCCACCTGGCAGGACGGGGTTTCGAGGCTGGAGCACCTGCACGCCCACGACTCCGCACCGCACGCCTTCACCTTCCAGCGCTCGTTCGACCCGGAGGGAACTCCGACGAGCCTCAAGGACACCGGGCCGCGGCGCGACCAGGTGCACTGACGAACCGTCACCTCCGGTACCGGTGCCAGTAGTCGGTGTGGAGCGAAACTTGAGCGTTCTTCCAGGGCCTCCAGCGAGCCTCGAATCATCCATCGCCGGGCCCAAGGAGAATCGAGATGGAAGAGACCGACGCACCGCTGTCGCACGAACTCTCCGACTGGTGCCGTTCCGGAGGGGCGGGGGACTTCCCGTACACCGGCGTCATCGACCGGCTCCGTGCCGTGGGCAAGCACTTTCTCGACGAAGAGCTCCTGACGCTGCTCTCGGAGTGCCGCACCGTGTTCGACGAGGCGTCCTCCAGCGGCGGCGAAGACATCCCCGACACCTTCGTCGGGCCCTTCCTCGACGTCCTCCTGGACAAGTTCGACGGCCGTTACGACTACCCCAGCTACACGGCGCTGGCGGTGCTGCGCCGGGGCGCGCCCGGAAGCCGATCGGGCTGGGAGGAGCTGCGCCGGCACCGCGACCGCACGGTACTGCTGCTGCTCGCCGACCTGATCGGCTTCGAACGCCACGTACTGGAGGGCACCCCCCGCGACCCGCGGGGGATGCTCCCGGGCGATCTCCTCCTGAACAAGCGGCTGCGGCTCGCGACCAGGGTCATGGAACCGGCCGCGCTGCGTGTGCTGGACGGAGCCGTCGACCCCGTCGTCGTCGCCGCGACACCGGGCCGCACCCCGGCCGGAGAGCTCGCGGACGCCGTGCTGGACACCGCCACCGCCGGCGAACGGCTGATGCTGCGCACCAGTCTTCAGCCCGTCTACGTCCTGCACGACGAGTACCTGTTCCTGCGCGTGCTCCAGTCCTTCGAGACCACCTTCGCCTTCATGTCGGCCACGCTGGACGAGGCGGTGCGCACCCTGCGCGGCGAGCAGCCGGGGGACGCCGCCGCGCTGGTCGCCGCGGTCACCGACGTACTGCGCGAGTCACTGCCGCTGTTCTCGTTGCTCGCCACCATGCAGCCCGAATCGTTCCAGGTGTTCCGGCAGTTCACGGACGGCGCGAGCGCCATCCAGTCCGAGGGCTACAAGACCTTCGAGTCGTACTGCTCCACCCCGGTTCGAGCGAGGCTGGAGTCATCCGCGTTCCTCTCGGTTCCTGACGTGCGCAGCGCAGTGCTGGCCGGACGGGAGACCGTCGAGGGCACCTGGGAGAACGTGATCTCCAGCGGATGGCTTCCGGAGCCGGACGCAGCGGTTCTGCGGGCCGCCGCCCTTCAGCTGGAGGGGGTGCACCAGCGGTGGAAGCAGACCCACTACCGGCTGGCCGTACGGATGATCGGCACCAGGAGCGGCACCGGCTCCACCGAGGGCGTGCCCTATCTGGCGTCGGTGATCTCCCATCGGCTGTTCCCCGCCATGGAACAGCAGCCGGCCGTCGGCTGACCACGATCAGCGAACCGGAGGACACCGAAGCTCATGAGCAAGAGAGCCACAACCGGACGGCCGGGTACCGCCCGCCGCGCACTGAATCCGGACGCCGCGGATCCGCAGCTCGTCTACGAGTACGACCGGGGCAGCAACTACGAGCAGGACACCCGGCTCACCACGGCGCTGTCCGCCCTCCTCCCGGAGGACCAGCTCATCCACCCCGACCAGCGGCTGTTCCAGTCGGTGCACCTGATCACCGAGTACGCGTGGGCCGCGATGCACTTCGAGATGGGCCGCGCGGTGGCCCTGCTGGACGACGGCGATCCGCTGCTGGCCACACAGGTGCTGGAGCGTGCCGCCTCGCTGGGCCGCATACCGGTGCAGGCGCTGGACACCCTGGTGGAGTTCCTGCCGCAGACCGGCCTGCTGACCATGCGTGACACCTTCCCCGAGAACACCACGGGGCTGGACTCCCCCGGGGCGCGCAATCTGCGCCGCGCGGCGCAGCCCCTGTGGCGGGCCTTCACCCGGGCGCTGGAGCGCGCCGGTCTCACCTCTGAGGACCTGATCACGGCGCAGGGCAGGCTCGCGGCGCCGGCCGACGACGAGCGGATCGCGGCCGATCTCGCGCTGGTGCGGCAGGGCCTGATCCGGCTGGACGGGGCCGTCGCGGACTGGAAGCAGCTCCATCTGCGCATGGTCTGGGGCCAGTTGGGCGGGCATCCCGAGGCCGAGCCGCACTCCGTGGCCGGCGGGGGCTGCCCCGCGGTCCCGACGAGTCTGCGCGGGGAGTCCACCGTCAGCCTCGTCCGGATGTCCGAGCGCACCCTCTTCCCCCAGCTCTGGGACGCCGTGGATGCCACCTACCGCCGTTTCGTCCCTCCCGTCCCCGCTGACGCGGCGTCCTGACCACGTAAGGAGTCTCCCCATGACATCGGCGCTTCCCACCGACGGTGCGACGAGCGAGCTGGCGTCGCTGGTGCGCACCGCCTGGACCGAGAGCCTGGGCCACGACGAGTTCCACGACGACGAGAACTTCTTCGTGGTCGGCGGTCACTCGATGTGCGCGGTGCGGATCGTGCGCACACTCAAGCAGGAGCTGGGGACGTCGCTGACGGTACGCCAGTTCTTCGCGCACCCGACCGTGACCGAGCTGGCGGCCTTCCTCGCCGGGGCCCTCCCGGTCAGCGGTGACATCGGGACGCGTGCGGGGGCCGGGGCGTGACCGCGGCCTCCTCCGCACAGCTGGAGATCTGGCTGGCCGACCGCTGCGAGCCCGAGTCCGGCCGTTACAACATCGCCGTCTGCCTGGAGTTCCTCGGCGGCCTCGACGACCGGGCGCTGCGCGCGGCCCTGGCCGATGTGCTGGAACGCCACCCGGCGCCGGCCGGGCGGTTCGAAACGGTGCGGGGCACGCTGCACCACACCGCGGAGCCCGATGTCGCGGTGCCGCTGCACATCGCCGTGCGTCCCGGCCGGTACGACCGCGAGGCGGCGCTCGCCGACGCCGCCCGTGCCTCGGCCCGCCCGCTGGACCCGGGCACCGCACCGCTGCTGCGGGCCGAGGCGCTCCGGTTCGACGACGGGGCCCTGGTCACGGTGACGGTGCATCACCTCGTGGCCGACGGCCGGTCCACCGAGGTGCTCACCGAGGACCTGATCACCGCGTACCGGGCCCGGCACGCGGGCGGCGACCCCCGCTTCGTGCCGGTGCCGGTGCCGGAACCGCAGCCCGTGGCGACGGCCCCCGACCCGTACTGGACGACGCTGCTGGAGGGCGAGCCCGCGCGGCTGGCCCCGCTGCCGGACCGGTTGCGTGCCGAGGAGAGGATGCGCGGCCCGGCGGGCTGGACCGAGCGGGAGCTGGACAGCGGCAGGCTCGCCGAGGTGCGTTCGCTCGCCGCCCGCGAGGGTGTCAGCCCGGCGATGGTCCTGCTCGCGGTGTGGAGCCTGCTGCTGCACGCCTGGTCCGGGGAGGACGACGGGGTGCTCGGCATGCCGTTCGCCGGGCGGCACGATGCGGGCCAGGACGACGCCGTCGGCCTGTTCACCCGTGTGCTGCCCGTCCGTTCCGTGCACGAGGCGGCCCGGCCCTTCGCGGACTACGCGGCCGCGCTCGGCGAGCAGGTCCTCGAATCCATGGAGGCCCACGCGACGTCGGGCGACCTGCCCCCCGGCAGCGCCCCCGTCCACTCGGCGGTCTTCCTGCACCAGCCGCAGCCCGCATCGGCCTGGCAGGTGCCGGGTGCCGAGGTGCGGCTGCTGCACCCGGAGAGCGCGGCGGCCAAGTACGACCTGGCGTTCGCGGCCGTGGAGGCCCCGGACCGGCTCGTGCTGCGCATCGACTACGACCAGGACCTGTACGCGCCCGCCACGGCCGAGCTGATGGCGGAGCAGATCGACCGGATGCTGGCGGCGGCGTCCCGTCCCGGCATCACCTGCCGCGCGCTGCTGACCTCCCTCGCGGCGGCGCCGGACGCCGCCGCCGTCGCCCCGAGTGCGCCGGTGACCGCGGCGACCGTGCCAGAGCTGGTGCTGGAGCAGGCGCGCCGCGCCCCCGACTCCCCCGCCGTCGTGCACAACGGGACCCGGCTGACCTACGGCGAACTGGTGCGGGACGCCGTGCGGATGGCGCACTGGCTGCGCGTCGAGGGGGTGCGCACCGACGATGTCGTGGCGCTCCTGCTGCGTCCGGGCCCGGCCACCGTCACCGCCATGCTCGCGGTGGGGCTGGCCGGTGCCGCGTACCTGCCGCTCGACCCCGCCTACCCGGACGCCCAGCTGGAGCTGGTGGTCTCCGACGCCCGCCCCCGGCTCCTGATCGCAGAGCCGGGCGAGGAGCACCGGGTCACCGGGCTGCCCGTGCACACCCCGGAGGCGATCCGGGCGGCGGCCAGGCCGCTGCCGGTCGTCGCACCGGCCACCTCCGCCGGGCCCGAGACGGCCTTCAACGTGCTCTACACCTCCGGCTCGACGGGCCGTCCGAAGGGGGTCGTGCTGCCGCACGGCGGGGTGCTGCGGATGATGCACCGCCCCGAGTTCGTGCCGCTGGGCCCCGACGACACCGTCTCGCACCTGTCCCCCTTGAACTTCGACGGCGCGACGTACGAGATCTGGGGCGCGCTGACGCACGGCGCGAAGCTCGTCGTGCTCGACAAGGAGCTCGTGCTCAGCCCGCGCGAGCTGCGCACCGCGGTCCGCGCGCACGGGGTGACCACCCTGCTGGTCACCACTCCGCTGCTGAACCGGCTGATCGAGGACACCCCCGACCTGCTCCAGTCGCTGCGCCGCGTCTACTTCGGCGGCGAGATCATCTCCGTACCGCACATCCGCAAGGCCCTGCGCTGGGCGCGGCCGGGCACTCTGCTGCACAGCTACGGGCCGACGGAGAACTCCTTCACCTCTTCCTGGCACCCCATCGAGGAGGTGCCGCAGGGCGCGCGCACCGTGCCGATCGGCCGCGCGGTGCCGGACACCCGGCTCCATGTGGTCCTGGAGGGCACGCTGATCCCCGCGCCGGTGTACGTGCCCGGTGAGCTGGTGCTCGGCGGCGCGGGCGTGGCCCGGGGCTATCTCGGTGATCCGCGCCGCACCGCCGAGCGTTTCGTGCCCGACCCCTTCGGCGACGAGCCCGGGGCGCGGCTGTACCGCACCGGGGACCGGGTGCGGTGGGCCGCCGACGGGCAGCTGGAGTTCATCGGCCGCGCCGACAACCAGGTCAAGATCCGTAGTCAGCGGGTCGAGCTGGGCGAGGTCGAGGCGGCCCTGCGCGCCCACCCGCAGGTGCGGGGGGCGTTCGTCACGACCCGGATCAACGGCGCCGGGGAGAAGGAGATCGTCGGTTACGCGGTCCTGGACCGTCCGTCGGCGCTGGAGGGCGTACGGAACCATCTCCGCGCCGTGCTGCCCCAGTTCGCCGTGCCCTCGCATCTGCTGGCCCTGGATGAGCTGCCGCTGACCCCGAACGGCAAGATCGACCGCAAGCGGCTGCCCGCGCCCCCGGACGCGACGACGCCCGCGCCGGTCGCGGAGTCCGTGGCACCGGGACCGGCCGCTCCGCGGGAGGAGCCGGCGGGTGGCGTCACCGGTGCGGTGCTCAAGGCCTGGCGGAAGGTGCTGCCGGGCCGGGTCTTCGACCGGGAGACCAACTTCTTCGACGCGGGCGGCCATTCGCTGCTGCTGGTCAAGCTCCAGGACGCGCTGCTGGAGACCACCGGCACCGCACCGTCCGTCTCCGAGCTGATGCGGTCCACGAGTGTCCGCTCGCAGGCCAGGCTCATCGGCGGCACGGCCGCCGGCGAGGAGGCCACCGAGCCGGAACGGGCCCCCCGTGCGACGGTCCGCGAGGAGGACGACGCGATCGCCGTGATCGGGATGGGCGCCCGGTTCGCCGGCGCCCCCGACCTGGCCGCCTACTGGGACAACCTGGTGGCGGGCCGCGACTGCTTCACCGAGGGCCCCGGCCCGTTGGTGACCGAACGGGGCGACGGCACCCGCCGGGTGGCCCGCTGGGGGATGCTCGCCGACGGCACGGGGTACGACGCCGGGCTGCTCGGGCTCACCGCCGACGACGTCGAATCGGGCGACCCCCAGCACGGTGTCCTGCACGAGGTGCTGTGGGCGGCCGTCGAGGACGCTTCGCTGCGGCTGTCCGACATCGCGCACCGCACCAGCCTGTACGCGGGCTGCCCCCGGCTCGCGCACACCGACGGCGAGGCCCGCGTCGACGACGTGGTCAGTGTCGACCCGACGTTCGTGGCGTCCCGCTTCGCGTATCTGCACGACCTGTGGGGCGAGGCACTGCTGCTCGACACCGCCTGCTCCACCGGGCTGTACGCCGTGCACCTGGCCAGTCGGGCGCTGCTGCGCCACGAGAGCGACTACGCGCTGGCCGGGGCGGTCTCGCTCGACGGCGAGTCCGACGGTTCGTACGTCTACCGGCCCGGCCTGCTGTACGCGGACGACGGGGTCTGCCGCCCCTTCGACAGGCGGGCCTCCGGCACCGTGGGCGGGTTCGGGGCGGGGGCGCTGCTGCTGCGCCGGCTCTCCGACGCCGAGCGGGACGGTGACCCGATCCACGCGGTGATCCGGGGCAGCGCGGTCAACAACGACGGCCGCGAGCGCGTCGGTTACTCGGCCCCCGGGATCGAGGGCCAGGCCCGGGTGATCCGCCGGGCCGTCGCCGCCGCCGGGGTCACCGGGGCCGACATCGGTTACGTGGAGGCGCACGGGACCGGCACCCGGCTCGGCGACGCGATCGAGGCGACCGCGCTGGGCGCGGCGCTGGGCACCTCGGGCCCGCAGGTGGCCGTCGGCGCCGTGAAGGCGTCCATCGGGCACTGCAACACGGCCGCGGGGATCGCCGGGCTGATCAAGACGGTGCTCGCCGTGCACCACGGAGTGCTCCCGGCGACGCCCCACGTGAGCGAACCGATCGACGAACTCTCCGGACAGGGAGGCCGGTTCGCCCTGCTGACGGAGGGCCGGTCCTGGGACACCCCGGCCGGACGCCCGCGCACGGCGGGGGTCAGCTCGTTCGGGGTCGGCGGCACGAACGCCCATGTGGTCGTGCAGGAACACGTACGGGAGAGGGTGTGAGCACCGCGATGGAGACAACGTTTCCGGCAGGGCCCAGGGCGCCGCGGGTACTGGCGGTGTCCGCCCGCGACGAGCGGACCGCGGCGGCGGCGGCCGTCCGGCTCGCGGACCGGCTGGCGGCGGACCCGTCGCTGGACCCCGACGACGTGGCACTCACCCTCGCGCACGGGCGGGAGCGGTTCGCCGTCCGGCACGCGGTGACCGGGACGACCGGCGCCGAACTGGCGGACGCGCTGCGGGAGTCGGCGGCGCGCCCGCGCCGGACGGCTGCGGTGCCCGGCCTGGTCCTCGACCTCGGTGACGGCTCCGCGCTGCCCGGCACGCCCCCGCTGGCGCAGGCCGTGGAGGCGGCCGCCACCGCCGGGGACCTCGGTCTGGGGCAGGCCGCCCGAACGGCGGCGGTGCTGTACGGCACGGCGTCCTGGCTGGCCGCGCACGGGCTGCGTCCGGACACGGTTCTCGGCCGGGGGCCGGCTGCCGCCGCCGCCTCGGCGCTCCGCGGTGAACTGTCGCTCCCGGACGCGCTGCGGGCGGCGGCGACAGCCGCCGGGACCCCGCGGGCGGAGACTCCTGAGGGGGAGGTACTGGTGGTCCGGCTGGATGCCGGCACCGCCGAAGCGGGCGTCCTGTGCCTCGACCCCCTCGATCCGGCCTCGTACGCGCGGCTCTTCGCCGCGCTGTGGGAGCGGGGCTTCGACGTGGACTGCACGCTGGGGCGCGGCGGGCGCCGGGTGCGGCTGCCCGGCTACCCGTTCCAGCGCTCCGGCTCCGTCACCGGCACGATCCCGCCCGGACTGCGCCCGCTCACCCCGCACGAGCAGCGCTGGCTCTTCCACGACCTGGTGCGCTCGGGGAGCGCGGCCGAGCACACCCTGTGCGCGACGGCCGCCCTGCCGGGACCGATACCCGGCGGCCCGGCCGCCGACGCCGCGCTGGCCGCGCTCCAGGACCGTCACCCGGAGCTGCGCACCGTCTTCACCCGGGACGGCGGCCGCTGGTTCGCCCGCGTGTCCGGCCGGCCGGTGGAGGTGACGGTGCTCGCTCCGGACGCCGGTGCCGGGCCGGCCGACCGGGTGCGGGCCGCCACCGCGGAGAGCACGTTCGCCGCGGCGGACGTTCCGCTGATCCGCTGTGCCCTGGCCCCGGCGGGTGACGGCTGGGCGGTGGCGCTGGCCGTCTACGCGCCGGTCGCCGGTTCCTCGACCGCCGAAGAACTGCTCACCGAATGGTGCGAGCTCGCCGGAACACCGCTCCGGCCGGCCGCCGCGCACGCCTGACCCCTGATCGCTGAACCCCCGTCCCCTTTCCCGTACTCGTACTTCCGAAAGGAACCGCTATGACCACCGCCCAGGACCTCACCGCCGCGGTGCCCGTTCCAGCCGACTGGGCCGGGGCCGCGCCCGCGCCGATCGGCGTGGACCAGGCCTTCAACGGCTATGTCGCCGGCACCGTCATCAACGCCCTCGACCGGCTCGGGATCTGGGAGCGGCTGGCCGCCGATCCGCTGCTCGACCTGCGCGTCCTCGCCGCCGAGATCGGCCCCGCCGTCCGTGAGCGGGAGCTGCGCGAGATCGTAAGGGCCGCGGCGACCTGTGGCTGGGTCCGGCTCCAGAACGACGGCCACACCGCGCTGCTGACCACCGCCGGCCAGGAGGTCATCCGCATGCGCGGGTACTTCACCTGGGGCGTCGGCGGTTACAACGAGGTGCTCGCGCAGGCCCACCGCATCGTGGCCGGCGAGGCCGAGTTCGGCACGGACGTGCTGCGCGACGAGGCGATGGTGGCGCTCGGCTCCGGTCAGAACGACCGCTCCTTCATGGCCGGCACCCTCGACTCGGTCCTGGCCGATGTGGACTTCTCCGTCCTCGCCGACCTCGGCAGCGGCATCTCCGCGCGGGTCTCGCGGGTGGTCGGCGAGCGCCCCGGCACCCGGGGGCTGGGGCTGGACATCAGCGGTCCGGCCACGGAGCTCGGCCACCGCACGATCGCGGAGGCGGGCCTGGCCGACCGGGTCCGGGCGATCCGGACAGACGTGCTGGACGTGTGCCACCGGGCCGCGCACCGCGAGACCCTCGCCGAGGTCGACACGGTGATGAGCTTCTTCCTGCTGCACGACCTGCTGGCGGATCCCGAGACCCGGCCGCACACCTTCACCCGGTTGCGTGAGGCGTTCCCGGCGGCCCGCACGTTCGTCTTCGCGGACACGATGCTGCGGCCGGACTCCGAGAACTCGTCGGCACTGCCCGTCTTCTCCCTCGGCTTCGAACTGGCCCACGCGCTCATGGGTGTTCCGCTGCACACCAAGGAGACGTACGAGGAGCTGTTCGCCGGAGCCGGTCTGGTGCCGCGCCGCGTCGTGCCGTTCGGCACCCCGCACTCGTGGCTGTACGTGCTGGAGGCCCAGTGATGGCCAGTCCCCTCGCGACCCTGCGGGAGTTCTCCCCGCGCACCCGTGTCGTCCTCTCCGTCAACGCCCTCAACTCGTTCGGCGGCGGCCTGGTCCTGCCGTTCCTGTGGATCTACCTCAGCGAGGTGCGCGGTCTGCCCGCCTGGGTGCCCGCCGTGACGCTCGCGGTGCAGGCGGCCACGGCCGTCGTCGGTGGGCTGTTGTGGGGCTCGCTGCTCGACCGGTTCCCGCCGCGCACCACGGTGCCCGTGGTGATGGCCGTCGCGGGCGTCGGCACGGCGCTGTACGCGCAGGCGACCGGTGTGTACACCGCGCTGGCCGCGGCCCTGGTGTACGGCTTCGGGATCAGCGGCGTCGGCACGGTGCTGCGCTACCTGTACGCGGGGGCCGCCTCCGCGCGGGAGCGGGGCCTGGCCTACTCCGCCGACTACGCGGTGTTCAACGCCATGACCGGGCTCGGGGTGCTCGTCGGCGGGCTGGTGGCGTCCATGGACGTCGGCTCGCGCGCGGTCCGGTTCACCGTGCTCTACCTGGCGGACGGGGCGACGTTCCTGCTGGCCGGCACGGCGCTGTTCTGGCTGCTGCCGAAGGTGGTCGAGGCGGCCGGGAAGAGGGCCGCGGAGAGCGCCGCCGGCAAGCGCCGGGCCGGCTACCGCGAGGTGCTGACCCAGCGTCATATCGGCTTGCTGCTGGCCGCGCTGGCGGTCTGCTCGCTGGTCTCGTACGGACAGTTCCGCTCGGGTCTGCCGGGCTATCTGACGCAGGGCGGGGCGCTCGGTCCCGAAGGCATCTCCGGTGCCTTCGCGGTCAACATCCTGGTCGCGGTGGGTGCCCAGGTGCTGCTGGCCGACCGGATTCAGCGGATCCGCCGCAGCACGGTGTTCGCCGTCTCCGGCGCGGTGTGGGCCGTGGCCTGGGCGCTGGTCCTGGCCGCCGGGCTGCGGGACGGCGGCAGCGCGCTGGTCCTGGCCATGGCCGGGGTGGTGCTGCTCTCGGTGGGCGAGGCGCTGGTCTTCCCGGTAGTGACGTCGCTGCTGAACGACCTGGCGGCCGAACACATCAGGGGCCGGGTCAACGCCCTGCTCTCGGTCGCCGTCTCGACCGGCTCCGTGGCCGGACCTGCGCTCGCCGGTGCCCTGCTGCCCTGGGCGGACGGCCTCGGCCTGATGGCGGCACTGCTGGCCGGCTGCCTGGCGGTCGTCGCCGTGGCCGTACGGCTGCGCACGGTGCTGGGCCTGCGGGTGGACCTGCCGGCGCCGGAGGAGAAGGCGGCCGAAGAGGCGGACGTTCCCGCGGCCGCCGCGCCGTCCGCGCCGGATCCCGTCGCCGCCGGATCGGCCACGGCGTCCGTATGACGGTCCGGGCCGCCCGGACCCCCGATACGAAGCAAACGAGGTACTGCCCATCATGAACAACTGGCCGCTTACCGGGATCAGTGTGCGCACATCGCGCGTCGAGCTGCGCTGGCCCACGCCCGAGGATCTCGACGCGCTCGCGGACCGGGCGACCGAGGGCGTCCACGCCCCCGGCTTCATGCCGTTCTTCTCGCAGTGGACGGACGGCACCCCCGAGGTGGTCGCCCGCCGCGTCCTCCAGCGCCACTGGCACGCCATGGCCACCTGGACCCCCGAGGACTGGACGCTCTTCCTGGTCGTGGTCGCCGACGGTGAGGTCGTCGGTTCGCAGAGCCTGGGTGCCCGGGACTTCGGCGTCACCCGGGAAGTCCTGCTGACGTCGTGGCTGACGCTCGGCCGGCAGGGCGAGGGCCTCGGCGGACACGCCAGGGCGGCCGCACTGGAGCTGGCCTTCACCGGGCTCGGCGCCGACCAGGCGTTCTCCGTCGTGCGGCGCGGCAACGACGCCTCCCAGGGCGTGTGCGCCAAATTCGGCTTCGAGCCCGACGGCAGCCAGATCAACGCGGTCCGTGGCGAACAGGTGGTCAGTGACCGCTTCCGGCTCTCCCGGCAGCGCTGGTCGGCCCACCGTTCCATCGAGGCGGAGGTGGGCGGAACCGCCGCCGCGCTGCCGCTGTTCGGGGTGGCGGGCCCGGTCACCGTCCGGAGTGCGGCCACCGTCCCCGGTGCCCCCGTGGCGAGCGTGCTCTCCGGAGTGCGGTACGCCGAAGAGTCCGACCAGTCCGCCGCCTGACCGCACCCCGCCCCCAAGGACGTGACCCATGTCTGAGCATCCCGTCATCGCCGTCGTCTACGACCGGGGCTCCGCCTTCCTCCTCGACATCGTGGAGGGCCTGGCCGCCCTGGGCGATCCCGTCCTGGCCCTGTGGCCCGGCGACCACGCCGACGAGGTGGCGCCGCTGGCCGAGGAGCTGGCCCCGGTCGTCCGGCTGGACGCCACGGATCACGACGTGTCGGCCCGGCGGCTCGCCGCCCATGCCCCGGACGCCATCCTGACCTTCAGCGAGTCCAGGCTGTCGGTCACCGCCGAGATCGCCGAACGCCTCGGCCTTCCGTACCACTCACCGGCCACGGTGGAGCTGCTGCGCGACAAGTACGCGCAGCGCCGCCGGCTGCGGGAGCGGGGCGCCGACTCCGTACGCTCGTTCGCGGTGCGCCGTCCGGGCGACTGGGCGGAGGCGCTGGCGGCCGTCGGGCTGCCCGCCGTGCTCAAGCCGATGTGCGGTGAGAGCAGCCGCAGC
Source organism: Streptomyces sp. NPDC057900 (assembly GCF_042887885.1). NCBI lineage: Bacteria > Bacillati > Actinomycetota > Actinomycetes > Kitasatosporales > Streptomycetaceae > Streptomyces > Streptomyces sp. NPDC057900. Next base: position 61,665 of record NZ_JBHVOI010000017.1, read on the forward strand.
ACCCATCTGGTCGAGGACGCGGACCGGGGCGCCGCCCTGGTCGCGGAGCTCCTGTCCGGGGCGGGCGGGGAGGACGCGCTGGTGCTGGAGGAGTATCTGCGGGGCCGGGACTGCGGGCCGCTGGGTGACCACATCTCCGTGGAGTCGGCGGTGACCGGGGGCCGGGTCTCGCACTGGGCGGTGACCGGGAAGTTCCCGCTGGAGCCGCCGTTCCGCGAGGTGGGGCATCTGCGCCCGGCGCCGCTGGCGGCGGCGGAGCGTGCGGCGGCGCTGGATGTGGTGACCGCGGCCCTGCACGCGCTGGACATCACCACCGGCATCACCCACACCGAGCTGAAGCTGACCGCCGAGGGCCCGAGGATCATCGAGGTCAACGGAAGGCTCGGCGGATTCCAGCCCCAACTCGCCCATCTTGCAGGCGACTTCGACGCGGTCACGCTCGCCGGACGGGTGGCACTGGGCGAGGACGTCTCAGCGGTGCGGGCCGATGAGCGGCGGGTGGTGTTCGCCCGGGTGGTGCCCGTACCGCCCGGCGGCGGCACCTATGTCGGCGTGCACGGGATGCGCGACGCGCTCGCCGTGGACGGTGTGGAGAAGATCGTCATCCCTCGCCTGCCGGGGGCCCGGCTGCCCGTCGGCGTACAGACCGGCGAACTCGCCTGGGTGGAGGGCACGGCCACGGACCACGAGACCATGCAGCAGGTGATCCAGCGCGCGTTCTCGCTCCTCTCGTTCACGATCGCGGGCCCGGACGGCGAACACCGCACCGTGACCCCGGAAGGTCTCGCCGCTCCGGTGCCCGTGGGGTGAGCCTCCCGGGGGCTGCCGTACGTGGTGCTCCAGCACCGCTCAAGCGGCGTCGTCCACTCTGGTCACCGTCCACGGACCGGAGCCGGAAGAGGGAGTGGCCTGCGTGGCAACCGCTGAGATCCGCACTGACATCCCACAGTTCCTGCCGGTGGCCGGCCACCACCAGCCGGCCCCCTTCTACCTCACCGCGGACATGTTCGGCGGTGTGCCGGTCCAGGTCGCGGGCGGGCCCGTCGACCATCTGGTGGGCAAGCCCGTCGCCGATCCGCACCGGCACGAGGTGGCCGAGATCTACTTCCTCGTCTCACCCAACCCGGGCGGCGCCCGCATCGAGGTGACCGTCGAGGACGAGACACACGAGTTGTCCTCCCCGGCGCTGCTGCGTGTGCCGGCCGGCGCCGAGCACCGCTTCGTCACGCTGGAGGCGGAGCCCGGAAGTTACTGCTTCGGCATCCTGCTGGGAGACGCGGCATGACGGTCGCCGCCGTGCGTACCGGTCCGGCCCGGCTGCATCTGAGCGAGAACGCCCACGGCGCCAGCCCGCTGGCGCTGCTGGCCGCGCACGACGCCCTCGACCCGACCGCCGTCTACCCCGATCCGGCCCGCTCGGCGCCCGTACGGGCCATCGCGGAGCGGCTCGGCGTCGGGGAGCACCAGGTGGCCGTCGCCAACGGCAGCGACGAACTGGTGCTGCTGTCCGCGCTGGCGCTCGGCGACCGGAGCCGTCCCGGGGTCACCACGGCGGGGACCTTCCCCGGCTACCGCGTCTGTCTGGAGGCAGTGGGGCGCGGCTGCGAGGAGATCCCGCTCGACGGTGTCCACGTGGACGCCGGAGCCGTCGCCGCCGCGATGGAGCGGGCGGGCATCGTCTACATCTGTCACCCGCACAACCCGACCGGTGCCGTGCTGGACCGCGACCGCATGGAGCTGCTGGTCGAGCGGGCCGCCGTCACCGGCACTCCGCTGGTGGTCGACGAGGCGTACCTGGAGTTCGCCCCGGCGGGCACTCCCCGGCTGCGCGACTACCTGGGCAGCGGTGCCCCGCTGCTGTCGCTGCGGACGTTCTCCAAGGCGTACGGGCTGGCCGCCCTGCGGATCGGTTACGCCGTGGGCAGCCCGGAGCTCGTCGCCCGGCTGCGCGAGGTCCAGGGCACGATGCCGTTCAGCGCGAACGCCGTCGCCCAGGCCGCCGCCGTGGCCGCGCTCGCGGACCGCGACCACCTGGACGAGGTGCGACGGCAGAACGCCCTGCAACGGGCCTGGTTCCGCGGCGAACTGGAGCGCAGGGGGCGGCGGTCGCTGCCCTCCGCGACGAACTTCGTGGCCATTTCGGTCTCCGACTCGGCCGAGGCCGAACGGCTGCTGGAGCGGGACCATGACATTCTCGTCCGCGACGCCGGGCGTTTCGGATGTGCCGGATATCTGCGGGTCTCCCTCGGATCCGCCAAGGATCTGGTGCGGCTGATGGACGCCCTCGACCTGATCGACCCTGTCGGCTGACGGGCCGTACACCCCCATGGAGAACTCTGTGACGCACGCAGTCATCGTCAACGACCGGCAGCAGTACGCCCTGTGGCCGACCGGTACCGGTCTGCCCGACGGCTGGCTCGCCACCGGCTGGACCGGCGGCGAGCAGGCCTGTCTCGACCGGATCTCCGAGCTGTGGAAGGACGGCCGCCCCGCCGCGGTGCGCCGCGCGGTCGCAGAGGACGCCGCGCGCCCCGCCGTGCAGCTGCTGGTGACCCCGCGGCTGTGGCTGCGCGAGGTGCTGCCGGAGGAGGCCGGGCAGCTCACCGAGGGCGGCACGGCCGGGCTCGAATGGCTGGGCGGCACGCCCAGCGCGGAGACCCGGATCGCGGCGAAGATGCTCACCCGTGCCGCCGCCGCCGGGGCGCATGTGCCCGGCTGGGGCATGTATCTGCTGCTCCGGGCGGAGGACGTCGTGGTGGTCGGCGCGATGGGCTTCCACGGTCCGCCCACCGACGGCTCCGCTGAGATCGGCTTCGACCTCACCGAGCAGGCCAGGGGCCAGGGTTACGCCACCGAGGCGCTGGGCGAGCTCGCCGCCTGGACGCTGCGGCAGAGCGGGCTCAGCACGGTCGTCGCCACGACCACGGAGGACAACGTCACATCGCAGCGCGTCATGGAACGCGCGGGCTTCGAACTTCAGCCCGAGCGCGACCAAGAAGGGCTGCTCGTCTACCGGCTCACCCGCTGACCGGTTGTCCGCCAGTCCGCCCGAGGAATTCCGAGGAGCATGGTGTCCCGTTCACTCCGTGCCGAGGCCGCCCTTGCGGACAGCCCCGCCGAGACTCTCCCGCAGCCCTACGCCTATCGCCGTCATGAGGCGGTGGAACCCGACTGGCGCCGCTTCCCCGGCTGGCGCGATGTCACCGAGCAGGAATGGCGCGACCCCCAGTGGCAGCGCTCGCACTGCGTCAAGGGGGTCCGCCAGCTGCGTACGGTGGCGGGCCCCGGTCTCGACGACGCGTTCTACGACGACGTCGAGGCGGACCAGCGCCACCACGCGACGATGTCGATCCTGCTGCCGCCGCATGTCCTGAACACCATCGCCCCGCACACCGAGGTGGAGACCGCCGCCTGGTACGAGGACCCGGTGCGCCGCTACATGCTGCCGGTCGCCTCCGACCGCCATCCGCTGTGGCCGAGCCACCCGCTCGCCTCCCGCGACTCCCTGCACGAGGCGGAGATGTGGGCGGTGGAGGGGCTGACCCACCGGTATCCGACGAAGGTGCTCGCCGAACTGGTGAGCACGTGCCCGCAGTACTGCGGGCACTGCACCCGGATGGATCTCGTCGGCACCTCCACGCCGCAGATCACCAAGTACCGCTTCGTGATGCGCCCCGCCGACCGACTGGACCGCATGATCGACTACCTGCGGGCCACCCCGACGGTGCGGGACGTCGTCGTCTCCGGCGGCGACGTGGCCAACGTGCCCTGGCCCAGGCTCGCGTCGTTCGTCGGCCGGCTCCTGGAGATCGATTCGATCCGGGACATCCGGCTGGCCAGCAAGGGCCTGATCGGGCTGCCGCAGCACTGGCTCGCCCCGCAGGTCCTCGACGGGGTCGCGAAACTGTCCGCCGACGCCCGCGCGCGGGGGGTGTCGCTGGCCCTGCACACCCATGCCAACGCCGCCCAGCAGGTCACCCCGCTGGTCGCGGAGGCGTCCCGGTCCCTGCTCGACGCGGGCCTGCGCGACATACGCAACCAGGGCGTACTGCTCGACGGGGTCAACGGCACGACGGAGGGGCTGCTCGACCTCTGCTTCGCCCTGCTGGACTCCGCCGGGGTCATGCCCTACTACTTCTACCTCTGCGACATGATCCCCGGCGCCGAGCACTGGCGGCTGCCGCTGGCGCGCGCCCAGGAACTGCAGCGCTCGCTGATGGGCTACCTGCCCGGGTTCGCGACCCCGCGGCTGGTCTGCGACGTGCCGTACGTCGGGAAGCGCTGGGTGGACCAGGTGGACGGCTACGACCGGGAGCGCGGCATATCGTCCTGGACGAAGAACTACCGCACGACCGTCGACCACGACGACCCGGCGGCGCTCGACCGGGTGCACCACTACTACGATCCGGTGCACACGCTGCCCCAGCAGGGCCGGGAGTGGTGGACGAGCGCACAGGCACTGATCGGCGGGGCGTCGTGACGACCGCGCCGGCCGACACCGCGTCCGCGCTGGGGCTGCACCGGGTGCGCGAGCCCGAGGGGGTGCTGCCGCAGGCCGCCCACCGGCTCGACACCGATCCGCGGCTCGCCCCGGACGAGGTCCGTATCGACGTCAGCTGCCTGAACCTGGACGCCGCGTCCTTCCGGCAACTGCGCGAGGAGCACGGCGGGGACGGCGACGCCGTGCGGGCGGCGGTGTGCGCGCTGGTGCGCGACCGGGGCAAGATGCACAACCCGGTGACCGGCTCCGGCGGCATGCTGATCGGTACCGTCGCCGAGGTGGGGCCCGCCTCACCGCTGGGTCTGCGCCCCGGCGACCGGGTGGCGACCCTGGTGTCGCTGACCCTGACCCCGCTGGAGATCACGGACGGCCTGCGCGACTGGGACGGGCTGAGCGAACGGGTCCCGGCGCGCGGTCACGCCATCCTGTTCGGCCGCTCCGTCGCCGCCCGGCTGCCGGACGACCTCCCCGACGAACTGGCCCTGTCGGTACTGGACGTGTGCGGCGCCCCGGCGCTGACCGGGCGCCTCGTCACCTCGTACGCGCACCGTGGAACCGCTCCCTCGGTGCTGGTGCTCGGCGCCGGCGGCAAGTCGGGTTCCCTGTCGCTCGCCGCCGCCCGCCGCGCCGGGGCCGGCCGGATCACCGGCGTGGTGCCCGGCTCGGCGGAGGCGGCGGCCCTGACCGCCGCCGGTCTCGCCGACGAGGTGGTACGGGCGGACGCCCGGGACGCCGTCGCCCTGCACGCGCTGATCGAGAGCCGCGGCGGCCCCGCCGATGTGACGATCGTCTGCACCGACGTGGCGGGGTGCGAGCACGCCGCGATCCTGGCCACCCGGGACGGCGGCACCGTGGCGTTCTTCTCGATGGCGACGTCCTTCAGCACCGCCGCGCTCGGCGCCGAGGGGCTGGCCCGCGATGTCACTCTGCTGATCGGCAACGGCTACCAGCCCGGCCACAGCGCCCTGGCCCTCGACCTCGTGCGCGAGGAACCGGGCGTGCGCGCCCTGTTCGACCGGGTGCTGGTCCCCACGGGCGACGGAGCCGTGCGGTGACCGCCCCCGTTAGGACCGCAGAAGGCAAACTCAGCCTCGATCCGGGCACCGTGGCCCGCGCCCGTGCGCTGGCCGCCCGGGCCGGCCGCCCCGTCGTCGAGCTCGCCCGCTCCCACACCACCGTCTCCGTCGAGCGCGCCACCCTGCGCCTGGCCGGACTCAACGGCGCCGACTCCGAGGGCATCCCCTGGGTGAACCGGCTCGTCGACACCGTGGCCGACTCCGTCGGTCTGGAACACGGCGTCTGCCTGCCGGTCTGGGACGCGCTGCGCACCGGGCCGTACCACGACCTGACCGGCCTGGCGGCCCACGCCACCGCCCGTACCGTGCGGTTCCGCGTTCCCGAGGGCGAGGACGCCGAACTGGCCGCCCGAGCGGCACGCGACGCGGTCGCCCGGGGCCTGGCCGCCATCGACGCCCGACGCGCCGAGCGGGAGCGGCTGGTCGGCGATCTGAGCGATCCACCCTCTCCCTGGCTCTATCTGATCGTGGCGACCGGCGACATCTACGAGGACATCCGGCAGGCGCAGGCGGCGGCGCGCGGCGGCGCCGATGTGATCGCGGTGATCCGCTCGACGGGCCAGTCGCTGCTGGACTACGTGCCGCAGGGCGCGACCCGCGAGGGCTACGCCGGCACGTACGCCACCCAGGAGAACTTCCGGCTGATGCGGGCCGCGCTCGACGAGGTGTCGGCCGAGCTCGGCCGCTACGTACGGCTCACGAACTACGCCTCCGGCCTGTGCATGCCGGAGATCGCCGCGCTGGCCGGTCTCGAACGCCTCGACATGATGCTCAACGACTCGATGTACGGAATCCTCTTCCGCGACATCAACCCGGTGCGCACCTTCGTCGACCAGCGCTTCTCCCGGCAGCTGCACGCCCGTGCCGGGATCGTCATCAACACCGGCGAGGACAACTACCTCACGACCGCGGACGCCGTGGACGCCGCCCACACGGTGACGGCGAGCCAGCTCCTGAACGAGTACTTCGCCAAGGAGGCGGGGCTGCCGGACGGGCAGCTCGGGCTCGGTCACGCCTTCGAGATCGACCCGGACCGCCCGGATTCGTTCCGGCTGGAGCTGGCGCACGCGATGCTGGCCAGGGAGCTGTTCCCCGACGCACCGCTGAAGTGGATGCCGCCGACCCGGCACATGACCGGTGACGTCTTCCGCGGCTATCTCCTCAACGGCTTCTTCAACCTCGCGGGCGCGCTGACCGGGCAGAACATCCTGCTGGTCGGGATGATGACCGAGGCCGTCGTCACACCGTTCCTGTCCGACCGCGACCTGGCGCTGCGCAACGTCCGCTACGTCCTGGGCTCCGCGGGTTCGCTGGCCGAGGACTTCCGCCCCGCGCCGGGCGGGTTCATCGCGGCACGCGCCCACCAGGTGCTCGACGAGGCCGTGGACCTGCTGGAGAACATCTGCGACCGGGGGCTGCTGCACGCCATCGGTCAGGGCACGTTCGGCGGAATGCGGCGCCCCTCGGACGGCGGCCGGGGCTCCGACGGCGTCGTGGCGCGCGCACCCGGCTACCGCAATCCGGCCGCCGATCTCCTGGAAGGAAACAAGGGCGGATGAGCATCGATCCCAGCAGCACCGCTCCCCCGTACGGCGACACCCGGCGCGGCGGCGAGGTCCGCCCGTACGGCGACACCACCGACGACGGCATGGTGCAGCTGTCCTACACCCTGCCGCTGCCGCACGGCCCGCTCGCCGAGGGGGCCGCGCTGCAACTGGCCCGGCGCATGGGCATGGAGCGCCCGATGGTCGTGCACAGCAAGGCGGTCGGCGGCACCGACTTCAGCTTCTTCGTCGTGTACGGGGCCGTGACCCACGCCGTGGACCTCGACCAGATCGTGATCACCGAGCGCGGCTACCCCCTGCTGGCGGCCAAGGACGCCGACGCGGCGGTACGGGACCGGCTCGGCCGCAGGCTCGTGGTCCTCGGCGCCTGCATCGGCACGGACGCGCACACCGTGGGGATCGACGCCATCCTCAACATCAAGGGCTACGCCGGTGAGAAGGGCCTGGAGTACTACAAGCAGATGCGGGTCCTGAACCTGGGCGCGCAGGTCCCGGTCGGTGACCTGGTGCGCCGGGCCCGCGCCGAGCATGCCGACGCCGTCCTGGTCTCGCAGGCCGTCACCCAGCGGGACGCCCACCTCACCAACGTACGGGAACTCAGCGCCGAGCTGCGCGCCGAATTCGCCGAGCACGAACGGCCGCTGCTGGTGGTCGGCGGTCCCCGCTTCGATCCGGACGCGGCGGCGACGCTGGGCGCGGACCGGGTCTTCGGCCGCGGCACCACGCCGGGTGATGTCGCCAGCTACCTGGTGCACGCCCTGGCACCGGCTCCCGCCGTCTCCGCGGCCGTGCTTCAGGACGTCCGATGACCGCCCCCGCCGCCGACCGCATCGACACCCGGTTCGCCGCGGTGGCCGCCCGCAACGCCGCCCGCACCGCCGTGTCCGACGCCGGGGGCGAGGTGAGCTACCTCGAACTGGACTGGCTGGCCGACGCGGTCGCGCAACGCCTGGCGGGCCGCACCGGGCCCGGCCGGCTGGTCGCGCTGCGTGTCGCCCGGACCCGTTACGCCCCCGGCGCCGTCCTCGGCATTCTGCGTTCCGGCGCCGCCTACGTGCCCATCGACCCCGGCTACCCGGCGGCCCGCCAGGAGTACCTCCTGGAGGATTCGGGGTGCGAACTGGTGCTCTCCGACAGCGGGTTGCTGGACGGGGAGATCCCGGTCGCCAAGGCGGGCCCGTTCGTCCTGGCGGCCCGGACCGGGTCCGGGTCCGGCGGAGTACCGGCCGGCCGGCGGGTTCCCGACGACACCGCGTACGTCATCCACACGTCCGGGTCCACCGGTGCCCCCAAGGGCTGCGTCATCGGGCACGGTCAGGTGCTGGCCCTGCTGGACGCGGCCGTGCCCCTGCTGGGCACGGGCCCGGACGACGTGTGGACGCTGTTCCACTCGCTCAGCTTCGACTTCAGCGTCTGGGAGCTGTGGGGGCCGCTGCTGTACGGCGGCCACGCGGTCGTCGTCGACCGTGAGACCGCCACGGAACCCCTGGAGTTCGCACGTCTGCTCGCGCGCCGGGGCGTCACCGTCCTCAACCAGGTGCCCTCCGCCTTCCACAACCTGACCGCGGAGGCCATCGCGGAGAAGGTCCAACTGCCCGCGCTGCGCCGGGTCGTCTTCGGCGGCGAAGCACTGGTCCCCGCCGATGTGAGGCGCTGGTGGGCGGCCGGGATCGCCCCGGACGCCGAACTGATCAACATGTACGGGATCACCGAGACCACGGTCCATGTCACGTACTGCCCGCTCACCCCCGCCGTCCTGGAGGGCGCGGCGCCCGGTCGTACACCGCTCGGGCGTCCGCTGCCGCATCTGTCGGTCTCGCTGCGCGACGCCGGGGGCCGGCCCGTTCCGGCCGGGGAGCACGGCGAGATGTGGGTCGGCGGGAGCGGCGTCGGCAACGGCTACATGGGGCGCCCGGAACTGACCGGGCAGCGCTTCGTCGACCCGGGCGACGGTTCCGGCCGGCACTACCGCAGCGGTGACTGGGCCATGGCCGACGAGAACGGGCTGCTGTACTACGCGGGCCGTCAGGACGGCCAGGTCAAACTGCGGGGCTTCCGCATCGAGCTGGGCGAGATCGAGTCGGCGCTGTGCGCGGTGCCGGGTGTCTCGGGCGCGGCCTGCCTGGTGACGGAGAGCCCCCACGGGGACCCGTCCCTCACCGCGTACGTCGTGGCGGACCGGGAGGCAGTCCCGGCGAGCGCCGTCCGCGGGGCGCTCGCGGCGCGGCTGCCGGCCCATATGATGCCGCAGCGGATCCGCTATCTGGACCGGCTCCCGGTGACACACAACGGAAAGCTGGACCGGGCCGCACTGGCCGCATAACGCGATCCCACACCCCCCGGCGGAACATATTTCGGCTGAATGCAGAGCCCATTCCCTTAAATAGTCGAGTGATTCTCTAGCGAAACTCCAGGGAAAAACAACCGAGCGCACGAAACAGGGTCGCCGCGATCCCCCTCGGGAATCGCGGCGACCCTTGTGAATCCCGCCCGGAGTCAGCCGGCCTTGCGCCGGAAATTCCGGTGCTGGCGGTTGAGGCCACTGGCTCCATTGATCTTCAGCCGCGCCTCGTGGTGCGCCTGCTGGGACCTGGCGTTACGGGACTTGCGCTCCAGAGCCTCCTGGAACTTGCGCTTGGCGTCGGTCTCGGCGGCGTTGGTTTCAACGGCGTTCGCTTCGACGGCATTGGTTTCAACGACATCGTTTTCAGCCGCACTGTTTTCGGCCGCGTTGGTTTCCGGCGTATCAGTCATGCATTACCTCCTGAGCATGTTCCAGAGCACTTTTAGTGTGCCATTGGAGCGGCCCGCCCGCGAGCCCCCTGCTCTCTCGATGGAATATTTTTCGCCACTCGCCTGGTATTCCTCCCCGACCTGATGAAGTCGACCGGAGCTCTGCCGATTCGAAGGGCTTTTCCGCCTAGGCTCACGGTTCCGTCAGCGGTGCCATAGGAAGGGAACGACCATGGGCGAGACCAAGGACCGGATCGCGGAGCTCGTCCGTGAATACCATCAGGAGCAGGCTCCCGGTCCCTTCGAACCCGGCGTCTCCCCGGTACAGGTCTCCGGCGCCGTGCTCAGCGCGGAGGACCGGCTGGCGCTGGTCTCCGCGGCGCTCGACATGCGGATCGCCGCCGGCGTCAGCTCCCGGCGCTTCGAGCGGGACTTCGCCCGCTTCCTCGGCACCCGCAAGGCCCATCTGACGAACTCCGGCTCCTCCGCGAACCTGCTGGCGCTGAGCTCCCTGACCTCCCCGCAGCTGGAGGAGCAGCGCCTGAAGCCGGGCGACGAGGTCATCACCGTCGCGGCGGGCTTCCCGACCACGGTCAGCCCGATCCTGCACAACGGCCTGGTGCCGGTCTTCGTGGACGTCGAGCTGGGCACGTACAACACGACCCCGGAGCGGATCGCCGCAGCGATCGGGCCGAAGACCCGCGCGATCATGATCGCGCACTCCCTGGGCAACCCGTTCCAGGTCGAGGAGGTCGCCCAGCTCGCGGAGGAGCGGGGCCTGTTCTTCGTCGAGGACAACTGCGACGCGGTCGACTCCACGTACCGGGGCAAGCGCACCGGCTCCTTCGGCGACCTGTCGACCACCAGCTTCTACCCGGCCCACCACATCGCGATGGGCGAGGGCGGCTGCGTCCTGACGAGCAATCTGGCGCTGGCGCGGATCGTGGAGTCCTTCCGCGACTGGGGCCGGGACTGCTGGTGCGAGCCGGGCGAGGACAACCGCTGCATGAAGCGCTTCGACCAGCAGATGGGGAAGCTGCCGCAGGGCTACGACCACAAGTACATCTTCTCCCACGTGGGGTACAACCTGAAGGCGACCGACCTGCAGGCGTCCCTCGGCCTGAGCCAGCTGGGCCGCATCGAGGAGTTCAGCGCCGCGCGCCGCCGCAACTGGGCCCTGCTGCGCGCCGGGCTCGACGGGCTGCCGGGCCTGCTGCTCCCGGAGCCGACCCCGGACAGCGACCCGAGCTGGTTCGGCTTCCTGATCACCGTGGACCCGGACGCGGCCTACACCCGGGCCGCGCTGGTCGACTTCCTGGAGTCGCGGCGCATCCACACGCGCCGCTTCTTCGCGGGCAACCTGACCCGCCACCCCGCGTACGCCGAGAGGCCGCACCGGATCGCGGAGCCGCTGACCAACAGCGATCTGATCACGGACCAGACCTTCTGGATCGGCGTCTACCCGGGCATCACCGAGGAGATGGTCGAGTACGTGCTCTCCTCCGTCCGCGAATTCACCACCCGCGCCCACTGACCCACCGGGTCGCGCAGAAGGGCCGGCCCCCTCCCCCGACAACTCGGGGAGGGGGCCGGCCCTTCTGACGTGTCAGGCGGTGTAGGCCTCCAGGTCGGCGGCGAGGGGGGCGTCGACATTCGCCTTCAGGCGGGTGCCGTTCTCCTCGTGCGACTCCTCCAGCACCTCGCCCGAGTCATGGACGCGGGCCACCAGCTGCCCCTCCGTGTAGGGGACGAGCACCTCCACCTCGATGTCGGGGTGCGGGAGTTCCTCCGTGATGCGGGACAGGAGGTCCTCGATGCCCTCGCCGGTGCGGGCCGACACCGCGATCGCCGTCGGCTCCGCGAGCTTGAGCCGCGCGAGCGCCTCGGCCGATGCCGCGTCCGCCTTGTTGATGACGACGAGCTCCGGCACGCCCTCGCCGCCGATCTCGCCGATGACCGTGCGCACGGCCTCGATCTGGGACTCCGGGTCGGGGTGCGAGCCGTCGACCACGTGCAGGATGAGGTCCGCCTCCGCGACCTCCTCCAGGGTGGAGCGGAACGCGTCGACGAGCTGGTGCGGCAGGTGCCGCACGAAGCCGACGGTGTCTGCCAGGGTGTAGGCCCGCCCGCCGGGCGTCTCACTGCGGCGCACGGTCGGGTCGAGGGTGGCGAACAGGGCGTTCTGGACGTGGACGTCGGCGCCGGTGAGGCGGTTCAGGAGCGAGGACTTGCCCGCGTTGGTGTAACCCGCGAGGGCGACCGACGGGACCTGGTTGCGGCGTCGTTCCTGCCGCTTGAGGTCGCGGGAGGTCTTCATCTCCTCGATGTCCCGGCGCATCTTGGCCATCTTGTCGCGCAGCCGCCGCCGGTCCGTCTCGATCTTCGTCTCGCCGGGTCCGCGGGTGGCCATGCCGCCGCCCGCGCCACCGCCGCCGCCCATCTGCCGGGACAGCGAGGCACCCCAGCCGCGCAGCCGCGGCAGCATGTACTGCATCTGCGCGAGCGCGACCTGCGCCTTGCCCTCGCGGGAGCTGGCGCGCTGGGCGAAGATGTCGAGAATCAGAGCGGTCCGGTCGACCACCTTGACCTTGACGAACTCCTCCAGGCGGACGAGCTGGGCGGGGCTCAGCTCGCCGTCGCAGACCACGGTGTCCGCACCGGTGGATTCGACGAGAGCGCGCAGCTCCCCGGCCTTCCCGGAGCCGATGTAGGTGGCCGGGTCCGGCTTGTCGCGGCGCTGGATGACGCCGTCGAGGACCAGGGCACCCGCGGTCTCGGCGAGGGCGGCGAGCTCGGCGAGGGAGCTCTCGGCCTCCGCGACCGTGCCGGAGGTCCACACGCCGACGAGCACCACGCGCTCCAGGCGGACCTGGCGCTGCTCGACCTCGACGACGTCCCGGAGTTCGGTGGACAGGGCCGCGACATGGCGCATGCCGGTGTCCTGGGTGGTGTCGATGGCGTCGGCGGCGGCGATGCGGCCGCCGGCCGCGGAGTTGGACTCGTGATCTGTCGCGGTCATGCGTTTCCTCTCACTGGGGTGGGGGTCAGGGGGCGAGGAAGGCCGGTGAGGCGGATGTCCGCCGAGGGGCGGCCCCGGCGCCACTCATGGCAGGGGTGCGCGCGCGTGGTGCGCGTGCCTCCACGCTCACGGAACGGGCCGCGGGAGACGAGGTCGGCCCGTCACACTCTACGGAGTTCGGGCTTTTTTCTCCGTGCCACAAGGGTCCTGGCGCTCAAGGATCGCTTGAGCCCGGCGGGGCCGGGGAGCTGACGGGGCGATAGCGGGGCCCGCGCGCCGGAGCGTGGTGACGAGCCCACCACCCGCCGCCGGTGCCGGGCGCACGCCCCGGCGCGGGAGGGACCGGGGCGGTGCGGGCCGGAAAGTGTGTTTCCGACCGACCTGGGCCGGAGCAGGGCCGCCGGGGACGGTGGAGGGGTCCCAGCGATTGCAGCCCCGGGCCCGGCGGATTCCGGGCGCCGAGACCTTGAGGAGCGTCATGAGTGCCACTCTCCAAACGGTGGAAGCCCCGAGCCTGCCGCCCGGTCCGGCGGCGGCCGCGTCACGGGCCCTGGTCGCGTCGGTCCTGTCCTCGCTGCGCCGCCGCGACCAGCGGCACAAGGGCGAGCTGTATGTGAACGGGCTCCTGCACGCCCCGGGCCGCAAGACCATGCGCAATCTGGCCGCGAGCACGGACGAACGCTCGGCGGAGCAGAGCCTGCACCACTTCATCAGCTGCTCGACATGGGACTGGTCCCCGCTGCGGGCCGAGCTGGCGGCCCGGATGGACCAGCTGCTCGCGCCGAAGGCATGGGTGGTGCGCCCGCTCGTCATTCCGAAGACGGGCCGTCACTCGGTGGGTGTGGGGCGCCGGTTCGTGCCGCAGCTCGGTCAGGTCGTCAACAGCCAGCACGGGTACGGCCTGTGGCTGGCCTCCGGGGCCGCCGCGGCCCCGGTGAACTGGCGGCTGTCGCTGTCCGGCGACTGGCTGGAGGACACCGAGATGCGTCAACGGGCCGCGATACCCGACTCGGTGGACGCCGGTTCCGCGGGGGGCCTCGCCCTGGACATGGTGCTGGAGACGGCCGGCTGGGGCGTCACCCGGCTGCCCGTGGTGACGGATGCCCGCGAGGAGACGGTGCCGTCGATGGTGCGGGCCTTCTCCCGGGCCGGGCTGCCCTTCCTGCTGCGGATCGGCGGCAGTACGGGCCTGCTGGCCCCGGCGCTGTCCGGCGGGGGGAGCCGTTCCGTGTCGGCCTCCGCGGGGCATCTCGCGGAGCTGGCGCGCTCCCAGCGCAGGCCGGTGGAGTGGTTCGATCCGGCGGGTACCGGGCTGCCGAAGACCTCGCTGGTGTCGCTGCTGCCCGTCCGGCTGCCGGGGCCGCGTCAGGGGTTCGGCGGGGTGCCGTCGGCGGACGCGCCGCTGACGCTGGTGGGGGTGTGGTCGCCGAACAGCCGCGTGGCATCGGAGTTGTGGCTGACGAACCTCGCCGGTGCGAGCCGCAGCACGCTGCTGGGGCTGGGCCGGCTGATCGGGCGGGCCGACGCCGATTTCACGGGCACGAGCCTGCCGGTGGGGGCGCTGGACTTCGAGGGCCGCTCGTACCACGGCTGGCACCGGCACGTGACTCTGGTGTCGCTGGCGCACGCGGTGCGGCTGCTGGGCCCGGGGGCGCGGCAGCGCCGCGGCCGCGTCGCGCTCACGCCGGTTCCCATGACCGGGGGCCGTCGGGTCCGGGACCCTGGAAGATACGCGCCCGCTGCAGGCGCAGGGCGAGCTGAAGTTCCAGCGAACGTTCCGGTTGCTGCCAGTCCGGACCGAGCAGCTGGGTGATGCGCTCCAGGCGGCGGGAGACCGTGTTGGGGTGTACGTAGAGGATCTCGCCGGCCCTGGTGGGGCTGCCGGCGGCGGTGAACCAGCCGTCGAGGGTCTCGACGAGGTTGCCGAACCGCTCGGCGTCGTGGTCGAGGAGCGGGCCGAGGGTGCGTTCCACGAAGCCGGGGGCGTCGTGCTCCTCGCCGAGCAGCATCCCGATGAACCCGAGGTCGCGGGCCGCGGCCGAGCGCCCGGCGCCGCCGAGCGCGGTGAGGGCGTCCAGGCAGCGGGCGGCCTCCTGATGGGCACGGCGGACCGCGTCCGCGCCCCGCCCGACCTTCGCCGCCCCGGCCGTGACGGGAGCACCGGTGGCCTCGGCAAGTTCGGCGCGGACCTGGGCGGCGCAGGCGGCCGCGTCGTCCCCGGGCAGCAGCAGGGCGAGCCGGTCGCCCTGGACGGTCTTCATGCCCCGGTGGCGGCGGGCGTGGCCGGCGGCCCAGCTCTCGACGAGGTCGGCGGCCGCGTTACGGGGGCGGGCGACGACCATGACGTGGGGGCGTTCCAGACGGGCGGCCAGGCGGCGGGAGCGCCGCTCCAGGCCCTCGGCGGGCCCGTCCCAGGTGACCAGGTCCTCCAGGAGGTCGTCGTCGGCCCGTCCCCCGACATCCGTGGAACGCTGCATGACCAGCAGCAGGGACACGGTGCGCGCGTAGGAGAGGACCTGTTCGCCGGGCCACGCGTCGGTGCCGGCGGCCGGCTCCGCGGGGTGGAAGAGGAGCGAGCCGACGTCCTCGGCACGGACGGAGAGCGGCACGACCAGAGTGCCGCCGGTCAGCGGGCAGGCGATGCCGGTGGCCGCGGCGTTGAGCCGTACGCGCTCCAGTTCGGCGCTGTCGGGGCGGGGGGTGTGGCCGTGCCCGGCGAGGCGTTCGCCGCCCGGGCCCCAGACGGAGAGGCCGCCGCCGAGCTCGGCGGCGGCGCGGGCCAGGAGTTCGTCCATGCTGATGCCATCCAGCACGAGCCGGACCAGGTCGTCCTGGATGTTCTTGGCCTGCAGGGCGTCGCTGAGTCCGGCGCGGGCCCTGGTCCCGGCGTCCTCCAGGACGGTGTTGGCGGCCTGCACGGTCTCCAGCAGACGGGCGGTCTCGATGGCGACGGCGGAGAGGTCGGCGAGGGAGCACATGAGCGACACGTCGTCGGGGGTGAAGTGCCGTGTCCTGCGCTCCGCGACGTAGAGGAAGCCCAGGCAGCGGTCGCCGGCCCGCAGCGGGACGCCGAGCACGGCGTGGAGGGACTCCGCCTGCAGGAGGTCTTCGAGGGCGTCCGTGTGGCCGGCCCGGTCGTCGGCCAGGTGGTCCGCGGTCCAGAAGGGGCCGGGCAGTTCGCCCAGGGTGCCTTCGGCGAGCGCGGCCGCGGGTATGCGGTGGCCGGCGGTGCGGGCGCTGACGGCACCGTCGGCGGTACCGACGATCAGGTCCCCGGTGGTCTCTTCGGCCAGGGCGGTGCAGGCGAGGTCCGTGTTGAGCAGCAGCCGGGCGCGGCGGGTGATCAGGCGGAGGGTGGCGTCGAGCCGGGAGGGCGCGGTGAGGTCGAGGGCGGTGCCGACGAGCGCGGCGAGTTCGGCCTCGCGCTGGCGGCGCCGGTCGAAGAGTGCGTTGACTTCCAGGGCGAGGCCCTTGGCGCGGGTCAGCTGGTCGATCCGCTGGGGCGTGGCGCCCGAGCGGCGGGCCCGTGCGACGAGTTGCTCGTACGCGTGGGCCGGTGCCTCCTCCGCGAGCAGTTCGAGGATGTTCAGGACCTCGGTCCCGGTCTGCGAGTCCTCCCCTGTCATCCCAGCCCCCCAGCGGATGAATCGGCCTGATCCTGACGACCCGGGGAACGTAACCGGCGTGCCGATGGAGCGTCAACCGGCTTCCGGCGGGCCGGACGGCGGCGGGCACGGTGACCGGGCCACCGCGGGAGGGCCGCGACGGGGCGCCGGGGTGTGCTCCGCGCACCTTGAGCAGCGGCATGCCCCCTCCTACGCTGGCAGGTTCGCCGCGCAGCGGGGGTCGCGGGAGGGGTGGGCGGGACCGGTGGGAGGGGCGTTCCGGGAGCGGGTGGGGTGTTACTCCGCCGGATCACGAGCCGTTCTGCCTCGCGGCGCGAACGGATCACGAGTGGTGCCGGGCGGGGCCGGGACGGCCACGGCGGTCAGGAGGATTCCGTCCACCACGGTCCACCGGCCGGTCAGTTCGGTCAGGGCCCGGCCGTCGAGCACCGGTCCGGGTATCCGCATCCGTGCGGTGAACGTCCGTGTGGCCGGGGCGATTTCGAGCTCCGCGGAGTCGAAGTCCAGGGTCCGGTGGGTGAGCGGGGACCACGCCTTGAACAGGGACTCCTTGGCGCTGAACAGCAACCGGCCCCAGTGGGTGCCGGGGTGGCGGCGGGCGAGTTCGCGCAGCTGCTCGCGCTCGGCGGCCGAGGCGACCACCCGGGTCGTGCCCGGCTCCAGCGCGAGGTGCGGCTCCGCGTCGATGCCCAGCGCCCGCCAGCGGTCTGCGGGCGCCGCTGCAGCGCCCCGGTAGCCCTCGCAGTGGGTGAGGGAGCCGGCCGTGCCGGCGGGCCACAGGGGTTCGCCGCGGCGGCCGGTGAGCACCGGTCCGGGGGCCCGCCCGAGGGCGGCCAGCGCCCGGTGGGCGCACACCCGGGCCGTGGCGAACTCACGGCGCCGCTCCTCGATGGCGTCGCGGATCAGGGCCCGCTCCCCCGCGAAGAGGAGTTCCGGCGGGAACTCCCCTTGGGTGTCGGCCGAGACCGTGCCGGGCGGGAGGATCTCCTCGATCACGCGGTCGTCATGTCCGGCCGCCGATGAAGAGGCCCCGCCCGGACGGGCCGCCCTCCTGGAACTCGACGGTGAGGCCGGCGCGGACGAAGGCCAGCTCGTAGGCCTCGCGCGTGAAGAGGGTGATGAGGTGGGTCTCGGAGAGGTGCGCGATGTCCCGGCCGGGCTCGGCGATCAGGTAGTGCACGTCGATGCGGGTGGCGTCGCCCTCCAGCCGGGAGTGCGAGACGCGGGAGACGGTCTTGCCCTCGGCCTCTGTGATGGACGCGCCGACGAAGCCCGGGGTGAACGTGGCGGGGGTCCACCAGGGTTCGACCAGGACGACGCCGCCCGGTTCGAGGTGGGCCGCGAACCGGGCCAGGGCCGCGTCGAGTTCGGCCTGGTCGCGCATGTGGCCGATGGAGCTGAACATGCAGGTGACGGCGGAGAAGGTGGTGCCGAGCGCGAAGTCGCGCATGTCGCCGAGGTGGACGGGAACGCCCGGGTTGCGGCGTACGGCGATGTCCCGCATGTCCGCGGAGATCTCCACGCCCTCGACGGTGCCGAAGGCCCGGGTGAGGTGTTCCAGGTGGAGGCCGGTGCCGCAGGCCACGTCCAGGAGGCTGCGGGCGCCGGGTGCGCGGGAGGTGATCAGGGCGGCCAGGTCGGCCGCCTCGCCGGCGTAGTCCTTGCCCTTGCCCTGGTGGACCAGGTCGTAGAGGCGGGCTATGCCGTCCGCGTAGCCGCTGTCCGCGGGGGCTTCTGTGGTGGTGGTCACGTCGTCTCTCCTTGGCTGGGGTGTGCGGTGCTCGGCCGGCCGCGTCGGGCCGCGAGGCGTTCGAGGGCCGGGACGAGTTCCGCCGGCGCGGGGTCGGCGAGGGCCTCGTCGCGCAGCCGGTGCGCGGCCGCTGTGATCGAGGGGTCGGTGAGGGCCCGTACGACCGCTTCGCGCAGGGACGCGGCGTCGAGCTTCTCCGGCGGCAGATCGATGCCGGCCCCCTGCCGCTCGTGCAGCCGGGCCTTGAGCGGGGCGTCCCACAGGGAGGCCACGATGATCTGGGGCACGCCGTGCAGGGTGGCGGTGTAGCCGGTCCCGGCACCGCCGTGGTGGACGATCGCGGCGCAGGTCGGCAGCAGGGCGTCCATCGGGACGAAGTCGACGACGCGGATGTTGGCGGGGAGCGCGTCGCGGTCCTGGAGCTGGGTCGCGTCGAAGGTCGCGACGATCTCCGCGTCGATGTCGCCGAGGGCGTGCAGCAGGTCCTCGAAGGGCACCGCGTCGCGGCCGAAGGTCTCGCGGGCGGAGACGCCGAGGGTGACGCAGACACGCGGCCTGGCGGGCCTGGCGTGCAGCCAGTCCGGTACGACGGCGGGCCCGTTGTAGGGGACGTAGCGCATCGGCAGGAGTTCGCCGGGCACGGGTATGCGCAGGCTCGCGGGGGCCGGGTCGACGGTGGCCTGTCCTCGGACGACCTCCTCGACGGCGGCGGCGTCGGGGGTGACACCGAACCGTTCGAGGGTCCACGTCAGCCATTCGCCCATCGGGTCCTCGCGCCGCTCCTCGGGCTGCGCGGCGAGCAGTTCGAGGAACTGACGGCGCGCGTTGAGGACCACGTCGGGGCCCCACAGGAGGCGGGCGTGGGCGGCGCCCGTGACGTGCGCGGCGACGGGTCCGGCGTAGGTGAAGGGCTCCCAGAGCACCAGATCGGGCTGCCAGGCGCGGGCGAACTCCACGATGGCGTCGATGGTCGTGTCGCCGTTGAGCGGCGCGAACGACATGGCCGTCATCATGGTCTGCTGGCCGAGGGCGTGCTCCCAGCCGATCGGCTCCGTGACCGTATCGGCGAAGTCGAAGCCCGTCTGGTACGGAGTGGGGTCGCCGCCGATCTGCGTCATCAGCTCGACGATCGAGTCGAGGTCGCCGACGGGTACGGCGGTCAGTCCGGAGCCGTTGATCACCTCGGTGAGCGCCGGCTGGCTGGCCACCCGGACGTCGTGCCCGGCGGCGCGCAGCGCCCAGGCCAGCGGCACCAGGTTGTAGTAGTGCGTGTTGTGCGCGAAGCACGTGATCAGTACGCGCATGGCATCGTCCGCCCTTGTCTGGCTCTTCGCGGTCGGGGTCGTGGTTCTCGGTGGTGGGGGCCGCCGCCGCGGCCGGGCCCGGCCATCAGGCGGCCTTGGCGACGGGGAAGCGCGCGGGGGCGCCCAGGACCGGTGAGCGCAGCCGCACGACCTCCTCGCCTGCGGTGCGCAGGCCGGGCAGGGCCTCCGCGAGCGCGCCGAGCGCCGCGCGGGCGATCACCGTGACCAGCCGGCCGGAGAGCGCGAAGTGCAGGTCGGTGGGGAGGCCGAAGGGTGCGGCGTCGGCGGGGGCCTTCGGATCGCGGTTGATGGCGGCGACGAGCAGGGTGACGCGGCTGCCGGCGGGCAGTTCGGTGCCCGCCAGGACGGTGTCGGTGCGGACGGTGCGGGTCTCCAGCCGGACGGGCGGGGCCGTGCGCAGGGTGTCCGCGACGGCTTCGGCGGCCAGGGCGGGGTCTGCGGCCAGTCGCTGCCAGGCACCGGGTTCGGTGAGCAGCCCGCGCACGGCGTTGACGACGAGCACGGTGGTGGTCTCCGCGGCGCCGACGGCGAGCGTCCGGGCGGCTTGGACGCGGTCGGCCCCGGCCTCGTGGAGTCCGTCGGCGAGCAGCGCGGAGAGGGCGGTCTCGGCCCGTTCGGCGGCGTGGACGACGGCGTGGGGCTGGGGGGAGAGCAGTCCGTCGAGGGCGTGCCGGCAGTCGGGCAGGATCCGGACGAACCGGGTGTGGGCGGCCTCCGGCAGGCCGAGCTGTTCGGCGATCACCTGGCCGACGAGGCGGCGGGCGAAGTCCTCCGCGAGGTCGAAGCGGTCGCCGAGCCCGGCGAGGACGGCGCGGGCGAACTTCACCGTCCGCTTCTCCACGCACTCCTCCTCCGGGGCCCACAGCATGGGGCCGCCGAGGGCGGTGAGCGGGGCCAGCCGGGCGGCGGTCCCGCGGTCCACGGCGAGCGCGGCGCTGCGGTACGGGAGCCCGTCCGCGACGGCGGCCTCCGGGCCGGGGCCCGGACCGTCGAAGGCGGAGTCGGCGACGACCGTCTCGGCGACGGCGCGGTCGGCCGTCACCCAGGTGTCGAGCGGCGCGCTGTGGAACAGCGGCCCCTCGGCGCGGACGCGCTCCTCGTAGGGGCGGGGGTCCTCGGTGCCGGAGCGCAGGATCAGGCCGTAGGGATCGTTCCGGGTGCCCGCGAACCACTGGGCGGCGCGGGCGAGCTGGTTCACTCGGGCCCGGCGGGCGTCGGCCAGGGCAGTCTCGCGGCCCGGGGTGTCGGTCAGCAGCTCCGCTGTCATGTGCGACTCCTCGTCATCGGTCACCGCCGGGCAGCGCGTCGAGCCAGGCGTCGACGGTGCGGGCCATGGTCGGGGCGTGCTCGGTCATCATCGTGAAGTGGTTGCCGGGTACGTCGGCGACGGTGTGGGCGCCGTCCCAGACGGACCGCCAGTCCGTCAGCGGGTCGGTCCACGCGGCCATGGGTTCGCCGGCCCGCAGGTGCAGGACGGGGGCGCGGGTGGGCCGGGGGGCCCAGTCCAGGAGCAGCCGGTGGAACGCGCCCATGGCGGTGAGCCTGGTGTCGTCGAGCGGTACGACCGTGCGGTCGGCGGCCCAGCGGAGCATGACGTCCCGCCAGGTGCCCATGGCCCCGGGGGCGCTGGGGGTGTAGATGTCGGCCAGCACCAGGGCGGTGGGGCCGGTGCCGCGGGCCTCCAGGTGCCGGGTGAGCGCGTGGGCGACGTTGGCCCCGGCGGAGTGGCCGATCAGGGCGAACGGCCGCCCTGCGGCGTACCGGGCGATGGCCTCCGCGTGGGCCCCGCACAGCGCTTCGAGGGTGCCGGGCAGCAGTTCGCCGGGCCGGAAACCGGGTTGGGGCAACGCGGCCACGGTGCGGTGGCCGGCCAGGGCGGCGGCGAGGGCGGCGAACTCGGCCGGACCGGAGACGGCCGCGGTGCCGGTGACCGCGATGAGCAGCGGTCCCCGGTCCTCTGCGGGTCCGTCGGCCAGCCGGACGGGGGTGACGGGCTGCTGTCCGGGATCGGTGAAGTCCGGGCGCAGGGCGGAGACGGCGCCGAGGGCCTCGACGGCCTCCGCGACCCGGCCTTCGGCGATCGCGGAGCGGTAGACCGCGACCAGGGTGGTGTCGCCGTTGCCGTGGCCCCCGGCCGGGGGGCCCGCCGCTCCGGTCGGTTCCCGCAGGAGGTCCAGCAGGTGGGCGGCGAGCGAGTCCGGGGTGTTGTGGTCGTAGAGGGCCTCTGGCGTCAGCTCTGTGGCGGTCGCGGTGGTGAGCCGGCGCCGGAACTCCGCTATGGCCAGGGAGTCGAACCCGGCCAGGGTGAAGGGTTCGTCGGCGGCGATCTCGTCGGGGCTCTCGTACCCGAGGACGGCGGCGGCCTCCGTGCGGACCAGGGTCCGGACGGCCGCGGCGCGTTCGGCGGGGCCGAGGGCGGCGAGTTCGGCGCGCGGATCGCGCGGCGGGGGGCCGGCCGGGTTCCCGTCACCGGGGGCGGGGGCGGAGGGGGGAACGACGAGGGCGGAGATGAGCGGGCTGGGCCGGTGGGAGGTGAACCCGAGGGCGAACCGCTCCCAGTCGGTGTCGGTGACAGTGATCTGGGCCTCGCCGGCGGCGACGGCACGGAAGAGCTCGGTGAGGGCGGCCTGCGGGTCCATCGGGCGCACTCCCCTGCGGCGCAGGTACGCGGCGCCCTCGCCGTCGCCCATACCGCCGCCGCCCCACAGGCCCCAGGCCACGGAGGTGGCGGGCAGCCCTTCGGCGCGGCGCCGTTCGGCGAGTGCGTCGAGCGCGGCGTTCGCGGCGGCGTAGGCGCACTGCCCGGCGCTGCCCCACACGCCCGCACCGGAGGAGTAGAGGACGAAGGCGTCGAGGCCGAGGCCCCGGGTGAGCTCGTCGAGGTGCAGGGCCCCGGCGACCTTCCCGGCGTAGACGTCGGAGACGAGTTCGGGGCCGGTCTCGGTCAGCGGGCTGACCTGGGGCACGCCCGCGGCGTGGAAGACGGCGGTGAGCGGGGTGTCGGAGGGGATGCGTCGGAGGAGCTCGGCGAGGGCGTCCCGGTCGGCGACGTCGCAGGCCGCGAAGGTGGCCTTGGCGCCGAGGGCGAGGAGGTCGGCCTCCAGCTCCGCCGCGCCTGGGGCCCCGGCCCCGCGCCGGGTGACGAGCAGCAGGTGCTCGGCGCCCTCACGGGCGAGGCGGCGGGCGAGGTGGCCGCCGAGGGCGCCGGTGCCGCCGGTGACCAGGACGGTGCCTCGGGGGCGGTACGGGGCGGGGACACGGGGCGCGGGGGCGGCGGTGAGCCTGCGGCCGAGGGTGCCGGAGCCCCGGACGGCCACCTGGTCCTCGGAGCCGCCGAGGGCCCCGGCCAACAGCCGCCAGGCCTCGCTCTCGCTCTCGTTCTCTTCGGTTTCGGATTCCGGGAGGTCGATCAACCCGCCCCACAGCGTGGGGAGTTCGAGCGCGGCGACGCGTCCGAGTCCCCAGAGCTGGGCCCCCGCAGAGCACGGCCGCTCACCGGAGGCCGTGGCCACGGCTCCTCGGGTGGCGCACCAGAGGCGGGCCGTCATGGATGTGTCCGCCATCGCCTGGGCAAGGGACAGCGTGGCCCGGACAGCGGCCGGGACGAGTCCGGTGCCGGGCCCCTCCCGGTCCTCCGCGCCCAGCAGGGAGAGGACCCCCTCGACGGGTGCGGCCGGGTCGCTCCGGGCGTCGGCGAGCAGCGCGGCGAGGGTGCCCCGGTCGGCCCGATCGGGGTCGACGGGGAGCCGCCGGACGTGGGCGCCCCGGGCGCGCAGGGCCCGCTCGGCGTGATCGGTGGCGGTCCCGGAGGACTCGACCAGCAGCCAGGTGCCGGTCAGGGGCGTGCCGCTGGAGGCGGGCAACGGGCTCCAGGTGACGTGGTGGCGGCGGGGTCCGCCGGCCGGGACGCGTCCGCCGCCACGGGGGGTGGGGGCGATCCAGTACCGGCGGTGCTGCCAGGCGTACACGGGCAGCGGGACCGGCCGGGCCGGGGCGGTGGGGAAGAGGCGGCCCCGGTCGAGAGCGGCGCCCCGGCTCGCGGCGGTGGCCACCGCCCGCAGCAGGGTCGCGGCCCCTGGGCGGCCTCGGCGCAGTACGGGGACCACGGCGGCCGGTTCCGTACCGGGGTCGTCCACGGACAGCACCTCCTGGACCATGCCGCAGAGAACGCCGTCGGGGCCGAGTTCGACGAAGGTGGCCGCGCCCAGTTCGCGGGCGGTGCGCACGCCGTCGGCGAAGCGGACCGCCGCGCGGACGTGTCGGGCCCAGTAGGCGCCGGTGCGCAGGTCGTCGCCGGTGGCCCGGCGGCCGGTGACGTTGGAGACGACGGGGATCCGGGGTGCCCGGTACGAGAGCCCGTCGGCCAGGGCGCGGAACTCCTCCAGCATGGGGTCCATGAGCGGGGAGTGGAAAGCATGGCTGACCGTCAGGCGCTTGGTCTTGCGGCCCCGTTCTGCGAGCAGGTCCGCCGCCTGTGAGACGGCCTCCTCCGCGCCGGAGAGAACCACGGACCGGGGGCCGTTGACGGCGGCGACGGCGAGGACGTCCTCGCGGCCGGCCAGGAGCTCGCGGACCTCGTCCTCACCGGCCCGTACGGACAGCATCGCGCCGCCGGCCGGGAGGTCCCGCATCAGCCGGCCACGTGCGGCGACGAGGGCGCAGGCGTCGTCGAGGTCGAGGACGCCTGCCGCGTGGGCGGCGGCGATCTCGCCCACGGAGTGGCCGAGGAGGACGTCGGGGCGCATACCCCAGTGCTCCAGCAGCCGGAACAGGGCCGTTTCGACGGCGAAGAGGGCGGCCTGGGCGTACTGGGTCCGGTGCAGCAGGGCTTCGTCGGGGGTGCCGGGCGCGGCGTCGAGCACGGTGGCCAGCGGGCGGTCGAGGTGCGGGTCGAGCCGTTCGGTCACGGCGTCCAGGGCCTCTGCGAACACCGGGTGCGCGGCGCGCAGTTCGCGGGCCATGCCGGGGCGCTGGCTGCCCTGCCCGGTGAAGAGGAAGGCGGTCCTGGCCTCGCGGCGGCGCACTCCCGTGACGACGGCGGGCGAGGGGTCGCCGGCCGCGAGGGTGCCGAGGGCGCGGATGAGTTCCTCGTACGAGCCGCCGAGAACGACGGCCCGGTGCTCGAAGGCGGTGCGGGTGGTGGCCAGGGCGTGGCCGACGGCCTCCGCCGTGGCACCGGCGGCGGCCGGTCCGGCGAGGTGGGAGCGGAGCCGGCCGGCCTGGGCGCGGAGGGCTTCGGCGGAGCGGCCGGAGAGGAACCAGGCGACCGGGTGCTCCGGTCCCGGACCGGTCCCGGGGGCGGTGTCCGGGGCTTCGGTACCGGCCGCGTCCTCGGCGTCCTTCGCCGCTTCCTCCACGATCACGTGGGCGTTCGTACCGCCCACGCCGAAGGCGGAGATCCCGGCGCGGCGCGGGCGCGGGCCCGCCGGCCAGTCCACCGGTTCGGTCAGCAGCCGTACCCTGCCGGAGGCCCAGTCGGCGTGCGGGGTGGGGGTGTCCGCGTGCAGGGTCTTGGGCAGCAGCCCGTGGCGCATGGCCTGGATGGTCTTGATGACGCCGCCGACACCGGCGGCGGCCTGCGAGTGGCCGATGTTGGACTTGAGGGAGCCGAGCCACAGGGGCCGGTCGGCCTCGCGGCCCTGTCCGTAGACGTCGAGCAGGGCCTGGGCCTCGATGGGGTCGCCGAGTTGCGTTCCGGTGCCGTGCGCCTCGACGGCGTCGACGTCCTCGGGGCGCAGCCCGGCGTCGGCGAGGGCCTGGCGGATGACACGTTGCTGGGAGGGGCCGTTGGGGGCGGTGAGGCCGTTGCTGGCACCGTCCTGGTTGACGGCGGAGCCCCGGATGACGGCGAGCACCGGGTGCCCGTTGCGCTCGGCGTCGGAGAGCCGTTCCAGTACGAGCACACCGGCGCCCTCGGCCCAGCCGGTGCCGTCCGCGTCTGCGGAGAAGGCCTTGCAACGACCGTCCGCGGCAAGGCCCTTCTGCCGGGAGAACTCGACGAACGCGGCGGCGTCGGGCATGACGGCCGCGCCGCCCGCCAGGGCCAGGCCGCACTCCCCCCGGCGCAGGGCGGCGACGGCCAGGTGCAGGGCGACCAGCGAGGAGGAGCAGGCCGTCTCCACCGTCAGGGCCGGGCCCTCAAGACCGAGGGCGTAGCTGATCCGACCGGAGAGCACCGCGTCGGCGCTGCCGGTCAGGAGGTAGCCCTCGGAGCCCGAGGGAACCCGGTCCAGGTCGGTGGCGTACTCGGCGTGGGCGGCGCCGATGTAGACGCCCGTGCCGGTTCCGCGCAGGGTGCGCGGGTCGAGGCCGGTGCGCTCCAGGGCCTCCCAGGACACCTCCAGGAGCAGCCGCTGCTGCGGGTCCATGACGACGGCCTCGCGCGGCGAGATCCCGAAGAACGCGGCGTCGAAGTCGCCGGCCCCGGCGAGGAATCCGCCCTGGTTGCAGTAGGTCGTTCCCTGCGACTCGGGGTCCGGATCGTAGAGCCCGTCGAGGTCCCAGCCCCGGTCCTCCGGGAAGGGCGCGACGGCGTCCGTCCCGGAGGCGACCAGCTCCCAGAGGGCCTCTGCGGAGTCGACTCCGCCCGGATACCGGCAGGCCATGGAGACGACCGCGACGGGCTCGTGGGCGGCCTCGGTCAGCTCCCGGTTGCGCCGGCGCAGCCGCTCGGTCTCCTTGAGCGAGGTCCGGAGCGCCTCCATGAGCTTTTCGGAGGACATGGCCATCGGTGGTGCCCCTCTCTGAGTCGGGCGGAGCAACGGTCGGGCGGTGCGGCGTTCACGCGGTGCGGCGTTCGCGCGGCTGCCGACTGGGGCGCGGCTCAGGCCGCGTCGCGCAGCGCCAGCTCGATCAGCGCGGCCTCGTCGAGTTCATCGAGTTCGTCGAGGTCGTCGAGGTCGCCGATCGCGCGGGCGGCGCCGAACCGGTCCGCCCCATCGAACCCGCCACCGCCTGAGAACCGCTCGGGCGCCGCCGTACCGGGCTCCGCGGAGGCCAGGGCGAGCAGGGTGTCCAGCAGCTCTGCCTCGCGCAGCACGCCCAGCGGGATCGTGGCCAGGGCGGCCCTGATCCGCTGCTCCTCCGGGGTACCGGTGGTGTCCGCCGGGGCGGCCGGGGCGAGGAGTCCGGCCAGATGGGCGGCCATGGCGGCGGCCGTGGGGTGGTCGAAGACCAGAGTGGGGGGCAGCTTGCGGCCACAGGCGCGGCTGAGCCGGGCCGCCAGCTCGCCTGCGGTGAGGGAGCTGAACCCGAGGTCCTTGAAGGCCTCTTCGGGGTCGACGTCCTCCGGTCCGGTGTGGCCGAGCACGGCCGCGACGCTGCCGCGGACCTCGTCGAGCACGATCTCGTACCGCTCGGCGGGGCCGGCGGCGGCGAGCCGGGCGGGCAGCCCGTCCGCCTCCGCTCCGGCGGACTGCCCGTCCGACGCCCCGGCGGTTGTGCCGTCGCCGGATCCGCCCACGCCGGGCAGTCCGCCGATCAGCGGGCTGGGCCGGAACGTCGTGAACCCCTTGGCGAAGAGCGGCCAGTCCATGTCTGTGAGCGCGACGCAGGTGTCCTCGCGGTCCAGGGCCCGCGACAGGGCCTGGACAGCCCGTACGGGGTCCATGGCGCGCAGACCCCGGCTGCTGAGGAACTCCTCACCGGCGCCCTCGCCCATGCCGCCGCCGCCCCACAGGCCCCAGGCCACGGAGGTGGCGGGCAGGCCCTCGGCGCGGCGCCGTTCGGCGAGCGCGTCGAGCGCGGCGTTCGCCGCGCCGTAGGCGCTCTGGCCGCCGCTGCCCCAGACCCCGGCTCCGGAGGCGTACAGGACGAACGCGTCGAGTTCCCGGGTACGCGTCAGCTCGTGCAGGTGCAGGGCACCGGCGACCTTGCCCGCGTACACCTCGGCGAGGGAACCGGCATCGGTGTCGAGGAAGGCGGCCGAGTGCGGGACGCCGGCGGTGTGGAAGACGGCGGTGGGCGGGTGGGCGTCGAGGAGAGCGGCCAGCGCCTCCCGGTCGGAGACATCACAGGCGGCCAGGGTGACTTCGGCACCCAGGGCACGCAGTTCCTCGGCCAGCCCCGCAGCCCCCGGAGCATCCGGACCACGACGCCCGGTCAACACCAGATGCCCCGCCCCCGCCCCGGCAAGCCAACGAGCGACATGAGCACCGAGCGCACCCGTGCCACCCGTCACCAGAACAGTGCCACGGGGGGTGTAGCTGCGGCGGGCGGGGACGCCCCCGGCGGGAACGAGCCGGCGGCCGTAGCTGCCGGAGGCGCGGACGGCGATCTGGTCCTCGTCGCCGATCCCCGCGAGGGCGGCGGCCAGCCGCTGCCAGTCGCGCTCGTCGGGGGTCTCGGGCAGGTCCACCAGGCCACCCCAGAGGAGGGGGTGCTCCAGCGCGATGCCTCGGCCGAGCCCCCAGACCTGCGCGCCTTCGGAGCCGGGCCGCTCTGCGGGCGAGACGGCGACGGCGCCACGGGTCACGGCCCACAGCTTCGCGGTGAGACCGGCGTCGGCCGCCGCCTGCGCGAGGAGGGTGGTGCCGAGCACGGCGAGGGCCAGTTCGGGGCGCTCGGGGTCCGGTCGCCCGTCGGTCCCGAGGAGGGAGAGGACGCCGTCGAAGGTCTCGCCCTCGGTCCGGTACGAGCCCAGCCGGTCGGCCAGGGCCTCGCGGGTGGCGGTGCGCGCGTCGAGGATCAGGCGTTCGGTGCGGGCGCCATTCCGGACGAGGGCGGATTCGGCCTCGTCGGCCAGGTCGGTGATGCCTTCGGGGAGGACGAGGAGCCAGCGCCCGGAGAGGCTGGTGCCAGAGCCCTTGGTGGCGCTCAGGCCCTTCCAAGTGGTGCGGTAGCGCCAGGAGTCCGTGCCGGTGGGGTCGGTGGCGGGGGCGGACCGGACAGAGGGCTCCAGCCAGTAGTCCTTGTGCTGGAAGGCGTAGGTGGGCAGGTCGACAACCTTGGCGCCGGTCCCGTCGAAGAGGACACTCCAGTCGATATCGATGCCACGGACGAACAGCTCGGCGGCCGAGGTCAGGAACCGCTCCCAACCGCCTTCCTCACGCCGCAACGAACCACTGGTCAGGACATCCAGGCCGGCCGCATCAGCACACTCCTGGACACCGATACCGAGCACCGGGTGAGCGCTGGACTCGACGAACGTGCCGAAGCCCCGGTCCAGGAGCAGCCGGACGGTCTCCTCGAAGCGGACGGTCTGACGGAGATTGCGGTACCAGTAGGAGGCGTCCAGCTGCGTCGTGTCAGTCAGCTCGCCGGTCACCGTCGAGTAGAACGGAATCTCCGAGCGGCGCGGTGTGACCGGAGCGAGCACGTCCAGGAGTTCGGCTTCGATCCGCTCGACGTGCGCGGAGTGCGAGGCGTAGTCGACCGGAACCTGACGCGCCCTAACCTCCTCACCCTGATACGCGGCAACGATCTCCGTAATCGCGTCGGCATCACCCGACACCACCGTGCTCGACGGACCATTCACAGCGGCCACACTCAACCGACCCGCCCACCCGGCACCGGCAAGACGTTCCTCAACCTGCACCAACGGCAACGCAATCGACGCCATACCCCCCAGACCGGCCAGCTCACGACCGATCACACCCGCCCGCAACGCCACCACACGAGCCGCGTCCTCCAGAGACAACGCCCCCGAAACAGCAGCGGCCGCAATCTCCCCCTGGGAGTGCCCCACCACCGCATCCGGCACAACCCCGAACGAACGCCACAGCTCAGCGAGCGAGACCATCACAGCCCACGTGACCGGCTGCACCACACCCACATCGTCCAGCGAACCCCCAGCACGCACCACCTCGACCACATCAAAGTCAACGAACGGCGCCAACGCATCAGCACACTCACGCAACCGAGCAGCGAACACCGGCGAGGACTCCAACAGGCCCGCGCCCATCCCCACCCACTGCGTCCCCTGACCCGGGAACACCAACACCCGACGACCCACCGGGCCCACCGAGTCCTCGACGACCCGGGAACCGAGCGTGACCTGACGGTGCTCGAACACCGACCGCGACGTCACCAGCGAATACCCGACATCCAGCAGACGCGGCGCACCCTCCACCTCAAGACGGGCCCGCAACCGCTCCGCCTGGACCTTCAGCGCCGGCCCCGACTTCCCCGACACCACCAACGGAACCACCGGCAACTCACGAACCGCAGACTCCTGCGCCACATCCGTAACAGGAGCCTGTTCCAGGATGACGTGGGCGTTGGTCCCGCTCACACCGAAGGAGGAGACGCCCGCACGGCGCGAACGTCCGGTCTCCGGCCATGGACGCGATTCGGTGAGGAGGGAGACCACGCCGTCCTCCCAGTCGACCTGCGAGGACGGGGCGTCCACGTGCAACGTCCGGGGCAGCAGGCCCTCCTGGAGCGCCATCACCATCTTGATGACACCGCCGACACCGGCGGCGGCCTGGGTGTGGCCGATGTTCGACTTCAACGAGCCGAGCCACAGCGGTCGTTCGGGGGTGTGCGCGCTGCCGTACGTGTCGATCAGGGCGTGCACCTCGATGGGGTCGCCGAGCTTGGTGCCCGTACCGTGCGCCTCGACCACGTCCACGTCGCCGGCGGTGACCTGGGCGTCGGCGAGGGCCTGGCGGATGACGCGCTGCTGGGCGGCGCCGCTGGGGGCGGTGAGGCCGTTGCTCGCGCCGTCCTGGTTGACGGCCGAGCCTCGCAGTACCGCGAGGACGCGGTGTCCCTTGCGCACGGCGTCGGAGAGCCGTTCCACGAGGACGATGCCGGCGCCTTCTCCGGGGCCGAACCCGTCGGCGGCCTCGGCGAAGGCCTTGCAGCGTCCGTCGGCGGCCACGCCGCGCTGGCGGGAGAACTGCACGAAGACGGCGGGTGTGGACATGACGGTGACGCCGCCGGTGAGAGCGAGGTCGCACTCGCCCGAGCGCAGCGACTGGGCGGCCTGGTGGAGGGCCACCAGGGAGGAGGAGCAGGCGGTGTCCACGGAGACGGACGGGCCTTCGAGGCCGAGCGTGTACGAGATGCGGCCGGAGGTGAAGCTGACCACCCCGCCGGTGAGCAGGTCGCCCTCCAGCTGTGCGGAGGGCTCGTGCACCCCGGAGGTGTAGCCGCCGTCCCAGGCGCCGACGAACACGCCGGTGCGGGATCCGGCCAGGGACCGGGGGTCGATCCCGGCGCGCTCCAGGGCCTCCCAGGAGGTTTCGAGCAGGAGCCGCTGCTGCGGGTCCATCGCCACCGCCTCGCGCGGCGAGATCCCGAAGAACGCCGGGTCGAAGGCCCCGGCGGAACCGAGGAAGCCGCCTTCGCGGCAGTACGAGCGGCCGGCCTTGTCCGGGTCGGGGTCGTAGAGCCCCTCGACGTCCCAGCCCCGGTCGCCCGGGAAGGGCGAGACCGCGTCGGTGCCGCCGGACACCAGGTCCCACAGGTCCTCGGGGGAGCCGGCGCCGGGGAAGCGGCAGGCCATGCCGACGATCGCGATCGGCTCGTGGGCCCGTGCCTCCAGTTCCTTGAGGCGCTCGCTGGTGCGGTGCAGTTCGGTCGTGGTCCGCTTCAGGTACTCGCGGAGCTTCTCTTCATTCGCCATGTCTCGTCACCCGTCACGTGCTGTGCGGTTCAGAACCGCTCGTCGATGAATGCGAAGATCTCGTCGTCGTCGGCGTCCTCGATGGACTCGGCCACTGATTCGGCCTTCGGGTCCGCGGGATGCGTGGTGCCGGGTCCGCCGCCGATGCCGCCCCACAGGCCGGTGAGGGCCGTGAGCCGGTTGGCGATCTCCTTGTGCGCCGTTTCGTCGGGGGTGGCGGTGCCGTCGGCGTTCTGTCCGGCGAGGGCGCCGAACAGGACTTCCAGGCGGTCGAGTTCCGCCATGACGGAGGTGCCGCGCGCGTCCGCCGGGGCGGCACCGGGCGCGGTCCCTTCCGGTGCCAGTTCGCGGCACAGGTGCGTAGCGAGGGCCGCCGGGGTCGGGTGGTCGAAGACCAGGGTGGCCGCCAGGCGCAGACCGGTGGCCTCGGCCAGCCTGTTGCGCATCTCGACGGCGGTGAGGGAGTCGAACCCGAGCACCTTGAACGCCCGGTCGACGACGATGCCTTCCGGTCCGCCGTGGCCGAGCACGGCCGCGGCGTGCACCCGTACGGTCTCCAGGACCAGTTCCTGCTGGTCCTGGGGGGCCAGTCCGGCGAGCCGCTCGGCGAGGGTCTCCTCCGGCCCGTCCTGGTTGCGCCGGTCGGTCCGGTTCTCCGTGCCGCCGACGAGCGAGCCGAGGAAGGCGGGGACGGGTCCGGCGGCGCGCAGGGCCGCGTGGTTGAGGCGGATCGGGACCTGGAGGGGGCTGTCGACGGCCTGTGCGGCGTCGAAGAGCGCGAGTCCTTCCGCGTCGGTGAGGGGCATGACGCCGCCTCGGGCGAGCCGGCGGTGCATTCCGCTCTGGTCGAGGTGTCCGGCCATGCGGCTGCTGCTGGACCACAGGCCCCAGGCGAGGGACACGGCCGGCAGGCCGAGGGAGCGGCGGTAGCCGGCGAAGGCGTCGAGGAAGGCGTTGGCCGCCGCGTAGCCGCCCTGGCCGGGGCTGCCGAAGAGTGCGGAGGAGGAGGAGTAGAGGACGAAGGCGGACAGGTCGAGGTCGCGGGTCAGTTCGTGCAGGTTGAGCACGGCGTCGACCTTGGGGCGCAGGACGGTGTCCAGGCCCTCGGGGGTGAGGGTGGGCAGGGTGCCGTCCGCGAGGACGCCGGCGGTGTGGACCACGGCGGTCAGCGGCTGGTCCCGCGGGATGTCCGCGAGGAGCGCGGCGAGCTGTTCGCGGTCGGCCGCGTCGCAGGCCCGTACGGCGACCTCGGCGCCCAGGGCGGTCAGTTCGGCGGCGAGGTCGCGGGCGCCCTCGGCCTCGATGCCCTGACGGCCGGCGAGTACGAGGTGGCGGACGCCGTGCTCGGTGACCAGGTGGCGGGCGACGATGCTGCCGAGGGTGCCGGTGCCTCCGGTGACCAGGACGGTGCCGTACGGCCCGAAGGACGGCGGCAGGGTCAGGACGAGCTTTCCGGTGTGGCGGGCCTGGCTGAGGGTGCGGAACGCCTCGCGGGCGTGCCGGATCTCGTAGGCCGTCAGCGGCAGGGGTTCCAGGACCCCCGCCTCGAACAGGGCGAGCAGTTCGTGAAGCATCTCGCCGACGGTCTCCGGACCGGCCTGCACCAGGTCGAAGGCCTGGTAGACGGTGCCGGGGTGGTCGGCGGCGATCTGCCGGGGGTCGCGGACGTCGGCCTTGCCGAGCTCCAGGAAGTGGCCGCCACCGGGGAGCAGCCGCAGGCCGGCGTCGACGAACTCGCCGGCGAGGGAGTTGAGGACGATGTCCACGCCCTTGCCGCCGGTCTCGGCGAGGAACTCGTCGGCGAAATTCAGGGTGCGGGAGTTGGAAATCGCCTCGTCGCCGAGGCCGAGTCGGCGCAGGGTGTCCCACTTGCCGGTGCCGGCCGTGGCGTAGACGGTCAGTCCGTGGTGGCGGGCCAGTTGGAGGGCGGCCATGCCGACGCCGCCGGCGGCCGCGTGGATCAGGACGCTCTGGCCGGGTTCGGCCTTGGCGAGTCGGGTCAGGGCGTACTGGGCGGTGAGGAACACGGCGGGCACGGACGCGGCCTCCGCGTAGGTCCAACCGGAGGGGATCGGGGCGACCATGCGGTGGTCGGCGATCGCGTACGGGCCGAAGCCGCCGGTCCACATGCCGAGGACGCGGTCGCCGGGGGCGAGTCCGGTCACGCCGGGCCCGACCTCGGTGACGACGCCCGCGCCCTCGGCTCCCATGACGCCTTCGCCCGGGTACATGCCGAGGGCGATGAGGGTGTCGCGGAAGTTGAGGCCCGCAGCGCGTACGGAGACGCGTACCTGTCCGTCCCGGAGTTCGCCCAGGGTGTCGGGCGCCTCGGCGAGGCGCAGGCCCTCCATGGTTCCGGTGCCGCTGGTGGTGAGCCGCCAGGCGGTGGTGTCGACGGGCGGTACGAGGTTGTCGCCGCGGGCGGCTTCGGTGTCGGGCCTGGCGAGCCTGGGGACGCGGAGGGTGGTGCCACGGACGGCGGCCTGGGGTTCGCCGCAGGCGAGGGCGGCGGCCAGGGCGGTCCCGTTGACGGAGTCGGTGTCCACGTCGAGCAGGGCGAAGCGGCCGGGCTCCTCGGACTGGGCGGAGCGCATCAGGCCCCAGACGGTGGCTGCGGCGGGGTCGTCGAGTTCGTCGTCGGCGCCCGCCGCGACGGCGCCTCGGGTCACCAGGACGAGGGTGGTGCCGGTGAGGGCGCTGCCGTGCTCCAGCCAGGTCTGGGCGAGGTCCAGGGCCCGGTGGGCGGTGGTGTGCGCGGACAGCGCGTCGGGGCGGGGCAGGTGCGGGAAGGAGACGACGACGGTGTCCGGCGCCTGTCCCGCGGCGGCGGCTTCGAACAGTTCGGCCAGGCCGGGGTACCAGTCGCAGGAGGTGCCGGTGGTCTCCAGCGCGGAGGCGACCTTGGCGTGGTCGTCGCCGACGACGGCGATCCGGCGTACCGGCAGGGTCAGGGCGGCGGGCAGTGGCTGCCAGTCGACCTCGTACAGGCCGCCGTTGCGCTTGGCGCGGCCCTCGGGGCCGACGGCGAACTGGTCGTCGGAGACGGTCCGTACGACGAGTTCGTCGACGGAGAGGACGGGGCGCCCGGAGTCGTCGGTGCACAGCAGGCGAACCGCCTCGGCGCCTGCCGGGGAGATGCTGACGCGCAGCCGGGCGGCGCCCTCGGTGAACAGGCGGACGCCTCGGACGGCGAACGGCATGCGGGCCTTCCCGTCCTCGGGGAAGAACGATCCGAGGTTCATGGCCTGCAGGGCGGCGTCGAGGAGCGCGGGGTGGAGTCCGAAGCCGGTGGTGGCGTCGCCGGCCTGCGGCGGGAGGGCGACCTCTGCGTGGACGGTGGTGCCCTCGGCCCAGCCGGTGCGGAAGCCCCGGAAGAGCGGGCCGTAGTCGTAGCCCCGGTCGGTGAACCGTTCGTAGAAGGCGTCGGGGTCGGTGTCGGCGGGCCGGGCGGCCGCCGGGGGCCATACGGCCGGGCCGGCGGGGGCGGGCCCGTCCGCTGCGGGGGCCACGACGGCCTCGGCGTGGCGGCGCCACGGGGAGCCCGGGTCGGCACCGGCCTCGCGGGAGTGGACGGTGAGGGTGCGCCTGCCGTCGTCGTCTGCTGCGGTGACGAGCAGGTTCAGCTCGACGGCGCCGTTGTCGGGGAGGACCACGGGCGCCTGCAGGATCAGCTCGTCGAGGCGGTGGCAGCCGTGCTGGCGGCCCGCCCACAGGGCGAGGTCCACCAGGGCGGCGCCGGGCAGCAGGGCCGTACCCATGAGGGCGTGGTCGGCCAGCCACGGCTGGGTGTCGGAGCCGAGCCGGGCGGTGTAGGCGACCGAGCCCGACTCGGGGAGTTCGACGCCCGCGCCGAGCAGCGGGTGGCCTGCCTCGCGGATGCCGATACCGGCGGCGTCGCCCCGGCGGGCGGGCGCGTGGTACCAGTACCGCTGGCGCTGGAAGGGGTAGGTGGGCAGGTCGACGCGGCGGGAGTCGGTGCCGAAGAGGGCGTCGGCGTCGATCTCGGCCCCGTTGATGTGGGCCATGCCGAGCGCGGCGCCGAACCAGCGGGCGCCGCCCTTCTCCCGGCGCAGGGTGCCGAGCACAGCGGCCCGGCCGCCGACGTCGGCGACGGTCTCCTGCAGGGAGGTGGCGAGCATCGGGTGCGGGCTGGGCTCCAGGAAGACCTCGTAGCCGTCCGCGATCAGGGCGCGGGTGGCCTGCTCGAACTCGACGGGCTCGCGCATGTTGCGGTACCAGTACGCGCTGTCGAGGGCGGCGGTGTCGAGGAGTCCGCCGGTGACGGTGGAGTAGAAGGGGATCTGCCCGGTGCGCGGGGACACCGGTGCCAGGACCTCCATGAGGTGGTCCTTGAGGGCGTCGACCTGGGCGGAGTGTCCGGCGGTGTCGACGCCGGGGATGGCGCGGGCGTGGACCCCCTCTGCGGTGAGCTCCTCCAGGAGTTCGCGGAGGGCGTCGGGGTCGCCCGCGACGGCGGCGGTGCCGGGGCTGTTGACGGCGGCGACGGACAGCCGGTCGCCGAACCGCGCCAGGCGGACCCGGATCTGCTCGGCGGGCAGGGACACGGCGACCATGCCGCCCTTGCCGGCCAGGGTCAGCCAGGCCTGACTGCGCAGGGCCACGATCCGGGCGGCGTCGTCGAGGGAGAGGCCTCCGGAGACGTACGCGGCGGCGATCTCGCCCTGGGAGTGGCCGACGACGGCGTCGGGGTGCACCCCGATGGCCCGCCAGGCCTCGGCCAGGGACACCATCATCGTGAACAGCACGGGCTGGACCACGTCGACGCGGCTGAGCGCGGGGGCGCCGGGCACCTGCCGCAGCACGTCCATGACGGACCAGTCGAGGTACGAACGCAGGGCGGCGTCACAGGCCTGCGCGGACTCCAGGAAGGCCGGCGAGCGGTCGAGCAGCCCCTCGGCCATGGCGGGCCACTGGGAGCCCTGGCCGGGGAAGACGAACGCGATGCGGTCGCCGGGACCGGCGGTGCCTCGCAGCACGGCCAGGTGCGGCCGGTCCTGGGCGAGGGAGTTGAGGGCGTCGAGGAGTTCCTCACGGCTCTCGCCGATGACGGCGGCCCGGTGCTCGAAGCGGGAGCGGGCCGCGACCAGGGTGTAGCCGGCGTCGGCGGGGTGCATGCCGGGGTGCTCGACGAGCCCGGCGCGCAGCCGGGCGGCCTGGGCGCGCAGGGCCGAGTCGGAGCGGGCCGAGAACAGCAGTGGGACGGTGACCTCGTCCCACCAGTCCGTGGCCCGGCCGTCGTCCTGGGCACTGTCGTCGGCGGGGCCGGGCGCGGTCTCGGAGCGCGGTGCCTCCTCGACTATGACGTGGGCGTTGGTGCCGCTGATACCGAAGGCGGACACGGCGGCGCGGCGCGCGGTGGCGCGCTCGGGCCAGGGCACGTCGTCGGTGAGCAGGGAGACCGCGCCCGTGGTCCAGTCGACCCTCTGGGTCGGCTCGTCCACGTGGAGGGTGCGGGGCAGGGTGCTGCCGCGCAGGGCGAGGACCATCTTGATGACGCCTGCCACACCGGCGGCGGCCTGGGTGTGGCCGATGTTGGACTTGACCGAGCCGAGCCACAGCGGGTCGTCGGCGGGCCGGGCCTCGCCGTAGGTGGCCAGTAGGGCCTGGGCCTCGATGGGGTCGCCGAGTTCGGTTCCGGTGCCGTGCGCCTCGACGGCGTCGACGTCCTCGGGGCGCAGTCCGGCGTCGGCGAGGGCCTGGCGGATGACGCGCTGCTGGGAGGGGCCGTTGGGGGCGGTGAGGCCGTTGCTGGCACCGTCCTGGTTGACGGCGGAGCCCCGGATGACGGCGAGCACCGGGTGCCCGTTGCGCTCTGCGTCGGAGAGCCGTTCGACGAGGAGCATGCCGGCGCCCTCGCCGAGGGCGACGCCGTCGGCGCCGGCCGCGAAGGCGCGGGAGCGCCCGGAGGGGGACATGACGCGCTGGCGGGAGAACTCGACCAGCATCTCCGGGGTGGACATGACGGTGGCGCCGCCGACCAGGGCCATGCCGCACTCGCCGCGGCGCAGCGACTGGACGGCCAGGTGCAGGGCGACCAGCGAGGCCGAGCAGGCGGTGTCGACGGTGACGGCGGGGCCTTCGAGGCCGAAGACGTACGAGAGTCGGCCGGACATGACACTGGCGGAGTTGCCGGTGCCGAGGTAGCCGTCGAAGTCCTCCTCGCTGTTCTGCAGCAGCGGCATGTAGTGCTGGCCGTTGGTGCCGACGAACACGCCGGTGCGGCTGCCGCGCAGAACGTTCGGGTCGAATCCGGCGCGCTCGCAGGCCTCCCAGGAGGTTTCGAGCAGGAGCCGCTGCTGCGGGTCCATGGCGAGGGCCTCGCGCGGGGAGATCCCGAAGAACTCCGGGTCGAAGTCGGGAGCCTCGTGGAGGAACCCGCCCTCGCGGACGTAGGTGCGGCCCTGGGCCTCCGGGTCCGGGTCGTACAGCCCGTCGAGGTCCCAGCCCCGGTTGGTGGGGAAGGTGGTGATGGCGTCGCCGCCGTGGGTCACGAGCTGCCACAGTTCGTCGGGCGTGTTGATGCCGCCGGGGAAGCGGCAGGCCATGGAGACGATGGCGATGGGCTCGCTGTCGCCGCCGGCGGGCGGGGTGGCGAACGGGGCCGCGGTGTCGGTTTCCCGTACCCCGCTGGCCAGCTCGCCGAGGTGGCGGGCGACGGCCGCGGTGGTGGGGTGGTCGAAGACGAGGGAGGGGGCCAGGCTCAGGCCGGTGGCTTCCCGGAGCCGGTTGCGGAGTTCGACGGCGGTGACCGAATTGAAGCCCAGTTCCTTGAAGGGCCGTTCGGAGGCGATGCCGTCGCCGGTGGCGTGGCCGAGCACGGCGGCGACGTGGGTGCGCACGAGGCGTACCAGCTCGCGCTGCCGTTCCTGGTCGGTCTTGTCGCGCAGGACGGCCGCGAGGCCGGTGCCGGTGGTGTCCCGCTCGTCCGCGGCGGCCCGCTCCGCGGCCCGGATCCGCTGGACGGCGGGGAGTTCGTCGAGGAGGGCCGAGGGCCGGGCGGCGGTGTACGCGGGCTCGAAGCGCTCCCAGTCGATGTCGGCGACGGCGATGCCGGTCTCGCCGCGTCCGACGATCCCGTCGAGCACGTCGAGGGCGCGCTCCGGGTCGAGGAAGGACAGGCCGGTACGGAACAGCTGCTCGGCGGCGGGCCCGGCGGCGACGCTCTGCCAGGGGGTCCAGGCCACGGAGGCGGCGGGCAGTCCGCGGTTGCGGCGGCCCTCTGCGAGGGCGTCGAGGTACGCCGTTCCGGCCGCGTAGCCGCCCTGGCCCGCGCCGCCCCAGACACCGGCGACGGAGGAGAAGACGACGAACGCGTCGAGTTCCGCGTCCGCCAGCAGGGCGTCGAGGCGGGTGGCGAGGTCGGTCTTGGCCGCGACGGAGGCGGCGAAGCCTTCCATCGTGGTCTCGGTGAGAAGGGTGAGGGGGGTCGTCGGCGGGGCGACGTAGACGGCGGTGGGGGTGTGCGCGGCCAGGAGTGCGCGCAGCCCGTCCTGGTCGTCGAGCGCGCAGGGAACGACGGTGGTGCGGTCGGCCAGTCCGGCGAGCGGCCCTTCGGCCCCGGCGATCTCGTCCGCGAGGGTGCCGGTGAGCCCGGCGAGGACGATCCGCTCGGCGCCGCCGGTCAGCAGGCGGCGGGCGAGGGGACCGGCCACGGCGGCGATGTCGCCGACGACGAGGACGGTGCCGCGCGGGCGGGTCACGGTGGTGGCCGGTGCGGCGGGCGCCTGGATCAGGCGGCGGCCGTACGTGCCGGAGCCGCGGACGGCGACCTGTTCGTCGGTGCCCGGTGCGGCGAGGATGCCGGCCAGCTGCTGGAAGGAGCGGGCGTCGGCGGCCGGCAGGTCCGCGAGTCCGCCCCAGCAGACGGGGAGTTCGAGTGCGGCGACCCGCCCGAGGCCCCAGACCTGGGCCTGTACGGGGGACGGGGTCTCGGCGGGGGACACAGCCGCGGCGCCGAAGGTGACGGCCCACAGCCGGGCCTCGGTGCCGGCGTCGGCGGCGGCCTGGGCGAGGGCGAGGGTGCTGGCCAGTCCGAGTGGGACGGCCGGGTGGTCGGGGTGCGTGCCCTCCGCGAGAGCGAGGAGGGACAGAATGCCGGTGAGCGGCTCGGTCCCGGCCCGGTCGGCGGACTCGGCGAACCGGGCCCGCAGCAGGGACCGGTCGGCGGTGGCCGGGTTCACGGCGAACGGCTCGACGGTGGCGCCCCGGTCGGCCAGGGCCTGCCGGGCGGCCTCGGCGACCGCGGAACCGGTCAGCGCCTCGGGGAGGACGAGGAGCCAGCGCCCGGAGAGGCGGGCGGCGGGGTCCTTGGGGCTCAGGCCCTTCCAGGTGGTCCGGTAGCGCCAGGCTTCGGGACCGGAGACCTCGGCGGCGGTGACGGCGGGAGCGGCCGTCTTCTCCAGCCAGTAGTGCTCGTGCTGGAAGGCGTAGGTGGGCAGGTCGACGATCCGGGCCCCGGTGCCGTCGAAGAGAGCGGTCCAGTCGATGTCTATGCCACGGACGAACAGTTCGGCGGCCGAGGTCAGGAACCGCTCCCAGCCACCCTCTTCACGCCGCAACGAACCACTGGTCAGGACATCAAGCCCGGCCGCATCAGCACACTCCTGAACACCGATGCCAAGCACCGGGTGAGCGCTGGACTCGACGAAGGTGCCGAAGCCCCGGTCCAGGAGCAGCCGGACGGTCTCCTCGAAGCGGACGGTCTGACGGAGATTGCGGTACCAGTAGGAGGCGTCCAGCTGCGTCGTGTCAGTCAGCTCGCCGGTCACCGTCGAGTAGAACGGAATCTCCGAACGACGTGGTACGACCGGAGCCAGCACGTCCAGGAGTTCGGCTTCGATCCGCTCCACGTGCGCGGAGTGCGAGGCGTAGTCGACCGGGACCTGACGAGCCCTAACGTCCTCACCCTGATACGCGGCCACAATCTCCGTGATCGCGTCGGCGTCACCCGACACCACCGTGCTGGACGGACCATTCACGGCAGCCACACTCAACCGACCGGTCCACCCGGCACCGGCAAGACGTTCCTCGACCTGCGCCAGTGGCAGCGGAATCGACGCCATGCCGCCCAGACCGGCCAGCTCACGGCCGATCACACCGGCTCTCAGTGCCACCACGCGGGCCGCGTCCTCAAGGGACAACGCCCCCGAAACGGCAGCGGCCGCGATCTCTCCCTGGGAGTGCCCCACCACCGCATCCGGAACGACCCCGAACGAACGCCACAACTCAGCAAGCGAGACCATCACAGCCCACGTCACCGGCTGCACCACACCCACATCGTCCAGCGAACCCCCCGCACGCACCACCTCGACCACATCAAAGTCAACGAACGGCGCCAACGCATCAGCACACTCACGCAACCGGGCAGCGAACACCGGCGAGGACTCCAACAGTCCCGCACCCATCCCGACCCACTGCGTCCCCTGACCAGGGAACACCAGCACCCGACGACCCGGCGCCCCGGCCACACCCTCGACCTTCAGGTCCCCGAAGGTGACGGAGCGGTGCTCCAGATGCGAGCGCCCGGCAGCAAGACTCAGCGCCGCATCGAGCGGACGCAGCGCGGGATCCGCCTCCAACCGGGCCCGCAGCCGGGAAGACTGCGCCTCCAAAGCGGCCCCCGACTTCGCGGACACCACCAACGGAACCACCGGCAGTTCACGGATCGGGGTGTCGTCGTCGGGTTCCGTAACAGGAGCCTGCTCCAGGATGACGTGGGCGTTGGTCCCGCTCACGCCGAACGCGGACACCCCAGCGCGGCGCGAACGCCCGGTCTCCGGCCACGGACGCGACTCGGTCAGCAGCTCAACCGCACCCGCGTCCCAATCGACCTGCGAGGACGGGGCATCCACATGCAACGTCCTCGGCAGCACACCCTCCTGGAGCGCCATCACCATCTTGATGACACCGCCGACACCGGCAGCGGCCTGCGCGTGACCGATGTTCGACTTCAACGAACCGAGCCACAGCGGCTGCTCCGCCGGGCGCCGCCCGTACGTAGCCAGCAAGGCCTGCGCCTCGATCGGGTCACCCAACCGGGTCCCCGTCCCGTGCGCCTCGACCGCGTCCACGTCCGCAGTCCCCAGACCGGCGTTGGCCAGGGCTGCCCGGATCACCCGCTGCTGCGAGGGACCGTTCGGCGCCGTCAGACCGTTGCTCGCACCGTCCTGGTTCACCGCCGAGCCCCGCACCACCGCCAGCACACGATGCCCCGCGGCCACCGCGTCCGACAGCCGCTCCACCAGCAGCACACCCACACCCTCGGCCCAGCCCGTGCCGTCCGCACCCTCCGCGAACGCCTTGCACCGACCGTCCGAAGCCAGCCCCCGCTGCTGCGAGAACTCCACGAAGGTGCTGGGTGTGGCCATGACGGTGACCCCGCCGGCGAGAGCGAGGTCGCACTCGCCCGAACGCAGCGACTGCGCGGCGAGGTGAAGAGCCACCAGGGAGGAGGAGCAAGCCGTGTCGACCGTGACCGCCGGGCCTTCCAGACCAAGCGCATAGGAGATGCGTCCGGAGACCACGCTGCCGGAACTGCCGGTGCCGCCGAAGCCGCCCGCGTCCTCGCTGGAGGCGGCCCGGTCGGTGCCGTAGTCGTGGTACATCGATCCGACGAAGACGCCGGTGCGGGAGCCCTTCAGCGAGTCGGCAGGGACACCCGCCCGCTCCAACGCCTCCCACGACGTCTCCAGCAACAACCGCTGCTGCGGATCCATCGCCACCGCCTCACGCGGCGAAATACCGAAGAACCCCGCATCAAACCCACCCGCACCGTGAAGGAAACCCCCCTCACGCACATACGAACGCCCCGCAACACCCGGCTCAGGATCGAACAGCGACTCCACATCCCAACCACGGTCACCCGGGAACGGCGACACCGCATCCACCCCCGACGACACCAACTCCCACAACCCCTCCGGCGAACCCACCCCACCCGGGAAACGGCACGCCATCCCCACAATCGCGATGGGTTCGCTGCCGCGCTCCTCGACCGCGCGCAGCTTCTCTCGGGTCTCGTGCAGCTCGGTCATGGCACGGCGCAGGTAGTCGCGGAGCCTGCCCTCGCTGCCGGTGGCGTCGTTGTGGGTGTCGTTAGCAGACACAGCTCTCCCCTGGAGGTGTCGGTGCCGGACTTCAGGCAGTGCGGAAGTCATTGTCGAGCAGCTGGAACAGCTCGTCGTCTGAGGCGGAATGGAGTAGTTCGGTGACGTCGCCGGTGTCCGGGGCGTCCGGATCCGGGGTGTGTCCGGCCGGGTCCGCGGCGGTGGTGCCGAGGTCGGCGAGCAGTGCCGCGAGGCGGTCGGCCATGGTCTGCCGGGCCTCTTCTCCGAGGTCCGGCAGACTGACGGCCCGGCTCGCGGCCTCGGTGAGCTGGTCGAGCAGGGCGAGTACGGACGCCTCGGCGCCGGGCAGTTCCCCGTCGAGGTGTTCGGCGAGGGCCAGGGGCGTCGGGTGGTCGAAGACCAGGGTCGCGGTCAGCCGCAGTCCGGTGGCCTCCGTGAGCCGGTTGCGCAGCTCCACGGCGGTGAGCGAGTCGAAGCCGGCTTCGTTGAAGCTGCGGTTCGGAGCGATTCCGGCCGGGCCCGCGTGGCCGAGCACGGCCGCCACCTCGGTGCGTACGAGATCGAGGAGGAACGCGGCGCGTTCGGCCCGGGGCAGTGCCGCGACCCGGTCCGCGAACCCGGCGGGCCGCTCCGCGTCCATGGTCCCGGCGGCCGGCCGCGCGGTGCGGGCGGCCGGGCGGCGAGTGGCGGGTCCGGTGAGGGTGCGCAGGACCTCGGGCAGTGCGCTGCCGGCGTCGCGGGCCGCGGCGGGGTCGATGCGCAGGGGCATCAGAACCGGTTCCTCGCGGGTGCGGGCCGCGTCGAAGAGGGCGAGCGCCTCCGGGTGCGAGAGGGGGACGAGCCCGCTGCGGCGGAGCCGGGCGGCGTCGGCCCCGGAGAGTTCGCCGGCCATGCCCTCACCGGCCCAG
The DNA here is from genome assembly GCF_042887885.1 of Streptomyces sp. NPDC057900. Classification (NCBI taxonomy): domain Bacteria; kingdom Bacillati; phylum Actinomycetota; class Actinomycetes; order Kitasatosporales; family Streptomycetaceae; genus Streptomyces; species Streptomyces sp. NPDC057900. The sequence continues at coordinate 104,821 of NZ_JBHVOI010000017.1, forward strand.
GGGCCCCAGGCGAGGGAGAGGGCGGGCAGGCCCTGGGCGCGTCGCCAGGAGGCGAAGGCGTCCAGGTAGGCGTTGGCGGCGGCGTAGGTGGCCTGCCCGGCGCTGCCGAGGAACCCGGCCGCGGAGGAGAAGAGCACGAACGCGTCGAGGTCGCGGTCGCGGGTGAGTTCGTGCAGGACCCGGACGGCGTCGGCCTTGGGCCGTAGTACGGCGGCGAGGCGGTCGGCGTTCTGGCCGGTGACCAGGCCGTCGTCGAGTACGCCCGCGGTGTGGACCACGCCGGTCAGGGGGTGGGCGTTGGGCAGTTCGGCGAGGAGCGCGCCGAGGGCCTCGCGGTCGGCGGCGTCGCAGGCGGCGACGCGGACCGAGGCGCCGGCCCCGGTGAGTTCGGCGGTGAGCCGGGCCGCCTCGGGGGCGTCCGGGCCGCGCCTGCTGGTCAGCAGCAGCCGGCGTACGCCGTGCCGGTGGACCAGGTGGCGGGCGACAACGGAGCCGAGGCCGCCGGTCCCGCCGGTGATCAGGACGGTGCCCTCGGGGTTCCAGCCGGTGCTGGTGTCTGTGCCTGTGCCGGTACTGGATCCGCTGCCTGTACCGGCACCGGCACCGGATCCGGTGCCGGGTGCGGCGCGGACGGCGGCCGGGGCGTGCGGGGTGCCGTCGCGCAGGGCGAGCTGGCCGGGTGCGTCGTCGCGGGTGAGGGCGGCGGGCAGGGCGGCGTACGAGGCCGGGGCCGTGTCGAGGTCGACCAGGGCGAAGCGGCCGGGGTGTTCGGTACGCGCGGAGCGCAGCAGGCCCCAGGCCGCGGCGGCCGCGGGGTCGGTGACGGGACCGGCGCAGTCGACGGCGCCGTGGGTGAGCAGGGTCAGGCGGGCCCCTGCGAGGTGTGCGGCCAGGAGCCAGGACCGGGCGAGTCCGAGGGCGCGGGCCCCTGCCTCGTGCGCGTCCTGTGCTCCGCGCAGGTCGGCGAGCACCTGGACGGGTGTGCCGTCCCCGGCGGATACGCCGTCCAGGTCCTGAAGACCGGCGCAGTGCCGTGGGCGGGCCCCGGCGGCGGTCAGGGCCTCGGCCACGGCCGGGTCGTGGTCGCCCAGGAGGTACCAGTCGGTGCCCTGGACGGTGGCCGCCCCGGCGGCGGGCGCGGCGGGCAGCGGGTTCCAGGCGGGGCGCAGCAGCAGCTCGGCGGAGGCACGGTCGGCGGAGAGCCGGTCGGCGGTGACGCGGCGCATGGCGAGGGAGCGGGCGGCGAAGACGGCCCGGCCCTCGGGGTCGGCGGCAGTGACCGCGACGGAGTCGGGGCCGGCCGGGGAGATCCGGATCCGCAGGGCGTCGGCGCCCGCCGCGTACAGGGTGACGCCGTTCCAGGCGAAGGGGACGAGCCCGTGGGCGTCCTCGCGGGTGGCGGTGACGGCGTGCAGGGCGGAGTCGAGGAGGGCGGGGTGGATCCCGTATCCGGGTGCTTCGGCGGCCTCGGGCTCGGACAGGGCGGCGTACGCGTAGACGTCGTCGTCGAGCCGCCAGGCGGCGCGCAGGCCCTGGAAGGCGGGGCCGTAGCCGATACCGGCCTCGGCGAACCGCTCGTACTCCCCGTCGAGCACGACGGGTTCGGCGCCCTCGGGCGGCCAGGTGCCGGTCAGGCCCGTGAGGTCGGGGCCGTCGGCGGGCGGGGCGGCGGGCTCGGTGCGGCCGGTGGCGTGCAGGGTCCAGGCGTCGTCGGCGGCGTCGTCGGCCCGGTCACCGGCCGGGGCGGAGTGGACGGCGACCGGCCGGGTGCCGTCGGCGGCGGCCGGGCCGTGCCAGAGGCGCAGCCGTACGGGCGCGTCCTCCGGCAGTACGAGCGGGCTCTCGAAGGCGAGTTCCGCGACGGTGTCCTCGCCCGCGGCGGTCAGGGCGAGTTCGAGGAGGGCGGTGCCGGGGAGCACAGGCCGGCCCGCGAGGGTGTGCTCGGCGGTCCACGGGTGGGTGCGGGTGGACAGGGTGGCCGTCCACACGGTGCCCCGGGCGTCGGGGAGCTCGACGACGGCTGCCAGCAGGGGGTGGTCGGCCGGGGAGAGGCCGGCGGCGGCCAGCGGGGCCTGCGGGGCAGGGGCGTCGAGCCAGTAGCGGCTGCGTTGGAAGGCGTACGTGGGCAGTTGGGCGGCCAGGGCGGTACCGGTACCGGGGCTCGGCGCGGGGGCGGTGGCCACGGGCAGACCGTGCACGTGGGCGGTGGCCATGGCCTGCTCGAAGGCGGTGGCCTCGGGGCGGCCCCGGCGCAGTACGGAGAAGGTGACGGGCGCCGGGCCCGCCTGCCGCTGGTCCGGCTCGTCGGCATCGAGGACGGCGCGGCCCATCGCGGTGAGGACGGCCTCCGGACCGAGTTCGACGAAGGTGTCGATGCCTTCGGCGCGCAGGGCGCGCAGACCGTCGAGGAACCGCACCGGGCGGCGCGCGTGGCGGACCCAGTGGTCCGCGCCCAGCACGTCGCCTTCCGCGATCGCTCCGGTCAGGTTCGACATGACAGAAATCTTGGGCAGTCCGTATTCGAGACCGCGAGCGATCGTTTCGAACTGTGTCAACATGCCGTCCATGTGCGGCGAGTGGAAGGCGTGACTGACCTTCAGGAGCTTGGCGGCTCGACCGCGGCTCTTCCAGTGCTCGACCAGTTCGCCGACGGCGTCCCCGTCCCCGGCGATGACAACGGCGTTGGGTCCGTTGACGGCGGCGAGGTCGAGTTCGGCCTCGCGGCCCGCGAGTTGGGGCGCGATCTCCTCCTCGCTCGCGGCGATGGCGCCCATGGCGCCGCCCTCCGGCAGCTCACCCATGAGGCGGCCCCGGGCGGCGACCAGACGGGCCGCGTCGGCGAGGGTGAGCACGCCGGCGACGTGCGCGGCGGTGATCTCGCCGACGGAGTGCCCGGCCACAGCCTCCGGGTGCAGGCCCCGGGAGGTGACGAGGGCGTAGAGGGCGGCCTCCAGCGCGAACAGCGCGGGCTGGGTGTACTCGGTGCGGTCGAGCAGCGCGGCGTCGGCGGAGCCGGGCCCGGCGAACATCACCTCGCGCAGCGGACACCGCAGGTGTGGGTCGAACGCGGCACAGATCTCGTCGAGGCTGCGGGCGAACACCGGCTGGGACTCGTACAGTTCGCGGCCCATGCCGGGGCGCTGGCTGCCCTGGCCGGTGAAGAGGAAGGCGGTACGACGGTCACCGGCCGCGCGGCCGGTGACCACGCGGGCCGGGTCGATGCCCTCGCCTGCGGCCAGGGCCTCCACCCCGCGCAGCAGTTCACCGGCGTCCGCTCCGAGCACCACGGCGCGCTGGGGGAACGCGGTACGGGAATGGGCGAGTACGGAGGCCACGGCGGCCGGGTCGGCCGGGTCCCCGGCGCGGTCGGCGGCGGCGAGGTGGTCGACGAGCCGTCGGGCCTGGGCGCGCAGGGCGATCCCGTCACGAGCGGAAAGGGCCCAGGCGAGGCTGCCGGAGGCCGGGAGGGTCGCCCGGTCCTCCCTCTCTTCAGGGGCGGGTGCGGAGTCGGTCGGCGCGGGCTCGGCCGGGGGCCGGTCCTCCTCCAGGACGATGTGGGCGTTGGTGCCGCTGGCGCCGAACGCGGAGACGCCGGCCCGGCGGGGCTCGCCCGGTCGCTCGGGCCATGGGGTGTGCTCGGCGAGGAGCGAGACCGCGCCGGCCGACCAGTCGATCCGGGTGGACGGCGCGTCGGCGTGGAGGGTCCGGGGCAGGGCGCTGTGCCGCAGGGCCAGCACGGTCTTGATGACGCCCGCGACGCCCGCGGCGGCCTGCGTGTGCCCGATGTTGGACTTGAGGGAGCCGAGCAGCAGCGGCGACGAGGCCGGGCGGCCCTGGCCGTACGTGGCGAGCAGGGCCTGCGCCTCGATCGGGTCACCGAGCCTGGTGCCGGTGCCGTGTGCCTCGACGGCGTCGACCTGGTCGGCGGTGAGCCGGCCATTGGCGAGGGCGGCGCGGATGACGCGCTGCTGGGCGGGGCCGTTGGGGGCGGTGAGACCCGCTCCGGTGCCGTCCTGGTTGACGGCGGAACCCCGGATGACGGCCAGGACGGTACGGCCTTCGCGCCGGGCGTCGGAGAGCCGCTGGAGCAGCAGCATGCCGGCGCCCTCGCCGAATCCGGTGCCGTCGGCGCCTTCGGCGAACGCCTTGCAGCGGCCGTCCGCGGCGAGCCCGCGCTGCCGGGAGAAGTCGATGAACATCGTCGGCGTGGACAGGACGGTCGCGCCGCCCGCGAGCGCGAGGTCGCACTCCCCGGCGCGCAGGGCCTGCGCGGCCAGGTGGACGGCGACGAGCGAGGAGGAGCAGGCGGTGTCGACGGTGACGGCGGGGCCGCGCAGTCCGAAGGTGTAGGAGATGCGGCCGGAGGCGACGCTGCCGGCGCTGCCGTTGACGAGGTAGCCCTCAAGACCCTCGGGGATACGGCCGCCGGGAACGTGCGGGACCCGGGCGCCGTAGTCGTCGTACATCACGCCCGCGTACACGCCCGTACGGCTGTCGCACACGGCGTCGCGATCGAGCCCTGCCCGCTCCAGCGCCTCCCAGGAGGTTTCGAGCAGGAGCCGCTGCTGCGGGTCCATGGCGAGGGCCTCGCGCGGGGAGATCCCGAAGAACTCCGGGTCGAAGTCCGCGCAGTCGTAGAGGAATCCGCCTTCACGGGCGTAGCTGGTGCCGTGCGCGTCCGGGTCCGGGTCGTAGAGCGCCTCCAGGTCCCAGCCCCGGTCCTCGGGCAGCGCGGAGACGACATCGGTGCCGGACTCCAGGAGCTTCCAGAGCGCCTCCGGGGTGTCGGCCCCGCCGGGGAGACGGCAGCTCATCGAGACGATGGCTATCGGTTCCCGGGCGGCCTCGGCGGCCTCTTCCGCGGCGCGCAGCCGGGTTCGGGTGGTGACGAGCTCCGCGGTCACGCGCTTGAGGTAGTCGCGAATCCTGTCGGTGCTACCGGCGTCGTCGGTGCCGGAACCGGTGCTGGTGCCGTTGGCGGCGCTTCCCGTCACAACTGCTCCTCGATGAAGGCGAAAAGTTCGTCGTCGGCGAGTTCGAGCGCCGGCTCGGGGGCGGCGGCCGTGCCGGCCGGGTGCCCGCCCATGACGGTGACCAGGGCGGCCAGCCGACGGTGGACGACCTCGCGGCGGATGTCGTCCTCTGCGAGCCCGGTCACGGCGGCCTCCAGGGCCTCCAGTCCGGCGAGGGCGGCCTCGCCGGCCTCCCGGCCGCCGCTCGCGGCGGTGTCCAGCTCCTCACCGAGGTGCGCGGCGACGGCCTGGGCGGTGGGGTGGTCGAAGACCAGGGAGGCGGCCAGGCGCAGTCCGGTCACGGCGTTGAGCCGGTTGCGGAGTTCGACCGCTGTCAGGGAGTCGAAGCCGATCTCGCGGAAGGCGCGGGCCGGTTCGACTGCCTCCGGCCCGGCGAAGCCGAGTACGGCGGCCACCTCGGTCCGGACCAGGGTCAGCAGCTCCCGGCCCCGGGCGGCGGCGCCGAGCGGCGCCAGGCGCCGGGTCAGCGCCTCAGCGGCGCCCTCACCGGAACCGGAACCGGTGGCGGCTGTGGTGGCCGACGCGGCTGCCGGTGCGGCGGCCGCGCCCCTCGGGACGGCGGGGGCCGGGACCAGGTCACGCAGCAGCGCGGGAACGGCTTCGGGGCCGTGCGCGGTCCGCTCGCGGCGCAGGGCCTGAGCGTCCAGGCGCAGCGGTACGAGCAGGGCGTCACCGTCCGGGTCTCCCTGGCCCGCGAGGGCCAGGTCGAAGAGGGCCAGGCCCTGCTCGTTGGTCATGGGCGCGATGCCGGAACGCCGCATACGGCGCAGGTCGGCCTCGGAGAGGTGCCCGGTCATTCCGCTGGCCTCGCCCCACAGGCCCCAGGCCAGGGAGGCGGCGGGCAGCCCGGCCGCGCGGCGGTGTTGCGCCAGGGCGTCCAGGAAGGTGTTGGCCGCGGCGTAGTTGGCCTGGCCGGGGCGGCCGAGGAGACCGGCGGCGCCGGAGAACAGCACGAAGGCGGACAGTGGCAGGCCGCGGGTCAGCTCGTGCAGGTGCAGAGCGGCGTCCGCCTTGGGCCGCAGTACGGTGTTCAGCCGCTCGGCGTCGAGGGCGGTGAGCGCCCCGTCGTCGAGCACGCCGGCCGCGTGGATCACGGCGGTCAGCGGGTGCGCCGGATCGATACCGGCGAGCAGGTCCGCGACGGCGGTGCGGTCGGCCATGTCACGGGCGGCGATCTCGACGCGGGCGCCGAGCGTGGTCAGTTCCCCTTCCAGTTCGGCGGCCCCGGCCGCGTTCCGGCCGCTGCGGCTGACGAGGAGCAGTCTGCGGGCGCCGTGGGCGGTGACAAGATGGCGGACGAGCAGCCGGCCGAGAGTGCCGGTCGCCCCGGTGACCAGCACGGTCCCTTCGGGATCGAACGCGGCCACGGTGTTGCCGGTGCCGGTGCCGGTGTCTTCGGTGCCGGTCCCGGCGGTCGCCGCGCGGGTGAGGGCCGGGACGAGTATCTCGCCGGCCCGCAGGGCGAACTGGGTCTCGCCGGTGGCGAGCGCCGCGGCGAGCGCGTCCGCCGAGGCGGGCGTGCCGTCGGTGTCGACGAGCACGAACCGGCCCGGATGTTCGGTCTGGGCGGACCGTACGAGCCCCCAGAGGCCGGCAGCCACGAGTCCGTCCGCGGTGTCGTCCCCGGTGGCCACGAGCGCCTGCCCGGTCAGCACGGTCAGGGGGACCTCCGCGAGGGGCCCGTCCTGGTCGAGCCAGTCCTGCACCAGGGCCAGACCCCGGGCGGTGAGGGCGCGCACGTCCTCCGGCGTGGTCTCCGGGTCGGCCGGGAACTGTGCGACCACAGCGTCCGGCGGAGCGGCGCCCGCGTCGACGGCGGCGCGCAGTGCCGCCGCGTCGGTGTGTGCCCCGGCCCCGGCGAGGCCTGCGGCGGCGATACCGAAGCCGTCGGTGCCGAGTACCGCCAGGTGGGCCGGCGGCCCGGCCTCAGTACGGCCGGCGGGCCGCTGCCAGGCCACGCGGTAGAGGGGGAGCCCGCTGTCGGCGGCGGCGCCGAGCAGTGCGTCCAGGCGGTCCTGCGCCAGGGGCCGCATCACGAGGGCGTCCAGGGTGAGGACGGGGGCCGCGGTGAGGTCCGTGGCCTCAAGGCGTACCGCGCCCTCCCCGGCAGGGGTGATGCGCACGCGCAGGGAGTCCGCGCCCGCCGCGTGCAGGGTGATGCCCTTCCACGCGAACGGCAGCAGCACGGAGCCGTCCGGCACGTCGAGCAGCCCGCCGGCCAGCCAGGGCTGGAGGGCCGCGTCGAGCAGCGCGGGATGCAGGCCGTAGCCGGTCGCGTCGGCCTGGGCCCGAGCGGGCAGCCGGATCTCGGCGAACACCTCGCCGTCGCCGCGCCACAGGGCCTCGATGCCGGCGAAGACCTCGCCGTACTCGTAGCCGAGATCCGAGAACTGCCCGTACACGTCGGTGGGTTCGATCCTCTCGGTGCCTGCGGGCGGCCAGGCGGTGGCCCAGCCCGGGGCGGCCGAGGGTATGGCGGGGGCGGCGGGGGCAACGAGGCTCTCGCCGTGCCGGGTCCACGCGGCTTCCTCGGTGCCGGCGGTGTTTTCGGGGCGGGAGTGGACGGTCAGCCGTCGGCGGCCCTGCCCGTCCGGGGTCTCCACCCGCACCTGGACCTGCGCGGCGCGGTGGCCGTCGAGGACGAGCGGTGCCTCCAGGGAAAGCTCCTCCACGGTGGCGCAGCCGGTCGCAGCCGCGGCGTGCAGGACGAGCTCGACGAAGGCCGTGCCGGGCAACAGGGTCCGGCCTCGGACGGCGTGGTCGGCGATCCATGGGTGCTCGGTGAGCGAGATCCGGCCGGCGAACACCGTCTCGCCGGTCGAGGCGACCGGCAGCGCGCCGCCGAGCAGCGGGTGGGTCTCCCACACCATGCCGAAGCGGGCAGCCGCGGCGTCGCCTACGCCAGCGGGCGAGGTCGGCGCCCAGTGGCGGCTGCGTTGGAAGGCGTAGGTGGGCAGGTCGACGACCTTGGCGCCGGTCCCGTCGAAGAGAACGGTCCAGTCGATGTCGACGCCACGGACGAACAGCTCGGCGGCCGAGGTCAGGAACCGCTCCCAGCCACCCTCCTCACGCCGCAACGAACCACTGACCAGCACATCCAGCCCGGCCGCATCAGCACACTCCTGAACACCGATACCGAGCACCGGGTGAGCGCTGGACTCGACGAAGGTGCCGAAGCCCCGGTCCAGGAGCAGCCGGACCGTCTCCTCGAAGCGGACGGTCTGACGGAGATTGCGGTACCAGTAGGAGGCGTCCAGCTGCGTCGTGTCAGTCAGCTCACCGGTCACCGTCGAGTAGAACGGAATCTCCGAACTCCTCGGCGCAACCGGAGCCAGCACATCGAGAAGCTCGGCTTCGATCCGCTCCACATGCGCGGAGTGCGAGGCGTAGTCGACCGGAACCTGACGCGCCCTAACCTCCTCACCCTGATACGCGGCCACGATCTCCGTAATCGCGTCGGCATCACCCGACACCACCGTGCTGGACGGACCATTCACGGCGGCCACACTCAACCGACCCGCCCACTTGGCACCGGCAAGACGTTCCTCGACCTGCGCCAACGGCAACGGAATCGACGCCATGCCGCCCAGACCGGCCAGTTCACGGCCGATCACACCGGCCCTGAGCGCCACCACGCGGGCCGCGTCCTCAAGGGACAGCGCCCCCGATACGGCCGCGGCCGCGATCTCTCCCTGGGAGTGCCCCACGACCGCATCCGGAACAACGCCGAAGGAACGCCACAGCTCGGCGAGCGAGACCATCACAGCCCACGTGACCGGCTGCACCACGCCCACATCGTCCAGCGAACCCCCCGCGCGGACCACCTCGACCACATCAAAGTCAACGAACGGCGCCAACGCATCAGCACACTCACGCAACCGGGCAGCGAACACCGGCGAGGACTCCAACAGGCCCGCGCCCATCCCGACCCACTGTGTCCCCTGACCCGGGAACACCAACACCCGACGCCCCACCGGGCCCACCGAGTCCTCGACGAGCCGGGAACCGAGCGTGACCTGACGGTGCTCGAACACCGACCGCGACGTCACCAGCGAATACCCGACATCCAGCAGACGCGGCGCACCCTCCACCTCAAGACGGGCCCGCAACCGCTCCGCCTGGACCTTCAGCGCCGGCCCCGACTTCCCCGACACCACCAACGGAACCACCGGCAACTCACGGATCGGAGTGTTGTCGTCGGGTTCCGTAACAGGAGCCTGCTCCAGGATGACGTGGGCGTTGGTCCCGCTCACACCGAACGCGGAGACGCCCGCACGACGTGGGCGTCCGGTCTCCGGCCACGGACGCGACTCGGTCAGCAACTCGACCGCACCCGCGTCCCAGTCGACCTGCGAGGACGGGGCGTCCACGTGCAACGTCCTCGGCAGCACACCCTCCTGGAGCGCCATCACCATCTTGATGACACCACCCACACCCGCAGCGGCCTGCGGGTGGCCGATGTTCGACTTCAGGGAGCCGAGCCACAGCGGCTGCTCCGCCGGGCGCTGCCCGTAGGTGGCCAGCAGTGCCTGCGCCTCGATCGGGTCACCGAGCTTGGTCCCGGTACCGTGCGCCTCGACCACGTCCACGTCCGCTGTCCCCAGACCGGCGTTGGCCAGGGCCTGCAGGATGACCCGCTCCTGGGAGGGGCCGTTGGGGGCGGTGAGGCCGTTGCTCGCGCCGTCCTGGTTGACGGCGTCGCCTCGGATGACGGCGAGCACCCGGTGGCCCCGGCGGACGGCTTCCGACATCCGCTCGACGGCGACCATGCCGGCGCCCTCGGCCCAGCTGGTGCCGTCGGCGGCATCGGCGAAGGCCTTGCTGCGGCCGTCGACGGCGAGCCCGCGCTGCCGGGAGAACTCCACGAACAGGCCGGGGGCGGCCATGACCGTCACACCGCCGGCGAGAGCGAGGTCGCACTCCCCCGCGCGAACGGCCTGTGCGGCCATGTGCAGGGTGACCAGGGAGGAGGAGCAGGCAGTGTCCACGGAGACGGACGGGCCTTCAAGGCCAAGCACGTACGAGATGCGCCCGGAGACCACGCTCGCGGACTTGCCGGTGAGCAGGTAGCCCTCGTGCTCCTCGGACGCCTCGTGCAGCCGGGAGGCGTATTCCTGGTGGGTGAGGCCCACGTACACACCGGTACGGGTGCCGCGCAGGGACAGCGGGTCGATGCCGGCCCGCTCCAGGGCCTCCCAGGAGGTTTCGAGCAGGAGCCGCTGCTGCGGGTCCATCACCAGGGCCTCGCGCGGCGAGATCCCGAAGAACTCGGCGTCGAACTCGGCTGCCTCGTGGAGGAACCCGCCCTCGCGGACATACGTGGTGCCGCGGCGACCCGACTCCGGGTCGGGCTCGTAGACCTCGTCGAGGTTCCAGCCCCGGTCGGTGGGCGCGGCGCCGATGACGTCGCGCTCGGCCATGACCAGGTCCCACAGCGCCTCGGGGGTGTCGGCCTCGCCGGGGAAGCGGCAGGCCATGCTCACGATCACGATCGGGTCCTCGGCGTCCCCGGCCGCTCGGACGGCGGGGGCGGGAGCGGGAACCGTTGCTGGGGTGTCTCCGAGGAGCTTGCCGAGCAGGTATGCGGCGAGCGCGCCCGGGTTGGGGCGGTCGAACACGACAGTGGCGGGCAGCCGCAGACCGGTGGCCCCGGCGATGCGGTTGCGCAGCTCCAGCGCGGTGAGGGAGTCGAAGCCGGTGTCCTTGAACGCCCGGTCGGGGCGGATGGCGTCGGTGCTCGGGTGTCGCAGCACCGCTGCGGCCTCGCCGCGCACGAGCTCGACCAGCGTCCGGGTCCGTTCGGCCTCGGGGAGTGCGGCGAGCCGTTGGGCCAGTCCGTCGGCGGGGCCCACGGAGGCCCCGGCGGAGGCCTGCTGCCGCGCCTCCTCCAGCGCGTGCCGGGCTTCCGGCACGGTGTCGAAGACGGGTCCGGGGCGCAGCGCGGCGGTGCGCGGGGCGAAGTCGGCCCAGTCGACGTCCAGGACGGTGACGCAGGTGTCACGCAGGTCGAGAGCGCGGTGGAGGGCCTCGATGCCTTCGGCGGGGTCCATGGCCCTGATGCCTCGGCGGCTCAGGCTCTCCTCGCCTGCGCCCTCGGCCATGCCGCCGCCGCCCCACAGGCCCCAGGCGACGGAGGTGGCGGGGAGGCCCTCGGCGCGGCGCTGTTCCGCGAGGACGTCGAGGGAGGCGTTGGCTGCGGCGTAGGCGGCCTGACCGCCGTTGCCCCAGGTGCCGGTGACGGAGGAGAAGAGGACGAAGGCGTCCAGTTCCAGGCCGTGGTCGCGGGTGAGTTCGTGCAGGAGATACGCCGCGTCGGCCTTCGGGGCCCGGACCCTGCGGAAGGCCTCGGCGGTGACGGAACCGATCACCCCGTCGTCGAGCACCCCGGCGGTGTGGAAGACGGCGGTGGGCGGGTGGGCGTCGAGGAGTGCGGCCAGCGCCTCCCGGTCGGAGACGTCACAGGCGGCCAGGGTGACTTCGGCACCCAGGGCACGCAGTTCCTCGGCCAGCCCGGCAGCACCGGGAGCATCCGGACCACGACGCCCCGTCAACACCAGATGCCCCGCCCCCGCCCCGGCGAGCCAACGAGCGACATGAGCACCAAGGGCACCCGTGCCACCCGTCACCAGGACAGTGCCACGGGCCGTCCAGCGGGTGTCCTCTGCCGTCCCGGCGGCCTGGCCCGCGCGGGTCACCCGGCGGCCGTAGGGACCGGAGGCGCGGACGGCGATCTGGTCCTCGGCGCCGGGGCGGCCACCCTGGGCCAGCGCGGCGGCCATCCGGTCGAAGGCTCGGGCGTCGGGCTGCGCGGGCAGGTCGACGACGCCTCCCCAGAGGGCGGGCAGTTCGAGTGCGGCGACCCTGGCGAGGGCCCATACCTGCGCCCCGGAGTCCTCGGGCACTTCGCCGGGGGCGACGGCCACGGCCTGCCGGGTCAGGGCCCACACGGCGGCCGGGGCGAGGTCGGTGTCGGCGGCGGCCTGAAGGAGCGCGACGGAGGCGAGAACCGCCTCCGTGCCCCCTGCCAGCGGGAGGAGGGACAGTACTCCGTCGAAGGTCTCGCCCTCGGTCCGGTACGAGCCCAGCCGGTCGGCCAGGGCCTCGCGGGTGGCGGTGCGCGCGTCGAGGATCAGACGCTCGGTGCGGGCACCATTCCGGACGAGGGCGGATTCGGCCTCGTCGGCCAGGTCGGCGATGCCTTCGGGAAGGACGAGCAACCAGCGCCCGGAAAGGCTGGTGCCAGAGCCCTTGGTGGCGCTCAGGCCCTTCCAGGTGGTGCGGTAGCGCCAGGAGTCCGTGCCGGAGGCCTCGGCTGCGGAAGCGGGCTGGGTAGAGGGCTCCAGCCAGTAGTGCTCGTGCTGGAAGGCGTAGGTGGGCAGGTCGACAACCCTGGCCCCCGTACCGTCGAAGAGAACGGTCCAGTCGATGTCGATGCCACGGACGAACAGTTCGGCGGCCGAGGTCAGGAACCGCTCCCAACCGCCTTCCTCGCGCCGCAACGAACCACTGGTCAGGACATCCTTGCCCTCGGCGGTCTCCTGGATGCCCATGATCAGCACCGGGTGAGCGCTGGACTCGACGAAGGTGCCGAAGCCCCGGTCCAGGAGCAGCCGGACCGTCTCCTCGAAACGGACGGTCTGACGGAGATTGCGGTACCAGTACGCGGCGTCCAGCTGCGTCGTGTCAGTCAGCTCGCCGGTCACCGTCGAGTAGAACGGAATCTCCGAACTCCTCGGCGTAACCGGAGCCAGCACATCGAGAAGCTCGGCTTCGATCCGCTCGACGTGCGCGGAGTGCGAGGCGTAGTCGACCGGGACCTGACGCGCCCTAACCTCCTCACCCTGATACGCGGCAACGATCTCCGTGATCGCGTCGGCGTCACCCGACACCACCGTGCTGGACGGGCCATTCACGGCGGCCACGCTCAGCCGACCCGCCCACTTGGCACCGGCAAGACGTTCCTCGACCTGCGCCAACGGCAGCGGAATCGACGCCATGCCGCCGAGGCCGGCCAGCTCACGGCCGATCACACCGGCCCTGAGCGCCACTACGCGGGCCGCGTCCTCCAGGGACAGCGCCCCCGAAACAGCAGCGGCCGCGATCTCCCCCTGGGAGTGCCCCACCACCGCATCCGGAACAACGCCGAAGGAACGCCACAGCTCGGCGAGCGACACCATCACAGCCCACGTCACCGGCTGCACCACACCCACATCGTCCAGCGAACCCCCCGCGCGGACCACCTCGACCACATCAAAGTCAACGAACGGCGCCAACGCATCAGCACACTCACGCAACCGGGCAGCGAACACCGGCGAGGACTCCAACAGCCTCGCACCCATCCCCACCCACTGCGTCCCCTGACCCGGAAACACCAACACCCGACGACCCGGCGCCCCAGCCACACCCTCGACCTTCAGATCCCCGAAGGAGACGGAACGGTGCTCCAGATGCGAGCGCCCGGCAGCAAGACTCAGCGCCACATCGAGCGGACGCAGCGCGGAATCCGCCTCCAACCGGGCCCGCAGCCGGGAAGACTGCGCCTCCAAAGCAGCCCCCGACTTCGCGGACACCACCAACGGAACCACCGGCAGTTCACGGATCGGGGTGTCGTCGTCGTCGGGTTCCGTAACAGGAGCCTGCTCCAGAATGACGTGCGCATTGGTCCCACTCACACCGAACGCGGAGACCCCCGCGCGGCGCGAACGCCCGGTCTCCGGCCACGGACGCGACTCGGTCAGCAACTCAACCGCACCCGCATCCCAATCCACCTGCGAGGACGGGGCATCCACATGCAACGTCTGCGGCAGCACACCCTCCTGGAGCGCCATCACCATCTTGATGACACCACCCACACCCGCAGCGGCCTGCGCATGACCGATGTTCGACTTCAACGAACCCAGCCACAACGGCTGCTCCACCGGGCGCCGCCCATACGTGGCCAGCAAGGCCTGCGCCTCGATCGGGTCACCCAACCGGGTCCCCGTCCCGTGCGCCTCGACCGCGTCCACATCCGCAGTCCCCAGACCGGCGTTGGCCAGGGCTGCCCGGATCACCCGCTGCTGCGAGGGACCGTTCGGCGCCGTCAGACCGTTGCTCGCACCGTCCTGGTTCACCGCCGAACCCCGCACCACCGCCAGCACACGATGCCCCGCGGCCACCGCGTCCGACAGCCGCTCCACCAGCAGCACACCCACACCCTCGGCCCAGCCCGTACCGTCCGTACCCTCCGCGAACGCCTTGCACCGACCATCCGAAGCCAACCCCCGCTGCTGCGAGAACTCCACGAACATGCCGGGGCTCGCCATCACCGAGGCGCCGCCGGCGAGAGCGAGGTCGCACTCGCCCGAACGCAGCGACTGCGCGGCGAGGTGGAGAGCCACCAGGGAGGAGGAGCAAGCCGTGTCGACCGTGACCGCCGGGCCTTCCAGACCCAGCGCATAGGAAATGCGACCGGACATGACGCTGGCCGTGTTGCCGGTGAGCAAGTAGCCCTCGTAGCCCTGGGCGTTCTCGTAGAGGCGCGGGCCGTACTCCTGGGTCATGGCGCCGACGAAGACGCCGGTGCGGGAGCCCTTCAGCGAGTCGGCCGGGACACCCGCCCGCTCCAACGCCTCCCACGACGTCTCCAGCAACAACCGCTGCTGCGGATCCATCGCCACCGCCTCACGCGGCGAAATACCGAAAAACCCCGCGTCGAACCCACCCGCACCGTGAAGGAAACCCCCCTCACGCACATACGAACGCCCCGCAACACCCGGCTCAGGATCGAACAGCGACTCCACATCCCAACCACGGTCACCCGGGAACGGCGACACCGCATCCACCCCCGACGACACCAACTCCCACAACCCCTCCGGCGAACCCACCCCACCCGGGAAACGGCACGCCATCCCCACAATCGCGATGGCGTCCTCGTCCTGGCCGGAGGCCGGCTGCTCCCGGCGGGCCGGAACCCCGGCCGGGGCCTCGGGCGGCACGGTCGGAGCCGCGGTGGTGGCCTCGGCGGCAGCGTCGCGGATCAGCCGGGCGACGGCCAGCGGGGTCGGGTAGTCGTAGATCAGGGTGGCGGGCAGACGTACGCCGGTCGCGGCCCGCAGCCGGTTGCGCAGCTCGATGCCGTTGACGGACTCGAAGCCCTGCTGCTTGAAGGTCTTCTCGGGCGCGACCGAATCGCCGGTGGCCCGGCCTCGTACGGCGGCGGCGTGGACGCGCACCAGCTCCAGCACGTGGTCGAGCTGCTCGGCCTCGGATCGGCCGCGCAGCTCGCGGCTGAGCAGGGTCTCGTCGGCATCGGCCCCGGAAGCCCGGCCCTGCTCTGCGGAGCCGTCCTCGGCGATCCAGTGACGGGTGCGCTGGAAGGCGTACGTGGGCAGGTCGACAACCCTCGCCCCCGTGCCCTCGAAGAGGACACTCCAGTCGATGTCGACACCACGGACGAACAGCTCGGCGGCCGAGGTCAGGAACCGCTCCCAGCCACCTTCCTCACGCCGCAACGAACCACTGACCAGCACATCCAGCCCGGCCGCATCAGCACACTCCTGAACACCCATACCGAGCACCGGATGCGCACTCGACTCGACGAACGTGCCGAAGCCCCGGTCCAGAAGCAGCCGAACCGTCTCCTCGAAACGAACCGTCTGACGCAGATTGCGATACCAGTACGACGCATCCAGCACCGTCGTATCAACCAGCTCACCCGTCACCGTCGAATAGAACGGAATCTCCGAACTCCTCGGCGCAACCGGAGCCAGCACGTCCAGGAGTTCGGCTTCGATCCGCTCCACGTGCGCGGAGTGCGAGGCGTAGTCGACCGGAACCTGACGCGCCCGCACCCCCTCCGCGTCATACGCGGCAACGATCTCCGTAATCGCGTCGGCGTCACCCGACACCACCGTGCTCGACGGACCATTCACGGCAGCCACACTCAACCGACCCGCCCACCCGGCACCGGCAAGACGTACCTCGACCTGCGCCAACGGCAACGCGATCGACGCCATGCCACCCAGACCGGCCAGCTCACGACCGATCACACCGGCCCTGAGCGCCACCACACGAGCCGCGTCCTCCAGGGACAACGCCCCCGAAACAGCAGCCGCCGCAATCTCTCCCTGGGAGTGCCCCACCACCGCATCCGGAACAACGCCGAACGAACGCCACAGCTCGGCGAGCGAGACCATCACAGCCCACGTGACCGGCTGCACCACACCCACACCGTCCAGCGAACCCCCCGCACGCACCACCTCGACCACATCAAAATCAACGAACGGCGCCAACGCATCAGCACACTCACGCAACCGAGCAGCAAACACCGGCGAGGACTCCAACAGCCCCGCACCCATCCCCACCCACTGCGTCCCCTGACCAGGGAACACCAACACCCGACGACCTGTCTCGCCCGCGACCCCGTGGACGGCGGAGCGCTCCAGGCGGGTGAGGAGTTCCTCGCGGTCGCCGGCCAGGACCACGGCGCGGTGGCCGAAGACGGTGCGGGCGGTGGCCTGGGTCCAGGCCGTGTCCAGGAGGTTGTGCTCCGGGCCGTGTTCGATGCGGGCGCTGAGCTGGGCGGCCTGGTCGCGCAGGCCCTCGGCGGTGCGGCCCGTGACGATGACGGGGAGGACGGGCAGGGTTCGGGTGGCGGGTTCGGCCGGGCGCGGGGCCGGGGCCTGCTCCAGCACCAGGTGCGCGTTGGTGCCGCCCATACCGAAGGAGGACACGCCGGCCCGGCGCGGCCGGGAGCCGTCCGCCTCGTCCGTCGGCCAGGTGCGCAGGTCGGTCTGGAGGCTGAGGTTCAGCTCGTCGAGCGGGATGTCGGGGTTCGGGATCGCGTAGTTGAGGCTGGGCGGGAGTTCGCCCTCCCGGACGGCGAGCGCGGTCTTGAGGAAGCCGACGATGCCGGCGGCGCCTTCGAGGTGGCCGACGTTGGTCTTGGCTGAGCCGACGACGAGCGGGGCGCCGGGGGTGCGGGCGGTGCCGAGGACGGCGCCGAGGGCCGCAGCCTCGACGGGGTCACCGGCGCGGGTGCCGGTGCCGTGGAGTTCGACGTAGTGGACGTCCTCGGGGCGGACGCCCGCGCGCTCGTACGCCTCGCGGAGGACGGCCTCCTGGGCGTCCCGGTGCGGGGTGGTCAGGCTGGGGCCGCCGCCGTCGTTGTTGATGGCGCCGCCCTTGACGACACAGTGGACGCGGTCGCCGTCGGCGAGGGCCTGGCGCAGCGGCTTGAGGACGACGCAGACGCCGCCCTCCCCGCGTACGTAGCCGTTGGCGCGGGCGTCGAAGGTGTGGCAGCGGCCGTCCGGGGAGAGGGCGCCCATCATTTCCATGGTGGTGGTGCTGTGGCCGGACAGGATGAGGTTGACGCCGGCGACCACGGCGAGGTCGCTCTCGCCGCGGAGCAGTCCCTCGCAGGCGAGGTGGACGGCGACGAGCGAGGAGGACTGGGCGGTGTCGACGGCCATGCTGGGGCCGCGCAGTCCGAGGTGGTACGAGAGCCGGTTGGCGGTCATGGCCCGGTGCAGACCGGCCGCGGTGTAGCCGCCGGTGGCATCGGCGTGAGCGTGGGACAGGGCCGCGTAGTCGTCGGAGGCGACGCCGACGTACACGGCGGTGCGGGTGCCGGAGAGCCTGCCGGGGACGATTCCGGCGTGCTCCAGGGCCTCCCAGCCGAGTTCGAGTACCAGACGCTGCTGCGGATCGGTGGCGGCGGCCTGTGCCGGGCTCATCCCGAAGAATTCCGCTTCGAATTCCCCGTGGTTCTCCAGGGCGGCCCGCCAGGTGCCGTCCTCCTGCCGGGTGATGCCGTGGTTTCCGGTTCGGAGGAGCTGCCAGAATTCCTCGGGTGTATCGGCTCCGGGAAGTCGGCACGCCATCCCCACGACGGCTATGTCGTTGTCACCCACGAGCTGTTCACCGGTCTTGGGGGTCATTAATTCTCCATAGCCAGAGATGAGGTGCGGAAAATCCACAGATCCACGAGCGGTTCGAAGGACCCGGAAGGGTCGGTGCTACGGGAAAGCCGGGTGCCGGGGCACCGTCACCACGTGACGGGGAGCTCCACGAGTCCGCGGACGAGCATGTCCCGGTGCCAGGCGAGTTCGTCGGCGGGCACGGCGAGGCGCAGTCCGGGCAGCCGGGCGGTGAGGACTTCCAAGGCGCACTGGAGTTCGGTGCGGGCCAGCGGGGCGCCGAGGCAGAAGTGCGGGCCCTGGCCGAAGGCGAGGTGCTGGTTGGGCTCACGGTCGAGGACGACGCCGGCGGCGTCGTCGAACACGGTCCCGTCGTGGTTGGCGGAGGCGAGGGAGTAGACGACGGCCTCGCCGGCGCGGATGGTCACGCCGCCGATCTCGACGTCCTCGGTGGCGACGCGGGTGGGTCCGACGCTGTTCCACAGCGGGACGACGCGCAGGAGCTCCTCCACGGCGGCGGGCACGAGCCCGGGCTCCGCGCACAACTTCTCGTAGCGGCCGCGGTCCTGCAGGAGGACCAGGACGTGGCCGGCGATCTGGCTGGCGGTGGTCTCGTGGCCGCCGATGAGCATGCCGCCGATGAGCATGAGCAGTTCGTTCTCGGAGAGGCGCTCGCCCTCGTCGTGGGCCACGACCAGGGCGCTGAGGAGGTCGTCCTCGGGCTGCGCACGCCGCTTGACCACGTATCCGCGCAGGTAGTCGGCGTACTCCTCGGCCGCCTGGGCGACCTGCTCGTCGGTGTAGCGGCTGGCGGACATCAGGGCCTCTGTGAAGGCCCGGAAGATGTGCTGGTCCTCGTGCGGGATGCCGAGCATTTCGCAGATGACCGAGGTGGGCAGGGGCAGCGCGAGCTTCTCGACGAGGTCGGCGGGCCCGCCGTCGGCGACCAGGTCGTCGACGAGGGCGTGGGTGATCTCGGCGATCCGGGGGCGCATCGCGGCCACGCGGCGGGCGGTGAAGGCGCGGGAGACGAGCCGGCGCAGCCGGGCGTGGTCCTCGGGGGGCATGCCCATGAGGCCGACGGAGTCGAGCCCGCGGGGGGCGGCGCGGGGCACGTCCTTGTCGGCGCCCGCGTGCATGCTCAGCCGGGGATCGGCGGAGGCCTTCTTGATGTCCGCGTGCCGGGTCAGGAGCCACGCCTCGCCGCCGTAGGGCATGCGGACCCGTGCCACGGGCTCACCGGACCGGAGTTCGGCGTACGCGGGGTCGAGCGCGAGGTCTACTCGGTCGCCGAACGGATACGTCCGGACGGATCCGGCGACGGCATGAGGGCAGGTCATGACTGAATCTCCTCTGTACGCGGACCCTGACACCGAACAGCAGCACCGCACCGTTGCCACCGGCGCGTTTTTGATTGTGTCAAGTCATCGCGAATTGGCCAGGAAATTCGAGTCGGATTTTAGCGGTGTGCAAGCGGTCCACGACAGCGATTTGAGCTGGGCTCGACACGGCCGGGTCAGAATGGAAAAACACAGACGACTGTGTCAGGTCCCCCCTTGCGCCGCACAAGTGGGGGGCCGTAATTTTCCGTTGCATCGAAGCCTTGCACCGAAGCTTTGCACCGAAGACTCGCACCAGAGATTTAGCCGAAGAGCTGCATCGAAAAGCCGTATCCGTTTTGCCTCGAAAGGCTGCCCCGATGGCACATATCGCCTTCTTCATTCTTCCTGCGGCCGGTCACGTCAACCCGACGCTGTCCGTCGCACGGGAACTCGTCGCGCGCGGCCACCGGGTCACCTACGCCCTGTCCGAGAGTTACGGCGAGCGGGTGCTCGCGACGGGGGCGGAGTTCATCCCCTACCCGATGGACCAGGACCGCTTCCTGGCCACGATGGTGCCGCAGCAGGACTCCGCCGAGTACACGGACCAGCAGGAGTTCGTGAACATGATGAAGTGGATGCTGGAGCTGACCCGGCAGACGCTTCCCCGGTTCGAGGAGCACTTCGAGTCCGAGGGCCGTCCGGACGTGTTCGTGTGCGACCCGTCCTCCTTCTGGAGCGGGGCCATCCTGGCGGCGAAGTGGGGCGTGCCGGTCATCCGCAGCACCCCGACGTACGTGGCCAACGAGCACTGGTCCCTGCACCCGCCGGTCGACACGGCGGAGGAGCAGCAGGAGGACCCGGAGACCGGCGCGCTGTTCGAGACCGTCGCCGGCCTGCTGGCGGAGCACGGCGTCGAGAAGAGCATCGGGGAGTTCGCCGAGGACGTGCACTCGGGTCCCGCGCTGGTCTACCTGCCGCGTTCCTTCCAGTACGCGGGCGAGACCTTCGGTGAGGAGGTCGCCTTCGTCGGTCCATGCACGAGCGACAACAACTTCCACGGCGACTGGGAGGCGCCCGCTACGGGCCGCCCGCTCGCCCTGGTCAGCCTGGGCACCCTGTACAACAAGCAGCCGGAGTTCTTCCGCGCCTGCGTCGACGCCTTCGCGGATCTGGACTGGGACGTGGTGATCGCCCACGCCGGCGGGGTCCCGGAGGGCGGTCTCGGCGAGCTGCCGCCGAACGTACAGGTGCACTCCTTCGTGCCGCAGGGCGCCGTGCTCAAGCACGCGTCCCTGATGATCAATCACGGCGGTACGAGCACCGTGCTCCAGGCCGTCTCCGAGGGCATCCCGGTCATCTCCGTACCGCAGATGGCGGAGCTGCACGCGACGGCGACCCGGGTGGAGCAGCTGGGCGTGGGCGCCAAGATCCTGCGCAAGGACATCTCCCCGGAGAAGATCCGCGAGACCGTGCTCGCCCTGGCCACCGACGAGTCCGTTGCCGCGAAGGTGGCGTGGCTGCGGCAGGAGATCACGTCCGCGGGCGGCCCGACCGCGGCCGCCGACGCGGTCGAGCGGCTCCTGGTACCGGCGCCCGCCGCCGGCTGAACCGCTCAGCCGCCCTCCCCTCCTCTTCCCTCCCTCCTTCCAGACTTCTTGCCGAATACCAGCTGAGGAAGCCGATATGACGACACAGATCGCCGAGGACACAGAAGCCGTGGCCGTGGCCGTGGACATCCCGGAGACCGAGGCGCCGCACCCGCTGGCGCAGCCGGTCGATGCCGACGCCGAGGGGCTGCTGGAGTGGTTCGCGCGCTGCCGCGCCGAGGCCCCCGTGTTCTGGGACTCGACGCGTTTCGCGTGGCAGGTGTTCTCGTACGAGGACTACAACACCGTCTCCACCAACCCGCAGATCTTCTCCTCCGACTTCTCGCCGGTCTTCCCGGTGCCGGAGGAGCTGGCTCTGCTGATGGGGCCGGGCACCTTCGGCGGCATCGACCCGCCGAAGCACGGCCCGCTGCGCAAGCTGGTCAGCCAGGCGTTCACCCCGCGCCGGATGGCCGCGCTGGAGCCCCGTATCGCGGAGATCACCAGCAAGCTCCTCGCCGACTTCGGCGACCGCACCGAGATCGACGTGGTGACGGACCTGGCGTACCCGCTGCCGGTGACGGTGATCGCCGAGCTGCTGGGCGTCCCGGCCTCGGACCAGGACCTGTTCCGTGAGTGGGTCGACGTCATCCTCAACAACGAGGGCATGGAGTACCCCAACCTCCCGGCCGACTTCGCGGAGACCATGGGCCCGGCCATCAAGGAGTGGGCCGCGTACCTGTACGCGAAGATCGCCGAGAAGCGGGCCACGCCGTCCGACGACCTGATGAGCGGGCTCATCGAGTCCGAGGTCGACGGCCGCCGCCTCACCGACGAGGAGATCGTCAACATCGTGGCGCTGCTGCTCACGGCGGGCCACATCTCCAGCGCGACCCTGCTCGGCAACCTGTTCATCGTGCTGGACCAGCACCCCGAGGTGCAGGCCGAGCTGCGGGCCGACCGCTCGCTGATCCAGGCCGCGGTGGAGGAGACGCTGCGCTACCGCAGCCCCTTCAACAACATCTTCCGGCTGCTGAAGGAGGACACCGACATCCTCGGCGTCCCGATGAAGGCCGGCCAGATGGTC
Source organism: Streptomyces sp. NPDC057900 (assembly GCF_042887885.1). Classification (NCBI taxonomy): domain Bacteria; kingdom Bacillati; phylum Actinomycetota; class Actinomycetes; order Kitasatosporales; family Streptomycetaceae; genus Streptomyces; species Streptomyces sp. NPDC057900. The sequence goes on from NZ_JBHVOI010000017.1 coordinate 126,751, forward strand.
ACGGCGTGGAGCGCCTCGGCCAACCGCGATGCCGGGCAGTTCCCGGACCCGGACGCCTTCGACGTCCACCGGACCGCGAACAAGCACATGGCCTTCGGCCACGGCATCCACCACTGCCTCGGCGCGTTCCTGGCCCGGATGGAGGCGAAGGTGTTCCTCAACCTGGTCTTCGACGCCTTCCCGTCGTTCAAGGTCGACCTGGACGGGGCGGAGTTCTACGAGGCGGATCAGCTGACCCCCCGTCACCTCCCCGTCTCCGTCGTCCGCGGCTGATCCAGCCGCGCCTGAGGCACCGGCCGGACAGGGCAACCAGGGAGCGCGATCGCATGTCGGTGGGCATCATCACAGAACCGAAGGTGGGCAGGGTCAAGCCCTGTGCCTTCATCGAGTTGGAGCAGCACAACGACGCACGGGGCAACCTGTCGGTCGTCGAGTCCGAGTGGACGGCGGGCTTCCCGATCGAGCGGGTGTACTACCTGCACGGTCTGGACACCGGCTCGTCCCGCGGCGGGCACGCGCACCGGGCGCTGGAGCAGCTCGTCATCGCCGTCCACGGCAGTTTCACGATCACCGTGGACGACGGGGTCAACCAGGCGGAGCACCGTCTCGACGACGCCGGCCGGGGCCTGTACATCGGGCCGATGGTGTGGCGGAACCTGAGCGACTTCTCGGCGGACGCGGTCAGCGTGGTCCTGGCCTCGCGGCACTACGACGAGTCGGACTACTACCGCGACTACGACGAGTTCCTGCGGGCCGCGAGGAGGGGGCTGTGACGGCCCCGGCGCCGGCCCGCCCGGCACGCGTCGTCCCCTTCCACGACCTGCGGGACCTGCACGCCCTCGACGATGTGCAGGCGGAGATCGACGCCGCCGTGCTGCGGGTGTCGCGCTCCGGACGCTACCTGCTCGGCCCCGAGCTGGAGGCGTTCGAGGAGGAGTACGCCCGGTACTGCGAGAACGAGCACTGCGTCGGTGTCGGCAGCGGCCTGGCCGCCCTGGAGCTGACGCTGCGGGCGCTGGGCATCGGCGCGGGCGACGAGGTGGTCGTCCCCGGACACACGTACATCGCGAGCTGGCTCGCGGTGTCCGCCACGGGGGCCCGCCCCGTCCCCGTGGAGCCGGCGGCCGGATCGTACCTGATCGACCCCGACCGCCTCGCGGCCGCGATCACCCCGCGGACCAAGGCGGTCATGCCGGTGCACCTGTACGGGCACCCGGTGGACCTCGACGCGATCGAGGCCGTCACCGCGCCCCGGGGCATCCCGGTCGTGGAGGACGCGGCCCAGGCGCACGGGGCCCGCTACAAGGGCCGGCGGATCGGCTCGCGGTACGTGGCGGCGTTCAGCTTCTACCCGGGCAAGAACCTGGGCGCGCTGGGCGACGCCGGCGCCGTGGTCACCTCCGACGCGGAGCTCGCCGGGCGGATCCGGCTGCTGCGCAACTACGGCTCCCGCGAGAAGTACCGGCACGAGGTGCACGGCACCAACTCCCGCCTGGACGAGATGCAGGCGGCGGCGCTGCGGGCGAAGCTGCCGTACCTCGACGCGTGGAACGCGCGCCGGGGCACGATCGCCGCACGCTACACCGAGGGCCTCTCCGGCCTGCCGGGGGTGGTCCCTCCGGCCGTCCGGTCCTGGGCCGAGCCCGTCTGGCACCAGTACGTGCTGCGCACCGCGCACCGCGAGGAGCTACGGCAGGCCCTGACCGGGGCCGGGGTGGAGAGCCTGGTCCACTACCCGATCGCCGTCCACCGATCCGGCGCCTACGCGCGCACCCGGTTCGTGCCGCTGCCCCGCTCCGAGCGGCTGGCGGCGGAGGTGCTGAGCCTGCCCATGGGCCCGCAACTGATCGCACGGGACGCGGAGACCGTCATCGCGGCGGTCCGTCACGCCACGGAGAACAGCCATGTCTGACGTCACGAAGGTTCCGGCCCTCTCGGCACTCGGCGACCCCGCCTCCCGCCGTCCGATGAAGGGCATCGTCCTGGCCGGTGGCAGCGGCACCCGGCTGCGCCCGCTGACCGGCGCGCTGTCCAAGCAGCTGCTGCCGGTCTACGACAAGCCGATGATCTACTACCCGCTGTCGGTGCTGATGCTGGCGGGCATCCGCGACATCCAGATCATCTCCGCCAAGGACCACCTGGAGATGTTCCGCGCGCTGCTCGGCGACGGAAGGCAGCTCGGCATCCGCCTGAGCTACGCCCAGCAGGAGGAGCCCCACGGCATCGCGGAGGCCTTCCTCATCGGCGAGGAGCACATCGGCGACAGCCCCGTGGCACTCATTCTCGGGGACAACGTCTTCCACGGCCCCGGCTTCTCCCAGCTGATCGCGCAGGCCGCCGCCCGCCTGGACGGCTGCGAGCTGTTCGGCTACCCGGTCAAGGACCCTCAGCGGTACGGGGTCGGCGAGATCGACGCCGACGGCTCCCTGCTCTCCCTGGTGGAGAAGCCGGTCAAGCCGCGCTCCAACCTCGCGGTGACCGGCCTGTACCTCTACGACAACGACGTGGTGGACATCGCCCGCCGGCTGACGCCCTCGGCACGCGGCGAGCTGGAGATCACCGACGTCAACCGGGTGTACCTGGCCCAGGGCCGGGCCCGGCTGAACCCGCTGGGCCGCGGATTCGCCTGGCTGGACATGGGGACCCACGACTCGCTTCTTCAGGCCGGGCAGTACGTACAGCTGCTGGAGCAGCGCCAGGGCGAGCGGATCGCCTGCGTGGAGGAGATCGCCCTGCGGACGGGCTTCATCAGCCCCGAGCAGTGCTTCGCCCTCGGCAGCGACCTGGGGGCTTCCAGTTACGGCGACTACGTGCGGGAGATCGCCCGCCGGGCCGCCGCGGAGGGGCAGACCGCCGATTCGTCGGCCGCCTGACCACCCACCGAACCCGACCCAACCGACCGACCGACCGAACCCACCGTCCCGTCCCCTTCCCGGAAAGGCCAGTTGACGATGCGAGTCCTGGTGACCGGAGGTGCGGGCTTCATCGGCTCGCACTTCGTCAGAGAACTGCTGTCCGGGGCCTATCCGGACCTCGACGGGTCACGGGTGGTGGTCCTGGACGCCCTCACCTACGCCGGGAATCCCGCCAACCTCGACCCGGTCCGCGACCACCCCGGGCTGGAGTTCGTCCACGGCGACATCTGCGACAGGGAGCTGGTCGGGCGGCTGATGGCCGGGACCGGCATGGTGGTGCACTTCGCGGCCGAGTCGCACGTGGACCGCTCGATCGCCGACGCCTCCGAGTTCGTGCGCACCAATGTGCTCGGCACCCAGACCCTCCTGCAAGCAGCCGTCGAGGCGGGGGTCGCGCGGTTCGTCCACGTCTCCACGGACGAGGTGTACGGGTCGATCGACTCGGGCTCGTGGCCGGAGGAACACCCGCTGCTGCCCAACTCCCCGTACGCGGCCTCCAAGGCCTCCTCCGACCTGATGGCGCTGGCCTTCCACCGCACGCACGGGCTGGAGGTGTGCGTGACGCGCTGCTCCAACAACTACGGCCCGTACCAGTTCCCGGAGAAGGCGATCCCGCTGTTCACCACCAACCTGGTCGACGGGCTCGACGTGCCCCTGTACGGAGACGGCCTCAACAGCCGCGACTGGCTGCACGTGGACGACCACTGCAGGGGCATCGCCCTGGTCGCCGCGAAGGGCCGGGCCGGCGAGGTCTACAACATCGGCGGCGGCACGGAGCTGACCAACCTCGAACTGACGGACCACCTGCTGGAGCTGTGCGGCCGGGACCGGTCGGCGGTGCGGAGGGTCACCGACCGGGCCGCGCACGACCGCCGGTACTCGGTGGACATCTCGAAGATCTCCCGCGAGCTGGGATACGAGCCTCGGGTGCCCTTCGCCGAGGGCCTGGCGGCCACGGTGGCCTGGTACCGGGAGAACCGGTCCTGGTGGGAGCCGCTGAAGGAGCGTGCCGCGCTCCCGGGGGCGGTCGCCGCCGGGCGGGGCGCGGAGCAGCCGGCAGGTGCCCGTGCGCATTGACGAGACCGGGATACCCGGCACGTACCGGCTGCTGCCGGAGCGGTTCGAGGACGAGCGCGGCCATTTCTACGAGGCCGCCAGGCACAGTGAGCTGACGGCGGCGACCGGGCTGCCCTTCGAGGTCCGCCAGGTCAACAACTCCGTCTCGCGGCGCGGCGTCCTGCGCGGGGTGCACTGCAACGACGTACCGGCCGACGCCGGGAAGCTGGTGACCTGTGTCCGGGGCTCGATCCTCGACGTGATGGTCGATCTCCGTCAGGGCTCGCCGTCCTTCGGCCGGTACGCCGTGAACCGGCTGGACGCCGGGGAAGGCATCGCCCTCTACATGTCCGGCGGCATCGGCCACGCCTTCCTCGCCCTGGAGGACGGCACCTGCGTCAACTACCTGCTGTCCGCCGAGTACGTGCCCGGGGCCATGGTCGACCTCGACGCGCTCGACCCCGAACTGGGCCTGCCGTGGGAGCTCGCGGGTCCGCCGGTGCGCTCCGCCAAGGACGCGGCCGCCCCCTCCCTCGCGGAGGTCGTGGCATCCGGCAGGCTGCCGCGTTACGTACCGACGGGCGGGGAGCTGATCCGGCCATGACCATTCCCACCACCCGCAATCCCTCCACCGCCTCCGCTCCCTCTTCCCCCTCCGGTGTGTGGCTGCGCCGCTACCGGCCCGTCGAGGACCCGGCCGTCCGGCTGGTGTGCTTCCCGCACGCCGGCGGCTCGGCCACCGCCTACCTGCGCTTCGCCGACGTCCTCGCCGACGCCGGTGTCGGCGTCGAAGTCCTGGCCGTGCAGTACCCGGGCCGCCAGGACCGGCGCGGGGAACCCTTCATCAAGACCGTCGACGCCCTGGTCGAGGCGGTGCTGCCGGAACTGCGGGAGTGGACCGGCCGCCCGTTCGCCCTGTTCGGGCACAGCCTGGGCGGCACCCTCGCGTACGAGACCGCGCGCCGGCTGACCGGAACGGGCGAGGAGCCCGTGCACCTGTTCGTATCCGGCCGCCGCGCACCCACCGTGCCGCGCACGGACACCGCGCACCTGCTGGACGACCGGGCCCTGATCTCCCGTATCTCCGCGCTGCAGGGCACCGATCCGGCGCTCCTCCAGGACGAGGAGCTGCTGCGGATGGTGCTGCCGGCGCTCCGCAACGACTACGGGATGGCGGGCGCCTACCGGCACCGCGCCGGAGCGCCGCTGTCCGTGCCGCTGACGGTACTCACCGGGGACAGCGACCCCAACGTGTCCGTCGACGACGCGCGGCGCTGGTCGGAGGTGGCCGGAGGTCCGGTGGACCTGCGGGTGCTTCCGGGCGGGCACTTCTTCCTCAACGACCGCTCGGAAACCGTCTGCCACATCATCGAGGAGGCGCTGGACCATGTCCGCTGACACCCTGGCCCGGACCGCAGACCGAACGGACACCGCGCACCGCCTGCTGGTGTCGGCCCGTACCCCCGACAGCGCGGTCACGCCCATGGACCGGGTGCTGGGCTGGCTGGACGAACAGGCCCGCGCGGGCAGCTTCCGGGTCACCCGGGTGCCGTTCGCCGCGCTGCGGGGCTGGTACTTCGACGGCGACGGCAACCTGCGCCACGAGTCGGGCCGCTTCTTCGCCGTGGAGGGCCTGCACGTCACCGCGGACGGGCTGCCGGACCGGGGCTGGAAGCAGCCCATCATCGTGCAGCCCGAGGTCGGCCTGCTCGGCATCGTCGTGAAGGAGATCGACGGCGTCCTGCACTTCCTCATGCAGGCCAAAATGGAGCCGGGCAACATCAACACCCTCCAGCTCTCCCCCACCGTGCAGGCCACCCGCAGCAACTTCACGGGGGTCCACCAGGGGCTCGGCATCCCGTTCCTCGACCTGTTCCTGGAACGGGGCCGGGCGCGGGTCCTCGTGGACGTACTCCAGTCCGAGCAGGCCGACTGGTTCCTCGCCAAGCGCAACCGCAACATGATCATCGAGATCGACGAGGACACCGCCACCGGGGACATCGGCGACGGCTTCCGCTGGCTGACCTTCGGACAGTTGCTGCGCCTGCTGCGGCTGGACAACGTGGTCAACATGGACACCCGCTCCATCCTGGCCTGCCTGCCCACCGCGGGCGCCGAACCCGACGGCGTGGACCTGGACCCGGTCCTGCGCTCCTTCCACGGTCTGTCGGCCCCCTCGGTGCACGACACGAGCGAGGTGCTCAGCTGGCTCACCGGCATACGGGCCCTGCGCGAGCTCGTCCAGCGCCGGGTGCCGCTCGCCGAGGTCGCCGAGGACGGCTGGACGTTCACGGACGAGGAGATCGGGCACACCGGCGGACGCCGGTTCCGGGTGATCGGGGCCGACATCTCGGCGAGCAACCGCGAGGTCGCCTCCTGGACCCAGCCCCTGATCCAGCCTCAGGTCCCCGGCCTGATGGCCCTGATCGTCAAACGGATCAACGGCACCCTGCACGCCCTGGTACAGGCCCGGGTCGACGTCGGGCACCTGAACGTGGCCGAGCTGGCGCCGACCGTGCACTGCCGGCCGGCCGACCACACGGGCCCGGGAACAGACCCGTACCCGCCCTTCCTCGCCGACGTGCTGGCCGCCCCGACGGCGCGCATCCACTACGACGCGGTGCAGTCCGAGGAGGGCGGCCGCTTCTACCACGCGGAGAACAGGTACACGATCATCGAGGTGCCGGACGCGTTCAGCGAGGACGTGCCGAGCGACTACGCCTGGCTGACCTTCTCCCAGCTCACCGAGCTGATGGCGCACGGCAACTACCTCAACGTCGAACTGCGCACACTCGTCGTCTGCGCCCACACCCTGTACTGACCGTTCCTGCTACCGACCGCCCCTGCCCCTCCCACCGAGGACGTCATGCCCGCTCCCCTGCGCCTGGGACTCCTCGGCTGCGGCGACATCGCCGCGCGCCGCACCCTGCCCGCGCTGCTGCGCACCCCCGGACTCGAACTGGCCGCCACCGCCGCGCGGGACCCCGCGCGGGCCGCGGCGTTCGCGGACCGGTTCGGGGGCACCCCCGCGCCCTCGTACGAGGACCTGCTCGGGCGTGCCGACGTGGACGCCGTCTACCTCTGTCTGCCCACCATGCACCACGCCGCATGGGCCGAACGCGCCCTGCGCGCCGGCAAGCACGTCCTGGTGGAGAAGCCGCTCGCGACCTGCGGTGCAGACGCCGAGACCCTGTACGGACTGGCGCGGGAACGCGGGCTGGTGCTGCTGGAGAACTTCATGTTCCTCCACCACGGCACCCAGCGCCGGGTCGCGGGCCTCCTCGCGGACGGGGTCCTGGGCGAAGTGCGTGCTGTATCGGCGGCGTTCACGATCCCGCCGCGCCCGCCGGGCGACACCCGCTACGACCCCCGGACCGGCGGCGGGGCCCTGCTCGACAGCGGGGTCTACCCGCTGCGGGCCGCCCTGCGCTTCCTCGGCAGCGGCCTGACCGTGGCCGGCGCGGTGCTGCGCACCGACGAGGAGCACGGCGTGGACGTGTCCGGGGCCGTACTGCTGGCCGCCCCGGAGGGCGCGGTGGCGCAGCTCCGGTTCGGGATGGAGCACCACTACCGGTCCTGGTACGAGATCCAGGGCAGCGCCGGCACCCTCTCCGTGGACCACGTGTACACGACGGCGCCCGATCACGAGCCGGTGGTCCGGCTGGCCACCGGCACCGGGCAGACGGAGATCCGGGTGCCCGCGGAGGACCATTTCGCGGCCGTACTGCGGTTCTTCGCCGCGTCCGTGCGCGCACCGGACGCGCAACGGCCCGGCCTGCCGCTCCTCGGTGAGGAGTCGCGGCGGCAGGCCGGGCTGCTGGACGAGATCCGCGCGGCGGCGGTCCGCGTCAGCCGGTGACGGCGGCCTTCCCGCTCAGTTCGAGGTGCGAGCCGCGGAAGGCCCGGCGCATCCGCCGGTCGTGCGTGACGACGACCACGGTCCCCGTGTAGTCCACCAGGGCCTGCTCCAGCTCCTCGACGAGCAGCGGGGACAGGTGGTTGGTGGGCTCGTCCAGGAGCAGCAGGTCCACGGGCCGGGTGACCAGGCGCGCCAGGTCGATGCGGCGGCGCTGGCCCACGGACAGGGAGCCGACCGGGAGGCTGAACTCGGACTCCCGGAACAGGCCCAGGGAGAGCAGTTGCTCGGTGTACTCGTCGGCGTGGCCGAGGCGGCCGTCGGCGAACTCCGCGAGCACCGAGCGCCGGGGGTCCTTGGGCAGTTCGTCCTGGCGCAGCCAGCCGATCCGCTCGGCCCGCCGCACGGTACCCGCGTCGGGCTCCAGGTCGCCGGCGAGCACCCGCAGCAGGGTGCTCTTGCCCGCACCGTTGGGGCCGGTGATCAGCAGCCGCTCGCCGTGGGCGAGAGACAGCGAGTCCAGGGCGAGCCTGCCGTCCACGCGCAGCCCGGAGACCTCGGTGAGGGGGCCCTCCGGAACCTCGGCGGCCTCGTCGCCCACCACGATGTCGGCGCTGAAGCGCAGCGGCTCGGGCGGCTTCGGCACCGGGTCCGAGTGGAGCCGGTTCAGCCGCTCGTTGGCGTTGCGGGCCTTGCTGGAGGTCGAGGAGGAGGAGGACCGGGCCCGGTGGTGCTCGGAACCGCTGAACGCCCAGGGGCCCTTCTTCGCGATGGAGGCCAGCATCCGTCCCGCGGTGGCCGCACGGGTCTCCTGCCGTTCGATCTCGGCGAGGTGCTCCTCGTACTCCCGCTCCCAGCGGGCACGGGCGGCGGCCTTGGCGGCGAGGTAGCCCTGGTAGCCGTTGCCGTACCGGTTGACGGTCTTGCGGTCGGGGTCGACCTCCAGGATGGCGGAGGTGACGGCCTCCAGGAAGGCGCGGTCGTGGGTGATGACGACGATGGTGCCGCGGTGGTCCTGGAGCCGCTTCTCCAGCCAGTCCACGGCCTGGTCGTCCAGGTCGTTGGTGGGCTCGTCGAGGAGCAGCAGCTCGGGGGCGGCGGCCAGAGTGGCGGCCAGCGCCAGCCGGGAACGCTCGCCGCCGGAGAGGGTGTCCACCCGGCGGTCGCGGTCGAGACCGGGCAGGCCGAGACCGTGCAGGGCCGTGTCGGCCCGGGCATCGGCCTCGTAGCCGCCGCGGTCCTCGAACTCCGCGAGCAGGTTCCCGTACTCGGCGAGGAGCTCCGGGTCGTCGTCCACCAGCGCGTCCTCGACCTCGTGGAGGCGCTTCTCCACGGCACGCAGGTCCGCGAAGGCGCGGTCGAGGACATCCCTGACGGTGGCTCCGGCCGGCATGTCGAGCCGCTGCGGCAGGTATCCGACACCGCCGGGGGCGGTGACGGTCACCTCGCCGTTGTCCGCGTCCTCTGCCCCGGCGATCAGCCGGAGCAGGGTGGACTTGCCTGAGCCGTTGTCACCGATGACACCGGCCTTCTCACCCGGCTTGACGGTGAGGGACACCCGGTCGAGCACGACGTGGTCGTCGTACCGCTTGATGACCTCCTCCAGCGTGAGCTGGGAATGCGCCCGTGATGCCGTGGGCGAGGACATGCGCATATGCGTACTCCTGGTGGTGCGGGGTCGGAGAGCGGGGACCGGACTCTCCGCGAACTGCTTGGCGAGGTTGAACGTCGCGGTGTTGTTGCGGCCGAGTGCCTCCCTGACGTAGGTACGGGCCCGCGCCGTCCTCGGCGCACTCACCGAGGATCTTCCGCGCGGCCTTCCTCCCGCAAGACCACGCCGTGCCGGGAGGTCCTGGACGCTGGGAGGAATCTAAGCGGCGTAGAGGTCGAACGTGGAACTGCGGCGCGGTCCTGAAGCCATGTCCAGCGCGGGGTCCACCATGAGCATCGCCCGGTGCAGGCGCTGGAGTTGCGGTGAGGGCTCGACGCCGAGGTCCTCGATGAGCCGGGTGCGCAGACGCCGGTAGACGTCGAGCGCGCTCGCCTGGCGGCCGGAGCGGTAGAGCGCCACCATGGCCTGCGAGTGCAGCCCTTCGTGCTGTGGGTGACGCGCTATCAGCTCGGCCAGCTCGACGATGAGTTCGGTGTGCCGGCCCAGGCGGAGGTCCGCGTCGATCCGGCGCTCCACCGTCACCAGCCGGCTCTCCTCCAGCCGCATGACCTCTATCTCCAGGATCGGGCCGACGCGCACGTCGACCAGCGCCGGGCCCTGCCACAGGGCGAGCGCCGTGCGCAGCAACCCGGCGGCCTGCTCGTCCTCGCCGGCCTCGAAGGCTCGCTGCCCCTTGGCGACCAGCTCTTCGTACTCGTGCACGTCGACCGTCTCGGGGGCGATCTGCATCAGGTAGCCGCCGTGGCGGGTGGCGAGCACATCCTTGGCCCCGCCGGGAGCGCCCGGCCCCATGGCCGTGCCCAGCCGCCGGCGCAGCTGGAGTATGTAGGTCTGCAGGGTGGTGAGGGCGCTCTGCGGGAGCCCGGTTCCCCAGATCTCCTCCATGAGCGTCGGCACGGGGATCACCCGTCCCGGATACAGCGCGAGAAGAGCCAGGATCTGGCGCGGCTTCCCCGCCGTCGGAACAATCGAGCCCCCGTTGACCTCGGCACTCAACGGACCCAGAACCTGAATCCTCACGGTTTCCTCCGTACGTGGTCGAGTTCGCATCGATTTTCAGGCTTCACCGACGAACGCTAGCGAAGCACCGGGGGCGGGCCCGGAATTCTCCAGCGCCTATCGAGCCTGTCTCTATTGGCCGGCCTTCCAAGGAAGAAGGAGAGCGCCTCGTCCCTCTCGGTCGGTCGGACGGATTCGCAGGTCAGTAGCGGTAGTGGTCGGGCTTGTACGGGCCGTCGACCTCGACACCGATATACGCCGCCTGCTCCGGGCGCAGCGTGGTGAGTTTGACGCCGAGGGCGGCGAGGTGGAGGCGGGCGACTTTTTC
>NZ_JBHVOI010000018.1:0-107145 GCF_042887885.1 Streptomyces sp. NPDC057900
GATCGTCATGCAGCGTCAGGACCTGAACCCCCGAGTCACCTTCGATCTTGAGCTCGTAATGCGTAGGTCTCGGGTTCGAATCCCGAAGGCGGCTCGGATCAGCCCCAGGACTCACTCGCCGTGACCTGGGGCTTTTTCATGTCCGGGTCCGGCGTGGGACGCCTCATCCGGCATTCTGCCGGGGCAGGGGACCGTTATGGAGGATCACGCCTCGCGTCAGAAGATTCACGCCGTCCCCCGACAGTTGAACCAAGGCGCTGTGGGGCGGATGGAGGGAGTCCGTGGCCCTTCCGTAGCAGTTGATCCAGTCGAGGCGTAGGGATGCCGGGTCGCCCAGTGCCTCGTCGTTCAGTCGAGGCCTGAACAGCCGGCCGGTGCGCACGACGCCGCCTACGCAGCGGACAGCGCATGTCGCGGTCCCGGCGCTCCTTTCCTCTACCGCGTAGATCTGGAGTTCGCCGGGAGTGCTGTCATCCATTCGCGTCAGCCTCTGTCGTTGTCCTACGTCGTTCCGTGGTGAAGAACTCCAGCGCGTTGCCGGTGCAGCGCTCGCCGCAGGCGGGGCTGTCGAAGCCGGGATCGGTTCGTCGGCCGTGACAGGTTCTCCCGCCGGAAAGTACTGCGTGTCCCACGCGCCAAGAGTCACTGTCGATCTGCTCATGGCCTGGTCTTATTGCGGGGCGTCGGAGAACGGGTGGACGGTTTTTCCCCAAGTGAAGGTGAGTTGGTCTCGTGAAACTTCGTACGTGACGGCAGCGCCCGAGTGCTCGATGTCGAACTGTGTATGCAGCCACCTGTCCATGGCCAGAGCCGCCGCCTCGGACCGGTAGTCGCTCAGGGGATAGTCGAGTGAGGATGCGCGAATGAAGACTCCATCGGGCAGCAGTTCACTCAGGGCGGGTGCGTTGAGGGAGACTCCGAAGGCCAGCCAGGCGGCGTCCTTCCAGTGCAGGCCGGATGCAGGCAGGCCGAGCCAGACCTTCTTGTGGATCTGCATGCTGTGTGGCGGGATGCCGTTCTCGACAGGAGCGGATTCTGCCCGCAGGTCCACCGCGAGATTGCCCATGCCTGCGGTGCCGCGATGACGGAACTTGAATACGTGGGTCACGATGTCCTTCAGTCCCCGAAGTTGGGGCGATCGAAAATGCGCCGGTGGGAATAGTGTTCGTCGCCCATTCCTATGTGGCCTCGGATGTAGTCGAATTCGTGAGGATTTCCTTCTGGCAGGTAGGCCCGGCGGCCACAGGCTCCGCCCGGCAGGTCGCCGGGGCTGCTCGTCAGGTCGCCCGGTCCGAGGGGTCCGGGGCGACGCCCCGGAGGAGGTTGGCGATCAGCCGGTCCGCGAACTCTCTGCTCAGTGGTTGCGCGGGCATCAGCAGCCGGTGGTAGACGGCGCCCCAGAGCTGATCGACGATCGTCTCCAGGTCGGCCTCCGCACGGATCTGGCCCACCTGCTGTGCGCGGGTGAGGCGTTCGACGGCGAGGGCGCGCCGCTGAACGACGTAGTGGGCGGAGAGCGCCTCCGCCAGGCCGGGGTCGCCCTGGGCGGCTCCGATGATTCCGGCGATGACGGGGCCGTTGCGGTTCAGGAGATCGACGAAGCTGTGCAGCTGCGTGGTCAGGTCACGTCCGATGTCGCCGGTGTCGGGGAAGGCGAGGGTCTCCTTGAAGGTGTTGAAGTAGGCGTCGAAGGCCAGGGCGCCGGGGGAGGGCCACCACTTGTAGAGGGTCATCTTGCTGACGCCCGCGCGCGCGGCGACCTTCGAGAAGGTCAGGGCGTGGACCCCCTCGGTGAGCAGTAGCTCGGCTGCCGCCGTCAGCGTCGCGTGGCGGACGTCCTCCGCCCGGCGGCGTCCGCGCCCCGGCTTGAGCGGGTCGGTTCTCTCGGCCTCTGGTCGCTCCATGTGCCCGCTCCTGGTCCGGCGTGGCCGACCGGGTGGCGCGGCCCTGGGAGGGATTATATGGACTCACTGACCATATCTATATGGACGATGAGTCCATATAGCGGTAGTGTACTCACCGTCCACAAAGATGAGAGGGAGGTCGCTATGGCCGCCGTTGAGGAATCCGCCACCCGTGTGGCGATCGTGACCGGGGGCTCCGGCGGGATCGGCGGCGCCGTCGCGTCCGCGCTGGCCGCGCGGGGCACGGCGGTTGTCGTGCACTACTCCGGGGGCCCCGAGCGCGCCGGAAAAGTGGTGGCCTCGATCCAGGAGGCCGGTGGTCAGGCCGTCGCCGCCCGCGGCGACATCGCGGACGAGGCGGAGATGGCGGCCCTGTTCGACACCGCGGAGGAGCGCTTCGGCGGGGTGGACGTGGTGGTCAACACCGCCGGGATCATGCTGCTCGCGCCGGTGGCCGAGATGGACCTCGACGCCTTCGACCGGATGCACCGGGTCAACGTGCGCGGCACGTTCGTCGTCTCGCAGCTCGCCGCCCGGCGGCTGCGCCCCGGCGGAGCGCTGATCAACTTCTCGACCTCGGTCACCAGGCTCCAGCAGCCCACGTACGCCGCCTACGCGGCGAGCAAGGGTGCGGTCGAGGCCATGACTCTGATCCTCGCCCGCGAACTGCGCGGCCGGGACGTCACCGTCAACGCCGTGGCTCCCGGGCCGACCGCGACCCCGCTCTTCCTGGAGGGCAAGAGTCCCGAGCTGGTCGAGCGGATCGCCGCCGCCTCCCCGCTGGACCGGCTCGGTGCGGGCGAGGACATTGCGAGCACAGTCGCCTTCCTGGCCGGCCCCGACGGGCGGTGGGTCAATGGCCAGGTCCTGTTCGCCAACGGTGGCATCGCCTGACTGGTCGCGGGGCCCCCGTGTCCGTGGGGCTCCCGTGTTCGCAGGGCTCCCGTGTTCGCAGGGCTCGCGTGTGCAGGCATGCGGGAGTGCGGGTGAGCGGGCCTGTGGGCCGAGTGCGTGACTGCGTGACATGCTTCACCTGGTACATTGCCATGCATGGAACCAGGTGAGGCAAGTGGCCGGGCCTCGGGCAAGGCCGAGAGCCAGCTGCTCAAGGGCGTGCTGGAGTACTGCGTTCTCGCGCTGATGCGGGACGAGCCGAGGTACGGCGTCGAGCTGCTCCGTGAGCTCGGGGCGACCGGTGCGCTGGCGACCAGCCAGGGCACCGTGTATCCGCTGCTGGCGCGGTTGCGGCGGGACGAGCTGGTCGTCACCACCTGGCGAGAGTCGACGTCCGGTCCGCCGCGACGGTATTACGAACTGTCCGGGTCCGGCCGGGCCGCGCTCGCGGAGTTCACCGCGATCTGGCCCGGCTTCCGTGACGCCGTCGACCGACTCCTCACGCCGGGCAAGGAGCTCGGCGCGCACCTGGAAGGGCACACTCTTGAAGACCGATGAAACGCTCGTGCGGGACTACCTCGCGGCAGTCGAGCGTGAGACGTCGATGCTGCCGCCGGCCGCCCGCCAGGAACTCATCGCCGACCTCGGCGAACACATCGAGGTCTCGCTCGCCGAACGGCCCAGCAGCACCCGCGAAATCCTGGACGAGATCGGTGACCCCCGCGCGATCGCCGCGACGGCGTTCCAGGAGCTCGGCGGCGACGCGGGCGCGGCGGGGGCGGCGGCCCGGAAGCCGGGCCGCCGCCGTTCTCCGGTGTGGCTGCCCCTGGTACTCCTGTTGGTCAGCGCAGTCGTGCCTTACCTGGGGCAGGGCGTGGTCCTGGACTGGATAGCCTGCGCGTGCATGGTCAGCGGAGTCGTGATCATCTTCCGCGCCCGCTACTGGACCCTGGCCGAGAAGTGGACCGGGGTGGCCGTGACCTTCATCGTCCCCGTCGTCATGAGGGTCGGCTGGTACGTCTTCGTCCTCCCCGACGACGGAAGCGGTGCGGACCCGGCGCTGCGCTGGACGGTCGTCGCCCTGACGTTCGTCGTGACGCTGGCCGGAACCGGGTACCTGTGGCGGACCAGGCGTCCGTGAACCAGCTGAAGGCCCGCTACTTGAAGGCCCCGATGTTCCGGCCGGCCCACTCGGTGAAGGTGCGGGCCGGGCGGCCGAGGAGCTGTTCGACCGTGGGGCTGACCCGTTGCTCGGCGGGGGTGGGCTCACCGAGGATCGCGAGCGTCGTCACGACCACCGCCTCCGGCATGAACCGCAGCATCTCCGCACGGGCTTCGTCGCGGCTCTGCTCGACGAACGTGACCGGCTCACCGAGCACCTCCGCGAGGTCCCGGGCCCGTTGCCGGGGTGTGCTGAGAGCCGGGCCGGTCAGCTCGTACGTGTTCCCCGCGTGGCCGTCCTCGTGCAGGGCCGCGGCGGCTACCTCGGCGATGTCGGCCGGGTCGACGACCGGCAGGCCCACGTCCGCGAACGGGGCCGCGGCGGTTCGGTGAGCGCGGACCGAGTCCGCCCAGGCGTAGGCGTTGGAGGCGAAGCCGCCGGGGCGCAGGATCGTCCACCGGACGCCCGACTGCCGCACGGCCTCCTCCAGCGACCGCGCCACGCCTCCGTGCGAGGCCGACTCCGGTCGGGTGGCCACGCCCTGGGAGGACAGCAGCACGATCCGGCCCACCCCGGCGGTTCGGGCGGCGCCGAGGATCTCCGGTACGTCCAGGAGGTGGGCGCCCGCCCCCGTGTCGTGCAGGAACAGCGCGTCGGCGCCGTCGAGGGCGGGGCGCAGGCTGCCGGGGCGGGCGAGGTCCGCGCTGTGGTGCCGTACCGACGGGCCGGCCCCGGCGAGCCGGTCCGCCGGGGCGTTCCGGGACACCGCCGTCACGTCCTGGCCGGCTGCGGCGAGTGCCTGGACGAGCGGGCGTCCTACGTTTCCGGTTGCTCCGGTCACGACGATCATGTGGTCAGGTCCTCCGGTTCTTGTGCGGTTGTCACTGCTTCTTCTGTGCCGGGTACGGCGGTCACGGCTTCCGGCCGTACCAGGAGACGAGCCGGTCGATGTCCTCCGCGTCCGCGCCCGTCTCCACCACGGGGCCGAACGGCACCCGGCCGCCGCGCGGTTCGGCCGGCAGGGCGCGCCCCATCGCGGCCAGCGATCCCGCCAGCACCTCCGGGTCCCAGGCGGGGCGCAGGCCGACCGCCTTCGCCAGGTCCCAGGTGTGCAGGGTGAACTCGGTCGTGAACACGGTGGCGGCCGCCGCTCCGGGCAGGGTGCCGAACGGCAGGCGCAGCGGGCGGCTCAGGATCGCGGGGTCCGACCAGGCGTCCTCGGCCTCGCGGGCGGCGCTCTCCCACGCCGCCGCCCGGTCCGCGTCGGTGACGTCGTCCGCGATCACCGGGAAGCCCAGCGGATCACCGCCGCGCCCGATCAGGGCGACCTTGCGCAGCCCGGCGATCAGGTGCCCGGCGAGCTGCCGCACGGTGTAGTCGGGGCAGGGCGTCGGACCGTCCAGCTGTTCCGGGGGAAGTGCGGCAAGGGTTGTCCCGGCCAGGCCGACGGCCTTCCAGAGGGTGGTGCGGGTGTCGGTGAGGTGCGCGGTGTTGTTGGTCATGACCTCATCCTGAAAGCTAAAGTGGCCATCTTCTGGCCACTTTGAATCAGAGAATGATCGGTATGAGAGCTGACCGTCTGGTGGCCCTGCTGCTGTTCCTCCAGTCGCGCGGCCGGGTGACCGTCGCGGAGGTCGCGGTGGAGCTCGGCGTGGCCGAACGCACGGCCCGGCGCGATCTGGAGGCGCTGGCCACTTCCGGAGTTCCCGTCTACTCGCAGCGCGGGCGGGGCGGCGGCTGGTCGCTCGTCGGCGGCGCCCGTACCGACCTCACCGGGCTGACCGCCGACGAGAGCCGCGCCCTGTTCCTGCTCGCCGGGCCCTCCTCCGCGACGCCCGAACTGCGTACCGCCCTGCGCAAGCTGGTACGGGCCCTGCCGGCGACCCTGCGCCCGGACGCGGAGGCGGCCGTACGTGCCGGGGTCGTCGACGCCACCGACTGGTCGCGGACCGAGGTCACCACCGACGCGCCCCGGCTCGACGCGCTCCAGCGGGCGGTGATCGACGGGGTGCGGGTCAGGCTCGGTTACGCGGGTCCCGGCAGGCCCGGGAGCGAGCGGACGGTGCATCCGCTCGGGATCGCGTCCAAGGCGGGCGTGGCGTATCTCGTCGCGGACACCGAGCGCGGCCTGCGGACCTTCCGGCTCAGCCGCGTCACGTCCGTCGAGCCGACCGGGGAACCCGTCGTGCGGCCGGACGGATTCGACCTCGCCACGGCCTGGCGTTCCCTCGCCGGGCCGGTGGAGGACCGCATGCACGCGGTGACGGCGCGGGCTCTGGCGGACCCCGGGACCGAAACGGTCCTGCAACGGCTGTTCGGCGGCCGGCTGCGGATCGGCGCGGTGGGCGCGGACGGGCGGCTGGAGATCGAGGTGGACGGCCCGACACCGGAGGTGCTGGCCGCCCAACTGGCGGGCCTGGGCGCCGGGGTGGAGGTCCTCGGCCCGCCGGGCACGCGGGCCAGACTCGCGGAACTGGCGGCGGAACTGGCGTCCGTGTACGGGGTCCCGGACGGCGGGGGTGCGGACGCGGATGGGGATGGGGATGGGGGTACGGGTGCTGCGGAGGTGGTTCAGGGTCCGGCCGGGTGATCCCGCAGGGCCTTCGCGATCAGGTCGTGGATGAGGTATTCGCCGGGGGCGCGGTTCTCCGTCAGCCGGGGGAGGTCGTCGGGGCCGAACCAGTCGTAGGCGGTGTGCTTGGCCCACTCAAGGGCGGGGCGGCGCAGATCTCCGTCGACCTCGACGAGGTAGTCGGCCTCGTGCCGCGTACCGGCCCCGTCGTCGCCGGTCCAGGTGGTGATCCCGAAGAGGCGGCGGACGCGGCGCAGCCGCCAGCCGGTCTCCTCCGCGATCTCGCGGGCGAGGGCGTCCAGCAGCGATTCGCCGGGCTCCACGTGGCCGCCGACGATGTCCCAGCAGTCGGGGAACAGCCGCCGGTGCGGGCCGCGCCGCTGGGCGAAGGCCTTGCCGTCCGGGTCGAGGACCACCGCGCCGACCGCCCAGACCTCGCCGTCCGCCGGGACCGGGAACTCGACGCCGTCGTCCACGACCACGTTCGCACCCGCACCGGAGACGCCACCGCTGTCGTGGCCGGGTGCGCTCATGACGGTCCGGGCAGGCCCTGGCGGGCGGCCAGCCGTTCCATCAGGGCCGCGCTGCGCGCGAGCGACCTGCGTTCCTCGTCCGAGAGTTCGGCCTCGATGGCCAGGGCCAGCCAGCCGGCCCTGCGGCCGCGCTCCGCTTCCAGCGCGGACCGGCCGGCGTCCGACAGTTCGACCAGGGACTTGCGTCCGTCCGTCGGGTGGGACCTGCGGGTGACCAGGCCCTGATCGAGGAGGAGGCCGACCGCGCGGGCCATCGACTGCGGGCGTACGCGCTGGTCGGCCGCGAGATCGCTGGTGGTCATGGCGCCGTCGCGGTCCAGGACGCCGAGCACGGCGATCTGCCCCACCGGGATCAGGTCCTCGCGCTTCACGCGCCGGCTGAGCTTGCCCATCGCGGTACGCAGTTCGGTGGCGACGGTGGCGGCTTCCGGGGTCGGCATAGGGCACTTTAACCCGGAAACGCCGTCACGCAGCATAACTGAACAGCTGGGGTGCACAGCTATGCTGTACAGCATGACTGAACAGCAATGCTGTACAGTTTCCAGGTGTCGGGCCGAGCGCCAGCGTCGTCGCAGCCAGGGTCCGGCAGGCGACAAGGGAAGGAACTCCCATGCCCGTAAGCACAGTTGAGCCGACCGCCGTCCGTAACGTCACCGCCCGCGCCGTCCTCGACAGCCGAGGCAACCCCACCGTCGAGGTCGATGTCGTCCTCGCCGACGGATCTCTGGGCCGCGCCACCGTCCCTTCCGGCGCCTCCACCGGAGCCCGCGAGGCGGTGGAGCTGCGGGACGGTGACCCCGGGCGCTGGCACGGCAAGGGCGTCGACCGGGCCGTGGCTCATGTGAAGGGCGAGATCGCGGACGCGGTCACCGGGCGCGATGCCGATGACCAGACCGGCCTCGACGCCGCGCTCGTCGCGCTCGACGGCACCCCCACCAAGGCGCGGCTCGGCGCCAACGCCCTGCTCGGGGTCTCCCTCGCCACCGCGAAGGCCGCCGCCGTCTCGCACCGGGAGCCGCTGTACCGCTACCTCGGCGGCGCGGGCGCCCGGGTGCTGCCGGTGCCGATGATGAACATCATCAACGGTGGCGCCCACGCCGACAACCCGCTGGACTTCCAGGAGTTCATGATCGCGCCCGTGGGCGCGGACTCGTTCGCGGAGGCCGTCCGGATGGGTTCCGAGGTCTTCCACACGCTCCGCCGCGACCTGTTGGCCGCGGGCCACTCCACGGGCGTCGGCGACGAGGGCGGCTTCGCGCCCGCGCTGCGTACGGCCGAGGAGGCGCTCGACTTCGTCATGGCGGCGATCGAGCGGGCCGGCTACCGGCCCGGAGCGGACATCGGCCTCGTCATGGACCCGGCCTCCTCGGAGTTCTACCGGGACGGCGCGTACGTGTACACGGGTGAGGGCGTCCGGCGTACGTCCGCCGAACAGGTCGACTACTTCGCCGAGTTGATCGACGCGTACCCGATCGTCTCGGTGGAGGACCCGATGGCGGAGGACGACCTCGACGGGTGGCGCGAGCTGACGGCGCGGGTCGGGGCCGGGTGCCAGCTGACCGGGGACGACGTGTTCTGCACGAACGAGGCGCTGGTGCGGGAGGGCATTCGTACCGGGGTGGGCAACGCGGTCCTGGTCAAGGTCAACCAGATCGGGACGCTGAGCGAGGCGCTCGCGACGGTGGACGCCGCGCGGCGGGCCGGGTGGGCGGCGGTGATCTCCCACCGCTCCGGCGAGACGGAGGACACGACCATCGCGGATCTGGCCGTCGCCACGGGGTGCGGGCAGATCAAGACCGGGTCCCTGTCCCGCTCCGACCGCACGGCCAAGTACAACCAGCTCATCCGGATCGAGGAGGAGTTGGGGGATTCGGCGGTGTACGGATACGCCGCCCGGCCCGCGCCGTCCGCCGGGTGAGGGGCGGCACCGTCCTCAGCGAAGCCGGCGCAGCGCCGCGGTGCGGACCTTCAGGAGATTCGGCACCATGGCGTAGACCACGGCCGGGACGACGATGCCGGTGATGACCAGCGTGCGCAGGAGCATCGGGAAGCCCGCGACGTAGGGGCCGATCGCCAGCTGGACAACGGTGAGGGCCGTGAACACGGCCAGCCAGGTGAGCAGAACCCGCACGTGCACGGAGGGCAGCGGGACCGGCTGTGCCTGGGGCGTGGGAGCGGTGGAGGTGGTGGCGGGCATCGGTGGTCCTTCCGGTGGCGGGGGATCCTGCGGTGCTGCCGCCGGGGCTGTGCGGCTGCCCCCGGTGGCGGGTTCCACTGAACCAACCAACTGGTTGGATGTCAACCATCCAGTTGGTTGGTTCAGTGGTGAACTCGTTCTACGCTGGTGCCATGACCTCGGACACGCCCCCCACCAAGGAACGGCTCCTCGCTGCGGCGAAGGAGGAGTTCGCGGCCCACGGCATCGCCGGGGCCCGCGTCGACCGGATCGCGGAGCTGGCCGGCGTGAACAAGGAGCGGATCTACGGCTACTTCGGCAACAAGCAGAAGCTGTTCGACGCCGTCGTGGGCCGTGCGCTCGACGAGCTGGCCGAGGCCGTCCCGCTCCGGAGCGGCGACGACCCCGCGGAGTACGTGGGGCGGGTGTACGACTTCCACCGGGACAACCCGGTCCTGGTCAGGCTCTTCTTCTGGGAGGGGCTGCACTACCGCGACGGGGTGCTGCCCAACGAGGAGCTTCGCCGCAGCCGCTACGAGGAGAAGATCGCCGTCCTGGCCGAGAGCTTCGGGACCGAGGCGTCTCCACAGGTCGCGGCCTGCCTGCTGAGCCTGATCGGGCTCGCCGCCTGGCCCAACGCGGTACCGCAGCTCGCGCGGCTGATCATCGGTACGGATACGAGGACGGGTACGGGTACTGAGACAGGTGCGGGCGCGGCCGGGCTGGATCTGCGCGGCCACGTGGTGGCGTTCGCCCGGCAGGCGCTGTCCGGGCCGGGGGCCGTGACCGTATCCGGGGCTGTTCCCGGGTCCGGACCCGTCGCTGGTCCGCCGGCGCCCTAACCGCGCAGGTACGCCAGCACCGCCAGCACCCGGCGGTTCGTGGTGTCGTCCAGCGACAGGTCGAGCTTGCCGAGGATGCTGCCGAAGTGCTTGCTGACCGTGCCCTCGCTGACCGTCATCGCCGCCGCGATCGACGCGTTCGACCTGCCCTCCGCCATCAGGGCCAGCACCTCCTGCTCCCTGGCGGTCAGCCGGGACAGCGGATCCCGGCGGTGCCGGATCAGCTGGCGGACCACCTCGGGGTCCACCACCGTGTCCCCGGCGCCGACCCGGTGCAGCGCGTCGACGAACTCCTCGACGTGGCCGATCCGTTCCTTGAGCAGATAGCCGACGCCCCGCCCGTCCGCGGAGTCGAGCAGATCCTCCGCGTAGGCGCGCTGGACGTACTGGCTGAGTACGAGAACGGGCAGGTCCGGCTGGAGGGTGCGCAGTTCGACCGCGGCGCGCAGCCCCTCGTCGGAGAAGCCCGGGGGCATCCGGACATCGGTCACGACGATGTCCGGGCGGTGCTCGGTGACGGCCGCGATCAGCTCGCCGGCCGTTCCGGCTCCCGCCACCACCCGGTGCCCGAACCGTTCCAGCAGGCCGACCAGTCCCTCCCGCAGGAGCACGCTGTCCTCTGCCAGTACGATCCGCACGGTCAGGGCCTCCCGGACGACGGCGTGGACGGGGCGGGCACCTCCAGCCGGAACACCGTGGGCCCGCCGGGGGGACTGGACAGTAGCAGGTGGCCGCCGAGCACCGAGAGGCGGTCGGCCACCCCCTCAAGTCCCGTTCCGCCGCTGGTCACCGCGCCGCCCACGCCGTCGTCCGAGACCTCCACCACCAGCCGGCCCCGCTCGGTGCGGCCGGTCACCCGTGCCCGTCCCGCCCCGCTGTGCTTGGCGACATTGGCCAGCGCCTCGCAGACCGCGAAGTAGACCCCGGTCTTCACCGCTTCGGGCAGCCGGTCCGGCAGGTCGAGGTCCACGTCCACCGGCACCGCGGAGCGGTCCGCGACGTCCTCCACGGCGGCCCGCAGCCCCCGGTCCGTGAGGACCCGGGGGTGGATGCCCTGGATCAGCTCCCTGATCTCCACCAGGGCGACCCCGGCCTCCGCATGGGCCTTGGCCAGCATTCCGGCCAGCGGCTGCGCGGGGTTCTCCAGCCGGGCCAGGCCGAGCGTCATGGACAGGGCGACGAGCCGTTGCTGGGCGCCGTCGTGCAGATCGCGTTCGATACGGCGGCGCTCCGCCTCGAAGGCGTCCACCAGGCGCATCCGGGACCGCCCCAACTCCCGCAGCCTGGAATCGAGTCCGGCATCCGGCGGGGAGAGCAGCTGCCGGGTCAGCGCCGCCCGCCCGGCCGCCAGCAGTCCCAGCGGATATGCGAACACCGGCAGCAGGACCACCCCGGCGAGCAGCGCCGCGAAGGCGGGCGGATAGGAGTGGGCGAGCCAGATCTTGAGCACCCGGACCTCCTCACCGCCGCTCGCCGCCAGTACCGCGGGCGCCGCGATCAGCCCGCCGCAGACCGAGAGGGCCGTCCCCACCGCCAGTGCCTCCAGCGGCCACAGCACCAGGGCGAACAGCAGCGCGTACCCCAACTCCCGCCAGGTGGAACGTTCCTGGAGGCGGGTGCGCAGCCAGGACGGCAGCCCGGTGCCGTCCGGTTCGCGGTGTGCCGGGGGCAGCGGCCGGGGGTCGAGCAGTCGGAGCCTGCGCCGCTCCAGCGCGGCCAGCGGAATGCCGGCGAGTACCAGGGTCAGCAGCAGCGGTATCCCGATCAGGACCACCGACAGCGCACCGCCCACGACCGTCAGCAGGAGCAGGGCGGTGAGCGTCGCGATGCCGAGGGGCACGCTGGTCAGCAGGTAGAGCGCGGCCCGCCAGGGCCACCCGCCGAGGACGTAACGGCGCTGTCGCAGTGCCTGCGGGAGGCCGGGGGAGGAGGGCATGGGGGAACGTTAGGGCGCGTCCCGGAGCCCGGACCACCCAGTGGTGTCGACCTTCGTGGTGGAGCTACCTCCACCATGAGGACTCCTCCTCGCTGCGATGTGCCGGGAGCGCGGAGGCGGTTGGCTCCTGTCCATGAACCAAGCAGCTGTCCGACTCCGTTCGGTCACCCGGTCCTACGGCAGGAAGTCCGGCGCGGTGACCGCGCTGGACGGAGTGAGCCTGGACATCCCGCGCGCCACCTTCACCGCCGTCATGGGCCCGTCCGGCTCCGGCAAGTCGACCTTGCTCCAGTGCACCGCCGGCCTCGACCGGCCGACCGGCGGCCAGGTGTTCCTCGGTGACACCGAACTGACCGGGCTCAGCGAGCGGCGGCTGACGCTACTGCGCCGCAGCCGCATCGGCTTCGTCTTCCAGGCGTTCAACCTGCTGCCCTCCCTCACCGCGGAGCAGAACGTGGCGCTTCCGCTGCGGCTCGCCGGCCGCCGGCCGGGGCGGGCCGAAGTCCTCGACGTACTGGAGCGGGTGGGGCTGCGCGATCGGGCCGGGCACCGGCCCGGGGAACTGTCCGGCGGCCAGCAGCAGCGGGTCGCCCTGGCCCGCGCGCTGGTCACCCGGCCCGATGTCCTCTTCGGCGACGAACCCACCGGAGCGCTCGACTCCACCACCGGTCAGGAGGTGCTCTCGATGATGCGCACCATGGTCGACGACGGCCAGACCGTGGTCATGGTCACCCACGACCCGGTCGCGGCCGCCCGCGCCGACCGGGTGCTCTTCCTCGCCGACGGCCGGGTCCGGGACGAGCTGCACGCGCCGGACGCCGGGGAGATCGCCGCGCGCATGACGGGATTGGCGGCGGTCCCGTGCTGAGTCTCGTGCTCCGGGGCATCCGGACCCGCTGGGTCACCTTCGCCGGCTCCTTCGTCGCGCTGGCCCTCGGCGTGGGGATCGTCGCCGCCACCGGTCTGGCGCTCGCGGCGACGTTCGACGCGCCGCACCAGGGCCCGGAGCGGTTCGCCGCAGCCCCCGTCCTGGTCCGGGGCGAGGACCGGCTGCGGGTGGACACCCCGATCGGCGTCCGTACCCGGCCGCTCACCGATCCGCGCCCGGTCCCGGCGGAGCTCGCCGGGGAGCTCGCCCGCCTGGGCCGTACGGAACTGGACCGCACGTTCCCCGTGACCCTCGGGCCCGCCCGCCCGGCCGGTGACGGCGGGCGGGCCGTCGGCCACCCCTGGCCGGTCGCGGCCGCCGCCCCCTACCGGCTGGCCTCCGGGCGGGCCCCGGCCGCGCCCGGCGAGGTCGTCGTGACGGCGGCGGACGGCTCGGACCCGCATCGCGGGACGGGAGAGCGGATCACCGTCAGGACCCCGGCGGGCAGCGGCACCAGGACGGTGGTCGGGACGGTGCGCCCCGCCCACGGCTCCGCGGGCTTCGAGACCGCCGTGTTCTTCACCGAGGCCGAGGCCGCCAGGATCTCCCCGGACATCGACGCCGTGGTGGTGCACGCGGATCCGGCGGCGGTGCGCGCGACCGTGCGCAGAACCGCGGCCAACGGCTCCGGTACGGGCTCCGGCATGGCGGTCCTCACCGGCGACGAGCGGCGCCTGGCCGACCCCGATCCGGACCGGGACGCGGAGGCGCTCGCCTCGGTCAACGCCCTGCTCGGCACGGCCGCGGGCATCACCTCCTTCGTCAGCGTCTTCGTGATCGCCTCGACGTTCTCGTACGGAGTGGCCCAGCGCCGCCGCGAGTTCGGCCTGCTCCGCACGGCGGGCGCCACGCCCGGCCAGGTGCGCCGGCTGGTGTACGCCGAAGCCGTCCTCATCGGCGTACTCGCGTCGGCGGTCGGCTGCCGGCTCGGCCTGTCCGGTGCGCCCCGGCTCGCCTCCTGGATGGCCGGTGAGGGGCTGGCGCCCCGCTGGTTCGAGATCGGTGACCAGACCTGGCCGCTGCACACCGCGTTCTGGACCGGGCTCTCGGTGGCCCTGATCGGGGCGGTCACCGCCGCGTACCGGGCCGGCCGGACCGGACCGGTCGAGGCGCTGCGCGAATCCGCCGTCGACAGCGGCTCGATGCCGCTGAGCCGGATCCTGCTGGGCCTGGCCGTCCTGCTGACCGGGGCCGTGCTGGTGGCCGTCGCGCTCGTCCAGGACCCCGGCGGGCTCCTCAAGCGGAAGACCTACATCACCCAGCCGATGCTGCTGATCGTCGGGTTCGCCCTGTTCGCACCCGTGCTGGTCCGCCCCGCCATCCGGTCGCTCACCTGGCTGCCGGCCCGGCTGCCCGGCGCCACATGGCTGCTGACCAGGGAGAACGCCTGCGCCGGGCTGCGCAGGACGGCCGCCGTCGCCGCTCCCGTGATCGTCACCGTCGGCCTGGCCGTGTCGCTCATGGGCACGACGGCCACCATCGACGCGGCCAAGTCCGCGGAGGTGCGTACCCAGGCCACCGGGGACTTCGTCGCCACGACCGACGGCGGGGCGGTCTCCGCACGGTTCGTCGAACGGGCCCGGCGCATCCCCGGCGCGGTGGTCAGCGCCTCGCGCTCCACCTCCGTGACCGTTCTGGAGGAGGGCGTGGCGCTCGTCGGCTCGGAGGCCAGGGCGGTGGACCCGGCGGACGCGGCAGCCGTGTCCGCGCTGCCGGTGGTGGCGGGCCGGTTCGCGGACCTCGACGACGGTGGCATCGTCGTCAACGAGGAGTGGCTGACCAGGACGGTCGGCGAGCGCGTCGGCGTCTGGCTGGGCGACGGCCGCAAGGTGACCCTGCGAGTGGTGGCCGTGCTCGCCACCGGAACGGGCGGCAACGGCGTCTACGTCACCCCGCGCAACGCCGCCCGTGCCGCGATCGACCGGGTCGACATCGGGATCCGGGCCGGTGCCGAACGGTCCGCCGTCGCGAAGCAGCTGTACGCGGACGGGCGGGCGACCGGCACCGATGTGCTGACCACGGCTCAGTGGGTGAAGAGCGACCGTCCGGCGACCGGCTCCGCCACCCGGACCGGGATGCTGATGATTCTCGCGATCGCCCTGCTGTACACGGGGATCGCGCTGGCCAACACGCAGGTGATGGCCACCTCCGACCGGGTGCGGGAGCTGGCGGTGCTCCGGCTCGCCGGGGCGACGAAAGCGCAGGTGCTGCGGCTGGTCGGGGTGGAGGCGCTGGCCGTGGTCGCGGTGGGCGCGGTGCTCGGCGGGGTCGTCGCCGCGCTGAACCTGCTCGGCGTGCGCACCGCTCTCGGGCTGCTCGGCGCCGGATCGGGCGTTGTCGTCCCGTGGGGCGCCATCGGCCTCGTGGCGGGGGTGAGCGCGGCGCTGGCCGTGGTCTTCGCCGTGCTGCCCGCGTCCCTCGCGCTGCGCACCCGGCCGGTCGAGCCGGCGGGTACGCGCGACTGACCGGGCCCGCGCGGATGCGGTCGAGCCCTGTGTGAACGGGACGGGGGAGGGGGCGGGGGCGGGTCCGGGGCCTATGCCGACAGTGAGCCGACCAGCTCCGACGCCTTCCCGATGAGGGCCAGTTCGGCCGGGCTCATCGTCGGGTTGGCGGCCCTGCGGGACGCCGCCCCGGCGAGGTGGCGGGCCGGGATGCCGTCGTCGGCGGCCAGCAGCGGCACCAGGATGTCCACCAGCGCGCGGGCGCCCGACGCCGCCGGGTCATGGGGATCGACCGCGACCTGGGCCAGGATCAGCGCGGTCATGGCCCGGTCCAGGGCGGGCGGGCCCTCCTCCGTGTTGCTCCAGTCGATCACCACCGGGCCGCCTGCCGTCAGCATCACGTTGCCCGGGTGCAGGTCCAGGTGGAGGATCCGGTCCTCGGGGTCCGCCGAGAGCCGGGCCGGGACGGTGTGCAGGTCCGCGAGCAGACCGGCCAGCATGACGGAGCCCTCCTGCCCGCCGAGTTCGCCGGACATCAGGGAATCCAGCATCGTCGTACCGCTCAGGCGCTGCAGCACCAGGTCGCCGGGACCGGCGGAGACGGGCAGCGGGCCGAGCCGGGGGACCGGGTAGCCGGAGGCCGAGAGATAGGACATGACGGGCATCTCGCGCCTGGCGTCCAGCCCGTCGCGATAACGCCGCAGGACCCACTGCTCGTCCAGTTCGTATACGTCGGCGGAGCGTCCGGTGCCCAGCAGTTGGCCTATTCGCATGAGGGGAACCTACTCGGGCCGGGCGTGAACGGGGAGGCCGGAGCGCGGGTTTCACCGTATCGCCGCCGGTCACGGCCGCCCCATAACGTGATGCGATGGGGCGGACGGGATCTCCTGGAGCCGGGCGCGCGCGGCTACGTTGTCGGCAATTCCCCCGCAACGAAGGAGAGTTCCATGGATATTTCCGTGGAGAGTCCGGTGGAGAGATCCGTACTCCGAAGACGTGCGCCGGCCGCGTTCGCCGCCGCCGTGGCCGTCGGCGCGCTCGCCCTGGCCGGACTGACCGGCACCGCGTCCGCGGACCCTTCCCCCGCCTCCCCCGCCGCTCCCGTCGCCGGGGCGGACCGGCTCTCTCCCGGTCTGATCGAGGCGATGCGGCGCGATCTCGGGCTGACCGCCGACGGTGCGCGGGCCAGGATCGGCGCGGAGTCCCGTGCGGCGGCCACGGCCGCCGGGCTGCGGCACTCCCTCGGCGCCGGTTTCGGCGGCGCCCGGGTGAGCGGTGACGCGGCGGAACTGACCGTCGCCACCACCGACGCGGCGGACACCGCCAGGATCACGGAAGCCGGTGCGCGGGCCGTCGTCGTATCCCACAGCCTGGCCGAACTCACCTCGGCCAAGGCCGCCCTCGACCGGGTGGCGCGGCAGCGACCGCCGAAGGACGTACCCGCCTGGTACGTCGATGTGCGCACCAACCGCGTCGTCGTCGAGGCCGGCCGGGGCGCCGCCGCCGACAGCTTCCTGGCCGCGGCCGGGGTGGACGGCGATCTGGTGACTGTCGGCCGATCGGCCGGTCAGCCGCGCACGTTCACCGATCTCCGGGGCGGTGACGCGTACTACATGAACGGTACGGGCCGCTGTTCCATCGGCTTCCCCGTCAAGCGCGGCACCCAGGGCGGCTTCGTCAGCGCCGGGCACTGCGGCACCCCGGGTGTCACCACCAGCGGCTACAACCAGCAGGCCCAGGGCTCCTTCCAGGGCTCCACCTTCCCCGGCCGCGACTACTCCTGGGTCGCCGCGAACACCGGCTGGACCCCCCGCCCGCTGGTGAACGGCTACGGCAACGGCGATGTGACGGTCACCGGTTCCACCGAGGCGCTGGAGGGCTCGTCGGTCTGCCGCTCGGGCTCGACGACCGGCTGGCACTGCGGCACCGTCCAGCAGCGCAACAGCAGCGTCACCTACCAGGAGGGCACCGTCTCCGGGGTGACCCGTACCAACGTGTGCGCGGAACCCGGCGACTCCGGGGGCTCGTTCATCTCCGGCAGTCAGGCCCAGGGCGTCACGTCCGGCGGCACCGGCAACTGCACCCAGGGCGGTACGACGTACTTCCAGCCGGTCAACCCGGCACTCCAGGCGTACGGGCTGACCCTGGTCACCAGCGGCACCCCGACCGATCCGACCGACCCGACCGATCCGCCGACGGAGCCCGGCGGCAGCTGGGCGGCCGGCACGGTGTACGCGGCGGGCGACGTGGTGACGTACGGCTCCGCCAGTTACCGGTGCCTCCAGGGGCACCAGGCCCAGACCGGCTGGACGCCCCCGAACGTCCCCGCGCTGTGGCAGGCGCTGTAGCACCCGGCACCGCAGACCCCGCACCCCACCCCGAGGAGTCCGCCATGTCCCCCGACCCCGTCGACCGCTTCTCAGAGGACCGGCCGATCAGCCGCAAGACCCTGCTCAAGGCGGCCCTGGTGGCCACCGCGGTCCCGCTGTTCGCCGGGACCGGGGTGGCGCTGGCCCGTGACACCGGCTCCAGCGGCCTGCCGCTGGCCCCGACACCGGACTGTGACGACGGCGACGGCCCGACCCACGACCAGATCGAGGGCCCGTACTTCAAGCCCAACTCCCCGCTCCGCACCAGCCTGGTGAGCGCGGGCACGCCCGGTGTCCGGCTGACCGTCAGCGGCTATGTCTTCGGGCGGGCCTGCGAGCCCGTGCCCGGAGTGCTGCTCGACTTCTGGCAGGCCGACACCAACGGCGCGTACGACATGAGCGGGTTCGCCTTCCGCGGCCACCAGTTCACCGACGCGGCGGGGGCCTTCACCCTCTCGACGATCGTGCCGGGGCTGTATCCCGGCCGCACCCGGCACATCCATGTGAAGGCCCAGGCGCCCGGTTCCGCCGTCCTCACCACCCAGCTCTACTTCCCGGACGAGCCGCGCAACAGCACCGACACCATCTTCGATCCGGCACTCCTGATGAACGTCAGGTCCGTCGGCTCTGGCAAGGAGGGGACCTTCGACTTCGTCCTCGACATCGCGCAGGACCCGACTGATCCCACCGATCCGCCGACAGACCCGCCGACCGAGCCGGGCGGCGGCTGGGCGGCCGGGACGCTGTACAGCGCGGGAGACCGCGTCACGTACGGCGGGAGCCCGTACCGCTGTCTACAGGCGCACACCGCCCTGACCGGCTGGGAGCCGCCGAACGTCCCCGCCCTGTGGGAACGCGGCTAGAGCCTTTCGTGCCAGGCGGGTGCCCCGTCCTCCCCGGGGCACCCGCCGCCGCAGGCCCGCCGGGTCACTTGGCGTCCGAGTACCGCCGCACCACCGCCGTGGTGAACGGGAAGCGGACCGGTGTCTCACCGAAGGCGATCCGGCCGGCCAGCTCCCCGGCGGCCCGGATCGCCTCCACCACCGTCTCCGCCTCCTCCAGGGGGCAGTGCACGATCACCTCGTCGTGCTGGAAGAAGACCAGTTCGGCCCGGAGCCCGGCGGCGGTCAGCGAGTGGCGCAGCGCGGCCAGGAGCAGCAGCGCCCAGTCGGCGGCGCTGCCCTGCACCACGAAGTTACGGGTGAAGCGGCCGCGGGCACGGGCGTCGGAGGAGGCGTAGCCGGGCGTGAAGCCGCCGTCCGCCGGGGACCCGGAGCCCTCGTCCGGGAGGTCGTCGCCGCCCTCCTGCGGTATTCCGGCCTCCCCGTCGTCCCCGCTGCCGGCCGCGGGCGGACTGGTCCGGCCGAGCCAGGTCCGTACGAGACGGCCCTCCTCGCCGGCCTTCGCGGCGTCGTCCACATAGGCGACGGCGTGCGGGAACCTGCGGCGCAGGGCGGCCAGATTCTTCAGGCCGTCCCCCGAGGTCTGGCCGTAGACGGCGCCGAGCAGCGCGATCTTGGCGTGGTCGCGGTCGCCGTGGAAGGCGCGGTCGGAGAGCGCGGTGTAGAGGTCGCCGTCGTGCCCGGCCACCTCCATCAGGCCCCGGTCGCGGGAGATCGCGGCGAGCACCCTCGGCTCCATCTGGTCGGCGTCCGCGACGACCAGCCGCCAGCCCTCGTCGGCGACGACCGCCCGCCGGATCACCTTGGGGATCTGCAGCGCCCCGCCGCCGTTGGTCGTCCAGCGGCCGCTGACCGTGCCGCCCGGCTGGTACCCGGGGCGGAAGCGGCCGTCGCGCACCCAGTCCTGGAGCCAGCTCCAGCCGTGCGCCGTCCAGATCCGGTACAGCTTCTTGTACTGGATGAGGGGCTCCACCGCCGGGTGGTCCAGCCCCTCCAGCTCCCAGCGCCGGGTCGACCTCACCTTGATCCCGGCCCGGCCGAACGCCCGCACCACGTCGGCGGGGAGGTCCGGGCGGACCCGGTGGCCGAAGGCGGCGGACACCTCGTCCGCCAGCTCGGCCAGCCTGCGGGGCTCGCCGCCGCCCGCGTACCGCTCGCCCAGCAGCTCCTGGAGGACGTCCCGGTGGACGTCGGCCCGCCAGGGCAGCCCCGCGCGGTTCATCTCGGCGGCGACCAGCATGCCGGCCGATTCGGACGCCGTCAGCAGGCGCATCCGGTCCGGCCGGTCCGTGGCGTCGTGCCGGGCGAGCTGGTCCGCGTACACCCGGAGCAGGCCGTCGAAGGGCAGCTCGGTGCCGGAGCGGGGTTCGAACAGGGAGGACTGGGAGCCGGGCACCGCCTGGCGCGGCGCCGGGTCGGGCGGCACCGGGGCGCGCAGCAGCCGGGCGTGGGCGGCGGCCGCGGAGCGGGGTTCACCGAGCCGGCCCTCGTGCCCCAGGAGGAGGGACTCGGCGGCCTCGATGTCGTAGCAGCGCGCCACGGGCACCCCGGCGGCGAGCAGCAGGGGGTAGATCTCGGTGGTCGAACGCCACACCCAGCGGGTCACCGCGGGGCGGCTGCGGACGGCCTCCGCCAGGTCGGGTTCGGTCACGGCGGGGGCGGTGGGCAGACCCGCGGCGTCCAGCGGGACGAGGCGGGCGCCACCGCTCTCCGTGGCGGCTACCGCCCAGCGTTCGGTCATATGGCCGAGTCTGGCACCCCCCACTGACAGCGCGAGGCGGCTGGCACGGGCGGGTCGCAGACGGGAAGATCGGGAAGAGCGGCACAGACCCTGCTCCGGGCCCCGGAGCACCCACCGAGGGGACAGGCGCGATGGAAGCGATCGTTTTCGAGGAGTTCGGCGGACCCGAGGTCCTGCATCCCGCCCGGGTCGAGGACCCGCATCCCGGTCCGGGGCAGGTGCGGGTGAAGGTGATGGCCGCCGGGGTGAATCCGATGGACTACAAGATCCGGCGCGGCTGGATGCGGGAGATGTTCCCGACCTCGCTCCCGGCGATCCCGGGCGTCGAGTTCGCCGGTGTGGTCGACCGGACCGGCGAAGGGGTCACCGGGGTCGAGGTCGGCGACGAGGTGTTGGGCCGCAGCGCGACGGGTTCCTACGCCGAGTACGTGCTGGCAGAGGCCACCCGCGTCGCGCCCAAGCCGGCCGGGCTGAGCTGGCAGGACGCCGCCGCGCTGACCATCGCGGCGGACACCGCCCAGCGCGTCCTGGACGAGCTCGCGGTGGGCGAGGGCGACACGCTGCTGCTGCACGGGGCGGCCGGGGCCGTCGGATCGGCCGCGGTGCAGCTGGCGGTGGCCCGGGGCGCGACGGTGATCGGCACGGCGTCCGCCGCCAACCACGACTACCTGCGGGTGATCGGCGCGACTCCGGTGGAGTACGGGGACGGGCTGGTCGGCCGGGTCCGCGAAGCCGCTCCCCAGGGTGTGGACGCGGTCTTCGACGTGGCGGGGCGCGGAGCGCTGCCGGACTCCATCGAGCTGCGCGGCGGCACCACGGACCGGATCGTCACCATCGCGGACCCGGCGGCGGCCGAGCACGGCGTCCCCTTCTCCGCGGGTTCGCCCGGCTCCTCCGAGCAGCTGGCCGAGCACGCCCGGCTGGCGGCGGACGGCGAGCTGCGGGTGCCGGTCGAGCGGGCCCTGCCGCTGGTCGACGCGGCCGACGCGCAGCGGCTGAGCGAGGCGGGGCACGTACGGGGGAAGCTCGTCCTCCTGCCGTGACCGGCGCCGGACGGGCGGCGGCCCGCGACCGGCGGAGTTCGTCCACAGCCTGTGGACGAACTCCGCCGCCTCTGTCGTCTCTGTCACCCCCGTCAGCTGCGCCGCCTCCGCCGATCGGGCCACGCCTACGCTGACCTCATGGAACCGGTGATCGACCAGGCATTCGCGGCCGCCCTCTACTCGGACGGCGACGCCGGTCTCGACACCGGGGCCTCGCTCCTCGCGGCGGACCCGGCGAGCGACGGCGAGCTGCTGCGGCGCGGGGAGGAGTTCGTCCGGCGGGCCTGGGAGCGCGGCTGGCTGCCGGCCGATCTCGTACGGGTCGTCCGCCGCGAACTCGACGAGCACGGGGCCGCGCTGGCCGCCGGGCTGATCGTCTCCGAGGTGCGGCGGTACGAGCGGCTGCCGCCCCGCTGGCAGTCCCAGCTGGACGAGCTGCCGCCGGCGCCGCGGCCGGGCCGGCCCGACCGGTTCTCGTACGCCTCCGAGCTGCTCGGGCTCTACCGGCTGCTGCTGCGGCTGCCCGCCATCGAACCCGTCGGGCCCCCGCCCGGCGCGCCGCGCGACGGGCTGAGCCTGCCGCCCGCGCACGACGAACCCCGCATGCTGACCCGAATCAGGGCACTGCTGGCCAAGGCGGAGGCGACCGGGTTCCCCGAGGAGGCGGAGGCGCTCACCACCAAGGCGCAGGAGCTGATGGCCCGGCACAGCATCGACGAGGCGCTGCTCGCCGCCCGTACCCACAGCGACCGCGCGCCGGGCGCCTGCCGGATCGGGGTGGACGCCCCGTACGAGACGGCGAAGGCGATCCTGCTCGACGCCGTCGCCTCGGCGAACCGCTGCCGGGCCGTGTGGAACAGCGACCTCGGCTTCTCGACGGTCGTCGGCTTCGAACCCGACCTGGAGGCCGTGGAGCTCCTGCACACCTCGCTGCTGGTGCAGGGCACCGTGGCGATGACCAGGGCGGAGGCGGGCCAGCGGGCCGGCGGGCGTAAGCGGACCAAGACCTTCCGGCAGTCCTTCCTGATGGCGTACGCCCAGCGGCTGGGCCGCCGGCTGGCGGAGGGCACCGCCCGCGCCACCGCGGAGGCCGACGCGGAGGGCGCCGCCGCCGGACCGTCCACCGCGACGGACCCCGGTCTGCTGCCCGTGCTGGCCGCCCGCGACATGGCGGTCACGGACACCGCGGAGCGGATGTTCCCGCGGACCACGACCACCCGGGTGCGCGGCGCCGTCGACCCGGACGGCTGGACCCACGGCACGGCCGCCGCCGACCGGGCCAGGATGGGCGCGGACGCCCCGGGGATCCCCGGCCGGAGCCGCCGGATCCCGCGCGCGTAACAGCCGGGGCCGCCGCACCCCGCGCGCGTGGCCCCGGAAACCTCTGCGGACCCCGCGCGTCACCTCAGTAACTCTGATATCCCCGACAACTCGGGCATAACGGTAAATCCGGTTAGGCTCTCGGCATGAGCTGGCTCCGGGCGCTGAAGGAGACCGCCCGCTCGGGGCTGACGATCGAGCGGCGGCGCCTCGAACCGCTGATCGCGATCCGGGGCGCGGCCGGTCTCGCGCTGGTGATCGGGGTGACCCTGGCCCTGTTCGGACCGGTGGTCGCGGCCGGCGCCGCCTTCGGCGCGTTCCAGGCGGCCATCGCCACCTTCCAGCGCAGCTGGCGTCCCCGGCCGGTGCTCGCCCTGGTCTCCGGCGCGAGCCTCGCCGTCTCCACGTTCCTCGGTTACATCACCGGCTCCCATCTGCCGCTCTTCATGCTCCTGCTGGTGCTCTGGACCTTCGTCGCCGGGCTCGCCTGGGCGGCGGGTCCGACCGGCGGCATCATCGCCGCGTCCAACGTCGCGATCATGCTGGTGACGATCACCCTGCCCACCTCCGTCGCCCAGGCGGCCCTGCACGGGGCGGTGATCGCGTTCGGCGGGGTGGTCCAGGCGGCGCTGATCGTGGTGTTCCCGGTCCGCAGATGGGGTGCCCAGCGCGACGCGCTGGCCGACGCGCTGGCCGCGGAGGCGGACTACGCCCGCAGGCTGCGCCACGACCCGGTCGCCCACTTCGACCCGCTGCCGCTGATGGAGGCCCGCAGCGCGGCCGCCGTCACCCCGCGCCAGGCCCGCCGCCGCCCGGCCGAACTGCACGGATCGCGCGGGGTCGCGGAGCGGATCAGGCCGGTGCTCGCCTCCCTCGCGGACCCGGCCATGGGCGTACCGGCCGAGGGCCCGGAGCGCGACCGGGTCCGTGAGCTGCTCGCCGCCGCCGGATCGCTGCTCGACGCGGCGGCCAGGGCGATCCGGCACGGCGATCCGGTGCGGCTCCCCGCGTCCGCGGTCGCCGCGCTGAAGACTCCCGACACCGGGTCGCTGCTCGCCGGTCCACCGCTGCGCGCCGCCGACCGGCTCGCAGAGCTGCTCTCCGACGTGATCGAGGCGGCAGAGGGCGACGGCACCAAGGAGGAGCGGGCCCAGGCCGAGAAGTCCGCCGACGCCGTCGCGGCGAGCCGGGGCCGACGGCAGCCGGAGGGTCAGCGGCGTCCCACCCTGCTGCGGCTGGTCCCGGTCGTGATCGGCTCGATGCGCCGCGAACTGCACCAGGGCTCCCCGATCCTGCGGCACGCCATCCGGGTATCCGCCGTCGCCGCCGGCGGATATCTGCTGGGCACCGTGCTGCCCTACGGCCACGGCTACTGGGCGCCGATGACGGCCGTGATGGTGATGCGGCCGGAGTTCTCCCGGACGTACGAACGCTCCGTGGCCCGGTTCGGCGGCACCGTCGTCGGGGTCTTCGTCGCCACCGTGATCGTGCAGAGCGCCCACCCGGGCGTGGGGCTGTCCGCCGTACTCGCCGTGGTCTGCGCCCTGCTGATGTACCTGCTGATGCGCACCGGCTACTCGGTCGGACAGGCCTGCGTCGCCGCGTACGTCGTCTTCCTGCTGGGCATGGCGGGCGACGACTGGTCGCAGACCGTGCTGGAACGGCTCGTCCTCACCCTCGGCGGCGGCCTCCTCGCGATGATCTCCTACGCCGTCTACCCGGCGTGGGAGACCCCCAGGCTGCGCAACCGGCTCGGTGACTGGCTCAAGGAGGACGGCCGGTACGCCGCCTCGGTCGTGGACCAGTACGCCGATCCGGCGGACCGGGGCCACGACGACGTGCGCGAGGCGCTGCTGCGCACCCGGGCGGCCCGGGTCGCCTGGCAGGAGGCGGTGGCGACCGCCCAGCACGAACCGGTGCGCCACCGGGGGCTGTCGCACGCCGCGGCCGGTGACACCCAGCACGCCCTGTCCCAGCTCGGCCGGGTCGCGATGCTGATGGAGGCGCACCTCCCGGAGGGCGGCGCCACCCCCGTACCGGAGGCCGGTCCGCTGGCCGAGGCGTTGCGCCGGGCCACGGACCAGGGTGCGAAGGCGGTGCGGGAGCGGCGGGTGCCGGACTGGGGGCAGGTGCGGGACGCGCTGGCGGAGTGGGACGAGCGGGAACGGCTGCGCGACGGAGTGGCGGACCCGGTCGTGCGCAACGGGGCCGGTCTCCTGCTCGAAGCGCTGGAGGAATTCTCCCGGGGCCTGGGCGACGGGCCCCGGCCCGGCGACGCGGCCAAGTGACGTAGCGGGCCGGGGAGTCGCGGGCCGGATGCTGCCGGGCCGGGTGTTACGGGGTCGGCAGGCCGGGCAGTCCTTCGAGCGAGTCGGCGTCGGTCTTGCCCAGGGAGTCCTTGGTGCCGCCGTCCCACGCGACGACAACCGTCTTGCCGTCGTTGGACTCGACGGTTCCGGCGGTCCGGTCGGTGTCGCCGTCGGCACAGCTGAGTGCCAGCGTCACCTTGTCCGCTGCCTTGGCGCTGCCCGAGCAGACATGGGAGTCGGCGACGACGACGGCCTTGCCGTGCGCGACGGACAGCACCACGGCCTTGCCGTCGGTCTGCCCGGCCCAGGCGCCCTCCAGCGCCTTGAGCCCTTCGGTGGACGTGCCGCCGCCGGACGCGCCGTCCCCGCCGCCCGCCGAGGAGCCGTCGCTGTGGTCCGGCGCCGGCGCGGAGGCGGAACCGGAGTTCTTGTCCGCGTCGGGCTTGTCGTTGTCACTGCCGCAGCCGGTGAGCGCGAGCGCGGTCAGCAGGCCGGTGGCGACAACTGCACCGGTACGTACGAGTTTGCGCATCGGGAATTCCCCCTGGGTGACGAAAGACCATCCAAGCTACCAGTGGGTCACGACGGGCTTCGGACGGCCAACTCGGGGAATCGGGAGCGGAACGGGCCCGTCGTCCGTCTCTCTTATGGGCTCGCTCCCACGGGAAGCTGTAATCAAGGGAACACCCCGCGTGCACGTGCATCTGCGCATGCATCCGCTCATGCATGGGAATTTGAACACAGCTATGATCCGAGACAGTTGACACTTGCACCTTGCAACTCGGGAGCGTCCTGTGCACCACGTGTACAACGGCATGGCGGCGACAGAGCTTCGCGGAGTCGCCTGGCAGAAGAGCAGACACAGCAACTCGCAGGGATCCTGCGTCGAGTTCGCGAAACTGCCCGACGGAGATGTGGCGATGCGTAATTCGCGCCATCCCGACGGGCCGGCGCTGGTTTACACGCCGGCCGAGATAGAGGCACTGCTTCTCGGCGTCAAGGACGGGGAGTTCGACCACCTCATAGCGGAGGGCTGAGCTCCGCCCGGTCGCGCCTTTCCGCGCCCCGCGACTCCCCGGCCCGGAGCGTCACGCCGGGTCCGACAGCCGGAAGAGCGCCCAGACGACCTTTCCGCGCAGGGCCGCGCCGGAGGCGCTGTCCGCGCCGAGCGCGGGCGAGGGGTGCCAGCCCCAGGAGTCGCTGAAGGACTCCACCAGGAACAGCCCGCGGCCCGATTCCGCGGAGTCGGCTGCCTCCGACGCCACCGGGCTCGCCTGGCTCGGGTCCCGTACCGCGCACACCAGCCGCGAGGTCCAGCGCATCAGGTGCAGCCGTACCGGCGGGTCCTGCGATTCGCGCGGGACGTCGGAGGGCAGCGCGTGCCGCAGGGCGTTGGTGACCAACTCGGAGACCACGAGGGCGACATCGTCGAACCGCTCGCTGAGACCCCAGCCGGTCAGGGTCGACCTGGTGAACTGCCTCGCCCCGCCGACGGCCTCGTAACGGGCGGGCAGGGTGCAGGTGGCCGATCCGGAGACGGCGGAGGGATCGATGGGGGGAAGCCCCTGCCGTAACGGCTCGAAATCGAGCATCGTCGTCGATCCATTCGTCCCCATGCGAGGCACTCCCGGGATTCGCGGCTGTCTCGGTACTGCGGGTACTCGGGTACAGCGGCACAACACGAACGAGCACGCAGGTGCGCGACGCCCATGGTTCCGAATGCGCAGGGCAGATGCAAGGGCAGATGCACGTGCACGCGCCTGACCTGTCCGACCCCGTGCCGGTTCTGGCTCATTTCTTCCCTGGGGCAGTTTTGGAGTCTTGGGCAAGTCTTCCCATTTCCGTAATCGAATGAGTACGGGCTGAAGCGTTTTGATGGCAGAATCCGCCCCTGGGGTTCAGGGGGAGCCCCGATGCCAGGGAAGCGATGGGGAGGGTTGGACCAGTGGCGGCAGGCGAGTCGAGTGGATCCGTGGTGCGGCGCATCCTGCTGGGCTCACAGCTCAGACGGCTGCGTGACTCGCGCGGTATCACCCGTGAGGCGGCCGGCTACTCCATCCGGGCTTCCGAATCGAAGATCAGCCGCATGGAGTTGGGACGGGTGAGCTTCAAGGCCAGGGACGTAGAGGACCTGCTCACGCTCTACGGCGTCACGGACGAGGTGGAGCGCGAATCCCTGCTCGGCCTGGCCCGTGAGGCCAACGTGGCGGGCTGGTGGCACAGTTTCGGCGATGTGCTGCCCGGCTGGTTCCAGACGTATATCGGTCTGGAGGGGGCGGCCTCGCTCATCCGGATCTACGAAGTCCAGTTCGTCCACGGCCTGTTGCAGACCGAGGGCTACGCCCACGCGGTCGTCTCCCGGGGCATGCGCGGCGCCCCCGCCGCCGAGATCGACCGCCGGGTCGCGCTGCGGCTGGAGCGCCAGAAGGCGCTCGTCGCGGAGCGGGCCCCGAGCTTCCACGCGGTGCTGGACGAGGCGGCGTTGCGCCGTCCGTACGGCGGCCGCGAGGTGATGCGCGAGCAATTGCGGCATCTGATCGAAATGTCGGAACAGCCGAACGTGACTCTCCAGGTGATGCCCTTCAGTTTCGGCGGACACGCGGGCGAGAGCGGTTCCTTTACGATGCTGCGATTCCCGGAATCCGATCTGTCGGACATTGTCTATTTGGAGCAGCTGACAAGTGCGCTCTATCTGGACAAGGCCGAAGAAGTCGCCCAGTACGAAAAGGCGATGGTGCGGCTCCACGCGGACAGCCCGGGTCCCGAGGAGAGCCGGGATCTGCTCCGTGGTCTACTCCAACTCACCTGATATTTCAGTACCATGACATCCCCACAGGAGTCTGCACCTGCAGTAAGGGATCGCATGTCCTTCTTCCACGAACTGGCCGACCAGTACATCGACGGTGAATGGCGCACCGGGACCGGCTCGTGGGACATCATTGATTTCAATCCCTACAACGGGGAAAAGCTCGCGGCGATCACCATCGCTACCGAGGCGGAGGTCGACCTCGCCTACCGTGCCGCGGAGCGCGCCCAGTCGACCTGGGTCAGCAGTAGCCCGTACGAGCGCGCCCGGGTGATGGAACGGGCCCTGCGCATCACGGAGGAGCTGGCCGACGAGATCGTCGAGGCGATCATCGACGAGCTGGGCGGCACCCGGACCAAGGCGTTCTACGAACTGCGCGCCGCCCAGGAGTTCCTGCGCGAGGCCGCCCGTCAGGCGCTGGTGCCCGGCGGCCGGATCCTGGCCTCTCCGGTGGACGGCAAGGAGAACCGGATCGTCCGGCAGCCCGTCGGGGTCGTCGGCGTCATCAGCCCGTTCAACTTCCCGTTCCTGGTGACGATGAAGTCGGTCGCGCCGGCCCTGGCGCTCGGCAACGCG
The DNA here is from genome assembly GCF_042887885.1 of Streptomyces sp. NPDC057900. Taxonomy (NCBI): domain Bacteria; kingdom Bacillati; phylum Actinomycetota; class Actinomycetes; order Kitasatosporales; family Streptomycetaceae; genus Streptomyces; species Streptomyces sp. NPDC057900. Next base: position 28,458 of record NZ_JBHVOI010000018.1, read on the forward strand.
GTCGTCGTCAAGCCCAACCAGAACGCCCCGGTGGCCGGCGGCGGGCTGGTCGCGAAGATCTTCCACGACGCGGGACTCCCGGCCGGACTCCTCAACGTCCTGGTCACCGACGTGGCCGAGATAGGCGACGCGTTCATAGAGCACCCCGTCCCCAAGGTGATCTCCTTCGCCGGTTCGGACCGGGTCGGCCGTCACGTCGGCGCGACGGCGGGCGCGCTCTTCAAGCGCACCATCCTCGAACTCAGCGGCAACAGCGCCTTGGTGGTGCTCGACGACGCGGACATCGACTACGCGGTCGACGCCGCCGTCTTCAGCCGCTTCGTCTACCAGGGCCAGGTCTGCATGGCCGCCAACCGCATTCTGGTGGACCGGGCCGTCGCCCCGGAGTTCACCGAGAAGTTCACCGCCCGGGTGGCGGCGCTGCGGACCGGCGACCCGCGCGACCCGGACACCCAGATCGGCCCGGTCATCAACACCTTCCAGGCCGACGCCCTGACCGCCCTGGTCGACCAGGCGGTCGCCGAGGGCGCCACGGCGCTCGTCCGGGGCCGCACCCGGGGCAACCTCGTGGAGCCCACCGTGCTCGCCGGACTCGCGGAGGACTCCCCGCTGCTCTCCCAGGAGATCTTCGGCCCGGTCGCGCTGCTGGTCACCTTCGACGGCGAGGCGGAGGCCGTACGGATCACCAACGACAGCCCGTACGGGCTCAGCGGTGCCGTGCACACCTCGGACGTGGAGCGCGGGGTGCGGTTCGCCCGGCGGATCCGCAGCGGGATGTTCCACGTCAACGACGCCACCGTCCAGGACGACCCGCTGGTCGCTTTCGGCGGCGAGAAGGACTCCGGTACGGGCCGGCTGAACGGCGACGCGACGGTGGACGCCTTCACCACCCAGAAGTGGATATCCATCCAGCACGGCCGGAGCGTCTTCCCGTTCTGAACCCGAGTCCTTTTCCGGTACGAATCACGCACCGCTACTCTCATCAAAGTTGAGTAGAGAGGTGTGTGGGTATGTCCGCGATCCGGCTGCTGGTCCTGTGTGCCGTGCGGCAGCACGGCCGGGCGCACGGCTATCAGATCCGCAACGACCTGGAGTACTGGGGCGCCCACGAGTGGTCGAGCGCCAAGCCGGGCTCGATCTACCACGCACTGAAGCAGATGGCGAAGCAGGGCGTCCTGATCGCCCACGAGGTCGCCCCGAGCACGGCCGGCGGCCCGCCGCGCACCGAGTACGAGATCACCGAGCAGGGTGACGCGGAGTACTTCGCGCTGCTGCGCGCGGCGCTCACCTCGTACGACCAGAAGCTGGACGTGCTCTCCGCGGGACTGGGCGGCATCGTCGACCTGGAGCGGGCGGAGGCGGTGTCGCTGCTCAAGGAGCGGGTGGCGGGGCTGGCCAGGTGGCGGACGTCGGTCACCGAGTTCTACACGCCGGAGGCGGGCCCCGAGTCGATCGGCCACATCGGCGAGATCATGAACATGTGGGTGCACTCGGCGGACGCGGGCGCCGAGTGGACGCGCGGGCTGATCGCCCGGATCGAGGGCGGCGCGTACACCTTCGCCGGCGAGGGCGAGCCGTTCGTCGGCGTCCTGGCCGAGGGCGAGGAGAATCCGTACGCGACCGGGGTGCCCGACCCCGGGGACGCTCACTAATCAAGTTTGACGAATGCGGTACGAGCGGTTACCTTTCCCTCGCTAGTCAAATTTGACTACGAGAGGGTGTGACGATTTTGACCGACGCGATCGTCGTCGAAGGAGTGCACAAGCGATACGGCGCGAAGCGGGCCCTGGACGGCCTCGACCTCGCGGTCGCCCGCTCCACCGTGCACGCGGTGCTCGGCCCCAACGGCGCCGGGAAGACCACCGCGGTCCGCGTCCTGTCCACGCTGCTGCGGCCCGACGGGGGCCGGGCCCGGGTGGCGGGGTACGACGTACGGCGGCAGCCGGGCCGGGTCCGGAGCCGGATCGGGCTGCTCGGGCAGCACGCGGCGGTCGACGAGCGGCTCGGCGGCCGGCAGAACCTGGAGATGTTCGGGCGCCTGTACCACCTGGGCGCACGCCGGGCGGGCGTCCGGGCGGACGAGCTGCTGGAACGGTTCGGCCTCGCGGACACCGGCCGCAAGGCGGTCGCGGCGTACAGCGGCGGCATGCGGCGCCGGCTCGACCTGGCCGCCTCGCTGATCACGGACCCGGAGGTGCTCTTCCTGGACGAGCCGACGACCGGGCTCGACCCGCGCGGCCGGGCCGAGGTGTGGGCGGCCGTACGTTCCCTGGTCGGCGGCGGCACGACCGTACTGCTGACCACGCAGTATCTGGAGGAGGCCGATCAGCTCGCGGACCGGATCTCGCTGATCGACGGCGGACGGGTGGCCGCGGAGGGTACGGCCGACGAGCTCAAGGCGAGGGTCGGCGGCGACCGGATCGACGTCGTCGTCCGCGACGCGGCGGAGCTCGACCGGGCGGCCGGCCTGCTCACCGGCGGCGCGGTGCTGGACCGGGACCGCAGACTGGCCGGCGCACCGGCCGGGGACCGGATCGCGACGCTCACCCGGACCGTGAGGGCGCTGGCGGAGGCGGGCATCGAGGCGGAGGACATCGCGGTGCGCCGGCCGACGCTGGACGAGGTGTTCCTGACCCTGACCGGGCACACGGCGGACGAAGCGGAGGTGGCTCCATGAGCGCGGTGGGCTGGGCGGTATCCGACTCCTGGACGATGACCCGGCGCGAACTGGCGCACTGGGCGCGGCAGCCGGTGCAGGTCGTCGTGGGGCTGGTCTTCCCCGTGATGCTCCTGCTGATGTTCAACTACCTGGTCGGCGGCGGCCGGGGCGTCGAGGGCGACACCGCCGAGTACCTGGTCCCCGGCATGCTCGCGCTCACCATGGCCTTCGGCCTGGAGTCGACGATGCTCGCGGTCACCCAGGACCTGGAGAAGGGGGTCGTCGACCGGTTCCGCTCGATGCCGATGGCCTCCGGTGCGGTGCTGGTCGGCCGGTCCGTCGCGGACATGCTCCAGTCGGTGGCGGCGCTCGCGGTGATGGGCGCGGTGGGGTACGCGATGGGCTGGCGGTGGCACGACGGGGCGGCCGCGGCGCTGGGGGCGGTGGGGCTGCTCCTGCTGCTGCGGTTCGCGATGCTGTGGCTCGGCATCCTGCTGGCGCTGGTGGCGGGGCGGCCGGAAATGGTGCAGGCGGTGCAGATCCTGGTCTGGCCGGTCGGCTTCCTCTCCAATGTGTTCGCGGCCCCGGAGTCGATGCCGGGGTGGCTGGGCGCGGTCGTCGAGTGGAACCCGATGTCGGCGACGGCCACGGCGGTACGCGGCCTGTTCGGCAACCCGGGCGGCGGCGGGGACTCCTGGGCCGCCGCCCACGCCGGACTCCTGGCGGTGCTCTGGCCGTTGGCGCTGCTGGCGGTGTTCTTCCCGCTGGCGGTACGGCGGTTCGCGCGGCTCAGCCGGTAGGGCGTGTTTCGAAAGTAGCGTCGTCCGTCCGAAGGGCGGGCCCGGCGCCGCCGGGCAGACGGGACTTTCGAAACACGCCCTGGGGCGCTCAGTGGTGGAACGACGTCGCCGGCCCGTGGTCCCGGCTCAACGGATGGTCCTGCGCGCGTAGTTCGGGCAGCAGCAGCCGCAGGTCCTCCAGCAGCAGTTCCGCCAGGTCGGAGGAGAAGCCGTTGCGGCACACGATCCGCAGCACCGACAGATCCTCCCGGTTGGCCGGGAAGGTGTACGCCGGCACCAGCCAGCCCCGCTCGCGCAGCCGCCGGGACACGTCGAAGACGTCGTACGCCGTCACTTCCGGCGCGGTGGTCAGCGCGAACACCGGCAGCTGGTCGCCCCGGGTGAGGAGGCGGAAGTCGCCCAGGGCCTCGATCCGTTCGGCGAGGCCGCGCGCCACGTCCCGGGACGCCTGCTGCACGGCCCGGTAGCCCTCCCGGCCCAGCCGCAGAAAGGTGTAGTACTGCGCGACCACCTGCGCGCCGGGCCGGGAGAAGTTCAGCGCGAACGTCGGCATGTCGCCGCCCAGGTAGTTGACCCGGAAGACCAGCTCCTCCGGCAGCTCGGCGGGCGAGCGCCACAGCGCCCAGCCGACCCCCGGGTAGACCAGCCCGTACTTGTGCCCGGAGGTGTTGATCGAGGAGACCCGGGGGAGCCGGAAGTCCCAGACCAGGTCCTCGTCCAGGAACGGCGCCACCATCGCCCCGGACGCCCCGTCCACATGGACGGGGATGTCCAGGCCGGTGCGCTCCTGGAGGGCGTCGAGGGCGGCGCAGAGCTCCGCGATGGGCTCGTACGAGCCGTCGAAGGTGGAGCCGAGGATGCCGACCACGCCGATGGTGTTCTCGTCGCAGAGCTCTGCGGCGGCCTGCGGGTCGAGGTGGAAGCGGTCGCCCTCCATCGGGACCAGGCGCGGTTCGACCTCCCAGAACGTGCAGAACTTGTCCCAGCAGACCTGCACGTTCACGCCCATGACCAGATTGGGCCGGGCGGTCGCCGGATACCGGTCGGCGTTACGGAGGGCCCAGCGGCGCTTCAGCGCGAGCGCGGCCAGCATGCAGGCCTCGCTGGAGCCGGTCGTCGAACAGCCCACCGCCGTCGCGGGGTCCGGGGCGTTCCACAGGTCCGCGAGCATCGCCACACAGCGCCGTTCCAGCTCGGCGGTGCGCGGGTACTCGTCCTTGTCGATCATGTTCTTGTCGCGGCACTCGCTCATCAGCACCCCGGCCTGGGGTTCCATCCAGGTGGTGACGAAGGTGGCGAGGTTGAGCCGCGAGTTGCCGTCGAGCATCAGCTCGTCATGGACCAGGCGGTACGCGGTGGCGGGCGGCAGCGCGCCGTCCGGCAGCTTGTGGCGGGGTGGCGCCGACTCCATCCCGGCGGTGGGATCGGCCTCCCCGAAGAACGGGTTGAGGGCCAGCCTGCGCTGTTCCGCGGACGGTTCGCTGCGGGGTGAGCCCTTGTGGAGCGGCATCGGCCGGCCTGCCCTTCGTCGGTTCCTGGCCGCGAGGCCGTACGAATCCGACCATACGGACACTCCGGGTGCCGGGCGCGCCGGACGGGTCCGCCCGGGTCACCGCAGCGGTGTGCCGTCCTTCTTCAGCTGCATCTGCGGACGCCCCGTCACCAGCAGCCAGGCCGGGAGCGTGGCGACGCAGAGCAGCGGGATCAGGTTCATGTCGGAGGCCAGTACCGCGGCCGTGAACAGGCTGAGCCAGCCCTGCCGGGTGACCGCGAGCAGCACCCCGAGCACCCCGCACGTCACCGCGACGGCCACCGGCACCCCGTCGACCAGGGCGTGGGCGCACAGGCCGAGCGACACCCCGACGAACACGGCCGGGAAGATCCGCCCGCCCCGGAATCCGCAGGTCGCCGCGATCAGCAGGGCCGCGGTCTTCACCACCGCCATGAGCGCGAACCGCCCCGCCGACCAGCCGTCCGGGTCGGCCGCCAGCTCCTTCACCTCGTCCAGCCCCTTGAACAGGGTGAGAGGCCCGCCCAGGGCGCCGAGCAGGCCGAGCAGCAGCCCGCCCAGGGTCAGCGCCAGGACCGGACTCCGTACGGCGCGGAAGGCGCGGTGCGCGTACGGGAACGCGTACACCGCCGCCAGCCCCAGCACCGCACCGGCCGAGGTGATCACGACGGCGGAGAGCAGGTCGCTCCAGTGCGTGTGGGTGTAGGCGGGCAGCGAGAGGTCGAAGCTGGGGTGGGCGGCCAGCGTCATGGTGAGGGAGCCCGCCGCGCCGGCCGCGAGCGGCCCGAAGAGCCGGTCCCAGAGCGCGCCGGTTCCGGGCCGGGAGGCCAGCGTCTCGGTGAGGATCAGCGCGGCGGCGATCGGGGTGCCGAACAGCGCGCCGATGGTGCCCGCCGCGGCGAGCGCCAGCCACAGCTCGGCCGGGGCGCCCGGCGCGAACCGGCGGCCCGCCCAGAAGGCCAGCGCGATGTTCGCCGCCGTGATCGGGTTCTCCGGGCCCAGGCTGACCCCGCCCGCCAGCGCCACCACCGTGACCAGCAGCAGCCCCGGCACCACACCCGGCGGCAGCGGCGGATCGACCAGGCCCATGGTCGCCGGATCGGGACCGGCCCGGCCGGGCACCGCCCGGATGACCAGCCCGGCCACCAGTCCGATCGCGGTGAGCATCACGATCACCCACAGCGAGGAGTACCGGCCGATCGACAGCGCGTCGGGCAGCGTCTCCCAGAGCACGTCCTGCAACCGGTCCGCGAGCAGGCTGACCCCGAGCAGTACGAGGGCGGAGACCACTCCGACGGCGAGCGCGGGGACGATGAGCGGCAGCAGCCTGCGTGCGGGGGCCGGTTCGGCGGAGACAGCGGAATCGGTGGACATCGGCTCACCATAGCCAGGCAAAAGCCTTATAACCCTCAGAACGGGCGGGGTGCGGCTCCCTTTCGGAGTCGCACCCGGCGCCCCGCGGGAGTTGCACCTCACGTCACGTCAGGGCGCAGGCTCTGTCACGTATCCAGCACACGGAAAGGGGCGCGGGGCCATGGAGCACGCCGTGGGGCAGGTCGCCGGGTTCGCGGGGGTCACGGTGCGCACGCTGCACCACTACGACGCCATCGGGCTGCTCTCGCCCAGCGGGCGCAGCCACGCCGGTCACCGGCGTTACAACGACGCCGACCTCGACCGGCTCCAGCAGATCCTGTTCTACCGGGAGCTCGGCTTCCCGCTCGACGGGATCGCGGTCCTGCTCGACGACCCGGAGGCGGACCCGCAGGAACACCTGCGCCGCCAGCACGCGCTCCTGACCGGGCGGATCAGCGAACTGCGGCGGATGGCCGCAGCGGTCGAGACAGCCATGGAGGCACGGAAGATGGGCATCGATCTCACTCCGGAGGAGAAGTTCGAGGTCTTCGGGGGCAAGGACCCGGAGCAGCACGCCGAGGAGGCCGAGCGGCGCTGGGGCGGCACCGAGGCCTACGCGGAGTCGCAGCGCCGGGCCGCCCGCTACACCAAGGAGGACTGGAAGCGGATGCAGGCGGAGGTCGCCTCCTGGGGCGAGCGCTACGACGCCCTGATGGCGGCCGGTGAGCCGGCCACCGGCGAGCGCGCGATGGACCTCGCGGAGGAGCACCGGCTCCACATCACGACCTGGTTCTACGACTGCACGCCGCAGATCCACCGGGGTCTCGGAGAGATGTACGTCGCGGAGCCGCAGTTCAAGGCGTTCTACGAGTCGATGCGGACGGGCCTGGCCGAGCACCTGCGCGACGCGATCAACGCCAACGCGGCCCGCCGGGAGTAGCCGGCCGCGCGGTTACGGGGACGGGCGCGGGGTGCCCGTCCCCGTATGGCGTTCAGAGCTTGCTGATCACCGCGGCCGTGCCGTACGCGCAGACCTCGGTGCCCACGTCGGCGGCCTCCGACACGTCGAAGCGCATCATCAGCACCGCGTTGGCGCCCCGTGCCCGCGCCTGTTCCACCAGCCGTTCCATGGCCTGGTTGCGGGTCTCGACGAGCGTCTTGGTCAGCCCCTTCAGCTCGCCGCCGATCATGGACTTCAGTCCGGCGCCGATCTGGCTGCCCAGGTGCCTGGACCGCACGGTCAGGCCGAACACCTCACCGATGACCTGGGTCACCTGGTGGCCCGGCACGTCGTTGGTGGTGACGACCAGCACATCGGCCTGTGCCGTCTGGCCGCCGCCGTAATCCTCGATGCCCATGGGTGTGACACCTCCTGGAACCGAGTTTTGCCCCGGTTCGCCCGGTGTGCATCTCCACGGGGGCCAGTGGAACCCGGAGGCGCTCCGTCGCGTTGATAGCTTTGGGCGGCCACGCAGCCGTCATCCACCACATCCTGGAGCCCGGACCCTTGAATACGCTTGCGCTCGGACCGAGCTGGCTGGACCCGGACTATCTCATCGGTGAGTTCGGGCTGATCGGCGTGCTGGTCATCGTCTTCGCCGAGTCCGGGCTGCTGATCGGGTTCTTCCTGCCCGGCGACGCCCTGCTGTTCACCACGGGCCTGCTGGTGACGACGGATAAACTACACAATCCACTCTGGCTGGTCTGTGTGCTGGTCGCCGTGGCGGCGATCGTCGGTGACCAGGTGGGCTATCTCTTCGGCCGCAAGGTCGGCCCGGCGCTGTTCAACCGTCCGGACTCCCGCCTCTTCAAGCAGGAGAACGTCGAGAAGGCCCACGAGTTCTTCGAGAAGTACGGGCCGAAGTCGCTGATCCTGGCCCGCTTCGTGCCCATCGTGCGCACGTTCACCCCGATCATCGCCGGTGTGAGCCGGATGAACTACCGCTCGTTCATTACGTTCAACATCATCGGCGGCGTCATCTGGGGCGTCGGGGTGACGGTCCTGGGCGCGGTCCTGGGCAAGATCGAATTCGTGCACAAGAACATCGAAGCGATGCTCATCCTGATCGTGCTGATCTCGGTGGTGCCGATCGGTATCGAGTTCCTGCGCGCCCGCAGCAAGTCGAAGAAGGAAGCGGCCGGGCGGGACGACGAGGACCAGGACCCGGCCGCCGGTGGCTCCACCGGCACCGGGCGCCGAGGCCGTCACGCCAAGCGCTGACGCCGCCCCCGGCCCCGCCCCGACCCCGCCGGATCAGAAGCCGCGCGTCCGCTTGGCCGCGCGGCGGTTCGCGCCGCCGATCGCGCCCGGCACCCGCATGAACAGCCGGGAGATCTCGCTTCCCAGGTTCACCCCGATGGCGATGGCCCCGGCCGTCGCCACCGCGGTCGACAGCGAGGCGAGGCCCCGGTCCAGCTCGTTCTGCGCGATGCCCAGCAGCCCGAAGTACGTCGCGGAACCGGGCAGCAGCGGGCCGATCGCGGCCGTGATGAACGGCAGCGAGGACGTATAGCGGTACCGGGAGAACAACTGCCCGAACAGCCCCACCAGACCGGCCGCCACCGCCGTGGCCGCCACCGGCGAGATGTTGCCGGTATTGGCCATCGCCCCGAAGATCACCCAGGCCACACCGCCGTTCAGGGTCACCGCCAGCACCGTGGACCGGTCCTGCTGGAGCAGGATCGCGAAGGCCAGGCTCAGCAGCATCGACGCCAGGATCTGGAGCCACGGCCGGTCGTGCGAGATCAGCCGCTCCTCCGGATTCAGCTCGGCCCCCAGCTGGAGGCCCCCGTACAGCACCAGCAGCACCCCGGCGACGATGCCGATGAAGAAGTACATGACCTCCAGCAGCCGGGCGGCCGCGGTGATGTAGTAGCCGGTCAGACCGTCCTGCACCCCCGCCACCAGGGCCCGCCCCGGCAGCAGCGCGAACAGCCCACCGGTGATGACGGCCGACGGCCGTACGTCCGACCAGTGGGTCAGGGTCAGCGCCACCCCCATCGCGGCGGGCGGCATCGCCGCCACCACGAACTGGTAGAACTCCGGCAGCCCGCGCCCGGCACACAGCCAGGCCAGCCGGTCACCGAGCATCGCGCCGAGCGCCGCGATCAGGAAGACCACGAACCCGCCGCCGACCAGCACAGAGGCCGCGCCCGCCAGCCCGCCGGCGGCCAGCGTGAGCACCCAGCCGGGGTACGGGTGCCGGTTCCTGCGGATCTCCGCGAGGCGCCGGTAGGCCTCCTCCAGGGAGACCTCGCCCTCCTCGGTGGTGATGTCGTCGATGAGCCGGAAGACGGCGGCCAGCCGGGTGTAGTCGGTGCCCCGGCGGCGCACGGTACGGCTCGCCGTCACCGGATCGTCGACCAGCGAGGGCTGGTGCGAGATCGACAGCAGCGTGAAGGTGACGGTCGGCTCGCAGCGGTCCAGCCCGTAACTGCGGGTCACGGCGAACATCGCCGCCTCGACGTCCTCCGCGCCCTCGCCGCCGGCCAGCAGCAGCTCCCCGATACGCAGCGTCAGGTCGAGCACGCGCGGCACCGCCGGGCCCGCGTCGTCGTGCTTCTGGACCGGCTCGGGCGCCGGGCGCTCGGCCACCGGCATCCGCAGCATCGTGCGCATCCGGTCCTGCCAGGGCGCTTCCTTGGTCAGCCGGATCATCGGGATGCCGTGCGCGGGCGTGAAGGCGGGGGAGTCCCGGGCGCTGTAGGTGCGCGGCGGGGCGAACGCAGAGCCGATCGTGTCCGAGCCCGTTCCGGAACCCGATCCGGAACCGGAAGCGGAACCCGTACCGGAGGAGCCGCCCGGCCCCTGCGGCTCAGGTGTCAGACCGGCCGGAAGGGCGAATTCCGACGTCGGGTGGTCCTCCTCCGACGGCGACGCCGACCTCCCCACCCCGGCGGGCTGGGAAAATGCGCTGCGTGCCTCGTCGGACTGGGGCTTCTGGTCCTCCGGACCGCCCGGTTCCGCCACCACTGACCTCACTCATCATCGGCTGCGCGTCTTCGGTAGCGCTCCTGCCCAGTATGGCCGCGGAGATGGGCGGCCACGCGAAACGGGCGGCACACCGGTGAAGGTGTGCCGCCCGTCGCTGGAGCAGATGCACAAACGGAACCGCGAACGGAACGTCAGTGCGCGCCGCCCTGCGCCTCAAGGCGCTTGTACGAGTTCTCGATCTCGGCCTCGGCCTCGGTGCGGCCGACCCAGTCGGCGCCCTCGACGGACTTGCCGGGCTCCAGGTCCTTGTAGACCTCGAAGAAGTGCTGGATCTCCAGGCGGTCGAACTCCGACACGTGGTGGATGTCGCGCAGGTGCTCCACCCGGGGGTCGGAGGCCGGCACGCACAGCAGCTTGTCGTCGCCGCCGGCCTCGTCCGTCATCCGGAACATGCCGATGGCGCGGCACTTGATGAGGCAGCCGGGGAACGTCGGCTCCTCCAGGATGACCAGCGCGTCCAGCGGGTCGCCGTCCTCGCCGAGGGTGTTCTCGACGAAACCGTAGTCCGCCGGGTAACTGGTCGAGGTGAAGAGCCGACGGTCCAGACGGATCCGGCCGGTCTCGTGGTCCACCTCGTACTTGTTCCGCGAACCCTTCGGAATCTCGATAACGACGTCGAACTCCACGGGTGGCTCCTCCATGATCAACACATACGACTGATGGTTAAGTGTCCCTCACGGAGATGTGTGCTCGCGAAAGGGGCTGGTCAACGGTGGGCGATCCGGTGAAAAGACCGTCGGTCAAGCCGTTCGGCAAGCTGAACGGGGTGGCCCTGAAAGATCACCTCGGCCTGCGGAACGGGCTGAGCAACTGGCAGTTCACGGCCGTCTCCGCCGCCCTCGGCCTGGCGCTCGCAGCCGGCGTCGTCCTTGCCGCCGGTCCCTGGGACTCGGGTCAGCGTAAGGCCGAGCAGGACTGGGCCGCCGCCCGGGACGCCACGGGTGGCGCACATCACGACCCCGGCACGCCCGCCGGACCGGCCCCGGCGCCCAGCGCCCCGGCCGTGCTCGCCGCGCTCGGCACCACCGCGGACCGGTCCACCACCCGGACCCAGGACGGCGTGGCGGCCGGACTCGGCCCCGTACTGGACCCCCTGCTGAAGGACCCCGCGCTCGGCGACCGGCGCGGCGCCGTCGTCATCGACACCGCCACCGGCAGACGGCTGTACGGGAAGGGGGCCGACGCCCCCATGACCCCGGCCTCCACGGTCAAGATCGCCGCCACCGTCGCGGCCCTGACCGCGCTCGGCCCCGACCACCGCGTCCCCACCACCGTGCGGGCCTCCGCCGACTCCCGCACCGTGACCCTGGTCGGCGGCGGCGACCCCACCCTCGACCGGGCGGCGCTGCGCACCCTGGCCGCGGACACCGCCCGCGCCGTCAAGGCCGCCGGGGTCCACGAGGTCCGGCTCCGGTACGACACCTCCGGCTACTCCGGTCCCGCACTCCACCCGATCGGCCCCAACGAGAACATCGCCCCGCTGAGCGCCCTCATGGTCAACGAGGGCCGCCTCGACGACACCGCGAGCGGACCCGCCCAGCGCAGTACGGACCCCGCCCGGGACGCCGCCGACGCCTTCGGCGAACTGCTGGACCAGGCCGGCGTCCACATCAAGTCCGGTCCGGAGGCGGGCCGGGCGGCCGCGAAGTCCCGTCCCGTCGCCAAGCACCTCTCCGCCCCGCTGTCCGGACTCATCGAGCGGGCGCTGACCAACAGCGACAACGACATCGCGGAGGCGCTCGCCCGGCAGACCGCGCTGGCCGCGGGCGAACCGGCGGACTTCGCGGGCGGCCGACGGGCCGTCACCGCCCAGCTGAAGAAGCTGAAACTGCCGCTCAAGGGCGTGGTCCTCGCCGACGGCAGCGGACTCGACCGCCACGACAAGGTCACCGCCGCTCTGCTCGCCGGACTGCTCGCCCGTACGGCCGATCCGGACCACCCCGAACTGCGCTCCGTCCTCTCCGGGCTCCCGGTGGCCGGTTTCAGCGGCACGCTGAGCGGCCGCTACACGACGAAGTCCGGCGGCACCGGCCTGATCCGCGCCAAGACGGGCACCCTCACCGGCGTCAACACCCTCGCCGGCACCGTCGTGGACCCGCACGGCAGGCTCCTCGCGTTCGCCTTCCTGGCATCGGGCACCACAGACCCGTCCGCGGCCCAGTCCGCCCTCGACTCGCTCGCCACCGCCCTGGCCGCGGGCAAGGGCTGAAGGCCGCCCCGCATTTGCCGCTCGGTCCGGGGACCGAGCACGTACGGTTGACGCATGACGAGCATCGGTGGTGCGGGGATGGTCGACTGGAAGCTCGCGGTTGCGACCGCGACCCGATTTGTGCGGCCGGGGCCGGAGATCAGCCGCGAGGAGGCCCGCGAGGTCGTCGCGGAGCTGCGCAGGCACGCCAAGGCCGCGGAGGAACACGTCCGCGCCTTCACCCGGATGATCCCGGAAGGGACCGAACCGGAGGACACCCCGGTCCTGGTCGTCGACCGGGCCGGCTGGATCAAGGCGAACGTCGCGGGCTTCCGCGAACTGCTGCGCCCCCTCCTGGACAAGATGGAGGAACGCCGCGGCGGCGGTGCGGGCGGCGCCGTGCTCGGCGCGGTCGGCTCCAAGGTGACCGGGGTCGAGGTGGGGATGCTGCTGTCGTTCCTGGCCTCCCGGGTCCTCGGCCAGTACGAGACGTTCGCCCCCGCCAGCCGTGACCTCCCCGCCTCGGCCGAAGGCGGCGGCAGGCTCCTGCTCGTCGCCCCCAACATCGTCCACGTCGAACGGGAACTGGAGGTCGACCCGCACGACTTCCGCCTCTGGGTCGCCCTCCACGAGGAGACCCACCGCACCCAGTTCACCGCGGTGCCCTGGCTCCGCGACCATCTGCAGGGCGAGATCCAGTCATTCCTGGACGAGACCGACGTCGACCCGATGACCGTGCTGGAACGGCTCCGGGAGGCCGCCCAGTCGCTGGCCGGCGGCCGGCCGGAGGGTGAGGAGGGCGAGGACGGCGGACGCAGCCTCGTCGAGGTCGTCCAGACACCCGCCCAGCGCGAGATCCTCGGCCGGCTCACCGCGGTGATGTCCCTGCTGGAGGGGCACGCGGACTACGTGATGGACGGCGTCGGCCCCGAAGTGGTGTCGTCCGTCGGGGAGATCCGGGAGAAGTTCCAGCAGCGCAGGGCCCGCGGCGCGAGCCGGCTCGACCAGGCGCTGCGCAAGCTCCTGGGCCTCGACGCGAAGCTGCGCCAGTACCGGGACGGCGAGCGGTTCGTCCGCGCCGTGGTCGACGAGGTCGGCATGGACGGCTTCAACCGGGTCTGGACCTCGCCCAACACCCTCCCGACCAAGGCGGAGATCGCCAGGCCGGCGGAGTGGATCGCGAGGGTGCACCGTAAGGCAGAGTCATGATCACGGCGCGAACAGGGGCTCGCGGCCACAGTCGAACGCGCCGGTAATCACCCATCCGAGGGACCGTAGGGGCATGGGAAGGCGTGCAATGCTCGTTGAACGGCATTGCTCTGTCACCATCGACGCACTCTGAGTGACGGCACTCTTTCCTGTCCCGGCACTCCGAAGCTCCTCTCCGAAACTTCACGAAGGGCACCGGACATGGGTCCCCATCCTGCGGTCGCGGCGATACGCCTGGCGGTCCGCCGCGTACTCCACGACGTCATCACCGATTTCGCCGAACAGACCGAACGAGCTCCGCACGCCGGACGCGCCCCGCACCCCGAGCTCGCCGAAGTCGGCGCCGGCCGGCGGCGCGCCGCACTTCCCGAACGACCCGATACCCCGCTGGTGCTGGTGGCATGCTCCGGTGGCGCCGATTCCATGGCGCTCGCCTCCGCCCTCGCCTTCGAGGCCCGCAAACTCCCCGTCAGGGCCGGCGGCATCACCGTCGACCACGGCCTCCAGGACGGCTCCGACGCCCGGGCCGCCGAGGTCGTCGGCCGCCTCACCGCCATGGACCTCGACCCGGTCGAGGCCGTCGCGGTACGGGTCGGCCACGACGGCGGACCCGAGGCCGCCGCCCGCGACGCCCGCTACGCCGCACTGGACGCGGCGGCCGAACGCCACGGCGCCGCCGCCGTCCTCCTCGGCCACACCCGCGACGACCAGGCGGAGACGGTGCTGCTGGGGCTCGCCCGCGGCTCCGGCATCCGCTCCCTCTCCGGCATGGCCGCCGCGTCCGGCCCGGCCGGCCGCTACCGCCGCCCCTTCCTCCAGCTCGACCGGCAGACCGCCCGCAAGGCCTGCCTGGTCCAGTCCCTGACCGTCTGGGACGACCCGCACAACATCGACCCCGCCTACACCCGCTCCCGGCTGCGTCACGAGGGCCTGCCCGCCCTGGAGAAGGCGCTGGGCAAAGGAGTCGTCGAGGCTCTCGCCCGTACCGCGCAGCTCTCCCGCGACGACGCCGACGCCCTGGACACCTGGGCCGCGGAGGCCGACCGTGACGTACGCGACGAAGCGGGCCGCCTGGAGTGCGCCAAGCTCTGCGTCCTGCCGCCCGCCGTCCGCCGCCGGGTACTGCGCCGGGCCGCCATAGAGGCGGGCTCCCCGGCCGGTTCGCTCTTCGCCCGGCACATCGAGGAAGTCGACCGCCTCATCACCGGCTGGCGCGGCCAGCAGGCCATCAACCTGCCCGGCCGCGTCGAAGCCCTGCGCCAGGGTGGCAGACTGGTGATTCGGCAGAGCTGACGCACAAGCGGCTGACATGCAGGCGAGCGGCCGCGCGGGTCCGGGACACCACCCGGACCGGCAGGCAAAGAAAGAGACGCGGGTGAACGAGAAGGACATGGGTACCGACCTTCAGTCGGTGCTCCTCACCAAGGAAGAGATCGACGCGAAGCTCGTCGAACTGGCCGCGAAGATCGACGCGGAGTACGCGGGCAAGGACCTGCTCCTCGTCGGTGTCCTCAAGGGCGCGGTGATGGTCATGGCGGACCTGGCGCGCGCCCTGTCCACCCCCGTCACCATGGACTGGATGGCCGTCTCCTCGTACGGAGCGGGCACCCAGTCCTCCGGTGTCGTCCGGATCCTCAAGGACCTGGACACCGACATCAAGGGCAAGCACGTCCTGATCGTCGAGGACATCATCGACTCGGGTCTGACCCTGTCCTGGCTGATGTCGAACCTGGGCTCCCGCGAGCCCGCCTCGCTGGAGATCTGCACCCTGCTGCGCAAGCCCGACGCGGCGAAGGTCGCGCTCGACTGCAAGTGGGTCGGCTTCGACATCCCCAACGAGTTCGTCGTCGGCTACGGGCTGGACTACGCGGAGAAGTACCGCAACCTCCCCTTCGTCGGCACGCTCGCCCCGCACGTCTACGGCGGCTGACCAGGACCCGCGCAACCCGTACCGACTCCGGGGAACCCTCACGGATTTCCCGCCGTTGAGCCTTCGAAGGCGGGTTTGACAGACGTCCCCGGCGGTCGTCGGTGACAATGCTGGGGTACCGTCCGAGGAACAGTCTTTACTCACACGCAGCATTTACCTACGGGCAGGAGGGACGGGGCGACTTCGCTCCGTATGGATGGACGTGAAGCGATACTTCCGTGGGCCGGTCATGTGGATCGTGCTGGCCGTCCTCGCCGTGGTCGTGTTGATGCAGGTCGTCGGCTCGTCCGGCGGCTACAAGACGGTGGACACCGGCAAGGTGATCCAGGCGATCAGTAAGAACCAGGTGGAGCAGGCCAAGCTCACCACCGGTGACGATCAAATCCTCAAGATCGAGATGAAGGACGGCCAGAAACTCTCTGGCGAGTCCGGCAGCAAGTTCCAGGCGAGCTACATCGGCGACCAGGGCGTCGAGCTGGCCAACACGCTGCAGAAGAAGTTCGAGAGCGGTGACATCGAGAAGGGTTACACCGTCTCGCCGTCGAAGCAGTCCCCGTTCGTCTCGATCCTCTTCTCGCTGCTGCCCTTCGTTCTCATCGTGGTCGTCTTCCTGTTTCTGATGAACCAGATGCAGGGTGGCGGCTCCAAGGTCATGCAGTTCGGCAAGTCCAAGGCCAAGCTGATCACCAAGGACACCCCCAAGACGACGTTCGCCGATGTGGCGGGCTCGGACGAGGCGGTCGAGGAGCTCTACGAGATCAAGGAGTTCCTCCAGGAGCCGGCGAAGTTCCAGGCCGTCGGCGCCAAGATCCCCAAGGGTGTCCTGCTGTACGGGCCTCCCGGTACGGGTAAGACGCTGCTCGCACGCGCCGTCGCCGGCGAGGCGGGCGTCCCGTTCTACTCGATCTCCGGTTCCGACTTCGTCGAGATGTTCGTCGGTGTCGGTGCCTCCCGGGTGCGCGATCTCTTCGAGCAGGCCAAGGCGAACGCCCCGGCGATCGTCTTCGTCGACGAGATCGACGCGGTCGGCCGGCACCGCGGTGCCGGTATGGGCGGCGGTCACGACGAGCGCGAGCAGACGCTGAACCAGCTGCTCGTCGAGATGGACGGCTTCGACGTGAAGGGCGGCGTCATCCTGATCGCCGCCACGAACCGGCCGGACATCCTCGACCCGGCGCTGCTGCGTCCGGGCCGCTTCGACCGGCAGATCGCGGTCGACCGGCCGGACATGATCGGCCGGCTGGAGATCCTCAAGGTCCACCAGAAGGGCAAGCCGGTCGCACCGGACGTCGATCTCGGCGCCGTTGCCCGTCGTACGCCCGGCTTCACCGGTGCCGACCTGTCGAACGTGCTGAACGAAGCCGCGCTCCTCACGGCGCGCAGCAACCAGAAGCTCATCGACAACAACATGCTCGACGAGGCCATCGACCGCGTCGTGGCGGGCCCGCAGAAGCGGACCCGGATCATGTCCGAGAAGGAGAAGAAGATCACCGCGTACCACGAGGGCGGACACGCCCTGGTCGCGGCGGCCTCACCTCAGTCGGACCCGGTCCACAAGATCACGATCCTCTCCCGCGGCCGCGCCCTCGGTTACACGATGGTGCTCCCGGAGGAGGACAAGTACTCCACGACGCGCAACGAGATGCTCGACCAGCTGGCTTACATGCTGGGCGGGCGCGCGGCCGAGGAGCTGGTCTTCCACGATCCGACCACCGGCGCTGCGAACGACATCGAGAAGGCCACCGCAACGGCCCGCGCGATGGTCACGCAGTACGGCATGACGGAGCGGCTCGGCGCGATCAAGTTCGGCGGCGACAACACCGAACCCTTCGTGGGCCGCGAGATGGGCCACCAGCGCGACTACTCGGAAGAGGTCGCCGCGCTGGTCGACGAAGAGGTCAAGAAGCTCATCGAGACCGCGCACAACGACGCGTGGGAGATCCTGGTCGAGAACCGAGACGTTCTGGACGCACTGGTTCTCCAGCTCCTTGAGAAGGAGACCCTCGGCAAGGCGGAGATCGCCGAGATCTTCGCTCCGATCGTCAAGCGTCCGGCCCGTCCGGCGTGGACCGGGTCCGCCCGGCGCACGCCGTCCACCCGGCCGCCGGTCCTCTCTCCGAAGGAACTCGCCCTCACCAACGGCGCCACCACGGCGAACGGCTCCCCGGTCGCGGACATCGCCCCGGCCACCGAGTCGATCCCCGAGGATCGTCCCGAGAGCTAGATACCGGCCCCGTGCGACCCCCGTCACAGGGGTTCGCACGGGCCCGGAATGGAAGCCGCGTCCTCCAGGTTTTAGCCTGTGGGGGCGCGGCTTTCGTATATCTGCGCGAATGTCCACGCAGCTGACAGCTCAGAGGAACGAGGCACAGATGACCGACCCGGTGACGCTGGACGGCCAGGATCCGATCGGTGAGTTCGACGAGAAGCGGGCGGCGGCGGCCGTACGCGAGCTCCTCTTCGCCGTGGGCGAGGACCCGGACCGGGAAGGCCTGCGGGAGACCCCGGGGCGGGTGGCGCGGGCGTACAAGGAGATATTCGCGGGCCTGTACCAGCAGCCCGAGGACGTCCTCACGACCACCTTCGACCTCGGCCACGACGAGATGGTGCTGGTCAAGGACATCGAGGTCTTCAGTACCTGTGAACACCATCTGGTGCCGTTCCACGGGGTGGCGCACGTCGGGTACATCCCGGCGACCAGCGGCAAGATCACCGGCCTGTCGAAGCTGGCCCGGCTGGTGGACGTCTACGCCCGGCGTCCGCAGGTCCAGGAGCGGCTGACCACGCAGATCGCCGAGTCACTGATGACGATCCTGGAGCCGCGCGGCGTCATCGTCGTCGTCGAGTGCGAGCACATGTGCATGTCGATGCGCGGTATCCGCAAGCCCGGTGCGAAGACGCTGACCTCCGCGGTGCGCGGACAGCTCCGTGACCCCGCGACGCGGGCCGAGGCCATGAGCCTGATCATGGCCCGCTGACCGGCTGAGGGTCCTGGGAGCGGGGTGGGCGGTTACGCCCCCGCCGCGTTCTTGTTGTCGTCCTCGTCGTCCGGGAGCTTGCAGACGCGTTCCAGGAAGAGGGCGGCCGCTATCACCGCGATTCCGGCCAGGACCGCGAAGCCGGCGTAGATCGCCTGGTCGCGGCGGGCCGGCATGTCCAGGGAGCCCAGCAGGAAGACGCCGACGCCGCCGTACATCCCGGCGACCAGGGCGACGACCAGGGCGCTGGCCTGGCCGAAGACCACGGCGCGGGCCGCCATCAGGGGCTCGACGCCCTTCGCGCCCGGCCGGCGCTCGCGCTGGGCGCGCAGCCGGGCGCGGATGGAGAGCGCCGTCGCCAGCAGGACGACGGCGATCACCGCGAGCACGATGGGGGCGGCCAGCGGGACGCTGGGCAGGGTGCCGAGGGCGTCCCAGAGGCGGGCGCCGCCCCAGGACAGCACCCCGGCTGCGGCGAAGAGGCCCGCCAGTACTCCGAGCCGTAGTTGCTTCACCGGGTGAGCCGCCCTTCGCCGCCTGTGATCTGTGCCGCCGTGATCTTCCTGCTGTTCCTCAGAGCCTAACGACTACTCGGGCAGCCGGAGTTCCAGGTCGGCCCGGGGCATGACGCTGCCGCGGCCGACCCCGGCCAGCAGATCGGCGACCGGGCCGACGCCGGGCAGCTGGGCCGCCGGGTCCACGTCGTGCCAGGGGGCCAGGACGAAGGCGCGCTCGCGGGCCCGCGGGTGCGGGAGGGTGAGCGCCGGGTCGTCGGAGACCACATCGGCGTACGCCACGATGTCGACGTCGATCGTGCGCGGGCCCCAGCGCTCCTCGCGGACCCGGTCGAAGGCCTCCTCGATGGCCTGGCCGCGCTCCAGGAGGGAGGACGGGGGCAGCGTGGTCTTCACGACGACGACCGCGTTGAAGTACGACGGCTGGGAGCCGGGGTCGACGCCCCAGGGCTCCGTCTCGTACACCGGGGAGACCGCCTTGACCCGGAGGCCGGGGGTGTCCTCCAGGGCGTCGATGGCGCCCTGAAGGGTCTCCAGGCGGTTTCCGAGGTTGGAGCCCAGGGAGATCACGGCGCGTTTGGGGTTGGAGAGGGTGATGTCCGCGGCGTCCACCTGTTCGACCACGGAGGCGGGAACCGGCTGTACGGTCGGGTCGCTCTGCCCCTCGGTAGAAAATGCAGTCATGCTCGGCTCCGGGTGATGGTGATGGTGACGTCGTCGAAGGGGACGGTGATGGGCGCATCCGGCTTGTGCACCACGACCTCCACCTCCTCGATGCCTTCGTGCTTGAGGCACTGCTGGGCGATGCGCTCCGCGAGCGTCTCGATCAGATCGACCGGTTCGCCCTTGACGACGTCGACGACCTCTTCCGCGACCACGCCGTAGTGCACGGTCTTCGTCAGGTCGTCGGCGGCTGCCGCGGGGCGGGTGTCGAGGCCGAGCACCAGGTCCACGATGAACGTCTGTCCCTCTTCCCGTTCCCGGGGAAAGACGCCATGGTGCCCACGGGCCTTGAGGCCGCGCAGCGCGACACGATCCACGCGAATCACTCCTGATGTTGTTGGTCGTAGAGGGCACGGGCCGCGTGCGGGCGGCGTCCTGCCCTCATTGGAATCTACCTGCGGGCACCGACAGCACTCGCCTGTGGGGCCCGCGGCGGACCGCACAGGGCCGGGTAGCCGCAGATACCCCGATGTGCCCGATTCCAATCCCGGGGAGTCGCTGTTCGGTCCTCCACCGGGCTTGTACCCATTCAGGAGGGGGACTCTTCGTCCTCTTCCTCACCGGTTTCGGCCAGTACGGGCGAGCCGTGGTGGGACCAGAGCTTCCAGCCGTCCGGAGTGCGCCGGAACACATTGGTGGCGACCACCAGCTGGCCCACCAGCGGCCCCAGTGAGCTGCCCTCCTCCGCGGGTCCGCCGCTGAGGATGTTCTCCGTGCAGGTGACCAGGGCGGTGTCGCCCGTCATGGACACCCCGACGTCGGTCAGGAAGAACTGGATGTACTCGGTGTTCGCCATGATCAGCGCGTAGCTGCGCAGCACCTCGCCCCGGCCGGTGAGCACCGGCCAGCCCGGGTGGACGCAGGAGACGGTGAGGTCGTCGCCGGGCAGCCAGAGCCCGGTGAGCTCGTCGAGGTCGCCGCGCTCCATCGCCTCGTAGAAGGCGGTGTTGGCCAGCTCGACCGCCTCGATGTCGGCGGCCGCGTCCGCGTGCTCGTCCCGCGACTCGTTCACGCGGCTCCCTCGACGGCGCGGGCGACGCGTACGGCGTCGGCGGTGGCCCGTACCTCGTGGACCCGGACGGCCCAGGCGCCGGCGCGGGCGGCGAGCGCGGAGATCGCGGCGGTGGCCGCGTCGCGTTCGCGGGCGGGCGGCGGGGCGGCGCCGGGACCGGCCAGCACATGGCCCAGGAACCGCTTCCGGGAGGCGGCGACCAGCAGCGGACGGCCCAGTGCGTGCAGGGCGTCCAGCCGGGCGATGAGCGAGAGGTCGTGGCCGGCGTCCTTGGCGAAGCCGAGGCCCGGGTCGATCACGATGCGTTCGGGGGCGACGCCACCGGAGACCACGGCGTCCATCCGGGTCCGCAGCTCCGCGACGACCTCCGCGACGACGTCCCCGTACACCGCGCGGCTGTTCATCGTCTCGCTGAAGCCGCGCCAGTGCATGACGACGAAGGGCACCCCGGCGGCGGCGACGACCGGGACCATGTCCGGGTCCGCGAGCCCGCCGCTCACGTCGTTGACGAGGACCGCGCCCGCCTCGACGGCCTGCTCCGCGACCCGGGCCCGCATGGTGTCCACGGAGACCGTGACCCCTTCGGCGACGAGCCCGCGGACCACCGGGACCACCCGGCGCAGCTCCTCGGACTCGTCCACCCGGCTGGCTCCGGGGCGGGTCGACTCACCGCCGACGTCGACCAGGTCGGCGCCCTCGCCGACCAGGTCGAGGCCGTGCTTGACGGCCGTCGTGGTGTCGAACCAGCGGCCCCCGTCGGAGAAGGAGTCGGGGGTCACATTGACGACACCCATGACCGCGCAGCGGTCCCACTCCGGCAGGCCCTGGACCGTGCCTCGTCCACGCAACGTACTCATACGACCAGCCTAGGCCGTGCCGGGACCGCTCACGCCGCGTGGACGCCCTGCTCCGGTGCGGAGGGCCGGGTGTGCGCGCAGGGCCGCCGTCCGCCCGAGGGGAGCCGGCGGGCCAGTGGGCGGGGCAGCGCGAAGCTGACGAAGCCCTCGGCCTGCATCGCGGCCAGCGAGATCCGGGGCAGGTCGCGGGCGGTGCGGTAGACCACGAACCGGGGTTCCCAGCGGGGCCGGAACTTGGCGTTGAACTTGTACAGCGACTCGATCTGGAACCAGCGCGACAGGAAGATCAGCAGGCCGCGCCAGACGCGCAGCACCGGTCCGGCGCCCAGCTTCTCGCCGCGGGCCAGCGCGGAGCGGAACATCGCGAAGTTCAGCGAGACGCGGGTGATGCCGAGCCGGGGCGCGGCCTGGAGGGAGGCGACGATCAGCAGCTCGTTCATCCCCGGGTCCGCGGCGCGGTCGCGGCGCATGAGGTCCAGGGACATGCCGTCGGTGCCCCAGGGGACGAAGTGGAGCACCGCCTTCAGGTCGCCGTACGGGGATTCGGTGCTCTGTTCGTCGGGCTTGTGGGCGGTCGCGATGAAGCAGTCCCCGTCGGCGCCGTCACCGATCCGGCCCAGCGCCATGGAGAAGCCGCGCTCGTTGTCGGTGCCGCGCCAGTCGGCGGCGGCCCGCCGGATGCGGGCGAGCTCGGCCTCACCGATGTCAGCCACGCGCCGGACCCGGGTCTCGTAGCCGCCGCGCTCGATGCGCTTCACCATCTGGCGGACGTTGCGCATCGCCCGTCCGGCGAGGGAGAAATCCGCGACATCCACCACCGCCTCGTCCCCGAGTTCGAGGGCGGCCAGTCCGGTCTCGCGGGTCCAGACCTCGCCGCCGGTCTCGCCGCAGCCCATCACGGCGGGGGTCCAGGAGTGGGCCCTGGCCTCGTCCATGAACCGTTCGATGGCGCCCGGCCAGGCCTCCACGTCGCCGATCGGGTCGCCGCTGGCCAGCATCACCCCGGAGACCACGCGGTAGCAGACGGCGGCCTTGCCGCTGGGGGAGAACACCACGGCCTTGTCGCGGCGGAGCGCGAAGTGGCCGAGCGAGTCGCGGCGGCCGTGCCGCTCCAGCAGTGCGCGCAGCCGGGCCTCGTCGTCCTCGGTGAGGCGGGCGGCGGGGTGTTCGGGGCGGAACGCGAGGTAGATGGTGGTGACGGCGGTCAGCAGGCCGAGCGCGCCGAGCGAGTAGCCCACGGTCCAGGAGGTGACTCCGGCGTACTCGACCGGGCCCTCGAAGCCGAACAGGCCGTACAGCACGTGCTGGAGCCGGTCGGCGATGCTGGGGTTGCCGACCAGCCGGCCGGGGTGGACGCTGACGATGACCAGGCCGAGGCCGAGCGAACCCGCGCCGAGCAGGACGAAGTTGGCCAGGGCCCGCCAGCGGCTGCGCGGGTCGGGGAGCGCCGCGAACTCACTCCGGTGGCGTACCAGCAGATAGCAGAGCGTCAGGGAGACGACCGCGCCCAGCACCGAGTGCCGGTACACGAACTGGGACAGCGCACCGGCCGGGAGCAGCACCACGGCCGCCCGCCAGGCCCGTCGTTTGTGCCGCTTGAGGCCGTGGGCCAGGAGCAGCAGCAGGACGCCCGCGCTCAGTGAGAGCGCGGCGGCGAAGGGGCCGAGGGCGCCGGGCAGTACTTCCGCGAGGGTGTGCATCCGGCTGTGGCGGAAGCGGGGGAAGACCCCGGCGGCGACGTCGATCAGGCCGACTACGGTGCAGGCGGTGCCGACGAGCACCGGTACGGTCTCTGGTCGCGGTCCGCGCACGAACTTGCGTGCGCTATTCGGAACCGATCCCGATTTATCCCCATCTAGCGTGACAGACATCGCTTCCCATGGTTCCGCGAGAGATGTGTGGAGTACGCCGGCCGGAGCCCGGCGGACGCTGTGCGACCTCTAGGACGAGCCTTCCGGGTGGAGGGTTCACCCGTATCCGGGAAATTTCCAGACAGAAAGTTCAATCGTCATGGGCCTTACCGGCAAGGCAGTGCTGATCCTGGCGATCGCACTGGCCGTCGTGCTGTTCGCCGCCACGATCTGGCTCTGGCCGAGGTTCGCCCGGCGCAGTGTCCCCATGGTGTTCGGCAGGGTCGGCCTGCTCCTGGCGACCCAGGTGGCGGTCTTCGCCTCGGTCGGCCTGATGGCCAACAACTCGTTCCTCTTCTACGGCTCCTGGGCGGACCTGTTCGGCCAGAAGCAGGACCTGGGCGTGGTGACCGACCACGCCGCCGGGACCCTGGCCGCGAAGAACATCGTCCGGGTGGGCACGCAGCGGCCCGACGTGCCGGGCGGTTCGCTGGCCACCAGGGGCGGCCGGATCGACAAGGTGGTGATCGCGGGGCGGCACTCCGGGATCGAGAGCTCGGCGTACGTGTATCTGCCGCCGGAGTACTTCCAGGAGGCGTACGCCCGGCGCAAGTTCCCCGCGGTGGTGGTGCTCACGGGCTACCCGGGCACTTCGGAGAACCTCCTCAAGGGGCTCCGCTACCCGCGTACGGCACTCGATCAGGTGAAGGCCGGGCGGTCGCAGCCGATGATCCTGGTGATGCTGCGGCCGACGGTCGCACCGCCCCGGGACACCGAGTGCGTGGACATAAAGGGCGGCCCGCAGACCGAGACGTTCTTCGCGCGGGATCTGCCGCGCGCGGTCTCGGCCGCCTACCGGGTGGGCAGCCGGGCCCGCAACTGGGGCATCATCGGCAACTCGACCGGCGGCTACTGCGCGCTGAAGATCGGGCTGCACCACCCGGACCGGTTCACGGCGAGCGCGGGGCTCTCCGCGTACTACAAGGCGGCGGAGGACCCGACGACCGGCAACCTCTTCCACGGCGACCAGGGGGCCCGGGACCACGCCGACCTGCTGTGGACCCTGGACCACCGGCCGATGCCCGACTCGTCCTTCCTGGTGACGTCCTCCCGCCACGGCGAGGACAACTACGCCGACACGAAGAAGTTCCTGGCCAAGGTGAAATCGCCGGCGCAGGCCTCCTCGATCGTGCTCGGCAGCGGCGGGCACAACTTCAACACCTGGCGCCGGGAGATCCCGGCCGCGCTGGAGTGGATGAGCAGCCGGCTCAGCGAGAACTGAACCGGCGCCGCACCCTCAGGAGCCCGCGCCCGCCCCGCCCGCCCCGCCCGAGACGCTCGCGACGCTCTCCACGGCCACCTCCGCGCGCGGCACGGCCCGGTCGTCCGCGTCGATCGAGCGGCGCAGCGCCTCGTGGAGGCGGGCCGGGGTGAGCACGCCGAGGAACCGGCCCGCGCTGTCCTCGTCGATGACCGCGATCCAGCCGGCGTCGTGCTGGAGCATGGTGGCGAACGCCTGCTTGAGCGGGGCGCCGACGGGCAGCCATGCCTCCATCCGGCGGGCGTGCTCGCGGATCGTGCCCCCGGTGGCGGTGAGCGCGTCGCCGGCCGGGATCCAGCCGTGCAGATGGTCGTCGCCGTCCAGGACGACGGCCCAGCGCGCGCCCTCCGCGCGCAGCCGTTCGGTCGCCGTGGCCAGCGTGTCGTCGAGGTGGACGACCGGCGGCTGGTCGAGGTCGCTCTCCTCGATGGGGGTGACGGAGAGCCGCTTGAGCCCCCGGTCGGCGCCGACGAAGTCCGCGACATATCCGGTGGCGGGGGCGCCGAGCACGGTGGCCGGTGTGTCGAACTGCTCGATCGAGCCCTGCCCGTAGACGGCGATACGGTCCCCGAGGCGGACCGCCTCCTCGATGTCGTGCGTGACGAACAGCACCGTTTTGCGGACCTGCGCCTGGAGCTTGAGGAATTCGTTCTGCAGCCGTTCCCGGACGACCGGGTCGACCGCGCCGAAAGGCTCATCCATCAGCAGTACCGGCGGGTCCGCCGCCAGCGCCCTTGCCACGCCCACGCGTTGGCGCTGACCGCCGGACAGCTGTTCCGGATATCGGTCACCATAAACGGAAGGATCGAGTCCGACCAGGTCGAGGAGTTCCGCGGCGCGTTCGCGTCCCTTTCCGCGTTTCCAGCCCAGGAGATGGGGCACGGTAGCGGTGTTTTCGAGGACCGTCCGGTGCGGGAACAGCCCGACCTGCTGGATCACGTAGCCGATACGGCGCCTCAGTTGGACGGGGTCGATGGCCGATATGTCGTCCCCGTCGAGGAATATCCGGCCCTCGGTCGGTTCGATCAGCCGGTTCACCATCTTCATGGTGGTCGTCTTGCCGCACCCCGATGGCCCGACGAGCGTGACGAGTTCACCCTCGGCGACCTCGAAGGAAAGGTCGTCGACGGCGGTCGTGCCGTCCGCATACCGCTTGGTGACGTGCTCGAAACGGATCATGGTTCCCCATTGTGGCGCGTGTTTTGTGAAGGACATGTTGCTGGAATACAACGGCTTCCGTGATTGTCAGTGGTCGAGGATAGGCTCGCCGGACATCAGTACGAGTGGGCGATCGGGAGGTGGGGGACAAGATGGCCGCACAGAACTGCCTGGTGACGAACGACTGGATCTGCGGGGAGTATCTCCGTTCCCGCAGCCAGGAGTTGACCGATGCCACGGTCCAGCACATCTGGATCACCGCGGTCTCGGTGGCGATCGGGGTCGCCGTGGCATTCCCGCTGGCCCTGCTCGCCCGCCGCAGCCGGCGCTTCGCCGGACCGGTGCTCGGGCTGACCACGGTGCTCTACACCGTGCCGTCGCTCGCGATGTTCTCGCTGCTGCTGCCGCTCTTCGGGCTCTCCGCGGCGCTGGTCGTCACCGGGCTGGTGCTGTATTCGCTGACCATTCTCGTGCGCAACATCCTGGCGGGCCTGGAAGCGGTCCCCGAGGAGGCGAAGGAGGCCGCCCGCGGCATGGGTTACGGGCCCGCCCGGCTGCTGTGGGAGGTGGAGCTGCCGCTCGCGATGCCCGCGCTGATGGCCGGGATACGCATAGCCACGGTCTCCACGATCGCGCTGACGACCATCGGTTCGATCGTCGGCCGCGGCGGTCTCGGCAACCTCATCGACGACGCGCTGCCGAGCTTCTTCAAGGCCCAGGTGCTGGCCGCCTCCGTGCTCTGCGTACTGCTCGCGGTCGTCGCGGACCTGCTGCTGCTCTGCGTGCAGCGGCTGCTGACGCCGTGGACGCGCATATCGAAATCCCGCGGAGCCGTGGACGCGGCCGGTACGGCGAAGGCGGTCTGACCCATGGGAGTTCTCGGCGAGGCCTGGACCTGGCTCACCACCGGCGCCAACTGGTCGGGGGAGAGCGGGGTGAGCCACCGGCTCGGTGAGCACCTGTACGTCAGCGGCGTGGCGCTCGCCCTGGCCTGCGCCATAGCGCTGCCCGTCGCGCTGTACCTCGGGCACATCGGGAAGGGCGGCGCGCTGGCCGTCAACATCTCCAACGTCGGCCGGGCGGTCCCGGTCTTCGCGGTGCTGGCGCTCTTCATGGTCTCGCCGCTGCGCAACAGCGGATACGTGCCGACCGTCATCGCCCTGGTGCTGTTCGCCGTGCCGCCGCTGCTGACCAACGCCTACGTCGGGATGACCGGGGTGGACCGTTCGGTGGCGGAGGCCGCGCGCGGGATGGGCATGTCGGGCGGCCAGCTCTTCGTCCGCGTCGAGCTCCCGCTGGCCTACCCGATGATCATGACCGGGCTGCGTTCGGCCGCCGTCCAGGTGGTGGCCACGGCGACGATCGCCGCGATGGTCGGTCAGGGCGGCCTCGGCCGGATCATCACCGCCGGTTTCAACACGTACAACACCCCGCAGGTGGTCGCGGGGGCCCTGTTGGTCGCCGTGCTCGCCCTGCTGGTGGAGGCGGTGCTGGTCGCCCTCGACCGGCTGCTGTCACCGCTGCGCCGCCGCCGGACGGCGTGAGCCCGGCCCGCTCCCGTAACCCCCTCGCAAACCGCACGTACCGCACGTACCGCATACACCGCATATCGCATATGGCCCTGTTGCCGTGGACGGAGAACCAACATGAGCAAGACCTCGCGCATAGTCGGCGCGGTCATCGGCATGGTCGCGCTGGCGGGCTCGCTCGCCGCCTGCGGCGGTGACAGCCTGGAGAAGGACAAGGGTGCCCCGGCCGGTGGCGACGGCTCCGGGAAGAAGGGCTCGCTCGTCATCGGCGCCGCCGCCTTCACCGAGTCCAAGGTGCTCGCGGAGCTGTACGCGCAGATCCTGGCCGACGCCGGATACAGCACCTCGGTCACCACGGTGAAGAACCGCGAACTGTACGAACCCTCCCTGGAGAAGGGCGAGATCGACGTCGTACCCGAATACGCGGCGACCATCACCGAATTCCTCAACGCCAAGGTGAACGGGGCGAAGGCGGCCGAGGAGAAGCCCCTCGCCTCCGGTGACACCGACGCCACCGTCGCCGCCCTGGAGAAGCTCGCGACCCCGCGCGGACTCAAGGTGCTGCCGCCCGGCAAGGCGGTCGACCAGAACGCCTTCGCGGTCACCAAGGAATTCGCCGCGAAGAACAAGCTGAAGACCCTTTCCGATCTCGGCGCCTCCAAGGTCGAGGTGAAGATCGCGGCCGGTGACGAGTGCGAGGTGCGGGCGTTCTGCGCACCCGGTCTGAAGAAGACGTACGGCATCGATGTGACCGGCATCGACCCCAAGGGAGTGGGCACCCCGCAGTCCAAGCAGGCGGTCAAGGACGGCAAGGACCAGCTGGTCCTGTCCACCACCACGGACGCGGTGCTGGACAGCTACGGCCTGGTTTTCCTGGAGGACGACAAGAAGCTGCAGAACGCGGACAACGTACTTCCGGTCGTCAATGCCAAGGACGCGGGCGGCGCGGACATCGCCGGCGCGCTCGGCAAGCTCACCGACGCACTCACCACAGAGGACCTGGCGGAACTGAACCGCAAGGTCGACGCGGAGCGCGCCAAGCCCGAGGACGCGGCCAAGGAATACCTCCAGTCCAAAGGTCTGATCAAGAAGTAGGCGAGCCCCGGGAGGGTGTTTCGGGGGCCGTCAGGTAACCGGCGGGGAACAGATTGCCGGGCGGCCCCCCAAGCAGGCCGTATGCACGGTAAATTTCAGGCCATGCCACGTGGACGCCATCGTCATTCGCCACCTCTGCACAGAATCCTTCCGCCTTCGGTCGTGGCCGGAGCCTCGGTCCTCTGTGCCGCGGGAGCCTGGCTGCTCGCCGAGCCCCTGGTCCTGCGCGCCCTGGTCGCCGCCTGCGCGGCCGCCGCCCTCACCGGCGCGTATCTGATGCGCAGCTGGGACCGGGAGGCGGGCCGCCGCGTCGCCGAGCTGACGCGCGCCCGCGCGGGCGACGAGTGGCGGGCAGAGGAACGCATCGCGGAGATCGAGGCCGACCTCGACGAGTCGCGCGAGCTGCGCGCCCGGCTGGAGACGAAGCTGCGCCGCAAGCGCGTCGAGCTGGCCGGGCTCCGGGGCGAGCACGCCGCGCTGCTGCGCCGGTACGCCAACGCCGAGACCGAGCGCGCCAGCGTGCTGGAGAGCCGTCGGCAGCTCGCCCTGGAGGCGGCCGCGCCGCCGCCCCGCGAACTGCCCGCCGCGCGCAGCACCCCGACCCCGGCCGGCTATCTCCGCGCCGCCCAGGCGCTGGAGGACCTCTCCCGCAACCGCGCGCTCCAAGAGGCCCGGCGCGCCGCGGAGCGCGCCCGGGAGGCGGAGGCGCGGCAGGGCAGGCACGCGCTCACCGGCGCCCCGACGGACGACGAGCAGCACCGCCGCCCCGCGGCCGCCCTGCCCGTACCGCCCCGGCCGTCCCAGGCGCTGGCGCCGCAGGAACCGGCGCCCCAGGCACTGCCGTCCCAGCCGACGCCGTCCCAGCGACCGCCGTCCCAGGTGCTGCCGGAGCGGCGTGCCGTCCCGGCCGCCGCCGCGGTCGTCCCGTACGCGGCGGCCCGCCGTCACCTCGTCCCGCAGGGCAGCTTCGACTTCTTCGGTACGCAGAAGGCGCACGCCGCGATCGAGTCCGTGCAGAACGAGGACCTCGCCGACGTGGTGGGTGAGGAGGCGCTCGCCGCGCACCGCACCGGCGCGGCCGAGAACCGGGCCGTCGGCAAGGTCATCGACCTGACCGCGCACGACGAGACCGAGCAGCTGGACGTGGCGGAGCTGCGCAGCGCGATCTCGTAGCGGCGGGGGCAGGCCTCCCGCCGCGCGGGCCGGGCTACTTGTCGATGTCCCCGACGACGAAGAACAGCGAACCGAGAATCGCCACCATGTCGGCGACGAGCGTGCCGGGCAGCAGCTCGGTGAGCGCCTGGATGTTGTTGAACGACGCCGAGCGGAGCTTCAGCCGGTACGGGGTCTTCTCGCCCTTGGAC
This sequence comes from Streptomyces sp. NPDC057900, assembly GCF_042887885.1. Lineage (NCBI taxonomy): Bacteria > Bacillati > Actinomycetota > Actinomycetes > Kitasatosporales > Streptomycetaceae > Streptomyces > Streptomyces sp. NPDC057900. The sequence continues at coordinate 58,503 of NZ_JBHVOI010000018.1, forward strand.
ACCAGGTAGTAGCCGTTGACGCCGAGCGGGTTCTCGGTCCAGGCGTAGGTGTGGCCCTCGGGGGCCTTGAGCACCTTGGGCAGCCGCTGGTTGATCGGGCCGGGTGCCAGGTCCGCCATCCGGTCCAGGCAGGCGTCCGCCAGGTCCAGGGCGTTGTGCGTCTGGTCCAGCAGACATTCGAACCGGGCCAGGCAGTCGCCCTCGGTGCGGGTGACGACCTTCAGGGTGTCCTGGAGCTCCCCGTACGCGAGATACGGCTCGTCCCGCCGCAGATCGAAATCGACGCCGGAGGCGCGGGCGATCGGCCCGGACACCCCGTACGCGTGCACCGCCCCGGCCGACAGCACGCCGACCCCACGGGTACGGCCCCGGAAGATCTCGTTGCCGAGCACCAGTTTGTCGTAGACGTCCATCCGGGACCTGACGGAGGCGATCGCGTCCCTGGCCCGGCCGAGCCAGCCCGCCGGGAGGTCCTCCTTGAGGCCGCCGACCCGGTTGAACATGTAGTGCATCCGGCCGCCGGAGACCTCCTCCATCACGGCCTGGAGCTCCTCGCGCTCCCGGAACGCGTAGAACACCGGGGTGATCCCGCCGAGTTCGAGCGGGTAGGAGCCGAGGAACATCAGGTGGTTGAGGACCCGGTTCAGCTCGGCCAGCAGGGTGCGGGTCCAGACCGCGCGCTCCGGGACCTCCATGCCGAGCATCCGCTCGACGGCCATCACGACGCCCAGCTCGTTGGAGAACGCCGACAGCCAGTCGTGGCGGTTGGCGAGCATCACGATCTGCCGGTAGTCACGGGCCTCGAAGAGCTTCTCCGCGCCCCGGTGCATGTAGCCGATGACCGGTTCCGCGTGCTGGATGCGTTCGCCGTCCAGGACGATCCGCAGTCGGAGCACGCCGTGCGTGGAGGGGTGCTGCGGGCCGATGTTGAGCACCATGTCGGTGCTTTCCGCCGCGCCGCCGATGCCGACTGTCGTCTCCGTCATGGGGCCAGTATTGCCTGCGGGCCGGCCTCCCGGGGGCGCTGCCCCCGGGCCCCGCGCCTCAACCGCCGGCGGGGCTGGGTGTGCCCGGGTCCGGCCGCACCCGTTGCGTCAGCCAGCCGAAGTCGCCCAGGCCGCCCCGTGCCGTCAGCTCCGCCGCCTCGCCCGCGGCGGCCAGCGCGCGCACGTAGCCGGCCGGGTCGCTCGACGCCAGGGACAGCGGCGGGCGTTCACCGCTGATGCCCAGCTCCCGCAGCGCCTCGCGCTGGGTGCGGATCTCCGCGCCCCGGCCGCCCGCCGCCGCGCACGCGTCCAGCGCCACGTGCGAGGTGAGGTCGCAGCTGCCGTCCGGCACCGGTCGCACCTCGCGCCCCGCCCGGAAGCCGGTCAGCGTGCCGAGGCGCGGCCGGGCCTCCCGTACGTGGCTGTAGTCCACCGCCACCGCGAGCCCGGCGCTCACGGTGGCCACCGCACGCGCCCACGCCTCGTCGCGCGGGCGGCCGATCTCCGCCCGGCTGCCCGGTCCGGCCGGCGGCCACCAGTCCTCCAGCCACCGGGCGTCGGCCCCGCTCACCGGATCGCCCAGCCGCTCCGTACCGTCCGAGGGGCGGACCAGGACGTAGCGGCGGACGCCGTCCCGATCGGTCTCGGCCACCGGCGTCACCACGTTGTCCAGCCACTCGTTGGCGAACAGCAGCCCGCGCACGCCCCGCGGGGGCTCGGCGCGCCACTCCACCCGAGGGTCCAGACCGTCGGGGCGCGCGGCCAGCTCCACGGCGTAGGCCCGTACCGTGAGGTCCCCGCCGCCCTGCTCCGGGAGCGCGGCCAGCACCCCCGTCAACAGCTCTCCGCGCCCCGCCCCCAGGTCCACCAGGTCCACCGAACCGGTCCCGAGCTCGTCCGCCGTCCTGAGCAGCAGCCGGGCGACGGCCGAGGCGAACAGCGCGGAAGCGTGCACCGAGGTACGGAAATGACCCGCCGGCCCTTCGGGGCTCCGGTAGAACCCCCCGTCCCCGTACAAAGCGGTCTCGGCCGCCTCCTGCCACCCGCGCCACTCATCCGTCACATATCCAAGTCTCCACCTTGGGGAGTACGGTCTCCGGACCCGGATCGGCCCTTTGGCTGACCCACCCACCTGTCGGCTGTCCCTACGCTGGGTTACGTGCAGCGCCTCTACGATTTCATCCGCAGACACCCGACGGGCGTCGACGGCTTCTGGGCTGTCTTCCTTCTCGGGCTCTCCGGCATGACCATTGTGGCGGGCGGCGCCGGGCGCGGAGGCGGTGAACGCTTCGCCGTGGTGCCGGTCGTCGTCGGTCTCAGCGTCGTCGTCGCACTGCGCCGCCGCGCGCCGGAGAAGATGCTGCTGCTCGCGATCGCGATGGGCGTCGCCCAGCTGATCTTCGGGGTCAGACCGACCACGGCGAACTTCGCCATGCTGGTGATCACGTTCACGGTGGCCACGGTCGGCGAGCGCTGGGCCTCCCGGCTCGCGCTGACGTGCAGTCTCTGTGCGGCGGGGCTCTCCCAGCTCCGCTGGCCGAACCAGGATCCGGGCAGCTGGGCGCAGAAGCTGTTCATCGTCATCGTGATGACGGTGCCGTTCGTGCTGGCCTGGGTGCTGGGTGACTCGATGCGGACCCGGCGGGCCTACTTCGACCAGCTGGAGGAGCGCGCCGCCCGGCTGGAGCGGGAGCGCGAGGCGCAGTCGAAGGTCGCGGTGGCCGCCGAGCGGGCCCGTATCGCCCGCGAGCTCCACGACGTCGTCGCGCACAACGTCTCGGTGATGGTGGTGCAGGCCGACGGCGCCGCCTATGTGATGGACACGGCACCCGACCAGGCCCGGCAGGCGCTGGAGACCATCTCCAGCACCGGCAGGCAGGCACTCGCGGAGATGCGGCGGCTGCTCGGCGTGCTGCGCACCGGTGACGTGCCGGAGAGCGGGGAGTACGTCCCGCAGCCCGACGTCCAGCAGATCGAGGACCTGGTCGACCAGGTCGTCCAGTCCGGTCTGGCCGTCGACTTCAAGATCGAGGGCACCCCGCGCCCGCTGCCCAGCGGCGTCGAGCTGACCGCGTACCGCATCGTGCAGGAGGCGCTGACCAACACCCGCAAGCACGGCGGTCCGAACGCCGGGGCCAGCGTGCGGCTGGTCTACTTCGACGACGGGCTCGGCCTGCTGGTGGAGGACGACGGCCGGGGGGCCGCGCACGAGCTGTACGAGGACGGCGGGGCCGACGGCGCGGGCCACGGGATGATCGGCATGCGCGAGCGGGTCGGCATGGTCGGCGGCACGCTGGACGCCGGACCGCGCCCCGGCGGCGGATTCCGGATCAGCGCGCTGCTGCCGCTCAAGCCGGCCAACTGACCCGCCCCACGCCCCCCCCGCGTGGGAGACCGACCGAGGACCGACCGCAGGACGAAACAGGAGACAGTGACCCCCATGGCGATCCGCGTGATGCTCGTCGACGACCAGATGCTGCTGCGCACCGGCTTCCGGATGGTGCTGGCCGCGCAGCCGGACATGGAGGTCGTCGCGGAGGCCGGCGACGGCGCGGAGGCGATCGAGATCCTCCGGGCCACCGCTGTCGACGTGGTGCTGATGGACGTGCGGATGCCGAGGCTGGACGGCGTCGAGGCCACCCGCCGGATCTGCGCGGAGCCGGGCGCGCCCAAGGTGCTCATCCTGACGACCTTCGACCTCGACGAGTACGCGTTCTCCGGGCTGAAGGCCGGGGCCAGCGGCTTCATGCTCAAGGACGTGCCGCCGGGCGAACTGCTCGCCGCGATCCGTTCCGTGCACAGCGGTGACGCGGTCGTCGCCCCGTCCACCACCCGCCGGCTGCTCGACCGCTTCTCGCCGATGCTGCCGAGCGGTACGGCGGAGCCGCGTCACAAGGACATCGCCAAGCTCACCGAACGGGAGCGCGAGGTGATGCTGCTGGTGGCGCAGGGACTGTCGAACGGCGAGATCGCCGCGCGGCTGGTGCTCTCCGAGGCCACCGTGAAGACGCACGTCGGCCGCATCCTGACCAAGCTCGGCCTGCGCGACCGGGTGCAGGTCGTCGTCCTCGCCTACGAGACCGGTCTGGTGCGCGCCGGCGGCGGCGGCCGCTGACCCGCTGCCGCGTGGCGCTCAGCGCAGGATGCCCTCCAGGAAGTCGCTGCCGAGCCGCGCCACCACCGTCAGGTCCAGCTGGTGCAGGACGTACCGGCCGCGCCGCCGGGTCGTGATCAGACCGGCCTTCTTGAGCACCGTGAGGTGGCGGGAGACCTCGGGGGAGGTGATGCCGTTCGTGTCCGCGAGCTCCCCGGTCGTGTACGGGGAGCGGGCGATGTTGCGGCACAGCCGCATCCGCATCGGGTTGGCCAGCGCCTCCATCCTGAGCTGGAGCAGCTCGACGGAGGCGGGCGAGGGCAGTTCCGGCCGGTGCACCGGGTAGTGGATCACCGGGCGCCAGCCGGGCGCGTGCAGCACCGTCAGGTGCGGCCAGCCGAGGCTGGTCGGGATCAGGGTGAGCCCGGGTCCGACGGCCGGATCGGTGGCGTCGGTCGCGCCCTCGGTCAGCTTGTCGACGCTGATCCGGTCCCCGGACGCGTCCAGTGACACCGCGGTGGACACCGCGCCCATCGCCTCACCGATTCCCTTGCGGCGCAGCAGATCCGTCTTGTGCCGGGCGTCGGCCACCAGCTGGACCCGGGTCCGCCGCCAGGTGTCCGCGAAGAACGCCTCGTCGCAGTCCTCGAAGAGGCGCCGCACCCAGCGGCGTACGGAGGCGGGGTCGGTCAGCAGCCGCTGGGTGAACTCCACCTGCTGCGGGCCGCGCGTCGCCGCCATGTCCAGGGCGCGGGCGCGCATCCCGGCGTCGACCAGCGGCGAGGGGGCGCCGGTGCCGTACTGGGCGGCGCAGGTGAATTCCAGGGCCGCGGCGACGAAGCGCTCGTCGTCCAGCCGGTCCAGGATGTCCAGGTCGTCCGCGAGGGCGGCGCCCGTCCTGCCGTCGCCGCCGCGCACCCCGGCGAACGGCATGAAGACGTCCGAGAAGGTGTGCCGCCACAGGAACTCCGCCTCGTGCAGCCGGTCCGCGAGGTCCGGCTCCAGGGCTGTCGTGGTGGCCGTCGCCCAGCCGTGCAGCCCCGGGTGGTGGCCCGGCTCCGACAGCGCGTGCAGGGCGAGCCCCAGCTCCGCGAGGGGGGAGGTCTCGAAGACGATGCGTCCGGGGTCCAGCCCCGTGATGTCGATGGTCACGCTCACCCCTCCATGGTGCGGGGTGAGCGGGGCGGGCCGGGCCCCGATTGACGGCCGGCGTCAATCGGGACCCGGCCCGACTCAGCGCTGCCGGGCGAGCCGCTCCTGCTCGGTCACCCGCTCCAGGAACCCGCCCAGGGCCGTCTTCACGTCCGCCGCCGTCCACCCGAGCCCCGACTCGGTCACGGTGACCTCGGTGAAGGAGATCCCGGGCGGCCCGGCGTCGGCCGGCACCCACATGCGGAAGAGCGCCGTGCCCGTCTCCTCCGCCAGCCGCACCGACGCCTGGGTCAGGACCTCCGGCGCGTGCGGCAGCCACACCTGGAACTGGTGGGTGTGCGGCGGCTCCGGATGCACCCGGAACCAGCCGGCACCGGCCTCCGCGAGCCCCTCGGCCAGCGCCCCGGCCACCATCCGGGCCTGCGCCACGTACGACGGCAGCCGCGGCAGTTCCCGCGCCAGGCCGCTCAGGGCGGAGAGCGCCGCCGGGAACTGCTGGAAGAGCTGGCCGCCGTACCGGTGCCGCCAGGCGCGGGCCTCCTCGATCAGCGAGGCGGAACCGGCGAGCGCGGCCCCCGAGATCCCGCCGAGGGTCTTGTAGAACGACACGTACACGCTGTCCGCCAGCGCCGCGATCTCCGGCAGCTCCCGCCCGAAGTGCGTCGCGCACTCCCACAGCCGCGCCCCGTCGAAGTGGACCACCGCGTCGCGTTCGCGCGCGGCCGCCACCACCGCCTCCAGCTCCTCCCAGGTGGGCAGGACGAAGCCCGCGTCCCGCAGCGGGAGCTCCAGCATCAGGGTGCCGAAGGGCTCCTCGAAGTCGCGGATCTCGTCCGCCGTGGGCAGCCTGGGCTCGGTCGTCGGGTGGACGGTGCGCAGCCCGCTCACCACGGACAGCGCGCCCCGCTCGTACATCTCGGGGTGGGCGAGCGGGTGGAGCGCCACCGTCGGGTTGCCGGTGCGGCCCGCCCAGGAACGCAGCGCGGCCTGCTGTGCCATCGTCCCGGTCGGGAAGAACGCGACCGCCTCCTTGCCGAGCACCTCCGCGATCCGCCGCTCCAGCTCGGCGACCACGCCGCCCCCGTAGATGTCCACGGGCTGCTTGAGGTCGGTGAGCGTGTCGGCGTCCTCGGCCAGCGCGGCCAGTGCCTCACCGATCGAGCGGTCCATCGGGGCCCGCCACAGGGTCCGCTCGGCCCGCTGCCACGCCGCGATCCGGCGGCCGCGCGGATAGTCGTCCGCGCCCCGGGCTCCGTCCGCGCCCGGCGTCCCGTCCGCCGCGTCGTCGCGTGCCTGTTCGTTCGTATCTGCCATGGGACGATCATCACGCAGAACCGGGCTCCCCTCCACGGGGTATTCGAGCTCCGGTTCGAGTAGCGGTCCGGGTCCGGGTCCGCGCGGGCGCGAGCGGGGTGCGAGGTTTCCCACAGCCTGTGGACAGCCGGGAGCCGGACGAAACGCTGGCGTAGCATGCAGAGAAATCGTCCGGTACCCCCCGCGGACTGGAACGGAAGGCCACTGCCGCGTGAATGCAACAGCCCCCAAGGAGCCCCTCGACGCGAGGGACCGCCCCGCCCGTCTCACCGTCGGTGTCGTCGGCGCCGGCCGGGTCGGCCCCGCGCTGGCCGCGGCCCTGCGGCTCGCGGGACACCGCCCGGTCGCCGTCTCCGGTGTCTCCGACGCCTCGGTGGCCCGCGCCGCCGCCCTGCTCCCCGACGTCCCCCTGGTGACGCCCGCCGAAGTCCTGGCGCGCGCCGAGCTCGTCCTGCTGACCGTCCCCGACGACGCCCTGCCCGGCCTCGTCGAAGGACTGGCCGAGACCGGCGCGGTCCGGCCGGGGCAGCTGATCGCGCACACCTCCGGGCGGTACGGCACCAAGGTGCTGGACCCCGCGCTGCGGGCCGGCGCCCTGCCGCTCGCCCTGCACCCGGCCATGACGTTCACCGGCACATCCGTGGACGTCCAGCGGCTGGCCGGCTGCTCCTTCGGCGTCACCGCCCCCGAACAGCTCAGGCTCGCGGCCGAGGCGCTGGTCATCGAGATGGGCGGCGAACCCGAGTGGATCGCGGAGGAGTCCCGTCCGCTCTACCACGCCGCCCTCGCCCTCGGCGCGAACCATCTGGTGACGCTCGTCGCCCAGTCGATGGAGCTGCTGCGCACCGCCGGGGTCGCCGCCCCCGACCGGATGCTCGGCCCGCTGCTCGGCGCCGCGCTCGACAACGCCCTGCGCTCCGGTGACGCCGCCCTGACCGGGCCGGTCGCCCGGGGCGACGCCGGTACGGTCGCCGCGCACATCGGCGAGCTGCGCGCCCACGCCCCGCAGGCGGTGGCCGGATACGTCGCGATGGCCCGCGCCACCGCAGACCGCGCCCTCGCCCACGGCATGCTCAAGCCGGAACTGGCCGAGGACCTGCTCGGCGTCCTGGCCGAGGACGGCCGCGCCGACGGCCGCACCGACGGTGGCCGCGGCAGCGGCACCGGACCGGAGGAGCCCCGATGAACGAGCCCGCCGCCACCCTGCTCCGCACCGCCGCGGAACTGGCCGCGTACGCCCCCGGAGCGCCCGGCGCCCCCCGGCCCGAGCGCGCCGTCGTGATGACGATGGGCGCCCTGCACGAGGGCCACGCCTCGCTGATCCGGCACGCACGCGCGGTCGTCGGCCCGGCCGGTCAGGTCGTCGTCACCGTCTTCGTCAACCCGCTCCAGTTCGGGGAGGCGGCCGACCTCGACCGCTACCCCCGCACCCTCGAAGCCGATCTCGCGCTCGCGGGCGCGGCCGGCGGCGACGTCGTCTTCGCGCCGTCCGGCGACGAGGTCTACCCCGGCGGCGAACCGCAGGTCCGGATCGCGGCCGGCCCGATGGGCGAGCGGCTCGAAGGGGCCTCGCGCCCCGGGCACTTCGACGGGATGCTCACCGTCGTCGCCAAGCTCCTCCACCTCACCCGCCCGGACCTCGCGTTCTACGGGCAGAAGGACGCCCAGCAGCTGGCGCTGATCCGCCGCATGGTGCGCGATCTGAACTTCCCCGTGGAGATCGTGGGGGTCGAGACGGCCAGGGAGCCCGACGGCCTCGCGCTCTCCAGCCGCAACCGTTTCCTGGACGCGCACGAGCGGCACACCGCCCTCGCCCTGTCCCGGGCCCTGTTCGCCGCCCGCGACCGGCTCGCCGCCCAGCAGGCGCTGCACGCCCGCGCGCTGGCCGGCGGGGCGAACGAGGACCGGGCCGCCGGGCTCAACCGGCTCGGCGAGGCCCGGCTGGCCGCCGACGCGCAGGCGGTCGCCCGAGCCGTTCCGGACGGCGGGCCCGCCGCGGTGCGCGCCGCCGCCCGCGCCGTCCTGGAGGACGCGGCGGCCGCACAGCCCCCGCTCGCGCTGGACTACGTGGCGCTCGTGGACCCGGCGGACTTCACCGAGTTCCCCGACGACCGCACATCGGGCGAGGCGGTACTCGCCGTCGCCGCCCGGGTGGGCGCCACCCGCCTCATCGACAACATCCCGCTGACCTTCGGAGCCACCCCGTGACCGGAATACGGCTGACCGCCCCCGCCCCCGGCTGGTCCATCGACGCGGATGTCGTGGTGGTCGGCTCCGGCGTGGCCGGCCTCACCGCCGCACTGCGCTGCGCCGCCGCGGGCCTCGCCACCGTCGTCGTCACCAAGGCCCGCCTGGACGACGGCTCCACCCGCTGGGCCCAGGGCGGCGTCGCGGCCGCGCTGGGGGAGGGCGACACCCCGGAACAGCACCTGGACGACACCCTGGTCGCGGGCGCCGGCCTGTGCGACGCGGCGGCGGTCCGCACCCTCGTCACCGAGGGCCCCGACGCCGTACGGCGGCTGATCGGCACCGGCGCCCACTTCGACACCGCGGACGACGGCACCATCGCGCTGGGCCGCGAGGGCGGCCACCACCGCCGCCGCATCGCCCACGCGGGCGGCGACGCGACGGGCGCGGAGATCTCCCGCGCCCTGGTCGAAGCGGTCCGCGAAGCCGCCCTGCACACCGTCGAGAACGCCCTCGTGCTCGACCTCCTCACCGACGCGGAGGGCCGTACGGCGGGCGTCACCCTGCACGTCATGGGCGAGGGCCAGCACGACGGGGTCGGCGCGGTCCACGCCCCCGCGGTCATCCTCGCCACCGGCGGCATGGGCCAGGTCTTCTCCGCCACCACCAACCCGCCGGTCGCCACCGGCGACGGCGTGGCACTCGCGCTGCGGGCCGGCGCGGAGGTCTCCGACCTCGAATTCGTCCAGTTCCACCCCACCGTGCTCTTCCTCGGCTCCGGCGCGGAGGGCCAGCAGCCCCTGGTCTCGGAGGCGGTGCGCGGCGAGGGCGCCCACCTCGTCGACGCGCACGGCACCCGCTTCATGCTCGGGCAGCACGAGTTGGCGGAGCTCGCCCCGCGCGACATCGTCGCCAAGGCCATCACCCGCCAGATGCAGCTGCACGGCACGGAGCACATGTACCTCGACGCCCGCCACTTCGGCGCCGAGATGTGGGAGCGGCACTTCCCGACCATCCTGGCGGCCTGCCGCGCCCACGGCATCGACCCGGTCACCGAGCCGATCCCGGTCGCCCCCGCCGCGCACCACGCCTCCGGCGGCGTCCGCACCGACCTGCGGGGACGTACGACCGTGCCCGGCCTGTACGCCTGCGGCGAGGTCGCCTGCACCGGGGTGCACGGCGCCAACCGGCTGGCGTCCAACTCGCTCCTGGAAGGCCTCGTCTTCGCCGAGCGCATCGCGGCGGACATCGTCGCGGACCGCCCCCGCGCGGGCGCCGAGGCCGTCGTCAACGGTCCCGCGCCCTCTCCGCTGCTGCCCCCGGAGGCCCGGAGCACGATCCAGCGCATCATGACCCGCGGCGCGGGCGTCGTGCGTTCCGCCGACAGCCTGGCCAGGGCCGCGGAGGAGCTGGAGGACCTGCACCGCAGCGCGTTCCTGAAGGCCGGGTCCGCCGAGCCCAAGGACGCCGAGCCCGGCGTCGAGGCCTGGGAGGTCACCAACCTGCTCCTGGTCTCCCGGGTGCTGGTCGCCGCCGCCCGGCAGCGCGAGGAGACCCGCGGCTGCCACTGGCGCGAGGACCGGCCCGAGCGCGACGACGAGAACTGGCGCCGCCACCTCGTCGTCCGGCTCACCCCCGACCGGCAGCTGACCCTCCGCACGACGGATACCGAGGCGTTCGGCCCCGTGGACCCGGCCGGGGCAGCAGACTGCGCAGCAGCAAGCACCACCCACCCCACTCCCGAGGAGCCGTAACCGTGAGCACGCCCGAAGAGAATCCGCGCCCCACACCCGTGGACGTACCGCTGATCCAGATCGGCGCGCCCGCACCTGCCGCGGGCGGCTGCGGCGACGGCTGCGGCTGCGGCGGGGACGAGGGCTACGGCGACGAGTGCGGGCTCGACCCCGCGCTCGCCCAGCTCCTCGCGGACGCCGGTCTCGACCCGGTCCAGGTCGAGGACGTCGCGCACGTCGCCATCGCGGAGGACCTGGACGGCGGGGTGGACGTCACGACCGTGGCCACCGTCCCGGAGGACGCCGTGGCGACCGGCGACTTCACCGCACGGGAGGCGGGCGTGGTCTCCGGTCTCCATGTGGCCGAGGCCGTCCTGTCCATCGTCTGCACGTCAGCGTTCGAGGTCGAGCGGCACGTCCTGGACGGCGACCGTGTCGTCCCGGGCCAGAAGCTGCTGACCGTCACCACCCGCACCCGCGACCTGCTCACGGGTGAACGCGGCGCGCTCAACCTGCTCTGCCGGCTCTCCGGCATCGCCACCGCCACCCGCGCCTGGGCCGACGTCCTGGAAGGCACCAAGGCCAAGGTCAGGGACACCCGCAAGACGACGCCCGGCCTGCGCGCCCTGGAGAAGTACGCGGTGCGCTGCGGCGGCGGGGTCAACCACCGCATGTCGCTGTCCGACGCCGCGCTGGTCAAGGACAACCACGTCATCGCGGCGGGCGGGGTCGCCGAGGCCTTCAAGCGGGTCAGGGACGAGTTCCCGGACCTCGCGATCGAGGTCGAGGTCGACACGATGCAGCAGGTGATCGAGGTGCTGGAGGCGGGCGCCGATCTGATCCTGCTGGACAACTTCACCCCCACGGAGACGGCGGAGGCCGTCGCCCTGGTGGGCGGCCGCGCGGTCCTGGAATCCTCGGGCCGGCTGACGCTCGACTCGGCCCGCGCCTACGCCGAGGCCGGGGTGGACTACCTGGCCGTCGGCGCGCTCACCCACTCCGCGCCGATCCTCGACATCGGCCTGGACTTCCGCGAGACCGACGGGGCCGGCGCCTGATGCTGCTCACCATCGATGTCGGAAACACCCACACCGTGCTCGGCCTGTTCGACGGCGAGGAGATCGTCGAGCACTGGCGGATCTCCACCGACGCCCGCCGCACCGCGGACGAGCTGGCGGTACTGCTGCAGGGCCTGATGGGCATGCACCCGCTGCTCGGCATGGAGCTGGGCGACGGGATCGAGGGCATCGCCATCTGCTCCACCGTCCCGGCCGTCCTGCACGAGCTGCGCGAGGTGACCCGCCGCTACTACGGCGACGTCCCCGCCGTCCTCGTCGAGCCGGGCATCAAGACCGGCGTGCCGATCCTGATGGACAACCCGAAGGAGGTCGGCGCGGACCGCATCATCAACGCGGTCGCCGCGGTCGATCTGTACGGCGGTCCGGCGATCGTCGTCGACTTCGGCACGGCCACCACCTTCGACGCGGTCTCCGCCAGGGGCGAGTACACCGGCGGCGTCATCGCGCCCGGCATCGAGATCTCGGTCGAGGCGCTCGGCGTCAAGGGCGCCCAGCTCCGCAAGATCGAGCTGGCCCGGCCGCGCAGCGTGATCGGCAAGAACACCGTCGAGGCCATGCAGGCGGGCATCATCTACGGCTTCGCGGGCCAGGTCGACGGCGTCGTCGGGCGGATGAAGAAGGAACTGGCGGCCGACCCGGACGACGTCACCGTCATCGCGACGGGCGGCCTCGCCCCGATGGTGCTGGGCGAGTCCTCCGTCATCGACGAGCACGAGCCCTGGCTCACGCTCATCGGCCTGCGCCTGGTGTACGAGCGGAACGTGTCGCGCCTGTAGGCGGCGGACCCGTGACCGGCGGTGTTCCGGCGCGGCGGCCTCCCCGGCCGCCGCGCCGCCGCACGGCCAGTTAAACGGATTTTGTCCATTTAGCACGTATTGTCGCGTCATGCCCACGCCCTACGGATCACGCGGCGGTATGGCGTTCAGCGCGGACGAGCTGCGAGTGCTCCGACGTGCCCTCGCCATCGCCCTCCACCCCGCGCCCCTGCCCGAAGAGGATGTCCAGGACTGCCTGCGGCTAGCGGGCTCCGTGGACGAGACGGTGAGCGAGGCGGGACGGCTGCGCGCCTTCCTCCTCGCCGACCTGACCCGCTACAGAAACGCCCTCCCCGGCTCCCTCAGCGGCTATCTGGAGCTCCTCCAGGACGCCCTGGCCGCCGGGTACGACCCCCGCCCGGAGGATCTGGCCGCGCTGCGCGCCCTGCGCGGCGGACCGGTCGCCGCGGCGCTCCTGGAGCGCTGTCAGGTGCTCGCGGAGCGCTCTGTACGGGCCAGGCTGTCCGGACGCGCCGTGTCCGCGACGGCCCCCGCGCCCCGGAGCCGGCTGCTCGCGCTGCCCGGCGGCCGGGCGGCGGAGCCGGACAAGCCGAAGGTCCCGGTGGCCCCGGCGCGCCCGGCGGCGCCGTCGGACCGCCCGGCCCCGAAGCCCTCGGAGGTCTTCCCGCCGCGCCGCCGCCCGGTGCCCCCGCCGCAGCAGCGCGCCGCGGGGTAGGGGGCGCGCGCAGGTCCGTACCCGCCTCGCTACTCTGGACGTCATGGACTACGTATCCGCGCTCGTGCCCCCCGTGGTGATGGCAGCCTTCTTCATCGGTCTGGTCCGGACGATCGTCAAGAGCCAGGGCGGTCCCAACAAGGCCAAGGAGGACGCGGCCGTGGACGCGGCGATCGGCCGGGCGGAAGCGGCCCACCAGGCCCCGCGGACCGAAGCGGTCTGACCCCCGCCGGGTCCCGCGCGTCGCGCACAGCACCGTACGAAGGGCGTACGGCTCCCAGAGAGCCGTGCGCCCTTTTGTTGTGTGAATAACCGCCCATTCCAGACATTTAGCACTAGGGTGACGCTGTGCCCCGTCAATTGGGAGAGCTGGAAGACGCCGTGATGACCCGGGTCTGGCAATGGAACCGTCCGGTTACCGTGCGGGAAGTCCTTGAGGACCTCTCGCAGGAACGGTCCATCGCCTACACCACCGTCATGACGGTAATGGACAATCTCCATCAGAAGGGCTGGGTGCGCCGGGAAGTGGACGGCCGCGCATATCGATATACGGCGGTCTCCACCCGCGCCGCGTACTCGGCCGCACTGATGAACGAAGCCTGGTCGACGAGTGACAACCCGGCCGCCGCGCTCGTCGCGTTCTTCGGCATGATGTCGGCCGAGCAGCGTGAGGCTCTCCGGGACGCCATGCGGATGGTTGTGCCCGCTCTTCCCGAGGACACCGCGGCGTCTGCCGCCGAAGCCGTCGAAGCGGCCGATGGAGCGGAGCAGGAGCCCGAACGATAGCGTCGGGGTATGTCCTCAGAGCTTCCGCAAACCGATTTCCGGACCGAACCGTCGGTTATAAACGTACCCATCACCGTCCGGCGCGCCAGGACGAGCGATGTGGACTCCGTCCGGCGTCTCCTCGACGGCTACGTGCGTGAAGGCATCCTGCTCGACAAAGCGACGGTCACCCTTTACGAGGACATCCAGGAGTTCTGGATCGCGGAACGCGACGAGGACGCCCGCGTCATCGGCTGCGGCGCACTGCATGTGATGTGGGAAGACCTCGCCGAAGTCCGTACTCTCGCGGTAGACCACAGCATCAAGGGAGCCGGAGTCGGGCACCAAGTGCTGGACAAGTTGTTGCAGACCGCCCGCTGGCTGGGCGTGCGACGGGTTTTCTGTCTCACCTTCGAAGTCGACTTCTTCGCGAAGCACGGCTTCGTGGAGATCGGAGAGACGCCGGTCGACGGAGATGTCTACAGCGAGCTGCTGCGTTCCTATGACGAGGGAGTCGCGGAGTTCCTGGGTCTCGAACGAGTGAAGCCGAACACCTTGGGTAACAGTCGGATGCTTCTGCACCTGTGACCGTCGGAAGAAGCCCGAGCTCTATGTCCGAATCGCGCACGTTTCCCGTCTTCTTGCGCTGCTGAACCTCTCCCGAGGGTTTGTGTTTTCCGGTGAAAAGCGGTTTCCTTTCCGCGTACTCCATTTTCGATGAAAGGAAATCCGGTGGCACAGAAGGTTCAGGTCCTTCTTGTTGACGACCTCGACGGCGGCGAGGCGGACGAGACCGTCACGTTCGCGCTGGATGGCAAGACCTACGAGATCGACCTCACCACGAGCAACGCCGACAAGCTGCGCTCGCTGCTTGAGCCTTACGCCAAGGGCGGCCGTCGTACCGGTGGCCGTGCCGCTTCCGGGCGTGGCAAGGGCCGCGCGGTTCCCGGTGGCAACAAGGACACCGCCGAGATCCGTAAGTGGGCGCGCGAGAACGGCCACAACGTGAATGACCGGGGCCGTGTTCCCGCGGACATCCGTGAGGCTTACGAGAAGGCCAACGGCTGAGCAGCCGGCTCAGCACAGACCGGCCTCTTCCGGGCACGCGTCAGGCGGGCCCGGTGGCATTCCGTCGCCACGGCGTCCACGAGCCGGACGAGATCGGGAGCATCCCCACCCCTGCTCCCGAATCCGGAGAGGGTCGGGAGCACCGGTTCCCCGTTCTGCCCGTGCTGCGACCAGGGGGGTCGCAGCCAGACAGCGGCCCCAGGCGGGCCCGTCCGGCCGGGCGGCGGGGGTGCGGTGATCCGGCCGCCGGCACCGAGGGCGGTCAGCGCGAGGGAGACCGGCCCCCACTCCAGCCAGTCGAGCAGTCCGGGCAGCTCATCCGCGCTTCCGGCTGCCACCAGCAGGCTCATCCGCTCACCCATGAGCGCCACGGGCCCCGCACGGCCCACCCGACGCAGCGCCGCGTGACCGGCGGCGGCGGGGACGACGAGCGCGTCGAACCGCAGCCCGGTCAGCAGCCGCACCGGAGCGACCCCGGCGGTGGCCCAGCCGAGCCGCTGCTCGTACCACTGGGACCAACCGCCCCTCGGTTCACCTCCGGCACGGCCGTCCCGGTCGGCGGGCAGCGGAGTTCGGGGCGGCGGGACGGTGAGGGCCATGCCGGAAGAACTCCCGATCCCGGTCACGGGTTACGCAGAGTCCTTGACCGAACGCGTAGTGTGTCCGGGTTGGGGGCGTACGGGCGCATTCAGGAGTACGAAGATGTTCGCCCGTAGCGGAGGGAACCCGCGTACGCCGCATGGACTGTCTGTAATTGCGGGTAAGACATCCCTAGTGGGGAGGGGCGACACGCGGCCACCGGACGTCTCACGTTCGCCATCGGCGTACTGGCGATAGGGGTATCCGCCTGGCCTGCGGGAACATCGTCTCGCACCATCGGGTTGGAGCAGTTGTCGGCGTTCGGGGCGGGAGAACCCCCGGGAAGCAGGGCCGGGTGTCGGCAGTTGAAATGAGCGGTCCCCGCTTGCGGGACTAAGCTGCGGAAGGACAGGGAGGGGACCGACCCCTTACTGCCTGACCGCTCTGAGGAGCGATTAACGATGTTCGAGAGGTTCACCGACCGCGCGCGGCGGGTTGTCGTCCTGGCTCAGGAAGAAGCCCGGATGCTCAACCACAACTACATCGGCACCGAGCACATCCTCCTGGGCCTGATCCACGAGGGTGAGGGTGTCGCCGCTAAGGCCCTGGAGAGCCTCGGGATTTCGCTCGAGGCGGTCCGCCAGCAGGTGGAGGAGATCATCGGTCAGGGCCAGCAGGCCCCGTCCGGCCACATCCCCTTCACCCCCCGAGCCAAGAAGGTCCTGGAGCTGTCGCTCCGCGAGGCCCTTCAGCTCGGCCACAACTACATCGGCACCGAGCACATCCTGCTCGGTCTGATCCGCGAGGGCGAGGGCGTCGCAGCCCAGGTCCTCGTGAAGCTGGGCGCCGACCTGAACAGGGTCCGCCAGCAGGTCATCCAGCTGCTCTCCGGTTACTCGGGCGGCAAGGAGGCTGCCACAGCGGGCGGCCCCGCGGAGGGCACGCCCTCCACCTCCCTGGTGCTGGACCAGTTCGGCCGGAATCTCACCCAGGCCGCTCGCGAATCCAAGCTCGACCCGGTCATCGGGCGCGAGAAGGAGATCGAGCGGGTCATGCAGGTGCTGTCCCGCCGTACGAAGAACAACCCGGTCCTCATCGGCGAGCCCGGCGTCGGCAAGACGGCGGTCGTCGAGGGCCTGGCCCAGGCCATCGTCAAGGGCGAGGTGCCCGAGACCCTCAAGGACAAGCACCTCTACACCCTCGACCTCGGTGCGCTGGTCGCCGGCTCCCGCTACCGCGGTGACTTCGAGGAGCGCCTGAAGAAGGTGCTCAAGGAGATCCGCACCCGCGGCGACATCATCCTGTTCATCGACGAGCTCCACACCCTGGTGGGTGCGGGCGCCGCCGAGGGCGCGATCGACGCGGCGAGCATCCTCAAGCCCATGCTGGCGCGAGGCGAGCTCCAGACCATCGGTGCCACCACGCTCGACGAGTACCGCAAGCACCTGGAGAAGGACGCCGCTCTTGAGCGCCGCTTCCAGCCCATCCAGGTCGCGGAGCCCTCGCTGCCGCACACCATCGAGATCCTCAAGGGTCTGCGCGACCGCTACGAGGCCCACCACCGCGTGTCCATCACGGACGAGGCGCTGGTCCAGGCCGCGACGCTGGCCGACCGGTACATCTCGGACCGCTTCCTGCCGGACAAGGCGATCGACCTGATCGACGAGGCCGGTTCCCGGATGCGCATCCGCCGGATGACCGCGCCGCCGGACCTCCGCGAGTTCGACGAGAAGATCGCGGGCGTCCGCCGGGACAAGGAGTCGGCCATCGACTCCCAGGACTTCGAGAAGGCAGCCTCTCTCCGCGACAAGGAGAAGCAGCTGCTCTCCGCGAAGACCAAGCGCGAGAAGGAGTGGAAGGCCGGCGACATGGACGTCGTGGCCGAGGTCGACGGCGAGCTCATCGCCGAGGTCCTCGCCACCGCCACCGGCATCCCGGTCTTCAAGCTGACGGAGGAGGAGTCCTCCCGTCTGCTGCGCATGGAGGACGAGCTGCACAAGCGCGTCATCGGCCAGAAGGACGCCATCAAGGCCCTCTCGCAGGCGATCCGCCGTACGCGAGCAGGCCTGAAGGACCCGAAGCGCCCCGGTGGCTCGTTCATCTTCGCCGGCCCGTCCGGTGTCGGTAAGACCGAGCTCTCCAAGACGCTCGCCGAATTCCTCTTCGGTGACGAGGACGCGCTGATCGCCCTCGACATGTCGGAGTTCAGCGAGAAGCACACGGTTTCCCGGCTCTTCGGTTCTCCCCCCGGATACGTGGGATACGAGGAGGGCGGTCAGCTCACCGAGAAGGTGCGCCGCAAGCCGTTCTCCGTCGTCCTCTTCGACGAGGTCGAGAAGGCCCACCCCGATATCTTCAATTCCCTGCTCCAGATCCTGGAGGACGGTCGCCTGACCGACTCCCAGGGCCGGGTCGTGGACTTCAAGAACACGGTCATCATCATGACGACCAACCTCGGGACCCGGGACATCTCCAAGGGCTTCAACCTGGGCTTCGCCGCCCAGGGTGACGTGAAGACGAACTACGACCGGATGAAGAACAAGGTCAACGAAGAGCTCAAGCAGCACTTCCGGCCCGAGTTCCTCAACCGTGTCGACGACACGGTCGTCTTCCACCAGCTCACCGAGGAAGACATCATCCAGATCGTCGACCTCATGCTCGCCAAGGTGGACGAGCGGCTGAAGGACCGCGACATGGGCATCGAGCTCAGCGCGGACGCGAAGTCGCTCCTGGCGAAGAAGGGCTACGACCCCGTGATGGGCGCCCGGCCGCTGCGCCGGACGATCCAGCGCTCGATCGAGGACATCCTCTCCGAGAAGATCCTCTTCGGTGAGCTGCGCCCCGGTCACATCGTGGTCGTCGGCACCGAGGGCGAGGGTGACGACAAGACGTTCACCTTCCGCGGCGAGGAGAAGTCGGCTCTGCCCGACGTCCCCCCGATCGAGCAGGCGGCAGGCGGCGCCGGCCCGAACATGACGAAGGAAGCGTGACAGGCGCCTAGCGCGCCCGAGCGTCAGAAGGGGCGGCCCCCGACCGGTTTCGACCGGCCGGGGGCCGCCCCTTCGTCATGCGCTCAGCGGCTTACCTGTAGCCCCTTGCCGCCGGACACCTTGACGAAGCCTGTGGCATGGACCTTGAGGCCCGGCAAGGCTTGCAGTGGGGTCAGGTCGATGGAGGTGCCGCTGCGTGGCTGGGGGCGGAGCCGGAGCCTGGTCAGCGCGGGAAAGACCCGGGGAAGAGAGCCCAGGTCGTTCAGCTGTCCGGAGAGTTCGAGCGTGAGGTCGGTGACCGTGGGGACCACGGCGGCGCCCAGGAACTCCGATGCGAACGCCCGCACCGTCAGGTTCGTCACCTGCGGGGACTCCCGGAGCGCGAGGCACAGGGGAGGAACCGCCGTGGCGGATGTCAGGGCAAGGCCATCCAGCCGGTCCCAGCCGTGCAGCGTGTCGATCGACACCGGGTTGTGGCCGTCGAGTATCAGCATCGTCACCCGTGGGTGCGCGGGCACCTCGCTCATGTTCCGGGCCGACACGTCCTCCAGGTGCAGGGAGAACAGCTCGATGCCGGTGGTGGCGCGCAGCGCGGCGGGCGGCAGGTGACTCATGTCCAGCCGAAGCGTTCGCAGGGCCTGGAGCCGGCCGAGCGGACCGAGGTCCCGCACACCCCAGGAGTCCAGCAGCGCCAGGTAGGTGAGCGTCCCGGTGCACAGCTCCAGGAAGGACAGATCGTCCAGCCGGGCGTTGTCCCTGATGCCGAGGGCTTGCCACGGCCGGTCGCGCAGCGCGGCCCGGAGCTCGGCCGAGGAGTGATCCCCTCTGATCTCCAGTTCCGTGACCGAGGGGAAGTGGCGCAGGGCCGCCAGCTGCTCCGCCGAGCCCACACTCAGCGTTCGGTGCTTCCGCCCGCCCGTAGAGAGAACCCGCTCGGCGAAGAGGTCCGCCGGATACCGGTCCCAGCGTTCCTGGAACCGTGGGATGAGCTCAGGGCGAACGAGCACCCACTCACGGGCGTAGGGAACGGCTTCCGCGCCGCCCACCTCGTTGATCAGCAGGACGATGTAGGACGCCTGCGCATCGGTGAGCGCGGCATCCGACGGGTCGGGAAGATGACGCAGTCCGGCCGGACCGAGCCGGGAGAAGAGCCGTGCCTCCCCGGCGGACCCGAACGGGAGCAGCGACGCCAGGGCCTTGGAGACCCTGGCGCGCGTCGCGTCGTCGAGCCACGTCGCGTGCTGCGCGCACAGCGCGGCCAGGACGAACAGCTCATGGACCGTGACGCTGCTCTCCTGTCTCGCCCTCGCGTCCAGAATTCCGTTGATCAGTACGGGATGCTCGCGGCGGCCGCAGTGGCCCGCCGCGAGCAGGATGACGTCCTGCCACTGCTGGGAGTCCGCCCGGCCGATCAGTTCGTGGAGGTGGCCGCCCTCGACGAACTCCTTCGCCGCGAGGAAGTCCTGGAAGGTGCGGTGGACGAACTGGTAGACGCCGTCGGCCCGCTCCTGGAGGACGCCGCTGCGGTTCAGCAGATGGGTCAGGATCTCCGGTGCCGCGCCCTGCCGCCGGATCTGCTCCATGCCCCGCAGCCCCTGCTCCAGCTGGTGCAGCGCCTGCTCGCGGTCCAGCTCCGTCTGACCGCCCCGCACCAGCCAGATCGCGATGCGCTGGAGGAGCTGGGCCTGCTCGTCCACGTTCATCGTGATGCCCTCGGGGGCGTCGATCCTGCGCCGTCTGTCGCGGTTGCCGAGCAGCATGGCGAGCGCCGAGTCGTACAGGCTCCAGCGGGTCTCCGGCAGGAGGCCCTGGCGGCGTCGGTGCAGGGCGCAGATCACGGCGCACAGGAGCGGGGTGCGGGCCAGGTTGCTCAGGGTGGGGTTGGTGGCGAACTGGCGGGTCAGATCGCGCTCCAGCTCGCCCAGCGCCGCGTGGTCCGGGTCGTCCAGCCGGGCCGCCCGGTGCCAGGCCGCGACGAACGCCGCGATGTCCTCGTTCCGCATCGGCAGCAGCCGCAGCTCCTCGAAGTCCTCAGAGGCCAGCCAGTCCGGGGCCACCGCGTGCGGGCGCACGGTCGCCACGCAGCGGGTCGCCGGGTAGCGGCGCAGCAGCCGGGACAGCCAGTCGTACGCGGCCTCGCGCTCGTCCGGCGGGACCTCGTCCAGGCCGTCCACCAGCAGCAGCCCGCGACCCGCCTCCAGGACCCGGCCGGTCCAGCCCTCCGGTGGGTCGTCGACGGCCGTCGCGGCGGCGGCGGCCAGCTGCCCGACGGACGGGAAGGCGCCGCCCCGCGCCCGCAGGGTGCGCAGCGGGACGACGAAGGGCACCAGCCCGTTGAGCGCCGTCAGCTTCGGGCCGAGGGTCCCGGCGGAGGCGTGCGCCGCCAGCCACCAGACCAGGGTGGTCTTCCCAGCGCCCGCGTCGCCCCGCAGCAGCACCCGGGGGCGCTCGGCGAGCAGGGAGTCGACGCGCCGGGGTAAGGGGCGGGGCTCCTCGGGGGCCGTGGGGCGGCCGCGCGGCTGGGCCTCCAGGCTGAGGTAGGCGGTGTCCAGGTCCCATTCGGAGTCGTGCCGGCCGAGCTCGTCCAGTCCGAAGATCTTGGTGCGCCGGTACGCGGCGCCGAGCGCGGCCGCGTACTCCTCCTCGTAGCGCAGGTCCTTGGGGAAGTGCCCGTGGACCTGTTCCTGGTGGAGCTCGGCGCCGGTCTGCCGGTACACCAGGCGGAACGGGTCGGAGGCGAGGAGCGGACCGAGCGGTACGCATTCGACCCGGCGGCCCCCGCGTTTCGGAGGGATCTGCCGGGCGATGCCGAGCAGGACGCTGCCGGCGAAGACCGGTCCGCCGGAGAGCCCGCGCAGCGCGGGCGGCTCGCGGTCCGATCCGGCGGGCGGCGGGCCGTCGAGCTCCAGGACGAGTACGTCGCGCGGCCGGCCCGCCATGGGCAGCACGGTGGCCGTGTACTGGTCGGTCTCCAGGTGGCCGTCGGCGTAGCGCTGCGCGTCGGGGAAGCCGGTGATCTCGCAGCCGGTGAGTGCCTGACTGCTGTGCAGGACGCCGAGGCGGACCGGTTCGGCGGGGAGCAGCGGGGTCGTCGTCCGGAGGAGGGCGGCGTCGAGGCCGTGGTCGATCCAGACGACGGCCGAGTAGGTGTGTCCGGCGAGGCGCGGGTGCGCGACGGAGCAGTGGCCGCCGCCCTTGACGACGTGGGCGCAGGTCAGCACCAGCCGGTCGGTGAGCAGGACACCGCTGCCCTGGACGGAACCGGCGCCCAGGACCACGACGGTGCGGTCCGCGGGCGGCAGGGCTGTCACGGCCGGGGCCGCCCCTGGCCGAACGGGCCGGTACTGCCGTCGGCGCCGAACCGGTCGGTACTGCCCTCGCTCTCGTTGCCGATCTGCCAGGCCTCGCCGGTCGTGGCGTCACGCGGTCTCAGGGTGAAGGCGACCTTGTGGGTGTGGCCGGTGGCGCGGCCCGCGTCGGCGCCTGCCTCCACCACCCAGGCCTTCACCCGGGCGGAGCCCTTGACCTCCTTGCGGAGTTCGAGGGTGAACTCCATCTGGATGTCGCCGACCTCGAAGGCCAGCGGGCGGCCGGTGCCCCGGGTGGCGGCCTCGATGAGCTGGTTGCGGACCGACTCGACGGCGTCGGCGAGCTCGATGCCGTCGTGGCGTCCCCTGTCCGGGGCGCCGCCGCCGCTGTTTCCGCCGGTACCTGCGGTGTTGCCGGTCATGTGCCGTCCCCCCGGGAGCTGATCGGTTCTCGCCGTTCCAGCGTAGTCAGGTTGCCTGCCGAAGGTCCCGAAACGGACAGCCTTTGGTCCCACCGGCGGTGACAAGGCGCACAGCCCTTTCGAGGCCTACTAGCCGGCTTAGGAGCACGCGCCATGATCGCGGGAGGGACCTTCGGCCCCGCGCCCGACGGGACCTTGGGAGCTACGGGATGAAGTGCCCCGAAAACGGGCCCATGTCCGTTTGGGGTGGTTTGGAACTGGGCTTAAACGTCTCCGGACGAAGAGAGGCGAAGAGATTCGACGGCTCGCGAGAGGCGCGGTCCGGGACCCGCGGAAACGAATTCCCGGGGCGGCGGCTACGGCTTTTCATCGTAGATGGGGGGTTTGAGCACCGGCGGGGTGGCGGGTTACCAAGGGATGGCCAGCCCGGCAGGAGCGCCGGGTCCAGTCATCCCGGAGGTTTTCCGCTTATGTCGAAGCGCGTTACGTTCAAGCACTCCCACCGCCCGTCCGCTTCCCGTGTGCGCGGCGCCGTGGTGGCGGCCGGTCTGGGGACGTCGATGGTTCTCGGTGCGGGCGCTGCGTTCGCGGCCGGCACCACGGGCACCCCCCACGCCGCGAGCCTGGCGAGCACCACCACGGCCGACTCGGTCGCCGAGCAGGCGGCCGCGCAGGGTAAGGCGGCCAAGCACGCGGCCGAGAAGAAGGCCGACGCCGCGAAGAAGAAGGCCGCGGCGGCGAAGAAGAAGGCCGAGGCCAAGAAGAAGGCCGCCAAGAAGGCCGCGAAGAAGCTTCGCTGGGAGACCCCGGTCCACCACTACGAGCTGAGCGCGAGCTTCGGCAACGACGGCAGCCGCTGGGCGCACAAGCACTCCGGCCAGGACTTCGCCGTGCCGATCGGCACCAAGGTCGAGGCCGCGCACACCGGCACCATCGTGAAGGCCGGCCCGAACGGCGGCGGCGACGGTCCCGCGTACGGCAACGCCATTGTGATCAAGCACAGCAACGGCCGGTACTCGCAGTACGCGCACCTGTCCAAGATCGATGTGCACATCGGCCAGCACGTGAAGAAGGGGCAGAAGATCGCCCTGTCCGGCAACACCGGCAACTCCAGCGGCCCGCACCTGCACTTCGAGATCCGGAACACCGCGAACTACGGTTCCGCGATCAACCCGGTCAACTACCTGCACAAGGTGGGCATCAACGTCTGAGCACCCAGGCAGCCCAGCACCGGCCCGGACCGCTACCTCGCGGCACCCGGGTCGTGCGCCTGAGTCATCAGATCGACGGCGACCTCCAGGACGGCCTTGCGCTTCTCCTCGGGGTCGCCGTCGACGTCCATGAGGGCGAACATTCCGGCGTGCATCGTGAAGAGCGCGCTGAAGCACCGCACCTGGTCGATCATCGGCGCCTCGGGGTCCTTGATCAGGTCGACGAGCGCCAGGACCCGCCCCTTGATCGTCCTGCCGATGCTCAGGTCGCGCACGGTCGCCTGGTTCTCCTGCATGAAGCGGAAGAGCGGGGCGGACGTGGTCAGCGCGTCGCTGTAGCGGGCGAGGATCTCCTTCTTCGTCTCCAGGGTGCGCGGCTGCTCCCGGCCCCAGACGATCAGTTCCTCGACGGGCCGGTTGAGGTCCTCGAAGATGCTGACGAGGATGTCTTCCTTGGTCTTGAAGTGGTAGTAGAGGGCGGCCTTGGTGACGTCCAGCTTCTCGGAGATCTCCCGCAGCGAGGTCTTCTCGTAGCCCTGCTCGGCGAAGAGTTCCAGAGCGACGTCCTGGATGCGCTGGCGGGTGTTGCCCCGGCGCGGTTGCGTCGTGCTGCTCATGGTGCTCTCCCCATACCTCAAACTTACTTGACGCCCGGCTAGTTGCGGGGGTACTTTCCCCCAGTGTAGTCAACTAGCCGGGCGGCAAGTAAGGGCCCGGTGAGCAGGGGATCAGGGGAGTTGGGGAACATGTCGGACCTGAAGACGGCGACGGACGGGAAGGCGGCCGGCGGCAAGCCGAAACGCGCGCCGAAGGGCGAGCCGCAGCAGCGCAGCGTCCGGGTGGTGATCGTCGCCCTGCTGATCGCCATGCTGCTGGCGATGCTCGACAACCTGATCGTCGGCACCGCGATGCCGACGATCGTCGGAGACCTCGGAGGACTGGAACATCTGTCCTGGGTGGTGACCGCGTACACCCTCGCCACCGCTGCCTCTACGCCCATCTGGGGCAAGCTCGGCGACATGTACGGGCGCAAGGGCATGTTCCTCACGTCCATCGTGATCTTCCTGATCGGCTCGGTCCTCAGCGGCATGTCCCAGGACATGGGCCAGCTGATCGGCTTCCGGGCGATCCAGGGACTCGGCGCCGGCGGTCTGATGGTCGGCGTCATGGCGATCATCGGTGACCTCGTGCCGCCCCGCGAGCGCGGCAAGTACCAGGGCCTGATGGCCGGTGTCATGGCGATCGCGATGATCGGCGGACCGCTGGTCGGCGGCACCATCACCGACCACCTCGGCTGGCGCTGGGCCTTCTACATCAACATCCCGCTGGGCATCGTCGCCCTGGCCATGGTCACCGCCGTGCTGCACCTCCCCAAGCGGGAGCGCAGGAAGGCGAAGGTCGACTACCTCGGGGCCGGGCTGCTGACGATCGGCATCACCGCGATCGTGCTGGTGACCACCTGGGGCGGCTCGGAGTACGACTGGAACTCCGCCGTGATCATGGAGCTCATCGCGATCGGCGTCGCCTCGCTGGCCGGTTTCGTCTTCGTCGAGACGAAGGCCGCGGAGCCGATCATCCCGCTGCACATCTTCCGCAACCTCAACTTCACGCTGATGTCCGTGGTCGGCTTCATGGCGGGCTTCGTGATGTTCGGCGCGGTGCTGTTCCTGCCGCTGTTCCAGCAGTCCGTCCAGGGCGCGTCCGCGACCAACTCCGGACTCCTGCTGCTGCCGATGCTGCTCTCGATGATGGTCGTCTCGCTGATCGCCGGGCGCGTCACCACCAACAGCGGCCGGTACAAGATCTTCCCGATCATCGGCTCGATCCTGATGGTGGCCGGACTCTTCCTGCTCTCCACGATGGACACCGGCACCACCCGCCTCACCTCCGGCATCTACATGGCGGTGCTCGGCGCCGGCATGGGCTTCCTGATGCAGATCACGATGCTCGTCGCGCAGAACAGCGTCGAGCTGAAGGACATGGGCGTCGCCTCGTCCGCCACCACCCTGTTCCGTACGCTCGGCAGCTCCTTCGGCGTCGCGATCATGGGCGCCCTGTTCACCGGCCGGGTGCAGGACGAGATGGCCGCCCGCGGCGGCGGGGGAGCCACCGCGCACTCCGCCCAGCTGGACGCGGCGAGCCTGGCGAAGCTGCCGGTGCCGGTGCGCGAGGCGTACGAGTTCGCGGTGTCGTCCGGTACGCACATCGCCTTCCTGGTGGGCGCCTCGGTCGGAGTGATCGCCCTGGTGGCGGCGCTCTTCGTCAAGGAGGTCCCGCTGCGCGGCGCGGCCCCCGACCCGGCCGAGAGCATGGTGTAGCCGTACAGCCGTAGAGCGCCGTACGGGAAAAGGCCCCCGGTCCGCACGCGATTGCCGCGTACGGACCGGGGGCCTTCCCGTTGCCGGGCGGTGCGTCCCGCTCAGCTCCCCGAGGGGCCGTGGCCGGGGTCCTTGCCGCTGCTCGCGGCCGTCCTGCCGGCCGGCCGGGGGTCGCGCTGCTCGGCGAACTGGAGCATCGGGTAGCTCCCGGTGTCCGTCGGCGCGTGCTCGGGCAGCCACAGCACGGCGATCGCCCCGCCCACGCCGGGGGCCGCGCCCTCCGGGGCGGCGTTGCGGAAGGTCAGCCGGGCGCCGAGCACCCGCGCCTGACCGGCCGCGATCGTCAGCCCGAGACCGTGCCCGTGGCCCGCCCGGTCGGTCGATCCGGTACGGAACCGGCTCGGCCCCTCCCGCAGCAGCGCCGCCGGGAACCCCGTCCCGTGATCGCGGATCCGGACCACCCGGCCCTCGACCGTGACCTCCACCGGGGTGGAGCCGTGCTTGGCGGCGTTGCCCAGCAGATTGCCCAGGATGCGCTCCAGCCTGCGCGGATCGGTGCTGACCCAGGACTCGTGGACCACCTGGACCCGCACATCCGGGTCCAGCAGCGCGATCCGGCGGCTCACGAAGTCCCCCAGCGCGATCTCCTGGAGCTCGGCCCGCTCGGAGGCGCTGTCCAGCCGGGCCACCTCCAGCACGTCCTCGACCAGGGTGCGCATCGCCTGTGCCCGGTCCCGTACCAGCTCCGTGGGGCGGCCCGGCGGCAGCAGCTCGGCCGCCGTCAGCAGCCCCGTCACCGGGGTGCGCAGCTCGTGCGCGATGTCCGCGGTGACCCGGCGCTCCGCCTCGATCCGCTCGTTCAGCGCGTCCGTCAGCGCGTCCACCGCACCGGCCAGCTCATCGGTCTCGTCCCGCACGACACCGCCGACGGCGTCCCGGACCCGGACCTCCGTATTGCCCTGCGCGACCTTCCCGGCCGCCGTCGCCGCCTTGCGCAGCCGACGGGACAGCTGGCCGCCGATCAGCACCCCGAGCGCGCAGCCGCCGAAGACCACCGAGACCGAGCCGATGATCAGGGCCCGGTCGAGATCGCCCATGATCGTGGTGGAGCGGTCCGCGAACCGGGTGTGCAGCGAGAGCACGTCACCGTTGGCCAGCGGCACGGCCGCCCACACGTCCGGCACCCCGCCGCCGTCCTCCACATGGGTGGCGCGCCGGTTCTTCCGGGTCTCCTCGCGCAGGCTCTTCGGCATCGTCGGATCGTTGATCTTCGCGCCGAACCGGGGGTCGGCCTTCTTCGTCTTCGTCGCCTCGTAGAGCAGCTGGGCGTAGGTCAGCCGCTCCAGCTGGACCTCGCGGGCGTTCTCCAGCATCGAGACCCTGGCCGCGTTGTGCACGACCAGGCTCAGCGCCACCGCGATCAGGGCGCCGACCGCGGCGATCGCGATGCTGATCTTCCAGCGGACACTCGTCCGCAGCGACGGCCGCCTCATGCCCTGAGCTTGTAGCCGAAGCCGCGGACCGTCTCGATCCGGTCCTGGCCGATCTTCGTGCGCAGCCGCTGCACGTGGACGTCCACGACCCGGGTGTCACCGCCCCAGCCGTAGTCCCAGACCCGCTCCAGCAGCTTGTCGCGGGAGAGCACGGTGCCGGGCGCGGACGAGAACTCCAGCAGCAGCCGCATCTCGGTCGGCGTCAGCCCCACCTGCTCGCCGTTCTTGCGCACCTCCATGCCCTCGGTGTCGACCTCCAGGTCACCGAAGACCAGCACCCCGCCCTCCGGCCCGTCCTCCGTACCGGCGGCGCCGCCCTGCCCGCTGCCGGATGCATGGCCGAAGCGGCGCAGCACGGCGCGGATCCGGGCGACCAGCACCGCGCCGTCGAAGGGCTTGGTGACGTAGTCGTCGGCGCCGGCCTCCAGGCCGAGCACCACGTCGATCGAGTCGGCACGGGCGGAGAGCATGATCACGGGCACCGTCGACTCGTCCCGGATGCGGCGGCACAGGCTCACCCCGTCCAGTCCGGGCACCATCACGTCGAGCAGCGCGATGTCCGGCCGGTCGGCCCGGAACGCTTCGAGGCCCCGGAGCCCGTCGGGCATGGCGGTGACCACGAAGCCGTCCCGCTCCAGCGCCAGCTGGGTGGCCTCGCGGATGACGTCGTCGTCCTCGACGAACAGGACATGGGTCTCGGCCATCGGAAAGCTCTCAGTTCTTCGTCGGTTCCGTGGGCTCCGGGAAGTCCCCCTCCCCGGCACCGACGGCTCGGTTGAAGTCGTTGTGCACCCGGTCCGTCTCGCTGAACCGGGTGTTCGCCCAGTGGTACGTGATCACTTCCTCGCCCGAGGGATAGGCGACCGAGTCCTTCTTCCCGTAGACCTGGGTCGTCACCACCAGATCACCGCGGTCGATGGTCCCGTAGACCGCCGGCTGCTCGGTGGTGAACACGTTCTCGTACGTGCCGTCGGCGCGGGGCCGGTACACATAGGTGCCGACGCCCACCGAATCGCCGCAGGTCATCACGTTCACGACCACATCGGCGCCGGGGCCGCCGGTCAGTTTCCCGTACGAGGTGTCCACCGGGTACTCGTCACCGGTGCAGGGCTTCAGATCCGTCCGGACCCGTTCGCTCACCTTCGGGTCCGCCTTGAGCAGGGCGACGGCGTCGACCCGGGGGGTCGGCTTCGCCCTGGACGGTGTCGTGGCGGTCGGCGTGATCCGGACGACCGGCTGGGTGCCCGCCGGGCCCTCGTCGCGGGTGCCGGTGCCACCGGTGGAGCAGCTCACGGCGAACAGGCCGACGACGGCGAGCCCGGCCAGAGCCGTACTGCTCGCCGCCCATCCGGTCAGCCGCCGTCCGTGCCCGCCGCGTCCGCCGCCGGTTCTGCTATCGGTTCTGTCGCCGCTTCCCCCGTCGGTGACCGCGTCGTCGCTCGTGCCGCTCGTGCCGCCGCTCGCGCCGCCGTCGTCACCGCTGCCTGTCAGGCCGCGCACCGCTCCCGCCCCCGCTCGTCATGACGCCCGATCCCCCGCGCCGCGCTCCGGGTCCGTACCGGAGCGGTGGCCGACGCGGCACGGGCGGCCGGCCGCTGCTCCCGGTCCTCGCGGATCCGGGCCTCCCTGGCCGCCTCTTCCCTGCTCTCCAGCTCCTGGCGCAGCCGCGCCAGGGCACGGTGCAGCGTGCTCTTCACCGTACCGGCCGACATACCGAGCGCCGCGGCCGTCTCCTCCGTGCTCATCTGCTCCCAGTGTCGCAGGACGACGACGCTGCGCTGCTTGGGAGCCAGCACGCCCAGGACGTCCATCAGCAGGGCGCGGTCGGCGCGCTGCTCGGTGCCGTCCTCGATGCTGGCGTCGGGGAGCTGCTCGGTGGGGACCTCGTCCAGCCGGCGGGCCCGCCACCACTCGGTCCGGGTGTTGATCATCACGCGGCGCAGATAGGCGTCGGCGAGGGACTTGTCGGCGATGCCGTCCCAGCGGCGGTAGGTACGCGCCAGGGCGGTCTGCAGCAGGTCCTGTGCGTCCACGGGGTCGGGGACCAGCCGGCGTGCGCTGCGCAGCAGCGCCTCCTGCCGGGTACGCACGTACTCCTCGAATCCGAGCACCTCGCCCTGCGCCATAACAACCGCCTCCATCCCCGTGGATCCCCGTAGTACCGCCGCCAGCCGCTTGGTCGTCGGGCTGACGTCGGTGACGCTACGGAGCGGTTGTCACGAGGCTGTGCGGAGCAGCCATACGCCGACGCACGGCTGCCCATCGGTTGTGTAACAGCGCAGGAGGAGTGGGGCAAAGAGCCCCCGGGGGGAGGCTGCCGGCGGTCCGGGCGGGGGGAGACCCCGCCCGGCCGTCAGGTCAGCGGCAGCCGGTACTGGCCGCCGGCCAGCGGTTCCACCAGTCCGTCGGCGACCAGCCCGTCCAGGGCGCGGGCCCGCTGCACCGGCTCGTCCCACACGGCGTCCAGCGCCGACTGCGGCACCGGTGTCACCGCCTCGCGCAACACGGCGAGCAGCCGGCCGCGCACCTGCCGGTCGGTACCGGCGTACGTCTGGCCGCGGCGCGGCGGCCCCTGGTGCGCGGGCTTCCCGGCCAGCCGCCAGGCGCACTGCTCCGCGATCGGGCAGCGCGTGCAGTCCTCGTTCTTCGCGGTGCAGACGAGGGCGCCGAGCTCCATCGTCGCGGCGGCCCACCGGGCCGCCCGCTCGTCCTCTTCCGGCAGCAGCGCGCGGGCGAGCTTGCGCTCGGCGGCGGTGGTCGCGTTCGGCGGGTACTGGATGCCGGTCGCCGCCCGCGCGAAGACCCGGCGCACGTTCGTGTCGAGGACGGCGTGCCGCTGCCGGTAGGCGAACGAGGCCACGGCCGCCGCCGTGTACTCACCGATCCCGGGCAGCGCGAGCAGCTGGGCGTGCTCGCTCGGTACGTCGCCGCCGTGCCGTTCCGTTATTGCCTGGGCGGCCCCGTGCAGCCGCAGCGCTCGCCGGGGGTAGCCGAGCCGGCCCCAGGCGCGGACCGCCTCGCCGGGAGGGTCGGCCGCGAGGTCGGCGGGGCGCGGCCAGCGGGCCAGCCACTGTTCGTAGACCGGGAGGACCCGGTTGACGGGGGTCTGCTGCAGCATGAACTCGCTCACCATCACACCCCAGGCGCCCGCTTCGGGGCGGCGCCAGGGCAGATCGCGGGCGTGCTGGTCGAACCACCCGATGACGGGGGTGTGGAGGGATACGGGGGGCGTCTGTGTCGCTGTGGTGGCAGTCATCGCACGTCCGATCCTGGCACGGAAGGGCAGACGACGGACCGGTGCACGGGGGTGTCGCCCCTCATAAGAGCCCTTGGAGTGATAGTGCCACCCGTCTGTCCCCGCGCCGCCTGACCTCCGGTCCGGCAACTGGCCGCACCCTCCGGACCCGGTTGCGGCAAGTGGCCGCACGGCGGGGTCCCCGGGTTGCGGATACGCCCTCCCGGGATGATGATCCGCAAAACTTCGGATCGGGGCGGCGGGTGGGGCGGGAGTCGGGGCGGATCTCTCGTACAGTTTGCGCCGTGGGATCTTTGCGTAATCCGATCGGGCCGCTTCCCTCCACCATTTACTGGCGACGGAGGGCAGTCGCGGCGACGCTGATCGCGCTGCTCGCGTTGCTGGTCGTATGGGCCGTCACCTCCCGTGGCGGCAAGGGGGATCACGACGACTCCAGGGCCCCCGGCTCCGGTCCCACCGACGCGATCACGCCGGGGCCCTCGGGATCCGGCCCGGCGATCAGCGAACAGCCGGGCGGGCGCGACGAGTCGGGCGGTTCCGGCGGGGACGACGGCGGCGGCAGCGGAGGTTCGGGCTCCGGTTCCGCCGGCTCGGACGGCTCGGGCGGTTCCGGCGGCGGCAACGGCGGTTCGGACGGCGCCGGTTCGGGCTCCGACGGCGGTTCCGGCAGCGGTTCGGGTTCCGGCTCCACCGCCGGCAGCGGCGCGACCGCCGGACAGCGGCTCCCGGCCGGCTCCTCCGTCCCCGACTGCACCGCCGGCGCACTGCAGTTGACCCTCAAGAGCGACGTGAGTTACGCGCCCGGCGAGAAGCCGAAGTTCCGGCTGATCGCCAAGAACACCTCCGCCACCGACTGCAAGGCCGACCTCGGCCCGAAGAGCACGGTGCTCACCATCACGGAGGCCGGCGGCGACGACGACGAGGTGTGGTCCTCCAAGGACTGCCCGCGCAACGCGGCCGCCGTGCTGCTGAAGGTCCCGGCGGGCGCGACCGTCGTGCACACCGTGGAGTGGAACCGCGCCAAGAGCGTCCCGAAGTGCGCGACGCCGCCGCCCGGGAAGGCCGGACCCGGTACCTACCTGGTCGAGGCCAAGGCGCCGGGCGAGCCCGTGCAGCGCGCCTCGTTCGTCCTCGCGAAGGACTGACCGGCCGAAGGACCCATGGAGACGGCGAGGGGCGGGGGCGCACGCCCCCGCCCCTCATCCGTACCGCTACACGTACCGTTCGAGGATCGACGACTCGGCCAGCCGCGACAGGCCCTCGCGCACGCTGCGCGCCCGCGCCTCCCCGACCCCGTCCACCGTCTGGAGATCGTCCACGCTCGCCGCGAGCAGCTTCTGCAGACCGCCGAAGTGCTCCACCAGCCGGTCGATGATCGCCCCGGGCAGCCTCGGCACCTTCGCCAGCAGCCGGAACCCGCGCGGCGAGACCGCGGAGTCCAGCGTCTCGGGGGAGCCGCTGTAACCCAGGGCCCGCGCCACGACGGGCAGTTCGAGCAGCTCGGTGTGGGACAGCGCGTCCAGCTCGGTGAGCGCCTCCGCCACCGTGCGCGACCGCTTGGCGGTCGGCTCCGGCACGTAGTCGCGCACGACCAGCTCGCGCTCCGGCTCCACGCCCGCGATCAACTCGTCGAGCTGGAGCGAGAGGAGCCGGCCGTCGGTGCCCAGCTCCACGACGTACTCGGCGATCTCGGTCGCGATCCGGCGCACCATCTCAAGACGCTGCGCGACGGCCGTCACGTCCCGGACGGTCACCAGGTCCTCGATCTCCAGGGCGGAGAGCGTGCCGGCCACCTCGTCGAGCCGGAGCTTGTAGCGCTCCAGGGTGGCGAGGGCCTGGTTGGCGCGCGAGAGGATCGCGGCGGACTCCTCCAGGACCCGGCGCTGCCCGTGCACGTACAGCGCGATGAGGTGCATCGACTGCGAGACCGAGACCACCGGGAAACTGCACTGCCGGGAGACCCGGTCCGCCGTGCGGTGGCGGGTGCCGGTCTCCTCCGTGGGGATGGACGCGTCCGGCACCAGCTGTACGCCGGCGCGCAGGATCTTCGTCATGTCCTTGTCGAGGATCAACGCCCCGTCGAGCTTGGCCAGCTCTCGCAGCCGGGTCGCGGTGAATTCCACGTCCAGCACGAAGCCGCCGGTGCACATCGACTCGACGGTCCTGTCCATGCCGAGCACGATCAGCCCGCCGGTGTTGCCACGGAGAATGCGCTCCAGGCCGTCCCGCAGGGCCGTTCCGGGCGCGACGGCACTCAACGAGGCGCGCATCAGCGCCTCGTTACCGGTGCCTTGGCCGGACTTTCCGGGCGATGCTGCCCGGTCGCTGGCTGCCACTGCACTCCTCCGGTCACAGGTTTGCGGTGCCCTCGGGGCCCCTCCTCCGGATCGGGCACGATCCGAACGAAACACCCCACGTCCCTCGTACCGTTCGTACGGACGGGCGAGACCAGGGCAAAGTCTACCGGCGTGCGCCGTCCTCCTGCGGGGCCTGTGTACGAGACCGACGCGGGAGGACTCTCAGCGCGTCGCCCATGTTGGCGACTTCCGTGACCTTCATACCGGCCGGGACCTTCCCCGGATCGGTCGGCACCAGCGCGTGTGTGAAGCCCAGACGGTGCGCCTCCGCCAGTCTGCGCTGGACCCCCGTGACCCGTCTGACCTCGCCCGCGAGCCCCACCTCACCGATCGCCACAAGATTCTTGGGCAGCGGTGTGTCACTCGCCGCACTGGCCAGGGCCAGCGCGATCGCGAGGTCCGCGGCGGGCTCGGTGAGCTTCACGCCGCCGACCGTCGCGCTGTAGATGTCCCGCTTGCCGAGCGCGCTGATCCGGCCGCGCTGCTCCAGCACCGCCAGCATCATCGACACCCTGGACGTCTCAAGACCCGAGGTGGTGCGCCGGGGCGACGGGATCTGCGAGTCCACCGTGAGCGCCTGCACCTCCGCGACCAGGGGGCGCTTGCCTTCGAGCGTGACGGTCAGGCAGGTGCCGGGCACGGGTTCGTCGCGCCGGGTGAGGAAGAGGCCGGACGGATCCGCGAGGCCGGTGATGCCCTCGTCGTGGAGCTCGAAGCAGCCGACCTCGTCGGTCGCCCCGTACCGGTTCTTCACGCCGCGTACGAGCCGCAGCCGGGCATGGCGGTCGCCCTCGAAGGACAGCACCACGTCGACCAGGTGCTCCAGCAGCCGGGGCCCGGCGATGGCCCCGTCCTTGGTGACGTGACCGACCAGGAGGGTGGCCATGCCGCGCTCCTTGGAGGCCCGGATGAGCGCGCCGGCGACCTCGCGGACCTGCGCCATCCCGCCGGGCGCGCCCTCGATCTCGGGCGAGGCCACGGTCTGTACGGAGTCCAGGACGAGCAGGGACGGCTTGACCGCGTCCAGGTGGCCGAGGACCGCCGACAGATCCGTCTCCGCGGCCAGGTACAGGTGGTCGTTGATCGCCCGGATCCGGTCGGCCCGCATCCGGACCTGGCTGGCGGACTCCTCGGCGGTGACGTAGAGCGTGCGGTGCTCGTCGCTCGCGGCCTTGGCCGCCACGTCCAGCAGCAGGGTGGACTTGCCGACGCCCGGCTCGCCCGCCAGCAGCACCACGGCACCGGGCACCAGACCGCCGCCCAGCACCCGGTCCAGCTCACCGACGCCGGTCGAGCGGGCGGTGGCCTGCCTGCTGTCCACCTGGCCGATCGGGAGCGCCGCGGTGGAGACGCGGCCGGCCGCCGTGGTCCGTACGGCGGGGGCGCCGCCGAACTCCTCGACCGTCCCCCACGCCTGGCACTCGGGGCAGCGGCCGAGCCACTTGGCGGTCGTCCAGCCGCATTCCGTGCAGCGGTAGGACGGCCGGTCCTTCGCGGATTTCGTACGGGTGGCCATGGCGCCACCGTATAGGTGGCCTCGGACAGTGCCGTCCGGGGCGGTGCGTGGAGGGGTGCGCGCGCGGGCGTACGCCCCCTCGCGCACCGCTCCGGGACGCCCGGAACCGGGAATCCGGCCCGATCCCGGCCCGACCCGGTCCCGAT
This sequence comes from Streptomyces sp. NPDC057900, assembly GCF_042887885.1. Classification (NCBI taxonomy): domain Bacteria; kingdom Bacillati; phylum Actinomycetota; class Actinomycetes; order Kitasatosporales; family Streptomycetaceae; genus Streptomyces; species Streptomyces sp. NPDC057900. The sequence goes on from NZ_JBHVOI010000018.1 coordinate 92,968, forward strand.
CCTGTCCGCTTTCACGCGATACGTTCACCCGAAAGGGTTAAATCTACCCAAGGGGCACTAGGGGTGGCCCCCGTTCTGCCTACGGTCGCAAGGTGACGAGCAGCAGGCTGGAGACACCCGCGAGCACCCCCGGCGCACACCGGACGCAGCATCGTGCGCCCCACTCCTCACCGAAGAAGCCGCCTGCCCGTTACGAGCCGTACCTCGACGGTCTGTTCACCTACTGCCTCTCCGTGCTCTGCGACCACGACGCCGCCACCGACGCGCTCGGCGGTGTCCTCGCACTGGCGGAACGGCAGGGCGGACGGTGTCCCTCGGACGAGGAGGAACGTAAAACCTGGCTGTACGCGCTGGCCAGGTGGACGTGCCTGCGCAGGCTCACCGAGCAGAAGCAGGGCCGCCAGGCCCACCGCCGGCACGACAAGGCCGTGCCGGCGAAGCCGAAGGGGAACCGTGGCGCCCCGGCCGTCCAGCTCCAGGGAGCGCGCGCGGGACGGCGTACGCCCCCCACGGCCGCCCACATCACGAAGGCGCCGGCCGCGCCGTCCCGGCCCACGCCACCGCAGCCCCAGCCCGCGCAGCCCCAGCCCGCCCCGGCCCCGGCTCCCGCCCCCGAGAGCCCCGCGGCCGTCGAGGCGCACCGCCGCGAGCTGGCGCGGCTGGCCTGGCCCGAGGCCGCCGGCACCACCCCCGAACAGCGCGAGGCGCTGGAGCTCGCGGTACGGCACCGCCTCACCCCGGTCGCGGTCGCCGCGGTCCTGGGCCTGGAGACCGCCGCCGCCAGGGAGCTGCTTGCCGCGGCCGCCTGCGAGGTCGAGCGGACCAGGGCCGCCCTCGCGGTCGTCGAGTCGGGCGGCTGCCCCTCGGCGGGCCGCCTCACGGGCGACCGGCGCGTGCTGCTCTCCGCCACCCTGCGCCGCGAGCTCGTACGGCACGTGGACGACTGCCCGCGCTGCCGTCGCACCGCAGAACGGGCCGACGCCGAGGGCCCGTGGCCGGGCGCGGCCGTCACCCCGGCCGCCGCGCTGGCGGTCGTCGAGGCGCCGCGACCGTCCGCCTATGTGGCGATGATCCACGCCCAGAAGCACCAGAAGAATCGGTCCGCCACTCCCCGGTTCGACCGGGCGGGCTTCCCGATGGACCCCAAGGACCACGCCGCGCGCCGGGACCGGCTGCGCTCCAGGGTCATGACGACGACGGTCGTCGCCACGGTCGTCGCCGCCCCGGTGATCGCCCTGTGGTCCGCCTACCGGGGCGCACCGCTCACCGGCGAGGGGCACGACGGGGCCTCGGTCACCGCGACGGAGACGGACGGCAGCGGCCGCGGCGACCCGTACGAGCGCTACGAGAACGCGGGCAACGCCAGCCCCGAGTCCGGCTCCCGTTTCACCGACGACGGCCGCCCGGACGTCTCGGCCGAGGTCATCAGCGTCGACACACGGCCCGGCCCCGGCGGGGGACGGCACCGCGCGGGCGGCCTCACCGTAGAGGCGCGCCTCTACGGTTCCACCACGATGATCACGCTGACCGCGTCGAAAGCCGGCCCGGTCGCCTGGTCGGCCCGCACCGGCGCGTCCTGGCTGCGCCTCAGCAGCACCTCCGGGAAGCTCGCGGCGGGCGGCAGCGTCACGATCCGGGTCCTCGTCGACCACGGGCGCGAACCTGCCTCCCGCTGGACGGCACGGGTCGCGCTCGCCCCGTCGGGCTCCGTCGTCGCGATCCACGGCAACGGCGGGAGGCGCCCGTCGGGCGTCAGGCCGCACCCCTCGAACCCGCCGCAGCCGAGCCGCTCCGTCCACCCGCGCCCCCCGGTGCCGTCGGACCCGTCACCGTCCTCACCGGATCCCACGGAACCGACACCGGACCCGACGGACCCCACGACGACACCGACGGACCCGACGGATCCCACCACGACACCGACGGACCCGGGCGGGCCGAGCCCGTCCCCGGACCCGCCGGACCCGACCGGCCCGGGAGAGAGCCCGAGCGCCCCGCCCCCGGCGGACTGAGCGGACCCCCCGTACAACCCCGAACGGAGAACCGCGGGTACTACGCCGGATCGGCCGGGTGGGGCGCCATCGGCAGCAGCGAGGAGAGCCGCTCCTCGCACAGCCCGACCAGCCGGTCGTACGCCTCCTTGCCCATCAGCTCGGTCAGCTCGGGGCGGTACGACACGTACACCGGCTCCCCGGCCCCGTGCGCGGAGGTCGCGGAGGTGCACCACCAGTGCAGGTCATGGCCGCCGGGACCCCAGCCCCTGCGGTCGTACTCACCGATCGTCACCTGGAGCACCCGGGTGTCGTCGGGCCGGTCGATCCAGTCGTACGTACGCCGGACCGGCAGCTGCCAGCACACGTCCGGCTTGGTCTCCAGGGGCTCCTTGCCCTCCCGCAGCGCCAGGATGTGCAGCGAGCAGCCCGCCCCGGCCGCGAAGCCGGGCCGGTTCTGGAAGATGCACGAACCCTCCCAGCGCCGGGTCTGGCGCTCCCCGTCGTCATCGGTCTGCACCCAGCCCGACTCCGTACCCACGTCGTGGAACTGCCACAGGTCCGGGGTCAGCCGCGCCACGTTCTCCGCGACCCGCTTCTCGTCGTCCTCGTCCGAGAAGTGGGCGCCCAGCGTGCAGCACCCGTCGTCCGCGCGACCGGCCTGGATGCCCTGGCAGCCGCTGCCGAAGATGCAGGTCCACCTGGACGTCAGCCAGGTCAGATCGCAGCGGAAGACCTGCTCGTCGTCGGCGGGGTCCGGGAATTCCACCCAGGCCCGCGCGAAGTCGATCCCCGTCTCGTCGGACCCGCCGGGTCCCTCTGCTTCCGCCTGCCGCATCTCCTGCTTCGTTTTCTGCTTCTTCGTGACTTTGTCCGGCTTCGCCTTTTTCGTCTTTGGCACGCGCCCAGAGTAAGGCGGCAGGCGGCAGTAGCGTTCTGCGTATGAGACTCGGAGTCCTCGACGTGGGGTCGAACACGGTTCATCTGCTGGTGGTCGACGCGCACCCCGGCGCCCGCCCGCTGCCCGCGCACTCGCACAAGGCGGAGCTGCGGCTGGCCGAACTCCTGGACGAGGACGGCGCGATCGGCCCGCTCGGCGTGGACCGGCTGGTGGCGACGGTCACCGGCGCGGCACAGGCGGCGGAGGACAAGGGCTGCGAGGACGTGCTGGCCTTCGCCACCTCCGCGGTACGGGAGGCGAGCAACGCCGACACCGTGCTGGCCCGGGTGCGGGCCGAGACCGGCATCGACCTCACCGTCCTCAGCGGCGCGGAGGAGGCCCGGCTCACCTTCCTCGCCGCCCGCCGCTGGTTCGGCTGGTCGGCGGGCAAGCTGCTGGTCCTGGACATCGGCGGGGGCTCGCTGGAGATCGCGTACGGCATCGACGAGGAGCCGGACGCCGCCGTCTCACTGCCGCTCGGCGCCGGCCGGCTCACGGCCGGCTGGCTGCGGGGCGATCCGCCGGACCCGGTGGAGGTGCGGGCGCTGCGCCGGCACGTCCGGGCGAGGATCGCCCGCAGCGTCGGTGAGTTCACCCGGTTCGGCCGCCCCGACCACGTCGTGGCCACCTCCAAGACCTTCAAACAGCTCGCCAGGATCGCCGGCGCCGCCCGCTCCACAGAGGGGCTGTACGTGCAGCGCACCCTCAGCCGCAAGGCGCTGGAGGAGTGGGTGCCGAAGCTCGCCGCGATGACGGTCGAGGAGCGCGGTGGCCTCCCCGGAGTCTCCGACGGACGGTCCGCCCAGCTGCTGGCGGGCGCCCTGGTCGCGGAGGGGGCCATGGACCTGCTGGGCGTCGAGGAGCTGGAGATCTGCCCCTGGGCGCTGCGCGAGGGAGTCATCCTGCGCCGCCTGGACCACCTCCCGACGCAGGACGCGACGGCCCTGGCCTGACGGGCGCCGAGTACGGCCGCGGCCTGACGGGTGCGGAGGGGCCATGGCCCTTCTCACTTTCAGCCGGGCTCCCTCGGCGTCGCGCACCGGGGCCCGTACGCTGTCTGCGTGGCAGAACCAGTGGTGCGCGTCCCGGATGCGAAGGTCGCCCTGTCGACGGCCTCCGTCTACCCGGAGTCGACGGCGACGGCCTTCGAGATCGCCGCGCGCCTGGGGTACGACGGCGTCGAGGTCATGGTCTGGACCGACCCGGTCAGCCAGGACATCGAGGCGCTGCGCCGGCTCTCGGACTACCACCAGGTGCCGATACTGGCCGTGCACGCCCCCTGCCTGCTGATCACCCAGCGCGTCTGGTCCACCGACCCCTGGGTCAAGCTCCAGCGGGCCCGCGCCGCCGCCGAGAAGCTCGGCGCCTCGACCGTGGTGGTCCACCCGCCGTTCCGCTGGCAGCGGCAGTACGCGCGTGACTTCGTCACCGGGATCTGGCGAATGGCGGACGAGACGGACGTCCGGTTCGCCGTCGAGAACATGTACCCGTGGCGCTACCGGGACCGGGAGATGCTCGCGTACGCCCCCGACTGGGACGTCACCAACGACGACTACCGGCACTTCACCGTGGACCTCTCGCACACCGCGACCGCCCGCACGGACGGCATGGCCATGGTCGACCGGATGGGCGACCGGCTGGCCCACGTCCACCTCGCCGACGGCAAGGGCTCCGGCAAGGACGAGCACCTGGTGCCGGGCCGGGGCGACCAGCCCTGCGCCGAGCTCCTTGAGCGGCTGGCCCGTACCGGCTTCGGCGGCCACGTCGTCGTCGAGGTCAACACCCGCCGGGCGATGTCCACCGCCGAACGCGAGGCCGACCTGGCCGAGGCGCTGGCCTTCACCCGGCTGCACCTCGCGTCGTCCTCCGCCCCGTCGCCGCGCCCGTGACCGAGGGCGACGGGAACCAGGCCCCGCCCCCCAGACGCCGCGGCCGCCCCTCCCGCACGGAGGCGAAGACCGGCCCCGGCGCCCGCACCCGCATCCTGGAGGCGGCCCGCACCGAGTTCTCCGAGCGCGGCTACGACAAGACGTCCGTCCGGGGCATCGCGAAGGCGGCGGGCGTGGACGCGGCCCTGGTCCACCACTACTTCGGTACGAAGGACGAGGTGTTCGCCGCCGCGATCGAGCTCTCCTTCGAACCCGCCCTGGTGATCCCGGACATCCTGGGCAGCAGCACGGAGGGCCTGGGGGAGCGGCTGGCCGGCTACTTCATCGGAGTGTGGGAGAACCCGGCGTCCAGGGCCCCGCTGCTGGCGATCATGCGTTCCGCGATGACCCACGAGGCGGCGGCGAAGGTCCTGCGCGTCTTCGTACTGCGACGCCTGCTGGACCGCATCGCCGACCAGCTGGACGTCCCCGACGCCACCTTCCGCGCGGAGCTGGCCGCTTCGCACATGGTGGGGATCGCGGTGCTGCGCTACGTGATCCGGGCGGAGCCGCTCGCCTCCGCGGACCCGCAGAAGATCATCGCGATGGTGGGCCCCACGTTGCAGCGCTACCTGACTGAGGCGTGACCGTTCCGGGGGCTCCGCCCCCGCACTCCCGCTCCTCGAACGCCGGAGGGGCTGAATCTCGCCCCGATCCCGGATACCGGACACCCCGTCCAGATCCTGGCCCCACAGGCGTACGCTCGGAACCAGTCTTTTCTGTCGAAGGAGCGAGAGACGATGCCCCAGCTGAGGTCCCGCACTGTCACCCACGGCCGCAACATGGCGGGCGCGCGCGCCCTTATGCGCGCCTCGGGCGTAGCGAGCGAGGACATCGGCAAGCCGATCATCGCGGTCGCCAACTCCTTCACGGAGTTCGTCCCGGGCCACACCCACCTCGCCCCCGTCGGCCGGATCGTCTCCGAGGCGATCCTGGCCGCGGGCGCCGTCCCCCGCGAGTTCAACACCATCGCGGTCGACGACGGCATCGCGATGGGTCACGCCGGGATGCTCTACAGCCTCCCGTCCCGCGACCTCATCGCCGACTCCGTCGAGTACATGGTCGAGGCGCACTGCGCGGACGCGCTGATCTGCATCTCGAACTGCGACAAGATCACCCCCGGCATGCTGATGGCCGCGATGCGCCTCAACATCCCCACGGTCTTCGTCTCCGGCGGCCCGATGGAGGCCGGCAAGGCCACCCTCGTCGACGGCACGGTCCGCAAGCTCGACCTGGTCAACGCGATCAGCGACGCGGTCGACGAGAGCATCTCCGACGAGGACATGCTCCGCATCGAGGAGAACGCCTGCCCCACCTGCGGCAGCTGTTCCGGCATGTTCACCGCCAACTCGATGAACTGCCTGACCGAGGTCCTCGGCCTCTCCCTCCCCGGCAACGGCTCCGTCCTCGCCACGCACACCGCCCGCAGGGCGCTGTACGAGGAGGCCGGCCGCACGGTCGTCGACATCACCAGGCGCTACTACGAGCAGGACGACGAGACGGTCCTGCCGCGCGCCATCGGCACCCGCGCCGCGTTCGACAACGCGATGGCGCTCGACATCGCCATGGGCGGCTCGACCAACACGATCCTGCACCTGCTCGCCGCCGCGGAGGAGGCGGAGCTGGCGTACAACCTCGACGACATCAACGAGGTCTCGCGCCGGGTCCCGTGCCTCGCCAAGGTCGCGCCCAACGTGGCGCCCGGCGGTACGTACTACATGGAGGACATCCACCGGGCCGGCGGCATCCCCGCCATCCTCGGTGAGCTGAACCGCGGCGGACTGCTCAACGAGGACGTGCACTCCGTGCACTCCGACACCCTCGCCGAGTGGCTGAAGAACTGGGACATCCGGGGCGGCTCACCGTCGCCGGAGGCCGTCGAGCTGTGGCACGCCGCCCCCGGCTGCGTCCGTTCCGCGACCGCCTTCTCGCAGTCCGAGCGCTGGGACACCCTCGACCTGGACGCGGCGGGCGGCTGCATCCGCGACATGGCGCACGCCTACTCCAAGGACGGCGGCCTCGCGGTCCTCAAGGGGAACCTCGCGGTGGACGGCTGCGTCGTGAAGACGGCCGGCGTCGACGAGTCGATCTGGACCTTCGAGGGCCCGGCGGTCGTCTGCGAGTCGCAGGAGGACGCCGTCGACAAGATCCTCCGCAAGGAGATCGAGCACGGCGACGTCGTCGTCATCCGCTACGAGGGCCCGCGCGGCGGCCCCGGCATGCAGGAGATGCTCTACCCGACCTCCTTCCTCAAGGGCCGGGGCCTCGGCAAGACCTGCGCACTGGTCACCGACGGCCGCTTCTCCGGCGGCACGTCGGGCCTCTCCATCGGCCACGCCTCTCCGGAGGCGGCGTCGGGCGGCACCATCGCGCTCGTCGAGGACGGCGACCGGATCCGGATCGACATCCCGAACCGCTCGATCGAGCTCCTGGTCGCGGAGGACGAGCTGGCCACCCGCCGGGAGGCGCTGAACGGCGTCTACGCGCCGAAGAACCGCGACCGCAAGATCTCGACGGCGCTGCGCGCCTACGCGGCCATGGCGACGAGCGCGGACCGGGGCGCCGTCCGCGACGTCTCCAAGCTCGGCTGACACCCGCATCCGCAAGATCCCGCTCCACCGTCCGGCCCCTCTCGCGAGGGGCCGGACGCGTTTGCGGCCCCGCCCGTCGTGGCCCGAGAACGACTCCGTGTGACCGGTCGATCGCAGTAAGCTCGCCCCCTTGCCATGTATGACCATGATTGGGGGAGTATGCGAACTTCCGTACGCAGCTCAGTAGTCATCGCGTCAGCCGTCACCGCCCTCGCGGCACTGGCCGCTGTCCCGGCCGGTGCGGCGTCGGCTGCACCCACACCGATCGCGCCCGCGCCGGCCGCCGCCACCCCGGCCGGCGTCTGCGGATCCGGGTACACCCAGATCGACTCGCACGTGTTCAAGGACTCGTCGGCCGAACTGGCCCGCGTCTACCTGCTCTACAACGCGAGCACCAAGTTCAACTGCGTGGTGACCTTCCACGCCGCCGCCACCGAGGGCAAGGCGCTGACCACCGGCGCCTGGCTCGACGTCGACGGGGACGGCAAGGAGCAGGTCAAGGACCAGGGGCGGTACTCCTCGTACGCGGGCCCGGTCCGCCTGGCCGCCGGCAGCCACTGCGTGAAGTGGGGCGGCATGATCGAGACGGCCGCCGGTACGTACGCGTACACGAGCCCGTGGAGCCACTGCGGCTGACGCACGACGGCGTCGCGCCCGCTCCCCCTCGGAAGCGGGCGCGACGCCACCTCCCCGGCCCTGGGACAATCGATCCTGTGAGCGAGAACAGCGAGACCCCCGACGACATCGCGCCCGGCACCACCGAGTCCGCGACGGCGCCCGCCGGTGCCTCCGCGACCGCCCCCGGTCCGCAGCCCGAGCCCATCCGCTTCTTCGGCACGACCTGGGTCGCCCACGACGGCAACTACGGTCTGCGCCGCGTCGGGGTCGCCGTCGGTTCGCTCGCCGCGGCCGCCGTGTCCTGCTTCGTGCTGCGGTTCGCCTACCAGGGGCTGGAGATCGCCGACGTCGGCAGCTTCGTCGGGGTCCTGGTGGTCCTGATGTTCGCCGTCTGCAGTGCGATCGCCTTCCGCAAGACGTGGGAGGGCTTCAGCAGCCGCCCGGCCGACCCCGCCCGCGAGGACACTCTGCGCGGCCTCAAGACCATCGGCTTCATCGGCGGGCTGCTCGCCTACTTCATCCGTACGTTCTCCGAGGCCCCGGGCGAGAAGCTCCGGCGTACGGAGTACGAGGCGGCGCAGGTCCGGTACGCGAAGCGCCGGTCGTCCCGCACCGGAAATCCGGCGGCCCGCAAGACGGCCAAGGCGAATGCGGCCAAGGCGAAGAAGGCCCGCCGCAAGTAACGCGCCGCAAGTAAACGCCTCGGGTAACGCGCCACGCCGAGGCGGGCCCCTGGCCGTGGCAGGGCAGCCGAGGCCACGATGGCCACATGGCCACTACACATACCCCGGACCCCAGCCCGCCCCCGCACTCCGCGCCCCCGCGCGCCCTGTCGTTCGACCGTGCCGCCGCCCAGTACGGCGCCGCCCGCCCCGGCTATCCGGACGCCCTCCTGGACGCCGTGGAGGAGCTCGCCGGCCGGCCGCTGCGAGGTGCCCGCGCCCTCGACGTCGGGGCCGGCACCGGCATCTCGACCCGCCGTCTCCGTGACCGGGGCGCCGTCGTCGTCGCCGTGGAACCGGGCCCCGGGATGGCGGCGGAGCTGCGCAGGACCCTGCCGGACGTCCCGCTGGTACGGGGCGACGGCAACAGCCTCCCCTTCGCCGACGCATCGGCCGACCTGATCACGTACGCCCAGTCCTGGCACTGGACCGACTCCGCCCGCGCCGCCCCCGAGGCCATGCGCGTCCTGCGGCCGGGCGGCGCGCTGGCCCTGTGGTGGAACGTCGCCGACCCCGACGTCGGCTGGATCGCGGAGCAGGGTGAGCGGCTGCTCGGCTTCTTCACCGCCGAGGTGCCCGAGCTCGCCGGCCCCCGAGTGGCGGCCGGACCCGCGGCGGGCGGCACCGGTGCCCACGGCTCGCCCGTATCCGCCCGTGACCTGCCGGCCGGGCTGACGTTCGTACACCGCAGGGTGCCCTGGACCCGGAGCGTCCCCCTGGACACCCACCTCGCCAACCTCGGCAGCCACTCCGCCTTCCTGGTCCTCGGCGACGAGCCCGCCTCGCGCTTCCTCTCCGAGGAGCGCGAACACCTCGCACGGCGCTTCCCGGACGGCGTGGTGGAGGAGACGTACGTCGTCGAGCTGAGCGTGACCATCCGCTGAACCGGTGGGCGCGGAGGCCGTGGGCCCTTGACGGAAGAACCTCACCGCGACAAAATTCATCACATGATGAATTCTTCGGGTGCCGCCATCGAGGCCCGCGGCCTCACGGTCGTACGGGGCAACCGCACCGTCCTCAAAGGCCTCGGCTTCACCGTCGAACTCGGCAGGATCACCGGCCTCCTCGGCCCCTCCGGCTGCGGCAAATCCACCCTGATGCGAGCCGTCGTCGGCACCCAGGCCAAGGTCACCGGCACCCTCGACGTCCTGGGCAGCCCGGCCGGCCACCCCGGCCTGCGGCCACGGATCGGGTACGTCACGCAGGCGCCGTCCGTCTACACCGACCTCACCGTCCGGCAGAACCTCGACTACTTCGCGGCGATCCTGCGACCGGGCCGCCGGCACCGCGACGCCCGCCGCGAAGCCGTCACCCGGGCCATCACGGAGACCGACCTGACCAGCCACTCCGACGCCCTCGCCGGCACCCTCTCCGGCGGCCAGCGCACCCGTGTCTCCCTCGCCGTGGCGCTGCTCGGTACCCCCGAACTGCTCGTCCTCGACGAGCCCACCGTCGGCCTGGACCCGGTGCTCCGGCGCGATCTGTGGAGCCTCTTCCACCGCCTCGCCGCAGAGCGGGGCACCACCCTCCTCGTCTCCTCCCACGTCATGGACGAGGCCGAGCGCTGCCACCGCCTCCTCCTCATGCGCGAGGGCGAGATCCTCGCCGACGACACCCCGGAGGCGCTGCGCACCGCCGCCCGCACCGAGACCGTCGAAGAAGCCTTCCTCCACCTGGTCGACGCGGCCACCGGCCGTCAGGAGAACGCCCGATGAGCACGAACACCACCGCACCCCTGAGCGCCGCCCGCACCCTGGCCACCGCCGCCCGCGTCCTGCGCCAGCTGGCACACGACCCCCGCACCATCGGACTGCTCCTGCTGATCCCGGTCGTCATGATCACGCTGCTGCGGTACGTCTTCGACGGCAGCCCGCGCACCTTCGACTCCATCGGCGCCTCACTGCTCGGCATCTTCCCGCTGATCACGATGTTCCTGGTGACCTCGATCGCCACCCTGCGCGAGCGCACCTCGGGCACCCTGGAGCGCCTCCTCGCGATGCCGCTCGGCAAGGGCGACCTGATCGCGGGCTACGCCCTCGCCTTCGGCGCCGTCGCCGTGGTCCAGTCGCTCCTGGCCACCGGCCTCTCGGTGTGGGTGCTCGGCCTCGACGTCACCGGCTCCCCCTGGCTGCTGCTCCTGGTCGCCGTGCTCGACGCCCTGCTCGGCACGGCGCTCGGCCTGTTCGTCTCGGCCTTCGCGGCCTCCGAGTTCCAGGCCGTCCAGTTCATGCCGGCCGTGATCTTCCCGCAGCTCCTGCTCTGCGGACTCTTCATCGCCCGCGACCGGATGGCGCCCGTCCTCGAAGCGATCTCGAACGTACTGCCCATGTCGTACGCCGTGGACGGCATGAACCAGGTCCTCCACCACCCGGACGTCACCGGCGACTTCGTCCGCGACGTCGCGATCGTGGCGGGCTGCGCCCTTCTCGTCCTCGCCCTCGGTGCGGCCACCCTCCGCCGCCGCACCACCTGACGGACCGGTGCGAGGATGGCGGGCACGAGTACCGAGAACAGCCGGCACCGCAAGGGCGTGTTCGAAAGCCCCGCCCGGCCGGCGGCACCGCCCGGAGGGTGAAACCGCATGACCCAGACAGTCGCAGTCCTCGGCACCGGCAAGATCGGCGAGGCCCTGCTCAGCGGCATGATCCGGGCCGGGTGGCGCCCGGCCGACCTGCTCGTCACCACCCGCCGCTCCGAACGCGCGGAGGAGCTCCGCAACCGTTACGGGGTCGACTCCGTCAGCAACGCGGAGGCCGCCGCGCGCGCCGACATCCTGATCCTCGCGGCCAAGCCCCAGGACATGGGCCGCCTCCTCGACGAGCTCTCCGCCCACGTCACCGCGGAGCGCCTGGTCATCAGCGCCGCGGCCGGCATCACGACCGCCTTCATCGAGGACCGCCTCACCGACGGCACCCCGGTCGTCCGGGTCATGCCGAACACCCCCGTCGTGGTCGACGAGGGCATGTCCGTCATCTCCGCGGGCAGCCACGCCACCGGCGCCCACCTCGCCACCGCGGAGGCGATCTTCGGCGGCGTCGGCAAGACGCTGCGCGTCCCGGAGTCCCAGCAGGACGCCGCCACCGCGCTCTCCGGCTCGGGCCCGGCGTACTTCTACTTCCTCGTCGAGGCGATGACGGACGCCGGAATCCTGCTCGGCCTGCCCCGCGCCCAGGCCCACGACCTGATCGTCCAGGCCGCCATCGGCGCCGCCGTGATGCTCCGGGACAGCGGCGAGCACCCGGTCAAGCTCCGCGAAGCCGTCACCAGCCCGGCAGGCACCACGATCAGCGCCATCCGCGAACTGGAGAACCACGGCGTACGCGCCGCCCTCATCGCCGCCCTCGAAGCCGCCCGCGACCGCAGCCGCGAACTCGCCTCCGGCAACGGCTGAGCTACTCCGCGGCGGCAGCGATCAGCTCCGCACTGCGCACCACCTTCGCGAACCCACCGCCGTGCAGCGACACGGCGGTGGCCCGCGCCAGCTCCTCCGCGCCCATCGTCCAGCCGAACGGCCCGGTCCCGTCGAAGGTGTACGTCGCGTCGAGCGCGAAGAACACCTCGTACCCGAGGTTCCCCGCCATCCGGGCCGTCGTCTCCGCGCACATGTTGGTCTGGATACCGGCCACCACGATCTGCCGCACCCCGCCACCGCGCAGCCAGTCCGCCAGATCCGGCGTCCCGTAGAACGCCGAGTTCACGCTCTTCGTCAGAAACAGCTCGGGCCCGTCCCCCTTGCCCCGCCGCTCCTCCACGTACGCCTTGAAGCCGTTGCCCGGATACCCCACCCGCAACGGCGAATCCGGCTTGGGCGAGTCATGCCGTACGAAGACGACCGGCCGCCCGCTCGCCTGCCAGGCATCGATCAGCCCGGCGATGTTCCCGTCCGCGGACGGATTGTTCCGCGGCCCCCAGTACGCCTCCTCCTCGAAGCCCTCCTGCACGTCCACGACTACCAGCGCTGCGTTCTCCGCGATCTCCATGACCCCTATGCTTCCGCGCGGCCACCCGTCCGCCCAGAGGTCACAAAGCCATCGATCGATGCTTTACTGCCAGCATGGCCGCCGCCCCCGTCCCCGCCGCCCCCACCCGGATCGCTCTCGTCTCCTTTCCGGGCATCCGCGCGTTCGACGTCTCGGTCATCACGGAGGTCTGGGGCGTGGACCGGACGGACCGCGGCGCCCCGCCGTTCGAGCTGCGCCGCACCGCGGCCGCCACCACCCCCATCCCCCTGCGCGGCGGACTCTCCCTCACCCCCGACCGCACGCTGAGCTGGCTGACCCGAGCCGACCTGATCGTCGTTCCGGGGCTGGACGACCATGTGACGCCGGCGCCCGAACCTGTCCTGGAAGCGCTGCGCCGCGCCCATACCCGGGGCACGCCGATCGCCGCGCTCTGCGGAGGCGCCTTCACCCTCGCCCAGGCCGGCCTCCTCGACGGCAGACGAGCGGTCACCCACTGGAACCTCACGGAGCTCCTGCGCACCCGCCACCCCGGCGTCACCGTCGTACCCGACGCCCTCTTCGTGCACGACGACAATCTCTGGACCTCGGCGGGCACCGCGGCCGGCATCGACCTCTGCCTCCACCTCGTCCGCACGGTCCACGGCGCCGAGACCGCGGCGACGATCGCCCGTTCGATGGTCACCGCCCCGTTCCGCACCGGCACCCAGGCGCAGTTCATCGAGCACCCGACCCCGCACACGGACCGCGACGCGGACACCCTCGCGGCCGTACGCGCCTTCGCCCTGACCCATCTGGCCGAACCTCACACGGTGGCGGAGCTCGCCGACCGCGCCGGCATGTCCCCGCGCTCCTTCGCCCGCCACTTCCAGGCGACCACCGGCACGACACCGTTGCGCTGGCTGATCACCCAACGCGCCGCGGCAGCTCAGAAGCTGCTGGAGCGCACCGATCTGCCCCTCCCGGAGGTGGCCCGCCGCACGGGCTTCGGCAGCGAGATCACCATGCGCCAGCACTTCGCGACCCACCTGGCCACCAGCCCCCGCGACTACCGGCTCGCCTTCCACCGCACCTCGCCGGGGACCGGGGTTGACACGCCCGCACCGCATCCGTAATGTGCTCCGAGTTGTCCGACGTGAGCGCCGACCCCGGTCGGTCCCCGGACAGCCATTCCGCAGTAACCACAACGAACGAGCGACAGCTGTCGCCTGTCTCTGCGTGCGCATTCGCGAAATGAGGAATCCACGTTCGAAGGAACGTGACCCCGATTAGCGTCGGGGCCCCGGATTCCGCTAATGTCTCACTCGTCGGACCGGCCCAACAGCCGGGAAGACAAGCCCCGCTGACTGGGAATCAGGCCCGAAAGGATCTGATAGAGTCGGACTCGCCGGAAAGGGAAACGCGAAAGCGAAGAACTGGAAAGCGAAAATGC
>NZ_JBHVOI010000019.1:0-79318 GCF_042887885.1 Streptomyces sp. NPDC057900
TCGACCCGTGGCCTCCGCTGCGCTCCAGCCACCCCGGATGCGCCCCCAACTCCCCTGCGGGCAAGGTGTGCCACGCTGCGCGCGGCCCACCCACCAGGGCTCACGCCACAAACAGCAGCAACAGGGAGGGGGTAACGAACGGGTCCGGGAGAGTGGCGGGAACACGGGGCCGGCCACTCGGGCGAGAGGCCGGGGCTGAGGGCCTGTCAAGGTGCCTGAATGGCTTGCAGGGAATCTCGCCATTCGTTGTGCTTCATTTTTCAGTACGAGATAGACTATGGACTTAGAGCACACCATCCCGGAGCGCTTCGGGGGTTATCGAGATCCACCACACAGCCTTGACAGTGCTCGATGAGGCAGATCAGCAAGCCTATCGCGTCAGTTCAGCCATAACCCTTGCAGCTCGTCTACGTGCATGTTTCCCGTTTCCCGCCGCTCCAGTCGACCGGACGGCACCCAGGAGAAGGCAGACGGATATGTCGACCACTAACCGTGCCGATCAGCGCGAGGCCGCCCAGCGAGAAGCCATTGACGCGGTCCTGCGTGTCCTCGAATTGCCTGCAAGATCACTTGTGCCCGCGCGAGGGCTTCGAACACAGGTGATCATGGCGACCGGGTCCGGGAAGACCCGGGTGGCGGTCCGCAGCGCGGAGGAGCTCCACGCGGGCCGTGTGCTGGTGCTCGTGCCCTCGCTGGATCTGCTCGCCCAGACCGAGGCCGCGTGGCGCGAGGGGGGCCGCCGGGGGCCGATGATCGGGGCGTCCTCGCTGCGGGGTGAGGAGGTGTCCTTCCCCAACACCACGGATGTAGACGAGCTGGTGGAGTGGACGCGGGGCCTGGACAAGGTCACCGTGTACGCCACGTACGCGAGCCTCGGACTCGGCACGCTGGAGCGCGCGCACGCCGGGGGCCTCCCGGCCTGGGACCTGATCGTGGTGGACGAAGCCCACCGCGTTTCGGGCCGGATCGGGAAGCCGTGGGCGGTCGTCCACGACAACCAGAAGATCCCTTCCCTTCGGCGTCTCTACATGACGGCCACGCCGCGGCTGTGGCAGCTCGGGGACGAGGACGAGGGCGGCGCACCGGGCGAGCTGGTGGCGAGCATGGAAAACAACCCCGAAGGCCCCTTCGGTAGCCGCTGCTTCACCCTGACCCTCTCGGAGGCCATCGACCGGGGAATCTGTGCCCCCTACCAGGTCGTCTGCGTGGACGTCGCCGACACCGCGCTCCAGGCCGCGCAGCTCCTGGGCGCCGAAGGGCGCTCAGCAGAGGTCCGCGGGGCCCGGATCGCCGCTCTGCAGACCGCCCTGGTGAAGGCGTCGGCCGAGGAGGGCTTCAACCGCACGCTGGTCTTCCACCACATGGTGAAGGAGGCCGAGGCGTTCGCGGCCGGCCTTCCCGACGTCGCCGCGCAGCTGCACGCAAGTGACCCCGAGCTGTATCCCAAGACGATCTGGGCGGACTGGTTGTGCGGCGATCACAAGCCGCTCCACCGCCGCAGGCTGCTGGGCGAGTTCGCGGCCGGGATCGCCACCGACGGCATCGTGGTCGAGAAATGCTTCCTGTGCTCGGTGAAGGTCCTGGGCGAAGGCGTCGACACCAAGAACTGCGACTCCGTGTACTGGGCCGACGTACGCGGCTCCATGCCCGACCTGGTCCAGGCCGTCGGCCGGGCGCTGCGGATGCAGCCGGGCGAGGGCAAGGTGGCCTCGCTCGTGGTGCCGGTGCTGCTTGGGCCCGGGGAGACGGCGGACAACATGCTGACCTCCCGGGCGTTCGGCGGGCTGGCCAAGCTCTTGGAGGCGCTGCGGGCGCACGACGCGAGGATCGTGGAGACCCTCGCGGAGCAGCAGGCCCCAAGCGCCTACAAGCCTGTCAGCAAGGACGAAAACGGGAAGAGCAGCAAGGGGAGCGGTGAGGGTTCCGGGGGCGTGAGCGCCCCCGCCAAGGCCCTGCTGAAGTTCTCCACGCCTCGCGACCCGGCCGCTTTGGCCGCGTTCATCAACCTGCGGGTCATCAATCCCGAGCATGAGCACTGGCGCCGTGGCGTGGAGGCCGCTGTGATCTACGCCCGCGAACGCGGCGACCTGCGGGTGCCGTTCACGTTCCGCGTGCCCGCTGCCGTCGACGGCCAGGAGGCGGAAGGCGAGGGGTGGCCGGCCTCGCTCGCCGGGTTCCCGCTGGGGCAGTGGACCGCCGATGCCCGCCGCTTCTACGCCCGCGGCAACATGGACGAGGACCGTGTCGCCCAGCTGGAGAAGCTCGGCATGATCTGGTCGCACTTCGACGTCGCGTGGGAGGAGGGCCTGACCGCCGCGCGCGGGTGGGCCGCCGAACACGGCCACCTCCTGGCCCCGGTGGACGCCACCTTCCAGGGGGCCGCGGTGGGCATCTGGCTCAAGAACGCGCGGGCCGCCGCCCGCAAGGCGCAGGAGAACGAGCAGCGGCGTGCCGAGGCGCTGCTGGTGGAGTCGTCGGCCGGGGCGCTCTCGGACGAGCGGCGCGAGCAGCTGGAGGAGATCGACGCGTCCTGGTGCCCGAGCTGGCCGGTAACCTGGCAGCGCTCCTTCCACTTGGTCCGGATGCACCTGGACGCGGGCGAGGCGCTGCCCACCGAGGCGGGCGAGGTTCTGCGCCAGGGCGAGGACCTCGGGCGGTGGGTGACGTCGGTGCGGCTCGGCTGGGACCAGCTGAGTGGCGTGCAGCAGTGGATGTGCGAGCAGGTCCTCGGGATCACGCCCGCAACCGAGGAGGAAAGGCCGAAACCGCGCCGTACGCAGGCCGACAAGTGGAGTGCCAGCCTCGCGGCCGCCCGGCAGTTCTTCGAGCGCGAGGGACACCTCCAGGTGCCCCGCAAGCATGTCGAGACCGTGCTCTCCAAAGACGGCTTGGAACTCCAGTTCCGTCTGGGGGCATGGGTCAGCAACCAGCGGAGCAGGGCCGCGACGCTGTCCCCGGAGCGGATGGAGCAGCTGTCCCAGGTCGGGATGCGGTGGTCGTGATGGGCATTGTCATCATCGCGGCCGCCGCGCTCGCGGCCGGCTATCTGCTCGGACGCCTTCGCCCCTGGCGGCGCGCGGGCGACTGGGTAGCCGATCAGGTCCGCTTCACCGGGCCGTGGGCCCGGGGCGGCTCCGGTCGCCAGGCCGTCGTCGTACTGGTCCACGTCGTCACCGCGCCGCGCACCAGCTGGCGCATCATGCGCGCTCCGGCCACCGAGACGCGGGTACCGGTGCCGGCGCCCGTACGCGACCCGGAGTGGGTCGCCAATCGCACCCGCACAGACAAGGGAGGCACCGCGTGAGCACCGAGCAGCACGACGCCGACGCGTACGGCCAGGAGCTGGCCCGCATCAGCCACCACCAGCACGAGGCCACAGCGGCGCGGTTCACGGTCTTCCAGGCCTTGGCCGCCGCCGGGATCGGACACGAACAGGCCGACGACATCGTGGCGACGCTGGAGGCCGGGGCGGTGGCCGGCGCCCACAAGGGGGCGCGCGCATCCGCGTGAGCCGGTGAACCTTTGGGACAGATGTCGACGGGCCGCACGGAGAACTCCGTGCGGCCCGTCGCTGTAAGCGGGTCAGGGTGCGTCGCCGTACCGGTTCCGGCGACGTCTGTCGTACGCGCAGGGCGAGCGCAGTACTGCAGAGCCGAGGACATCGGGAGCCTCTACGCTTCAAGGTTGTCGAGGAGCTGGTCTCGCTTGTTGTCGATCTGGCTGATGGAGAGGCCCAGCAGGAGCGCTCCCTCCAGGCCTGCGAGGAGAGAGAACAGTTGGTCTCTCTCCTCCTGTGTTCCAGCGTCGTCGTGCTTGAACTTCTGGAGGCTGGTGCGGGTGGCCACGATCACGCGGGCCAGGACATCGTGAATGAGGGTCGGTCCTTGGCCGTTGTCGTGGTCGTTGGCTTCACGCGCCGTAGGACCGCCGCGGTAGACGAAGCACAGGGCCTCCGCCCGCTTGTTCGGCAAGACGGTGTCGTCTTTCTCGAAGGTCAGTCCGGGCTCGTCCGGCAGGTTGGCTTCAACCCAGGCCATGACTTCTTCCTTGGTGAACGCTTCCCGCATGATCCGGTCGATCAGCTCGATCAGCGAGTTGGCCGCCTGCGAGATGCCGTCCGCGGAGTGCGTCAGGGCGTCCTTGGCGCCTCGGATCTTCCTGACGAGCTGGGAGTTTTCACGCTCCAGCCTCTTCGACGAGGAATCGGCCACCCGGTGCCGGATTGCGGAGACGATCTCCGTCATGTCGTCGGGCCGCCAGCCGACGAGGTCGTCGGCGGTGGCGGCTGTGAGCTCCATGGGGAGTGTGGAGACGAACTTCTTGCCGAACGCCTCGTCCGCCATGATGACCATCTGCACGACCTCAAGGCCGATGATGTCGGTCTTCGAGGCGGCCTTCCTCTGGTTCTCCGTCATGTTGCTGACGGCGTCACTCCACGCCACGGCGAACGGCATCAATCCACGGAGTCCGCGTCGCACGGCCAGAGCTACGATCGCGCCGTCCTCTTTCACCGCGTCCGCGAGCCGTCTGAAGTCAGCGGCTCCGAGCAGACGAAGCGCGAAGGCACGGTAATTCACCCCCTTGAAGGAGTTCAGCCAGGATATCGCCATATCCTTGTTCTGGATTTGCTCCAGAATGTGGTCGAGCCCCGTTTCCACGTCGGAAAGATCGAACTCCTCGAAGGTGGACTCCACCCGGTCCTGCCAGGGCTGTTCGCTGCCTGTGTCCATGAGGGCCCGGCACATCGAGATCAGCAGGTCTGCGCCGATAACCGCCGCATCGTCGAAGTGCAGGGCCGTGCGGACGTCGGGGTCAAGCTGTCGGAGAAGCTCCGCGATCCGCGATCGACGCGTACCAACAACCGCAGGGTCCTGCATGTTCGCCTCGCTTCACCCACGTGCAATTGATTACCGATCAACGTACTCCGGTGGACCGGAATCCATCACTGATTTTCCGTGCCACCCACACCGTCGAACCATTGGCCATAACTTCTTCAATAGGCGGCTCGCCAAAGGCGCCTGGCGGAGCCTCAGGGCGTCTCGCCGGACCAGTCACTGCGGGCCCGCCAGCCGGGTCGTAGGTCGTACAGAGCGCGGCCGCCGACGCCGAACTGCCCGAGCTCGGTCATGAGGGCGACGGCAGTCTGGATCTCGTCCGCTGTCCAGTCGGTGATGCTGAAGGGCACCGCCGGGCGGCGGCCAGGAGCGTGCTGACGGCCGCCGGCTTGGTCCCTGTCACAGTGGCGATCTTGTCAATGCTCAGCTGCAGCTCCTCGTGGAGGAGCAATGCTTCCTCCACTGCCGTCAGCGTACGGCCGCTACGTCGGGCCACGGCCTGGGTGTGGTGCTGCCAAGCCCAGGCCGCGGGGTCGGGTTCGCGGACTACGGAGGTCCAGTTACTGGCTACGAGGTCGAATAGATGGGAGACCGCTATCTGAGCTTCCTCCGGGGCGAGGCAGGCTGCTGCGTAGGCGCGGTAAGCGGGACGGTGCAGGTCGTAGAACGCGTAGAAGGCATTGATAAGGACGCCGGGCGCTGACTTCATGGGCTTTCTCATATCGGTAGTGGTCAGCCGAATGCGCCGGCGGAGATCGTTGAGGTGTTGTCGTCCGCGCACTGAGCTCTGCGCCACAGCGGTCGGGTGATCTCGGGCAGGCTCTGAAACGCGATGGTGAGCTGTTGGACGACCGGCCATCCCGGAGTGCCGGGGCCGTCGAATGCCTGGCGCAGTTCGGTCTTGCTGATGGTGCGCTGGACGGAGTTGATGATCCGTGTGTCGCTGGGGGATCCGGCGGCGTAGTGAAGTGCGCGCAGGTAGGAGCGCAGGGCGCGGGCAGGGTCGATGGTGGCCTGTACGCCGTTGGCGGCTTCCCAGAGAGGTTTGACCAGGTCGAGGTTGCCACCGCACTGGCCGGCGATGACTTTCACGTGCTGCAGGGTGACGACGCGCTCGCCGGAGAGCATGCGCGAGACGTAAGACGGATCGACGGTCATGACCTGGGCAAGGGCGCGCTGTGAGACACCGGACTGCTTCCACATGCGGGTGAGCCCGCAGGCCAAGCGCTGGTGAGGCTGGCGGAGCAAGGCCTTGGTGGTCGGTAAGTCGTCGAGCCGGGGGGATGCGAGAGGGGCACGCATGGGCCGGCTGCGCCTGGCCAGGGCCTGGTCGATGGCCTGGGGGTCGTACTTCTTGCGGAGCCGGTCCTCGGTGACCTTGAGTTCGGGAGCGAGGTCGCTGAGGGGTTCACCCTGGGACCGCTGGCGTACGACGAGGGCTTCGGTTGCCTCCTGAGCGAGGGCGTTGATGGTGGTGACGATGTGGAGCAGTTCGGTGGTAGGTGCGGCGTTGTCGGAGGCGCGGTTGAGGAAGGCGTCGGCAACGACGATGAGATCTTCGGCGATGTCGCGTACGGCTTCGGTGCAGCGTTTGGCCCGGTCGGGGTCGATGGCGGGCCCGTTGCGGGCCGACGGCTGGGGGCCGGGGTGCGAACGGATGGACACGGGAACCTCTTTCGGGGTGCGGTGGCGGGTATCTGCGCCCGCCCGCCCGGGTGGCGCGGTGAGGGATCTGATGTGCGGCCGTGTGGCGGGAGCTGGACTCCCGCCACACGGCCGGTCAGGTCAGCGGCGGCGGACCCACTGGCGGACCAGCAACGATCCGTGAGATGCCGTCAGGAAAAGCGCCAGAAAGGGAAGCACCCCGGACGCGACGAAGCCCGGGACCATCAGCAAGGGCAGGCACAGCACGACGATGAGCAGACTTCCGCGGGCCGTGACAGCTGTGACATCCCACTGCGGTGTTTGAACCATGCGCGGACCAGGGATGATACGTTCGCGACTCGGTTTCCGTGTAGGTGCAGGCGCACGTGCGGGGAGACGAGATCGACGTCGGTTGGACACGAGAGGATTCCCTTTCTTCAGGGTGTCAGGCAGGCGTTGAGGTGCGGCAAGAGGCCCCGGTGAGGCGACCAACCAGTAGCCGGGGTCCTTGCGTGCCCGGCGAAACCGGGAATCGGACTGTACTACCAAGCGCAGCTGCTTGGTGCCAGAAAGTAGTGCCGTGGGCATGGGTGCCCACCGTCGACCCGCCAATCAACCGAGCAGGCGTTGAGGCATCAAAGGGTTCACGATCGGTCAAATACGGTCACTGGAAACGGGCAACAGCCTCAAACATTCCGTATTCGGTACCCGCGATGTACGCCCGCGTGAACCGCGCCACCCCCGACGCCACCGCCACGCTCCCCCTCCGGGGGCCTGCGAAATTCGCCGAACTTGTCAAGGAATCTCCAGCGGCCGGGCATCGCCGCTACCCCGAACGGGTGAACGCCTGGGCCTCCCCGCCACCGAGGACGCTGCGCCGGACAGCGACCCAGTACCAAACACGGTCGGCCGGCGGACCACAGCCGACTCAGAAGCGCCGGCTGTAGCGCATGACGAGGGCGCGGGCATCGGCCTCAGTGAGTCCGAGGGCGGTGGCGATCATGCCCCAGGGCTTCTCGTCGGTATCGACCGCGTAGGCGGCGGCCTTTCCGGTATTGGCGCTGGTGCGCTCAAGGGCGCCGATGACCTTCAGTGCGGCAAGCGGTGCATCCACGGCCAGGGTGTCCAGCCGGGTGCGCAGCTGGGCGAGGAGGGCGGTGAGGTCGTCGGGGACGGGGATGGTGCGGGCTTCGATGTCGTCGATGTGCTGGTCCCAGTCTGTTTCCGGGCCGGTGGTGTCGTACAGGTCCGGGCCTCCGGCGTCGCTGACCTCCTGCCAGTCCAGGGGCTGCAGATCCGTGCCGCGCCAGCCGCACGAGCACGATCCGCGCAGTGCGGTCGCGAGCGGGGCGCGCCGGGTGCCGTCGTAGATCCACCAGTCGCTGATCTTGTGGATCTCCGCACCGCTGCCGGTGTCGACGTACACCGGCTTCGGCTCTGCGCCGTCGGCCAGCACCGCCCCCGGGCGCCCCTGATGCGACGCGCCGAACTCCTCGGTCTCCCACATGACCCCACCCTGCTGTTCGATCGTCTGCTTGCTGCTCCGACCCTGCCCGACCCCGGGTACCGACGAGTCCTGAATACCCGAACCGGTGACCCGGGCCGGCGGGGAACGCGGGGCCGTCCGGGTGGGCGCGGGCGCGGCAGGCGGCGTGCCTTCACGCACGGAATTCGAACAGTCGTACTATTCAGGTATGCCCGCGTACGACTTTCCCCAGGACCTGCGAGACGCCCAGCTCGCCCTCCACCGCACCCGTGCCGCCATGGAGCAGTACGCCCGGACCTTGCCGTGGTCGGCGGAGCCGATGCCCGGCTGGGAGGCGGACAAACAGCTCTACTCCGGCTACCGCTCCAGCAAATCCGACAGCCCCGGCTACACCCCGGAGCAGCGCGAGCAGGTCGAGAAGTACCGGGCCGAGCTGCTGGAGCTGAGCACCACCGTGATGACGCACCCGTACTGGGCGGGGCTGGACGAGAGCGTGGTCCAGGCCCGGATGGTATTGCAGCACGCCCACGAGCAGCCGGACAGCGAGACGGTCTGAGCCGGAGAGCGAACCCTCACCGGCATGAACCCGGGCGGCAACATGGCACCGAGCACCAGGGCCCGTCGTCCTGGCCCGTACAGGCTGGCGCCGGCATGCACACGGTTCACTCACGAGGGTCCGATTTCCTGTCCTCGCCCACGGCCACCCCGGGCCACCGCCAGACTGGCCGCATGACACAGGCACCGCGGGTGTACGGCACCGAGCACGACAACCCGGAAACTGGCCCTCGGCCCGGCCGTACCTACCGTCAGCTGACCGGCGGGCCGCTGGACGGAGAGCTGATCGACGTGACCGGCTGGACAGACGAGCAGATCACCACCGGCGCGTACCTGATCACCCCTCACACCATGTACGGGCCCGGCGGGCGAGCTTCGTACGCACCGACCTTCAGCCACCCTGACGGCCCGTGGGTCTGGGAAGGTGACGTTCCCTGATCGGCCAGGTGCGCGGCTCGGGCCGCCGTTCGCGGGCGCCTTGGCGCCGTTCGCGGCGGAGGCATCCAGGGCAGATGCGACTGAGCGCTTCGATCTCTTCAGGGGGATCCGGCAATCACGAGCGAGCCGTCGCCTGTCCGCCGGGTCTCGCTGAGCGTCAGAAACGGTGAGGAGTAGAGCAATACACCGCCGCGGTACAGCTCGTACTGGAACTGCCGGGCCCGCTCAACGTCCCGTCGCTGCTGCGGGTCGACGTCGGGCACGGTGAGCTCGACAAACCCCCTGCCCTCGCGCAGGACGCCCTGCGAGGTGACGGTCCCGGTGAACGTCACCTCGGCCGCATTCAGCGTGAGCAGCACCTTGTCGCCGTGTATCGGGCTGACGCCAGGGAAGCCGGTCATCCGGTCACCCCCGCAAGAGGAACCGTCGCAACAGGTTTCCACGTGATGTGAGCGCCGTCGTGCCACTGCTCAACAAGATGCAGCCGGTCGACGACCACGGTTGCCGACAGCGTCTGCTCGATATGTGCCAACTCGGCCTTGAGGCTGAGGACGTCGACATCCTCGGCACCCTCTGCGGCGTAGGCGGCAGACAGATGGGGGAAACGGCTCGGGGCTGCCGTGAAGACGCTTCTGGTGCGGACCATCGCCTCGGTCAGGCCGTCAACGATTCGTGTGAAGGGCAGTCCGGGCCATCCGCTGATCTCCACGGCCGTCGCACCGATCGAGGGCCGATCGAACGTCAGGGTGAAGGGCCGCACCGTCTGCGCGAAGCTCGCCACGTCCTTGAGGAGCGCGTCCAGGTCAACGGCGGAACGCCCCAGGCCGACGGTGTGCAGCAGCGTGCAGTGCATCCACTGCGGCGGCACGCTCTGCAGCCCCGGCACGGAGAGTCCCTGGTACGGCGAGGCCAGCGCGTCGGCCTCGCCTGGGGTCGGCAGAATGTGCCAGTGCAGGTCGCGGCGTTCCGCCGGCCAGACGCGTCCCACTCGTTCGAAAAAGTTGTCCATCTGCCTGTGCCCCTGCCTCTGCCTATGTTCCGCCCATCCTCGCGGCACCAAACAGGTCTGCGCTACACCCCCACCGCCGGGTGGTGTGGTCAGGGCGTGTCGCCGGACCAGTCCCAGTAGTTCCGCTCGCCGGGACGCGGGTCGTACAGAGCGCGGCCGCCGACACCGAACTGCCCGAGCTCGGTCATCAGCGCGACGCCGGTCTGGATCTCGAAGGAGAGAAGAGGGTTGTGACGGTGCGGAATTCGCGCCGATTCACGGCCTGAGCAGGGGTTTTCCGTTGCCTCGGAGGGTCGGGCACCAAAGAGGGTTCCCCAGGGCCCTGCGCAGTGGGGCCCGCAGGAGCCTGCCGCGGCTTGCCCGCCACGAGGTGGCCTTATGGGCTTGGTCGGCTTGTGGCCTGCCTGTCCCCGCCCCTTGAGTGGGTGATCGTCATCGTCTTCTCTCCTTCGCTGCCCCGGCCGGGGCGTCCGGTCCGAAGGAGCAGCGTGCAGGGGGACCCCTTGTCCGCTGTCTCACGGCGGCCGGTAGCCGGGGTAGTCAAGGGAAAACGTGGCGCTCGCGGCAGTGCGGCCGACCTGGACAAAGGGTCGGCGGTCCGATCTCGCGGGGAGAAATCTCTGGCCCCTGTCCACAGGGCGATCGTCCGAGGCTGCTGGGAGTCGTCGCGATCCGCGCGGCGACCACCCAGTTGAGGAGACCTCCATGCCGTACCTGATCCCGTCCCGTACCCCGCTCACCGCAGAGGAAGTCGACCTCGCTTTCGACTACCTCCTCGCTCTGCAGATGGGCGGCGGGAACTACGTCTCCGGCCGCACGTCGGCCACTCCAGAGCTGGCCTTCCTGTTGCTGCGGCTCGCCGAGAACATCGTCTTCCCCGTCACGGGGGTCCTGGGCGAGGGGGAGCCGCACGCGGACTCCTTCGCCCTGGACGAGGTCGGGTGCATCTTGCTGTCCGCCCTCCGGGACTGGACGCACGACTCCCCCACTACGGCCGTGCTGGGCACCGCCCGCAGCATCATCCGCTTCGTCGAAAACGTCATCCCCGACCCCGACGACCACGGAGACACCGCCGCCACCTTGGAGACCATGCGCGACGAACACCTGGAGTGGGCCCGCACCGTCCAGTCCATGACCGTGCGCCCGTAGCCACGCGCACGAGGCGCACTGGTGCGGTGGAGTGGGCCGGGTGGAGGCAGGCGTGCTCAGTGGCCGGCCTCCCGGCCCCGGTGCGGTCCGGGCTCCGGCGGGCGGTGCGCCTGCTGGTCGTCCTGGCGCACCGGGCGCACCGCGTCGACGTCGTCCTGTTCGGTGTAGCGGGTCGCGCGGGTGCGGGAGTTGTCGGCCGCCTTGGTGAACGTGTCCTGGAGGTGGCGCAGCCGGTCGGCAGTGAGATCGAGGGCTTCCACGTCCGTGCGGGACTCCCTCAAGGTCCGCAGCGCCGTCATGTCGATCGCCTCCCGAGGTCCGGCCTCCGGCTCGTGGTCGTCGTCCTCGGGCGCGAGCAGCTGCTCGGGCATCGCCGCCTGTTGGTGCGCGACGACGTCGTACGCCGGGCCCCGCACGACTGAGGCGCGCAGGTTCTCCCGTACGGCCGCACCGGCGAGGACGGCACGGTCGTAGCTCAGCGGGACACGGGGTATCGCCCGCTCCCCCACTGCCTGGCCCGGTGGCCGGGGAGTGGCCAAGGTCAACAAGGCCGGTGTGCCCGGCGGCGGCAGTCGGTCCGGGTCGGGGACAGCGGCAGGCGGGCGTCGGGCGGTTACGAGATCGGACAGCGCCCACCGGGCGGTGTAGAGCCGGTAGTCCGCCAACAGGCCGCGGGTGGACTTCGGCTCGCTGATGTCCACGCAGTACGTGGAGATGGCGGCGCGCACGATGTCCTCGTCCAGGCCGGGGTCGCGGCGGCGGCCGCGCAGGACCAGAGCGAGGTGGCGGCGGGATTCGGCGAGCAGGTGCCGGCGGTGAAACCGGCCGCCGCCGTTCATCACGAACACCACCGCGGCGACGTCGACGGCCGCCAGGGCGACGTCGACCACGGCGGCGACCCGGGCCCGGATCGCGGCCGCCGCGGCGCGGGCGTACGCGAGGAGGGAGTTGATGACGTCGGCGGCGACCCCGGAGGTGAGGATCGCGCTCGTCTTCCACCAGGCGCGCAGCTGCGCGATCGGCCGGGTCTTCTGCTTGGGCGGGCGGGTCTTGCGGGCGGCGATCCCGTTCAGCTTGGCGCGGGTGGTCTCGGAGACCACGGGAAGGAACTTCAGGGTGCCGTCGTCTTTGACGGCGGTGACGTACTCGTGCTCCAGGTCCTCCCTGCAGGCGGCGATCTGGTCGCTGCGCCGGGAGGTCCAGCGGATCAGGTCGTGCGGCACCCCGGCAATCTCCATCACAGGCCGGCGCCCCGGGGTGACGGTGCGCGGCTCGGTCGCCAGCCCCAGTTCCTCGCAGACCTCTGCGGCCACGAGCTCGTTGTAGAGCGCGGAGGCGGCCACGGTGTTCTCGTACAGGGCCAGGGAGTGGACCGAACCCCACTTCCCGTCCAGGCGCTGCCCCTTCACCGACAGCAGCAGATGGTCATGGAGCAGCGGCATCCCGGAGCGCGCCTCGTAGTGGCGGAAGCGCGCGGCGACCAGCCCGCCGGGCGGCCGCACCCGGTGGGCTCCGTCCTTGCCGTAGCGGATCACCGCGACCTCGTCCTCGATCCACTCCAGCACCCGTACGATCGCCCGCTCATGCGCGGCCTCGATCACCAGCCGGGTCTCGTCACCCCCCAGCGCCCACAAGAGGTAGATCGTCGGCTGCGGCCGGAACACAAAGTCGACACCGGTGACCGCCACCTGACGTCCGAGGGCACCGGCCTTGAACGCCTTCTTCGGGGACTCGCCCTTGGCGAGCAGGTCGGCCTCGATCCGGTCCGCGTCCGGGTGCCGGCCCCACTCGCCGAACAGGTTCCGCAGCTGCACCTCGGTGACTTCCTCACCCGGCGCGAGTCCGAGCGCGGCAAGTCCGCGGCCCATCCATCGCCCGGCCGGGACACCGGCTTGCTCCTGGGCGGCGCGCAGCGGCGTGCGGGCCGGGCGGCGCCCGTCGCCGACGACGGTCTGGCGCAGGTAGTAGCGGTACATCTGACCGGCTCGGATGACCTTGATATCCACTGTCATGGAGACCACGCCACACGTCTCTGACCTGCAAGAAAAGGCCGATCAGTCGTACGTCCCGTCAGGCGGGAGCAGCGGCCGAACCTTCTTCTCAGGTGCCCGCCGGGCGGGAAGCGGACCCGGGCCGAACGCGAATGTCATCGCTCTCCGGCAGCCCTCACGCCACGGCCCGGACAACACCATCCAGCACCGCTGAGCAGCATTCAGCACTACGGAACGAACACCACCAACGAGCACCGCCTACCTCAGCCCCTGGCGACCGCCGGGGGCTTCGTCGTGCTGCCCGGAGGAGACCACGTGCCCACCTTCGAGACCTGTCCCCGCTTCACCGCCGACCTCCAGCACCTCACGCCCGCCCAGCGCCGGCGCTTCCGCCGCGTCGTGCTGGACGCCTTCGTGCCCGACCTGCGCACCGGCCGCCAGTTCCGCCCCGGCTTACGGATCAAGGGCGTGCGCCGTGCCCCCGGCGTCTACGAACTCACCTGGGCGCCGGACGGGCGCGCGACGTGGTCGTACGGCCGGGCGGTGGTCGCCGGGCTCCCCCACATCGTGTGGTACCGGATCGGGACGCACAGCGTCCTGGACCGGCCCGTGGCCGAAGGCTGCCTTGCGGGCGCGGCTCACCGGTTGGTTGGCTGATCGTCCGATGACCAGGAGGGGAAAGCCGTGGCAGCGAACGAGACCGTGACAGAGGCGACCGAGTCGGATCACCTGAAGTCGTTGATCATCAGCACCGCCCAGGCGCTGTGGGAGGACAAGGAGGCGCTGGGCAAGTTCTTCGAGGTCGTCCGGCGCAGCGAGGGGTTCGCCGTCATGGCCGACACCCTGGAGCGGTCTGAGGTCCGGCCCGCGAAGCCCACGTTCTACGGCGTGAAGAGCAAGGAGTTCCAGGACTGACGCAGCGCCTGCCCGGCTCCTGACGAACCGGCGGCGCCATCGCGTACGAGTGGCCGGTTCCTCAAATCTGGGTAGCCGGCCCTCTGCGTCGCCGCTCAGGTGGCGGTGTGGTCATGGCAGGCGACGGGCCTGGCGGCGAAGTTCGACGCGGGCCGAGCGCCCGCCGCCGGGGGCGGACTCCCAGTAGGGGTGTACGGCCAGGAGCACGGACAGCCGGTGCAGGCGGCGGCGCAGGGTGGCAGGAGACTCTGGGCGGGAGGCGGCGAGCGCCGCGTAGGTGTCCTGCCAGGAGCGCTGGAGCGTGAGTAGGTCGTCGGGGAAGGTGTGGCTGGACATACTTTGATTAGAGCAGGTGTTCGAATATTTGCGCACCTCTGCCGCGCTCGCGCCGGTCGAGCTACGTGTCCCGTCTCACTGAACCTTGACCGATCTCACTGAACTTTGGCCGGCCCCGCTACTGGTCGGCGCACCACCGGCCGCCCGGGGTTTTCAGCCGTCCCGACCGGGGTGACAGGCGGCGGGACGCACCTGCAACACTCCGCACCATGACGACCACTGCGCAGCCTCCGTACTTCTGGGGCGACGAAGGCCCGTACTTCAACCCGCCGCCGCAGTCGATCATCTGCTGCCAAGAGCACGGCGAAGGGCTGGACCTGGGGAACCTCAAGGCAGCGGTCGCGATCCACGAGGCCGGGCACGCCGTTGCCGCGTTCCTCCTCGGCGTGCACATTCCGTCGATCGAGCTGGAGTCCACCGCCCTAGTCCGCGACTGCGGGATGGTGACGCGGGTAGAGGGCGCGAACGTCGGGGTGTCGTTCGAGGGCGTCACGATGAAGACGGCATTGACGGTGCTCGCGGCGGGCGTGAGAGCGCACCAGTGGTCCCTGCGGGAAAAGCGGATGCTGACGTCCGAGCGTGCGTTCTTCGCGGAGCGCGGCGGGATGGCCGACTGGCAGCGGGCGCAGAGCCTAGCCCGGGGGGTGGGCGGCGGAGCAGAGTTGGACCCGAGCAACTACTGGCGGCACTGGGAGGCAGCCGACGAGCTGCTGGTCCCGCACTGGGCGGCCGTGACCAAGGTCGCCGCGCTGGTGGTCGCGGGGCCGGTGTCGGGGGACGCGGCAGCAGCGGCGTGCGGGCTGGCCAACGCGGCGCGGTGACCCCGGACTCTCGCGGGCGGCTCGGGTCAGACCGGTCAAAGTTCAGTGAGATCGGTCAAGGTTCAGTGAGACGGGACACTAGGCACTTGTCCACAGGAACACCCGTTCGCCGAGGCTCCGCTTTACGGTGCGGATCATGACTACGGGGATGCACGAGTACGACCACGAGCGGCTGCCGCTGCTGACGCTGGAAGAGGCACACGACGTCATCGACGTCTTGGTGCAGTGCGGGAACGACGAAGCGGGACGGCTCGCCCGCGACTCGCCGCACGCGTGCCGTCCCGCGAGGGAGATCAGCTCGCGGGGGCGAGCTCGTACTGAACTGCGGCATACCCGCATCCGTCGGCCAGTGCGTTCAGCGCGTCGACCTCGGAGCGGTCGGCGGTGAGGGCCCACCGCAGCTTGGTGCTCACCCAGTCCGCCACATAGGTACAGCGGGCTTCGGCGGCCGGCGGGAGCCACTCGGCCGGGTCCTGGTCGCTCTTGCTGCGATTGGTCTTCGCGGTCACGGCGACCAGCGAGCGGTCAGCCCCAAGATCATTGGCGTAGTCCTCGCGCCGGGCGGCACTCCACTGCGATGCCCCGCTGTCCCAGGCTTCGGCGAGCGGCACCATGTGGTCGATGTCGAGCTTCGCCGGGTCGGTGACCGTCTCGCCGTCGTAGTAGCTGAACCACGTACCGCCGACCACCTTGCACGCGCCCTCGAT
The DNA here is from genome assembly GCF_042887885.1 of Streptomyces sp. NPDC057900. Lineage (NCBI taxonomy): Bacteria > Bacillati > Actinomycetota > Actinomycetes > Kitasatosporales > Streptomycetaceae > Streptomyces > Streptomyces sp. NPDC057900. The sequence goes on from NZ_JBHVOI010000019.1 coordinate 15,887, forward strand.
GGCAGGCTCGGTACGGGATTCGGCGATCAGCACCTCGGACCTGGTGGTGCACCGGTCATGGTCCTCATCGATCCAGTGCTTGAACTTCGTGCGCTCGTACCCGGTCCGGTTCTCCGCGGCGAGTGGGAGGGCGGCGATGCCGTCCTGGAGGCGGATCTGCTCGGCCTGCGCGGGAGCGGCGGACAGGAGCGGCAGAACGGTGAGTGCGGCGGCTGCCAGGCCCCGCATGGTGGCAGTGATCATGAGGAGTTGATAGCGCGGCCACGGGGCTCAGATCAGCCAGTCTCCTCCCCCGTCACCCGTCTGCCCGGTTGGTCGTACTGGAGGAACGATGCGGCGCACGTCAGCACCACCCGGCCCGACGGGGGTGGCCGCTTCGACATCCCGAAGGCTGACAACTCCGTGCGGGGGCTGCTACACCGCTCTCACAGGACGGACAGTTCTGGCCGAGTACTTGGGGTTCAAGATCCTTGCCTCGCCCGAACCGCTGTACTCCTCGGCTGTCGCGCACCTGACCATTTCGGTCCTGACGGCTCCTGCCGGGCTGACGCTGGTCGATCTCACGAGTAGCCGGTGCACCCGCTATCTCGTGAGCGGCCGAGAGATGTGTTGATGCGCGCCGCGAAGCGTCTTCACCCGTCCTAGACCCAGTACACAGGGCGCGACTCGCCGCACCGATGCGTCCAACCCACCATCGGCCTAGTAATATTGCGCCGCATGAGCATCCCAAGCCCCCGCGGGGAACGAGAGAAACTAATCACCTCTCTCACTCCTCAGCTGCGTAGGCACCTGAAGATCCGCGCCTTCGAGCACGGCATGGACATCCAGGACGCTGCCGAACACGCCATCAAGGCCTGGTACTCGGCCGCCAACCTTCCCGAAGCGAACACCGAGGGCGCCAAGACCTGGGGAACCTTCCTCCCCGTAGGAGAGCCGGACACCTTCAAGGCCACCTGCACCGATCGCGGCGTCACCTACGTCCAAGGGCTCGCGCAGGCGCTGACTCTATGGCTCGACAACCATCCCTCCCCCACGACTCCGTTGACGAAGCAGCCGGTCGTACGGGTGATAACGGCAAATCAGAAGGGTGGCGTCGGCAAGACGTTCATCTCCTCCGGGATCGCCCAGGCACTGGCCGAGGCGGGACGACGGGTGCTGTTGGTCGACTACGACCCGCAGGGCCACCTCACCGCGGAGCTCGGCTTCGAGGACCTCATGTACGAGGACGACGTCGAGACCCTGATGATGCACATGGACGGCACCGCGCGGGGCGACATCCATGACCTCTTGGTCGCTCTGGACCACGCGCGCTTCGGGGAGCGGCTACATCTGCTCCCCGCGTCCGACGACGCGTTCCTGCGCGATGTGGCCCTGTCGAAGGTGTCCTTCAGCGAGGCCGCGCTGGAGCGGGCCCTGGAGCCGCTGGAGGCGGATTACGACGTCATCCTGATCGACGGGCCTCCCAGTCTCGGCCTGAACATGGACACCGCGCTGTACTACGTGCGCCGGCGGGAGGGCGAACTCGCCGACCGCTCGGGCGTCATCACCCCGGTGTGGGCGAACAAGGCGTCCCATCGCGCGTTCCGGCTCCTCAAGAGCCAGATGGACGACCTGTGCCACAAGGGCCGCATCACGATCGACTACCTGGGGCTCGTCATCAACGCGTACGACAGCCGCCGCGGCAAGTTGGTCAAGGAGAACCGTGATCAGTGGGAGTTGAGCTCCTCCCCCGTTGTGCTCGCGGTGATCGGGGACCTGAAGGAAGGGCGTGAGGCCGCGGATGGGGAGATCCCGCTGCTGGAGTACGCGCCTGACAGCGAACATGCGCAGGCGATGCGCGACTTGGCGAAGGAGCTGGCGGTATGAGGGAGCGGAACACCAAATCCACGCGGGAGCGTGTCACGCGGGGGTTCACGATGGACGAGGGCGGCTCGTCCACTCCCCCCCGCCGGGTCCGCACCCGCGAACAGATCGCCAGGGGCGAGGGCAAGCGGCCGCCGGCTTCGGTCGTCCTTGCGGAACTGGCCCATAACCCGTTCAACCCGCGTGAGGAACTCACGGACGTCGACGAAACCGCGGCCTCGCTGACAGCCAAGGGCCAGATCCAGCCCGTCACCGTGGTGCGCCGTGAGGTCTTCCTCGAGGTGCACCCGGGGCAGGAGGAAGTTCTCGGCTCGGCACCATACGTGGTCATCGACGGGAACCGCCGCCTGGCGGCCGCGCACAAGGCGGGCCTCACAGAATTGCGGATCGACGTCAACGACGGCTTGGCCGCGAGCGCGGCGGACATTCTTGAGTCGGCGCTGATCGCGAACATCCACCGCGTGGACGTGGCGCCGATAGATCAGGCGAAGGCGCTCCAGGAACTGGTGCAGGTCCACGGACAGCAGAAGGAAGTCGCAGCCCGCCTCGGCAAGACGGGCGCATGGGTGTCGCAGCGCCTGGCGCTGCTTAAGCTCCCCGCCGATCTCCAGGATCAGGTGGAGGACGGGACGCTGAAGGTGAAGGATGCGCGCCGCATCGGTGCGCTCCCTCCCGAGCAGCAGCACGGCGAGGCCGAGAAGGCGGTTAACCGGGTTAAGTCACCGCGGCGGGCGCGAGGCGCTGCTGGCCCGGAGTCGGTGAGTGGCCCGGCCGCGGTTCTGTCCGGGGTCGCCGTCGCCGATCCGTCGGTCCCTGCTCAGGCGTCGGCCTCGGGATCTCCCGAGGCCCCGGTGTCGGCAGGAGTTAACCCGGTTAATCGGGCCGAGGGAGAGGGCACGACGGTGAGGGCAGACCCGCTGTCGAGCTTCTCCCTCTACGTCGAGAAGGCCGAGGCGTTCGCCGCCGAGATGCGCGGGATCGCCGCCGCGTACCGCCAGGCGTCGGATGCCAACCAGCAGAAGGCGGACGCCTTGGTCGAGGTGCTCCGTGAGCGGCTGGACCGGGTGACGCGCCACCTGCCCTCCGCAGTGCAGGAGTAGGACGCGCGGCATCTCAACGTCGGGGCTGTGCACTGGACTTATCGTTTGGTGCACGGCCCCTTTCCTCTGCCCTTCAAGTCCGGTTCCTGTGGTCGCTCTTGGCCCGCCGTCGGCCGTTGTGGGTGAGCGCGGAACCTGTAACGGGCGCTTCCGCAGCACGTGCCACATTGGTGCGAAGCCCGAGGAAGGGGAGTGCGGTGTCGCGATTCGCACGCAGTCGGTCTCTCACCAAGAGACGTGTGAAGCCGTACCGGCCGACGCCGGAGATCGTCGCGGAGCAGCGTGCGTTGATCGGCGCGAACTTCACCCGGTGTGAGCGGAGCGCGTTCACCATGTGCGCCGACCCGCGGGTGGACACCGAGTGCGTGGTCGAGGACGCGTTCGCGTGGATCTGCGCGGACTGGATGCGGCCGGCTCCTGATCGCGCCGCGTACCTGGACGCGGTAGTCCGTGAATACGCATCCCAGGCATTGAAGGCCGTGCCCAGCTCGTGGGCGCCGCGGTACTGGCAGCAGACGCAGTACGCGAAGCTCTTCGCGGGCGTGGCCGACGCAGAGGTCATGAAGGGGCTGCGGGTCATCGATGGGATGGCTGCCCGGGCGCCGCAGGCGTGGCGGATCTTCCAGTCGCGTCGGGTCTTCGGCTATCCGATCAACTTGACGGCCGAGCGGATGGAAGTCTCCGTTAACACCATCGGTCCGAGCACCACGAGCACGGAGCAGCGCATCAGCAAGGTCACCGACAAGGCGGCGGTGCTCCGGTTCCTGGCGACGCAAATGGATGGGGGGTTCTGATGAACAAGCGGCATGGTGGAAGGGCAGTTGATGATCTGTATGGGCGGATCAGGGCGAAGTCCGATGCGCACATGGACCGGCAGCACGAGCAGGATGCGGAGACGAGCGTGGTCCTCACGCGGACCACCCTCACCACGTTGGTGGTGAGCATCTCGATCGGGATTTCCGTCCTGCTTGAGGGGCCGGGCATCGGCGAGCTCAGTCAGGTGATCTTGCTGAGCGTTTCCGCCACGCCCGGGATCGTGTCGTTGATCCTGCGCGTCCGGAACTTCTTCAGGAACTAGAACACGGGCCGCCCCACCCACCGACCGTCTCTCAAAACACCCGATGAGGGGCCGGCCCACGGTACGTCCGGAAGGGACACACCATGTGCAATCGTTGCACACACCGCCAGGTGCCGTCAGTACGACAGCACGGAACCGATGACGCTCCCGCAGATCGTTCGCTGGTGCCTGCGTTCGAGCCACCCAAGCGCCGGCTGCCGGACGCGGCATCGCCGACGGGCGCGACGCTCTACGCCGTCGCCGGGATCGCCGTTTGGGAAGGTTTGGTCTTCGTCACGCACCACGTGCACATCGTGGTGACGCTCGCGTAGAGCCTTCCCGCCCCTGGGGGGTGCGCCGCGAGATCGCGGGGCGCCCCCCTCAACCATGTCGGCACGGCCTACGAGTTAACCGGGTTAACTGACGGGTGCAGCGCGTCTTCGTGTGCGCTAAGGAACCGAATCGTCAGCGCGAGCGAACTGGCGCTTAACCCGGTTAAGTGCCTGCACAACAAAAATAGGGCGGCCCCACCCGACGTGATCGGGTGGGGCCGCCCTTCGGTCAGGGTGCCTTGGTGGCGAGGGTGTCGTCGATGAGGATCTCGGGGGCGGGGTCGGCGGTGGAGCGGGACGTGGTGGCCTTGTCGATGGCGGGGGCGAGCGCGTCGTAGACGCGGCCGGAGAGGGCTTCTTGGTCGGGGAAGTCGGATCCCATCCAGCCGGGTGGGCGTCCTGGTCCAGCTGGTTGAAGTAAGTGACGAGCTGGGCGCCGGTGAGGATGATGCGAACCATGCCGCGCTGTCCGCGCTCTCCGTCGGCGGGGGTGGTGGTGACCTTCTTCAGACTGTCGGGCCGGGTGTCAGTCCAGATGTCCTTGTTGCAGACGATGGACAGGGAGCCGATGCCAGCGGCCTTCTTGAGGCGGCTGTCGTGGTGGGCCGGGGACTGGGTGGTCGCGCCGCAAGCGGTGAGCGTCAGCACGATGGCCAGGGCGGTGGTAGCGAGGGCGGCGGTGCGGCGGATCTGCTGCACGGGGTCATGCCTCCAGGGTGAGATTGGGATCGGTGGTGCGTCGCGCGAGGGTGTGGGGTGCAGGGGAGCGTGCCGGTGAGGGCGGTCTCGGTGTCGGGGTGGATGAGGGCCAGGGCGACGGGGTCGACGTCGGCCGGCTGCCCGGGGAGCGGGCGGCCACGCTCGCCGATCCGTACGGCGGCGTCACCGGAGCCGGTCCACGGGGCCGGGCGCTGGCGGGCGGCGAGCATGGCGGTGAACTCCGCGACCGCCTTTTGATCGCCGGCGTGCATCGGTCCGCTGCCGTGTCCGCATCTGCGGAAGCGCGCCGTCACGTGCGCACCGTCCGGCAGTACAGCCGGGCCCGGATCCGGTAGCGGAGGGAGGCGCGCTCCTCGCGCTCCTCGATGGCGTCGGCGAGCAGCTCCTTGAGCTCGGTCATCTGCTCTTCGGCGAACCACTGGGGCTGGTAGTCGTCGCCGTGGCAGACCGGGCACACGTGATCGTGTCCGGCGAACTCCAACCACGGCGCGCAGCCAACCTCACCGCAGGTCGGTTGGGTGGGGTCCTCGCCGATGCCGGAGCAGTACGGGCAGCGGGTGTAGCGGTAGTCGATGGGGGCGCCGTGGTGGAGGTCGGAGTGGAGCTGGGCGAGGCCGCGGACTCCGAGCTCGCGCAGCAGGGCGTCGGCGGCGAGGACCTGGCGGTCGATGCCGGTGTGGTGGTGGTCGGCGAGCATCGTCACGGCGGTGCACCAGGCGAGGGTGGATCGGTCGACGGGGACGGCGTAGCTGCTGGCCCACGGGTCGGCCGGGTTGGGGGCGGCGGGCGGCGGGGTCGGTGCGGTGAGCGGGATGCCCAGGGTGGTGAGCTGGGCGGTGACGTCGGCGGTGCGGCGGGTGAACTGGGCGAAGAGGTCGAAGACGGTGGTGGGCATCGGCCCTCCCATGGACGGGGCCGCCGGGACCGTGGTGGTCTCGGCGGCCGGGCGGGTGGGGGTCAGCGTGCGGCCGGGGTGAGCGCGGCCTTGTGGTTGTCGCGGTGCTTGCGCTGCTCCGGTTCGGCGAGGACGCGCAGGCCGTGCGGCTCGCCGACCGTGCCGCAGTTGCTGCACACCACGGCGTAGTTGCGACGGCCGGCGCACCCGGCGTCCGGGTCGTGGGGCTTGCCGGAGGGGCGGACGGCGTGGGTGCATTCGGTGCCGTCGGGGTGGAGCGGGGAGATCTTCACGCTGATGCGGGCCATGGGGTTCGTCTCCTGTTCGGGTTCGGGGAAGGGCAGCTGGTGGAGCGCGGCCGCCGGGGTGCCACCCTGGGCGGGGCGCGGCGGGGTGGGCGGCTCGGTGCGGGTGAGCGCGGTCTCGGGGAGCAGTCCGAGCTGTCCGGCGGCGGCCGCGCGGGCGGCGAGGGTGATCGAGCGGGTGACCCGGTGGTGCCCGTGGTCGATGCGCAGGTGGCAGAGCTGGCAGGCGGCGAGCAGGTTCTCGTCTCGCACGTCTTCGGGGGTGTGGTTGAGGTGGGCGGTGGTGAGGCCGACCACGGACCCGGTGTCCGGGTGGGTCTCCTCATGGACGGCGGGGCAGCGGCCGCCGGGGTGCGCCAGGCCGCAGTGGCCCGTGCACTCGCAGCGGCCGCCCGCCCGTTCGATTCGGATCCGCGCGCTGATCCGGGGCCAGTCACGCGGGTAGCGGTGCAGGTTCTCGGGACGGATGGGCACGGCGGCTCCGCTACTCGCCGCCGGCGGCCTGGCGGTGCTCGAAGGCTTCGAGTAGCTCGCCCAGGTCGTTCGGCTCGGGCGCGGTGCCGACCCACGTGCCGCCCTCGGTGAACACCTCCGCGCCGGTGGTGTCGGCGTCGAACCAGCAGACGTACGGCCCGTACCGCTCGATGACGGCCGTGGTGACGGCGGCCGGGTCGGACAGCTCCGGCGCGGTCTCCAGCACGGCGAGCTCGGTGACGACCAGCCACATCGGCTCGTCCGGCGTGTGGGGCAGCCGGAGGTAGCCGGTGACCCGGAGCTTGTCGCCGGGGACCAGGTCGTGGATGACCGCGTGCGCCAGCCCGGAGTCGGCGACGCTGCAAGGCAGGATCATCTCGTCCGCGCGCTCGTCCGTGGGGGAGATGGTGAGGCGGAACCGCGCCGTCGACCCGTGCAGGTCGCCGGGCACGGTCTCCTCGTCCAGGAAACCGTCCAGGGCTATCGCGTTGTCGGCAGCCACGGTCAGCCGGCCTTCCGGACCGGCGCCTGGTGCGCGGCGTCGTACGCCTCCAGAACCCGCTTGGGCACCATCCCGGCGTCCGCGACCTGGTCGCCATTCTCGCGCGCCCACGTCCGTACGGCGGCGAGCTCCTCCCGGGTGCGGCCGCTGCCCATGCCCGCGCGGATCGGGGTGGGCGCGGTGGCGGCCGCCGTGGTGGTGCGGGTGCCGGCCTTCACGGTGCGCAGCTGCTCCTGCGCCTTCTCCAGTTCGGCCTTGGCCTTGGCGACCTTCTCCTCCGCCTCGCGCTGCGCGGCCTCCGAGTCGCGGCGCTCGGACAGCTCGGAGAGGTCGGCGGTGATGCGGGCGGCGCGGGCGCGGACCGAGGCGGTCGGGTGCGCGGCCGCCCAGCCGATCAGCTCCTGGAGCGCGTTGGAGCCGGGCAGCGCGACGACGGGGACGTCGATGGCCGGGGCGGTGGTCTCGTGGGGCAGTCCGGCCTGGTTGGCGATGAGGTCGCTGAGCTCGGTCTCGCTCAGGCCGGTGGCCTCGCGGATCGCCTGTTCGGAGTCGCCGGTGTTGTGCATCGAGATCGCCAGGGCCTCGAACGCGGACAGGGCCGGGGCTGCGGGGGTGTTCGTCATGGTGGGTGCGTCTCCGGTTTCCGGGAGAAGGGGGAGCAGGGCGGTGAGGGTGTCGGTGTCGGTGGGCAGCCCGAGGACGTCCAGGAGCAACGCCATGTCGTCCTTGTCGCGGGAGCTGCGGGCGGTGACCCGGGCCGCGGCGGCGAGCTGCTGCGCCGGGTTCGGGTCCAGGGGCAGCGACTCGGCTTCGAGGGCCTCGGTCCAGTCGCTGAACATCACGCCGCCTTGCCGCTGGCGACCAGCGCCAGCACGCGCAGGTTCGATGCGGCCTGCGCCGGGGTGATGGGTTCCTTCCAGCGGTTGTACGGCGCGGGCCGGGTGGGGATGGACTCCAGTTCCAGGCGGGCGTGGGCGAGTTCGCGGGCGTTCGGCGGGACAATGCGGGCCGCGCGCTGCCGCTCCCTGCGGAGCTGGTCTTGTTCGGCGACCACGCCGACCCAGTCCGCACCGAGCCGTGCCACGAGGTCCTTGCGCAGCCGGGTGCGGTCGCGCTTGGTGGTCGCCGCCCACACCCCGGTTTTCGTCAGGGTGGGGTTGGCCAGCGCCCACTTCAGGCAGTCCTTGACGATCGGGCAGCCGGAGCAGGCGTGTTTGGCCTTGGCGAGCGCCTTCTCGCGGGCGCGGGGGTCCTGGTCGGTGTTGGGGATGTCCTCGATCTGGAACTGTGCCGGGCTCGTACGGCAGCGCAGGTCCTGGCCGGTCTCGGGGAAGGGGATGCGGTCGTCGGCTGCGATGATGGCCGGCGGCTGCGGGACGCCGGTGCGGTTGCCGCTCATGATGTGCCCTCCGGAGCGAGGTGGGGGAGCTGGAGGAGGACCTGGTCCACGAGGTCCTGCGGCGGGCGCCACGGCCCGAGCTGTCCGTGCAGCCACGGGATCGGCAGCGCGAGCTCCTGGACGTCGGCGAGGACGAGGTGGAACGCGTCGGCCTGCGCCCAGCGGGAGCACGGGGCGGTGCTGGCGGCGTCCTGGTGACAGTCGGTGAGGCGGGCGACGCCGATGACGGCCCGGGTGTGCAGGGCGCGTCCGCGGATCGTGGTGGCGACCAGCGGGTCGCGCATCGGGGCACGTTCGGTGGCCTGCCCGGCGTGCAGCAGCACCAGGCCGCGCCAGGACCAGGCGGCCGAGCGGTTCTCCACGTCTTTCCCGGCGAGGATGCAGGTCGTCCAGGGCTGACGGATCGTGATGCCCCGGATCCAGGTGCCCGGGTCGGTGGTGTCGCTCATGCCGCCCGCCCCAGGGTGTGGGTGCCCGGCCGTCCGGCGCGGCGGCCGTTGATGGACGGCACGACGGCGTGCGAACCGTCGGCGAGGACGGCGCGGCCGGTGTGCTTGCCCGAGTACATCGCGGCGTCGGCGGCGCGCTGGAGCACGCTCAGGTCCGTTGTGCCGAGGACGTCGGGGGAGGCCGCGCCGACCGACGCGGCGACGTCGACCAGGATGCCGTCGTCGACCTCCACCGGCTGCGCGAGCAGCTTCGTGAGCTGGGCGAGACGGAGCGCGCGGTGTGCCGGTCCGATTCGGACCGCGACGGCGAACTCGTCCCCTCCGAGCCGGCCGACCGCGCCGCGGCTGCCCGCCCAGGCGGTGAGCCGGGTCGCGGTGGCGGCCAGGACGCGGTCGCCGGCGCCGTGCCCGCCGGGTCCGTCGTTGATCTGCTTGAAGTGGTCCAGGTCCACCAGGACCAGCATGGCGGCGTCGCCGTACCGTTCGGTGATCTGCCGGGCCTTGGCCGTGTAGCCGTCGCGCCCGAGCAGCCCGGTGAGCGGGTCGCGGCGGGCGGCGGCGAGCTTGCGGTGCAGGCTGACCGCGTGCACGGTCCAGCCGGTCAGCGGCACGGCGAGCGTGGTGATGAACAGGGCGCGGTGCCCGATCGGGGCCTGTGCGCGCGCGGTGGAGGCCATACTGGTCTCTCCCTCTCGTCTTGTACGGGATGGGTGGCCCGGGGCGGCCGACTGGTTTTCCGGCCTTTGGCGGCCGTCCCGGGGCGAATTCAGAACGTGCGGCGCGTGCCGAACAGGCCGTGGGGGTTCACCCACGGAGCGGCCGTCGCCCTGTTCCAGTCGAGGTCCCAGTCGGGCCGCAGCCCTCGGGCACCCCAACCGCTGACGAACTCGTGCGGGATCTCCTGCCCGGCCTGGTGCAACAGGCGCGCCTTGTCGTACGCGTTGTACGCGGCGTTGCGGGCGGCGAGGGGGTCGTCGGCCAGGCCGACGAAGATGTGGATGCGCTGCCCCGGCTGGTCGTTGTGCTTGGTCGGGACGTCAACCTCGAAGTAGCGAAGCGGCATGACGCCCTCTCCTTCCTGTAGCTGGTCGTGGCGGAACACCGCGACCGCCCCGGCCGGGAGGGGCCGGGGCGGCACGGAGGAGCGCCGCGCTCGTACGGGAGGGATCAGCAGTTCGCGGCGGCCGCGACGATCTCGGCGTGGTCGAACGCGAGGTCGGGGAGGTCGGTCAGGGGCCACCAGCGGGCGGCGGTGGCGTCGTCCCCGGCCACCGGCTCGATCAGGGCGGGCAGGGTGGCGGTGTAGGCGACGGTGACGTACCGGCCGCGCGGGTCACGGCCGGGGGCATCGAAAGCGCGCACCTGCTGGAGGTCGGCGGCCGGGACGGTGATGCCGGTCTCCTCCTCCAGCTCGCGCGCGGAGGCGTCCAGGCTGCTCTCTCCCTTGTCTACGTGGCCGCCGGGCAGGGCCCAGCGGCTCTTGAACGGGTCCCAGCCCCGCTCGATCAGCAGGATGTGGCCTGCGGCGAACAGGACCACGTCGGCGGTGTAGCGGATCGACTCGTCGGTGGTGTCGGTCATCACCAGATGTCTCCTGGTCTCGAAGATGATGAAGGAGGCCGCCCCGGGCGGTCGCCGGGGCGGCGCGAAGAACGTGAACGGGCGGTCAGGCCGGGATAGCGGCCGGGGTGTCGAGCCCGGCCCCGAGCAGCAGTCCGCGGATCGACTGCTCGTACTCGCCCGAGCGGATCCGGTCGAACATGAGCTGACCGGCAACCAGGCAGCGCGCCCGCAGCTGGATCAGGGCGACGGCGTGAGGGGCGGCGCCGGCGTCGGTCGCGGCCTGCGCGGCGGCGTCACCGGCGAGCTGGTCGACCGCCTGGAGGGCGGCCTCGCGGCGGGAGTACTGCGCCCGGCAGAACGCCCAGCCGGTCAGCGCCCGAGTGCGTGCCACCCGCTTCTCCCACGCCGTGTACGTGCGGCGCGTGCCCTCGGGGACGGCGGTCCACTCTCCGGCCCACTGCCGGGCGAGGTCGGGCAGCTGGGCGAGGGCGGCCAGGGTCTGCACGCCGCGGTGCCCGAACGCCTTCCAGGCGTCGGTCTCCTCCACGACGCGGATCTGCTGGGACATCAGCCAGTACGGGTAGTTGTCGCCACCCCAGTTGCCGGTCTCGCCGAGCGGCTCCACGATCCAGAGCCGGATCGGCCAGCCCTCCTCGATGCGCTCCAAGATCTCGCCGGGCCGCGTGTACATGTGGAAGTAGCCGAAGGGCCTGTCGGTGTACCACTTCCGGCCGGGGGTGGGGTGGTCGACGGTCTCGCCAATGTGGTCGGCGAGGTTGACGGTCGAGATGGTCTCGCCCTGGTCGCTGTAGTAGCGGGCGAGGTAGTTGTCGGTGGGCGGGACGGTGCCGTCGGGCCGGGTCGCCATGTAGTGGACGACGGGCCGGGCGTTGCGTGCCATGGAGTTCCTCCAGGTCGGGTCAGGAACGTGCAGGTGGGTTGGGTCAGCGGCGGGCGGCCCGGCGCTGGGCGCTGGGCGTGGCCAGGAGTTCGGAGGCCAGGTGCACCGCGGTGAAGCCCTCGCGGCGGAGCTGGTCGGCGTCGGGCAGCATCTGGTGGTGCTCGCGCACGATGTGCACCGGGACCACGCGGTCGCGGCCGGCGTTCTGCGCCTCTGTTGTCGACAGCGGGATGTCGAACAGAACGGCGACGGCTGGACGCTGCCAGTAGCGGGCGCGGGCGAGCAGCCCGGCCCTGACGTGCGGGAGGACGTTGGTGGAGTCGACCAGCACGTTCAGGCCCCGGGAGAGCCGGGCGTCCAGGAGAAGGGTCTGGATCTCGGCGGCGACCGGGGTCGCGGACTGGTCGGCCTCGGAGTCGGTGGCTAGGCGCCGGTAGGCATCCAGGCACACGCGCCAGGTATCTGGGTAATGGGCGGCGAAGGTCGACTTGCCGCTGCCCGGCGGGCCGACCAGTACGCAGAGGCCACCGATGCGAAGGTCGGGCAGGCCCATCACCGGCGGTCGTCACTGCGCAGGGCCTGGGTGCGGGCCTGGTGCACGTCGTGGCGGCGCCGACGGGATCCTCCGTGGGACGTGCAGAGGTCGCCGGGTCGGGCACCGCAGGCCGGGCACGCGACACGGATCGCGGGCAGGCGCAGGGCGGGGTCGGGATCGGTGGTAGGCATGGGGCTCCCTCGGATTCGAAATACGGGGTAGTGAGCAGTACTCGGCCGCCCGCCTGTGGAGCGGCCAGCGGGCGGGCGGCGGGCGGGCTGGTCACAGGCGGCGGGTGAGTTCTGCGGTGATGCGCTCGGCTTCGGCTCTGTCGGCGAGGATCTGCGCCTGGAATGTGTTGGCCTGACGCTTGCTGAGCGGGTTGACCTTCATCTCATGGCGGACCCAGGCGACGCGGTTGTCGCGGGCGCCGGAGCGGATGAGCTGGTCGACCTCGACGAAGCCGCGCAGCAGGCTCAGCTTGAGCTGCTTGGGGTTGCGTATCTTCGGCGCGTTGATCAGCATCCACATCGCGCCCTTGGGTGCGATCACGGTGGCGACGTGGAATGCCTCGGGCCTGCCGATGATGCTCTGCTGCACGCCGACGGACTTCCAGGTGTTCTCCGGGACGCCGGCGGCCTCGCCCTGCGCCTCGTTGGCGAGCCCGAGCAGTAGGCGGGGCTTGGTGAGGATGATCGTGACAGCGCCCAGCGGGCGGCGGCCGAAGTGGTCGTGGACCAGGTTGCGGACGGTCGGCGCGTGGGAGATGACGCGCTGTTCGGCTGTGCGGGAGACGAACGCGCCGTAGCGCAGCACGCTGAGCTCGGAGGGCCTGTTCTTGGTCGCGGGCACGGTCGATGCGGTCCTCTCGGTGGGGAATCACGGGGTGGGCTGATTGGCCACCGCACCGCCCCGGCCGCGTGGGCCGGGGCGGAACGGGCAGTCCGTCAGACCGCGTAGATGCCGGTGAGGTCGTCGTCCTTGGCACCGTCGGCGGTCACCGGGACGGCGGGAAGGCCGACGGCGCGGGCGGCGAGGTGGTGGCGGATCTCCTCCATGCCGGTGATGGCCACCGGCTGCTCGCCGTCGCCAGTCAGCAGCGTGAAGCGAGGCTCGCGGTGGCCATACGTGCTCTTCTCCGTGCGGTGGTGGAGCACCACGCCCGGGGCGAGGTAGAAAGACGCCTCGCCGTCCTCGTAGCCGCGCCACCGGTCCTCGCACCGCAGGAAGTTGTCGCCGTCGTCGATCCGGAAGGAGGCGCTGGCGGCGCGGTGCGCGGCGTCCTCCTCGGTCGCGGTGACGACCTGGGCGAGGGCCTCGTCCAGCGTGGCGGCCGGGGCCGGGCCCGACCCGCGGGTGGAGGCCAGCAGACTGCGCGTCCGCATCAGTCGGCGCATCGGAGCGAGGACGAGTTCGGCGAGTCCGTCGATGGCGACGGCCCCGACGACGGCGACTGCCCCGGCGAACGCGATGCGGGTTCCGTCCGTCCAGACGGCGGGTGCGAACTGGTAGCCGAGGTAGGCACCGGCCGCGCCGCCGATCAGCGCGGTGGCCATGCTCGCGCCTTCGATCATCGAGCTGGCGATGGTGGTGGCCGTCTGGCGCATGGTTGCGGTCATGATGATGGGGCTCCTTCTTCTGTCAGTGCGCTCTGGGAGGGGGAGGGGTACTGCTCCGGGGCGGCCGGGTTCGATGCCTGCGGCCGCCCCGGGCGCTCAACTGGCCGCGTGGAGCGCGGCGGTGGTGCGGACGGTGTCCGCGAGGATCACGGTCAGCTCGTGGCCGTGGTCGACGGCGTCCTCCAGGCGCTCGATGAGCTCCGGAGGCAGGCCGCGGTTGCGGGCGCCGGTCAGGACGCCCTCCAGGTAGAGGACGTCGGCGAGGACGCGGCCGCGGACGTCCAGAACACCGGGCTGCACGGCGAGGACGTCGTCGTTCTTCGCGGTCGCCAGGGCCGCGTGGTCGGCGGCCCCGGTGTACGCGGTCTCGGTCTGCTCGGTCAGCAGGGCGTCGATCTCGGTGGTGTCGCCGTAGGCACGGCGCCACCCGAAGCGGGCGGCGGCGGCCTCCATGAGGGAGCGGTGGGCGAGGGGCACGATGACCTCCAGGGGAGGGCCGGTCGACCGGTCTCGGCTGACCGGACGGACACCGCCCGGCCCCGGGCGCCGACGTACGGCGGGCGGGGACGCGCGGAGAGCGCCGGTCAGCTCTTCAGGTAGCGGCGTGCGTAGTAGAAGACGCTGTCGCTGTACTGGCTGCGCTCGATGCGCAGGACCTCCGGCTCGTCAGCGGCCAACTGCCGGAACACGTCGGCGATCCAGTCGTTGGAGCGCTGGAGGGTAAGGCGGATCAGGTCCAGGTTGCACACCCACAGCTGGACGTCCTTCTCCTTGTGGCGGGTGCCGCGCACCCAGGTGTGCAGCCGTTCGCGGACGGTGTCGTCGTCCGGGCGAGCGGGGATGTCACGGGGCAGCGCCCGGCAGGTCGTGGCGTGCTCGTTGGCGACCTTCGCGGCGTCAGCGAGCCCGTAGTACGTGCTATAGCTGCGCTGCCCGTTCTCGCGGGTGGCGTAGTGGCAGCCGAGGCAGGCGACGGAATAGTAGGTGCCGGACTCCCCGTCGTCGGTGGTGTAGACGAGGACGACCGCGTGCACCTGGTTGTAGTACCGCTGGGCGATGATGACGCCCTCGGGCTTCCAGGTCTCGCCGATCTCGGGCCACGGCTCGGGCTCGACGGCCAGCGGTTCGACGTCTGCGGGGCGGCGGGCAAAGAGGGTGAGGGCCACAGGTCTACTCCCTATCGGTGTTGGTGCGGTGGGCATGCCGGACGGCGACGGTGGCCGCTACGGCAGTGAGGATCAGGGCGAGCGTGTAGGGCCAACTGCTCATCCGGTGACCGCGAGGACGGCGGGCTCGGTACTGACGGTCATCGACTCCCCCTTTCCTGCCGGACTGCCCGGCTCCCCGTCACCACCCGGCCCGCAGTCCGCGGGGTGGGTGGATCAGGCAGCCGCCAGACCGTCAGCGGGCGGGGTGGTTGTGGATGTTGATGCGCGAGCGCAGAGACAGACCGCGCAGTGCGAAAAAGCTGCCGATCGTCCAGGCGAGGACGGCCAAGGCCGCGGCGACGGGACGACCGGTGTTGGGGGAGGCGTCCCAGACCATCAGCACCGAGCAGACGCCGTGCGCCGTCCAGGTCAGCCGGGCGCCGACCGCGCCGGTGAGCCAGGCCAGGACGAGGGAGATGACGCCGACGCCCAGCCAGATGACGAACGCGGTGGAGGCCGTCAGCGGAAGGCCGGCAGTGTGCGCGGTCAGGTAGGTGTGGACGGGGTCGGCGACAGTGGCGGTCCACTGGGTGGCCCACACCCAGTCCTGGTGGTGGTACCAGCCGATGCCTTTGGGGATACACCACTTGAGGCCGAGGACCAGGGCGACGACGCCGACGATCGCGACACCTGCGATGGCGACGGCCGGGATGTCGTCGGTGGCCTTGATCGTGTACGGCCGGGGCGGGGCCGGCCGCCGGGGTGGCGGGATGCGCTGGCTGTCGTCGATGGTCTCCAGCGGTGGGATGGCGGGGTCGGGCGTGTGGGGCTCGGTCACCGGTGACGCTCCTTCACGGTGGTCGACAACGTCTCGGACAGGGCTGCTGTGTGCGGGCGGGCCGGGCTGACCGACTCCCCTTCGCCACCCGCCGACGGCGGGTGGGTCAGGCAACCGGCAGACGCGGGAGGGGGGTTCATGCCGCTGCGGCGAGGTGCTCGCCGGGCTGGCGCATGTAGCTGCCGGGCTCGGCTGGGGTGCCGTCGTAGCACTCCAGGCAGGACCCGAGGGATTTCAGGGGGAGGCAGTGGTAGTACCGCCTTGAGCACGACGGGCAGGTCTGGCGCTTGGCCATCGCCTTGTCGAGGGCGACCTCCTTGGCGAAGGTCATCGGCCGGATCGGCTTGGCCTTGGCGATCTCGTACAGGAAGGCCATGCGCGTGCCGCCCCGGCATTCGATGACGGCGACCGGGTCCTGGCCGCCGGGCCGTAAGCGCCGCTCCCTGAGTTGCCGCCTGGTAGCGAGCCCTTTTGGGGCCTGCCTCCAGCGGTGGACGGGGAGGGCGCCGGTGGGGTCGGCGTAGAGGTCGATGTCCCGGACGGCCGGCGGGGACGTCGCCTCAGCGGCGGCCACGGCCTCGGTTGTTTCCCCGGCCGGTGTGGACCTGCACCTTGGCGCGGCCCCGGGCGTTGACGTTGATCGACCGGCCGCTGCCGGGGCCGGTCACCAGCATCTTGAAGAGGACGAAGCCGATCAGCGCGAGGCCGGCCAGGATGGCGAGCGCTTTGGCGAGCTCCAGCAGCGCGGCAGCAAGAAAGTAGACGCCGACGCCGGCGATCCCGAGGATGACCGCGACCAGGGCGGCCTTCACCAGGAGTGGGGAGACGTAGGGCTGCGGGGCCGGTGCGGGCGGCGCGGTGTAGTACGCGACGTACTGCCCGTCGGGGCCGGGCGCCATGACGACGCCGTCCAGGCCGGCGGTCGGCGGGTAGACGACCGTGTTCTGGGGGAGTGGGGCGACGTGCCCGCCGTACTGCGGAGCGGGCGTCTGCCCGTACCGGGGTGGCAGCGGCTCGGGGTAGTAGGTGGGCTGGGGCTGCCCGTCGTATGACGGCATGATGGGTCCTCTCCTCTGTGGGGAGCTCGGGCGGTGTCATTTGGCGTGAGATTCGCCCGGGGAGGCTTCGGCCTCTTCACCGGCCTCCGGGGGTGCTTGATTCATCCCCGGGGGCCAGTGGAGCCGTCGAAGCTCGGTGGGTACGGCTTCAGCCGGTGAGGTGGCGCCACCGTGTGGGCAGCAGTGCGTCCCGGCGCATCAGGATCGTCGGCGGGTGGTCGGGTCCGGCCTTGGGGAGCAGGGCGACCGGCTCGGTGCCCAGGAGGGTGAAGTCGAGCTCGAAGTCCGTGTTCACGGTGTCCTCTTCCTCTTCGTTGGGCCGGTGGGTCATGCCGCACCGGCGCTGGTGCTGTCGTCCTCGAAGACGTCCAGGGCGTCGGCGATCACCGACTCCTCGAATCCGTCCTCTTCCGCGAGGCGGCGCCTGGCGGTGCGGACGCGGTCTCCGACCCAGGTCTCGCCCTTGCCGTACTGGTTTCCGAGGCGCTCCAGGTCCGGCTCGATGCCGGACAGCGAGCACTTCGCGATGTACCGCTCGGCTTCGTCACGCTGCTTCTCGCGCACTTCGCGAGGGACCCGACCACCGTTTTCCGAGGAGGCCAGGGCGGGGACCGCGCTGAGCGCGGCCCCACTTTCCGAGGCGCGTCCCGTAGAAATCGAGGTGCGGGCAACTGCACTTTCCGAGGTTCCGCGCGCCTTGGCGGCGGCCCGCTCCAAGGCGCGCTGTCGCTTGAGTTTCTCGGCTTCCTCTATGGCGCGGGCCTCGGCCTCAGCCTTGATCCGCTCGGCTTCGGCGGCGGCTTCGGCCTCCTTGCAGAGTGCCTCTGCTTGGGCTTCGGCCTCCCTGCGCAGCGCTTCTGCCTGCGCTTCTGCCTTGACGATCTCTGCCTGGCGGGTGGCCTCACGGTCCCGTTCGGACTGCTCCCGCTCCCACTGCTCGCGGCGGCGGCGGTCTTCGATCTCGGCCTCGGTCTTGCGCCGCGTCGTCTCGATTTCTGCGGTTCGTTCGGTCAGGGCGAGCCGCTCGCGTTCTGCCTCGATTTCTGCGCGGCGGGTCCGGTCGGCCGCCTCGATTTCTGCGGTGCGCCGCTCGTTTTCGAGCCTCGCGATTTCCTCGCGTTCACGCCGGGCGGCCTCGCGTTCTGTCTCCTCGCGCTTGGCGACGGCCTCGCGTTCTGCTTCCGCGCGTTGGTCGGCAGCCTCGCGTTCTTCCTTCTCGCGGGCTCGCTTTTGAGCGGTCTCACGTTCGGTGGCTTTCGCAGTCTCGAACTGCGCGATGATCGCGGCGAGTTCGCTGCGGCGCCGGGTGGCGTACTTGCGGTAGCCGGTGGCGGCTTCCGCGAGCAGGATCAGCAGGGCCGGTGCGACGGAGTGCAGCAGGATTCCGCCGGCGTCGGGCTTCTGCGGGATGAAGTGGAAGTGGCCGTCCGGGTAGAGGGACGTCCAGCAGTTCATCACCCAGGTGGAGAGACCGGCGGTCCAGCGCAGCAGGAACGGCCAGCCGCCGGGCTTGTAGTCGCCGCCGTGCTCTGCGAGGACACCGTCGACGTACAGGACGGTGATCAGGGCGAGGCTGGCCAGCGGATCGAGCATCCAGGCGATGTACCAGGGGATCTCGTGGGAGACGCCGAACCGGGTCACATTCACACAAGTGAAGATCAAAGCGCCGCCCCCTAGGGTGAGGAGCGCCTTGGTGACCATGGCCAGGACCTCGTCCAGTTTGGCGATGGACTTCTTGGCCTTGGCGGCGTCGTCGGCGTTGACGGGTGCGGGGGTCCTGGGCTGCCCGGCCGGTTTCTGCCGGGGCGCGGTCGGGGGGCTCATTCTGACTACCTTCCGTAATGTGCGAGGGAGGTGTGCGGCGCACACCGCACAGGGTCCAAACCAGGATCAATTACCTATGTTCGGGCCTGCACAGTGGAAATTCCCTAGAGAGGGGAAGGGGTCGCACAGTGCGTTGTGCGGTGTGCGACCCCTCCTCACTTTGGTGACTCTCAGTTGTTGTCTTCGAGCGGGGAGCGGATCAGGTCGTACGATCCGTAGCCCTCCTCGGACTCGTCCTTGGCGATGACACCGTCGTCCAGGAGCTGCTTCTTGAGGCGGTTCCACCAGTCGCGGGTGCCCTTCTTGTTGACCCGCATCCAGAGGTCGTTGAGCTCCTTGGGCTCGAAGCTTTCTTTGCCTTCGCGCACCCAGGAATCCAGGCGAGCAAAGATGGCGTCCTTGGTGTCCTCGGGGGAGAGCTTGTCCTTGTCGGACACCGCGCCCGGCAGCTGGAAGACGGGGGCGTCGTCGGCCGGGGCCTCGATCTCGTTGTCGACGCTGAGGTTGTCGTACGCGCCGGGCTCGGGGTCGGCGGCCAGGATTTGCCGCAGTTCCTCGTCCAAGTCCTCGGTCTCCTTCGCGAGCAGGTCCGGGTCGATCTCCACGTCCTCGTCCTCCTCGTACTCGTCGTCGGCGTCGTACTCGGAGGCCGGGTCAGCCGCCGGGGTGGCGGGTGCGGCCGGCTGCTGGGGGAAGGCACCGGTCCCGTCGGTGTCGCCCTCCAGGAGCGGGGTGGTGTAGGAGGTGCGGTTGGTCCACAGCGCACCGAATGCCTCAGCGGTCGTGGTGTCCATGGGGGTGCGCACGTTCATGCCCGCGGTGACGGCGGCCGCCAGGGTGGGGCGGTCGGCGTTGTAGGTGCGGGCGGTGACCGCCCAGCGGTCTTCCTTGATGCCCATCCCGGCCGCGTACAGGTAGCCGGGCTTCCGATTCGCCCAGCCGGGGAAAGCGCCGGCGTCGATCGCCTCGGGCGGCAGGACGTACTGGGCTTCCGCCCCGTCGGACAGCCCGTAGGCCATACCGGCGGGGTGGTTGGAGCGCGCCGTGGTGTCCATCTGGTCGTGCGTGGCGCGCTGGATGGAGGAGAGGAACCAGCCGCCGGTGGAGCGCAGGGTGCGCAGCACCTTGCCGTACGCATCACCGTCGGCGAAGTCGGCGGCTTCCTCGCCGATGATCAGCAGGAAGTTCAGGCCGCAGCCCGGCTTCCACTTCGCAAGGCCCTTGGCCGCGAGGTACTCGCCGCGGGCCTTGATGACGGTGTGCATCTGCTTGAAGAACCGGCGGGCGTCCTTCTCGCTGGTGATCACCATGTCGGCGGCGTGCCGGACGTGCCCGTAGTCCTGCATGAACTTGCTGCAGTTGATGACGATGACGGACACCTCGGTGCGGGTTGCGGCCTCGGTCACGATGATCGAGTTGCCGACCGTCTTGCCCGCGCCGTTGACGCCCTGGGCGACGCAGTGCTCAACGTTCTCGCCACCCTCGACTTCCTGCGGGTCGTTGAGGATGCCGGGCAGGTTGAGCTTGAGCGTCTCGCCGTCCTCGTACCGTCCGAGGTTGATCGGCATGTCGCCGAACCCAGCGCCGAACGCGGAGGGCCCGGGCCAGGCGAACCCGTCCTTCAGCAGGTCGGCGACCTGGACCCGCATGGTGATCAGCGAGGCGTCGTCGTCGTCGACGGTGTGGGTGATGCGGCCGGACCCGAGCTTGAGCGCGGAGGTCATGGCGGGGATACGGCGGGCGAACTCGTCCGCCGTGGCCCCGTCCCTCGCCTCGATCTTGGCGACGACCGTGCCCTTGCCGTTGGACTTGGCCTCCTGGAGCTCGTGCTTGGCCAGGCCGATCTCGGATTCGAGCTTGGCCCACTTGCCATCGGTCTTCTCTCCCGCACTCTTCTTGTGCAGCGCCGACCAGAGGTGGTTGGCGATGCACAGGCCGGACCCGGCGAGCGCCCAGGCGCCCATCGTGGCGCCGGATTCCAGGCCCACCACGGTGCCGAGGGTGATCCCGGCCGTGGTGGCGACGCTGTTGACCTGGTGGAGGTAGCGGACGTCCTTCTCGCGCTTGGCCTTGACGTCCATGTGGTTGATCAGTTTGACCAGCGCCGCACCGGTGCCGGCCAGGCCGAGCGAGGCGAGGGCCAGGGAGGCCGGGGTGGTGGAGAGCAGCACGTGCGCGGTCTCAGCGACGATGCTGCCGCCGACGTTGATGCCCCACGGCCCGCCGTAGGTGACCCACGCCTTCTTCGAGGACTCCTGCTCCTCCTCGGTACGGGTGTCGATCTTCTTCGCTCGTGCGGAGATACGGCGGGCCATCACGCTGCCCTCCCCTCACCCGGACGCCCGGCGGCGCCCTTGGGCTTGTCACCGATGGAGAATCCGGGCTTCGAGCCCTTGCCCTCGCGCGCCTTCCGCTCAGCCTCGATCTCGGGCTGGATGAAGTGCTTGACGAAGGAGGCGTACATCTTGACGCCGCTCAGCCCGAGGACCTTCGCAGCGGATGCGCCGCCCTTGAGGTGGGCGGACACCAGCTTCGAGCGGATCTTGGACTGGGCACCGAAGGTCCACCACTTGCCCCTGTACTGGGACAGGATGGCGCCGACCATGTCGGCGTCCATGCCGATCCGCATGTGGAGCTCAAGGCCGATCGCGCGCAGGATCCGGGCGTACTGGTAGAGGTCGCGGTCGGTCGCGAACTCGATCTTCTCCAGCTGCTGGATGAGCTGGGAGAGGTTCGAGCCGAGCTTCTCGCCGCTGTCGCTGTCGCTCATGTCGGGTGAGTTCCTTCCAGTGAGGGGGTTGTGTGGGATCGGGGGCTGCCACCTCCCCGCGGGCCCGCACCTTGAGGTGCGGAGCCACGGGCAGACGGCAGGCTCACCGGCTGCTGGCCTGGTCGTTGCCAGCGTTCTGAACGGCGGTGCTGATGCCGCTGCCCATGCCGTTGATGGCCCCGGCAAGGGGGGACGTGGCGAGGGCGTAGCCGCAGACGAGTGCGGCGAGCAGGACTCCGGCGCGCATGTCGGAGCGCCAGAACAGCCAGGTGGCGCCACCGGCGAACAGGAACAGGGGAAGGCTGATCACGAGGTCCTCCAAGGACGGGGAGTCGGGGAAGTGCTCTCCAGCCGCGAGGGCCGAACAGAGCGGGAAGCGGGTGCTCCTTCGCTCTCCACCGCCACCGGACCGCTTTGAGGGGCGGGCCAGTGGCGACTGGGCAACGCAGGAAGCGCGGCGTACGGATCAGCGCGAGAGGAAAACCGCGGCGATCACAATGAACGGGCCGGCCATACCGAGCAGGTAGATGAAGCGCATAGCTCGTACCTCCGGGGTCAGGGGGCGGATCGCGGCGACGGCCGGGGATGATCCGCTGGAGCGTGCAGACGGTGTACCGGGTGTCCAGCCGCCCAGGCCCTGGCGGCGGCCGCAGCCGCGGCAACGAGCAGGGACTGGGCGAGCGGGTGGTGAATGCCGTGGGCGGCGAGGGCCCGGGCCGCGGTGTGCTGCGCGGTCCGGGCCCGTGTGATCCAGAAGGTCACTTCTTGCCAGCGTTCGATCCGCTCGACTGCCGGTTCTGTTCCGCGTTCTTCCGGGCGAGCTCTGCGCGTTCGGCGTCGGTCATCGCTGACCACCGCCCTGCGCGTTACGGCGGTCGGCCTCCTGCGCCCTGCGCAAGGCCTCGTCGGCCTGGTTGCGTGTGATGATGTTCATCGGGCCTCCTATCAGGTCCTGACGGCCCCGGGGGTGCGATCCTCGGGGCCGTCGTTGTGGTGCGGGACGGGTTGTCCCGACTCCCGCCATCCCCGTCCCAGCCGGGTCGGCTGGACAACCAGGGCGTCAAGCCCGGCGGGGGCGGCGGTGGCAGTTGTTCGCGTGGTCCTGCGCCTGGGCCGCGGTGGGCTGCGTCGGCCAGGCCCACTCGCCGCAGCCGGTGCAGGTGCTCGTTACCGTGCGGTCGGGGAGCTCCCGAACGTCCACCTCGGCTCCGGCCGGGGTGGCGTAGACGGCGAGAAGCAGAGAGCGGGCGGCGGGGGTCACGGTCGGGCGGACTGTGCTGTCGAACATCGGGCCTCCATCAACGTTCTGGACAGCAGGGGCTGTCACGGCGTTCTGAGCGCGTTCCTCCGCGCTCTCCACCGCTCACCGACCGCCGAAGCGTGCGGTGAGCGACTGGGCAGCGCGGGGCTGCAAATCAGGGGGCGCGGCCTCTGCCGCCGCGCTGCTCGTCTTGCCGTACTGGAGGGAGACGAGGTGCCCTCAGTCCCGACGCGGCTCCTCGCCTCGGCTGGAACCAGGTGCCGAGGGTCTGGGAGCGGGTCGCGTCGTTCTTTACGTCGTGGGATGTAGGCCCTCCGCACTCGCCATCAGTAATGAGCGCCCGGTTGTTACTGCACCGGGCCGCCCCAAGCGCAGGGCGCCTGACGGGTCATTGCACGTGCCGACTACCACCACCAGGGGTAATGGCGCCTCACGACGGGTTTCCACTCACCTCCGACCGGTGTGCTCACGGCCGGAACTGCGGTGGTGGATCACGCTGTTGAGTTCTCAAGTAACGGCCGCTTCCTTCGTACTCACCCCTGCGGGCTTTCCTCTGGGCGGTCAATCGGGGACCGAGGGTCCGGCTCCCTCATCCGGCGCCGCCCGCAGGGGCAGTTCCGGGTGGGGGAGCCGGGTCCGTGAAGACCCGGCTGGAGCTAGGCCGCGAGCGGCACGGGCTCAGTGGCGGTGACCGGCGGCGCGATGCGCAGCTGCGTGGCGTAGGGGAGGAGCACGTCGACCAGGCGCTCGCGCACCAGCTCGGTGATCGACGGGTCGGCGGCGACGATGTCCCGCGCCGCTTCCCGCCGCGCCCCGGACTCCGCGATGACCTCGTCGAGCGCCTTGGTCTTGCCCTTGGTCACCGCGGCCGCGGCGTCCCACCGGGCCAGCTCGTCCGACGTCACCAGCCCGTACATCTCGAGCGGCGTCCCGAAGGCGATGTCCAGGTCGATGTCGCCGAAATCCGGCAGCGCCACGTCGATGGCGTCCAACAGCTCCTGGGTCTCCGTGTCGAAGTACTCGGTGGCGAGGCTGGCGGCGGGGCGACGGGTGACGTTCATGGGGTGGTGCTCCCTTCGGGGTTCGGGCTACGTGATCCCAGGAAGTGCCAGGTGGGGGCTTCTACCGCCCCGTTCACCTCGTTGGCATACCTAACTTAGCTGATACAGTCGGGGGCGTGTCAAGTGCTTGATTGAGGAAGCTATGGAAGCTAGCTAAGGCGAGGGGGTCGACCTACGATGTGGCTCATGAGTAACGAGGCCGTGCAGCCGTACCAGCGAATCGTTCAGGATGTCCGCGACAAGATCCGCTCCGGTCGCTGGACCGCCGGGACGAAACTGCCGAGCACACGCGAGCTGGCAGAGGAGTACGGCGTCGCGGCCGGCACCGTCCAGCGAGCCCTGGCGGAGCTGCGCACGGCGGGGCTCATCTACTCCCACCAGGGGCGCGGCTCCTTCATCACGGAGACTGCCTCCGAGTCCAGCGAGGACTCGACTGCCCGCGCCCTCAAGGCCCTTGAGGAGCAGGTTGCCGACCTCGCCGCACGCCTCGAACGTATCGAGAAGGGCCGAAGCGACTGACGTCCTTCCTCGCGTCCCGTTACGCATGTTCGTCCCTCCTTGGCCGGTCCAACTTCGTTAGCAAAGTTGTAGGCCCGACCACGGAGCTGGTTCTAGGTCTGACATGTGTCCAGCCGCTGGACACACCGATAGGAGACATGGAGGGGGATCAACGTGGGGCAGAAGCCGAACGTTCTGACCCCGGAGGCATCGCCCCTGGACCGCTTCGGCTACACGGTTCGAGACCTCCGCGAGCGGCGTGGCCTCAGCTTGCGCGGCCTTGCGGACGAGGCCTTCTGTTCGTACTCCAAGCTGTGGAAATGGGAGAACGCGAAGCGCGCTCCGAAATACCGCTCCGAGGTCGAACAGCTGGACCGCGTACTCAACGCCCAGGGCCTGCTGATCGAGCTGTGGCAGCGCATCGGCACGGATGATTCCTCGCAGGGTCATGTGTCCGTTTCAGGGCTCCATGTGTCCGAATCATCGGTGGACCTGGCCATGGCCGCATCCCAGCAGGCAACGTCGGACGATGAGGGGATCTTTGTCCCCGCTCGTCTACGGGATGGATCGGTGGTTTTCGTGGCACTCGATCGACGCGCGATGCTGCGCGGCGGAATGGGTCTCGGTGCAGCTGCGGCCCTGGGCGGGGGGACGCCGGCGGCCGCCAGCTCTCTGCCGGGGCTAACACGGCCTGCCCGATCGGCTTCCGCCTACAGCGGCACGCCGGTCGAGCACTTCCAGCGTGCGCGTCGTCTGCTGATCGACAGCGACAACCTCCTCGGCCCCGGCCGAGCCGTCGCGGCCGCGCGCCAGCATATCGAGGACATCAAGCAGCTGCGTCAGGACGCGAAGGGCGCTGATCGTCACGCCCTCATGGAGCTCCAGACGCAGTACGCGGAATTCGCCTCCTGGCTCTACCAGGACCTGGGCGACTTCGACAACGCGCAGTTCTGGCTCGACCGGGCGTTCCAGTGGAGCCACACCGTCGGGGACGGTGACCTCACCTCGTACGTGATGGCCCGCAAGGCACAGCTCGCCGGCGAGTTGCGCGACCTGGTCGACGTCGTCGACCTCGCCGAAGCCGCGCAGCGCATGGCTCGTCCTCGTAGCCGACTGGCCGCCGTCGCCCGGACCTACGAGTCGTACGGGCACGCACTGCGCGGTGAGTCGACCGACAGCGAGCGCGCGATCGACGACGTACGCAACGCCCTCGATCGCGTCTCCGGCGATACGACGCCCTGGGGCGTATGGCTGAACGAGCAGTACGTGGAGGTACACCGGGCGCAGGGCCTGGAGGTGCTGGGCAAGCACGCGGAGGCCGCAGAGGTCTTCACCAGCGCCATCAAGGCACTGCCCGACGGTTACCACCGCGACCGCGGCGTCTACATGGCTCAAGCCGCCGTGGCCCACGCCGGTGCCGCTGCGCCCGACCAGGCCGCCGCGGTCGGCCTCCAGGCCCTGGCCATCGCCAACGACACGGGCTCGGGCCGGATCGTCCGGGCGCTCGCGCGTCTCGACAAGGCGCTGGTGCCCTGGCAGCGCCAGCCCGAGGTCGCGGAGTTCCGCGCGCACTTCGACGGCACACTCGCCCACGAATCCTGAGCAGAACGGATCACATCACCTATGACCACGCGTCCGTACGTCATCCTCTCCGCTGCCATGTCGGTCGACGGCTACCTGGACGACGCCAGCCCCGAGCGGCTACGCCTGTCCAACGCGGCCGACTTCGACCGCGTCGACCAGGTCCGCGCGGAGTCCGACGCCATCCTGATCGGCGCGACGACCATGCGTAAGGACAACCCGCGCCTCTTGGTCAACAGCGAGGAACGCAGAGCTCAGCGCGTCGCGGAGGGCAAGCCGGCCTACCCGCTCAAGGTCACGGTCACCCGTACCGGGGACCTGCCCGCCGACCTCAACTTCTGGCACCACGGCGGCGAGAAGCTGGTCGTCACCGTCGACGCCGCAGTGGAGAAGGTTCGCGCCACGCTCGACGGCTTGGCCGACGTCGTCAGCGTCGGCCCGGAGCTCGACTGGGGCCTGGTCCTCGATGAGCTCGGGCGCCGTGGAGTCGGCCTACTCATGGTGGAGGGCGGCGGCACGATCCACACCCAGCTCATGGCCGCGGACCTCGCCGACGAAGTGCACCTCGCCATCGCGCCTCTGCTGGTGGGTCAGCCGGAGGCGGCACGCTTCCTGGGCACCGCCGACTACCCCGGCGGATCGACGGCCCGGATGAAAGTGCTGGAGATCCGGGCGATCGACGACGTCGTCTTCGTCCGCTACTCCCCGAAGGAGCGCACCGCCTGATGTACACCCCCGACCGAGCCCAGGACCTGCGCTGGATACAGCGTGCGATCGACCTCGCCGCGCTGTGCCCTCCGGCCCCCGGTGCCTACTCGGTCGGAGCGGTCATCGTAGGCGAGGACGGCACCGAGCTGGCGTCCGGCTACTCCCGCGCGACCGGCCCTCGCGAGCACGCGGAGGAAGTCGCCCTCGCCCAACTCCCCCAGGACCATCCGCGCCTCGCAAGTGCGACGATCTACAGCTCGCTGGAGCCCTGCTCCCAGCGCAGCGCCGCCCGTACACCCTGCGCGCGGCGCATCCTTGAGGCCGGCATCCCGCGCGTCGTCATCGCTTGGCGCGAGCCAAGCCTGTTCGTTGACGACTGCGTCGGCTACGAACAGCTGGTGGAGGCTGGAGTCGTTGTGGTGGAGCTGCCCGAGTTGGCAGCGGCCGCGAAGGCCGTGAATTCGCACCTGGGGGGCCTCGCATGACAGGGCAGGTCTACGTCATCGGATCGCCTGGCAACTGGACCGTGAGGACTCGAAGTGAGAGGTCCCATCAGCTGTTCACCGTTCGGTGCCCGGCATGAATGGCGGCCAGGCGGTCGCGCTGCACCCCCACACTCATAGATCAAATGGTGTATATTTCGGAGATCATTCGATCATGGGAGTCTGTGCTATGTCCGACCCGGACCGCTTGAAGCGGGTCGACGCCCTGCTGGAGGGCCTGGAAGACGACGTCCTGCCGCCGCCGCGGGTGCGCGCTCAGCTGCGCCTCGCTGCGAATCTCACCCAGCAGGAGGTCGCGGACGCGGTCGGCGTGAAGCGCCTCTCCGTAGTGAATTGGGAGCTGGGGAAGACCAACCCCCGGCCCCCGAACCGCAGGGTCTACATCCACCTGCTCAATCAGCTCGCAAAGCGCTTCCCCAACGCCGCTGTACTGGATCCGGGCAGCGCGACGCCGGCCTCCGAGGGGGGATCGGGATGACCTAACAGTCATCGGCCGCGCGCGCCAAGAAGCGGACTAACCTCCCGCTGGCCTCGCGCGGCCCGTCTCCGACTCGGGCTCATAACCCGAGTCGGTCGCTCAGATCCCAGTTAGCGCTGGTCCTGAGCTGCGGCGATCAAGCCGCTCACTACTCCACGGCCCCTAATCAGGGCCACCACCGGCCACTAACCACGGCCACCACAGCCAGATCAGCAACTTGCGTCACCCGCGGTGCCCCCACCACAGGGGCCACGCGGTTCAGCAACACCGGGAGGGACGGAGAAATCTCCCCCACCCGATCGGCGCCCGCCCTCTTCTCACGAAGGGGACGGCTCCACCCCATCCGCAAGGAGGCCGGTCCAGCCCCGAGGGGTTCTGGTCCGTCCAGCTATATGGAAGGTAGGTCGTTCTCATAGTGCCCGAAGTGGTGTCCCCCTGTCAGCTTGACCCTGTCCGTTTCACCCCGGTTCAGGCGCGGCGGTCGTCCCGTGTGACGGGATCGACGTACGGTTCATCCCTCCTTTTCTTGTTCGTGCAGGAAAAGGGTCTTCCGGTAGGAAGCTACAAGCGGGGGGCTTTCGGGGCGGTCTCGCCGGGGGCGGGCGCGGGGTCGGCTGCCCGGCTCGTGCACCCGCTCGCGGACGTCGTCCGCGAGGACGGCTTCCCGTGTGGCGGGACGCAATCCGAGATCGTTGCCCGCCGTGCGGGAGCGACGGGGGCAATCGGGGCTCACCGGCCTCTGTCCACAGGGCTCGCGGTGCAGGGTCGTCGCGTGGATCAGGATTCGAGCGTTTTGTCTGCTCAGGGGGGTGTCCGCTTTGGCGTGTACACAGGCCCCATGCAGACGCAGAAGATCGCGGCCCGTACGGGTTCCACTCTCGCCGGGGCGGGCCGGTGAGCGCCGTGGCGACACAGGCCGAGCCGGTCGCGCGGCTGGAGGTGGGCAACCCGCTCCAGCTGACCGAGACGATGCGCACCCGGCTGCTCGCGGCCGTGCGCGCCCTGCTGTCGGACCCCGGCCTGAAGGGTGCGGACGACCCGGTGCGCCTGGCGGCCGTCGTGCTGATGGCGAAGGCCAAGGTGGCGAAGAACTACCGCGCGACCGTCACCGCGAAGGAGCTCGGTCGGTGGGTCGGGCTGAAGCCGTCCCGGATCGGACACCACGTCCTTCCGCAGCTGCGTGAGCGTGGCGTGCTCGGCTCGAACGAAAAGGTCAGCCCGATCGGGCGGGTGACGGGCCTGAAGTGCTGGGTGATCCCGATGTACCGGGCGCAGCACGGCGGGGACCGTCGGCACGCCCTGGCGCTGTCGCGGGTGGAGCTGGTCGTTCTCCTGGCGCTGATCGAGGCGTTGTTCGCGCCGGGCTGGAATCACAAGGACGGCCGGGTGACCCCGGCCGGGATGCTCGCGGACCGTAAGGGGCGCGGGGCGGCGACCGACCGGCTCGGGCTGCTGCTGATGGTGCTGTCCTCGAACGCGAAGGGCTGGCTGCCGTTGTGCTCGGGCAGCGTGGACACCGAGCGGGGCCGTCCAGCGGCGACGGTGGCGCGACTGCTGGGCTGCTCGCCGGCGGGCGGGGCGAAGGTGCTCTCCCGGCTCCAGGAGCAGGACGTGCTGTCGGTGGACCGGCGCGAGACCGTGTCGGGGCTGAACGCGCGCAGCCGGGTCCGGCTCCTGCCGGTCGCCAAGGCACACGGGATCGCCGTCCGGGAGGCCCGCGAGGTCGCCGACGCGATGTTTTCAGACCTCGCCGTTACTGCATCCGGCGATCTTGAAGCGACGATGGAGGATGTGACCCCTGTGGTTACTGGGGTTCAGGGCGCCGGGGAGGACCTGGGTGCAGGTTCGGCAGACCGCGCCGATGCTGCACACCTTCACGCCTCTCACGCTTCTGTGGTTACTCCCGGTGGGTCTCTCTGGCTCTCTGGTGGCTTTTCCGGCGAAGGCCGTGGTGGGCACCACGGTCTGCCGGACCGCGCGTGCGTGCGCAAGGACGGCGGCCCGCTCCGCGGGGAACAGCCGAAGAAGTCCCCGTCGATCAGCAGCGAGAAGCCCGGCCGCGGGCCGGTGGCCGGCGGCCCGGTGCGGGTCGTGGGCGGTGCGGGTCAGGGCAGGCAGCAGCGAGGGAGGGTGGCTCTGCCGTCGGAGGACCTGCAGGTTGTCCTGGCACCGGTCGACCTGGTGTGGGCACGCCTGGACCGTTCGGTCACCCGGAAGCTGGTGGAGACCGCTGCCCACAGCGAGCTGAAGCAGGTGGTGGGCTTCGCGGGGCCGACCGATGGGCCGAAGATCCTGGCCGACCGGCTCGCCCGGCGCCTGGAGGAGCAGATGCGGCTGGGCAAGCCGATCGTCGACCCGGTGGGCTGGCTGATCGGGCGGGCCCTGCCGCAGCGCCAGCTGTGTACCGAGCCCCGGTGCGATGAGGGCGCGCTGCTCGACTCCGGCCGGGACTGCCCGCGCTGCGAGGACCGGCAGGCCGACCGCCGTGCCCAGCGCCGCACGGTCGCCGCCGTCATCGACACCTCGATGCCGAACGCCTCGGAGATCGAGCGCCGTACGGCCATCGAGCAGCAGCTGCACCAGGACGTGACGGCCAAAGCGTGGGCCAAGGCCCGCCGATGGGAGCAGGTCCGCGAACAGCAGGCCGCCGCCTCCCAGGCCCGCGCCGAAGCCGCCGCCGCGCAGTCGGCCTTCGAGGTCCCGGCCGCACAGGTGGCTCCGGTCGCGCTGCCCGTGCCGCGCCCGGCCGCTGCCGCCCCCGCTCCCGAGCCGCACCCTGCGGACGTTGACGACCAGGAGCTCGTCCTCGAGGACCTCACCCGGGAGCAGGTCCTGGACTGGCGCAACCGCGCCGCCGCCGACCACCAGCTCGTCCACGACCACATCGACCGGTACGGCGAGACGTCGGCGCGGCGCCTGTTCACTCGGGCGTTCGTTGAGACCGTGCAGCGCCTGGCCGACCTCGGTCACCTGGACCTCGGCTACACCATCTGGGGGCAGGCGTGAGCGGCGGCGAGACGTCCGGCGTCGACCTTGCGAGGGTCGCTTTGCGGGCCGCGATGGAGCATGCCCGGAAGAACGGCGCCGGCCAGAAGGCGAAGAAGCAGCCGCGGACCGGCGCGACGGTGCGACGCGACGGGCGCGAGCCGATGGGCCTGGGCACGGCGATCGGCGCGCTGGTCACAGAACGGGCCTGGACGCTCCCGGCCGCCGGCGCGACGCTGCGCCAGCGCTGGGCGGCTATCGCTCCCGAACTCGCCGGGCACGTCGCCGCGGTGGCGTACGCCCAGGACTCCGGCCAGCTCACCGTGTGCCCGGAATCGTCGGCCTGGGCGACGCAGACCCGTCTGGAACAGACCGGGGTCATCGCGGCCGCCAACAAGGCAGCGGGCCGCACCGTCGTGCGCGCCCTGCGGATCCTGCCGCCCGGCGCCGCGC
Source organism: Streptomyces sp. NPDC057900 (assembly GCF_042887885.1). Classification (NCBI taxonomy): domain Bacteria; kingdom Bacillati; phylum Actinomycetota; class Actinomycetes; order Kitasatosporales; family Streptomycetaceae; genus Streptomyces; species Streptomyces sp. NPDC057900. The sequence goes on from NZ_JBHVOI010000019.1 coordinate 46,767, forward strand.
CTGCGCCCGGTCCGGCCGACACCGACCCGGCCGGCCCGCCCTCGCCCGCGCCCACCGGTCCGGCGAAGACCAGGAAGACGGCGTGCGAGGGCTACCACCGTGCGCTCGCCGCGCATCAGTCGGCCACCCCGGCACGCCGGACGGACCCGGGCATCGCGGAGGCGCTGGAGCGGCAGAACCAGGCGATGCGTGAGCTCAGCCGCCCGGCATTCCCCGAGCCCGATGTCGTGCCGGACGATGCGCCGGCCCCGATCGAGGCGGTCCGAGACCAACGCCGCCGCCAGGCCGCGGTGACCCAAGCCGCAGCGCTGCGCAGGGCCCGAGCCGAGCGGGCCGGAAAGGCGCAGGGACCGCGTCAGCTTGGACGGACCGCATGACCTGACCACGAGGTTTGACCGGGCGTCGCAGGCCCTGCCAGGATGATGCACCACAACCGCATAAAGAGGTACCGGCGGATCGAGGTGGAGCCAAGCTCCCTCGCGACGGTGCAAGCACCAAGGCGAGGTTGATAGATCGACCAAATCCCTCGCTGGCTCAACCGCTTGAAGGCACACCCGCGCCCGGGTTCCCCGGGCGCGGGTGTCTTTGTCTGCCCACCCAGACCTGCTAGTCCCGTGTCCAAAAGCCCCGGCAGCCGCCGGGGCTTTCCCTATGTCCGGAGGTCCCCGTGACGGAACTCGCTTCTGCCGTACCCGCCTACGTCCTGCTCGCCGCGCTCGCGGTCATCGTCATGCTGCTCACCGTGGTCGCCATCGTCGCGAAGGCGGTCGTGGCTAAGGCCCGCCCCGAGGACTTACAGCACATCCTTCCCGGCCTCGGCCAGGTCCTTGCCGCGCTGGCCCTCTTCCTCCCCTGGGGGCGCGGGACGCGGGGCCCGACCGGCGCGCCGCCGGTTCCCGTGCGGTCCGAGCGCAGAGGAGGGCGGCGCCGGGGATGAAGCCGGGGTCAGGCCGCCCGCGGCTGGCTGGAGGGCGTGGCCTGGTCGGCGGGCTGGTCCAGTTGCTGCTGGCGGCGCCTTGGTGCTGGCGCACGTCAAGCACAAGAAGTGATCTGCTGCGGGTGGTCAGGGCTTGAGTACGACCTTGGTCCATCCGGGGTCGCGGTCATCGAAGTGGCGGTAGGCTTCGGCCGCGTCGGCCAGGGGCAGTTCGTGCGAGACGATGAAGGACGGCTCTGCTCGGCCGTGGTGGATGAGGTTGCCGAGGTAGCGGTTGTACGCCTTCACGTTGGCCTGGCCCGTTCCGATCCGCTGTCCCTTGAACCAGAACTTGCCGAAATCGAAGGGCAGTTTGCCCTTCCGGGTCAGTTCGGTCGGGGCGCCGTCGTCCTGGGGGAGGAAGACGCCGACCACACCGATGGCGCCGGTCGCCTTCACTGAGGCCACGAGGTCGTTCAGGGTCGCTTCGGGGCGTTCGGTGCCCTGTGGATCGTGGGCCTGGTAGCCGACGCACTCGCAGCCCTTGTCGGCGCCGCCGTCGGTGAGGTCGAGGATCTGCTCGACGTGATCGCCCTGCGAATCGTCAACTGCGGTAGCCCCGGCTTCCTCGGCCAGCCGCAGCCGGTCACTCTGGCGGTCCACCACCAGAACCTGACTCGCTCCGCGCAGGTACGCGGAGTACGCGGCCATCAGCCCTACTGGTCCGCCTCCGTAGACGACCACGGATTCCCCCGGCGAGACGGCTGCCAGCTCGGTGGCGTGGTATCCGGTGGGGAAGATGTCCGCGAGCATGACGTAGTCGTTTTCCTTCTCTGCGGCGTCCTCCGGCAGGACGAGGCAGTTGAAGTCGGCCCAGGGCACGCGCAGGTACTCGGCCTGGCCGCCGCCGTACGTACCCATCGCTGCGAAGCCGTAGGCCCCGCCGGGTGTGTCGGAGTCGACCGAGAGGCAGAAGCCCGTGAGTCCGCGCTCGCAGTTGGCGCAGAACCCGCAGCCGACGTTGAACGGGAGGCAGACGCGGTCGCCGGCCTTCACCCGGTCCACCCCGTCACCGACCTCGACAACGTCTCCAAGATTCTCGTGGCCGAGGGTTCTGCCGGTCTCCATCGTGGTTCGTCCCTCGTACATGTGAAGGTCGGATCCGCAGATGTTCGTCGAGGTGACCTTGACGATGACGTCCGTGGGACGTTCGATCCTGGCGTCAGGGATGTCGACCACGGCAACATCACGCGGGCCCTGGTACACGAGCGCTTTCACGCAGCTCACCGGCTTCCGGCAGGGGCGCCCAGCGGCTGTGGAATCCGAGGGCGCGGGAATCAAGCTCCTCCCTCCACCATGCGCGCCAGACGGCCCTCTCGCAGAACCACCCGGCTGTGACTGAGCACGACATCTGGCCTGACAAATTCGATACATAGCGCCTGCTGGCTCACCCGGCGTGCGAGCTGGGTCACCACCGGGCGCGCAGTACGCCGTCGCTGTCCGGGAGGGCAGCACAGAGCAGCGGGTGGTGTTCGGCGAGGGACAGTGGCAGGGCGCAGGCGGCGCGGGCATCGGCCACGTGGGCGCTGAGCTCCACAGCGGCTTTCCTCTTCAGGAGTTCATGACCATGAGTCGCGTGTTCGATTCTTGTTCGAGTACTCTGGTGGTCCAGACGGTTGGTTTGGGTTGTTTTGGGGGTTATGGGTTCGGAGGGCGTGATGGGTGGTGGGGTGCAGCTGCATGTCGCCAGCGGCTACTCGACCCGCTTCGGCGCCTCGCACCCGCACGCCCTCGTCGACCGGGCCGCCGAGCGAGGCATCGAGACGCTCGCCCTCACCGACCGCGACACCGTCACCGGGATCGTCCGCTTCGCGAAGGCCACGGCCGGATCCGGCGTACGGCCCGTCTTCGGCGTCGACCTCGCGGTCGCCCCGTACGCGTCGGCACCGGCCGCGCCCCGTCCGCGTACCCCGGTGCGCGGGGGAGCGCACGTGGTGGAGGCCCCGCTGCGGGTGACGCTGCTCGCGCAGGACGCAGGAGGTTGGGGGAGGCTGTGCCGTCTGGTGTCCGCCGCGCACGCCGCCGGGGACGGGCCGCCGACCGCGAACTGGCCAGCGCTGGCCGAGTCCGCCGGCCAGGGCCTCACAATGCTGCTCGGTCCGGCCTCGGAACCGGTACGGGCGCTCTCGGCCGGACGCCCGGACCTCGCCGAGCAACTCCTGTCCCCCTGGCGGGAGATGGCCGGGAAGAACCTGCGCCTGGAAGTCCTGTGGTGGGGGCTGCAGGGCCTGGGCCCGGGATCGCTCCGTCTGGCCGCCCACACCCTGGGCCTGGCCGACCGCCTCGGCATCCGCACCGTGCTGACCAACGCCGTGCGCTACGCCGATCCCGGCCAGCACCGGATCGCCGACGTCCTGGACTCCGCACGCCTGCTGCGCCCCATCGACCGGTCCCGCCTGGACTGCGGTGAGCGGTGGCTGAAGGGCCCACAGGCGATGGCGGCCGCGGCGGAGGAGATCTGCCGCGCCGCGGGCGCGGGTCCTGGCCGGGCGGCCGCGCTGCTTGCCGAGACCGCCCGGACCGGTGAGGAGTGTGTGATCGATCCGGTCGCGGACCTCGGGCTGGGCCGTCCGCATTTCCCCGAGCCGTCCGTGGTGGGAGCCGGCAACCGGTCGGGGGACGGGATGCGGTTGCTGCGGCAGCGCAGCGAGGCAGGGATGACCGCTCGCGGTCTCGACCGGGATGTGCGGGCGATGGATCAGCTCGGCTACGAGCTCGGGGTGATCGAGCGCCTCGGATATGAGGCGTACTTCCTTGCGGTGGCCCAGGTCGTCGCGGACGTCCGCGACATGGGGATCCGGGTCGCCGCCCGCGGCTCCGGTGCCGGGTCCATGGTCAACCACAGCCTTTTCATCGCCACGGCCAACCCGCTCTCGCACCGGCTCCTGTTCGAACGCTTTCTCAGCGAGCGCCGTACTTCCCTGCCGGACATCGACCTCGATGTCGAGTCCGCCCGGCGCCTGGAGGTCTACGACCGGATTTTCGAACGGTTCGGCTCCGAGCGCGTGGCGGTCACCGGGATGCCGGAGACCTACCGTGCCCGTCACGCGCTGCGTGATACGGGGCTCGCGCTCGGGATCCGCCCGCAGAGCGTCGACCGGATCGCGAAGAGCTTTCCGCATATCCGCGCGTGCGACATCGGCTCCGCGCTGTCCGAGCTGCCCGAACTGCGGCAGCTCGGAGCCGAGGCCGACCGGTACGGTCCGCTGTGGGAGCTGGCCGAGGGCCTGGACGCGCTGCCGCGCGGCTTCGCCATGCACCCGTGCGGTGTGATCCTTTCCGACGCGAGCCTGCTCGACCGCCTCCCGGTGCAGCCCGCTCCGGGAGGCGCCTATCCGACGGTGCAGGCAGACAAGTACGACGTCGAGGACCTCGGCCTGCTGAAGCTTGATGTCCTCGGCGTACGCATGCAGTCGGCGATGGCGCACTCGGTCGCCGAGATCCGCCGCACCACAGGCCGGCACATCGACCTCGACAGTCCCGACCACGTCGACCTCGCCGATGAGCCCACCTTCGAGCTGATCCGCAGCGCCAAGGTGCTGGGCTGCTTCCAGATCGAGAGCTCCGGGCAGCAAGATCTCATTTCGAGGCTCCAGCCACGGCACATGCAGGACGTGATCGCCGACATCAGCCTCTTCAGGCCCGGCCCGGTCGCCGGCGGGATGCCCGCGAAATTCATCGCCGCCCGGCACGGGATCGAGAAGCCTCATTACCCCCACCCCGACCTTGCGCCGATCATGGACGACACGTACGGGGTGGTGATCTGGCACGAGCAGATCATGATGATCCTGGCCACGATGACCGGCTGCGACCGTGCCGCCGCGGACGTCGCCCGCCGCGCCCTCGCCGACGCCGACCGGCTGCCGAAGGTGGAGACGTGGTTCCGCCGCTGCGCCGGCGAGCGCGGCTACACCCCGGACGTGATCGACGAAGTCTGGGACATCATCAAGGAGTTCGGGGCCTACGGATTCTGCCGCGCGCACGCCGTGGCCTTCGCGGTCCCGGCCGTCCAGTCGGCCTGGCTCAAGACGCACTACCCCGCCGCGTTCTTCGCCGGAATCCTCCAGCACGACCCAGGCATGTGGGCGCCCCGCGTCCTGGTCCAGGACGCGAAGCAGTTCGGCGTGCCGATCCTGCCGGTCGACGTCAACACCTCCCGCACCGCGTACAGCGTCGAGCCGACCCCGAACGGCTGGGGCGTACGGCTCGCGCTGTCCACGGTGCGCGGGATCACCGAGGCGGAGAGCGCCCGCATCGAAGCCGGCCAGCCGTACACCGGACTGCAGGATCTGTGGCTGCGCGCCCGCCCGTCCCTGCCGCTCGCCCAGCGCCTCATCAAGATCGGAGCTCTCGCTCCGCTGCAAGGCGGGCTGACACGGCGGGATCTGCTGCTGCAGGCCACCGAGCTGCACCGCTCCGCACGCAACCGGACCACGATCGACGGCCAACTGCCGCTCGGCGACGAGACGCACGCGGGCGAGCCGGCCGGGCTGCCCGAGATGACCGGCCGCGACGTGATGAGCGCCGAGATCGACGTGCTCTCCATCGACGTCACCCGTCATCTGCTCGAACACCACCACCGCCTGCTCGCCGAGCTCGGCGCGACCGACGCCCACCACCTGCAGGCGATGCACCCCGGACAGCAGGTGCTGGTCGCCGGCGTACGGGCATCGACCCAGACACCGCCGATCCCCTCCGGCAAACGGGTCATCTTCGTGACCCTGGAGGACGGCTCCGGCCTCGCGGACCTCGCGTTCTTCGAGGACTCCCACGACACCTGCGCGCACACGATCTTCCACTCCGGCCTGCTCCTGGTCCGCGGAGTCGTCGAGAAGCGCGGCACCCGGCGCACGGTGGTCGGACAGATGGCCTGGGACCTGGAGGAAGTCGCCACCACCCGCCGCGACCTGGGCCCCGAAGCCGCCCTCGCCCTGCTCGGCCGCACCACACCCGCCCCCACACCAGCCCGCAGCAGCAGCACGCCGAGTGCGGGCCGGGCACTCGACGACGGAACGGCCGGCGCGAAACTCAACGCCTGGAGCGATCTGCAGCCCGCCGGGTCCCGCTCAGCCGACCTGCGGCGCCTGGGACACCGATCCCCCGGATCGGCGGGGTGAACGCCATGACCACCCGAAGCATCCTGCGCATCCAGCTCCACAACCTCGGCCCGGCCGCCCAGGAACCGTACGAGCAGGCCCTCGCACTGCTGCGTGATCTCACCCCGCTGGTGCAGGCCCTCCCGCCGGACGCCGCCGACCTCGATGTCACCGGCGCCCTGCGGTTCTTCGACCGGGACATGGGGGGTCTGGCGGCCATGGCCGCACTCCGCCTGGCCGCACACCTCGGGCTACACACAACGATCGGCGCCGGCCCGAACCGGATGCTGGCCGCGATGGCGGCCGACACGACCGCCCCCGGCCACGTCACCGTCGTCGCCCCGGACCCCGAGGCGATCGCCGCGTTCCTCAACCCCAAGCCCGTCGCCACCCTCTACGGGGTCGGCCCGGCCACCGCCCGCACGCTCGGGGAGTACGGCCTGCACCGCATCGGCGACCTTCTCGACGTTCCGCTGCTGACGTTGCAGCGCATCCTCGGCAAGGCCACCGCCGTGACGCTGTCGCAACGCGCCCGCGGCCTGGACCCGCGCCCAGTCACCACCGAGGCCGCACCCAAGTCCACCGGCTGTTCCTACGCGTTCAGCCATGACGAGCTCGACCCCACTGCACACCGTCGAGCCCTGCTCGACCTCTGCGAACGGCTGGGGCTGCGGCTGCGGACCACCGGCCAGGTCGCCGTGCGGCTCGGCCTGAGCATCTCGTACGCCGACGGTGCCACGACGCAGCGCTCACGCACGCTGGAGGAGTACACCGCTCACACACCGGCACTGCGCACTGCCGCCTACGACCTGTACGCCCGCCTCGGACTACAGCGCGCCCGCGTCCGCACGATCACTGTCCGCGCGGACCTCACCGATACCCAGAACGCCGTCCAGCAGCTGCTCCTGGACCCGGCGGACGATAAACGGCGCCGCATCGAGCAAGCCGCAGACCGGGCGCGGGGCCGCTTCGGCAATCAGGCAATCCGCCCGAGCTCCCTCGCCCGGCAGCGGCGACGACCAACGCCCTCCACCTGATCGACCAGCTCCTCGCCGTCCTGGAAGCCGCCACCACGCCGTACCCCTGGCCTCACCGCCAGCTACACCGACCGGACCACCACCCGCGCCCGGGCCCTGACCGAACCCACCGCCCATACTCCGCAGCTCGCCCGTACCGGGCTCGAAGCCGCCCTCGATCGAGCCAGGGCCGCTACGGATCTGGCATCGCCGGCAGCCCAGCCGCCTGCAGCCGCACACACCACTGACCCGAGCGTCAGTCACGCAGATGGATAGACCGTACGGACCGCCGGGCGAGCGTCTGGGGCGGAATGCTTCAAGGATTGGGATGTGGAGTTCCCGGTCAAGGTCGCGCTGGCGCAGGCGGTCCCGACGCTGCCCACCGGTCCGGGCTGGTGGTACGAGCCGAAATTCGACGGGCACCGCACCGTCCTGCGGCGCACCGAGGAGACCGTGATCCTGTACGCCCGGTCCGGTCGGGTCGTCACCCAGCGTTGGATGGATCTGGCCGTCGCCGCCATGGCACTGCGCCCCGGGACCGTGCTCGACGGAGAAGCGGTGATCTGGAAGGAAGGCCGCCTCGACTTCGGGGCGGCTCAGTCCCGTGCAGCATCCGGACCAGCTCGGGCCCGCGCCCTCGCCGTTCGGCACCCGGCCTCCTACGCGGTGTGGGACCTCCTCCAGCACCCCGACCCTGCGATCGGGGACTGCCGCGCGATGCCATATACGGACCGGCGCGCGTATCTCCTGGACATCCTGGCCAGCATCGGGCCGCCCATCCAGGCTGTGCCCGCCACCGACGACCGAGCGGTGGCCCTCCACTGGTACGAGGTGCTGCAGGAGCGAGGCATCGAAGGGATTGTGGCCAAGAAGGGATCGGTCGGCTACCCGTCTGGGCGACGAAGCTGGACGAAGGTCAGGCACTCGGACACGCAGGACGCTTTGGTCGTTGGCTTCGCAGGCCCGCACCTGCGCCCCCACCATCTGGCGCTTCTCTTCGGTGATGAGGGGGGCCCGGTTCGGATCTCCGCTCGGCTGGAGCCGGTCCTCGCCGGCCGTATCGGGGAGGCCCTCGCCCGTGGATTTGTGACGGGAGTACGGCGGGCCGAGGGCGAGACATATGCCCGCGTCAACACCGACCTGATGGTTGAGGTGCTTGCCGGGTCGGGCCGGCACGGCACGCTGACCGTGGTTCGAATGCGGTAGCACCTGCCGCGCAACAGCCTGGAATCATGAGCACCGAGAGTCATCCACCGCCCGTCCCGGCCCGCGCCGGCCGACCCTTCTCACGCCGGCGGTTGGCTGGAGAGGGTGGCCTGGTCGGCGGGCTGGTCCAGCTGCTGCTGGCGGCGGCGCTGTTCGTTGCGGTGGTCTTCGACGCGCTGGGTGAACTTCTTCAGTGCCTCGTCCTCCTGGCCGGGCCCGTACTCGCTGTAGTGACCGATGCCGAGACGGACGGCGTTCACTTCCTCCTCGATGGCGTCGGCGGTCTGCTGGAGGAAGTAGCTGCGCTCGCGGAACTTGTAGTAGCCGGTGAACATCGCGGCCACCGTGATAGCGAAGCTGATGACGGTCAGGGTGACGCTTTGCCAGGTCAGCTCCTTGCCGGTGTCAAGGGCCGCGATCGTGGTTGTGGACGCGGAGCCGATCATGATGAGGGTCTGCAGGCCGTTGTGGATCGTCCGGTACTTACGGCTGTCGGCCTGGTACTGCTCGACTGCGGCCGTGACTTCCTCGCGGTAGAGCTGGCGCCGGTCCTCCACGTCCGGGTTGTTCCTGACCATCTGCTTCCACAGCGACTCCTGCTGCGAGGCGAGATGCGCCTCAAGGCGCTGGAGGCTGGACACGTCCCGCCCGGCGAAGTAGACGCCGACCAGCGTCAGCACGGACATCAGGAGCAGGCCGCCGCAGATCAGGTCGCCCACGACGAACCGCGTCGGGTCGCCTGTGGTGCCCCAGGCTATGCCTGTGCCGATGACCGCAGCGAGTAAGGACAGCCAGCTGAGGGTCGCCCCCGCGCGCCAGATGCGGTCCAGCAGCTGGCGCCGGGCGAGCTGCTCCTGGGCGTCGATGACGAGGTTGGTGGTCACCACATAGATCCGTTCGTCGTCGTCCCGCTGGCGGGCGCGAACCCGTTCAGCTTCGTCCCGTTGGCGGGCGAGAGTCCGTTCGGCTTCGTCCCGCTGGCGGGCGTTGATCAGGTCGTCTGCGTCCTGGAGGCGGCGGGGCGCGTCGTCGTCGAAGTCCCGTGCCACGGGATCAGCGGGCGAACGCTTCGGTGAGGCTGATGCGGTAGCCGTCCTCTTCCATCAGCACGACGGTGACGCCGAACGGGTCGGGGTGGTCCAGCTCGATCGGGGTGAAGGAGAAGTTCACCGCGGCTTGGATGGGCGGGACCAGCTCGCCGCCGGGCTGGGGCGCGGGGGCCGGCTTCCAGTCGGGGGTGACCGCCGCCCAGCCCTCGGGGCTGCGGGACAGGAGCTGCTCGCTGTAGGGGAACTGGTGCAGGACGTGCCCGTCGCGGCTGGCGAGCACCATGTTCAGGCACGGCGCCGGGCCGACGATGGGCAGATCGCAGGCGGTGGCGACGTCGTGGGTCTCCCAGGCGAGGACGATCTCGTCCGCGCCGGACGCCGCGGCGATGTTCGCGAGCTCCGCGATCCCGGCGAGCGCGTCCTGGCCGACCTTGGTCGGGCGGACCCAGATCAGCCCGACCAACTCGCCGCGCGCCAGCGGCATCATCAGCGGGCGCGGCACGGCCCCCTCGCCCAGCGAGGCGGTGTACGTCTCCTTCGCGACGCCGACCAGACCGTTCCACATCCGTGCATCCACGGGATCCCCCTCCGTCTGCCGTAACCGATCAATCCCGACCCTGCCACGCAGAGTGATGTCATGTCAGCGAGATGATCAGCCAGCTCCCGGCCGGATGCGCGCGGACTGGGCACTGGCACGGCCGACTGCAGATCTCCGCACTCAGCAACCCAATACGCGGACAACGACGCGTCGCGCCGTATCCATCACCTCGCCCGTCAGTCGCTTCTCTTTGGCCAGGACCGTTGCTGAACAACCAGCGAGATCGATGGCACGTCTGGCGGGAGCGCCCACTCGGTGATGTGCAAGCCCGCCAGCTCGATCAGTTCCTCCGGGACTCCCAGCAGGTGCAATGGGGTTCGGCCGTGCCGGGTCAGCCACGCCCGGCGCCTCTGCTGTTCCGCCGAGTCGAGCCGCGCCCACACATCGATCATCACCCCCGGCGCCACGCTGGGCACAGGACGGGTGCGGCGCCGCACGTAGGGCAGGTTGGCCACGTCGTCGGCAAGGGCGACCAGGCACCAAGCGGATTCGTAGGACAGAGAGAATCCGTGGGCGGCCCGCAACCGGCGGGTGCGCCACTGCCAGCGCGGTGCCAGTAGCCAGCGGACCGTCGTCAGCGATACAGCCCGCTTCCGGGAGCGATCGGTGTCTTCTTCGCCGCCGCTCATTGCGCTGAGCGCTCGTCACGTGAGGTGCTCTGCTCCAGTTGAACTTCGCGTTTCCGCTGTTCTTCTTTGATCCTTTCGACCGTTGCTGCGTACTGGACGAGCCGAGGATTCTCTTCCAGTCCTGCGTAGTCACCGAGTTGGAACCCGCTGGCGTTGTAATTCTTCTCGATGTCGTCTGCTGTCGACTGTGAAGTGGTACCGCGCTCTCGGAACTTGAAGTAGCCGGTGACTCCGGCGGAGATTCCGACCAGGGCACTCAAGGATGAGGTAAAGGTTGATAAGACTGTGTTGGATCCCTCGTTCATCGCCGTGAGAGTGGAAACCACAATTGACCCGGTGATGATGAGTAGCTGAAAAATGTTGTGTACACGTCTGTTGCGGCTCGCCTGCGCCCGGTAGGAGGCGATGACATCGAGCGAGGCCTCCCGGTAGACGCGCAGGCCCGAGGTCGTGTCGAGGGGGAGTTGAGCGGCCGCCGTTTGGCGATGTTGCAGCGCGTCACGAAAAGCACTCGCTTTTGTAGCAAGGTTTTTATGGTTGTTAAACAGCCAGTATGAGCACGCAATCCATAAGATGTTGACGATGGCCAGAGAGATCCATCGAGTGATTCCATCGTCCGATTTCCACAGGCCGACGATGACGGTATATCCAAGTATCCCCGTCAGAGTCAGCGAACCTAAAAGGATTAGCCAGCCAATCCTTTGAAGCGCCTTAGCCGCCCTCAGGTCCGCTTCTTTTAGGCTGAATTGGGCAAACTTTTCCCTGTACTCCTCGTGCGGATCAGAAGTCACGATGCTCTCCCCCCGGATGAACGAATCTCCGAAGGTACGGGGCGTGATGAAGGAGTCGCAATGGCGCCTTGTGGCTGGTGAATCCTTATGCGGCGTGAGCTGCCTAAAGAAACGCATGAGATCTACAGAGTTCCTACCCAGTCGGGGGGGGTGCGGGGTAGGGCGGCGTTGGCACCGGGCCGTCGCCTTGCCACGCACGACGTGCCCAGGGCCGACTTCACCAGCCGAGCGGGTTCGCCACGCGAAAGAGGTGTGCAACACGAGGGTGCAACATCGGGTTGCAACGTAGGCGTGTTGCGGTTCTGACCTGCGTACTCACCGCGAAATGCCTAGCGGCTCCTGCAGGCGCGCACGGGCGCTGTTGGGTACGGGTACGTACCCGTACCCTTGTGGGATGGGAAGGAGCACGATGATGTCTGATGCCAATGTCCGTATCCCCGAGGAAGCCAAGGACCGGCTCGCCGCGATCGCGGCCTCGGAGGGGTTGTCGCTGCGCGCGTATCTGGCGCGCCTGGCCGAGACCCTGCTGACTCCTGCCGAGCGGGCCGAGCGGGCCGAGAAGACCCGGGCAGTGCTGAAGGAGTGGAACGGCTACGCCCCGACCGCTGCTGAGCAGAACGACCTGGACAGTGAGCTGGACCGTCGCCTGGCACAGGTGACCGCCCGGTGAGCGATGCCATGCACATCGTTCTGGACGACACGGCGATGGCTGCGGCGGGAGGGGGCAACGTTCTGGCCTCCCGGCTGATCCACCGAGCCCATGCCGAACCGGGCTGGTTCCTGTACGTCCCGTCCTGCGCGCTCGTGGAGGCGGACCGGGCCCGGCCCGGCACGGCCGAACACCTGGCCTCCCTGCCCGGCATCACCGTCCTGGACCTGGACCTGCCCGCCGCGCTGGCCGTCGCACAGCAGGAGACCTGGGCTGCGGCTCACAGCCAGTACGCGGCGCAGCCGACGGCTGAGCGTCCCGACGGTGCGATCATCGCCACCACCGCTCCGCACCGGTGGGCGGGAGAGCCGGTCCGCATCCTGGACCTCACTGCCTGACCACAGCGGCAGAAGACTTCGGCCCCTGCCCGGATCCGGGCAGGGGCCGACGCGTGCTATCGGGTGCTGTGCAGGTGCTCGCGTCGGTCGGAAACCAGGTTCAGCCAGTGTCGGCGAACGGATTGGGCGCTGCTGAGCCAGACCACGGGGGAAGGGCCGGGCAGCGGAAGATCGGCCATGTAGTGGGCGATGTCGACGTAGAAGCTGTGGTCATCGGCCCCTGTGAGCTCCCGCAGGCGGGTGATGACGGCTTGTACGTCGTCCGGCTCGTCCCGGACCGCGTGGTGGAAGGCGAGGGCGAGTTCGAGCGTGGCGCTGGTCGCGGTGATACCGGTGTCACGGATGCTGGCGCGCAGTGCGCGGGTGGCCGCGAGGTTTTCGGTGGTGCCGGCGTCGCGTACCAGGGCTGCGATCTGCACGGTGAGGCTGGTGGCCCGGAGGTCGAGCCCGGTCAGGAGCTGCTGGGCCAAGTGGATCTCATCGTCGGCGAGGGTGGGGTCGCTGAAGGCCAGGGTGAAAGCGCGCTGGGCCTGGCTGGTGGCGCGTTCGCCGGCGATGCCGTGCTGGTCGGCCTGGTCGCGGGCGGTTGCGTAGGAACCGGCCGCACGGTCGATGTCGCCGTGAGGCCACAAGACATCGCCCAGGACGCGGTGCTGGCGGCCGGCCCAGCCGAGGTTCTCGGCCGCGGCGCGGGCGGCGGGGAAGTCTCCGGCGAGGCGGGCCAGGTGGGCCAGACCGCGGCGGGCCGCAGGGGCGAGGCGGCCGCCCCCTTCCATCACGAGCTGCATCCCGTGCCGGGAGGCTTCGGTGCGTCCGAGGTCGCGTTGTGCCTTGGCCAGGTAGTAGATGCCCATCTCGTTAAGTTCGGCAGGCAGCAGCCCGGTGTGCACGAGTGCGGTGAGCCGGTCAGCGGTGCGTTCGCGGCTCTCGTGTTGGCGGCGGGCGAGCGCGCTGAGCAGTTCCACCAGGGCGTCAGCGGCCGTTTCCGGGGTGTTGGCCGACTCCTGCCCGGCCGCAGGGCTGAGGGGCTCCCATACGGAGTCGCTGACGTAGGCCCAGGCGGCGTCGGTGAGCCAGCCGAGGTCCAGGCGGAAGTCGCGGGCGAGAGCCAGCCCCTGGCGCAGGCACCCGATCAGGAGCATCCGGTCCGAGGCGGGGCTGGTGTCCCGCTGCTCGCCCAGTCCCGTGAAGGCGCGTGCGGCTGCCTGCTGCCAGTCCCGTGGTGACCAGCGGTCGTCGGTCTGGTCGTCCGCGGTGCGGATGGTGGAGCGGATCAGGGCATGAAGGTGGAACGGCCACAGGCCGAACTCGTTGTGCTGGACGAACGGGCGCTCGATCAGCCGTAGCGCGGGCGCTTCGTGGGTCATGCCCGCGGCCCGGGTCGCCAGAGGCAGGTCGAAGGAGTCCAGCAGCGCGACGGAGCGCAGGACATGGCGTTCTTCGGGGGTGAGGTCGGACAGGGTGCGGGCGATCAGGGCGGGGAAGTCGACGTCGAAATCAGCAGGCTGTGGCCGGCGGCCGGTACGGCGGATCTCCAGGAACCGCAGTACGGCAAGATCGAGGTAGAGCGGCAGGCCGTGGGAGCGGGCGGCGATCACGGTCCGCAGGTCCTCATCGATGAGAGGCTGCCCGCTTCGTGTGAGCCGTCGGGCGAGGTAGTCGGCGCAGTCCTCGGGGCTGAAGTCACCGATCAAGACCTGACGCGGCGGGCGCGCGGTGGCCGCGAGGCGTGGCTGGGGGATGTCGCGGTCGGCCAGGCCGGGCCATGCGGTTCGGCCGGTCCAGTCGAGCTGTCCCTGCAGCCCTTCGTCGGCCCACTGCAGCCGGGAGCGGCCGGTGATGACGAAGAACGCGTTCGGCATGAGCCAGACCACGCGCTGCAGGAGGCGCTCCAGGTCTCGGTGGGTGCGGTCGCCGGTGTCCTCGTACGTGTCCAGCAGGATTACCGGCACGACCCGTTTCTTGGCCGGGAGCTGGGCGAGCTCCCAGGCCAGCAGGTGTGGGTAGTAGGACAGGGCATCGATGTCGGGTTCGGCCTGCAGGAGGTCGGCCAGCCGCGTGCATCCGGCCAGGGCGCGTACGGACTGGCGGTGTTCGCGCAGCGCCCGTACGAGTGAGCCGGTCACTTCGCCGACGACGGATCCGACGGTGCCGGGCAGCAGCAGCGCCTGGGCGACGTCTGCGAGTACGGACTGCATCTGCTGGGGCAGCGCCTTCCCGGCACGGGCGGCGAGGCCACTGCGGCTCAGGTAATCCTCCAGCGGCTCGCCGGGGTGCTGGTGCTCCCAGTACCGGCGCAATGCGAGGTCGAAGGCCGGCAGAGGATGGCCCAGTTCGGCCAGGGCGAGCCGGAGGGTCAGGATGACGCGTTCGAAGTCGGTGCCCGCTGATCGTGCGAGGTCGATCCGGATCGGCAGAATCCGCCCGCCCGACCAGACAGGAGCGCCCCACTGGGATGGCCGGTGTTCGGCGCCGGTGAGCGCGGCCTCAAGTTTCCGCGACAGCGTGGATTTGCCGATGCCGCCGACCCCGTGGAAGACCAGCACGTTGGTGCGTGGGGCCTCGAAGTCCGTGACATCGAAAGCCGGGGCTGCGATGTGTTGCAGGTGCTCAGTGAGCGCGGCCGCGACCAGGCCCCACTGCGCCTGCCGGTTCGTGAACGCCTCCTCGGTGACGAGGTGCGGGTCGTTCGTACTGAACAGCGCCCGCAAATCCCGGCCTGCCATGCCACCCCCAGTAGTTGATCAATGGCCCAACCGGGTCTCCCGGCACGGGCCTTCGGGGACAGCATCTCCTGATCAGCGCCTCGGACACAGCACGGCTTCCCGCCCTTCGCGTGTGTGCCGACGTGGAGCTCCTGCCGTGAGCGGGGGATTGGGTAGGACAATGGCCATCTCCATTCAAGATCAACATCAGAGGTGGTCAGCACCGTGCCGGACCCGAACGAACAACCCCAGGACGTCGACTTCTCGCACCTGGAGGGTGGTGAGGATGAGCAGGCAGCAGGCATCGTGCGGGACATCGTGCTCTGGTACAACACCCAGCTCGCGTCCGAAAACCGTTCACCGGTCCCCGACGACGAGCGGATCGAGAAGCTGAAAGCCGAGCGTGAGGCCGCACTCGCCGATCAGGCACAGCTGGTGACCGCCGACACGCCGGAGGCGGCCCGGATTGCCGCGGTCTACGCGGCCCGGCTGAAGGAGCTCAACGAGTCGTAGGCCCGGCGATGCGGAACGGGCAGGGGCCAGACGGTCGGGTGCGGCCGGTCGATCCGGGCCGGCTGTGCCCGCAGCGGCATCAACGGGCGGGCGAGCGCCACCATCTCATCGAGCTCGGCGCGGTGCCGGGGCAGCGCCCGGCGCAGCGCATGGTGGAGCTGGAGGAACGATGCAGCCTCCTGCGCGGTGTACGGGCGCCCCCGTTCCGCGGCCAGGGCCCACGATGCCCGTCCCGCGCCGCCGCCGGCTTCGTGCCGCATCAGGGCTTGTCCGTCGCGCCGGATCACGGTGATGGCGGCGATCTGCGGATGGTGTTCGGCGACATCGACGACGTCGGTCAGCGCACGGAAGCACGTGCCGTGTCCAGCCCGTGTGGTGAATCGGGCGATGCCGCCGATCTGGAGGGAGCGGGCGTAGCGCAGAGCTGTTGCCTGCAGGCTGTCCGCCTCGCGGACGGCCAGGACCACGAGTTCGACCGGGTAGCCGCCAGCGGCGAACGGGAGCGCGCTGTTGAGGAATTCCGTCACGCTGCCGGGGGCGGCCTCGATGAGGATGTCGCCGCTGCGAGCCCGTACGTGAGCCTCGGCTTCGGCGAACCAGGCTCGGTAGTCAGCTCGGATCGCTGCGCCGGCGTTCCTGGGGTCGTCGCGCAGCAGCTGGTAATAGTCGGGGTGCGAGATTTTGAAGTCGTCACCCATCAGGTGCGTCGTTCCCTGGCGCATCGCCCGCCGGACCATCCTGGTGGCGAGCAGCTTGCCGGCGCCGGGCTGGCCCAGTACGTACACCGCCCGAGGATCCTCCCGGGCGACGATGCCGTTCAGGTACGACGGCGCGATCAGCTCGTCGAAGACCCACCGGTGTTCGGCGTTGGAGAGCCGGTGGTAGTCGACTCCGGGAGACTGCCGGCGGGGCTGGGCGATGCGTCGGACCGGTTCGGCGAGCGCCGCGGCCCGTCCGACGTCCCGGTGAACAGCCAGCCGCTCGTCCTCGGGCAGGTCTCGGTGCACGCGGACCTCGGCATGCGTGAGGTCACGGTGGAAGGCTGCCGTCTCCCGGGCGCTCCACGGCCGGCGCTGCTCGTGCAGCACGGCTCGGTCAGCTGCGGTCCGGCGCTGCCACGTGCCGCCCACGAGCTCGTTGTCGTACAGGACCGTGCCGTCGCGCCGGACCACGGTGATCCGGTCAGCCAGCAGCTCAGCCTCGACAGCCGACAGCGTTTTTGGTAGCCCCGCTGTGCAGGTGTCGAGGTTGTCCCACGCCACGTACCGGCCGCCCTCACCACTGGCTACCCCGGTCAGCAGCCGGTCCAGGGTTCCAAGCTGACTCCAGGCTTCCGCGGTCGCGACCACGACGATCTCGATCCGGTGCCCGGACTGCCGGTAGGCCGCAGACGAGGCCCGGAACTCCGAAAGAGAGGCAAGGGCGGACTCGACGACCGCGTCGAAACGGTTCGTACGAACATGCTCTTCTACCTGGGCCTGCCAGCGGCTGGTGTCCGGTCGAACGTTCACACCTGCGGTGCGGACATCGCTGGCCAGGAACCTGGCGTACTCGCGGTGAGCGGGCTTGTAGAGGTCGCGGCAAATCCTCACGGCACCACCCCGGCGGGCGAGCGCAGCCTCGATCAGATCCGAGGCCTGTGTCTTTCCAGCGCCGGGCTGACCACCCACGACGACGACTACTGGATGGGTCTGAGGGGGCACACCGCTCGCCCATTCCGGCAGGATCGTGCTCGTCAACACCTTGTTGCTTTCCTCGCGAGACAGCGTGACCGAAGAGTTCGCCTGCTCCCTCAACGTTCCCCCCTGGTGGTGACATCGGCGGTTCCTTGCCGCCCGGCAGGACGACTGTGATCTTCAGTCGAACCTATCACCGATGAGCGATCCATGAGTGATTCATGAGCGATTGAATACGCGAGTCGACGAGCGATCAGGTATGCTTTCTTCTGGAGGTGACTTCCGTGTCCACTGAGAACGAGCTGTTCAGCGCCGTCGATGCGCTGCTGGAGCAAGTCGCGCAGGACGACCTGCCGGACCCTGCGGAGCGCAAGCGTCTGCGGGAGGCGGCGGGCCTAAGCCAGGCCCAGATCGCCACGGCGCTGGACGCCCGCCGGGAAGCGGTCGGGAACTGGGAGGCCGGGCGGACCGAGCCACGGCCGCCGAAGCGCGCCGCGTACGCCCGGCTGCTGGAGGGCCTCGCCGCCCGCTACCCCGCCCAGGTCTCCGACGCGCCCGCCGCCCCGGCTCCGGCGGTCCCGGAGGCGTTCACCGGTCCGGCCCCGGAGCCGGTCGCGGCACCCGCCGCGGTGCCGTCCCGGCCGACGACCGAGGCGAGCAGCACCACCAGGCCGTCGACGTCGCGGCGCCCGGGTGCGAAGAAGGTGGTGGCGAAGAAGATCACGGCGGCCGCGACCGCCGACGTCGACCCGCGCTTCGAGAACGGGCCGCTCGCGGTCATCGACTGCGAGGACGGGCAAGTGTCGGCGTACTGCGTCGGCGGCCTGGTCCTGGACGTGCCCGCCAAGAGCATCCCGGCCCTGGCCGACTGGACGCTGAGCGAAGCTCGCCTCGGGCAAGGCCGCCTGCACCGCAACGGGCGCGACGCCGACCCGATCCTCGTCCTCACCGCGGCCGCGCTGGAACGCTTCGGCCTGCCCGCCGCCCTGTCGGAGGAGGAGCGACACGCGGGCCGCATCCCGGCCGGCCACAAGGTGGTCAAGCAGATCGAGCGCGCGGGCCTGCAGATGACCCAGCGGGGTTTCGGCCCGTGGGCCCGGCTCTACCGCGACCCCGAGGGCTCCAAGCGGCGCTGCGTCCAGCTGTGCATCCTGCCCTGGCACGCACTGGACGTCCGCGAGTGGGGGCGCAAGGACGACCCGGAGCTGCTGCTGACGATGCACCCGGCCGAGCTGGTCCAGTACCTCGGGCTGTACGCGGCCCGGGTGATGACGCCGCGCGGCTCCACCGCGACGACCGGCCTGGAGCTGATGACCGCGCTGCGCCCGCCGACCCGCGCGGCGAAGAACCCTGCGACCGGCGCGTTCGAGCGGGCGTACAACGACGACGCGCTCACCCAGCTCTACCCGGTGGTGCCGTGTGAGGTCCCCGACGAACACCCGGTCCTCAAGGGTCAGTTCGCCCGGCACCACCTGCGCACCCCGGGCCAGATGCTGATGGAGGAACCGTACGACTGGTGCCGGCCGCTGACCGATGAGGAGTGCGCCAACCCCTACCTGGTCGTCGTCGACCTCAACATGTCGTTCGCCGCAGCCGCGAACAGCCTCACAGTGGGGCTGAACGGGCCGACCCACCTGAAGAACAACCCGCATTTCGACCCGGCGCTGCCCGGCTCGTGGCTGGTCGACCTCTCCCACGTCGACCTGTCCCGCGCTCGGGTCAACGGCCGCACGGTCGACGGCTCCCGGCTCCCGAGCCCGTTCACGCCGAAGGGCGACACCCCCACCGGCCCGGCCTGGTACGCCACACCCACCATCGCCTACGCGGTGGAGCTCGGCTTCGACGTCGCCCCGATCGAGGCGTACGTCCGCACCCAGAACGGCCGCTACCTGGACTCCTGGTACAAGCGGCTGCGCGACGCGTACGTGGACACGATGGCCGACATGGGCGTTACCACCGACCTCCAGGGCCAGGAGTTCCTCAGTGCGATGGCCCGGCGCAAGGAGGCCGACCCGACGATGGCGCTGCTGGAGACCGCGATCAAGGCGACGGCGAAGGGCGCGATCGGCAAGCTGCGCCAGCGCAGCCGGGGCCAGGTGCCGTACTACGAGCCGTACCCGGCGCTGGAACGGGTGAACTGGCGCCCCGACATCCGGGCCGCCGTGCTCGCGAACCAGAGGGTCGGCCTGCATCGCAAGCTGATGAAGACAGCGGCCGCCGCCGACCTCTACCCGGTCGCGATCGGCACCGACGCCATCGTCTACCCCTCGCCCGGACCGTCCCCTCTGGACGTCCTGCCGCACACGCCCGAGGGCAAGCCGGCGCCGGGCACGTTCCGGCTCGGGGTCTCGCCCGGGATGGTCAAGCACCAGGGCACGCAGACCGTCCTGTGGGCGGAGCAGCAGTTCGAGGAGCGCGACGGCGTCTTCAACATCTCCAACCTCATCAAGACCGACCAGAGCGCAGGAGAAGGGGAGTAGGACATGGTCGACTCGCTCGGGGACAGCCTGGACCGCGCGCTGGAGGGGGCGTTCACCCGCCGCATCCCCCAGTCCGCTCAGGCGCAGATGAAGTACCTGGTCAAGCAGCTCACGGGCACCAAGGCCGCCGCCCAGGCGCTCGGGATCTCCCAGCGCACCGTGGAGCGGTACGTCTCGGGCAAGCTGAAGCGGCCCCGCCAGGACCTGCGCGGCCGCCTGGAGCGCGAGGTGAAGAAGCGGTGGCAGCCCCAGATCCGCGCGAAGGCGCGGAAGAAGGCGGCGTCCACGGGCGGGCTGGTCGTCTCCACCCGCGCCCGCTTCGGCTTCGAATCCGCCGGGGGCACGACCGACGACGCCCGGATCCGGGACATCACCCAGGCCCTGCCGCCGCAGTACGCCGACAAGCTGTTCAGTGCACGCGAGCAGGGCGCCACCGAGGACCAGCTCCGGCAGATCGCCGCGGACGGCCTCGCCCGGATGTACTTCCGCGCCAACAACACCCGCGCGCACGGCCTGGACGTGGAGTTCACCGACGTCGAACGGCTCGACATCGAGCTGTAGGCCACCCGCACACAGAACCGCCGCGTTCCCCGGTGTGACTGAGCGCTTCGGTTGGCGAGTGATCGCGTGAGTTGGCGACCGGCGCGTGCGGTGGTCCAACCGGTGATAGACGTGCAAGTCAAACGAGTTTCCCGCCGGGGTGATCTTCCTGCGGTGACGGATGAAAACAGGGCCTCTCGGTGGCTCAGAAGCCCAAACCGAACCCAGCAATTCCGGGAGGCCCTGTTGTCACAGATCTACGCACTCGCGCCCTCATCGCTGAACTCGGACGCCCAATCTTGAGATTGCCTCGCGTGCGGGAACGAGGTAAGTCGGTACTCCTCGGGTATGAGGAAAGCGGAACGGTAGACAGCCACGCTCACCGAATTCGAGTGCTTCTGGTACAAGCCGGTGTGGTGCTGAAGACGTGCTCAGGGGATCAGCAGCTGACCCAGGTGAGCCCCGCCACGTAGATCGGGTTGCCGGCAGGAGCCCTGACCTCCCGGTACTGGGTCGAGCCCTTGGGCCCCACCCCGGCGGAGTTCACCTTCCCGCCGGATATCAGCTGAGCTGTCAGCCTCGGACACCTGCCGTCTGCCTTGTCATCCGTCACGTCGGCCCACGCCCACGTCTTGCTGTCGCAGTATCGGATCCAGGCGTGCCCCTCGGCGAAGCTCGAATAGAACGCATCACCGCACACGGAGGCCGTGGAAGGCGCGCCTGCCGCTGCCGCTGAGCCGCTCAGTGCCGTAACAGCGAGGAGCGCAGCGCCCGTTAGTGACGCCCACCTTCTTTGCCGCATGGAAACCAGTCCCTTCGCCAGGTTGTCCGGCGGATTCACCGGATAATTCATCTTCCTGGCACATAGCCGCAGGAAAGGCCCGATGGCCAGAACTGGTGACCCGAAAGACCGGCAGCGCAATCTTGACAGCAACGAGCCTGCTCCCGCTGACGCGCAACCTTCAGAGGCACACAATGCGATCCCCACACTCAGTCAGAATCTTCCTGATCTTTGACTGCAAGGACGCCCACCCACCACACCGATACTCTGCTCAACTCGCCGCATGAAATGCTCAGTCACACCCGACATAGCAGCTGCCGGGGAACGCGGCGGTTCACACCCTACAAATGGCCTGCCACGACAGGCCCCACCCAGCCCAGACATCACGTAGGCCCAGCGGCGGCGCGGCCGCGGGTCGTCGGCAGCCCAGGGCCGAACGTCGCCCTCCAGCCGGGGCCGCTGTCTGGCTCTCCTACTCCTCGTCGTGGTTCTTCTGCTGACGTTTCGCCTGCTCTCTCCGCTCCTTGGCCTCACGCGCGTACGCCAGCGCCTCCCGGTGCTCATTTACGCTGCCGGGTTCGCTGACACGCCGTGCGATGTCCCCGGCCAGGCGGTCGGCGAACAGACGCACGGGCTTGTAACTGCTGCCCTCGGCAAATTCCAGCAGGTGCAGCAACGCCTCCAGCTCGCTCCTGCGCACGGGCACGTTGACAATGCCGTCATCACCAGAGGTGAGCGCCCTGACCATGCGGTCGTAATAGGCTCCGCAGCGCGCGTCTTCGAAGCGCAGCTCGTAGCTCGGGTTGCCGTATTCAATACGCTGGTACGTCCGCAGCCGGTCGCACAGGCCGGGAAGGTCCTGAAGGGGCTGACGGTAGAAGGGGCGGTCGCTGCTACCTGCGGCTTGCGGATCGAGCTGTACGGAGGAGAGGAAGGCCGCCACTCGCTCGGGATCGGGAATCAGGCCAGCGCCCAGCCAACGAGCCCCGTCATAGAAGGCCCCGCCCCCGCCCGCCGAGTCCTTGAGGATGGTCCACAAGCACCAGCCGGACGTCGCCGACCAGTGCAGGCCAGTCTCGGCGTTCGGAAGCCACCGGCGAGTGAAACTGCCGTTGAGCAGAATCCCGCCCTCCACATCATCGTGGTACTTACCTTGCTCCTCGTCGTCGTACCGGGCAAAAGTAGAGATCGAGCTAACGGGCGTTCCCTCGGCGAGCAGCTTCTCGGCGACAGCGGTCATGTAGTGGCCGATGACGTTCTGTAGCGCGGCGACCAGTGCGGTCTCTGCCATGCGATCTTCCCTCCCTCGCGGGCCGTCGGCGAGCTCACCCCTGCCTCAGCAGAAGGCGTCGCCGGTCAGCCGACACTGTGACAGCCCCCTTTGTAGCGGTGCCGGACACCTACCCGGGTACTTTCCAGCCGCACAGCACACAACGGCTGACCGCAGCATCGCTTCCGGACTCGTCATGCATAGAGCCGGGAAGGGCTTAAGCTCCGTCGCCCATTCATTCCGTCAGCAGGTGCGCGCCCTTCGGGACGTGGCTGATCTCTGTCCACAGGCCCGGCCGGGCGGAATGATCACATGACTGATGACGACGTGACGCGCGCGGCCCGGACCCGCGCCAAGATCCTGGACGGCCTCGCCCGCGCGGAGCGGGCCCTGTTCACCCGCCCCGCACCGAAATCCGCGCGAGCGCAGATGAAATTCCTTCGCACGCGGGAAAGGGGCTCCACCAAGTCCCTGGCCGAGCGGCTGGGCGTCTCCCGCAAGACGGTGCAGCGCTACCTCTCGGGAGCCTCCACCAAGCCCAACAAGCGCCTCCAAGCCGCGCTGGTGGAAGAGACCGAGTCGGAGTGGCAACCGCAGGTCAGGGCGCAGGCCAGGCAGCGCGCGGCGTCCACGGGCGGGCTGATTATCTCGTGTCGGGCGTACTTCGGCCTCGGTCCGGAGGGCACCTCGGACGCGGGTCGCGTACGGGACATCACGGTCGCCGTCAGCCCCTCCCACGCCGCCGCCATCATCGCCGCACAGGAGGAGAGTGCGACGGAGAGCGATCTGCACGACGCGGTCGCTGAGGCCATCGCGGACGCCTATTTCCGTCAAGGCGGTGGCGGCCGTGCGGGCCTGGAGGTGAAATTCGCAGACGTGGAACGGTTGGACATCACGTTTTAGCAGCGCGTAATTCCGGGGTGCGGTAGACCTGTGGGACCGGCCCGCCCATCCGCATTACCGGCCGGGCCCTCATTTCCGTTTCCGACCTGAAAGCGAGTCCCGATGACCACGTACGACGGGTGGCGGCCGCGCCGTGTCCCCGAGGCCCGCGGCCGCGCCGACGCCCCGCGCGCGCCGATCGACTACGCGAAGATCGGCCGGTCCTCGGTACGGCGCCGCGCGCGGGGCATGACGCACGGCGAGGCGGTGGCCGGGCTCGAAGCAGCGGAACAGCAGGCGCACCTGGACCGCCGCGACGAATCCGCCTTCGACGACGGCGGCCGCCGTGCTGCGGAGCTCGCGGAGTGGCAGCGCGTCGTGCAGCTGCTCGCCGCGACCGGCGGCCCGTACGACCCGGACGCCGACGTCGTCGTCCAGGAGGAGCTCGCCGAAGACCGCCGCCGCGAGGAAGCCGAGCAGCAGCGCCGCCAGGAGCAGCAGCAGCTCGCCGACCGGGCCGAAGAACTCGCCCGGCTGGGCGGGGCCGGCCGACTTGATCGCAGCGTCCCGAGCCGGGCCGGGGACGAAGCCGCCCGCGACCTCCTGGAGGAGAACCGCGACTACCGTGCCGCGGAGGTCGACGCCTGGCTCGCCCGCTCCCTCGCCGACCAGTCCGGCCACTACGCCGACCCGGCCGCCCGCACGGCCGCCGTCGGCTCGCTGTCCGTTCCGGTGCGCGCCCACGCCGCGCTGCTCGCCGCTCTCGCCCGCACCGGCTCGGTCGACGGCGACCTCGAGTTCGCCGGGCGCCTCGCCCAGGCCGACCCGGCCGCCACGACCGCGCTCGCCGCGTGGCTGGAGACCGCGGCCGCGGTGAAGGGCGGCACGGCGTGAGCGCGGCGGACGAGGTGGTGGTGGCTACCTGGAGCGAGCACAGCGAGATCGGCCACCACTACGAGGACCTGCTCGCCGACGGCTCGGTCATCGCCTGGACCGAGCCGCCCTTCGGCGAGAGCCTCTACCCCGGCGACGACGACCCCGACTACAACCCGATCTGCGAAAGCCGGCGGCTGCCGAAGCAGTGGGCGAGGGCTGCGGCGGGTGCGTCGTCTGCGGGCAGTGCCGTGAACCCCACGTCTGGCCGCCGCTCTCGAACTGATCACCGGCACCCGTGCCCGGGACCACGGCCGTCCCGGGCACGGCATAGTGCCGGGGTGACCATGACACCGGACCTGGACCTCCCCACCCGTCGGCGCCGCAACGCTCGGCTGATCGCCGCCCTGACCCAGCTGATCGGCGCCTGCGCCGAAGCGGCGGGCACGGTCTACCAGCCGATCGCCGCCGCCCCGCCCGGCCAGGAGGGCGTGGAGGTGGACCTCCTGCCGTGCCTTCAGGTCAGCCTCAGCGCCGCCCCACTGCTGGACATGGCCCGAGCCGAGGACGACGCCCGGTGGCCGGCCGCCGTGGCGCGGGAGCGGGCGGCGGCCGGGCGAACCTTCGCCGCGCGGTGCGCCTTGGCGGCGGCCGGGGAGGTCTTCGAGCCGGACGGCCCGCTCGGCCCGCACGGGCAGGCCGCGGCCATGGAGCTGGCGAGTGCCGGTGAGGACGTCGCCGCTCGCTGGCGGCACGATCCGCAGGAGGCCGTCGCCTTGGTCCAAGAGCTGGTGGCCAGCGGCGAGTTCACCGAGGACGAGGTTCTGGACGACGCGGTCGACTCCGCAGTGCTGATCGGTCTCCTGACGTTGCAGGAGGTGCGCACCGCGTCCGACACGAGCGCGGCCGCGGAACTCTGCCTGCACGCGGTCCCCCACATCGCGCTCGCGGTCACCCTCGCCAGCGTCGACCTGGACTGACCCGGTGTCCCGTGCCATCGAACCTGGACCGTTTGCTGTCCCTTCTCAGATGATCTGGTCCGAGGCTGGGCCTGTGACCTGGGACGACCAGATCAGTTGAGACGGCTGAGTGCCAGAAATCTCAGTTGATCTGGTCCGCAGAGCACGAATGGCGTGTGTCGTCTCAGTTGATCTGGTCCGTCTCTACTGTTTTGACCGGGTGCTATGCCTGGGTGGCCAGCCAGGAGTGGTAGGTCCTGAAGATCGTGGAGAGTCCGTCCGCCTGCTCTCTTGCGAGGAAGAACTCGCTCAGGAGCTGGTGGAGGGTGATCACGGTCTCGGTGTCGGCCTGGGGCGTGAGTGGGTGGATCCAGCCGCCGGGGGCGAGATGACGGACGAGAGCAGGCCATGAGAGGTCGTTACCTCGGTTGAGCCGGAGCACGAGCCATTCCCGGAACCCGGTGAGCAAGCCCCATGAGGTTCCTGCGTCCAGTCCCAGGATGAAGGCGGTGGTCGTGGCGAAGGAGCCGTCGAGGCCGTGCTTGGCGGGTTCCCTACGAACGGCAGTCAGGAGAGCTCGGTGGTGCTGGAACGTGCTGGCTCGGAAGGTGTGCTGGGCCCAATCCGACGTTAGGGTCGGAGCTGCCGGGACTGCGGGTCGAAGCAGTTGAGACCCATCGACGAAGCAATCCCCGCCGCAAAGGCAGATGCTTCCTCGGCCATGGTCCAGCGCATGGGGAAGTAGATCAGCGGACCGCGGGCCTCTCCGATCAGCGGACTGGTTGACCACGGCGAGGTGTCGTCATCGTCTTCAGCGAGATCCGGCCACCGTTCCAGAAGCGCGGCCACGAAGGCCGCTACTCGCTCGACCGGAGGAACCGCGGGCCCCTCCGTGTCGATGTACCGGTCGTACAGATCGGTGAAGCACCGGGCGGCAGAGGCGTCATCCGCCGGCCGCTCGCCCTCCCACACAGCAAGGTCATAGCTCATGGGCGCAGCCTGCCACCCCTCACCGACAGCAGCAGTGGACCAGATCATCTGAGACGACGAGCGAATCGGACCAGATCAACTGAGACAGGGACCAGATCGCCTGAGACGGGACATTTGCCACTGAAGTTGGACGACCAGTGGTTCTGTGACAGCGAAGTTGGGCCGTGCTGGTGCCCCTGAGCGATCGCTACGCCGGATTCCCGGCTTCCGTCCCGGTCTCTTGGTCCGTGCCGGACGCGACATCCACAGCAAGGAGGGCGAGAGCGATGCGTTCGGTCTTCCGCCGACGCTCCGGATGACGTCCGAGATGCTCACGTGCGGCGGCCAGGGTCTCGGCCGAGGGGATGGCACTTCGGCCGAGCAGGCGGTGCACCATCTCTTCCTGCCTGAATCCGACCGCCCAGTCAAGGGCGGTCTTGTGCTTCATCACCGCGTTGATTTCCACCCCTCGGTCCAGCAGAAGGTCCACCGTTTCCGGGTGCCCCTCGTCGCCGGTCGTGGCTGCCAGCACCAGCGGTACGTAGCCCAGCCGGCCCTGGGCTCCGGTACGGGCACCGGCATCAAGAAGAACCCCGACAACCGCCGTGTGCCCCTGGCTCGCCGCCAGACATAGCGGCGTCGACTCCTGGTACTCACCCGCCTGCTGCTCCAGATCGGCACCCGCTCCGACGAGTCGGCGGACAACATCGGCATGCCCCTGCTCCACCGCCCGGTCCAGCGCCGTACGCCCATCACAGTTCGGCGCGTCCACCACGGCACCCTGCCCTAGCAGCCGGGCTACCTCGATCACGTCGCCGTCGCCCGCCGACAGCACCAGTTGATCCGCGATGTCCATACCTCAATCATTCCGGGCCTCCGGGCCGGGGGACAACGGGGTCGCCCAACAGTCCGATTCACCCGCCATCGAGGCGGAGCCTCGAACAGCGGATCCCGGTCCGGTCCAACTTCGCTGTCACAAACCCACCGGTCGTCCAACTTCAGTGGCAAACGATCCAGGTTCGATGGCACGGGACACCCGGGCCGCCGGGCGGGCGGACACCCGGGTGCCGTACCCGCCTGTCACGCTCACCGAAGGTGACAATCGGTTGTCACGCCCCCTGTCACGTCGGTTGTCACGTTGCCGGAAGACCGCGTGACAGCCCCCGCCCGAAAGCCCATCAATTAGGTCATTCCAGCATGGAAACAGCCTGGAAACCCCGCTCCGGGCTGTTTCAGCGTGACAGGCGCGACAGCGTGACAACCCCTCCGGGGGTGATCACGCTCCGTGCGGGGGTGAGTCAGGGGATCTGCCGGACCGAGGCGTCGTGGTGGCTGGTGGAGACGGGCATATCCACCGGGTGGAGCCAGCGCAGCGGCACGGTCAGGGTGCCGATCCGGGGCAGTTCGACGGGCTCGCCCTCGGCGTCCAGGAGCATCCCGGAGACCTGGTAGCCGCCCCCTGGCGGGAGGCCGGTCTCCTGCGCCTGGTCCTCGGTGAGGTGCACCGTGACCCGGGTGCTCGCCCTCATCACCAGGCCGTGCGCGGTCCGGGCGGCGGTGTCCACGTCGACCACGGACAGCGGGAAGTACGTCCCGCGCAGCCAGCTCAGCGGCCACCAGGAGTCGCCCATCGTCTCCGGCCGGTACCGGCGATACGGCACCTCGCAGCGGTAGGTCTCGCCCACCCGGACGTCCTTGGTGCGCATACCTCCAGGGTCCTCCCCGCCGGGCGCCGCCGCCCGCCGCCGGGTTTCGTCCGTACCGTCCCGGAGCGCCCCGCCCCGGCGCTACCGTGAACAGACACGCCAGCAACCGCCCAGGAGCCCCGGATGAGCCAGCAGCCGGCCCCCGCGCCCGCCCGCCAGCCCCTCGATGAGCACGCCGCCGAATCGGTCCGCGCCTACGCGGCCGACCAGCGGGCCCGGGTCGACGTCCTCGCCTCTGTCTTGGAGGACATCGCCGCCAACGGCTACCCGGCCGCAGAGTCCGGCGTGCCGTGGGAAACCGTCCGCGACGCCCACCTCGCCCGCCTCGCGGACGAGCAGCCCCGTGTCGCCTGAGCACGACGCGCGCCGCTCCCAGGTCGTCATGGTGGAGCCCGCGCTCACCCAGCTCGCCAAGCTCACCGCGCACGAGACGCACCGCCTGGACCGCGCGATCGTCGCCATCAGCGTCAACCCGGAGCTGGGCACCGAGGTGCCCAGCACCCTGCTGCGCGACTACGCGGACGAGGTCGACGGAGTCCGGGTGATCTACTACGTCACCGCCCTGCGGACCATCACGATCGTGGCGTACGTCGAGGCCTGAGCAGCACATGCAGCAGCGCCCCGGACCACGACGGTCCGGGGCGCTGCTGCGTCTGCTGCACGTCGGGCGGCGGGGTGCTGCACGGCGAGCCGGCGGCCGGGCGGCACACGGGTGCTGCTCGTGCAGCAGGGCCGGTGCAGCGGGGCAGCACAGCCGCGCAGCACCCGGTCCGTGGGCCTGCTGCACGGCGGTCAGTCGCCGTCGGTGGCCCACCGCTCCATCTCGGTCGGCTGCTTCTTCAGCAGGGTGTCGCGGCGGGACTGCGCGGTGGCCCGGGTGACGCTCATGGAACTCGCCAGCTCGCCGTACGAGCCGCCCCGGGCGGCGTGCTGCCGCACGGCGGCGTCCCGGATGCCCTCCAGCCGGTTCATCAGCCCGTCGGACATCAGCACGGTGGTCGCGAGGTCCTCGGTGCTCGCCCCGCCGGCGCGCAGCTGCGCCAGGCCGTACAGGACGGCACCGAGCCGCATGGCGAGCTGCCCGACGTCGTCGCCCAGGGCCTGGGCGTCGGCGAGAGACAGCGGGATCGTGAGGTCGGGGGCGGGGACGGGATCGGTGTGCTCAGGCTCGGTGGTCACCGGGCTCTCCTCCTGGTGGTGCGGGGCGGGGCGGGGCGGGGTTCAGCGGTCGACGACGTCCTTGGCGAGGTCGCGGTGGTGGACGTCGACGGCCAGGCCGCGGTCCTTGTACCGGTCGGCCAGGTCGACGACCTGGTACGCGGCGGCGGTCTCGGTGTCGCCGGACAGGGCGGCGGCGAGCGCGTCGGCCACCGTCGCGGAGCGGTGCCGGCCGCCCGCGCAGCCGACCGCGACGGTCAGCGGCTCGTCCTGGCGCGGCCCGGCGAGGTAGGCGTCCACGGTGGCGGCGATGGCGTACACGAGCGCCAGGACGCCATCGGTGGCCATCACCGCCTCGCGCACGGGGGCGTCCCGGGCGGTGAGGTAGCGCAGCTCCGGACGCAGGTGGGGGTCGCGGAACTGGTGGCGCAGGTCGTAGCAGGCGCGGGCGTCCGGCTGCGGGCCGTGCAGGTAGCCGAACGAGGTGATGGCCACGGTGAGCATCGCGGGCGCTCCTGGGGGCGGTGAGGGGCGGGAGGGTGTCAGAGCCACTGGAAGGCGCGCCGGACGTCGCCCGCGGCCCCGGCGAGGTTGTCGGCGTGCAGCCGCACGTCGAAGTCGTACGGGTCGTCGGCCGCGTCCATCACGCGCTCGGAGGCGGCGTCGAAGACCCCGGCGAACGCCTCGTGGACACCGGCGGCCTTGAGCGCCTGGACGATGTCGTCGTGGTCGGCGCCGCCGCGCCGGACGGCGTCGGCGAGCAGGTTGAGCGCGGCGGCCGAGGCCGGGGCGAGCACGGCCAGGTCCTCACCGACGCAGGTGGTGCCGGTCCGTTCGATCCCCGTCTCGATGGTGCCGATCCGGGCGAGGGACGTCGACTGCTGCTCCATGAGGACTCCGATCAGGTGCGCGGTGGGCGGGGGAAGGTGGCGGTGGAGTGCGTACCGGAGAGCGATGACATTCGGGGCCGGCCTCCCGGCGAGCACGGCGGTGGAGCGGTCAGTCGTGCTGGGCGAGATAGCGGGCGGCGGTGTCCACGAACTGGTCGTGGGCGACCATCGCGGCCTCCCGCGCCGCGGTGAGCTCCTCGGTGCTGCCGAAGTGGTCTCGGATCGCGTACGTCAGCGTGATCATGTGGTCGGCGGCGGTGCGCACGGCCGCGTCCGTGATCAGCACGCGCATCGCGACCAGCGGCCGGGTGACCTGCGAGCGGGTCTGGTGGCTCTCCCGGCGCAGCGACTGGATCAGTTCGGCGCCGGAGCCCTTGAGGACGGCGTCGCCGCGCATCCACATCGTGCGGCGGTGGTCGCTGGCGGCGCAGGCCAGCGCGGTGACGGCCTCCAGGCGGTCCCGCCGGATCGTCTCGCCGTGGTTCACGCGGACGGACCGTTCGGCGGCCCGCTCCTGGAAGCGGCCGCTGATGAGCGAGCCGAGCAGCGTGCCGACGACGGCGATGGCGGCGGTGACGAGGGCGAGTAACACGGTGGGTCCTCCCGAAAGTGTATGAACTTCAATACACTGTATGGAATTTCATACACTCAGGGAAGGGGCCCGCTCATGTTTCTTTTCGCGGGCTTCCGACCTGCGCGTTTCCCGCCCCCAGGAACCGTGTGCACCGATCCGACACACCCCGCCCGCAACGCGAAGCGGCGCCGCACCCCTCGGGAGGATGCGGCGCCGCTGACTTCGGGCTGCCCGGCTACGCGGTCCGGCGGGTGGGCACGGCCGTGAGGTGACGCTGCGGGGCGGGGACGCAGGGCTCGGCGAGTTCGCCGGCGCGGATCGCCTCGATCGCGTCGCGCAGCGCCTCTTCCATCTCCTCGACGGTCTCGTACCCGGCGAAGTACGGGTGGATGAAGTAGCTGCGGTAGCGGCCCTCGGGCCGCAGGACGATGTTCCGCTCGACCAACTGGTTCATCGCGATGGACGTGCGGTTCTTGCTGAGGCCCACACGCGCCCGCAATTCGGCCTGTGAGGCGTTCACCTCGCCGCCGGGGCGCTGGACCTCGGTCATCGCGCTCAGGAGGTCGTAGTTGGCCTTGGAGAGCTCCAGGCGGTGCAGCTGCGCGTACCCGAGGTGAGCTTGGATCAGCATGCCTGCTCCTCCACATCGTTGTCGCCGAACGCCAGCTGCCGCGTACGCGGGGCCGGCGCGGCCGGGGCCGTGAACTCCGGGAAGCGCTCGCTCGCCGCCTTCTCCAGCGCCATCACATCTTCCCGCATCTCCGGGAAGTGCTTCCGGAGCGCGGCCCTGGCGTCCTGGCGCAGCTGCTCCAGGGCCTCTTCCTGGAGGTCGCCGTTGCCCTTGAAGCAGATCAGCGGGTTGACCACGATCACCGAGTTGGCCCGGCGCTGGAGCATGTGCCAGTTCTCCAAGCTGCCCAGCGCCCGGGTGACGTTCGCACGCTCGACTCCGAGGTGCTTGGCGACCTTGACATGGGTGATCTTCAGGCGGCCCTCGACCTGGCGGCCCATGCAGAACAGCAGGACCGCCGACTGGACCGGCGACATCCCGTACCGGGCGATCAGCACGGCCAGGACGTCGGCGAGGAAGGCGTTGCTGACCATGCTGAAGCCGCGGGAGCCCCACGCGTCGTGCGGGGCTCGGTACGTGTAGTCGACCTTTGCCGACCGCACCGGCCGACCGGCCTTCGGCGGCGTACGGTCCAGGGCCTTAGCAAAGCTGTCCGCCAGCGGCGACGTCACGGGCTCACCGCGCTCCACCGACCGCCGGCCTCTGCTGGTGGAGCGACTCGCGTCCCCGGGCACCCTGGCTCCTGCTGCTCGATCTCGTGTGGTCCCCGTGACCCTAGCCGAGATTGTCCCCGTCCAGAGGGACCTTTGTCCCTGTCGGCGTGGCCCCATGGTGTCGACGCCGACACACCACCTTCGACGCGGTGACGATGGAATGTGGCTCTGAGCAGGCAGAACGGATTTTGTACCTCTCTGCAGGGCCAAATGCGGTGCTGCTGTGTCGGAGGAGGCACAAAACCGCAGGTCGATGTGTCAGGGCCAACACATCGCCTCTCACAAAACCGCAGGTCAGACCATGTTTCCGCGCGGTGCCCTTTTATCAGTAAGACGCGCGCGAGGCGAGCCACCGCGGATCCGTGTGCCCCGGCGAGCACCCGCGCCGGGGGTCGACCACACGCCAGCGACGGCACCCCTCACCAGTACCCCGCCGCGCGCATCCCTCATCACCACCGGCAGCCGAACGCCACCCGGACCATTTCGGCTAATCACTCGCGCACGCACCCATTCACCTTTCCCAGCATTTCTCCGACCGTTATTTAGCCCAGCATTCAGCAATCCCGCGCGCATTCTCTCTAATCACCTGGGGTATATTCGAAGCATTCCGCGAACGCCCTTTCTGCTGGTCAGGGGTGGCCGGGCACCATTCCAGTCTTAAGCTAGTCTCTATCTTTGAAGCACGCGCCCCCAGTCCCAATCCGCCCCCTCCCATCTGCGTTCGACGCCTCACCCGTCCCGACTGCCCGTCACACCCCTCCTCTTACTGCTGCTTGTGGCGTGAGCCCTGGTGGGTGGGCCGCGCGCAGCGTGGCACGCCTTGCCCGCAGGGGAGTTGGGGGCGCATCCGGGGTGGCTGGAGCGCAGCGGAGGACACGGGTCGG
>NZ_JBHVOI010000020.1:0-55324 GCF_042887885.1 Streptomyces sp. NPDC057900
CCCGGGGGCGGGGGGGCCGCCGGGGCCCCCCGGGGGGGCTTGTTTTTTTTCCGCCCGCGCCCGGGGGGGGGGGGGTGTGTCGCGGCCGGCCGGCTCACCACCACGCGCCCGTCGGGAAGCGGAACGCACCCCGGAACGGATCAGAGGGCCTGCGCCCCCTGCGCCACCGGGGCGGCGATGCCGAGTGCCGTGGTGTACATCGACATCACCAGCTTGCCGATCGCCGGGTAGGCGCCGAGCGGCTCGGCCGCCGCGCAGCCCGCGTCCTTGGCGGCGGAGTCCAGCAGCCCTTCGGCCACCTCGGGGCCCACCAGGTACGGCGCGACCGCCAGCTGGATCGAGCCGGAGTCCTTCAGCTGCGCGGCGATCGACGCGACGGAACCCTCGACGTCGAGCGCGGCGGCCATCACGGGAACCGCCAGCCGTGCGGCCAGCAGCATGCCGGTGATCCCGGCCGCCTGCACGGCCTCCTCGCCGCCCACCGTGGCCAGTACGATCCCGTCGGCGGCCGTGGCCACCGTGAACAGCCTCGCCCGGTCGGCGCGGGCGAGCCCGGCCTCGGAGAGGCGTACGTGCAGTGCTTCGGCGAGCAGCGGGTGCGGGCCGAGCACATCGGTCAGCTCGGCCGGTGCCTGGCTGTCCGTGATCGCTTGGCGTATCCGCTGCACAAGGGTGCTGTCCGGTCCCGCGAGCAGCGGCACCACGACGGCGGCCGGCCCCTCGGGCGGAGCGACCTCGCGCCCGGCGGCCGTGGCCTGCTCGAAGCGTGCGGTCCGCTCGGCGGCGCAGTGGGCGAGGGCGGAGACAAGGGACGGGTACTCGGCATCGTCGCCGTCGAGGTAACCGATCACGGCGTTCAGACCGGGCAGCTCGGAGCGGGCGATGCTGATCACTTCCTCGGCCAGACCGCGGCTGGCGGAGGAGGGGGTACCGGGAACGGCGAGAACGAGCGCGGCAGCGCCCTCAGGTGCGACCACGGGCTCCGGGCGGCGGTGCCGTCCGGACTGGCGAGGTCGCGGCATTCGTACAGGCAGGCCGGAAGCGGGCCCAGTGGGGGTGCTCATGGCGCCGCATGCTACTGGTTTTGGGTACCCCACTGCGCGGGGAGGGTCCGGTCGCGCGTTGTCTGTCCGTATTTATCCGTTGGGCGGCTTACCGGTCAACTGCCCTGCTCTGTCACCCCTGCGGGGGTCTGTTGGTCCAATCCGGACAACGGAATGCTGAGCAGTGTCGGATGACGCGGCAGGAGCAGACCGCCGGTGGCCAGGGCCCGCGCGATGCGCAGGGAGCCGATCAGG
Organism: Streptomyces sp. NPDC057900; assembly: GCF_042887885.1. NCBI lineage: Bacteria > Bacillati > Actinomycetota > Actinomycetes > Kitasatosporales > Streptomycetaceae > Streptomyces > Streptomyces sp. NPDC057900. The sequence goes on from NZ_JBHVOI010000020.1 coordinate 1,299, forward strand.
GGATCACCCGAACCGGGGACCGTCCGCGCGTGCGGCAGCAGCCGGGCCAGCTCCTCGCGCAGCGGTACGAGCAGCGGCTCGCCCATCCGGAACAGGCCACCCGTCAGCGCCACTTCGCAGCCCTCGTCGCCGGCACCCGCCGCCGGGCACACGGCGGCGGCGGCCTCCGCGATATGTCCGGCGGCTTCGCGGAGGATGCCCTCGGCCACCGGATCGTGCGCGGCGCAGCCGGCCACCTCGGGAGCGAACGAGGCGAGCACCGCGGGCCGGTCGGTACGCGGATAGAGCAGGCCGGGAAGTCCGGGCGCCGGGCCGAACACCGCCTCCAGCCGGCCGAGCAGCGCCTCGGATCCGCCGCGCCGCCCGTCGTGGGCGCGCATCGCCGCGTCGAGACCGGCCCGGCCGATCCAGGCGCCGCCGCCGCTGTCGCCCAGCAGATGACCCCAGCCGTCGGCCCGCCGCCACCGCGTCAGATCCGTACCCAGGGCGATCAGACCGGTGCCGGCCGCGACCACGGCGCCGGGGCGCTGTCCGACCGCGCCGGCGTACGCGGTCACGGCGTCGGCGGCGAGCGCCAGCCGGCGCACCCCGAGGGCGTCCGCCAGGGCGTCGGGCAGTTCGGCCCGCAGCCGGTCCCCGAGGGTGCCCATGCCGGCCGCGCCGATCGCCGCGGCCGCGATGCGGCTGCCGCCGCCGTGCCGTGCGAGCAGTTCCCGGACGGCGGGCAGCAGTTGTTCCAGCAGGTGGGCGGCGTCGATGCCGGAGGGGCCGGTCCGCACCGGTTCTGCGGATGCCGCCGTCTCCAGGGGGGTGTCGGAGCCCACGGTTCCCAGTGCCACCCGGAGCCCGGAGCCGCCCGAGTCCACGCCGAGGACGTACTCCCCGCCGTGACCCGGCCGTCCGGGGCCGCCGGGCACGCTCGTCACGGCAGGCGCCAGTCCACCGGAGCGGCGCCCTGACGCTCCAGCAGCTCATTGGTCCGGCTGAACGGGCGCGAACCGAAGAACCCTCGGTCCGCCGACATGGGGGAGGGGTGCGAGGACTCGATCGCCGGGAAATTGCCCAGCGAGGGGCGCAGGTTGCGGGCGTCGCGCCCCCACAGGACCGACACCAGCGGGGTGCCGCGCGCGACCAGCGCGGAGATCGCCTGCTGGGTCACCTCCTCCCAGCCCTTCCCGCGATGCGCGGCGGGCCGGCGGGGCGCCGTGGTCAGCGCCCGGTTGAGCAGCAGGACGCCCTGCTCGGCCCACGGCGTCAGATCGCCGTTGGAGGGGCGCGGAAGCCCCAGGTCCGAGTGGAGCTCCCGGAAGATGTTCTCCAGGCTGCCGGGCACCGGCTGGACGTCGGGTGCGACGGAGAAGCTCAGCCCCACCGCGTGCCCCGGTGTCGGGTAGGGGTCCTGACCGACGATCAGGACCCGCACCTGCTCGAAGGGTTGCTGGAACGCCCGCAGGACGTTCGCGCCCGAGGGCAGATAGGTGCGCCCGGCGGCGATCTCGCCGCGCAGGAACTCGCCCATCGCCGCGACGCGTCCGGCCACGGGCTCAAGGGCCCGTGCCCAGCCGGGCTCGATGATTTCGTTCAGAGGTCGTGCTGCCACGGGCGGCACTCTACTGCTGATACGACGGTATGGATCAACCGCCGGTGGCGGCCGCCCGCACGCACAGGACATCGGGCAGGTGCGAGATGAGCTGCTGCCAGCTGTCGCCGTCGTCCGCGCTCGCGTACACCTCGCCGTTGCGGTTGCCGAAGTAGACCCCCGCCGGATCGGCGTCGTCCGTGCAGAGCGCGTCCCGCAGCACCGTGCCGTAGTGCGCCCCTTCCGGAAGCCCCGCGGAGAGCGGCTCCCAGCTGTCACCGGCGTCACGGGTCCGGAAGACCCGGCAGCGGTGCTCCGCCGGCACCCGGTCGGCGTCGGCGTTGATCGGGAAGACGTACGCCGTGTCCGCCCGGTGCGGGTGCGCGGCCACGGCGAAGCCGAAGTCGGACGGCAGGCCCTCGCCGATGTCCTTCCAGTTGCTCCCGGCGTCGTCGCTGCGGAACACGCCCCAGTGGTTCTGGAGGTAGAGCCGGTCGGGATCGACCGCGTCCCGGCTGACCTTGTGGACGCACTGGCCGAACTCCGGGTGCGGGTCCGGCAGGAAGACGGCAGAAACCCCCTTGTTGGCCGGGGTCCAGCTCTCGCCGCCGTCCGCGGTCCTGAACACCCCGGCGGTGGAGACCGCGACCGTCACCGACCGGGCGTCCCGCTCGTCGGTCAGGACCGTGTGCAGCCCCTCGCCGCCCCCGCCCGGCACCCATTTTGAACGCGTCGGATGCTCCCAGAGCGGGCGGACCAGCTCGAACGACTCGCCGCCGTCCCGCGACCGGAACAGCGCGGCCGGCTCGGTGCCCGCGTACACGACGTCGGGCGCCTCCGGGCCCGCCGGCTGCAGCTGCCAGACCCGCTCCAGCGACGTGCCGGTGAACTCCGGGAACTTCACGGCCGGGCGCTTGGGCTCCACCCAGCTGACGCCCAGATCGTCCGAGTGGAAGACGGACGGGCCCCAGTGCGCGCTGTCGCCGCCGACCAGCAGCCGGGGGACCTCTCCACGGGTGTCGATCGCGACCGAGTAGATCGCCTGCGCATTGAAATGCGGACCCTCGAACGTCCACGCGCCATCGTGCCGACGGCCGATGAAGAGTCCTTTGCGGGTACCCACGGTGAGCAGAACATCGGTCATGACCCGAACCTCCCGAAACGCCGTTGTGCCGGATACCGGCCAGTTTGCACCCGGCCACTGACAGCGGCGCGCAGGACAGCCCGGGACACCGCCAATTCCACGGTCGTGCCAGGTCCGGCGGGGTGCCCGAGGTCCGGCGAGGGGCCTCGCCCCGCGACGGCCGCCGGGTCAGCTTCGGGGCGGCGCCGTGCTGCTGCGCACCACCAGATTGGTGGCCAGGTCGACCCGGGTGGTCGCGGGCTGCCGGCCCCGGCCCAGGTCGAGGACCAGCCGGGCGGCGGTCTCGGCCATCTCTATGAGCGGCTGGCGCACCGTGGTCAGCGGTGGGCCGATCCACCGGGTGAGCGGCAGGTCGTCGAAGCCGACGACGCTCAGATCCTCGGGGATGCGCAGTCCCAGCTCCCGCGCCGCCTCGTACACGCCGAGCGCCTGGAGGTCGTTGCCGGCGAAGACCGCGGTCGGCCGGTCGGCCCGGCGCAGCAGCTCAAGGCCCGCGGTGTAGCCCGCCTCGTGCTGGAACTCGCCCTCGCGGACCAGGGCGGGATCGATCGGCAGGCCCGCGGTCTCCAGGGCGGCGCGGTAGCCGTCCACCCGGGCCCGGCTGCACATCATCCGGGACGGGCCGCTGATCACCCCGATCCGCCGGTGCCCGAGTGCGGTGAGGTGACGGGTGGCGGCCAGGCCGCCCTGCCAGTTCGTCGTCCCGACCGAGGGGACGTCGTCGCCGGGATCACCCGCCGGGTCGACCACCGCGTAGGGGATGCTGCGGCTGGTCAGCTGGGCGCGCTGGGCGGCGGTGAGGTCCGAGAGCACCAGGATCACGCCGACCGGGCGCCTGGCCAGCACCCCGTCCACCCAGGTCTGTCCCGGGGTGAGCCGGCCCGCGCTCTCGGAGAGGACCAGGCTCAGCCCCTCCTCCCTGGCGACGTTCTCCACCCCGCGCACGACCTCCATGGCCCAGGCGCTGTCCAGCTCGTGGAAGACCAGGTCGATCAGCTGGGACTGGGTCGTGGAGCCGCGTCTGCGGCGGTAGCCGTGCACCAGCAGCAGCTCCTCCACCTTGGTGCGGGTGCCGGGGGCGACATCGGCGCGCCCGTTCAGCACCTTCGAAACTGTCGGAGCCGAGACTCCGGCCGCTCGGGCGATTTCCGCCAACGTGGCGGTGCCTTCCGACGGTTCGCCGGCCGGCGCATTTCCCTGATGTGACTGGACGTTTGCGGGGCTCATAAAGGGATCGTAGCTTCCCGCCGCACCGGCCGACGGCTGGGTCAGGCGCGAGTAAATCCCGTTCCCCGACCCCTTGACGCACCCGAAACCCGACCGTACGGTTCCGGCAACATTCGGAAGTCACACCGAAACATTCGACAGAGGTGCGGTCATGCGGTCGGGTATTTTCACTCAGGGCACACGTACGGCGAGATGGACCGCGGCCGGTGCCGCCATGGTCATGGCCGGTCTGCTGGCCGGATGCGGCTCCGACAGCGGCAGCGGCAGCGGGGGCGGCGGAACCCTCACGGCCTACGTCTACGGGGACGACGCCGTGAAGATCCAGGAAGCGGCGGTGAAGGAGTTCAACAAGACCTCCGACGTCAAGGTCAAGCTCGTCCCCGTACCCGGCACCGACTACGTCAACAAGCTCCGCAGCGCCATGGGCTCCCCGAGCGCCCCCGACATCTTCTACAACTGGGGCGGCGGCTCCATCAAGCCGTACGTGGACGCCAAGCAGGTCGTCGACCTCACCTCGACGATTCAGAGCGACCCCACACTCAAGGACGGCTTCCTCCCGTCGATCGTCGAGGCGGGCAGCCTCGACGGGAAGAAGTACGGCATCCCGATGCGCGGCATGCAGCCCGTGATGCTCTTCTACAACAAGACCCTCTTCGCGCAGAACAAGCTCCAGCCCCCCAGGACCTGGGAGGACATGCAGAAGGCCATCACCGTCTTCAAGGGCAAGGGCATCACGCCGTTCGCCCTCGGCGGCTCCGACAAATGGCCCGAGCTGATGTGGATGGAGTACCTCCTCGACCGGATCGGCGGCCCCGAGGTCTTCCGGAAGATCCAGGGCGGCGACAGCTCCGCCTGGGGCGACCCCGCCGTCCTCAAGTCGGCGCAGACCGTCAAGGAGCTCGTCGACGGCGGCGCGTTCGGCAAGAACTTCAACTCCGTCGACTACGGCAACGGAGGCGCCCCCACCCTGCTCAACAAGGGCAAGGCCGCGATGCACCTGATGGGCTCGTGGGAGTACTCGACACAGCTCGGCAAGGCACCCGCGTTCGCCAGGAAGGACCTCGGCTGGACCGCCTTCCCGACCGTCGCCGGCGGCGTCGGTGACCCGGCCGACGTGGTCGGCAACCCCACCAACTACTGGTCCGTCAACACCAGGACCAAGCACAAGGACGCCGCGATAGCCTTCCTGAAGACCATGGCCGCCAAGTCCTACAGCAAGGCCCTGGTCGACAACGGCGACATCCCGACCACGTCGAACGCCGCCTCGACGCTGGACTCCGCGCCCAACCCGCGGTTCGCGCACGACCAGTACTCGATGGTCCAGAAGGCGCCGAGCTTCACGCTCTCCTGGGACCAGGCGCTGGAGTCGCAGATCGCCACCCCGCTGCTCACCGAGATCAGCAAGCTGTTCGCCGGCAAGTCCACGCCCGAGCAGTTCGTCGCCGCGATGAAGGCCGTCAAGTAACGATGTCCCAGCTCTCTCCGTACACCGAGGTGCGTGGCGGAAGGAAGGCGGCCGCCGGCAACGTCGGCCGCCCCTCGGTCGCCTGGGCCCTTCCCGGGATCGTCTTCTTCGCCCTCTTCGCGATCGTCCCGCTGGCGATCGCCGTCTACCTGTCCTTCTGCCACTGGGACGGGCTGAACTCCCCGACACCGGTCGGCACGGACAACTGGACCCGGCTGTTCAAGGACCCCGAATTCCGTCAGGCCGCCTGGCTCAGCCTGCTGCTCACCACCGTCAGCTGGGCCTTCCAGACCCCGGTGGCGCTGCTGCTGGGCGTCTGGGCGGCAGGCAGACAGCGCAGCCGGACCTTCCTCTCCGCCGTCTTCTTCATCCCGCTGCTGCTCTCCACCACCGCCATCGCGATGCTCTTCCACGCTCTGCTCGACCCCAACTTCGGCGTCATCAAGCAGATCGGCCCCTGGTTCGGCATCGACCCCAACATCATGGGCTCCTCCACCGGCGCCCTGCTCACCGTGGCCTTCGTCGGCGGCTGGCAGTTCATGCCGTTCCACACCCTGATCTACCAGGGCGGCGCCCGGCAGATCCCCGAGGTCCTCTACCAGGCGGCCGCCATCGACGGCGCCGGCATGCTGCGGCAGTTCTTCCATATCACCCTGCCGCAGCTGCGCAACACCATCACGACCTCCTCGGTCCTGATGATCGTCGGCTCGCTGACGTACTTCGACACCGTGCTGATCATGACCAAGGGCGGTCCGGGCACGGACACCACGATCCTGCCCTACCTGATGTACCGCACCGGATTCCAGACGTACGACCTCGGCTACGCCGCCGCCATCGCCACGGCCCTGGTGGTCGTCGCCACCGGCCTTTCACTGATCCTGGTGCGCTTCAGCGGCTTCGGCTCCATGCGCTCGACGCGGGAAGGTATGTGACGTCATGTCAGTCGACACCCGTCGTGCGGCGCCGCCCACGACACCCGCGCTCCGGACCCGGAAAACCGCCGCCCGCCGTCCCAGGAGATGGGGCAATCCGCTGGCCGGCCTCGGCTCGCTGGTCTGGCTCGTCATCGTCGTCGTCCCGCTGTACACGCTGGTCTCCTCCTCGCTGATGCACCAGGACGAGGCGCTCAGCGGTGATCCGCTGGCGTTCCCGTCCCACCCCACGCTGGAGAACTACAACAGCGTGCTGCACAGCGGCTTCCTCACCCTGCTGGGCAACACCGCGATCGTGGCCGCCGCCACGGTGGCCATCGTGCTGGTCCTCTCGGTGCCCGTCGCCTATGTCGCGGTGCGCACCCGCAGCAGGCTCTCCTCGCTGGCCTTCCGGACGTTCCTGCTCGGCGTGGCCATCCCGGCGCAGGCCGTGATCGTGCCGCTGTACCTGCTGATCGGCAAGATGGGCCTGTACGACACGCTGCCGGCGATCATCCTGCCCACCGCGGCCTTCGCGATGCCGGTGGCCGTCCTCGTCCTGAGCGGCACCATGCGCGACGTCTCCGAGGAGATGTACGAGGCGATGGCGCTCGACGGCGCGACCCCGCTGAGGATGCTGTGGCAGCTCGCCATCCCGATGTCCAAGGCCGGCATCAGCACCGTGGCGATCTTCTCGGCGCTGCAGGCCTGGAACGGATTCCTCTTCCCGCTGATCCTCACCCAGTCGGAGGAGAAGCGTGTCCTGACGCTCGGTCTCTTCAACTTCATGTCCCAGTTCGGAGTTAACATCCCCGCCGTACTGGCGGCGATCGTGCTCTCCGTGGTGCCGATCTTCGCCGTGTACCTCGTGGCGCGCAGGGCGCTGGTCAACGGACTGATGGGGGTGGGCGGCAAATAACGCACCCACGCCGCCCCGCACCACCGCACTCATGAGAGGAACCCCTGCCCCCATGGCAATCCCCGCTGTCCCGCACACCCGCCGCACCGAGGCGGCCCCCGAGACCGACGGCCCCTGGCGCGACCCCTCGCTCACCGCGCGGGAACGGGTCGCCGACCTGATCCCCCGGATGACCCTGGAGGAGAAGGCCGCCCAGCTGTACGGAGTCTGGGTGGGCGCCGACGCCGACGGCGACGGGGTCGCCCCGCACCAGAACGACATGGTCGACCCGGTCGACTGGGACGACCTCACCACCCGGGGCCTCGGCCAGCTCACCCGCCCCTTCGGCACCGCCCCCGTCGACCCCGGCCTCGGCGCGCTCGCCCTGGCCCGCGCCCAGCGCCGGATCGCCGGTGCCGGACGGTTCTCCATCCCGGCCCTCGCCCACGAGGAGTGCCTGGCCGGATTCACGGCCTGGGGCGCCACCGCCTACCCCGTACCGCTGTCCTGGGGCGCGGCCTGGAACCCGGAGCTGGTCACCGAGATGGCCCACCGGATCGGCCGGGACATGCGCTCGGTCGGCGTCCACCAGGGCCTGGCCCCCGTCCTGGACGTGGCACGCGACCTGCGCTGGGGCCGCGTCGAGGAGACCATCGGCGAGGACCCCTACCTGGTCGGGACCATCGGCACGGCGTACGTACGCGGCCTGGAGTCCGCCGGCATCGTCGCCACCCTCAAGCACTTCGCCGGGTACGCGGCTTCGGCGGGCGCCCGCAACCTCGCGCCGGTCCGGTCCGGGGCCCGCGAGATGGCGGACGTCACCCTGCCGCCCTTCGAGATGGCACTGCGCGAGGGCGGCGCCCGCTCGGTGATGTCCTCCTACGCCGAGATCGACGGAGTGCCCTCCGCGGCCGACCCCGCCCTGCTCACCGAACTGCTCCGCGAAACCTGGGGGTTCACCGGGACCGTCGTCGCGGACTACTTCGGCATCGGCTTCCTGGAGACCCTGCACAAGGTCGCCGCCGACCGCGCGGACGCCGCCCGGCTCGCCCTGGGCGCCGGCGTCGACGTGGAACTGCCCACCGTCCGCAGCTACGGGGACACCCTCGTCGCCGCCGTACGCGACGGGGCCGTGCCCGAGGAACTCGTCGACCGGGCCCTGTCCCGCGTACTGCTGCAGAAGTGCGAACTGGGCCTCCTCGACCCCGGCTGGTCGCCGCTGCCCGCCGCCCTGCTGGACACCGACCCCGAGCCGGCCCGTGGCACCGTAGACCTCGACCCGCCGGAGAACCGGGCGCTGGCCCGCGCACTCGCCGAGCAGGCCTGTGTGCTGCTCGCCAACCCCGACGGCGTGCTGCCGCTGCCCGGCACAGGCCGGATCGCGGTCGTCGGACCGCGCGCCGACGACCCGCTGGCCATGCTCGGCTGCTACTCGTTCCCCAGCCACGTCGGCGTCTCGCACCCCGAGACCGAGATGGGCATCGAGGTGCAGACCGTACTGGAGTCGCTGCGCGGCGAACTCGCGGGCGCGGACGTCGGATTCGCGGCCGGCTGCCAGGTGGACGGTACGGACACGTCCGCGATCGCGGAGGCCGTCCGGCTGGCCGGGGACGCCGATGTCTGTGTGGCCGTGCTCGGTGACCGGGCCGGTCTCTTCGGCCGGGGCACCTCCGGGGAGGGCTGCGACGCGGCGGACCTCTCGCTGCCGGGTGTGCAGGGTGAGCTGCTGGACGCCCTGCTGGCCACCGGTACCCCGGTGATCCTGGTGCTGCTGACCGGCCGCCCGTACGCGCTGGGGCGGTGGGCGGACCGGACGGCCGCCGTCGTGCAGTCCTTCTTCCCCGGGGAGGAGGGCGGTCCGGCGCTGGCCGGGGTGCTCTCCGGGCGGGTCAACCCCTCCGGCCGGCTCCCGGTGGGCGTACCGAGGGGGCCGGGCGGTCAGCCGTGGACGTACCTGCAACCGCCGTTGGGGCTCGCCAGCGGGGTCAGCAATCTGGACCCGACGCCGCTCCACCCCTTCGGGCACGGCCTGTCCTACACCTCCTTCGACTGGGAACAGGCAGGTCCGGTCCCGGCCGAGATCCCCACCGACGGCTCGGCCGACATCGAACTCACCGTCCGCAACACCGGTGACCGGGAGGGCGCCGAAGTGGTGCAGCTGTACGTCCACGACCCGGTCGCCCAGACGACCCGCCCCCAGGCACGGCTGATCGGCTACGCGCGGGTGCCGCTCGCCGCCGGTGCGGCGGCCAGGGTCCGGTTCCGCTTCCACGCGGACCTGGTGTCCTTCACCGGCATCGGCGGCCGCCGGATCGTCGAACCCGGCGACCTCGAACTGCGGCTCGCCGCCTCCAGCGCCGCCACCGCTGTGCGCCGCACGGTACGGCTGCGGCTGACCGGGCCAGAGCGGACGGTCGACCACCGGCGGCGGCTCGTCTGCGGGACCTCGGTCGAGCCCGTGACGGAGCCGGCCGCGCGCTGACCGGCCGCCCGTGAACCTCCCCGCCGGACGTGCGGGGAGGTTCACGAAACTTTCGACATTTCTCCACGGCCGGGCGCGGAAAGGAATCAATTACGGCAGCGCTGTTATATTAGTGCTGTGACATCTTCCGATCCCACAGCGCTCCCCGACCCCTGGCGCTCCCTGCACGAGCTTCTGGCCGCCATGGACGCCGAGATCGAGCAGGTCTACGTCGAGCGGGGCATCAAAGGCGTGCGCCCCCGGTTCGCCTATCCGCTGATCCGGCTCGCCCACACCGGACCGCTGACCATCCGCGAGCTCGCGAAGTCCCTGGACCGCTCGCACTCCGCGATCAGCCAGACCGTCGCCGCCATGCGCAAGGAGGATCTGGTCACCTCGGAGCCGGGGCCCGACGCCCGAACCCGGCGGATCGACCTGACCGAGCGCGGGCGGTCGCTGGTGCCGTTCCTGGAAGCGGAGTGGCGCGCCACCCACGCGACGGTCGCCGAGCTGGACAGCGAGGTCCCGTACGCGATGACAGCCGTGGTCGAGGACGTGCGGCGGGCGCTGGAACACCGGTCGATGCGGCAGCGGATCCTCCACCACCTCGTCGAGTCACCGCGATGAGGGAGCGTGCCCGTGTCCGGTTCCTCGATACCCGCCCGCTGCGCGGAAACCGGCCGTTCCGCGACCTGTGGATCGGTACCGCGATCTCTCAGATCGGCGGGCAGACAGCCAACGTCGCGGTCCTGGCCCAGGTCTGGGACCTGACCGGCAGCCCGGTGTCCACCGGCGCCATCGGGCTCGCGACCGGACTGCCGATGGTGCTGTTCGGGCTGCTCGGCGGCACGTTGGCCGACACGGTGGACCGCCGTGCCGTGGTGCGGGCCACCACGGCGGGCCAGTTGCTGGCCTCCGTCGGGCTGTGCGCCCAGGCCCTGGCGGAGAACCGGAACGTGTGGCTGCTGCTCGCCCTGGTCGCCTCCGGGACGGGCTGCGGCGCCCTCGGAGCCCCTGCCCGGCGCACCTTCCCGGTCCGGCTGCTGCCGGGCGACCAGGTCGCGGCTGGGCTCGCGCTGACCAACGTCTCCTTCCAGGCGGCGATGCTGACCGGCCCCGCTATGGCCGGGCTGATCATCGCCCGCTGGGATTTCCCCGCCGCGTACGCCGCCCAGGCCGTGGCCATGGCCGTCTCGATGCTCGCGGTGATCCGGCTGCCCGCGATGCGGCCGGAAGGCGCCGGCGCGGCGGGAGGCAGACGCCGCCCGGAGCGCGGTGGTCGGCGGATCGTCCTGCGCCGCCCGACACTGTGGGGCTCGATGGCCACCGACCTCTCCGCGACGCTGCTCGCCATGCCCATCGCACTGTTCCCGCTGGTCAACGAGATCCGCTTCGGGGGAGACCCGCGGACCCTCGGCCTGTTCCTCTCGGCTGTCGCGGTCGGGGGAATCACGGCCGGCCTGCTCTCCGGTACGGTGACGCGGCTGCGCCGCAGCGGCCTGGTGCAGCTGTCCGCGGCGGCGGTGTGGGGGTTGGCGCTGGCCTGTTTCGGGCTGGCGGGGCCCTTGTGGCTCGCGCTCGGCTGCCTGGCGGTGGCGGGCGCCGCCGACACCGTATCCGTCGTCACCCGCAGCGCCCTGGTCCAGCTGGAGACCCCGGACGCGTACCGGGGGCGGGTCTCCTCGGTCGAACACGTCATCGGTGTCGCGGGCCCCGAACTCGGCAACTTCCGGGGTGGCCTGTTGGCGTCCGTCACCTCGGCCCCCATCTCCCTGGTCCTCGGGGGACTGTCCGCCGTCCTGGCGATCGGAGCCGTAGCCGTGACCAACCCCCCTCTTCGCGCCTACCGCACGCCGCCTGCCGCCGCGAAGCCGACCGCCCCCGGTGTCACCGACGCGGCGGTGGCCGCTGGTTAGTCTCCCGGCCCGCCGCCGGGCTTGAGCCGGCGAGCGGGCATGCTTCATCCAGCCCGGAACTCCGGGCACAGGGGAGTAGCAGAGCGGATGAAGAACGTGAACGAGGACAGTGCTGTGCCGGCCGAACGCCTTGAGGTGACCCCAGTCGGCGAGGGCGTCGAGATCAGGCTCGGCACACCGGAAGGAGAGCTCGCGCTGATCTGCACTCCGGAGCGGGCCCGCGAACTGGCCACCGCCCTCGGGCTCGCGGCGGACGAGGCCGACAGTGTGCGTACGGCCGACCCCGTCACGGTCAGGGCCGGCGAACTGCGCCGCGGAGACGTCCGGGACGGCGACCGTGCGATGACGGTGGACGGTGTCAGGGTCGACGGGGCCACCGTCCACGTCACCTGGAAGTCGGGCGCCGGACGCGGCTGGAACCAGCTGTACGACGCGGACGCCCGCATCACCCTGCGCCGCCGCGGCCGGTAGGCGCCCCCGGTCGCCCCTGCTCCCGCCGCGCACCGCCGGGTGAAGGGGCGCACCCTGGAGGAAGAACCTCCGGAGGTGAGCACCCATGACGCAGACCGCTGTCGGATGGCACATCGAGCTGGAATTCGAGGAGGACTCCCACCGCACCCGCGCCGCCGCTCTGGTGCGGCTCTCCGACGGGAGCGAGGTACGGGCCCACGGCTACGCCAGCAGGCATCCCGCGGACTCCGAGCAGCCCCGGGTGGGCGAGGAGATCGCCGGTGCGCGTGCGCTCAACGAGCTGGCGATGAAGCTGCTGACCAAGGCGCACGACGAGATCGACGAGGAGTCCGGCCGTACGTCCTATCCGCTGACCTGATCGGCCGGACAGCCCTCAGGGGGCTACGGACCCGGCCTCGTACGAGAGGCGTCGTAATTTGACGGACGTCGTAGTACGGGATGTATCGTACTAGCGATTCTTCCGTACCCGGCGAAACGGAGTCCGTCGTGAGTGCCCTTTTCGAGCCCGTCACCCTGAGGTCGCTTGTCGTGCCCAACCGGGTGTGGATGGCGCCGATGTGCCAGTACTGCGCCGAACCGGTGGGGCCCGAGGCGGGCGTACCGACCGACTGGCACTTCGCCCATCTCGCGGCCCGCGCCGCCGGCGGCACCGGGCTCATCCTCACCGAGGCGACGGCCGTCAGCCCGGAAGGCCGGATCAGCCCGGCCGACCTCGGCATCTGGAACGACACCCAGGCCGCGGCCTTCCGCCGGATCACCGACTTCGTCAAGGCGCGGGGCTCCGTGGTGGGAATCCAGCTGGCGCACGCCGGGCGCAAGGCGTCGACCGCCGCTCCGTGGACCGGCGGCGGACCCGTCGGGCCCGAGGCGCACGGCTGGACGCCCGTCGCGCCCAGCCCGCTGCCGTTCGACACCGGCCACCCCGTGCCCCACGAGCTGACCGTCGAGGAGATCCAGGGCGTCGTCGCGGACTTCCGCGAGGCCGCGCGCCGCTCGCTCGACGCGGGCTTCCAGGTCGTCGAGGTGCACGGCGCGCACGGCTACCTCATCGGGCAGTTCCTCTCCCCGCACAGCAACCGGCGCACCGACGAGTACGGCGGCAGCTACGAGAACCGGGTCCGGCTGGCCCTCCAGGTCGTCGACGCCGTGCGCGAGGTGTGGCCCGAGGACCTGCCCGTCTTCTTCCGGGTCTCCGCGACGGACTGGCTCACCGAGAACGCCGACGACGAGCGCGAGGGCTGGACCGCCGACGAGACCGTCCGGCTCGCCGCCGAGCTGCGGGACCACGGGGTCGACCTGCTGGACGTCTCCACCGGCGGCAACGCACCCCGCGCCCGCATCGCGACCGGGCCCGGCTACCAGGTCCCCTTCGCCGAGCGGGTGAAGCGGGAGACCGGCCTGCCCGTCGCGGCCGTGGGCCTGATCACCGACCCGCAGCAGGCCGAGAAGATCCTTGACGAGGACCGGGCGGACGCCGTGCTCCTGGGCCGCGAACTCCTGCGCAACCCGTCGTGGGCGCAGCACGCGGCGCGTGAACTGTGCGGCACGGTACGCGTTCCCGAGCAGTACGAGTACGCGATCTGACCGCCGCCCGACCGCCGTCCGCCCTCCGCGCACACTCCCTCCCGGCCCGCCCGGGAGGTGCGCGGAGGGCGGACGCGCGCGTGGAGCGACACGGCAACCGTTCACCGCGCGTTCACCGGGGATGACGGCTGGGGCATTCCCTCCCGCGCCGCAGGGATCTACGCTCGGCCGCGAATCGATCACCGTTGTCCCCGGCCGGACCCCGGACGAAGACAACGTTGTCCGAACTCCCTGGAAGGTACCGCGACATGCCCACCAGACCGTTGCCCGTGGCCCGGCGCCTCACCGCGCGGACAGCCGCCGTGCTCGTCACCGGAGCACTCGCCGCCGCAGTGCTGCCCCCGGCAGCAGAAGCCGCCGCCCCCGCGACCCGCCCCACCGCCTACGTCGACCCGCTCATCGGCAGCGCGAACGGCGGCAACACCTTTCCCGGCGCCACCCTCCCGAACGGCATGATCGCCTGGTCGCCCACGAGCACCAAGGGCGACCAGACGAGCACCGGAGCCGCGAACGGGTACCAGTACGACACCACCCGGCTGCGCGGGCTGAGCCTCACCCACGTCAACGGCGCCGGGTGCGACCCGGGCGCGGCCGGTGACATCCCGATCATGCCGTTCGTCGGGGACGTCACCTCCTCGCCGTCGGCCGACACCAAGGACGCCGTCTACGCCTCGGACTTCTCCCACGACGACGAACGAGCCGTCCCCGGCCGCTACACCGTCGGCCTGGACTCCGGTGCCGGGGCCGACCTCGCCGTGAGCCGACGGGCCGGGGTGGCCGACTTCTCGTTCCCCGCCGGGAAGCCCGCCAGCCTCCTCTTCCGGGTCTCCAACTCGCTCAACGGCAGCGAGGACGCCCAGGTCGACATCGACACCGCGCACCGCAAGGTCACCGGCTCCGTCCTCACCGGCGCGTTCTGCGGGCGACGGGCCAACGGCGGTACCAACAACCGCAAGAGCTACTACCGGCTCTACTTCAGCGCCTCCTTCGACCGCGCCTTCTCTACCACCGGCACCTGGAAGGACGGCACGCTCGCCCCGGGGTCGACCTCCGGCAGCGGCGGCGAGGGCTACGCCACCGGAGCGGACCGGGCCGGGCGCGGATCGGGCGGCTGGGTCGGCTTCGACACCGCCTCCGACAACGACGTCCACATGCGGATCGGCATCTCCTACGTCAGCCTGGCCGGCGCCGAGGCCAACCTCCGTGACGAGATCGCCCCGCACGCGGGCGTGGCCGACGTGGCGGCCGCCGCGAGCCGGAGCTGGGACAAGGAGCTGAACTCCGTACGCACCGGAGGCGGCACAGAGGCGCAGCGCACCACCTTCTACACCGCGCTGTACCACTCGCTGATGCAGCCCAACATCATCAGCGACACCGACGGCCGCTACCCGGGCATGGACGGCAAACCGCAACGGATCGAGCGCGGACAGGGGGCGCAGTACAGCAACTTCTCCGGCTGGGACCAGTACCGGGCACAGATACAGCTGCTCGCCCTGCTGAAACCGGACATCGCCGGGGACTTCGCCCAGTCGCTGTACAACTTCGCCCGGCAGAACGGCGGTGTGTGGGACCGCTGGGTGCACATCAACGGCGCGACCCACGTCATGACCGGTGACCCCACGGCGGCCACCCTCGCCACGTTCTACGCCATGGGGGTGCGGAACTTCGGCTACGAGGGCGCCTACGAGTCGCTGGCCCGCCAGGCGACCGTCCCCGTCGACGACGGCCTCTCGGACGCCGGCTGCCCGGGGCAGTGCACCGGCCAGCGGCCCAACCTGGCGCAGTACCTGGAGTCCCACTACGCGCCGCAGGACGTCTGCCACTGCTGGGGCGGAGCCGCAGAGACCCTGGAGGACGCGGTCGCCGACGACGCGCTCGGCCGCTGGGCCGCGCTGCTCGGCCGGGACAAGGAGGCCAAGGCGTTCAAGGAGCGCGGCGGCTGGTGGCGCAACGTGTTCAACCCCGACGCGACGGACGGCGCGGGCACCGACGGCTACATCCAGGCCCGTAACCTCGACGGCTCCTGGGTCTCCCCGTTCAGTCCGGGAAGCGACCTCGGCTTCGCACAGGGCACCAGCGCCACGTACACCTGGATGGTGCCGCAGGACGTCCAGGGGCTGGCGGCGGCGATGGGCGGCCGGGACGTCGCGGCGCGGCGCCTCGACGGCTTCTTCCACAAGGCGGACGGTTCCTGGTCGGTGAAGGGCGGCGATTCCGTGCGCTACGACCCGACCAACGAGCCCGGCATCCACGCCCCCTGGCTCTACAACGCGCTCGGTCAGCCGTGGAAGACCCAGGCGACCGTCCGCGAGATCCTGAACACGGTGTACGGGACGGGCCCGCGCGGTCTGCCCGGCAACGACGACCTGGGGACGATGTCCGCCTGGTACGTCTTCTCCGCGCTGGGGCTGTACCCGCAGTCGCCGGGCGGCGGCGCGATGCTGCTGGGCGCCCCGCTGTTCCCGAAGGCGGTGATCGACCGGCCGCACGGCAGGGACATCACCCTCACCGCCCCGGCCGCCGACGCCGCGCACGCGTACATCGACGCGGTGACGGTCAACGGCAGGCGCAGCGACCGCTCATGGACGGACACGAGCCTGCTCACCAGGGGCGGCACGCTGGCCTTCAGGCTCTCCGGTGAGCCCAACACCAGCTGGGCGACAGCCACTTCGGGGCTGCCGCGCTGACAGGCCGGTGACCCCGTGCCGGATCGCCGCGAACGGGGCGCGGCGATCCGGCACCGGGTGCGGCGGCCGGTCTTTCTATCGTTGAAAATTCCCTGTGCATGACTGTTGTTTTACGTTTGTTGCTGTGGCTGAATGTTCGATTGTGTGCCGTGCCTCACAGGTTCGAGGCACTTCTAGCTCTCTCGACAGGACGACGCCTTGAGACGACAAATGCCCCGCCCCCGCGCTCTGTTCCGAACGGCGGTCTGTGCCGCCGCGCTGCTGATCCCCGCCGGTGCCACCCTGGTCCCGGCCGTCGCGGCCACCCCCGCCGCAGCCGCCGGCGCCGCCTCCGCGACCACGTTCAAGGCCGGTGACCCGGCCACCGAGGTCCACGGGCTGAAGGGCGAGTACTACAGCATGTCCGCGCCCGGCGCGCGGGACTTCGCCAAGCTCGGCGGGGTCGCCCTCGACCCGCAGATCAACTTCCCCGGTCTCACCGGCACGTTCGAGTCCACCACCGGGCAGACCGAGAACACCACCGCCCGCTGGACCGGCGGCATCACGGCCCCCGAGGACGGCGACTACACCTTCGCCGCGAGCGGCGACAACGGCTTCCGGCTCTACATCGACGGCAAGGTGGTCATCGACCACTGGGAGCCCGACTGGGACAACGAGCAGACCAGCGAGCCGATCGCGCTCAAGGCGGGCGAGACGCACGAGTTCAAGCTGGAGATGTTCCAGGACACCGGCGGCGCCAACATGTTCCTGCGCTGGTCCAGCGCGAAGCTCGCCAAGCAGATCGTCCCGGAGTCCGCCTTCACCCCGCCGGCCGACTTCGAGGTCTACCCGGTCGGACTGAGCGTCCCGAGCGACGGACAGCGCCTCCAGCTGGCGTTCGACGACAAGGTCGGCGCCTACTCCTCGGTGAAGGACCACCTCACGCTGGAGGCGGACACCTCGCCGATCCCCGTGAAGTCCGTCGCCCGCGTGCCCGGCAACGCCAAGGCGCTGCTCGTCACCCTGACCGCCCCCGTGCAGCAGGACCAGCAGGTCCGGGTCGCGTACGACGGCAAGGCCGGGCTCACGGTGGGCGGCAAGGCCGTTCCCCAGATCAGCCGCACCGCGAAGAACCTGTCCACGCACCGCCTCACCACGACCTGGGGCGACAAGCTCGACCGTAACCACCCGCTGCCCGAGTACCCCAGGCCGCAGCAGGTCCGTGACGACTGGAAGAACCTCAACGGGCCGTGGGAGTTCGCCGGGGCCAAGGCCGGCGAGAAGCCCGTCTTCGGGAAGAAGCTCGGTGAGCGCATCACCGTGCCCTTCCCCGTGGAGTCGCAGCTCTCCGGCCTGGAGCGCCACGAAGACCACATGTTCTACCGCAAGCTCGTCACGGTGCCGAAGAACTGGTCCGTGAAGGGTGACAAGCACGGCAAGGGCGACAGCAACCGGCTGAAGCTGAACTTCGGTGCCGTCGACTACCAGGCCACCGTCTGGGTCAACGGCAAGCAGGTCGCCGAGCACACCGGCGGCTACACGTCCTTCAGCGCGGACATCACCGACGCGGTCAAGGGCAGCGGCCCGCAGGAGATCGTCGTCGCCGTCACCGACACCACCGGTGACGACCAGCCGAAGGGCAAGCAGTCCCGCGACCCCGGCGGCATCGTCTACACGCCGTCCTCCGGCATCTGGCAGACCGTCTGGATGGAGCCGGTGGCCCCCGCCTCCGTCGACTCCCTGACGACCACGCCCGACATCGACAAGGGCACCCTGGCCCTGAAGGTCAACTCCGCGCAGGCCTCGGCCGGTGCGCGGATCACCGCCGTCGCCCGCGACAAGAAGGGCAAGGTCGTCGGCACGGTCTCCGGACCGGCCAACCAGGCGCTGAGCCTGCCGGTGAAGAAGCAGCACCTCTGGACCCCGGACGACCCGTACCTGTACGACCTCCGGGTCAGCCTCACCGACGGCCGCTCCAAGGACACCGTCACCAGCTACTTCGGGATGCGCTCCCTCGGCATCCAGAAGGTCGGCGGCTACCAGAAGCTGGTGCTCAACGGGAAGCCGTTCTACTCCCTCGCCATGCTGGACCAGGGCTTCTGGCCCGACGGTCTCTACACCCAGCCGAGCGACGCCGCGCTGACCTTCGATCTGAAGGCACAGAAGGAGCTCGGCTTCAACGCCGTGCGCAAGCACATCAAGGTGGAGTCGGCACGCTGGTACTACCACGCCGACCAGCTCGGACTGCTGGTCTGGCAGGACTTCGTCTCCTCCGACATCACCGGTGAGAAGGGTCAGCAGGCCTTCCTCTCGCAGGGCAAGCAGATGATGGAGCAGCTGCACAACTCGCCCTCGATCGGCGGCTGGATCGTCTTCAACGAGGGCTGGGGCGAATGGGACCGCACCGAGACCGGCAAGATCGCCGAGTCCGTCAAGGCCGCCGACCCGTCCCGTGTCGTCAACGCGCACAGCGGAGTCAACTGCTGCTCGTCCAAGGGTGACTCGGGCAAGGGCGACATCATCGACCACCACGACTACCTCAACAACGAGGCACCCTTCCCGGACGACCGGGCGGCCATGGACGGCGAGCACGGCGGCTTCACCCTCCGCAGCCCCGGGCACATGTGGCCGGGCGCGCCCGCGGCGATCTACAGCGGCGTCGCGGACAAGGACGCCCTCACCGCCAAGTACGTCGACAACACCCGGACGTACTACCTCGCCGCCGCCGGCGCCGAACTGTCCGGCTCGGTGTACACCCAGGTCAGCGACCTGGAGAACGAGCTGAACGGTCTCTACACCTACGACCGGCGCGAGATCAAGGTCGACCCGAAGAAGGTCCGCCAGATCAACCAGCAGGTCATCGCGGCCGGTGCGAACGCCGGCCACCGCGACGAGGTGAAGGGCGGCGCCGCCTGGAACCTCGACGAGGGCAAGGGCACCAAGGCCGCCGACCAGGGCCCCAACCGGCTCCCGCTCACCCTCTCCGCCGGCACCACCTGGACGCGCGGTGTCCAGGGCTCCGCGCTGAAGTTCGACGGCGCGGGCCAGTACGCCCAGACGGCGGGCCCGGCCGTCGACACCACCGGCGACTACACCGTCTCCGCCTGGGCCTCGCTCGACGCGCTGCCCGGCAACTACGCGACGGCGGTCAGCCAGGACGGCCGCCGCACGGAGAACCCGTTCTATCTCCAGTACGGGCAGGGCGCGTTCGCCTTCAGCACGCCGGGCGGCAAGCGCGCGCGGGCGGAGATGACGCCCGAGACCGGCAAGTGGTACCACCTGGTGGGCGTGCGCGCGGGCGACGAGCTGAAGCTGTACGTCGACGGCAGCCTCGCGGCCACCGCACCGGCCGGTCCCGCCGACGTGAGCACCGGCCCCCTGTCGGTGGGCCGCGGGCAGTACGCCGGGGAGAAGGGCGACTTCTGGAACGGCTCCATCGACCAGGTCAGGGTGTACGACAAGGCCCTCACCGCCGACGAGGTGAGCGCGCTGCACGACGCCGGACAGCCGTAGCAGGTCCGGTACGGTGACCCGCTGCCTGCCCTCGCACCCGTGCGACGGCAGGCAGCGGCATGCCCCGGCAGCCGGCCGGGGCCGGGCGTCGTGTGAGGATCGGCGGATGGATGATCCGGAGATCCGTCGCCGCCGCGACGACGAGCTGAAGGCCTGCGTCGAGGCACTGGCCACGGTGTACGAGGCGGACCGCTACCCGGCCCGGTGGCCGGACGACCCGGCGGGCTGGCTGACCCCCGAGGGGCTGCTCGACGTCTGGGCGGCCTGGGACGGCCCCGACGTCCTGGGGCATGTCGCGCTGACCCGGACCGGGCATGCCATGGCGGCCGAGGTCGGGCTCCCACCGGACGCACTGGCCTCGGTGTCACGGCTGTTCGCGACGGCGTCGGCCCGGCGGAGCGGGGTGGCCACAGCGTTGCTCGCGACCGCGGTGGCCGCCGCGACAGCCGACGGCCTGCGGCCGGTGCTGGAGGTGGAGGACGGCGGAACCGCCGCCGTCCGGCTCTACGAGCGCGCCGGCTGGCGGCTCGTCTCCAGCCGGGAGGGCGACTGGACGACGGCCGACGGCCGGACGGCGCTGCTGCACACGTACCTCGCCCCGGCCGGTGAGCCGCGCTAGCGCACCCGCCGAGGACGGACCGACGGCCCGGACGCGACGCTTTCATGCGTCACGGCCGGGCCGTCGGCGTGCTGCGGACCGTGCCCAGGAGCAGGTCAGGGAGCCCAGGGCGCCTCGACCGCCCAGGTGGTGTCCTCGGTGAACGTGGCGGGGTTGTCCCAGGCGTGGGTGCCGCCCGGAGTGGCCAGCCACACCTCCGAGTCGATGTGGCGCAGATAGCTGCCCGGCAGGTTGGCGCTGGACAGCCGCACCCCGCCGGAACCGGCGACCGCGCACCAGGTGGCATCGGCCTTGAACAGCGCCGAACCGTCACTGGCGTCCCGTCGGACCCGGAAGTCCCGGTGCCGCAGGTACTCGCCGGGATAGTTGCGGGACTCCAGCGAGTAGCAGTTGCTGTTGGCGAGCCCGGTGACGATCTTCCACGTGGCGTCGTTCTTCAGCAGCGCGCTGCTCCCGCTGTCGACGACCTCGGTGAAGGCGAGCGCTTCCTGATGGCGCAGGTACTTGTTGGTGTACCCGGGCGTCGTGACGCGCAGCGACTTGTACTGCCCGGTGGGCAGGGTCACCGGGGGAGCGGGGTTCCGTGAGGCGTCGATGAGGGCCTGGTTGGCGGCCTTCACCCGGGCGGTGTCCACCTTGACGACCTGACGGTCGTAGGTGAGCAGCCCGTTGGCCTCGTTCTCCACATCGGTGATCTCGGTGTAGACGGAGGCGGAGAGGCCCGCGGGCAGCTGGCCGACCCGGATGCTGTCGAGCAGTCCGACGAACCGGTTGTTCAGCGCGGAGACGCTCGGCTGGTCCTCGTAGCTGAAGCCGCCGCCGGGGAACCACTCGTGTCCAGGGACCTTGTAGCCGAGGCCGCCGAACTCACCGAGGACCGCGGCTCTCGTCGCGGTCGGGGCGGTGTTGCCGGGGCCGACGTAGATGTGGTTGTCGACCACGTCCCCGTTGCCGCCGTCCACGGAGCCGCAGCAGTTGACCCCGCTCATGTTGTTGACCAGCCGGGTCGGGTCGTACGCCTTCACCTCGTTGGCGATCCTGGCCTGGTCGTACTGGCCCCAGCCCTCGTTCTGGTCCACCCACATCACCAGCGAGGGCGAGCTGCGGTGCTGGTCGATGATCGCGTGGAACTCGGACTCCCACTGGGTGCGGGCGGCGGAGTCGGGGCTCTTGCCGGTGTCCATGGCGGGCATGTCCTGCCAGACCAGCAGACCCAGCTTGTCCGCCCAGTAGAACCAGCGCTGCGGTTCGACCTTGATGTGCTTGCGGACCATGTTGA
This sequence comes from Streptomyces sp. NPDC057900, assembly GCF_042887885.1. Lineage (NCBI taxonomy): Bacteria > Bacillati > Actinomycetota > Actinomycetes > Kitasatosporales > Streptomycetaceae > Streptomyces > Streptomyces sp. NPDC057900. Next base: position 23,032 of record NZ_JBHVOI010000020.1, read on the forward strand.
ACCCGAGGTCCTTGTGGGCCTGGAGGTCCGACTTCAGCGCGGCGTCGGTCGGCGCGGTGTAGATGCCGTCCGGCCAGTAGCCCTGGTCCAGGGTGCCGGTCTGGAAGACGAACTTCCCGTTGAGGACCGGGCGCAGCACGCCGTCGACCTTCGCCACGGCGATGGACCGCATGCCCGTATAGCTGCCGGCCGAGTCGGTGACGGCCGAGCCGTCGAGCAGTTCCGCCTTCACGTCGTACAGGAACGGGTCCTCCGGGGTCCACAGATGCGCGTTGGGCACCGCTACGGAGATCTCGGAGCCGACGGTCCCGGTTGCCGTACCCACGACGGTCCCGCCGCTGGAGACGGTGACCCGGGCGCTGCGGCCGGACGCGGACGCGCCCTGCACCTTCACCCGCAGGGTGCTGTCGCCCAGGTTGGGGGTCATGTCGAGGCGGGTGATGTGCGCGGCGGCGACGGGTTCCAGCCAGACGGTCTGCCAGATGCCGGAGGCCGCGGTGTAGAAGATCCCGCCGCCGCTATGCGGCTGCACGTCGTTGATGCGCTGCTTGCCGACGGCCTGCCCGCCGGTCTGCGTCGGGTCGTAGACGGAGACCACGACGGTGTTCGTACCGCCGTTGAGCTGCGGCGTGATGTCGTACCCGAACGAGTCGTAGCCGCCCTTGTGGGCGCCGACCTGGGTGCCGTTGACCCAGACCGTGGTCTGCCAGTCGGACGCGCCGAAGTTCAGCTCGACCCGGCGCCCGTTCCAGTCGGACGGCACGGTGAAGGTGCGCTTGTACCAGAGCTTGTCGTTCTCGGTGATCTTCCGCTGGATGCCGGACAGTGCCGACTCCGCGACGAACGGCACCCGGATCTGATCGGTGAACGACGCGGGCTGCCCGGCGTCGCGGCCGGTCACGGCGAAGTCCCAGATGCCGTTGAGGTTGGCCCAGTCGGGCCGGGTGAGCTGCGGGCGCGGGTACTCGGGCAGCGGCTTGTCCACCGGGACCTGGCTCGTCCAGGGCGTGGTCATGGGGGCGGGCTTGGGCGTCCAGGACGCCGCGCCGGCCGGTGCCGTGCCGATTCCCACCAGGGCGGTGGCCACCAGCGCCAGCAGTCCGGTGGTGGCGATCGTCCGTCTCCACCATGGCCTGCGGCCCGGAACACGTAAGCGGCTCATCGGTTCGTCTCCTTCGCCGGGGGGCTGCCCCGGTACGGGGAAACTCCCCGCGCCGGGTGGCGCGGGGAGCGGTGCGGGGGGAACGGTCAGGGGGTCAGACCAGCTGCCAGAGGTGGTCGTCGGTGCCGGTGTCACCGAATTGGACGACGTGGGCGCTGTCGGCGGTGGACATGTTGTCGACGCCCAGCACCTTGCCGGAGTTGCGGTTGCGGACGCGGTACCAGCCGTCGCCGTCCGGAACCAGCTGCCAGAGGTGGTCGTCGGTGCCGTTGTCGTCGAATTGGACGACGTGGGCGCTGTCGGCGGTGGACATGTTGTCGACGCCGAGGACCTTCCCGGAGTTGCGGTTGCGGACGCGGTACCAGCCGTCGCCCTCGGGAACCAACTGCCAGAGGTGGTCGTCGGTGCCGGTGTCACCGAATTGGACGACGTGGGCGCTGTCGGCGGTGGACATGTTGTCGACGCCCAGCACCTTCCCGGAGTGCCGGTTGCGGATGCGGTACCAGCCGTTGGTGAGCCAGGGCGTCCCGTCCGGACCGGCGGTCGGGAACGAGGTGATGCGCAGCCGCGCCGCGCCCATGGGGACGAGCGTGACCTCCTCCACCGGCTCGGCGCTGCGGGCGGGGCTGTCCTGGAGCGGGGTGACGACATGCTCGCCGTCCGCCGTCCACTCCGGGATCCGGCGGGCCCGTGCGGTCATGGTCAGCGGGGTGCCGTCCAGCGTGAAGGGGTTGTCGTCCCTGACGTGGCGCACGGTGTGGTGGTGCAGCGAGGCGGCCGGTTTCCGCCCGTCCAGGACGAGCCCGTAGTTCCACGGACCGGTGGCGTGCACCTCGTACTCCGGGAACTGATCGGTGCCGCCGATGCGGCGGTACTCCTCACCGATCCGCAGCGAGTACGTGAGCGGGCCCCGGTCGACGCTGACGGAGTGGTGGTTCTGCTCCCAGGTGCGGACGGTGGTCGTCTGCGGGAAACGCAGGGTCACCCTGTCACCGTCGGCCCAGGTGCGTTCGACGCGGGTGAAGGCGGGACCGGCCGGGGCGTCCACCCGGCGCCCGTTCACCTTGATCTCCGGGGCGTCGCACCAGGCGGGCACCCGCAGCACCAGCGGGAAGCGCAGCTGCCCCGGCGCCTTCAGGGTGAGCGTGACCGAGTCCGTGAACGGGTAGCCGGTCTCCTCCGTGAACGTGACCTCGGTGCCGCCGGCGACCTTGGCGGTGACCTCGCAGGCGGCGTACATCGCGGCGGCGAGGCCCCCGTCGGGGGTGGCGAGCCAGAGCTCCTCCGTGAAGTACGGCCAGCCCATGCCGTAGTTGTGCGGGCAGCAGCGGTACTGGTCGACGCCCGGCAGGAACGCCTGCATGGCGAAGCCGTTCTGGAACTGCCGGTCCTTCTTGGGGACGTTGTCCAGATCCACGCTGTTGGCGCTGGTGACGTAGTGGATCGCCCTGCCCGAGGGATCGAGCGACGCGGGCAGCGAGTTGAAGGCCAGTTCCTCGCAGCGGTCGGCCCACAGCGGATCGCCGGTGATCCGGGTGAGCAGCTGGTGGCTGGCCATGAACTCGACGATTCCGCAGGTCTCGAAGCCCTGCCGGGGGTCGCCGTGCCCGGGGCGGGCGTTCTCGTCCCCGGCGAAGCCGCCGCCGGGGAACTGCCCGTACTGGTCCATGGCCTTGCCGTACGTCCCGTACGTGTTCCGGGTGTCCTGGGCCGAGCCGCTGCGCAGCGCGTACTGGGCGGGCTCGCGGAAGCCCTGGGCGATGTTCACGTTGTGCGGGTTGACCAGGTTGTCGCCCCAGTCGGCGCCGTTCGCGTGGATCTTGTCGGCGAGGTCGAGGAGGAAGGTGTCGCCGGTGCGGTTGAAGAGCCAGAACACGCTGTCCAGCCCGTCGCCCCAGCGCAGCGCGATCCAGCTGGTGTTGAAGGCGCCCGGCCCCTGGGCGTTCATGTAGCGGAAGAACTTGCTCAGGAACGGGATGATCCGGGTGTCGCCGGTGTACTCCTGCCAGGAGCGCAGCGCCTGGACCAGCGGCAGGAAGGGCCAGAAGTCCGGGCCGCCGTTCAACGACGTACGCAGCGACTTCGGGCCGAAGAAGCCGTCGGACTGCTGGGTGGTGAGGATCGCGTCGAACCAGCGGCGCACCGCCGCCAGCGCCGTGGCGTCACCCGTGACGATCGCGAGGTCGGTGTAGCCGCGCAGCCAGTACGGGACCTCCTCCCAGCCGCCCAGTTCGGGGCGGACCCAGCCGGTGGCGGCGAAGTCGAGGAAGTGGGAGAACTCCTCGTACCGGCCGCAGAGACCGTCCAGCTGGAGTTTCAGCTGTCCGGCCAGCCAGCCGCGTGCGGTGACCCGGCCCGGCGGGAGTTTCAGGAACGCCGTCGGGTGCAGTGGCGCGGCGTTGGGGGAGTAGTGACCGCCGTGGGCCGGTTTCACCCGGTGTTCGGCCGCGGTCGCGGTGGTGGCCCAGCGGCCGTTCGCCGCCGTGGCGGCGGCGGCCGTGGCCAGCGCGCCTGCCATGAGTTGTCTGCGGTTCAGGGGCATGGAGGGGGCTCCTGCTCTCTGCCGGCCGTGCGGGGCTCCGGCTCGGGGAAGGCACATGACACGTGTGGGGCCGTCATGACGCGGCGGACCGGGGGGAGCCGGAGCGCGTGCATGGCGAGAAGCGCCGTCGCGGCCGGAAGGGCTGCGCGGCCCGGTGCTTGCAACGTTGGAAATTTGGCTACCGGCGGTATGACAGCACGGGCCTCGTGCGGCTGTCCAGGGTTGCGGCAGTAACCGGGGCCCGGTGGCCGTCATTTCGCCCCGGTCGGCTCCGACACATTTTGGAAACGCATCGACAACGCTCTTGCCGCCCGTGCCACGCCGCCTATATAACGTTGTAAACCGAGCCGCCGAGAGGCCGCGCAGGCTTTCACGACCGCAGTTCGTGCAGCTGGGGACCACCCCCGCGAAGCATGACGGGGGTCGTGAGGAATGCAGTGACATCAGCCGCCGCGCGGCCGATGCGTCGTCCAGCCATGCCCGACCGCACGCCCGCCGGTGTGCCGTCAACCCGCCAAGGAGCTCCCGCGCATGATGATCCAGCGCCGAACCCGTACCCTCGCCGTGGCCTGCCTCCTCGCCGCCACCGCCACGCTGGCCGCCTCCGGCTGCTCCAAGTCGGAGGGCTCGGACAACGCGAGCGCTGACAGCAGCCAGGGCGCACAGGAGGCCAAGTCCCCCGAGTCCTCCTCCGGTTCCGGCTGCTCGCTGCAGAGCTACGGGGCGCCCAAGCTGGACCTGAAGAACGCGGTGGTCGGCTTCTCCCAGTCGGAGAAGGAGGCCAACCCGTTCCGGATCGCCGAGACCAAGTCCATCAAGGACGAGGCGGCGAAGGTCGGTGTCAAGAAGCTGCTCACCACCAACGCCCAGTCGCAGCTGTCCAAGCAGATCAGCGACATCCAGGACATGCTGTCGCAGGGCGCCCAGTTCCTCATCGTCGCCCCGCTGAACTCCGACGGCCTGGAGCCGGCGCTGAAGGCCGCCGCCGCCAAGAAGGTCCCGGTCCTCACCATCGACCGCAAGCTCAACTCCACCGCGTGCAAGGACTACGTGTCCTTCCTCGGCTCCGACTTCGTCGAGCAGGGCAAGCGCGCGGCCGACGCGATGATCAAGACGACCGGCGGCAAGGGCAAGGTCGCCATCCTGCTCGGCACCTCGGGCAACAACACGACCACCGACCGCACCAAGGGCTTCGTCGACCAGCTCAAGGCCAAGGCGCCCGGCCTGCAGATCGTCGCCCAGCAGACCGGTGAGTTCGCCCGCGACAAGGGCCAGCAGGTCATGGAGCAGCTCATCCAGTCCAAGCCCGACATCACCGCCGTCTACGCGGAGAACGACGAGATGGGACTGGGTGCGCTCACCGCGCTGAAGGCCGCGGGCAAGAAGCCCGGCAAGGACGTCAAGATCGTCTCCGTCGACGGCACCCGCAACGCCGTCCAGGCCCTGGTCAACGGCGAGTACAACGCCGTCATCGAGTCGAACCCGCGCTTCGGCCCGCTGGCCTTCTCGACCGCCCAGAAGTTCTACGGCGGCGAGTCGATCCCGGAGAACGTCATCATCTCCGACCGTGCCTACGACGAGTCCAACGCCAAGGCCTCGCTCGGCGGCGCGTTCTGACCGTCACCGGTTCCACCTGCCCGTAGGGCGTGTCCGCGAAGTCCCGCCCGCCCTCCGGGCGGACGACGCGACTTCGCGGACACGCCCCAGCAACCGTGGGGGAGTTCGCCGGGCCGGGGCCGGACGCGTACCGATCCGTACGCGTCCCGACCGGCCCGCACCGCCCCCGACGCGGCACCGCCGCCGTGACGCTCCCACCCGTCACGGCGGCCACCGGGCCCACACCCTTGGAAGAGCGGAAGGCCAAGACCAGCCATGGCACCACCCGAAGCAGTACCGCAGCCGCCGGAGCCGGCCGCCGACGCGAAGGAGGCACCCTCGCCCGGCCCCCTCGTGAAGGAGGCCGCCGGCGCGTCGGACGCCGCCGCACCGGCCGCGGCCGTCCTCGAAGCCCGCGCGGTGAGCAAGCGATTCCCGGGCGTCGTCGCCCTGGACGGCGTCTCCTTCTCCCTGCGCGCCGGGGAGACCCACGCACTGGTGGGGGAGAACGGAGCCGGAAAGTCCACCCTGATCAAGGTACTGACCGGGGTGTACCAGCCCGACGAGGGCGAGCTGCGGCTGACCGGGGATCAGGTCGCCTTCGGCCGCCCGTTCGAGGCGCAGCAGGCCGGCATCTCCACGATCTACCAGGAGGTGAACCTCGTCCCGCTGATGAGCGTGGCGCGCAACATCTTCCTCGGGCGAGAGCCGAAGAACCGTTTCGGCCTGATCGACTTCTCCCGGATGAACCGTGAGACCACCGAACTCCTCGACGGATTCGGCGTCCGCGTCGACCCCAAGCGGCCGTTGCACACCCTGGGCATCGGCACCCAGCAGATGGTCGCGCTGGCCCGAGCCGTCTCGGTCAACGCCCAGGTCGTCATCATGGACGAGCCCACCTCCTCGCTGGAGCCGCGCGAGGTCGAGACCCTCTTCCGGGTCATCGAGGACCTGCGCGCACGCGGCATCGCGGTGCTCTACGTCAGCCACCGCATGGACGAGCTCTACCGGATCTGCGACCGCGTCACCGTGCTCCGCGACGGCCGCCACATCCACACCGGCGACCTGGCGGACCTCGACCGCATGCAGCTCGTCTCCATGATGCTCGGCCGCGACATGGCGGAGGTCCGCCGCTCCGGCGTGACCAGCTTCGGCTCCGAGGGCCACGACGCCTCGCGCACCCCGGTACTCACCGCCTCCGGCCTCTCCCGCAACCACCAGCTCCACGACATATCACTGTCGTTGTACGCCGGTGAGGTGCTCGGCCTCGGCGGACTCCTCGGCTCGGGCCGCAGCGAGACCGCGAAGGCCCTGGCCGGTGCGCTCGGCCTGGACTCCGGTGAGATCGGGATCGGCGGACGCACCCTGCGCCGGCTCTCCTCCGCCGCGGCCATCCGCGCCGGCATCAGCCTGCTCCCCGAGGACCGCAAGGCCGAGGGCATCGTCCCCGGACTCTCGGTGCGCGAGAACATCGTGCTGGCCGCGATGCCGCGCCTCTCCCGTGCGGGCATCGTCTCCCGCGCCAAGCAGGACCGCATCGTCGAGATCTTCATGAAGCGGCTGCGGATCAAGGCGGCGAGCCCCGAACAGAAGGTCGGCGAGCTTTCCGGCGGCAACCAGCAGAAGGTACTGCTCGCCCGCTGGCTCTGCCTGGAACCCAAGGTGCTGTTGCTCGACGAGCCCACCCGGGGCATCGACGTCGGCGCCAAGGCCGAGGTACAGAGCCTCATCGACGACCTCGCCCGCGAGGGCCTCGCCGTCCTCCTCATCTCCTCCGACATCGAGGAACTCATCGAGGGCGCCGACCGCATCGTCGTCCTGCGCGGCGGAGCGGTCGCGGGCGAACTGGCGGGCGAAGAGGTGGCCGAGAGCCATCTGCTCGAAGTGCTCGCCGACCACTCACCGGCGCCCGCAGGGAAGGCCCCGGCCGCTCAGGAGGACCCCCGATGACCCAGGCCACACTCTCCACCCCCGCCGCCCGCCCCTGGGCGCGGCTGCGCGACCCCGCCTGGTACCAGGAGTACGGGGTGTACCTCGCCGTCGCGGTGGTGCTCCTCTTCAACGCCCTTTTCACCGAGCACTTCATGACCGCGGACAACCTCCGCACCCAGCTCGTCCAGGTCGCGCCCATCGTCATCGTCGCCCTGGGCATGGCCCTGGTGATCGGCACCGAGGGCGTCGACCTCTCCGTCGGCTCGACCATGGCGGTGGCCGCCGCGCTCCTGCCGCTCTACCTCGGCTACGGACTGGTGCCCGCGCTGGTCATGGCACTGCTGGCCGGTGCGCTCGTCGGAGCGGTCAACGGCACGCTGGTCTCCCTCGTCGGACTCCAGCCCATCGTCGCCACCCTCGCCCTGTTCGTCGGCGGCCGGGGACTGGCCCTGGTCATCGCGGACGGCCAGCTCAAGCAGATCGTCAACCCCGACCTGCTCTCGCTCGGCACCGGATCCTTCCTCGGCATCCCGCTGGTCGTACTCATCGCCGCCGTCCTCGCGGCCGCCGTCGCCTTCCTGGTCCAGCGCACCACCTTCGGCCGCCAGATCGTCGCCATCGGCGGCAACCGGTCCGCCGCCTCGCTCGCCGGACTGCCCGTGCGCCGCGTACTGATCGGTGTGTACGTGCTCTGCGGGGTGCTGGCCGCACTGGCCGGCATCCTCGCCACCGCCCGGCTCACCGCCAGCGACCCCTCCTCGCTCGGCACCCTCATGGAGCTCTCCGCCATCACGGCCGTCGTGGTCGGCGGCACCCCGCTCAACGGCGGCTCCGTCCGGGTGCTCGGCACGGTCGCCGGCGCCCTGCTCATGCAGCTGCTGCGCGCCACCCTCGTCAAGCACGACCTGCCCGACTCCACCGCACAGATCGCCCAGGCGGCCATCATCATCGCCGCCGTCTACGTCGCCCGGGAGCGTCGGTCCCGATGAACGAAACCTCACCCGCACCGGTGGCCCAGGCCCCCGCACCGCGCAAGACCCCCGCCCCGACGGACGGCGGCACGGCCGGCCCCGTGACCGGCGCACCACCGCCGCTCGGACAGCGGCTCGCCGAGCTCCTCCAGCGCCAGGGCGTGCTCGCGGTCCTGCTCACGGTCGTGATCGTCGCGTCGTTCATCTACCCGACGTTCCACACCCTGGACAACGCCCGCGGCGTGACCGTCCAGGCGTCGTTCCTGGCGGTGGTCGCCCTCGGCATGACCATGGTCATCATCACCGGCGGCATCGACCTGTCCGTCGGATCGGTCTTCGCGCTGGGCGGCGTCCTCGCCGCCTGGGCCTCCCAGTGGGGCTTCCTGGCCGCACTGCTCGTGCCGCTCGTGGCGTGCGGAGCCGTCGGTCTGCTCAACGGCTTCCTGGTCGCCCGCGCCGGAATGGCCCCCTTCATCGTCACCCTCGCCACCCTGCTGGGGGCCCGCGGCATCCTCCTCGCCATCACCGACGAGGGCGCCACCACCTACCTGATCCCCAAGGGCTCCGCCTTCGCCGAGCTCGGGCAGGGCAGCGTCTGGGGCTTCGGCTACCCGATCCTGATCGCCCTGGTGCTCTTCGGCGTCGGCGGTCTCCTCCTCCAGCGCACCTCGTTCGGACAGACGCTCTTCGCCGTCGGCGGCAGCAGTGACGCGGCCACCTTGATGGGCCTGCCCGTGGCCCGTACCAAGATGCTGGTCTACACGCTCAGCGGACTGCTCGCCGGACTCGCCGGCGCGCTCAACGCGGCCCGGCTGTCGTCCGGGGTCACCATCGTCGGCGTGGGCATGGAGCTCGACGCGATCTCCGCCGTCGTCATCGGCGGCACGCTCCTGATCGGCGGCGCCGGATCGATCAGCGGAACGCTCTGGGGCGTACTGCTGCTCGCCGTCATCCAGAACCTGATCAACCAGATCGGCTCGCTGAACTCCTCGTACCAGTCCGTGGTCAGCGGAGGGTTCCTTATCGTTGTCGTCGTGGCCCAGCGCTATCTGGCGCGCAGCCGCAGAACCACTTGAACCTGTGCCGGGGCCCGGGCCCCGGCACAGGCCGAGCCGAACCGAACCGGCGGAGCCGGGCCACCGCGCCTCAACGCGCGTCAAGTCGATTCAGGGAGTGCCGTGGGCGTCAGCCTCAAGGACGTTGCGCAACGGGCGGGCGTATCCATCAAGACCGTGTCGAACGTGGTGAACAACTACCAGCACGTCACACCGAAGATGCGTGCCAAGGTGCAGCAGGCCATCGACGAGCTCGGCTACCGGCCGAACCTCACCGCACGGCATCTGCGCAAGGGCCGTACGGGCATCATCGCCCTCGCCGTCCCCGAGTTCGGCAACCCCTACTTCGGGGAGCTGGCCGGAGAGGTCGTCGACGCGGCCGCCCGGCACGACTACACCGTGCTGGTCGACCACACGGGCGGGCTGCGCGAGAAGGAACTCCTGGTCAGCCAGGGTTTCCGGTCCCATGTTATCGACGGCCTCATCCTCAGCCCCATCCACCTGGAGACCGAGGACCTGATGGCGCGGGCCGAGACCGCCCCGCTGGTGCTGCTGGGCGAGCGCGAGTACGAGGCGCCCTACGACCACATCGCCATCGACAACGTCGCGGCCTCCCGCGACGCCGTGCGCCACCTCATCGACCAGGGCAACCGGCGGATCGCCTTCCTCGGCTCGCGCACCGGCCGCGAACGGCAGCCGGCCCACCTGCGGCTGCGCGGCTGGCGGGAGGAGCTCGCGGCAGCGGGCATCACCCCCGACGAGTCGCTCGTCGTGGTCACCGACGGCTACGGCCGCGAGGACGGCGCCACCGGAATGGCCGCGCTCCTGGACCGCGGTGAACAGCCCGACGCCGTGTTCGCGTACAACGACCTCATCGCCATCGGGGCGATGCGCACCCTCTCAGAACGCGGTCTGCGCATCCCGGAGGACGTCGCCGTCGTCGGGTTCGACGACATCGAGGAGAGCCTCTACGGCGCCACCACGCTGACCACGGTCGCCCCGGACAAGGCGGCCATCGCCCGGCTCGCCGTCGACAGTCTGGTGGAACGGCTCTCCGGCGACGCCTCGCCCGCCCCCCGGCGCCCCCGGCCCGGCTACCGGCTCATCGTCCGGGAGTCCACCGTCCCCCGGCCGGCCGGATCGTAGTCCGGTCCCGGCCGTCCGCTCCTCGCAAGGACCTCTGATGCCTCGCCCCACCGTGAACCGCAAACCGTTCGGCGCCCATGGCAACACGGACGTCGATGTCTGGACGCTCGACTCCGGCAGCGGAGTCCGCGCCGAGATCCTCACCTACGGCGGCATCCTGCACCGTCTCACCGTGCCGGACACCGGGGGAGCCCCCGCGTCGGTCGTCCGGTCGCTGGCCGGCCTGGCCGACTACACGGGAGACAACCCGTTCTTCGGCGCCCTCATCGGCCGCTTCGCCAACCGCATCGCGCACGGCCGCTTCACCCTCGACGGAACGGACCACCAGGTCCCCGCCACCGACCGGGGACACGCCCTGCACGGCGGGCCCGAGGGCTTCCACACCCGCGTCTGGCAGGCCGAGGGGGAGGCCACAGACACGGCCGCGACGCTGCGGCTCACGCTGCGCAGCCCCGACGGCGACATGGGATTCCCCGGCACGCTGGACGTCACCGTCACCTACAGCCTCGGCCCGGAAGGCACCCTCGCCCTCGACTACACGGCGACAACGGACCGCCCCACCGTCGTCAACCTCACCAACCACGCCTACTTCGACCTCGCCGCGAAGGGCGACATCCTCGGCCACACCCTCCAGGTGGACGCCGACAGCTACCTCCCCGTCGACGCGGACGGCATCCCCGAGGGCCCGGCCGCGCCGGTGCACGCCACCCCGTTCGACCTCACCACCCCCCGCACCGTCGGGGACCGGATCGCGCTCCCCGGTGAACAGCTGCGCAGGGCGGGCGGCTTCGACCACTGCTGGATCCTCCGGTCGCCCGGCACGGGCCTGCGCCGGGCCGCCCGCCTCACCGCCCCGGGCGCCGGGCGGATCATGGAGGTGTGGACCACGGAACCCGGCATCCAGGTCTACACCGCCAACCAGCTCGACGGCACCCTCACCGCTCTCGGCGGCGGCCGCCACGAACGCCACAGCGCCGTCTGCCTGGAGACCCAGCACCTGCCCGACTCACCCAACCGGCCGGACCACCCCGGTACCGTGCTCCGCCCGGACCAGGTCTTCCGCAGCCGCACCGAGTTCAGGTTCCCGCACCTGGCCGCCTCGGCCTGACCCCGCCGCGCCCATGAGACGGCCCGGCCCGCGGATGTCGCACCTTCCGCCGGCCGGGCCTCCTGGCATGTCGCGCTACTTCAGATACGGTCCCGCCGAACCGACCTTCCCCGGCGCCGCGTTGCTGCCACCGAGGTCCAGGACGTAGACCCGCGTGTTGCCCTTGCCGGGGGCCGCCACGCTCAGCCTGCCGCCCGCCACCACCTGGGTGTCACCGGTGACGGCGTCCTTGTAGGTGCCGTTGGGGATCCCCGTGTACGTGGCCGCGCCGGTGACCGTCACCAGGGCGAAGCTGTCCACCCCGCTCGCGGCGTCGGTGTAGCGCCGCTTGTACGCCATCGAGCCGGTGATGCCCTCGGTGGAGTACTGGCCCATCTGCAGGGCCGGCACCGCGCGGCGGATCTCGTTGAGCCGCTGCACGTGCTTGACCAGTGGCTTGCTCAAGGTGTTCGCGACCTCGCCGGTGGCCGAGGACACCTTGCCGAAGTCCGACGCCTCGACCGTGCCCGCGAGGTGGTCGCCGTAATAGGCGCGGCCCGTGGTCGCCAGCGGGCAGCTGGGCCCGCAGTCGATCCGCTTGCCGGCCTGGAACTCGATCTCCGACCCGTAGTAGAGGGTCGGGATGCCGCGGAACGTCCACATCAGGGCCATGTTCTCGGCCCAGGCGTCGGTGCCGCCCGCATAGCGCTCACTGCTCTTGTTGGGGCCGTAGTCGTGACTGTCGACGTAGACGACGTTGTACGTGGCGTCGTTGTAACTGTCGTCCGAGTCCTTGCCGTTGTTGTACGCGTTGTCGGCGTCACCGAAGTTCATGTGCATCCGCATGTCGATGACGTTCATGCCGGAGAACTCGCTGTGGTCGGGCGTGTGATAGGCGTTCCCGTCCAGGAAGGCGTTGGCCGACGTCGGCTGCGCCCCGGTGCCGAGCTTCTCCTCGTAGTCGTACATCTCCAGTGCGGCCTTGGTGTCGTCGGCGTCGTACTCCTTACGCTCCTTCCAGGTGTAGAACTGCGCCGAGTGGTTGACCGAGCCCCGGTTCCACTTGTCGTTGACGAACGCGCCCACCTCACCGAACACGAAGAAGTTCTTCGCCGCCTCCGCGCCGAACCGCTGGGTGACGCGCTCCTGGATCGCCGGCAGGAAGCGGCGGTTCCAGGTGGTGCGCGGGATGTGCACGGCGGTGTCGATGCGGAATCCGTCGACGCCCATGTCGATGTACTTGTCGTACGCCCCGATCAGGTAGTTCTGGACGGGAGCCGACTCGGTGTTGAAGTCGGCGAGGTCCTCGTGCAGCCAGCAGGAGCGCGAGTCCTCGCCCTCCCAGTTCCCGAGCCAGCAGTTGTGGTAGTAGATCTTCGGGAACATGCCGGAAGTCGGGTTGGGCCACTGGCAGTTGTAGATGGTGTACCCCTCGGCTGACTTCCCGCCGGTGGGCTTGCCCCAGTCGACGCAGGTGTTGCCGGAGGGCTCGGCGGTGGACCACAGATCGCCGTTGTAGTACGACTTCCCGGACTTCGTCTCGACGCTCACTCCGTCGTACTCGAAGCCCTCGTTCTTCTCGTCGTAGTACCAGCTCCACTGGTCGTCGCGTACGCCGTAGACGGTCGGGGTGTACAGGCCCTTGGCACCCCAGCGCGAGGAGTGGTTGTAGACGACGTCCTGGTAGATCTTCATGCCCTTGGCGTGCGCGGCGTTGATCAGGTCCTGGTACGAGGCACCGGCCGATTCGAGGCGGCCGTCGACCTTGTAGAAGTCGTAGCCGTGATAGCCGTGGTAGTCGTAGTCGGACCGGTTCAGCACCACCGGAGTGATCCAGATCGCGGAGAAGCCGAGCCCCTTGATGTAGTCGAGCTTGTTGACCAGGCCCTTGAAGTCCCCCCGGAACATGGGGTCGTTGTTGGCCGCGTTGCCGGACTTCACGTCCTGGCTGCCGCCCCGGTTGTTGCCGGTGTCCCCGTCGTTGAAGCGGGCGGTGAGGACGAAGTAGATCGGGTCCTTGCGCGGGTCGGTGCCCAGCGGCTTGCCGGGGGCCGGAGCCGCCGGTCTGGTCCCGGTGGTCGCCTCGGCGGCGGTCGAGGGCGCCGAGGTGTTGCCCGCCGCGTCGACCGCCCTGACGGTGTAGCTGTACGCCGTTCTCTCCTCCAGGCCCGCGTCGGAGAAGACGGTCGAGCCGACGTCGCTCACCCTCGTGCCCTTGCCGCCGCCCGTGCGGGTGACCTGATATTTCGTCACCCCCCGGTTGTCGGTGGACGGTTCCCAGGTGAGCACGATCGAGACGCCGTCCGCGTCGGCCTTCACGGCGGTGGGGACGGTGGGGGCCTCGGTGTCCGCCGGTTCGGCGACGCACGGGTCGGGGGCGTCCTTGGTGACCTTCCGGTCCTTGACCGTGGAGACCCCGGAGGGGACGCGGTAGTCGCTGCCGTTGTTGTTGTCCCAGACCCCGTTGCCGTTGTTGAACGCGGCCTGCATCTCCGTCGCGGTGCCGAGGTCGACGGAGCGCTTCACCCAGCCGGTGCAGGCCGGCTCCATGCCGACGCCCGGCACGGTGGTCCAGGAGCCGCCGGCGGGCCGGTAGTGCAGGTTGGTGGTGCTCCAGCCGACGGTCGTGGTCGAGTAGTAGACCGTCGCGTTGTTCCCGGTCCCCGGCGAGGGGTCCTCGCCGGGCCCGGTTCCGGCGCACGGGTCGCTGTGCGCCACCACTCCGTCCTTGACGGTGATGGCGCCGGTCCCCAGCGCGTAGTTCTTCCCGGAGTTGTTGTCCCAGACCCCCGAACCGTCGGTGAAGGTGGCGGCCAGTCCCGCCGAACCGCCCAGCGGAACGGTCTTCTTGACCCAGTCCGTGCACGCGGCCTCCATCCGCACGCCGGGCACGGCCGTCCAGGAGCCGCCGTCGGGCGCGTAGTGAAGGTTGTACGCGGACCAGTCACGGGTCTTGGTGTAGTAGAAGACCGTCGCCGTGTTCTCGGCGGCCGCCACGGGTACGGCTGACGAGGCGTCCGCCGGGTCCGGTACGGCGGTGAGCAGACTCAGCAGCCCGGCCGCGGCCGCCGCCGTTGCCAGGAGGCGTCTGAGCCGTGGATGGGGGGAGCGTTTCATTCGACTCTCCAGGGGAGTGCGACGGCCACCGGGGCCGCCACGGCTGAGCGGGGTGCCCATCGAGCACCCCGCGGGTCCCGCCGGAGAACCCGGACGCGCCTCGGGGTTCGGGCGAGCAGTGCATCCGACAGCAAGAGCTGTCTGAATTTTGCTGCAATCTTTTGCGGTCAGGAAGTTACCTGGGCATGACAGGTACGTAAAGGGCTGCGGCACGGCCCGTTGCCCCGGGTCCCGCCATGCCCGCCCCGGGAGTGAGGGAATGCCGGAATACGCCGGGCTGTTGCGAAGTCCATGACCTTCTTTGTTGACGTCACAGTGCGGGGCTATGAACTCGACACCCAGGGCCATCTGAATCAGGCCGTCTATCTCCAGTACGCCGAGCACGCACGCTGGGAGCTGCTGCGCGCCGCCGGGCTTCCCCAGGAGAAGCTGCTGGCCGACGGCGTGGGGCCGGTGGCGCTGGAAGTCACGGTGAAGTTCCGCAAGGAACTGCGCGGCGGCGAGCGCGTACGGGTGTCCTGCCGGTTCGACTACGGGACGGGCAAGACCTTCACGATGGCGCAGCAGATCCTCAAGGAGGACGGCTCGGTGGCGGCGGAGATCACCGGCGTCGCGGGCATCCTCGACCTGTCGACCCGCAGGCTGGTGCCCGACCCGGGCGGCCGCCTCGCCTCGCTCGCCAAGGACCCGGAGCTGCTGAGCGGCTGACTTACGCGCATGCGGCCGGCACACACGCACATCGAGTACCCGGACGGGGGCTTTATCGGCAGAGTCGTCCAGTCGCGGATGCGGTCCGGGAGGATGGCCGCGTGTTGGTCAGAACAGAGACAGTGCGGCAGCTCCCTTCGACGCCCGCGGTGGTCCGCGTGCACTGCGCGGTCGGAACCGCCGTGGTGCACTGGTGCGGCGCCCCGGACGGGCCGGACGCCGAGCACCATGTCGAGTGGACCGTCGACGAGGACATCACCTGGGCCGCGAACACGCGGCCCGCGGCCTCTCCCACGCCCAGGCTGTCGCAGGACGCCGGCCGCGTCGTCTTCCGCGGCCGGCTCAGCCTCACGGAGGACAGCGTGGCCGTCCTGGACATGGGCGGCGCGCTGATCCTTTTCGACCTCGCCGGCCCCCGGCCCCCGGACGGCGCCGACGGGTCATGGATCGAGGTTCACGTCGGCCGAGACCGCGTAAGCGTCTGGCCGTACCTGCCCTGACCCGTCACCACCGGCCCGCGACTCGCCCGCGCTCTCCGTCAGAACGCGTCCAGCCCGGTGAGTCCGGCGGAGAGCTCCCAGAGCCGGGACGCCGCCTCCGGGTCCGTGGCCCAGGGCTTGACCCCGCCGACGAGCATGTCCTCCGTGGTGGCCGGTTCCGCGATGTCGCAGTCCTGGCAGTAGGCGCCCCCGTGCCCCTCCAGCAGCGGTGACGTCGCCGCCCACACAGCCGTCGCCGCGCCCTGCTCCGGGGACTTGAAGCCCGCCGCCGGCTTCCCGTCCGGGGTCACCCAGCCCTGCGCGAGCCACTCCTCGCGAGGGATGTGACGCTGCAACGGGGTGAGGATGCTGCCGGGGTGCACCGAGAAGGCCCGCAGCCCCAGGCCGGAGCCGAGGCCGTCGAGGTGCCGGGCGAAGAGGGCGTTGGCGGTCTTGGACTGGGCGTAGGCCAGCCAGCGGTCGTACCCGGCGCGGAAGTGGATGTCGTCCCAGCGGATGCCGGACAGGAAATGACCGGACGAGGCCACGGACACCACCCGTGACCCCCTGGAGGCAGCGGCCAGGGCCGGACGGAGATGCTGGACGAGCGCGAAATGGCCGAGGTGATTGATGGCGAAGTGCGCCTCCCAGCCGGGGCCGATACGGGTTTCCGGGCAGGCCATCACGCCCGCGCCGTTGATGAGGATGTCCAGCGGACGGCCGGTGTCCAGGAAGCGTTCGGCGAAGGACCGGACGCTCCGCGGATCCGCCAGATCGAGCGCGTACACCTCCGTACCGGGGATGCCGTGCAGCGCGCGCTGCGCGGTCGTGGGCCGGCGGGCGGGGACGACGACGTGTGCTCCCGCTCGGGCGAGAGCGCGGCCGGCCGCCAGCCCGAGCCCGGAGTACCCGCCGGTGACCAGGGCGGTCGTGCCGGTCAGATCGATCCCGGCGAGAACGTCGTCTGCCGTGCTGTGGGCACCGAATCCGGTGCCGATCCTGAGCTGCTTCGTGATCATCCCCCGACGCTAGGACTTGGACCGCACTCCAGGTCAAGGCGCATTGCCCCGGTCCTCGGGAGACCGGCCTCAAGCTACGACGGATCTCGTATTATGGGAGCCCCGGACGAAGCGACGATGTGGAGCCACCGTGACCCCTGCCAGTGCCACAGAGCCGGCCGTCGGCGCGCGCACGCTGGCCCACCCGGCGCGTGAGGACATCAGGATCGAGGCGGTGCTGCACGCGCTCTCGGACCCGGTGCGGCTGTGCGTGGTGCGTGAACTGGCCGCCGCCGACGAGGAACTCACCTGTTCCCGGTTCGACCTTCCGGTGACCAAGTCGACCACCACCCACCACTTCCGGGTGCTGCGCGAGAGCGGCGTCGTCCAGCAGGTCTACCGGGGCACCGCCAAGATGAACGGACTGCGCCGGGCGGACTTGGAGGCGCTGTTCCCCGGGCTGCTGGACCGGGTGCTGGAAGCGGCGAACCGGCAGGCGGACCGGCTCGGCGAGGGCTGAGGGCCCGCGCCACCGCCGCGCGGTGTCGGGCACACCGCACGGCGGTGTTCCGTCAGGAGGACAGCGCCCGCATCCGGCTGATCTCGGTGGTCTGCTGGGCGACGACGTCGTCGGCCATCTCCTCGACCTGGATGTTGTTGCCCTCGGAGAGCGCCTCTGTCGCCATGGTGACCGCGCCCTGGTGGTGGGTGATCATGAGCTTCAGGAACAGCTGGTCGAAGGCCTTGCCCTTCGCGGCCCGGAGCTGATCCAGCTGGGCGTCGGTGGCCATGCCGGGCATGGCAGTGTGGTCGTGGCCTTCGGCCTGTTCCGTGCGGCCGTGGCGGCTGAGCCAGCCCTTCATCGCACCGATCTCCGGCTGCTGGGCCGCGGTGATGCGTTCGGCGACCCGCTTGACGGCGTCCGAACCGGAGCGGTCGGGGACCAGCCGGGTCAGCACCAGCGCCTGGGCATGGTGCTCGATCATCATGCGCACGTACCGGACGTCCGCCGAGTTGGGGGTGTCCACACCCGCGGCGGCCTTCGCGGCCTGGGAGGCGGAGAGGGTACGCGCGGGTTCCCCCGGCTTTCCGGGCGCCACGACCGAACCGCCCCCGGCCGCACGGTCCTTGGAGCCGTCGCCGCCGCCTCCTCCGTCGCAGCCGGCCGAGGTGAGCACGACAGCGGTCACGGTGACGGCGAGTGCGAGTCCGCGGAACCGGCGGACCTGACGACGAATCAACAAAGCGACCTCCGTTGATATATGGCTGGTTGCGCTCTGTACTAGCACGTCAACGCACAGGTGCGCTCAGAAACTTTCATTACGTTCCTGTTGCCGTCTGTTGGGATGTCCATGGCAAGGACGATACTGCCGGAGTCCGTGAACCGGTCAACCACATTCGGATCCATGGGAGGACGCAGTGACCCCGTTGCACACCACCCCGGTGCGGCGCAGACGTCTGGGCGTGGCGGCCGCCGCCGCCGGGCTCTTCGCCACTCTGCTGATGGCCGGACCCGCGGCCGCCACCCCCGACCCGGGAGACCCGGCGGCGAGCCCGGCCGAGGTCTCCACGAGTCAGGAGGCGGAGGCGACCGCCGCGATCAGGAGCGGTGAGATACCCGGCGTGGACGAGATCATCCACAGCCGCAACATCACCCATGTCGCCAACGTCCCGAAGGACGCGCTCCAGGGGCTGAACACCGACCTGGCCTTCCAGGGCAAGTACGCCTTCGCCGGGAACTACGACGGCTTCAGGATCTTCGACATCAGCAACCCGAAGTCTCCGAAGACGGTCGCCCAGGTCCTGTGCCCGGGATCGCAGAACGACATCTCCGTCTCCGGGAACCTGCTGTTCCTGTCGACGGACTCCTCGCGCAGCGACAACTCGTGCGCGAGCACCACCCAGCCCGCCACGGAGAAGTCCTCCTGGGAGGGCATGAAGGTCTTCGACATCAGCGACAAGCGCAATCCGAAGTACGTCGCCGCCGTCGAGACCGCCTGCGGATCGCACACCCACACCATCGTCCCCGAGCGCAAGAACGTATACGTGTACGTCTCCTCGTACTCGCCGAGCGAGACGTTCCCCGACTGCCAGCCGCCGCACGACGGCATCTCCATCATCAAGGTGCCGCGCCAGGCACCGGAGAAGGCCCGCGTCGTGAACTTCCCGGTGCTCTTCCCGGACGGCGGGAACCCGGGCGCGCCCACCAACCCGGGCGTGTCCAAGACCACCGGCTGCCACGACATCACCGTGCTGCCCTCCAAGGACCTGGCCGCCGGCGCCTGCATGGGCGACGGGCTGCTGTTCTCCATCAAGGACCCGGAGAACCCGCGGATCATCGACCGGGTGCAGGACAACGTGAACTTCGCCTTCTGGCACTCCGCGACGTTCAACCAGCGCGCGGACAAGGTCGTCTTCACCGATGAGCTCGGCGGCGGTGGCGCCGCCACCTGCAACGAGGAGATCGGCCCCAAGCGCGGCGCCGACGGCATCTACGACATCGTCGGCAAGGGCGACCACCGCAAGCTGGTCTTCCGCAGCTACTTCAAGATCGACCGCCCGCAGGCCGACACCGAGGTCTGTGTCGCACACAACGGGTCGATCATCCCGGTCAAGGGCCGTGACCTGATGGTCCAGGCCTGGTACCAGGGCGGAGTCTCGATCTGGGACTTCACCGACTCCTCGAAGCCGAAGGAGATCGGCTACTTCGAGCGAGGCCCCGTCACCCTGGACGAGGTCACCACGGCCGGCCCCTGGTCGGCGTACTACTACAACGGCTACATCTACTCCAACGACATCGAGAAGGGCTTCGACGTCCTGAGGATCGACGACCGGCGCACCGACCCGGCGAAGCGGGTGCGGACGGACGAGCTCAACGTCCAGACGCAGCCGGACTACTTCGACCGCTGAGCCGACGGCCGGTCCGCTGTTGGGGCGGGCCGGTCCGCGCGTCACCGCCACCGGGTCCCGCCGGGTGCCTCACCCGGCGGGACCCGGTGGCTCCCGCGACGCCGGGGACCGCCGGAACCGGAGGTCTCAGGCCGCCTCGTACCGGTGCGCCCGGCCGCCCCGCCACTCGACCCACTCGGGGCTGTCCAGAATCCGCTCGGGGTCGTCGAGCCCCGCGCCCTCCAGGAACACGATCACATCGTGGTCGGAGTGCGCGAGGCCGAGTATCTGGACCCGCCCGCCGCGCTGCACGGTGACGCGTCGCCCGCCCGAGGGGGACGGGCGGAAGATCACGATCGGGGGAGGTGTCATGCCTCCAGGGTGCGACGCGACGCGGGCCGCCGCACCGTGAACCGGAAACCCGGCACGGGGGCGGATCAGGGAGGCGCGCGGAGGATGGGCGCGGATGCCCGGCGGGCGGCGCTCAGGCCGCCGAGCGGTTGCCGCCGCCCGTGGCCGCGGCCCACTCGACCAGCAGCCGCTGGTACTCCTCCTCGTCCTCCGGCGACAGACGTCCGCCCGAGCGCTGCCACAGCCGGCGAATGTCTTCATTCACCACTGCGGCGGAACGCACGGAGCCGGACGGGCACGGAGTCGGGGACATACCTACCAGGCTAAGGCCCCGATGTGACTATCAGACCCATTGCGCGCAAGGGACATCTCTCACATGTTCCTCAGGCAACCCCGGGCGCCAATCCGAGCTCCAGCAGCCCGTGCGGCCGTTCTGCCAGCGGCGCGTGCTCCACGAACCGCACCTCGCAGCCCACCGCGGCGGCCCCGGCGTCCGCGTGCCGGTCGTCACCGACCATGACCACATCCGTCGGATGCTGTCCGAGAAGTGTGCAGGCCGTGTGGAAAAGCTGTGCGTCCGGCTTCCGGGTGCCGTGCTCGAAGGACAGCACGTACGCGTCCACGAAGGTGTCCAGACCGTGTGCCCGGAAGACCGGCCGCAGGTCCCAGCCGATATTGCTCACCACGCCGATCCGGACGTCGCCCGAGGCCAGCGCGCCCAGCACCTCGGCCGCGTCCGGATACGGGCACCAGGCCTCCGGCGTCCGGTGCCGGTCGTAGAGCGCGTCGTACAGCCCGGGATCCGGCAGCGCGACCTGGCGGGCCAGCCCGGTGTACGCGGCCCGGTGCGCGTCCGCGCTCCTGTCACGGGAGGCCCAGACCTCCGCCAGGTGCTCCGGAACCCGCTGCGGAGCGGGCCCGCCCGGCAGCGCGCCGGTGGCCTCCAGCTCCCGCACGTACCGCTCGAAGGCGGCCTCGTCCACGCTCACCTTCCGCTCGGAGAGGGCGGCGGAGAGCCAGGACCGGACGGATTCGTTCCGGAACAGCGTCCCTGAGAAATCGAAGAGCACACCCTTGATCGGCATGGCCCCGATCCTTGCCGATGTGCCGACGGCGCCGCAAGGATGCCTGTTCAGGCGTCATCCGAAGAGTGCTCACGGACCCCGTACCGTTCGAATCCGGCCACCGTGAACGCGACCAGCGCTGCCCCGAGCAGCCACCCGCCCAGCACATCAGAGGGCCAGTGCACCCCAAGGTAGAGCCGGGTGACACCGACCCCGAGCACCGAGACCCAAGCCACCACCAGGGCCGCCCGCCACACCCGTGGGCCGGTCCCGTGGCGCCGCAGCAGCCACAGCAGCAGCCCGCAGCTCACCGTGGCGGTCATCGCGTGTCCGGAGGGGAACGCCGCGTAGTGGGCGGAGTCCACCGGGTCGGGCCACTGGGGCCGCTCGCGGTCCACAGCCGCCTTGATCCCCTGCTGGATCAGGCCGGAGAGCACGGTGCTCGCGGCAACCCAGACCGCGAGCAGCCGGGCGCCGCGCCACCACAGGCCCACCACGGCGACGGCGATCAGCGCGCGCATGGTCCACGGGTCCCACAGCCAGTCCGTCAGCACCCGGTTGACGTGGACGAGGCCGGGCTCCGTCACGGCCCGCCGGTGGAGCGCGTCGGCGACCGTGCGGTCCAGGCTCATCAGCGGAGACCACCGCGCGGCCACCAGGGTCAGCAGCGCCAGGAAGAGGACCGCACAGACCGTCCCGGCCCGCAGGGCGTGCCGAGAGGCGCGGATGCGGTCCGGACGGGGGAGCGGCGGAGAGGAGAGCATGGAGGGATCCTCTCCGACGCGAGGTGTGCCGGGCCATTCGCGCCGCCCCGGCCCGGACATGTCCTGGCCCGGAGACCGTGTCCCGGAGATCATGTTTTGGAGGTCGTGTCCCGGAGGTCGTGTCCCTGCTCCGGACGTGCCCCGGCGGCCGGGGGCGGTGTGCCGCTAGCCCAGCGCGCTGATCGCCGGAACGAGCGCGACCAGCAGGGGAATCGCCGGGACGAGCGCCGCCGCCGCGGTGAGCCGCAGCCGACGGCCCGCGGTGAGCCGCCCGGCGGGGGCCAGCAGCCGGTCGACCCGGAGCGGCAGCTGCGCGTCCGGCGTCGGGCTCGGGCCGAACACGCCCCGGTCCTCGTTGAGTTCGACCAGCGCCAGAGCGGTCGTCAGCCGGCCGAAGCGGCGTGACGCCACATCGTCGGCGGCCAGTTCGACGAGCCGGTGCATCTCACCGCGGAACGCCGCGAACACCGGCACCTGCGGAAAACCGGACGCCAGCGCCGCGGAGCAGTTCAGCAGCCAGTCGTGGCGTGCTTTAGCGTGGCCCTGCTCATGGGCGAGCACGGCATCGAGCTGACGGCCCTTCAGTCTTCCCAGCGCCGCTGTGGTGATGACCAGTTGGGGCGCCGTACCAGGCAGCCACCAGGCGTCGGGTCGCTCCCCCTCCAGGACCACCAGCCGTTCCGCGCCGGGCTCCTCGCCGGGCATCAGCGGGGAACGCACCAGGAGTTCGGCGCGCCGCTGCCTGCGCCGCTGCCGCGCCCGGCGGATCTCGCGGGTCAGCATGGCGGCCGTCCACACCCCGCCCAGTGCCAGCAGTACGGCCATCACGGCCGACCAGGGCCCGTACGCCCCGAGGGCGTAGGCCTCGACCACGGCATGCGGCGCGGGCGCGAAGACATGGCCGCGTACCGCCTGCCAGGCGGCGGCGGCGCTGAACGTCATGGACAGGGCGAAGGAGATCAGCACACCGGCCACCACGCACTGCCACACCCACAGCGCCACAACGGGCTCGCGCTCGGGCCATTCGGCCCGCGCCATCAGCCGCGGGGCCACGACGGCGGCCAGTGCACCGAGCAGCAGCAGCGCGAGGGAGACCAACATGGGCGTCACCCTATGAGGGGCACGGCACACACGGGTATGGCTGTGCTCGGCAAGTGACGTACGCCACGGTTTGCCGGGCCCGCTGTCTCACAGGGTGAGCAGCATCGCGAACATGGATATCCCCATGGTCAGACGGCAGGCCAGGGCCAGCTCCGGCCTGGCCGCCCAGCCCCCCGGTGCCGTTCCTCCGGCCACCGCCCCGCCGGCCGCCACCGCTCCGCCACCGCTCGCCGTCGCCGCCACCGGGATCAGCCGGGCGCCCGAACGCAGCACATAGGCGGCGTAGTAGACGAGGAGCAGCCCGGTCAGCAGCGGGACGCCCCCGGCCGCGGCCATGGTGTGCGATCCGTGACCGCCGTGGGCCGCCGCCCCCGGGCCCGCCATGGTGACGGCCATGTAGACCATCGCCGACGAACCGACCAGATGATGCAGATGGTGACCGCTGCGGCGGGAGAACCAGAGGGCGCGCAGGGCCGCGGCACCGAAGAGCGCCGCGTATACGGCCCAGGCCCACGCGGGCGGGGCGACGACGGCGGCGGGCACCGCCATGGCGGCCATGCCGAAGCCCATCAGCGCCTCCGCGCGCGCCGTTCTGCGCTCCTCGCCGGTCCCGGCGCGGGTACGCAGCAGGCAGTACGCGCCCGTCAGCGCGCACAACGCCATCAGCAGCCAGCCGGACATCGCCGGTCCGTGCACAGCAGACCTCCCCCGGGCGAACGACATCGCCGTCGCCTAGTCGATGCCCAGGGCCGGACACCTGTACGCGGCGCACTGGAGCACTGGGGGAGCGCGCGGCGGTGGCGTATTGCGGATGTGCCTGGTGCGAGCGGTCCAGGACGTCAGGGCCTGAACCGCAGAGGATGGTCCCCGGGCACCTCGACGACGGCGATGCGGACCCCGTCCGGATCGGAGATCCACATCTCGTCGAGCCCCCAGGGCTCACGCCTCGGTGCCCGGAGCACCTCCACGCCGCGGGCCGACAGCTCCTCGTACGCCGCCCGCACATCGGCCACCTGGAGCCACAGCAGCAGCCCGGGGGACGGTGGCGCGTCGCCCCGGCCGGACACCTCCAGGAAGCCGCCGCCCAGGAAGTAGACCGTCCCCCGCTCGGGACCGGTACCGAACTCCCGGTAGACGGGCAGGCCGAGGGACTCCCCGTAGAAGACACGTGACCGTTCGGGATCCGTGGGGCGCAACAGGATCCGGCTGCTCAGCACATGAACCATGCTCCGGAGCGTAGGCCGGTACCGGAGAGCTACGCTGCTGCGGCACGGCCACACAGAGAATCGGAGAGACCCCTCATGGACACCGCACCGCCCCGGGACTCGGGAGAGCTGACCTTCCGCGACGCGACCGACGCGGATGTGCACGCACTCGTGGAGCTCATAGAGGCCGCGTACCGAGGTGACTCCAGCCGTGCGGGCTGGACCACGGAGGCGGACATCCTGAAGGGGCAGCGGACCGACCCGGAGGGGGTCCGCGCGGTGGTGGAGGACCCCCGCAGCAGGCTGCTCGTGGTGGAGCGCGACGGCGCGCCGGTCGCCTGCTGCCAGCTGGAGCACCGGGGAGAGGCCGCCTACTTCGGGATGTTCGCGGTCCGTCCCTCGCTCCAGGGCGGCGGCCTCGGCAAGGTGATCATCGCCGAGGCCGAGCGCACCGTCCGGGAGAGCTGGGGGGTGCGGGAGATGCAGATGACCGTGATCTCGGTCCGGGAGGACCTGATCGCCTGGTACGAGCGCCGCGGCTACCGCCGTACGGGAAAGATGAGCCCGTTCCCGTACGGCGACGAGCGCTTCGGAATTCCGCAGCGCGACGATCTCGCCTTCGAACTGCTGGTCAAGGACCTGCCGGCCGGCTGACCGACGGCTACGCGGTGAAGCGGCCCGCGCGGCGGATCTCCGGGAAGTCGGTCGTGGCGCCGTCGAGCCCGAGTCCGCGCGCGAGCCGCAGGTGGTCCTGGGTGTTGACCACCCAGCCGACCACGGTCAGCCCCTCGGCGTGCGCCTTCTCGACCAGTTCCAGGGTGATGCGCCGGACGTTGAGCACCAGCCGGGTGGCGCCCACCGCCTTCGCGCGATCCACCACGTCCTTGCCCCAGCGGCTGGCCACGAGCGCCGTCCGCACCCCTGGCACCAACTGCGCGATCTCGGCGATCGCCTCGTCGTGGAACGAGATCACCTCGACCCGGTCGACGAGTTCGCGCCGCCGCATCACCTCGGCCAGTGTGCGGGCGGCGGCCACGTCCTTGATCTCGGCCTGCATCGCTGAGCCCACCGCGTCGAGGACCTCCTCGAAGAACGGGACCCGTTCGCCCTGGCCGGCGTCGAGTTCGCGCAGCTCTGCCATGGTCTTCTCGGCGATCGGGCCCTTGCCGTCGGTCGTACGGTCGACATCGGCGTCGTGCATGACGGCGAGAGCGCCGTCCTTGCTCAGGTGAAGATCCAGTTCGATGAGGTCCATCCCGGCCTGCTCGGCGTGGACGAACGAACGCAGGGTGTTCTCCGGTTCGACACCCATCACACCGCGGTGACCGATGGTGAGAAAAGACAAGGCACTCTCGCTTCCGATTTCGACGGCGTCTCCCCGTGTTCCGCAACTACCCCCTACCCACGGGGCACCGCGGCATGACCCGATTCGGCCCTCAGTGCCCCGTCGGGGCGGTCCGGGCGGCCGGGCGGGGGAGCAGGGCGCTGTGCCCCTGGACAGCGGCCGCGCCGAGCAGGAACCCGGTGATGACTGCGGCGATCAGAACGGCACGGATGCTCACGCGGTGGTTCTCCGGAGTGCTACGGGAAGAGCGGTACGGGAAGAGCTGACGCCGTCCGTCCTATCGGCGCGGCGCGTGGTCCGCGAACTGCGTCACTCATGCGTGGGCGTGTCCCGCGCGGAGTTGCCGGGCCGCCCCTCCCACGGCCACCGGCGCAACGAAGGGGGCCCGCATTGCCGAATGACAGGAAAAAACGCGGTGACCATGGGGTCGCGCAGGATAATTTCCAGGGCTGCACTTGTCTCGGAGAACCGCACATGGATACGGTTACTTGACGCGAGGTTCTCCCGTGGAGGAAGTGTGATGACGGAAATTCTTGTGCACGACGTTGCAGCCGACGGCATATCTGCCGCCCAGCGGGTGATCGATCACCCGGCCTGGCCTGCGCTCAAGAATGCCGTGGAGGAGATCCGCCCCTGGCAGTCCAAGGACGGATCCATCGACTTCGGGGCCGAGGGCGCGCCCTCCCCCGCCGTCGCCGGGGCGGCCCTGGAGCGGGTCACCGACGCTGTCGAACAGCTTGCCCCGCTGCTTCCGCACGACGCCGCATACCACCGGGCCCTCGTCGCGGACCTGCGCCGCTGGGCGTCCGACGGCTTCGGCATCCCCGACTTCCTCGACTCGCTGCTCGCCTTCCAGCCGGCCAAGGAGCGCGCCGACGGCCTGCAGCACCTGGTCGTCTTCGCGATGTACACGCAGAACGGCAACCCCGACCGCAACCTCGAAGCGGTCGTGCTCCGGATGGTCTGGCCCGAGTGGCTCGCGGACCTGGAGGCGACCCGTTACGACAACCCGCTGTTCTGCGGGATCACCTTCGAGGACTTCACCTCCGGCTACGACACCAACTCCGCGGTGCTCTTCCCGGAGACGATCGCCGTGCGCGAGGCCCCCGAGCGCTTCAGCTGGGGCGGCATCTTCTGCGACCGCGAGGCCGCCCGCTTCCGCCGCGTCACGGAGGCGTCCGTCGAGCTCCTCGGCGTCGAGCTGCCCGACGACATCCGCGAGATGGTGGGCGACCAGCAGCGCTGTGAGCAGGCCTTCGTGCTCTGGGACATGGTCCACGACCGCACCCACAGCCACGGTGACCTGCCGTTCGACCCGTTCATGATCAAGCAGCGCCAGCCGTTCTGGATGTACGGCCTCGAAGAGCTGCGCTGCGACCTCACCGCCTTCCGGGAGGCCGTGAAGCTGGAGGCCGACGGCTTCGGCCAGGGCCGCGACGTGCAGTACGCCGTGCTGTTCGACCGGATGTTCCGCTTCCCGGTCACCGGCGAGCGCGTCCGCAACTACGACGGACTCGGCGGCCAGCTCCTCTTCGCCTACCTCCACAAGCACGATGTCGTCCGCTGGACCGACAACACCCTGAAGATCGACTGGGAGCTGGCTCCGCAGATCACCAACCAGCTCTGCGGCGAGATCGAGAAGCTCTACCGCGACGGCATCGACCGCCCGAAGCTCGTCCACTGGTTCGCCGCGTACGACCTGGTCGCCAGCTATCTGGCGCCGCACCCCGGATCCCGCTGGGCCAAGGGTCCCGACGCCCTGGACCTCTCCCAGCCGCCCCGCAAACTCGTCGACGACGTGCTTCCGGACGAGTTTCCCCTGAGCATGTTCTATGAGGCGCTTTCCAAGAAGCTGAAGAACGTGATCGCCTCCACCAAGGGCATCACCGCCGCGGATGCCGGGCAGGCGGCCGCGTGAGCACACGGAACGAGGAGGCGGTGGCCATGAACGGAAACGGCAAGGGCAGCGGGAGCGGTGCGCTCGAAGGGGCCGTGGTCGCCGTGGCGGGAGCGGCGGGTCCGGCAGGCCGGGCCACGCTGCTCCGGCTCGCCGAGGCGGGCGCGGTCGTCGTCGCCTCTGACGCGAACGCCACCCGCCTCGCCGAGGCCGTGGACGCGGCCCGATACGCCCACGGCGGCGCGACAGTCACCGGCGACACCGTGGATCTGCTCGACCTGGGAGCGGCCCGGGAATGGGCGGACCGGACGGAGAAGGAGTTCGGCAGGATCGACGGCCTGGTCCACCTGGTGGGCGGCTGGCGCGGCAGCGCGACCTTCGCCGACACCGACCTCGCCGATTGGACGCTGCTGGAGAAACTGCTGATCCGCACCGTCCAGAGCACTTCGCTCGCGTTCCAGGAGGGCCTCCAGCGCAGTGACCGGGGCCGCTACCTGCTGATCAGCGCGGCCGGCGCCAGCAACCCCACCGCGGGAAACGCGGCCTACGCCGCGTCGAAGGCCGCGGCAGAGGCCTGGACCCTCGCGCTCGCGGACGCCTTCCGCAAGGCGGGGGGCGAGGACGGGGCGCACAGCGCGGCTGCCATCCTGGTCGTGAAGGCACTGGTGCACGACGCCATGCGCGCCGAGCGCCCGAATGCGAAGTTCGCGGGCTTCACCGACGTCAAGGAACTGGCCGATGCCATCGCCGGCGTCTGGGACCGGCCCGCCCCCGAAGTGAACGGAAAGCGCCTGTGGCTGACCCCGCAACCCTAAGGACCGACGCGCGTCGTCATCACGACCCGCAGGTACGCGGCTTCGCCAGTGACAACTACGCGGGGACCCATCCGGAGATCCTCGCGGCCCTCGCCCTCGCCAACGGCGGCCACCAGATCGCCTACGGCGAGGACGACTACACCGGTCACCTCCAGCGCGTCATGCACAGCCACTTCGGCCCCACCGCCGAGGCCTTTCCGGTGTTCAACGGAACCGGCGCCAACGTGGTCTCGCTCCAGGCGATGACCGACCGCTGGGGTGCGGTCATCTGCGCCGAGTCCGCGCACATCAACGTGGACGAGGGCGGCGCGCCGGAACGGGTCGGCGGCCTCAAGCTGCTCACCGTGCCCACGGAGGACGGAAAGCTCACGCCCGAGCTCATCGACCGCCAGGCGTACGGCTGGGACGACGAGCACCGCGCCATGCCGCAGGTCGTCTCGATCACCCAGAACACCGAGCTCGGCACGGTCTACACGCCCGGTGAGATCCGCGCCATCTGCGAGCACGCCCACGGACACGGCATGAAGGTCCACCTCGACGGGGCGCGGATAGCCAACGCCGCGGCCTCACTGGACGTGCCGATGCGGACCTTCACCAACGCCGTCGGCGTCGACGTGCTCTCCTTCGGCGGCACGAAGAACGGCGCCATCTTCGGTGAGGCGGTCGTGGTCCTGAACCCCGACGCCGTCCGCGCCATGAAGCATCTGCGCAAGCTCTCGATGCAGCTCGCCTCCAAGATGCGCTTCGTCTCGGTACAGCTGGAGGCGCTGCTCGCCGGCGACCTCTGGCTGCGCAATGCCCGGCACGCCAACGCGATGGCCCAGCGGCTGGCCGAGGGGGTCCGCGCGGTGGGCGGTGTGGAGATCCTCTACCCGGTCCAGGCCAACGCCGTCTTCGCCCGGCTGCCGCACGCGGTGAGCGAGCGGCTGCAGAAGCGGTTCCGCTTCTACTTCTGGGACGAGAAGGCCGGGGACGTGCGCTGGATGTGCGCCTTCGACACCACGGAGGACGACGTCGACGCCTTCGTCCTCGCACTGAAGGAAGAGATGGCAGCCTAGCCATAAATGCATAACTATGCGGCCGACCGGAAATTGATTGACTCCGGTCGGCCGCATACCTACGCTCGGCGGCCATGGAGCTCATTCAGCAGGTCCCCGGCGACTCGGCCTATCTCGCGGCCGACGAGGCGATCGACCACGGCCACCCACTGGTCCGGGAGACGGCGGCGCGGCTGCGTTCCGCAACGGAAGACGCATACGCGTACGCGGCTGCCGCCTTCGACTTCGTACGCGACACGATCACGCACTCCGCCGACTCGGGTGACATGCGAGTCCCCTGGCGCGCCTCAGGCGTCCTCGCGACCCGCAACGGCATCTGCCACACCAAGTCCCACGCGCTGGCCGCCCTGCTGCGCGCGGAGGGCATCCCGACGGCCCTCTGCTACCAGCGGCTCGCGGACGACAACGGGGACCCCGGTCCGGTGCACGGGCTGATCGCGCTGCGGCTGCCCGGCCGGAACCGCTGGGACCGGCAGGACCCGCGGGGCAACCGGCCGGGCGTGGACACACGGTTCTCGCTCGACCGGGAGCGGCTGGCCTGGCCCGTGCGGCCGGAGTTCGACGAAGTGGACTACCCGGTGCTCTACGCCGCACCGCATCCGCTGGTTCTGCACGGCCTGCGGACCGCAGCCGACCGGGTCCGGCTCTGGCGCACGCTCCCGGTGGCCCTCTGAACCGCCGGCCGGTGCACGGCCACGGCTGAGACGTCACTCCGGTGAAACGTCACTCCGGCCCGCGTCAGCCCCGCTCGCGGACCTCGGCGGGCGTCGGGGCCGTACCGCCCAGATGCGCGGGCACCCACCAGGTGTCGTTCGCGTCCCTCGGGCGCACCGGGTAGGCGCGCTGGGCGGCTTCGAGCAGTTCCTGTACCCGCTCCCGCAGCCGGCGGGTGATCGCGCCCGCGTACTGGTCGGTGGGGGCCTCCATCGGCTCGCCGACGCGGATCGTCAGGGGAATGTGGCTGCGCCTGAAATTGCGCGGGCGGCCCTTGGTCCACAACCGCTGCGTCCCCCACAGCGCCATCGGGATCAGCGGTACCCCGGCCTCCTGGGCCAGCCGCGCGGCACCCGACTTGAAGTTCTTCAGTGTGAAGGACTCCGAGATCGTCGCCTCGGGGAACACCCCGACGATCTCGCCCGAACGCAGCGAGGCGAGGGCGTGCGCATAGGCGTCCTCGCCCTGCTTGCGGTCGACGGGAATGTGCTTCATGCCGCGCATCAGCGGTCCGGAGATCCTGTGCCGGAACACCGATTCCTTCGCCATGAAGCGGACGAGCCGCTTCTGCGGCAGCGTCGTGAGACCCGTGAAGATGAAGTCCAGATAGCTGATGTGGTTACTGACCAGAACCGCGCCGCCAGTCTTCGGGATGTGCTCCGAACCCTGGGTGTCGATCTTCAGGTCGAGCGCCTTGAAAAACGTACGAGCGGCGCCGATGACCGGCCGATAGACGAGTTCTGCCATCTGGGGGAAACCCTTCTTCAGCGCCTGGGGAGGGTTCTCCCGGCGGAAGTTACGCAGCCGTAGGTTTTCGGCATTGGGCCGATCGTGCCCCATGCGCGTCGCGGTGGCCAGTCTCGGCGGGCGCGGGGCGCGAGATTCTCGTCACGTGGAACGGCCGGGAATGTCCCGGCGGCCGGGGGTGCTGACTCTTTGGGCAGAGCTCCGACAGGAGACCGAAGACGGACGGGCAGGTAAGGGTGAACAGACTGGATATCGCCCAACTCGGCGTGGAACCGGGGGAGCGGGCGACACTCGTGCAGTTCTCCAGCGCCTTCTGCCAGCCGTGCCGGGCCACCCGTCGCACGCTCGCCGAGGTGGCCGCCATGGTCGAAGGCGTCACTCACGTGGAGATCGACGCAGAGGCGCATCTCACTCTGGTGCGCGAGCTCGGAATCAGCGCGACCCCGACCGTTCTGGTGCTCGACGCCTCCGGCCGCATCGTCCGACGTGCCACCGGACAGCCGCGCACCGTCGATGTCGTGGCCGCACTGGGGCAGGCGATATGACGGACCGTGACGCATCTCCCACCTTGCGGGACGGTCTTGACCGCACCCACCAGTCATCGTCAGTCTGACGCTATGCCGCCAGTACTCCTTCTCCACGGCAGGGTCCACGTCGATCTCGCCCGCTGCGCGAGTGCGCGCTGTCCGGATGCCTGAGCATCCACGGCCCCGTACCTCCGACGCGCAGAAGGACGACACCTCCATGACGGCATCACCCATCGCGGCAACACCCGGACTCGGCGACACCCGGACGGCATCCCCGGACCTTCTGCGCTCCGTATTCCGGAAGCACGCCGCCGGAGTCGCCGTGATCACGGCGGCCGGTGACCGGCCGGTCGGCTTCACCGCGACCTCCCTCAACTCCGTGGCCGCGGAGCCGCCGCTCATCTCCTTCGGCGTGGGCACCTCCTCCTCCAGCTGGCCGGTCGTCGCGGAGGCGGAGCACATCGGGGTCCACATACTCGGCGAGCATCAGGAGGAACTGGCCGCCACGTTCGCGCGCAGCGGCGCCGACCGGTTCGGCCCGTCCACCTATTGGCGCAGTGGCCCGGAAGGCGTCCCGCTGCTGGACGGCGTGCTGGCATGGCTGGTCTGCCGGGTCGTGGCGCGGATTCCGGCGGGGGACCACCGGATCGTGATCGCCCAGGCGGTGGCCGGGGACCCGGCCGGGTCCGGGCGCCCGCTGGTCTATCACCAGGGCCGGTTCACCGCTCTGCGAGACTGAGAACGCCTTGGCGGCACGGGGCGGGGCGGCGTTGGACAGATCACAGTTCAGAGCGCTTGCCTATGGGGCAGGTACTGGATGTACTGGCGAGTAATATTACGGTCGGAGCGTCGGTCGCACCGACCGGAAATCGCCCCATCAGGCGCCTATGCTGCGTGCAACAAGGCAGCCCGGAAATGACGATGCAGTAGGAGAGCCGGCGTGAGCTTGAGGATCGTTGTCTGTGTGAAGTACGTGCCCGACGCGACCGGTGACCGGCATTTCGCCGATGACCTGACGTTGGA
>NZ_JBHVOI010000021.1:0-41119 GCF_042887885.1 Streptomyces sp. NPDC057900
CCGATCAGCGACAACCCGTAGTCGGTCACGAAGGCCTCCTGCGCATCCGCCAGACCCTCGGGACCCAGCGGGAAATGCGCCCCGTCCTTCGTCAGCACCGGCAGGCCCGCGTTCGGCATACAGAGCAGCGGAATCCGGGAGTGCCGGGCGAGATAGCGCAGATGCTCGTTCATCTCCGCCGGGCCCGTGGAGCAGTTCAGGCCGATCAGGTCGACACCGAGCGGCTCCAGAGCCGTCAGCGCCGCCCCGATCTCCGAGCCGAGCAGCATCGTGCCGGTGGTCTCGAAAGCCAGCGACACCAGCAGCGGCAGATCGCTGCCCAGGGCCTCCAGCGCGCGCCGAGCCCCCAGAATGCCGGCCTTCGTCTGAAGGAGGTCCTGCGTCGTCTCGACGATCAGCGCGTCCGCGCCGCCCGCGATCAGCCCTTCGGCGTTCTGCTGGAACCCGTCGCGGAGCTTCACGTACGGGGCGTGGCCCAGTGTCGGCAGCTTCGTGCCGGGGCCCATGGAGCCCAGGACCCAGCGCTGCTGTCCGGTCGAGGCCGTGAACTCGTCCGCGACCTCACGGGCGATACGCGCACCCGACTCCGAAAGCTCGTACACCCGCTCGGGGATGTCGTACTCACCGAGCGCCGCGGTGTTGGCCCCGAAGGTGTTCGTCTCCACGCAGTCCACGCCGACCGCGAAGTACTCCTCGTGCACCGAACGCACGATGTCGGGCCGGGTGAGGTTCAGGATCTCGTTGCAGCCCTCAAGGTTCTCGAAATCCTCAAGCGTGGGGTCCTGCGCCTGGAGCATGGTGCCCATCGCGCCATCGGCCACCACCACCCGGGTGGCGAGTGCCTCACGGAGTGCTGCGGCTCTGGTGCCCGTCATGACCGGTGGTCCGGGGCAGGTGTGAACAGTCCGGCCGCGTCCGCGGCGACGGAACCGGTGACAACGATGCGCACGTCGGGCTCTCCTCGAAAGTACGGAGCACGAAGGACGGAGGACGAGGGGGCCGGCCGGTCAGAGACCGGCTGCGGCCTTCAGCTGCTGGGCGCGGTCGGTCCGCTCCCAGGTGAAGTCGGGCAGTTCGCGTCCGAAGTGGCCGTAGGCGGCGGTCCGGAAGTAGATCGGCCGCAGCAGGTCGAGGTCCCGGATGATGGCGGCCGGGCGCAGGTCGAAGACCTCCTTGATCGCCTGCTCGATGCGATTCTGGGCGACGGCGCCGGTGCCGAAGGTCTCGACGAACAGGCCGACCGGCTCGGCCTTGCCGATGGCGTACGCGACCTGGACCTCGCACCGGTCCGCGAGGCCCGCCGCGACGACGTTCTTGGCGACCCAGCGCATCGCGTAGGCGGCCGAGCGGTCCACCTTCGACGGGTCCTTGCCCGAGAAGGCGCCGCCGCCGTGGCGGGCCATGCCGCCGTAGGTGTCGATGATGATCTTGCGGCCGGTCAGACCGGCGTCGCCCATCGGGCCGCCGATCTCGAAGCGGCCGGTCGGGTTGACCAGCAGCCGGTAGTCGTCGGACTCCAGCTTGATGCCGTCCTCGGCGAGTTCGGTCAGCACGTGCTCGACGACGTGGTGGCGGATGTCGGGGCTCAGCAGGTTGTCGAGGTCGATGTCGGAGGCGTGCTGCGAGGAGACGACGACGGTGTCGAGACGGACCGGGCGGCTGCCGCTGTACTCGATGGTGACCTGCGTCTTTCCGTCGGGACGGAGGTAGGGGACGGTGCCGTCCTTGCGGACCGCGGTCAGCCGGCGTGACAGCCGGTGGGCCAGGTCGATCGGCAGCGGCATCAGGGACGGGGTCTCGTTCGTGGCGTAGCCGAACATCAGGCCCTGGTCGCCGGCGCCCTGCTTGTCGAGTTCGTCCTCGTCGCCCTCGACGCGCTTCTCGTACGCGGTGTCGACGCCCTGCGCGATGTCCGGCGACTGCGCGCCGATGGACACCGAGACTCCGCAGGTGGTGCCGTCGAATCCCTTGGCGGACGAGTCGTAGCCGATGCCCAGAATCGTCTCGCGGACGAGACCGGGGATATCGGCGTACGCCTTGGTCGTCACCTCACCGGCGATGTGCACCTGGCCGGTGGCGATCAGCGTCTCGACGGCGACCCGGGAGGACGGGTCCTGGCTCAGCAGGGCGTCGAGGATCGCGTCGCTGATCTGGTCGGCGATCTTGTCGGGGTGGCCCTCGGTCACGGATTCCGAGGTGAACAGACGGCGGGACATGGCTCTCCAGAGGTGTGAGGTCCGTTGAACGGTCGAGCGTCGGCGCGGCCGGCCGACCGGGTGGTCGTCCGGCGTGTACGTCATCCGGCGCGTGCGGCGGCGGATTCGAGCAGCCGGGCGAGATCGCCGGCGGACGTCGCGGTGCCGGTGAGCACGATGAGTGGCGGCCGGCCGCCGTTCGCCGCGATGAGCCGGGTGATGCGGTACGCGGCGACTCCGCAGCCGGAGAATCCGCCGAGCACGAGATGCCCACCCGTTTCGACGAGCGGCCTGAGCGCGTCGTACCCGGCTCCGTCATCGAGCGCGGGCCCCAGCAGTACGAGGGCTTCGGGCCCCTGGTACGAGCGCGCGAGCAGTTCGTAGCAGAAGCGGGGGGTGCCGTGCGACGGTACGAGGCAGACGGTGCCGGCGCCGGGGTTCCGGGCCGGTCGCAGGGTGATGAGCGCGGGTGCGTCGGCGTCGGCCGGACCGTCCACCGATGTGGTCGGGGGCGTACCGGTGGCCGTGGCCGTGCTCGCGTCCGTCTCCCCGTCCCCGTCCCCGTCCCCGTCCGTCTCCGTGTCAGCCAGCAGTGCCAGCACCTCGGAGATGGTGGTGGACTCGCCCGCCACACGCGGGAGTTCGTCCAGCAGGAATGCGGCGTGTGCCAGGACGCCGCCGATTCCGGTGGGCTGGGTGTGGTCGTAGGAGACGGTCACGATGAGCCCGCCGTCGCCGTCGCGGTGGGCGACGAGCGTGAGCGGAAAGGCCGTCCGGGCGCCGAGCGTCTCCGGCGGGTCCACCCGGACGCCCTGCGCGGCGAGTTCCCGGACGAGATCTTCCGGGCCGTCCGGCCCGCCCTCGAAGGCGACCAGGCTGCCCACCGCGTCGGGCAGCTCGGCCCGGTCCCCGGTCCAGGCACGGATCTGACCCGCCGAGACCCATTCGTACGCGGCCATGTCCAGGGCCCGGTCACGGAGCAGGCCGAGCAGCTCCGGCACGCTCCCCCGCGGGTCGACGACGACGGACATCGGCAGCGGGTTACGGAGAGCGCCCGGCAGGCGCTCCACTCCGTCGAAGAAGATCCCGCGTCCGGACACCGTCACGCTGAAGCGGACCGGCTCCGCGTCGGCGGTTCCGGCGGCCCGGTAGAGCAGCAGGGCCCAGACGGCTTGCAGCGCACCGCTCTCGGTGCTGCCCCAGCCGGCCGCCCAGGCGCCGAGCCGTGCCGTCTGCACGGCGGTCAGCCGCAGCCGGGTGCGCCCGGTCCCGGACGGGGTCCCGCCGGGCACCGGAGCGGAGGCGTCGGCCACGGGCAGGGGCGAATGCGTGACGTCGGGCGGCGGGACGGCATCCGTCCAGAACGTGCGTGCGGGCCCGGTCCCCTGCTCTGCGAGCCACTGCGCGTAGTCGCCCATGTCGGGGCGGCGTTCACCGCCCGGCAGGCAGCCGCCGGCCAGGTAGGCGCGGTAGAACTCGCGCAGCAGCAGGCGCGCGCTCCAGCCGTCGAGCAGCGCGTGGTGGAAGGTGAGCAGCACCCGGGTGGGCTGGGCCGTGGCCGATACGACGGGGTCGCCGCCCAGTACGGTCACGCGCAGCGGTCCGGGGCGGCGCGGGTCGAGGCCGCGGCACCGGTCGTACTCGACCACCGAGGCCCAGTCCCCGGCGCTGTGCGGCAGCCGTACCACTTCGGCCCTGACCCGGTCGTGCACCACGATCTGCGGCTCGGGGCCGTCGGCGAAGGCGGAACGCAGCACGCTCTCCCGGTCGAAGAGTGACTGCCAGGCCGCGGTGAAGCGTTCGGGGTCCAGCGGCCCGTGCCAGACCCAGCCGAGCTGTTCGACCTGGCGGCCGGTGCCCGGGTGGGCGTCGGCGTCCGCGAGCAGCTCGTGCTGGAGCGGGCTCGGCGTGACGGCGCATACCGATCGGCCGGCCGGCGGCGGGTCCGTGAGCAGGTCGGCCAGGAGCCCGGCCGGGAACTCGCCGGGGGCGCTCATGGTGAGGGCCAGGGTGTGCAGGCCCGGCCCGTGGGGTCGGAGCCGGTGCTGCCAGGCCGGTCCGTCCGGCCGTCCTGCGGCGATCCGGTCCAGCGCGGATTCGAGGCGCCGGGTGTCCAGGGGACCCCGGATCTCCAGGAACGGCGGGACCTCGTAGGGAGGTTCCCCGGGATCGACGACTACGGTGATCGGTCCGTCCGGTGACCTACGTGAGCGATGATCGGCGGTCATGGTGTGTTCGGGGCGCGCACCCCCTCCCTCCCCTCTCTGCGAGCACGGAGCGCGTACGCGAGGCCCGCCCATACGGACCTGATACGACGCTCGGAACCGTCATCCGGCACGTTAGCCGCGCAGGAGAGCGAGGCCGGATTTCTCCACCGGCTCTGGACGGATCCGCGAACGTGGCGGCGGTGTCATCCGTGGTCTAGGAGTCCGGCGACGGCCCCCATGAACCCTCCGTCGAGCATGGTGCGGGCCGCCGTGTCGCGTGAGGTGTCCAGTCCGGAGTCGTGGCAGGCCACGCTGATCAGGTAGCGGCCCAGCACCAGGCGGGTGGTGAACGCCCATTCGTCGCGGGCGGCCGGTGTTCCGTCGGGGGCGAGCAGGCCGCCCGCGCCGACGCCGAAGCCGAATTCGGTGAAGCCGAGGCGCAGTCCCTGGCCGAGCGCCTTGGTGTAGGCCTCCTTCAGGGTCCACAGCCGGAGCAGCTGAGCCCTCTGTTCGGCCTCGGGCAGCGCGGCGAGATCGGCGCGTTCGGCGGGTGTGCAGACGTGGTCCTGGAGGAGCTCGAACGACATGTGCCGCTCGGCGGGTTCGGCGTCGACGCCGATCCTGCCGCTGCGGCTGATGCCGACGGCGATCAGGTCGTCGGTGTGGGTGAGGCTCACGTCGATCTGGTCGAGCCCTCGCAGATAGGGCCGTCCGCCGATCTTGTACGCGAGGTCGAGTTCGGCGGGCCGGGTGCCCAGCGCGGCCGCGGCCGTGAATTTGGTGGCCAGCCTGGAGGCGACGAAGCGGTAGCGGATGGTGGGGTCGGTGGTGCGGCGGTAGCGCTGCCAGTCCCGGCCGAGCAGCGGGCGCAGCGAGGGGTCGGCGACGGCTCCGGTGAGCCACTCCCCCCAGGTGGTGTGCACCACGGCGTTGCCGCGCAGGTCCATGCCTTCGCGCACCAGGTCCCACGGCCCGTCGGGGCCGCTGACGTGGATCGGCTCGGTGATACGTATGGTCGCGCCCGGTGCCGCGGTCATCTGCTCCGTCTGCGTCAACGGTCTTTCCTTCCCTGCGTCGTTGCCCGCCTGGTCCTCGGGCGTGGGTGCCGCTGTCTCACTGGGCGAGGGTGATGCCGTCCAGGTCGCAGCTGCGGCCCGTCCGGAAGCGGCGGACCAGTTCTTCCATGACCTGTGCCAGGCAGCCGTCGGGCAGTTCGGGCACGGGGATGGCGAGCCGTTCGCCGAGGCGGGACAGCGCGAGCAGTGCCCAGGCCGGATTGGCGAGGAACGGGTCCCGGCCGTCCTGGCCCTCCCACACGCCGAGTACCGCGGCGGCCGCGACGATGAGGCTGTAGCGGTCGCTGAGTACGCAGACGGCGGGGTCGGCGAGCGCCGTGGTGCCGTACGCGGGCAGCCGGCGGCACTCCTCGCGCAGGGCGCGGAGTTCGGTGACGAAGCCCTCGGCCAGTGCGGCGAGCACGGCGATCTGTCCGCCGAGGCCTCGGTACGAGGCGAGGCGGTCGGCGGAGCCGACGAGGGAGGCGGCCATGAAGTCGCCGCCGCCCGCGAGGCCCAGCAGCCGGTAGTCCAGTACCGGGAGTTCGGCTCCCTCGCGGAACAGCTCCGGCGGTGGTTCCTCCTCCTGGAACCAGGAGTGTTCGGCCAGGCCGCGCAGCTGGGGGACGATCACGGACTGGCAGGAGGCGGTTCCGGCGTGGCCGAGTCCGGCGACCGGCAGGTCCCGTACGAGCTTGCCGAGCGCGCCGTACTCCGGGCTGTCGTGCTCGTAGCCGCGCGCTCCCAGGACGGTGGCGAGCTCCTCCAGGTTCTCGCGCAGCAGGTCGGGCACGACGTACTTGACTGCGGCGGCGAAGACATGGGCCCGGTCGGGCAGCAGGCTCAGGGCGCGCAGGACGACGGTGGCCATGCTGTCGCAGGCCAGCAGGTCGGCGAAGACGCCGGCCAGCGGCTTGTGCCAGCGGCGCGCGATGGGAGCGCTGCGGCCGGTGGTCGCCGCCCGTACCGCGGAGTGCAGGACGGTGTCCGCGGCCGCGGTGACGACACCGCAGATGAGGCTGCGGTTGACCTGGAAGGTGCGCAGGGCGAGGGCCACGCCCTCGCCCGTGCTGCCGACGCGAGCGTCGCCGGGGACGGTGTGGTCGGTGAACTCCAGCCCGGAGAAGAGCGCGCCGCGCATGCCGGGGGTGGTGACGCGCGGCAGGTGCCGCACGGCCGGGGTGTCCTGCCGGGCCGGGTCCAGGAGCAGCACCGAGTGGCTGTGCGGTCCGCGGGCCGGGTCGGTGCGGGCGTAGACGACCTGGGCGTCGGCGCGCGCGGCGTTGATGATCACGTCCTTGCGCCCGTTCAGCCGGTAGCCGTCGGGGGTGGTGCCGGCGGTGAACTCGTGCCGCAGGATGGCGTTGGAGTGGGCCAGTTCGTGGTGGAGGATCGTGGCCCGGCCGCCGCCGAGCAGCAGGTCGGCGGTGTTGCGCCGCTGCGCGGGGGTGCCTGCCGCCCAGATGGCGCCGGTGGCGAACAGCGAGGTGATGCCGTAGCCGAAGCCGAGGGCGACGTCACGGCGGAAGACCGGTCGCAGGACGCGGGCGAGCAGGTCGGCGCGGGTGAGCCGGCCGCCGTACTCGACGGGTACGAACTCGGCGCCCAGGTCCGTACCGGCGAGGAGCTCCTCCGTGGCGGCGGGCGGGGCGCTCCGGGCGTCGGCGGCGAACAGGGCGCGCAGCCCGTGCGGGTTCGCGGGGTCGTAGGGGTCGCCGAGCAGCGCTTCGAGCCGGGACGCCCGGGTGCGCGCGTCGGACTCCCACCAGCTGTGACCGGTGGCCGTGGTTCCGGTGATATCGGCGGTGGTGGTCATGGCAGCGGGAGTCAGCTCCGTCGTCGCAGGGTGCGCGCCAGATATCGCGCCGGTAGGCACGACTCTGACGGGCACGCCTCGTGCGGCACCGGAGCCGTACTCGACGGATCGTCTGCCATTCCTCGATCGTTCACCGAGTCACCCGGAGCCGGATCCCAGCTGGTTCCCGGCTCACTTCCGAGCGTGGCTCAGGTACGGCTCAAGCCGGATTCGAGCGGATCCCAGAAGTATTCGGGTGACGCCCCGCGGCTCCACCGGTCCCTCCTACCCCGGGACCGGGACGGACAGCTTGCGGGTGACGAACGCGTCGAGGGCCGCGATGGAGCAGAAGTACTCCAGCTCCAGGTCCTCGTTCTCGACGGTGATGCCGAACTCGTGCTCCACGAAGGAGACGAGCCGCATCGCGAACACCGAGCTGACGAAGCCGAGCTCGAAGATGTCGTCGTCCGCCTTCAGGTCCTGCACCGGGAAGAAGCGGGACAGGTATTCCGCGATCCGGGCTCTGTTGTCCGTGCTCATCTCTTCATCCGTCCTGATGTCATGGAGCGCGACGCCGGGTGGCCGGCCGGTGGGTCAGTGGTGAGTACACGCACCACTGGCCCGCCGGCCGGCCGAGGAGAGGTCCGGCGCGCCACCGCTGCCGCCCCGGTCCCCTCCGGGGGAAGTCCGTCGCGGCAAGCCTCACAGCGGCGGCTGGAGCGGGACCGGAGCAGCGGTGGACGTCGGACCGCGGCGGGCGGTCAGTCAGGATTCGGCAGGAGGATCCGGTCACAGCACGTGGATCGCGGACTCCGCGTGCCGTTTGGCCAGGTTGAGGGTGGCCGTCGAGTTCCGGCCGAGCGCCTCGCGCACGTAGCGGCGGGCCTGGGCCAGGTCGGCGCCCTCACCGAGCACGCTCTCGATGGCCTCCTCGCGCAGCACCACACTGTGCTGGGAAATGACCGTCACACCGGACTCGTCGGGCAGCACCGACCACTCGCCGGTGTGCGCGTCCATCAGCGCGGGGGTGGTGGTCTGCTTGTAGACGATGCGGCCCGCCTGCGGGAAGCAGACCCGTACCGACTCCGTGGTGTGGGTCGAGCCGTCCGCGGTGCGGGTATCCATCGCCATGACCTGGACGCCGGGGGTGTCCTCCGTCAGTTCGAGGCGGGCCACGTGCGGCACCAGCTCCGGCCAGTCGCTCACCCGGTACAGGAAGTCGTAGACCAGCTCGGACGGGCCCTTGACCCGTACGGCGTCCTCGAAGGACAGGACGAGTTCGTCGAGCCTCGGCCAGCGCTCGGCCAGCCGCTTCACATGGTCCAGCTCCGCCACCGAGTTGGTGTCGATCGCCAGCTCCACCCAGGCCACGTCCTCCGGCCGGTCACCGGTCACCGTGAAGTCGTGCAGCAGGGTCAGCACACTGGTGCCGCCCGCCCGCTCCTCGACGGTCCAGGTCCCGTTCATCGTCTCGACCGGGGCCTGCGGGTGCTGCTGGCGGAAGTCGATCCGCCGCGCCTGCGGGTCCTGGACGCGCCGTGAGATCCACGACCGGACCTGCCCGTTGGCCGTCGCCCACATCCGCAGCCGCTCGTTCTGCCCGTCGAAGTCCAGCCGCTCCACATGGACGTTCGGCGGGAGGAACAGCGGCCACTGCACCGCGTTCGAGATCAGCCCGTACGCGACCCCCGCCGGTGCGGCCACCTCGACCGAATGCGCCGTGCGGTACACACGCTCACTCGACACCACACATCACCTCTTCCTCACAGATTCAGAAATTGCCAAGTCCGCCACAGACGTTGAGCGCCTGTGCGGTGATCGATGCGGCGGACGCGGAGGCCAGATAGCCGACCAGTCCCGCGACCTCTTCCGGTGTCGAGTAGCGGCCGAGCGGGATCTTCGCCTCGAACTGCTCCTGCACGACGTCCTCCGTGGTGTCCCAGGCCGCCGCGTACCCCTGGCGCACCCGCTGCGCCATCGGCGTCTCGACGTAGCCGGGACAGACCGCGTTGACCGTGACGCCCGAGGGGGCCAGCTCCCTGCCCAGCGCCTTGGTGAAGCCGACGACACCGTGCTTGGAGGCGCTGTACGGGGCGCCGAGCAGCACGCCCTGCTTGCCGGCCGTCGAGGCGATGTTGATGATCCGCCCGTGTCCGGTGTCCGTGAGGCCGCCGTTCTTCAGCACCTCGCGCGTCACCAGGAACACGCTGTTGAGGTTGGTGTCGATGACGTCGTACCAGAGCTCGTCGGCGATGTCGGCGGTCACGCCGCCGCCGCTGCGCCCGGCGTTGTTGACCAGCACGTCGACGCGTCCGTATGCCGCGACGGCGGCGCTCACCAGCTCGGCCACGGACTCCCGGGAGCGGACGTCGGCCGCCAGTCCGTCGGCCGCCAGGCCCTCGTCCCGGAGGTCCTCGACGGTCTGCTTCACGTCCTGTTCGGTGCGCGCGCACAGGAAGACGCGGTGTCCGGACCGGCCGAGCTGACGGGCCACCGCAAGTCCGATGCCGCTGGTGGCTCCGGTGATCAGGGCTACGGGTTCGTTGTCGGACACGGTCAGTGCTCCTTCAGCCGGTGGGTGGGGGCGGGGAGGACGAGTCCCGGTTCGGGCCGGGCCGCGTCGGCGAGCAGGTCCGCCGGCCGCAGCGGGGCGAGCGCCCGGCCCAGGGCGGCCCTGGTCAGGACGTCGGCCCGCGCGGCGGTGTAGCCGTCGGGGCGCACCAGCAGCCAGTTGCCGGGTGCCAGGGCGAGCGCCGCGCGCAGCCGCCCGTCCGGGTCGGCGAGCGGGGCGGGCCCGTCGGGGCCGGTGCCGCCGACGGTGCGCACCGACAGCCACTCGGAGTACTGGGCGGCGGCCGTGATGGCCACGCCCACCGGGACGTCCCCGGGGCCGGTGCCGCCCGCGGCGAGCAGCAGGGACCAGCGGGGGTCGCGGAGTTCGGCGCGCAGTCCGGCGCAGCCGGAGTCGTCCGGGTCGTGGACCTGGGCCTGGGTGACCCGCTCGCCGGGTCCGGGCACCTGGGCGGGTCCGGCGCCGGTGGTCAGGGCGGAGTCGCCGTAGCCGATGCGCAGCCCGGACATGCCGCCGAGCACCTTGCGCTGAACGGCCCGGCGCAGCGGGGTCACGTTCCGTACGAAGGTGAAGACGACGGGCAGCGCCACAGAGGCGAACATGTTCTTCAGCTGGACGAGGAAGGTGGCGGCCCGGGTGGAGCCGAGCAGGGCCCGGCCGATCGGCACCCGTTCCTGGCTGTAGGTGTCCAGGAGTTCCGGGCCCGCGTGGCCGTGCTCGACCATGGCCAGCTTCCAGCCGAGGTTGTACGCCTCCTGGATGCCGGTGTTCATGCCCTGCCCGGAGGCGGGGCTGTGCACGTGTGCGGCGTCCCCGGCGACGAGGACGCGACCCTCGCGCATCCGTTCCACCATCCGCTGCTGGAAGGTGAAGACCGAGGTCCACTCGCTCTCCCCGACCCGGACCCGGCGGCCGAGCCCGGCCGACAGCTTCTCGGTCAGCCGCTCCTCGACGGGGCGCGGGTCGGTGC
Organism: Streptomyces sp. NPDC057900; assembly: GCF_042887885.1. Taxonomy (NCBI): domain Bacteria; kingdom Bacillati; phylum Actinomycetota; class Actinomycetes; order Kitasatosporales; family Streptomycetaceae; genus Streptomyces; species Streptomyces sp. NPDC057900. Next base: position 10,795 of record NZ_JBHVOI010000021.1, read on the forward strand.
CCCGCCCGGCGGGTGCGGTGTCCAGCAGCCGCCAGTGCCCGTCCCGGGCGTAGGGCACCATCATCAGTGCCTGTCCGCCCGTGTGGGCCCAGTAGATGGTGTCGGGCGGCAGGTCGGTCTCGACCGGTGCGTCGGCGAGCATCCAGGTCTCGCCGGCTCCGCCGAGCAGTTCGAGCCCGAGCAGTTTGCGTACGGTGCTGTGGCCTCCGTCGCAGCCCACCAGCCAGGACGTCTCGACGCTCTCCTCCGTGCCGTCCGGCCCGCTCAGGGTCGCCCGCACGGAATCGGCGTCCTGCTCGAAGCCGGTGAGCCGCACCCCCCACTCGACCTCGACACCGAGACGGGCCACGGCCTCGCGCAGCACCTCCTCCGTCTCGGTCTGGCCGATGACGAGGGTGTACGGGTACGAAGTCGGCATCGTGGCGTAGTCGGCCTCCAGCCGCACGAGACGACGCCCCTCGGCGTACATGGTGAACGCGCGGTTGCGGCGGCCCCGTACGAGCATGTCGTCGACGATGCCCATCTGGTCGTACGTCTCCAGGGTGCGCGGGTGCGTGGCCACGGCCCTGCTGGTGCGGGCGGGACCGGCGGCGGCGTCGACGAGCCGCACTCGCAGGCCCCTGCGGGCCAGTTCATGGGCGGCGGTCAGGCCGACGGGTCCGGCGCCCGCGACGATCGCGTCGGGCCGGTCGGTGGTCATGCGCTCTCCTCGGCCGGCTGGCTGACGAAGGTCACCATGGTCTGCTCCTGGTGGTGGGGCGGATGCGGGCGTTCATGCGGCGGCGCGTGTCTTCAACCGCTGCCGCAGCGCGCGTCGTTCGGGCTTTCCGGTGGGGGTGCGGGGCACCGCGTCCAGTGCCTCGGTCAGGCGGATCCGTTCGAAGTCCGCGAGCCGCTCGTTGGCGCGTGCGGTGACCGATGAGAGGACGTCGGGCCCCGGGGCCCGCCCGGACTCCTCGTGCAGGACGATCCCGGCCCAGACGAGACCGCCGTGCACGTCGTCGGGCCAGTCGGCGACGATGCAGTCCGCGACTCGCGGGTCCTCGCCGATGACCCGTTCGACCTGGCTCGGCGAGACGATCTCGTTGTCGTACTTGAAGATGTCGTCGAGCCGGTCCACCAGGCGCAGCTCTCCGTCGTCGTCGAGGTAGCCGACGTCGCCGGTGGAGAACCAGCCGTCCTCGTCGATCCGGGACGGCTGTGCGTCACCGAGGTAGCCGGCCATCAACTGCGGGCCTCTGACCTGGACCTCCCCGGTGGACCAGACCTCGACCGGGGTGCGGGAGTCCACATCGACAAGGCGGCACTCGGTGCCGGGGACGGTCCCGCCGACCTCACCCGTCCGGTAGCGCTCTGGCCGCTGGCAGTGCGTGAGCGGAGAGAGTTCGGCCATGCCATAGCCCTGGATGACGGGGACGCCGAGCCGGTCGCGCAGGGCGCGCGCCGCCTGGGGCCGCAGCCCGGAGCCGCCGGACAGCACGGCCGTCAGCCGGGGGCCGCCGGGCGGGGGCCCCGCGGCGGCGGTCAGGCGCTCGTCGGTGGCGAGGCGGTGCAGCCGGGCGGGGAGTCCGAAGTAGTGGGTGGCACCGGCCTCGGCGGCCGCGGCGAGCGACGCGAACGGATCGGGGTCCTGGCAGAGCACCTGGCACGCCCCGGCGTACATCGCGGAGTTGAGGTGCATGACGTGGTAGAGCGGCAGGTGGTTGAGGGCGACGGAGTCCGCGTCCAGGCGGTGGGCGAGGGCGGTCTGCTTGGCGTTGGCGACCAGGTTGCGGTGGGTCAGCAGGACGCCCTTGGGGCGGCCGGTGGTGCCGGTGGTGAACTGGACGCAGGCGATCGCGCCCGGGTCGGACGGGCCGTCTTCGCGCGCGTGCGGGGCCGACTCCAGTTCCATGTGCAGCGACACCGTGTCACCCGGTGTCACCCCGTCCGGGGCGTCGGTCACCACGATCGTGCGGAGCCGAGGCAGTACCCCGCTCAGCTTGGTGAGGATCTCGGCGATGGCCGCGGGGACGAACGCCACCTCCACCCCGGCGGTGGCGAAGACGTGCCGCAGCCCGTGCTCCCCCATCAGCGGGTTGACCAGCACCGCCGTCGCACCACTGCGGACCGTGCCGTAGTAGGTGGCGATGAAGACCGGATCGAGGACATGGGCGACGCCGGTACGTACCCCGGTCCGGCCCCCGTTCTGCCGCCGCAGCCAGGCGGCGACGCGATCGGTCAGCGTGTCCAGCTCGCGGAAGCCGAGTGCCGTGTCCGCTGTCCGTACGGCGATGCCGTCGGGGTCGCGCAGAGCCGCTCTGCGCAGCAGGCCGTCCAGCGGAAGGTCCGGAAAGACAAAGTTCGGCATCCTCGTTCTCCTCCGGCTGGTCGGGGCGCGGCTGCCGATTCACCGGCTGCTGTTCACACGTTCGACCAGGACGCTTGAGGAATCTTCGAAGAGCGCTCGATCTGTGCCACAGAGAGTGTCCGTATCCGATGGAACGGAGGGCCGGTCACATGACCACCGAGATACTCAGCCGCACCCGAGCCACCACAACCGACACCACAGCCGTCTTCGAGACACCCGCCGAGGTGCTCACAGAGGCGGAGTCCGGCGTCCTGTACGCGCAGATCCAGCAGTTCTACGCACGCCAGATGCAGCTCTTCGACCTGCACGAGGCCGAGCGCTGGGCGGGGACGTTCACCGAGGACGCCGTCTTCGACGTGCCGACACTGGACGAGCCGGTCCGCGGACGCCTCGCCCTGGCGTCGAACGTGCGGCGCAACAAGGCCCAGCAGGAACGCAGCGGGGAACGGTTCAGGCACTGGATCGGCATGCTCGACCTGCGGCCGCAGCCCGACGGGACGCTGCACACGCGCTGCTACGCGCTGGTGTACGTGACGCCCGGTCAGGGCGGCTCCGCGGTGCACCGGGTATGCGTCATGGAGGACGTACTCGTCCGCTCGCGGGGCAAGTGGCGCACCCGCCACCGCGTCGTGACCCGCGACGACCTCGGCTGAGAGGTGTCACCTCCGACCGGCGGCGAGCCGGCCCGGCCCTGAGACCAGGAGACGCAGTATGACGACGTACGCGACCGAGCCGCGGCTCGGCACCGACCGGACCGCGCTCTATGTGGAGGTCCAGCAGTTCTACGCCCGGCAGGTCCGGCTGCTCGACGATCTGCGGGCGGAGGAATTCGCCGCCACGTTCACCGAGGACGGCGTGTTCGCACAGTCACCCGGCATCCCGCGGGTGCGAGGCCGCGAGGCCATCGCGGCGGCGCTGCGCACCGCGCACGCCCGCCGTTTCGGCACCGAGCCGGTGCGCTGCCGGCACTGGCACAACATGCTGCGCGTGGACCCGGGACCGGACGGCACCCTGGTCACGCACTACTACACACTGATGATGGTCAGCCGCCCCTGGGACCCGGCGCCGGTCATCGCGCCGAGCAGTGTGGTGGAGGACGTGCTGGTGTACGAGGACGGGGAGCTGCGCACGCGTGAGCGGCGCATCACCCCCGACCACCAGTCGTTCTGACGCCGCCTCAGGCGTGGCAGGCCGGCCGCCCGCCGTGGTGCTCCGACATCTCGCGGAACAGCGCGGGAATGTCCAGCGGATCGCCGGGCGCCGCGCCGAGCTCCTCCGCGTAGGCGCGGTGCAGGTTGGGCACCAGCCGCTCGGCGTCCAGCAGATCGGCGTACGCGCCGGGGCCCGCCTCGCGCGCGAGCTGGAGCGGGGTGAGCCGGGCGGCCAGCCCTTCCCGGGCGAGCTGCTGGAGGCGCAGCAGGTATCCCTCGTTGTCGTCCAGCAGCGCGGGGCCGCCCACCGGTCCGTGGCCCGGCACGACCGTGCGGGCGCCGAGTGCGCGCAGGGTCCGCAGCGCGGCCAGGGAACCGGAGACCGACCCCATCGGGCAGAACGGTGTGGCGCCCGACATGACCAGGTCGCCGGTGAACACCACCCGCTGCTCGGGCAGCCACACCACGGTGTCGCCGGTGGTGTGCGCGGTCCCCGGGTGGATCAGTTCGGCCCGCAGGGAGCCCACGTACAGCGTCATGCGGTCGCTGTAGGTGACGCTCGGCGGCACCACCTCCAGGTCGCCCCAGCACACGTCGGGCCAGAGCCCGGCCATGTGCAGCCCGGCCGCCGCGATGTCGGCGCGCGCCCGTTCGTGGCCGATGACGACGGCCTCGGGGAAGACGAAGTTGCCGAAGGTGTGGTCGCCGTGGAAGTGGGTGTTGACCACCAGACGCGGCGGGCCGCCCGCGACCCGCAGCACCTCGGCGCGCAGCCGCCGGGCCCGTGCCTCGGTGGCGACGGTGTCGACGAGCAGGCCGGTGCCGCCGTCGACGATCACTCCGGCGTTGTTGAGGCACCAGCCGCCGTCCGGCTGGACATAGGCGAAGACGCCGTCGGCGATCTCGGTGAGCCGGGGCGCGCCGGTGCGCGGCTCCTGCGGCCCGTCGCCGCTCATCAGGCGGCGATCCGGGCGGCCAGGGCGCGGTTGACCAGGTCGAGGTACTGGCGCGGGGTCTCGGCCTCGTCCAGCGCCTCCTCGTCCAGCAGCACGTCGTAGTCGCGCTCGATCACGCCGGTGGCCTGCAGGAGGGCGAGCGAGTCGTAGCCCAGGTCGAGGAAGAGGGTGTCCAGGACGTCGCCGTCCAGGTCGATGCCCTCCCCCTCGCCCGCGCAGGCGCGCAGCAGGGTGGTCAGTTCGGTGAGCTCCAGCCGGTCCACAGAAGTGCCTTTCTCCTCGGTGTCGATTCAGAACGTCCGGCGGCGGGGACGTGGTCAGCGCGCGGCGCGCACCACGGTGGCCGCGTTGAAGCCGCCCCGGCCGCGGGCCAGTACCAGTGCGGTCCGCAGCACGGCCGGGCGCGGCCTGCCGGTCACCAGGTCGACGGGGCAGTCCTCGTCGACCCGTGCGGTGCCGGTCGTCGGGGGGATCACCTGGTCGCGCAGGGCGAGCAGGGCGGCCGCCAGGTCGAGCGCGGAGCCGCCCGCGGAGAGCCGGCCGGTCATCGACTTGGGTGCGGTGACCGGCACCCCGTACGGGCCGAACAGCGCGGCCAGCGCCTGTGCCTCTGCGCGGTCGGCGTCTCGTTCGCCCGCCCCGTCCGCGAAGACGACGTCGATGTCGCCCGGGGTGACACCGGCATCCGCCAGGGCCAGTTCGGCGGCGGCCAGGAGCCGGGGTTCCCCGGTACCGGGTGCCGGGTCGAACGTGGCGGCGCAGCCCGCGATCGTGCCGTGGACGGTGGCACCGCGACCGCGCGCGGCGTCCCCGTCCTCCAGGACGAACAGGGCGCCGCCCTCACCGACGACATGGCCCGACGCCTCGGCGTCGAAGGGCAGGTAGGCCCGGTCGGGGTCGTCGCCGGTGCTCAGTGCGCCGTCTGCCAGGTGGGCCGTCCAGCCCCAGGGGCAGAGCGCCGAGTCGACTCCGCCGGTGACCACGGCCCGTATCCCCTTGCGCAGCTGGCGGCGGGCCTGGGCGACGGCGTCGAGGCCGCCCGCCTGCTCGGAGACGATGACTCCGCTGGGGCCTCGCAGCCCGTGCCGGATGGAGATCTGGCCGGAGTTGGCGGCGTAGAACCAGGCGAACGACTGGTAGGCGCCGACGTGCCGGCTGCCCTTGCTCCACAGCGCCTGGAGCTCGTGCTGCCCGAACGCGAAACCGCCGGTGCCGTTGGCGGTGACCACGCCGACCGCGTAGTCGGGCAGCCGGGCCGGGTCGAGGTCCGAGTCGCTCAGGGCCTCGGCCGCCGCGGCGAGCGAGAACCGGGTCACCCGGTCGGTCTGCGGCAGCAGCCGGCTCGCGACGTGGTCCGCGTCGACGAACCCGGTCACCTCCCCGGCCAGGCGCGCGGGATAGCCGGAGGCATCGAAGCGGGTGACGGGCCCGATGGCGTTCTCGCCCCGCAGCACGGCCGCCCACCACTGTTCGGCGCCGACACCGCCGGGCGCTACGACACCGATGCCGGTGACGGCCGCCTCCACGCCCCGGACACCGATCAGTCCCGCTTCCTCGGGAGCCACGGCGGTCATGCGGCCACCCCCAGCCGGCGGGTGGTCAGCACCATCGCGCTCTGGAAGCCGCCGAATCCGCTGCCGACGCTGAGCACCGTGTCGGTGCGCTGCTCCCGTGCGACCAGCGGTGTGTAGTCGAGGTCGCACGCGGGGTCCTGATCGTGCAGATTGGCCGTCGGCGGCACGATGCCGTGCTCGATGGCCAGGGCGCTGGCGGCGATCTCCAGGGAACCGATCGCGCCGAGCGAGTGACCGATCATCGACTTGATCGAGCTGACCGGCACCCGGTGGGCGTGCTCGCCCAGGCTGAGCTTGAACGCCGCCGTCTCGTGCTTGTCGTTCTGCTTGGTGCCCGATCCGTGGGCGTTGATGTAGTCGACGGACGTGCCGTCGAGCCGTGCCTCGTCGAGGGCGATCCTGATCGCCTCGGCCATCTCGTTGCCGTCCAGGCGCAGCCCCGTCATGTGGTACGCGTTGGACCGGCTGGCGAAGCCCGCGATCTCCGCGTACACATGGGCGCCGCGCCGCAGCGCGTGCCCGTACTCCTCCAGGATCAGCACCGCGCTGCCCTCGCCGAGCACGAAGCCGTTGCGGCTGCGGTCGAAGGGGCGGGAGGCGGTCTCCGGTTCGTCGTTGCGCGAGGAGGTGGCGCGGATCGCGTCGAAGGACGCCAGGGTGATCGGGGTGACCGGTGCCTCCGCGGCGCCCGCCACCATCACGTCGGCGCTGCCCTCGCGGATGAGTTCGGCGGCGTGGCCGAGCGAGTCCAGGCCGGAGGTGCAGCCCGTGGAGACGACCGCGACGGGCCCCTGAGCGCCGACGTCGCGCGCCACCTCTGCGGCGATGGAGCTGGGCACGAGGTAGTCGGTGAGCCGCGGCTCGGCCCGGGTGTGATCCAGCAGCCAGTGGCTGCCGTTCTCACTGATGTGCGCGTAGCTCTCGTCCAGCCCGGTGCTGCAGCCGACGGCGCTGCCCAGGGTGACCCCGGTGCGCTCGGCCCGTATCCCCGCTGTCAGTCCACTGTCGGCGACCGCCTCGCGGGCGGCGACAAGGGCGAACTGGGCGGCACGGTCCAGGCGTCGGGCCTCCTGCGGGCCGAAGCCGTGGTCCGCCGGGACGAAGTCGGCCTCGGCCGCGATCTGCGAGCGGAACGAGGAGGCGTCGAAGAGGGTGATGCGGCGGGTCGCGGTGCGGCCCTCGGTCAGCAGCGACCAGAACGCCTCGGTGCCGACCCCGCCGGGGGCGACCACCCCTATCCCGGTGATGACGACGCGTCTCATCGGCTGTCCCTCATGTCTGTCCTCCTGTGATCGGCGGCGGGTCAGCCGCGGGCCGCGGCGACGACGCGGGCCGGCCGGGTGCGCCGTACGACGCGGCAGGCGCGCCCGAGCAGCCGCGGCAGCTCGTGGCCGCGTACGAAGAAGTGGTCCCCCGGCACGGTCCGGGTCACCGTCGGTCCGGTGGTCCAGTGCCGCCAGCCCGCCATCACGTCCGGCCGCACCAGCGGGTCGTCCGCACCGGAGACGATCAGCATCGGCACGGACAGCGGCGGGCCCACCACCGGTTCGTGGGCGTTGATCCGCAGCGTGTGGGCGAGGGCCAGGTCGTCCCGGAGCACCGGCAGCACGGCCCGGTGCCAGAGCCCGCCGGGCTTCGCTCCCTCCGGGAGGGTGCCGGTCTCGGCGAGCAGCTCCAGCAGCTGGTCCTCCGGCCCCCAGGCGGCGTCCGACAGCACAGAGGCGGCGTCGGGGGGCGGGCAGGCGCCGAGGGCGAGGAGCGCCGGACCGGGCAGCCCGGCCTCGTGCAAGGCGCGGGTGACGGTGTAGGCGACCATCGCGCCGAGGCTGTGCCCGTACAGCACGTAGGACCCGTCCGGTGCCTCGGCGAAGGCGTCCATCACATCGGCCAGCAGCGCCTCGCGCCCGGTGATACGGGGCTCGCGGCGCCTGGCATCGCGGCCCGGCAGCAGCCTGGGCAGCGACTCCACCCCGGGCCCCAGATCACCGGGCCAGTTGTAGAACGCCGAGACGCCGGCTCCGGCGTGCGCGAAGCAGTGGAGCCGTACCGGCTGTTCCTCGCACATCTGCCGTACCTCCTGGGTGGGTTCGCCGGTCGGTCCCAAGGTCGCCGGTCCTCCTCGACAGGGCCTGGAGACCTGCTCGGATCAGGCCGCGTACAGATCGAAGGTGGAGCCGCGGCGCGATCCGCTGAGCGTGTCCAGCGCCGGGTCGACGGTGAGCATCGCCTGGTGCAGCCGCTGGAGCTGCGGCGAGGGCTCCACGCCCAGGTCCTCGATGAGGCGGGTGCGCAGCCTGCGGTAGACGTCCAGCGCGGTGGCCTGGCGGCCGGATCGGTACAGCGCCACCATCGCCTGCGAGTGCAACCCCTCGTGCTGGGGGTGACGTGCCATCAGATCAGTCAGTTCGGCGAGGAGTTCGCTGTGCCTGCCGGTTCGCAGATCGGCGTCGATACGCCGTTCGACGGTCACCAGCCGGCTCTCCTCCAGCCGCAGGACCTCGATCTCCAGAATCGGCCCGACCCGTACGTCCACGAGCGCCGGCCCGTGCCACATCCCCAGCGCCTCGCGGTACAGGCTCGCGGCCCGCCCGTCCTCGCCCTCGTCGAAGGCGCTCTGCCCCGCCGACACCAGCTGCTCGTACCGGTGCACGTCGACGGACTCCTGCGGGATCTGCAGCAGATAGCCACCGTGCCGGGTCGCGAGCACCTCCTTGACGGCGCCGGGCGCGTCCGGCCCCATCGCGGTACCCAGCCTGCGGCGCAGCTGAAGGATGTACGTCTGCAGGGTGGTCATCGCGCTCTGGGGCAGATCGGTGCCCCAGATCTCCTCCATGAGCGTGGGCACGGGCATGACCCGGCCGGGGTAGAAGGCGAGCAGCGACAGAATCTGCCGCGGCTTCCCCGCGGTCGGAACGATCGACACCCCGTTGACGTCGGCACTCAGCGGGCCCAGAACCTGAATCTCCACGATTTCCTCCCCGTTGCCCGGTCGATTCCCCAGGCCTGTCCGACGGATCGAAGGCGGACGGGGCCCTGGCCAGAAGCTGTTGGCGTTCCGCACGCTAGCCCCGTTCACCCCACCCGCCCACAGACCTCGACCTGCGCTCTAGCGGCCCTCCAACGAACCGCCACCGCGGGTGCTCGGCCGGGACCGGTACAGACCCTCCCGGCCGACCGGGACGGGGTCGTCGGCCCGGACCCCGTCGTGTGGGGCACCGAGACGTCCATGACCGCCGAGGCTGCCCCGCTGCGGACCGCGCCGGACCGCAGGGAGGAGAACGGCATGCGTGTTTTCACCTGGACGACGTCCACCCCGGCCCTGCACGCCCGAAACCGTCTTGAGTGGAGGTTCCACACGTCCCGAACTCAACACGACCCCCGGGGAGTGCAGATGACCGAGATACAGCAACCCAGCCGGCGGATGCGTGAGATCGGCGTCGTTCAGTACGGCGCCCTGGTCCTCGCCGAAGTGTCCAAGCCCTTCGACCTTCCCGCAGAGCGCGAGGGCGCCGAGGGGTGCATCGACCAGTTGTTCGCCGCCATGGAACGGACCGGACAGGTTCACCCCTTCGCCAAGGGCATGGGGCTGGCCGCCCCGCAGATCGGCATCGGCCGGGCCGCGGCCGCCGTCCAGCCGCCCGGCCCCGGCAGTCACGTCCGGGCCTACGAGCAGTAGGCGCCACATCGAGCAGCGGAAACGTCCGCTCTGATCATCACGTCAGAGCAGCCACGAGATCGCATCCCACCCACCCCGGCCTGAAGGCCGGGATGCCCGGCGAAGACCAAGGATGGACTCTAACGGGCTGACCCGCGATACGGCCCGTCAAAGCGTCGAACATCTCCTACCGACGGGCAGGATCTCCGCTGGGCCCGCCGTCACCGTCTCTTCACCAGTCCGCACACCGCGCGATCATCAGCGGCGGCCGCGCTCGTCTCCGCGCCGTCTCCGGTAGCAATGAGGTCCGGTGCCGTGGCAGAGGTAAGCAGCCCTCGGCCCTGTGGTGGGAAGCATTCGATCTCCATGCCTGTTCTGCATCAGCAGTGAACAACTCGGAGTGCTGAACAGAAGGGTGGGGCTGTGTCGGCAACGTTTAACGAGGGGACGCGCAAACTGCTGGACGGGAGGAACTTCGCCACTGTCGCGACGCTGAACCGGGACGGTGGGCCGCAGACCTCTGTGGTCTGGATCGCGAGGGACGGAGACACGGTGCTCTTCTCCACTACGGCGGGGCGCCAGAAAGCCAGGAATCTCGCCCGGGACCCACGGATCAGCCTTACCGTCTTCGATACCGAGAACCCGTACCAGTCTGTAGACATCCGGGGCACTGCCGAGCTGGTCGAGGACCGAGAGAAGTCGCTGCCTCGCACGCTCTCGCAGAAGTACCTCGGTGAGAACCCGCCCGCCGAACCGGAGGAAGTACTCCGGCTTATCGTGCGGGTGACGCCGAACAAGGTCACTGGCTTCTCCGCCTGATAACGGACTGCCCCCCCCCGCGATTGATCTTGGTCACAGGTGGGCACATGGCGAGCTGGGCGAGCTCGCTATGGAGCTCGACGCGCGCTGGGAGGCGCGGTGCGATCCCGGACGCCGGGACCGGCGCGGGGGTGTAAGGCAACGGGACTCCGGAGCCGGGCCGAAGTACGAAGTGGTCTTCGTCAACCGGCTGCTGGCCACGCTGGTGCATCTGCGGACCGGGCTCACCCATGCGGCACTCGGCGTGATCTACGAGGTGGGTTCGTCCACCATCGGCCGGGCGAGCGCCGAGATCCGACCCCTGCTCGCCGAGCGTGGCTTCGCCGTCCCCAACCAACCCGGGCTGCCGGCTGCGCACCTTGGAGGACGTGTTCGCCTACGCCGAGGCCGAGAACGTCACCTTGCGAATCGATGGGATGGAGACCCAGGTCCGCCGCCCGAGAGCAGACAGACTCGGGCGGCGGGCGTTCGTCTCCGGCAAGCGCAGGCAGAACACCGTCAAGACGACGACCATCAGCAACGGCCAGGGCCACACCTTGTGGTCCGGGGCCACCCGGCCCGGCAGAATGCATGACCAGACCGCGATGCGCACCGAGGGCATCGCCGAGCAGTTCCACCAACGCCCCGGCGTCAAAGCCGAGGTCGACGACGGCTACCGGGGCCTGGCAAACGAGTCCCCGAACAGGTCTCGGCCCCGCCGAGGAAGACGAAAGGCCACGATGCTGTGCCAGGCAGGAGGGTGGTGGTTTCCGGATAGAGGCTGTCCATGCTCTCGGTGGAGAGGTAGCTGCGGGGACAAGGCCGCCGTGTACCCCTCGGGTCGAACTGCCCGCCCACCGGGGTCTGAGGAACATCCATGTCAGATCGTGCGCTAAGCCTCCGTCGGCCCTGGTGGGCGGCCAGCTGGTCGGTGGCGGCGGGATCGGCCTGAAGTTGTTCCACAGATAACGCCCTATTACCTGCGGCATCGCCGGACCGATCTGCGGCGACGTCGCCGCGCCGCTGCGCGAAGCGACCCCGTTATCTGTGGCAAGGGGGAAGCGGTTCCCGCCGTCGTCCAGCTCCGGTCCGGGAAGTCGCTGACCGTCCGCGCGGCCGGCGATGTCTTCCTCGGCTCGCTCGCCAACCGAACACCGCCCGCAGTTACGGCACCGGCGTCTGGAAGACCGCCGAACGACTCGGCGAGGACCGGCCTCTGGCGGCTGTCGCCGATGACGAGATCGGCGAGGCGCTGGAAGTGCTGTGGGGCACTGCGGCGGCCAACACTTGGAACGCTCGCCGCGCGGCGGTGCTGTCCTGGCTCGGCTGGTCAGCCTGCTCGCGCCCGGCGACAGTCGCCGATGAGCGCTGGCTTGCGCCCCCGTTGTTGCGAGTAGGGGAGCTACTTCATGTGAGTGGCGAACCAGTCCAGCATTTCCTTGGGCTCGCGCTGGAAGTGCAGGTAGCCGTCCCAGCGGGCGGTGGTTCCGTGGACCCAGACGAGTTTCTTGTCTTCGATCGGGATGTTGTCGAACATCGCCTGGACGTCGTCGGGGCGAGTCATCAGGTCGTCGTGAACCTGGTAGAGGAAGGTGGGGATAGTGACACTCTTGGCGGCCTCGACCGGCGACATCTCGGAGAAGGGGAAGCTGACGACCAGGCGGACCTTTTCCTCCAGCTCAGCGATACGCTCGGGCATGCCCAGCATCTCCAGCGTGCGCTGCATGGTGACGCCGACCGACAGTGGCTGCGGGGAAACGATGCAGCGCACGCCTTCGAAATGCTCGGGGTACATCTGCATGGCGAACATGGTCGCGTTCGAGCCCTGGCAACGGCTGAACAGGCCGATGGTCATGGCCTTGAGGTCTTCGCGGGCGCGCACGTACTGCAACGAGCCGACGACGTCGCGGGCTTCGAAGCGGCCGCCGCTGCCGATGCCGCCGTTGCCGGTTCCGCTGTGGCCGAGGTTGCGCATGTCGTAGGTGAGGACGTTGTATCCGGCCTCGTGCAGGATGCGGTAGTCGGGCACGAAGTCGACCTCGAAGTCGTTGCCCGTGCTTGCACCAATCGACCTCCAGGGCTCCAGGTGCGCGGGGAAACCGTAGCGGTTGAACCACAGGGGGTGGTTGGCGATGATCAGCTTGTCCGATCCCTCGCAAGGGATATACCAGGCTTCCAGCGGCACGCCGTCCATGGAGGGGAAAGACACCTCCTGGTAGGCCAGGCCATAGTCGCCCGGGGTCTTGAGGATCGGCGAGCGCATGGGGTGGCCGAAGCCCTGGGCGATGCCATCCAGGATGCTCTGGATCTCCGCTTCGCTATGGGCCTGTTCCTGGTGGATGAGGCTCATGTGCTTCTCTTTCATGTCGGGTCAGCAGGTCGAGGGGACCTGCCGGTTGTGTGGCCCGCCGTTCTGGAGAGCCCCTTCAGGACGGGTCGCCGCCTGCCGCGTGGCTGGGCAATGAGAGCTGGGCCAGCCATTCACGCAGCAGTGTGGTTTCCGAGGCACGGAGCGTGCCGACGGGGCCATGTGGCATCTCTGCTTCCAGTTGCGCGGCAGCTCGCACGAGCTGCGGCGTCACGGAAGGCGCTCCGGGGACGGTCGGCGGGCTGATGACGGCCGCGGTGACGGCGTCACGCACGATGGCTGACAGGGAGTCGTCGGCAGTCGCGCGGGTGCGGATCAGATGCAAAGTGACCCCTACCGCAGCCGAGGCCACCATGTCCGCGGCAGTCTCGGTCGGCATGCGCAACCGTCCGGCTCTCTCCAGGTCGCGCATCATCGTCACGAGAACGGCGTGTGCGTGATCCGCAGGGACTGTACGGCCGTCGATAGGGCGGCCGTACATGATCGTGTAGAGCGCGGGGTTCGCCACCCCGAACTCCACGTGCATGTCCCAGCCGCGAAGAAAGTCCTCGACCGGATCCCCGGTCGTCTCCAGGGCCTGCTTGCCGGTCAGATAGCGGCTGAACCTGTCCGCCGCCACCTCCCGCAGCAGCCCGTCCTTGTCGCCGAAGTGGTGGTACAGGGTCGGCGCTGCAACGCCGGCCGCGTCGCACACTTCGCGGGTCGAGAACTCCCCGCCGGCCGATGCCGCCAGAAGATCAGCGGCTGCGTCGATGATCAGCGCGCGGGTTCGCCGGGCCGGTGAAGCTTCCTTCGTCATGTAGCAACGATATATAAGAATCTTCCGAAAAGGCAACTTAATCATATCGACGCTATAGGAGATCCGGAGTCCGTTCGCCCCGTCGTCCCGGCTCCGCCTCAGGTCATCGCGCTTCCCACCAGGGGGTCAGGCCGGATCAGCAGCATCCTTGTCACGCAGAGGCCGTAGCCCGCCGGGCAGGTCGGGAAGCTGGAAGGAGTACCTGCCGAGCATGTTGATGTGGTGACGCAGGAACGGGGAGAGCCGAGCGGCGCCCTCGTCCCGGACGTCGAAGTCGTCGGCACGGAGCTGGGTGAGAACGGCGTCCATGTAGTGGGTGTTGAACAGCACGAGAGCGTTGAGGACCAGGCCGAGTGCGCCGATCTGGTCCTCCATGCCGTCTTGGTAGCGCTGGTAAAGCTGCCCCGCCCGGATGTGGAAGATCTTCCGGGCGAGCGCGTGGCGGCATTCCTGGAGGTTGGCCTGCACCTTGATCTGCCTGCGGTAGCCGGGCTCGTCGGCCAGGCGCAGGATGTGCAGGGTCTTGGCGATCCGCCCGTAGTGCGCGATCGCGTCCCCGAGTGGGGTGGGGCGTCCGTCGCGCGACAGCACCCGGATGACGTCGTAGGCGCGAACGGCCCCGGTGTGGATGGAGCCGATGATCCGCAGGATGTCCTCCCAGTGGCGCTCGATGCGGGCGAGGTCGATCCGGCTGCGGGCGGCGTTCTTGAAGGCGCCGTAGTCGGCGGCGCGGTCGATGCGCCACATCTTCTGGGCGGGCAGGTCTGCGAGCTGGGGGGCGTAGGCGAAGCCGGCCAGGGTGAGCAGCCCGAACACGATGTCGCTGTACGAGGCGGTGTCGGTGACGATCATCTCCGGGCGCTTGCCGCCGTCGCGGTCGTAGAGGACGTCGAGCACGTACAGCGAGTCTCACGGGGTGCCGGCCACCACTTTCCCGCCGAGCCCGGCAGCCTGGTCGTTGATCATGTTGAGCCAGGTCGCGCCGCCCCGGCGCCCGAAGTACTTCGGGTTCGGCCGCGCGTAGACGCTGGGGACGGGGACGACGAACCGCATCCCGTCCACCGAGGCGACCAGGCCCCCGCCCCACGCCTGCGCCAGCCCTACGGATGCCTGGTGGTCGATGAGGGTGGCATTCGCTGCACGGTAGGTTGCCAGCCGCAGGTACGTCTGGTCGACGTGGGTCAGCCTGCCGTACTTCAGCGCGTCCGCGCCGCCCATCACCGGGGTGTAGCCGATGTTGCAGCCGTGGGCGACCAGCAGCGCGGCGATCGTGACGTGCGGTCCTTCAACCGGGCCTCGCCGCCGGTGACCGAGGTGAACGCCTGGTCGGCGCCGGTCCAGGAGAAGACCTCCAGCCGCACCTCGGGCAGGTCCACCCGTGGCAGCATCGCGTTTACCGCCGCCCGCAGGTCCAGCACGCAGCGCCCGGCACTCGGCTTCTCCGTGCAGCCCTGGCGCATGCCGACATCACAGGCCGAAGCCCAGTTGAACAGCTTGCCGCTGCCTCTCCACGAGGCGGCTTCCAAGCGATTCTGGGCCGCCGGGGTGCCCCGGGTTGCCTGGGGCCTGTGTAGCACACTCGACGCCCTCATTCCGGGAGACTACGTCCTGTCAGTCAAAGCGCAGTCAGGCAACTTCTGGGTGGACACCACTTACCACCTGGAGGCCGTTTGCCGAGAAGTCACGACTCCGATTCGCTGTGATCGTCCTGGTCGAACGTACGGAAGCTCGCTGCCCGTGGACTGCAGGGTGTAGCCGTTTCCCTCGAACTGGTGCGGCACTCTGGGCTTCTGCTCGATCACCTCACCCGTGTCCTGGTCGACTAAGGCCAGTCGTCGGGCCCTCCGAGGTGTCCTCCCTCTGGCCAACCCGGCATGAGTCGACGGCCGCAGACAGAGCGTCAGCTAAGGGGCTATTTTTCGCCCCCTACAGGGCGGTTTTTCGCCCCTTAGCCTCACGTTTTCGCAGGTCAGAGGCACTGTGCCCTTCTGTCAATAAACGCGCGCGCGTCTACCACACCAGCCCCACGTCCTCAACCACCCACACCATGACCCGGTGCCAACGTTCACCTCCTGGCCGTACGAGGCGCGGAAAAGCCAGCAGCAACAAGGAGCTGTGGCACGTCGGCGACCGCGGGTGGGAGGTGGGGGTCGTCTGGCGGAGCAAGCTACGCGCGCGGCGGTGTACTTGCCTGCGGACCTTAGGCGGCAGCAGCGTTGCTGCGTCTCGGGTGGCGCGGACCGTGACGTACAAAAGCATGAAGGCGTGGCCGGGGCCGGTGGAGCCGGGCCGGGCCACCCGCGCGCCGCATACCGCGCGGCGGCTTTCGTCGTGGCGGGCGGTCGGGGGCCGGGGTAGTGAAGGGGGCCGGTGGTCGATTGCCGCAGGGAAGAAAGCAGGGGCTCAAGCCACCGGTGCGGCGCGGTGAGGGTGGGCGGCGGGCGAAGAGCTGACCGCCACGCGGCTGCGCTGATATTGACCTTGGGGAGGTCTTCAGTCGGCGCGGGGTGTACGCGTCTACTGCGGCAGGGTCGGGGGGGCAGGGAGCGCATGGCGATCGAACCAATGACCGACGTCGGGAGTGGGGCACGTTTGCGATTGCCTCGCGCCCGCGCCGACCGGGCCCGCCCGCCGGGGCGCGAAACCGCCCCTCCTCCTTGTCACCGCGATCGAAACCGGTCCTGCCCGCTGAACGCACGACACCTCAACATCCGGAGCTCACCAGCCCCCGAGGCCCTCAACGGCCCCAGCGCAGCAGAGCGGTGCCCAGTGTCATTCCGCCGCCGAATCCCGCCATCAGCACCAGGTCGCCGTCGGACGGCTCGCCCGCGCGCCGGGCCTCGTCCAGGGCCAGCGGTATCGAGGCGGCTCCGGTGTTGCCGTGTCGCTCCACCGGGAGGTGGACACGCGCCGAGGTCAGGCCGAGTCCGGCGGTGACGGTCCGCAGCATCTCGCCGTTGGCCTGGTGGGGTACGAAGTGGTCGACCGCGTCGGCCGTCACGCCGAAGGCGTCGAGGGTGCCCGCGACGGCGCCCGGCAGCTCCCGCTCCACGAAGTCCCGTACGTCCCGGCCCCGCATCCGGAAGAAGTGGTCCCCGCGGGCGACGGTCTTCTCCGACGCGGGCTTCCTGCTGCCGCCCGCGGTGACACCGATCAGCCCGTGCAGATGGCCGTCGGTGCGCATGCCCGTACCCAGGAGCCCCCGGCCCCCGGTCACCGGACCGAGCACCACGGCGCCCGCACCGTCCCCGAACAGGGGTGCGGTTCTGCGGTCTTCGGGGTCGATGATGCGGGAGTAGACCTCGCTGCCGATGACGAGCGCCAGGCGTCGCCGCCCATCGGTCTCGGGCACGGCCAGCAGCCGGGAGCCGGTGTGCAGCGCGGCGACGAAACCGGCACACACCGCGTTCAGGTCGAAGGCCGCCGCCCGGTGTGCGCCGATGCGGTGCTGTACGAACGCGGCCGTGGCCGGTTGCGGGTGGTCGGGGGTCGAGGTCGCGACGACGATCCATGCCAGGTCATCGGGGTGCGCCCCGGCGTCGGCCAGGGCCCGTACCGCGGCCTCGGTCGCGAGATCGGAGGCGGCCTCGTGATCCGCGGCGTAGCGCCGCTCCCGGATGCCGGTCTTGCGCTCGACCCATTCGGCGGTGACCCCGGCACGGGCCGCGACCGTCTCGTTGCTGACGATCCGTTCGGGCAGGTACGAGCCGGTGCCGATGATCCCGATGCCGCTCGGGGCGGGCGAGTACACGGTCATGCCGGCGCCGCCACCGGCGTACGGGCCAGCTGCTCCCGGATCGTGTGGAGCACCGCTTCCTGCTGCCCGACGAGGAAGAAGTGCCCGCCGGGCAGGACCCGCAGGCCGAACCCGGACCGGGTGTGGTTCACCCACGCCCGTACGTCCTCGACACGCGCCTTGGGGTCCTGGTCGCCGGTGAACGCGGTGACGGGACAGTCCAGGGGCGGACCGGGGCGGTAGCGGTAGCCGCGCAGCGCCCTGTAGTCGGCGCGCAGCGCGGGCAGGATCATGCGCAGGGTCTCCTCGTCGTCGAGCAGGGAGCCACCGGTCCCGTTCAGCTTCCGGATCTCCTCGACGACCTCCTCGTCGGTGCCGGGCTGCCACTCGTCACCGCGGTCCAGCGAGGGAGCGCGGCGGCCGGAGACGAACAGATCGGTGGGGCCGCGGCCCGCCGCCTCCATCCGGCGGGCCACCTCGAAACCGATGGCGGCGCCCATGCTGTGCCCGAACAGCGCGTACGGCCGGTCCGCCAATGGCTCCAGCTCCTCGGCGATCCGGTCGGCCATCGTCTCCAGGCCGGTCACGGCCGGCTCGGAGCGGCGGTCCTGCCGGCCGGGGTACTGGACGGCCAGCACCTCCACCTCGGGTGCGAGCTCCCGCGCCACCGGGAAGTAGAAGCTGGCCGAACCACCGGCGTGCGGCAGGCAGACCAGCCGTACGGGTGCGTCCGGAGAGGGACGGTAGTTCCTGAACCAGGGGCTGTCGGGGAGTGCCGTCATGAGTTCTCCTAGCCGATCCGAGAGAAGCCGCGATACAGGCCCAGGATGGCTGCGCGCACCACCCCAGGGCCTCCCCTAACCGGCCCCTACGACCCGGCGTACGCGTTCAGGGGGCGGACAGGGGTGCTCCGCGGCGGCGCCGTGTCCCACGCTGATGAACGGTGGCCGGCTTCGCCCTCCTCGGCTCTCAAGAGAATCAGGGAATTCACGTGGACGAGATCATCAACGCCCTTCTCTCCGAGGACGCGACGCCGCAGGACTTCGCGGGCCTTCGGCTCCCGGAGACCTATCGCGGCACCGTTGTCCGCAAGGAGGACGCCGGCATCTTCGAGGGGATGTCCTCCGTCGACAAGGACCCGCGCAAGTCACTGCATCTGCAGGACGTACCGACCCCCGAACCGGGGCCGGGCGAGGCCCTCGTCGCCGTCATGGCCAGCGCCATCAACTACAACACCGTGTGGTCGTCGATCTTCGAACCGCTGCCGACCTTCGGGTTCCTGGAGCGGTACGCCCGCCGGTTCCCGGCCGCCGCCCGCCACGACCAGCCGTACCACGTCCTCGGTTCCGACCTGGCGGGCGTGGTGCTGCGCACCGGTCCCGGCGTCAACGCCTGGCACCCCGGCGACCGGGTCGTCGCGCACTGCCTCTCGGTGGAGCTGGAGTCCCCCGACGGCCACAACGACACGATGCTCGACCCCGAACAGCGCATCTGGGGCTTCGAGACCAACTTCGGCGGCCTGGCGCAGCTCGCGCTCGTGAAGTCGAACCAGCTGATGCCCAAGCCCGAGCACCTGACCTGGGAAGAGGCCGCGTCCCCGGGACTGGTCAACTCGACCGCGTACCGCCAGCTCGTCTCGCGCAACGGCGCGGGGATGAAGCAGGGCGACAACGTGCTGATCTGGGGCGCGAGCGGCGGACTCGGCTCGTACGCGACCCAGCTGGCGCTGGCCGGCGGGGCCAACCCGGTCTGTGTCGTCTCCAGCGACCAGAAGGCGGAGATCTGCCGGAAGATGGGCGCGGAGGCGATCATCGACCGCAACGCGGAGGGCTACCGGTTCTGGAAGGACGAGCACGACCAGGACCCGCGCGAGTGGAAGCGGTTCGGCAAGCGCATCCGTGAGCTGACCGGCGGCGAGGACGTCGACATCGTCTTCGAGCACCCGGGCCGCGAGACCTTCGGCGCGAGCGTGTACGTGACCCGCAAGGGCGGCACGATCGTCACCTGCGCGTCCACGTCCGGCTTCAAGCACGAGTACGACAACCGCTATCTGTGGATGTCGCTGAAGAAGATCGTGGGCTCGCACTTCGCGAACTACCGCGAGGCGTGGGAGGCCAACCGGCTGATCGCCAAGGGGAAGATCCACCCGACGCTCTCCAAGACGTACCCGCTGGAGGAGACCGGCCAGGCCGCGTACGAGGTCCACCGCAACCTCCACCAGGGCAAGGTCGGCGTCCTGGCACTCGCCCCGCGCGAGGGGCTCGGCGTACGGAACGGGGAACTGCGCGAGAAGCACATCGACGCCATCAATCGTTTCCGGCAAGAGGAGGCGCGGACCTCATGACTGCGCGACAGACCACCACACCCGTCACGGGCATCGTCGGCCTGGGCTCGACGGGCGAGGCACTCCTGCGTCTGCTGCACCGCGCGGGCCACACCGTCGTCGCCGTGGACAGTGACCTCGACGTCCTGGCCCGGACGGCCGGCCGGCTCAAAGCCGCCCTCGCCGCGGAGGACGGCCCGGAGCGCCCCGATGTCACCTTCACCACCGATCACTCGGCGCTGCGCGCGGCCGGCCTGGTCATCGAAGCGGTGCCGGACGAACGGGCCGTCAAGAACGAGGTGCTCGGCAGGATCGTCGCGGTCTGTCCGCCCGGCACCCCCGTGCTGACCACCACGGCGTCGCTGTCCGTCGCGCGGCTGGCCGTCGCCACCGGCCGCCCGGACGACATCGCGGGGCTGCGGTTGTTCACCCCGCCCGTCGCCGGCAGCCCCGTCGAACCGGTACGGACGGCGCTGACCTCCCCGGACACCGCCGCCGCCGTGGACGCGCTGGTGGCATCGGCCGGTCTGAACCCGGTCGCGGTCGGCGCCCGGCCCGCCGCCGACGCCACCGCGCTGATCCTCGGGTTCCTCAACCGGGCCGTCATCCTCTTCGACGAGGGGTACGCCACCCAGCACGACATCGACACCGCCATGCGGCTCGGCTGCGGACTGCCTGCGGGCCCCCTGGAGACGCTCGACCACATCGGCCTCGGGACCGCGCACACCGCGCTGACGGAGCTGTGGCGGCGCACCGGCGACTGTGCCTACGAACCCGCCCCGCTGCTCAGCCGCATGGTCGCGGCCGGACGGCTCGGCCGGACGAGCGGCGACGGGTTCTACACGTACGACGAGACCGGCACCGCGACCGGCTCTGCGGCCGACGGCCCCGGCGACACGGGTGCCTCCACCGTCCGGCGGGTCGGTGTGCTCGGCTCCGGCGCGATGGCGCGCGGGATCGCCGAGGTCACGGCGGGAGCCGGGTACCCCACGGTCCTCGTGGCCCGCACCGCGGAGAAGGCGGGCCTGGCGCTGAAGGCCGTCGACGAGTCCTTCACCCGGGGCATCCGGCGTGGCCGGGTCACCGTGCAGGCCAAGGCCGCCGCCCAGGAACTCCTCACCGGCGCCCATGACATGACCGCGCTGGCCGACTGCGATCTGGTGATCGAGGCGGTGGCAGAGGACACCGACGTCAAGCGCGCGATGTTCGCCGCGCTCGGCGACGTCTGCGCGCCCGGCACCGTGCTGGCCACCACCACATCGAGCCTCTCCGTAGCCGATTGCGCCGATGCGGCCGGCCGGCCCGCCGACGTCGTCGGCATCCACTTCTTCAACCCCGCGCCGGTGATGAAGCTGGTCGAGCTGGCGCATACCGGGACGGTGGACCGGAAGACCCTGGCCACGGCCCGTGCCTTCTGCCGCACCCTCGGCAAGACGACGGTCGCCTGCCCGGACCGCACCGGCTTCATCGTCAACAGCCTGCTGTTCCCCTACCTCGGCGCGGCCCTCGCCCTGCTGGAGCGGCACGACGTGGACATCGCGGAGACGGACCACGCGATCCGGTCCGGATTCGGCTACCCCATGGGGCCGTTCGCACTGCTCGACACCATCGGCCTCGACGTCTCACTCGCCATCCAGAACCGGCTGTACGAGTCCTTCAAGACACCCGAGCACGAACCGGCCGCTGTCCTGGAGGAGTTGGTGACCGCTGGACTGCTCGGCCGCAAGAACGGACGGGGGCTGAGCACCTCGGTCCCACGTCGCTGACCGTTCCCCGGCCCCGGTCCCCGTCCGGCGGGCCGGGGCCGGGGAACGCGCCGCCACGAGCTCCGCCAGCTCCCGGCGGGACTTCACGCACAACTTGCGGTAGATCCGGGTCAGGTGCTGCTCCACCGTGCTGGTGGTGACGTACAGCCGGGCCGCGATGGCCCGATTGGTGCAGCCGTCGGCCGCCAGCACCGCGACCCGCCGCTCGGCGTCGGTCAGCCCGGCGATCGGATCCGCGGCCGCGGCGTCCTCACCGCGCAGGGCCCGCAGAGCGACATCGGCGGGGGTGCTCCAGCCCGCGGCGCCCTGCGGCTCAAGCCGCCAGTCGGCCAGCAGGTCCCGGCAGGCGTGGAAGTCGCCAAGAGCGGCCTCAGGACGCCCCACGGCCAGCTGATAGTGGCCCCTGGCCAGCAGATAGTGCAGCCCGGCCCGGGTACGGAACATCGCCGCGGGCACGGGGACACGCAACCGCGCGGCCGCCTCCTCGTACGCGCCCCGGCGGGTCGCCGACAGCACCGCCGCGGACAGCGGCATCCCGATGGCCACCCCCCAGGCCCCCGGCGACAGCAGCGACAGCGCCCGGCCCGCGTGCTCGGCCGCGAGGTCGTGCTCGCCGGTGCGCCCGTGCACCACGGCCGCCGCGGCGGCGGCCACCGCCCGGCGGGCAGAAGTCGCCCGCGTCCGGTCCCCGCCGGCGAGCAGCGCACGCCACCGGGCGACCCGTCCGGTCTCCCCCGTCTGCAGCAGCGCCGACAGGACGGCGGCGACGGACGCAGGGGGCGCGTGGTCGTAGACGATCGACTCCAGCACCCGCTCGGCGGCCTCGTCCCGCTGCTCCGCCGCGCCTTCGGCCGGCTCCCGGCCGGTCTCCGCCGCGTCGTGCGGGAACGACCCGGTGCCCGCACCCGGATAGACGTACGCCAGCGCCGCGGCCGGCTCGCCCGGCCCCGCGGGGCCGGGCGGTTGCGCCAGCACCCGCGCGGCCCCGTCCGGACGCCCGTGCCAGAGCAGCAGCCCCACCGCGCCCTCCGTGTCCGTGGCGGCCCCGGTGCCGAGGCTCCGTTCGAGGTCGGGCAGGTGCCGGATCACGGCTGCCGGATCGGTCTCCCACTCGGCGCGGGCCAGCATCGTCAGCAGCCCGGCCTCCTCGTGGCCGCCGGCCCGGCGGGCGGCACGCAGGAAGTCCGCGGCCTGCCGCGCCCCGCCGCAGCTCATCGTGTGCCGGGCTGCCTCCGCGAGCACTTCGGCGGCCCATCCCGGACCGGGCCGGCCGCCGGCCGTATCGGCGGCGACCAGGTGGCGGGCGACCGTGGCCGGTTCGGCGCCGTTCTCGTACAGCATCCGGCCTGCCGCGGTGTGCAGCCGGTGCGACTCCTCGGCGGACAGCTCCTCCAACACGGCCGCCCGTACGCCCTCGTGGCGCAGCCGTCCGCCGTCGAGCAGCCCGATCGCGTCGAGCTCGTCCAGGCAGGGGCCGACAGCGCGTTCGGGGGTCTCCAGCAGCCGGGCGAGCAGGGTGAGCGTCGCGGCTTCGGCGAGCACGGCCAGGCCCCGCGCGGCCGACACCGTGGGAGCACCGGCTCCCCGCAGACAGCCGGTGACGCCGCGCCGGAACGCCGTGCCCGCCACCGGACGGGAGGGGCGCACCGGTTCGCAGTCCCGGTGGTCGTCGAGCAGCCCGCGCAGCAGCCGCAGGTTCCCGCCGGTGAAGCGGTGCCAGTCGGGGGCGAGCCGGCGTGCCGCCGGCAGGTCCATCGCGCCGCCGGAGGGCGCGGCCAGGAAATCGGCGACCCCCTCCCTGTCCAACGTCGTGAGCGGTACGGCGGTGCAGCGGGGGTGTCTCAGCAGTTCGGCCAACGGCAGCGGCAGCGGGGGCCGGGAGCAGGGCTGCGGGCCCCCGCTCATCACCAGCAGGATCCGGCTCGTCGCGAG
Source organism: Streptomyces sp. NPDC057900 (assembly GCF_042887885.1). NCBI lineage: Bacteria > Bacillati > Actinomycetota > Actinomycetes > Kitasatosporales > Streptomycetaceae > Streptomyces > Streptomyces sp. NPDC057900. The sequence goes on from NZ_JBHVOI010000021.1 coordinate 34,203, forward strand.
CCGTCCGCACACGTACAACAGGCATCGGGCGGAGGCCTCGTCCACGTGGTGCACGTCGTCGACGAGGATCACCACGGGGGTCTCGGCGGCGATTTCGCGCAGGGCCTCGTGGAGCACGGCCGGGTCGTCACCGCGCTCCCCGCGCTCGGCGGCGCCTTCGAACGGGTGCCGCGGTGCGGCCAGGAGGTGGCGTTCGGCGTCCGGTCCGGCGCCGCTGAGCAACTGGCCCACGATCCCCGCAGGCAGATCTGTCTCGGCCGGGGACGCGGACGCGTTCAGCACCAGCGCGCCGGTGCGCCCGGCCTCCTGCGCGAATGCGCGCAGCAGGTCGCTCTTGCCGGTGCCTGGGCTGCCGGTGACGAGCGCCGCGCGGCCGTCGCCCCGCCGGGCAGCCTCGAAGAGCTCCCCGAGCAGGCCGAGTTGTGCGCCCTGCCGCGCCAGCCGCACCGGCCACCCCCATGTCGTCGGGCCGCCCTGATGGCCGCCGTCCTCTCCTTGGCAGTCTGCACAGGAACATGGAAGCCTCGCTGGTACCTGACCGGAGCCCCGCTCGAACCGCTGGTACGGGCCCCGGCCGGGGCCCGTCGTCAGACCGCCACCGGGTCCGGCAGCGCCAGCAGCCGGGGCGCGCTCCGGTCCCACGGGAACCCGTGGTGCAGCTGGAAGTCGGACGGCACATCGGTATCGGCCGCCACGGCGACGGCCGCCAGCACATCGGGCACCGGCTCCAGCTCGATGAACCGCCACGGCAGCGCGGTCTCGGTCTCGGGCGGCCGGAAGCCCCGTACGCCCCGGTCCTCGGCCAGGGTGAACGCGAAGCTGTCGAAGGGCAGCCCGAGCCCGAGGCCGCGCGCCTTGGAGTACGCCTCCTTCAGCGTCCACAGCCGCAGCACCCGGCGGTTGCGGGGGCGGCCCGGCGCGGCCTGGGCCACCCATGCCTGTTCCTCGTCCGCGAAGGTCTCCACGATCGCGCTGAATCCCTGGTCGCCGCGGTCGAGGCGCTCCACGTCCACCCCGATCCGATGGCGCCGGACGACGCCGAGGAAGTTGTGGCCGGTGGTGTGGGACAGGTTGAAGTCCAGCTCCCGGCCGCCGCGCGGCAGCCCTTCGACGGGCTTCTGCAGGAACGGCCGCCCGCGCGACGACCGCCAGATCACGGCCTCCGCCTCCGGCACCCCGCCCTCCAGCGCCAGTACCCGCCGTACGAGGGTGTGGGCGACGAGGTACTGACGCCGGTCGCGCTCGAAGAGGAACCGGCTCGCGATCTCCTGCTCGTGCTCGTCCAGCCAGTGGGTGGCCAGGGTGGTGGCGACCCCGGGAGTGAGTTCGTCGTTGGGGCAGAACCACAGTTTGACGGGTTCGGGCCGGCCGGGCTCGGTCCCGGTGACGGAGTGCCCCGGCGCGGCGAGGCCGTTCATCCGTCCCTCCCCGTCTCCTCCGCGGCCACCTGGAGTCCGATCCACAGGGGACGCCGCAGGAAGGCCGAAGGGGGCAGCGGCACCAGGGCGCCGCCGGGTCCTGGCCGGGATTCCAGGGCGGCCCAGTCGACGTCGAGCCCGGACAGCCACAGGCGCGTCAGCTGCTCGATACGGCCGCCGCGCCACAGGGCGCCGAGGAAGTCGCGGGTCTCCGGCGCGTCGCCCAGGCCCAGCGCATCGGATCCGCCCGTGCGCAGATCCACGTACCGCACGCCGCTTTCGGGGACGCCGCCCTGGGGCGTACGGCTGTTGTGCACGTCGTCGCCGGCTTCCCCGGCCTCCGCGTTCCGGGCCACGAACCCCCTGAGCGAGCCCACCAGTTGGGGGATGTCCCGGGCGAGGAGCGCGATCCGGCAGGGTTGTGCCGCGCGGCCGGCCCGCAGGGCGCGGGCCACATCCGCGAGTGCCACCCGTTCGTCACCGGTGCTGGTGTTCCCGGTCCCGCCGTTGTCCGAGGCGAGCCAGTCCGCGAGCCGGGCGGCGTTGGCGGCGAGATGGCCGGGGGTGGGGGCGGACAGCAGGATCAGCTCTTCGCGTTCGACGGTGTCGTCCCACGCGTCGTCGTGGCCGGACCGCGGCTGCCGACCCGGTACGAACTCCTCCAGGACGGCACGGGCGTCGAACGGGCCGCCCGCACCGGTGACCTCGACGACGGCCGTCCGGGGAAGCTCCTGGCCGGACGCGTCGCGGGGCCGCGGCCAGGAGGTGGCCGTGTCCCCGGCACGTACGGGCGCGAGCGTGCCGTGCCGCAGCTGGAGCACAGCAGCGGTCAGCGCCGCGAGACCGGTGACGGCCCCGGCGTGGCCCACCCGGCAGGCAGTGGTCCCCCGGGTCTCGCGCAGGCCCGGCGTGCCGGTCAGGGCGCCGGTCCGGGCGACGGCGCCCGTCGAGGTGGAATGCACGACGGCGTGCACATGGTCACCGTCGGAGAGGGCGCGGGCGAGCGGCTTGAGCACCACCGCGCCGACCCCCTCCCCCGCGCCCTGCCGGCCGCGCGAGGGATGCAGCAGCAACTCGACCCCGCCGGCCACGGCTGCCGCGCACTCCCCGCGCCGAAGCGCACCGACGGCGAGGTGCACCGCGACGAGCGCGGAGGACTCGGCGGTGTCGACGGCCTGCGCCGGTCCGCTCAGCCCGAGCAGACCGGACAGCCGGCCCGCCATACTCCAGTGGCCGCTCTCCGGCATCTCCCGACCACCACGCGCCCAGGCCTCTGCCGCCACCAACGCGTAGTCGGCGGCGCTGACCCCGACGAACACCCCGACGCCGCGCGGCGCCCCGCCGGGACCGGTCAGGGAGTCGAGCCGGGTGCCGGTGCAGCCGGCGTCCTCCAGCGCCTCCCAGACGGTTTCGAGGAAGAGCCGCTCCTGGGGGTCGATCAGGCTCGCCCGCCGGGCGGTCAGCCCGAAGAACTCCGCGTCGAAGTCGGCGACCCCGTCGAGGAAGTGTCCGCGCTGCCCGGCACCGAGGGGCGACCCGCCGGGACGGGTGAGCGGCGCGGCCGACGAGGTGTCCCGCCCTTCGCGCACGTTCTGCCAGTAGAAACGCAGATCGGGGGCGAGCGGGTACCGGCCGGAGATCCCGACGACGGCGAACCGGTCGTCGATGTCCGGGAGATCGGCGCTGTGCAGAACCCGCGAGGGGGCCGGGTCCGCAGCCGGTGACTGGGCCGGTGACGGGGCCGGCGGCAGGGCCGTTGACGCTGCCGGTGACGGAACCGGCCGGGGGCCGGGTGGGGGCGCTGCCTTCAGTTCGGAGAGCAGCTGTACGGCGTGCCCGCGCTCCAGGGTTCCGGCTTTGAACCGGATGAGTATTTCTCGTTCGTCCATGGTCTTCCGCCTGTTCGAGCCCGCCTGCTCAAGCCCGCCCGGGCAGCAGCGTGAGCGCCTCGTCGATGGTGAGCCGGTCGTCCCGTACCGCGTCGAGCAGCGCCTGCACCCCCAGCGGCTCCGGAGCCGGAGCGGCCGGGGCGCTGGTGACGGAGGCGATGTGCGAGGCGACGGACGCAAGATCGGGGTGGTCGTAGAGCGTGACCGCCCGCTCGCTCATGCCGTACGTACGGTTGATGACCGCCACGAACTGCGCGCCGATGATGGAGTCCACCCCGAGCAGCCCGAAGGCGGCGGTGGGGTCGATGTCCCAGGGGTCGCAGCACAGGAGGCGGGCGAGCTCCTCCCGCAGGAGGTCGAGGATCTCCCGCGCCCCGGGGTCGGAGGACGCCGTCGTCGGAACGGGCCCGCCCGGCATGGGTCCGGGCCCTGACCCGGCAACGGACGCGGGCGCCGGTACGGGTGCCGGTACCGGTGCCGGTACGGGTGCCGGCAACGGCATGACCCGGAACCCGGGCCCGAACGACGGCTCGTCCGCGTCCTGGGAGGCCCGTACCCCCAGCTCACGCGCCATGTGCCGGGCGAAGTCCAGCGGGGTCGGATGGTCGAGCAGCGCGGAGGCCTTCACGGCCGTGCCGTACCGGGCGTTCACCGTGGCGACGAACTCCACGGTCAGCAGCGAGTCGACGCCCAGCGACCGGAAGGTCTGCTCGGGATCGATCTTCTCCGGCTTCAGCCGCAGTGCGTCGGCGAGCGCCGTGACGAGATCGGTCACCATGTCGCGGGAGGTCTGACCTTCATGGGACATGGCCTGGGGCTTGGCCTGGGACATCGAGTGGGGCATGGGATGGGGCATCGGAGGGGCTCCAAAAAGTCTGTCCCGGCTAGCCGGCGAGGAAAGTATTCGAAGGTGCGTCCGAACAGAGGTACTCGCCGCCCGTGCTGAACCGCGCGGCAGGAACCGGCGGCCGGGTGCGGTAGTTCGCGACGTCGTCCGGCGGTACCAGAGCCGACAGCAGCGGCTCCCACAGCGCGGCGACCCGGTCGCTGAGCTGCTGGTACGGCATACCGGTGCCTGCCAGTACCCCGATGCCGCACACCGTCGCGGCCAGCAGCGTCGCGGGCCCGCTGCCCGTCGCACGGGCCCGCAGCTCCCCCGCCTCACGGGCCTGGCCGAGGAGGCGCAGCACCTCGGTGATCCAGTCCTGATGGAAGTCGGTGACGGGTGGCTGCCGCCCGGCGCACTCATTGGTGATCCGGAAGCTGGCCCGGATGACCGGGTCGTCGTGGAGCGTCCTGGCCAGCCAGTGCGTCATGTCGATGAGCATCTGCACCGGCGGTACGCCCGCCTCCCAGTGCTCCCTGACGAAGCCCTGCAACATGGCGCGCCCGTGCTCCTGCACCGCGTCGGCAAGCCCGTCCTTGGAGGAGAAGTGGAAGTACAGCGCCCCCTTCGTCATCCCCGCGGCCCCGGCTATCTGCCCCAGCGTCGCGTTGGCATAGCCGTTCCGGTTGAACATCTCGGCGCCCGCGTGGACCAGCTTCTGGCGGGTCCGCTGCGATCTGGCCTGCATCACGGCCACCTTCTCCTCAGCCGACCCGGCTGAGACGCTCGCTGCCGGCAGCGACCGCATCGAGGGTGGGCTCCGGACCTGACATCAGGATCGAACGCTGCAGCCGCCGCAGCCCGGCGGACGGCTCGAACCCCAACTCCCGTACCAGAACGGAGCGCAGCCGCTGATAGGCGTCGAGCGCCTCGCTGCGGCGCCCGGAGCGGTGCAGCGCCAGCATGAACTGGCCGTGCAGATTCTCGTGGGTGCGATAGCGGCTGACCAGCACGGTCAGCTCCCCCAGCAGCTCGCGGTGGCGGCCCAGCCTGAGATCGGCCTCGATGCGCTGGTCGAGCGCACAGAGCTGGGTCTCCTCCAGCCGCCGGATCTCCATCTCCAGCTGCGTCCCGGCCTGGACGTCGGCCAGCGCGGAGCCGGTCCACAGCGCGAGCGCCTCGCCCAACTGCCGTGCGGCGCCCGGGAAGTCGCCCGCGTCCATCGCCCGGTACCCCAGGCCCGCCATCCGCTCGAACTCGCGCACATCGCTGGCGCCACCGCCGGTGTTGAGCAGGTAGCCCCCCGGCGTGGTGACGAGCACGTCCTTGGCGGAGCGCGGCGGGGCCCCTTCCGGGTCCTGTCGAAGAGCGGTCGCGATCAGGTCCCGCAGCTGGAGTACGTAGGTCTGCAGCGTGGTACGCGCGCTGCGTGGCGGGCGGTCGCTCCACAGTTCCTCGATCAGAGTGGCCACGGGCACGACCTGGTCGGCGTGCAGCGCCAGCAGGGCCAGCACCTGACGCGGCTTCGGTGCCGTCGGCGTCACCGAGAGCCCGTTCTCGCGGACGGCCAACGCGCCCAATACATCGATATCCACGCCGTTTCCCCTATTCGTGCATGAATCGTGAGCCACTCGGAAGTACCTTGAGTAAAAAACAGGACACACGGTTTGTCAATATCAAACCGTCTACGCTGTTTTATTTGGCCTCGGCCGAGCCCATCAGCAGTCGCTGACCTGGAGGTTCACAGATCGCGCAAAAAAGAGAACCCTCCGCACCCAGGGGTACGGAGGGGAGGTCCGGCAGGTCTCCTGCCTGTCGGACCCTCAAAACAGCATGATCAGTACGTTGGTTGCCCGGCCGGCGTCACGGTGTGCCGGCGGCGGCCTCCCTGGGGCGGACTGACCTGCAAGGACTCTGCCGACTCGCCAGCCTCGGCAGCATCAGATCCCAGAATCCGGTGATCGTCTCCGCGGACAGCCACTCCTTGTCCTCGCCGCCGAGCACCTCAAGGCCCACGGTCACTGCCACGATGGCGGACGAGGCGTCGGCCGGTGACACCCCTTCGGCCAGTCCGCCTTCCGCGTCGGCCCGCCGCAGCATGTCCTCGATCCACCGCTGCCACCCCAGCCGGAGCCGGGGCTCCTCCCTCCAGGCCAGGTCCCCGCCCAGCTCGAAACCGGCCTGGATCACGATGTCCTCGGCCAGCCTGCTCATCAACTCGTGCGTGGTGTCCACGAGTACCTGCAGGGCGCCGTCTCCCCCGTTCGCCGCCTCTTCGGTGATCCGGCGCACGGTCTCCGCCGCCTCGTCCTCGACGGCCTGGGCGAGCATCTTCTTGTTCTCGAAGTGGAAGTGCAGCGCACCGTTGCTCACCCCGGCCCGGCGGCTGATCGCGGCGAGCGAAGCAGGGGCGAAGCCCTCCTGCGTGAACACCTCGGCGGCGGCGTGGATCAACGACTGACGTGTGCGCGCCGCGCGGTCCTGCTTGACCATCAAATGTCTCCTGATTACAGGGCTCAGCGGCTTGGCCCCCAAGGGAGCGGACCCACCGCGCCCCGCCGTTCTCGATCTACTGCGGGGGGTTGCCGTGTTTACGGGACGGCAGGTCTGCGTGCTTGGTGCGGAGCATGGCCAGTGAGGCGATCAGGACCTCGCGGGTCTCTGCGGGGTCGATGACGTCGTCGACCAAGCCGCGCTCGGCGGCGTAGTAGGGGTGCATGAGTTCGGCCTTGTACTCCTTGACCATGCGGGTCCGCATGGCCTCGGGGTCCTCGGCGTCGGCGA
>NZ_JBHVOI010000022.1:0-38427 GCF_042887885.1 Streptomyces sp. NPDC057900
GAGCCGCCTTCGGGATTCGAACCCGAGACCTACGCATTACGAGCTCAAGATCGAAGGTGACTCGGGGGTTCAGGTCCTGACGCTGCATGACGATCTGTGCAGGTCAGAGCATGGATGCCGTTCAGCCGCTGACAGTGGCTGACGGCCGGTCCGGGGCAATCCGGCCACACATTGGCCACACGTTGGCCGCAGATCAGAGCCTCGCAGAGTGGGGGCGACAGTCTCGAACCGAGGCCACGGGCCGCGGTCAATGTGTGGCCGCAGGGGTACGCCGAAGGGCCGCGCGGAGCGCTCCGCGCGGCCCTTCCGTGTTCAGTCTTGCCGCTCGCCCGGCTCGGGCTTTGGCTCTCCGCGACGTCGCTCGGGCTCTTGATCGCCACCGTGGGGGGCAAGGGCGTTCAAGACGAGTTCGAGCGCAAGCGCGCCCGTGTTCGTGATGGAGCGGTCATCGAGGATGACGTGCCGGTCGTCGCCGTTGGCGACGCCGGCCGCTGTTGCTTTGTCGTCGAGTCGGGTTCGGGTGACGCGGTACAAGATGCCCCCCTCGTGGCATGGCCGGACCTCTGCACTCGAACATATGTCCGAGGCAAAGTCCGATCCACACTACTCCCACCGACACCGCAGGTCACGCGCTTACGACTCGCCGTTACCGTCGGTTCCGCTTACGACCTGCGCGTTCCCGAGTCCAAGTTCCTTTAGCTTCTCTTGAAGGATCGGCAGCTCGTCCGGTGTGGTCCCTGACGCGTACGCGACGACAACGGTCGTCCCGCGCGTGCTCGCCTTGAGCGGGTCGCCGACGACGAGGCCGGTCCACTCTTCCGCCGCCGCCGCCTGAACGGTGGCGAGGTCGCGACCGACCCCCGCCGCGACGGCCCGTACGAGCCACCGCTCGCGCTTGTAGCTCTGCCCATCGGCGATCTTCCATAGCGTGCTGTGCCCGACGGCCTTGCCTGACTCGGGATCGACGGAGCGCTCGGCGAGTCTTCGCAACGTCTCGCCCTTGACCGCCAACGCCTCACGGACGATGTCGGCGAAGGGGGCGGACTCGGCGCCCTCAGTGGAGGTGTCGTTCTCCGACACGGTCTCATCTCCGTTCTTGTCGCAGAACGCGAACAGCCTCATCTAAGCAGCCATCACCCCTAGATGCACACCAGACAACGGCGTTGACGTGCCGATCTCGACTCCCTACCGTTGTCGTTGTTCGAGAACAGAAACAGGCATAACGCCTAGTAGGGGTGTCCTGCGTCCCGCTCTGTTCGATTTCTGCAACAGGCAAGGGGGATCACGTGGCAGTCGACTTCATCGGCCCACCGCCGCGCAGCAAGAACACAAAGCACTCCCTGATCGCGGGCGAGCTACAGGCGCACCCCGGTTCGTGGGGCGTAGTCCAGAAGTCGGGCACCATCGCCCGCGCCTCGTCCGCCGCACAGGCCATCCGCCGCGGTCGGCTCGCCGCCTACCTTCCGGCCGGCGCGTTCGAGGCAGTCGCCCGGACCGTCGTCGAGCGCGGAACCGTCGAGCACCGGGTGTATGCCCGGTACGTCGGGGAGCAGCAGTGATCAGCACCCCGCCCGCCCTGGTGACGCCGACCGGAGTCATCGCCGCGCCTGCCGGTCTGGACCGCGAGCAGTGGCTCGACGCTCGCCGTGCGGGGGTCGGGGGTTCGGACATCGCCGCCGTACTCGGGATGAGCAAGTACACCTCGCCGCTTGAGCTGTACCTCGACAAGGTCGGCGAGCTCGGCGACGTCCCGCGCTCCCCCGAGCTCGTCGAGGCTGCTTTCTGGGGGCACCAGCACGAGCCGACGATCGCGAGCGTGTTCGCTGAGCGGACCGGCCTCGGCGTCGTCGAGGGCCCCGGGATGCTCGCGCACGTCGAGCGGCGTTGGATGCTCGCCAACGTCGACCGGTACGTGCTCGACGAGCAGGCGCAGCCGTCCAGCCTCTTGGAGATCAAGACGCGCTCGGCCTACCAACTCGACGAGTGGCTGCTCGGCGTACCGGACGGACCGGCCTTGCAGACGCATTGGTACCTCGCCGTCACTGGCTACCGGCACGCACACGTCGCCGCGCTGCTCGGCGGTAACCGCCTGATCATTCACCGCGTCGAGCGCGACGAGTCTCTCGTCGAGCACCTCGTCGAGATCGTCGGCCGCTTCTGGCAGAACGTGCTCGACCGCGTCCCGCCGCCGGTCGACGGGTCCGAGGCGACCGAGTCCCTGCTCGGCCACTTCTACAAGGTGCGGGCGGGCGCCGTGACCGTCGCCGACCCGTCCGAGGTTCTGCCGCTGCTCGACCGCCGCCGCGAGCTCAAGGCACGCGAGGCACGGACCGAGGCCGAACTGCGCGAGGTCGACAACCGGTTGAAGTCCCTCGCCGGCGAGGCCGAGGTCGTCAAGACGCAGGGCCGCACCGCGTTCACGTGGAAGCAGAACGGCCCGCTCTCAACGAAACGTTTCGCCGCCGCGCACCCGGACCTCGCGCAGCAGTACACGCACCGCGTCGACGCGCTCGATACCGCGCGCCTCGCCGCCGAGCGCCCCGACGAGTTCCGGGCGCACCGCGCCCGACGCCTCGTCGTCCCGAAGGAGAACACCGCAGCGTGAGCACCAACCTTGCCGAGCGCGTCGCCAACCGCCGCAACACCCCCGCCCGCCAGTCCGCCCACCGCGGCGCCGCCGCGCCGCAGCCCAACCTCGTGCAGTTCGTGCAGTCGATGCGCGGCGAGATCGCCCGCGCCCTGCCCGCGCACGTCGCCAACCCCGAGCGCATCGCCCGTATCGCGTTGACCGAGCTGCGCAGGGTCGAGCACCTCGCCGAGTGCACGCAAGAGAGCTTCGGCGGCGCGCTGATGACCTGCGCGCAGCTCGGTCTCGAACCGGGCGGCGCCCTCGGCGAGGCGTACCTGCTGCCGTTCTGGTCGAAGAAGGCACGCGCCTACGAGGTGCAGCTCGTCATCGGCTATCAGGGCATGATCCGCCTGTTCTGGCAGCACCCTGCCGCCGCGGGTCTCGCCGCGCACACGGTGCACGAGAACGACGATTTCGAGTTCGAGTACGGCCTGACCCCGGTTCTCAAGCACAAGCCGGCCCGGTCCGACCGCGGGCGCCCGACGGACTACTACGCCGTTGCGACCATGGCGAACGGCGGCTCGGCGTTCGTCGTGCTCAGCGTCGAGGACGTCGAGGCGATCCGGCAGCGCAGCAAGGCAAAGGACTTCGGCCCGTGGGCGACGGACTACGACGCCATGGCCAAGAAGACCGCCATCCGACAACTCTTCAAGCTGCTGCCCAAGTCGAGCGAGCTCGCCCGCGCGGTCGCGCACGACGAGGGCGTGCGCCGCGATGCCTCGCCCGAAGGGTTCGACGCGCCGCCCGAGTTCATCGAGGGCGAGGTCGTCGAGCAGCCGTCGACGAACGCCGAGGGCACGGTCGAGGACGTACCGGCGGAGTTCGCCGGATGGCCCGAGGCCACCGAACCGGCCACCGCACCGGACGGTGCGTGATGGGCGCGGACGGGCCGCGGATCGGCTCTCTGTGCTCTGGTTACGGCGGTCTCGACATGGCCGTGCAGCAGGTGCTCGGCGGCTCGGTCGCCTGGCACGTCGAGAACGACGCGAACGCCGCCGCGATCCTCGCGCACCACTGGCCGGACGTGCCCAACCTCGGCGATCTGACCGCCGCAGACTTCGCCCTGGTCGAGCGACCCGACGTACTCACCGCCGGGTTTCCCTGCCAGGACGTCAGCGAGGCCGGCCTCGGCGCCGGTATCACCGACGGCACCCGCTCGGGTCTGTGGCTGCACGTCGCCCGCTCGATACAGGCCCTACGGCCCTCCCTGGTGGTGATCGAAAATGTCCGTGGACTTCTCTCGGCTCCGGCCCATAGCCACATGGAACCGTGCGCGTGGTGCATGGGAGACGGAAGCGGTAAGCCTGCTCTGCGGGCACTCGGCGCTGTTCTCGCCGACTTGGCCCGCCTCGGGCTCGATGCGGAATGGTGCTGCGTACGCGCGTCGGAGGTCGGCGCTCCCCACCGCCGCGAGCGAGTGTTCGTCATCGCGTGGCCCGCTGCTGAAAACCCCGACGTCGAACCTCGGCTCGAACGGCGGCTCGCAGCACCCGGACAAGCGCCGCTCGGGTGGTCATGGGCCGACGCTCGCCGACGAGGTCGAGCACCTGCTGCCGACTCCCTCGGCGTCCGGACACGACGACGGAAAAGCGCCGGAAGTGTGGCGGGCGAGGCGCGAGCGGATGCGTGCCAAGCACCGGAACGGGATCGGGGCGCCGCCCCTGGTTCTGCTGGTGGCGATGCTGCCCTCGACTGGGGCATCTACCGAGGCGCCGTCGACCGATGGGAACGCCTCACCGGCCCCGCTCCCCGGGCAGTTGACGATCGCGGGCGCCTAGATCCGCCGTTCGTCGAGTGGATGCACGGCCTTGAAGCCGGCCACGTGACCGGCGTACGCGGCCTCGGCCGCAACGCCCAGTTGCGCGCGCTCGGCAACGGGGTCGTTGTCCGGCAGGCCGAGGCCGCGCTGCGGCTGCTGCTCGACCGGGCCGGCCTGCTGCTCGCCGCATGAACTGCGGTCACTGGGACGGCGCCGCCCGCCGGTACTGCCGAGCCTCCGACGGCGTCCGCCACTACCTCACCGGCCACCGCTGCCCCGCCCACACCCCCGCCGCCCTCGCCGGACGGCCCGAGGTCCCTGGATCACCAACACCCGTAAGGAGAAGGACCGTTGAGCCTCGACGCCACGGATTGGGTATGGAACCAGTCCGCCGCCCGAGGTACCGCCCTCGTGGTGCTGCTCGCCGTGGCTGACAAGGCCGGTGCCGACTGCACCGCCTACGCCGGTACCGCGATGCTCATGCAGCGCACACGCGCCGCCCGCTCGACGGTCCGGGGCGCCGTCGACACGCTGCTCGACTCGGGCGAGCTGCTCGTCATCGCAGGGGTCACCGGTCCGGCCGGCGAGACCGTGTACCGCCTGCCGCTCGCCCTCGGCCACACCCGTACAGAGGGGGCCGGAATCCGGCCCGGGTCAGATTCCGGCCCGGGTCGGAAATCGGCCCCCGGGGGGCCGGAATCCGGTACGGGGGAGGGCCGGAATCCGGCCCCGGGGGGAGCGGAAACCGGCCCCCAGAACAGGAAGAACAAGAGAGAACAGGAAGCACAGCAGCCGCGCGCGACCACCCCCGTCCGGTCCCCGCTGATTCCCGAGCTGCACCCGCTCGGCGACGCGCTCGCCGCCGCCGGTGTCGCCGTCCGGTGGACTCTCGGCCTCGGCGAGCAGCGCGACGTATGGCGCCTCGTCCAGGCGCACGGCGTCGAGGCCCTCGTCGAACTCGCCGCCCGTCGCACCCAACCGGGCACCGAGCCGAAACCGGCCCGCTACTGGCTGCGCGTGTGGGGCGACCTCGACCGAGCTCCGTCCGCCCGCCCCGGCGCCAACGTCGTGCCGCTGCGCTCGCCGCCGTCCGGCGCCTACACCGACAACCTTGCCGCCGGGCTTGCCCTGCTGAAAGCCCAGAAGGAGGGCACCCCGTGATCGACGAACACATCGCCGCCCTACTCGCCTACGCCGGCCGCCTCGACTCCCGTGTGCGCCGCACCCTCGCCGATCCGGCGCAGTCCGCCCGCACCATCGCCGATTGGACGGCAGCTCTCGCCGAGGTTCCCGCCACCCTGCCGGACACCGGTTGGGATGCCTCGCACGCCGTGCGCCGCTACTACGAGCAGCGCAACAACGACCGGTCGGCCCAGTTCCGCGCCGTCGAGCCGCACGACGTCCTCGCCGCATGGGCGCCTCACCGCGGCGAGCTCATGAACCGCCACACCGACCCCGTTCCGGCCGCCGACCCCGACGACCCGGAAGCATGGCGCGAGGAACTGCTCGGCACCCGGGCCGCAGTCGCCCACGGGCACACCCCGCCCGCGCAGTACCGGGCCGAGATCAACACCGCAGGGCAGAAACGTCTCGCCTCTTTGATGAGCGGCGTAGGCAACGGCCCTCGCCGGTACATGCCCGCCGACGTCGCCGAGCAGCTCGCCGACTACCGACCGACCCGTGCCGCACGCGAGGCCGCCGTCGCCGCCGGGCTCCCCGACGCCTACGCCCACAAGTGCAGTTGGTGCGGCGCCGCAGTCGACGAGCCGTGCCGGACCGGTTACCGGCGCCACGGAAAGGGCCGCGGCCACCGGGCAACCCCGCACCCCTGCCGCACGGATACCGCGGCCCGCGCCGCCGAGCAGGACGAGGACGAGCAGCAGCGCCTCGCCCGCCTCATGTCCACCCCGCCCGCCCCGCGCGAGACCCGCGCCCGCCACACCTCCGGAGGTGCCCACCGATGACCCCGAACGCTGCGCGCGCCTCAATCGCCGCCCACCTGACCGACGAGCTCGACCTGCACCCCCACCTCGCCGCGCTCGTCGCACAGACCATGTCCGACCGCCTCACCGCGGACGGATGGGAGATAAACAGCACCAGGCACGCGCGACCGGTCGCGCCTCGCGCGCGGGAGCCGCGCGCTCGGCGCCTGCTCGCTCGCCTCACCCGCACCACTCGGACGGAGCCGACCCGATGACTGCCGACACCGTCGCCGTTCTCGTCGTGCTGCTCGTGGTCGCCTCGGGATACCCGCTCGGCCGGCTTGCCTGCCGACGTGATCCCGGGCCGCTGCGTCGGCACCCTGCGGATACCCGCGGCGCCTGCCCGCCCGACTGCATCACCTGCACAGCCTTGAACGAGGGGGACCGATGAACCACACCCGCACCCGTAGCGACTCCCGCCGGGGCCGGCGCGATCTGCGCGACGCCGAGCGCACCGCCCGCCGCGAGGGTCTGCTCGTGCTGCTCGCCCGCGCCGACCGAGGCGTGCTCACCCCCGAGGACTCCGCGGCCCTGCGTTCCTGCGTCGAGACCGAGGTCGCCGAGTGCGAGACCTTCCGGCGCAGCGCGGGAGGGCAGCAGGTCGCCGCTATGCGGCTGCACCGCACCCTCGCCGCCGCCGACTCGTGCCTCGTCGAGACCGAGGGAGAGCGCGACCAGTACGCCGCCCGGCTCGCCCGCGTCGAGCAGCTCGTCGACGTCCTCGCCGCCCGTGTAGGGGCGGACGAGCAGCAGCTCGTCGAGGACATCCGGCGCGCGTGCACGAGCAGTAACGAGACCGAGGGCGGGAGCCGATGACCTACACCCGAGCCGTGCACGAGACTGTCGCGGCCCTGCGCACCATCCGGGAGCAGTGGGGCGAGCTGCTGCTCGCGATCGAGACGCCGCCCGCCGACGTCTGGCCCCCGCGGCAGCTTGCCCACACGATGCGCGCCGTCGACGATGAGCAGCTCGTCGTCGAGGAGCGGGCGCCGCTCGTGCTGCGCGAGCACCCCGCACCGCTGAACCTGGCCGCGCTCGACACCGGCCTCGCCGTCGAGCGGCTCGTGTTCTCGCTCGCCGACACCCTCGCCGCAGCCGTCCAGCACGGGGCGCGGACCGGCGCCCCCCGTGACCCCCGGCGCTGGGAGTTCGCCGACCCGGGCGCCGTCGACATCCGGCGGGCGCACGGGAGCAGGGCGCACGGTCTGCACTATGCGTGTGTGTGGATCGAGGGGCGCGTGCTCGACGAGGACACCGAGGCCGAGGCGCACCTCGACGGCACCCCTGCTGCTCCCCCGTTCGCCCCGCTCCCGCCGCACCTGCTGCACGAGGCACGTCGTACCGCGCGGATCGCCGAGGGCAGACTGCTGCGGACGCTCGGCCTCGACGTGCGCAGCACCCCGGTACCCGACCGCGCGTGCCCGTGGTGCGTCGGCGAGCTGGAACTGCACACCGCCCCGGACGCTGCGCCGAGCGTGACCTGCTCGACCGGTGCGGAGTGCGCCGCGCCCGTTCCCCTCGACGAGCAGGGTCGGCGCGTGTGGGAGTGGGGCGACCTGCTCGCCCTGGTCGCCGCCCTTGTCGAGGGTCACGAAAACAGGGGTTGCGTCGTTATTAGTTCGTGACCTAATGTTGGCCCTGCCTCCGGCGTGCCCGGAAACTTTGGCCCCTCACTCGTACGCCCCGCCGCTTCCCCCCCTGCGGCGGGGCGTTCGCATGTCCCCCGTCGGGAGGTGAGCGCGTGGCCGAGCCGATCACTGACCGAGACCGCGAGGCAGTGCGCACCCTGCACGCCGCCGGGAAGTCCCGCAACGCCATCGCCCGCGAACTGGGGCGCGGCGCCGCCACCGTCTCAAAGATCGCGGGCGAGCTCGGCCTCACCTTCGCCGGCGGCGCCCGAGTCGCAGCAGCCACCGAGGCGCACCGCGCAGACTCTGCCGCACGGCGCGAGCAGCTCGCCGACGAGTCCCTCGACGGCGCCCTCGGGCAAGTCATCAAGACCACCGGGGCCGAGACCGCCCGCGACGCCCGCGACCACGCCACCGCAGCCCGAGCCCTGACCGAGGTTCACGCCCGGGTCGCCGAGCTCGCCCGCCACACCGGCACCGGGGGCAGCGGCGCCTCGATGCTCGACCGCCTCGCCGATGCCCTGCTCGGGACGAACGGGGGCACGCACGAGGGGGGTTGATGTCCGCCGCTCCCCTGCCGCTCTCCGACAAGCAGCTCGACTCGATCCGCCGCGCCTCGGCCCGTATCAACATCTGGCACGGGTCCGTGCGCAGCGGCAAGACGATCGCCTCTCTCGTGCGCTTCCTGCTCGCCCTACGCCGCGCGCCCGCCTCGGGCCTCGTCGTCATCGTCGGGCGCAGCTTGCAGACGATCGAGCGCAACTGCCTTGATGTGCTCGCCGACCCGCTGCTGTTCGGAGACGTCGCCGCCGAGGTCCACCACACCCGCGGCGCCACAACGGCAGTCATCCTCGGTCGCGTGGTGCACCTCGTCGGCGCCTCGGACGCACGAGCCGAGGGCCGGCTGCGCGGCATGACCGCCTCGCTCGCCTACTGCGACGAGGTAACCCTGCTGCCCGAGGCGTTCTTTCGGCAGTTGCTCGCCCGCCTCTCCGTTCCGGGCGCGCAGTTGATCGGCACCACGAACCCCGACTCGCCGAAACACTGGCTGCGGACCGAGTACCTCGACCGCGAGGGCGAGCTCGACCTCGCGCAGTTTCACTTTCAGCTCGCCGACAACCCGAGCCTTTCCGAGGCGTACGTCGCGTCTCTGGCCGCGGAGTTCACCGGACTGTGGCGCCGCCGCATGATCCTGGGCGAGTGGGTTGTCGCCGAGGGCGCGATCTACGACTCGTACGACGAGCAGCGTCACGTCGTCGACGAGCTGCCCCCGATGCGCCGCTACTGGGTGGGCATTGACTACGGCACCTCGAATCCCTTCTCGGCGATCTTGCTCGGGCTCGGGGACGACGACCACCTGTACGCGGTGAGCGAGTGGCGCCACGACGCGCGCGCCGCACACCGGCAGATGACCGATGCCGCATACAGCCTTGCCGTCCGCGACTGGCTCGGCCGCCTCGACGTCGTGCCCGAGTGGACGCTGATCGACCCCTCGGCCGCTTCCTTCCTTGTGCAGTTGTGGACCGACGGACACCCGGGCGTGACCCGCGCGAACAACGCCGTCCTTGACGGCATCCGTTCCGTGTCGGTCGCCCTCGACTCGGGCCTGCTGCGCATTCACCGCTCGTGCGAGGGGCTGCTCGGCGAGCTGCCCGCATACGTATGGGATGAGACCGCCGCCGCCCGTGGCGAGGACAAGCCTGTCAAGACGGCCGATCACTCGGTCGACGCACTGCGCTACGTGATCCATTCGACCGCGCACGAGTGGCGCGGACTGCTCACCACCGCGTAACCACCTACCGCCCCGGCCGCGCCCCGCCGGGGCCCCGGGGCTCTGCCATGCCCGAGGGGGGCGCACCATGCGTGATTGGACCGACCGGTTCCTCGACAAGATCAGCGAGAGCGAGTCCGGCTGCTGGGAGTGGACAGGGCACGTCAAGCCCAACGGCTACGGGCAGGTACGGATCAACCGGCGCCCCCTGCACGCGCACCGCGTCGCGTACGAGGCGATGCGCGGACCGATCCCGCCGGGGCTCGTGATTGACCACCTGTGCCGTAACCGGCGCTGCGTCCGCCCCGAGCACCTCGAACCCGTCTCCCACCGGACGAACATCCTGCGCGGCGAGGGACCGGCCGCCCGCCATGCCCGGCAGACGCATTGCCTGCGCGGGCACCCCTTCAACGCTGCGAACACCTACGTCTCGCCCCGCGGCGCCCGTAACTGCCGCACCTGCCGAGCCGAGCGCAAACGCACTGGACACGACCGACAGGGGGTGACGCGTGCCCCTGCCTGCCAACGGCGCCCCGTGGCCGCCGACTCAACTCGCCACGCACTACCGCGAGTTGCGAGTCGATGATGCGTGGTACAGCGGTGATCACGACAAGCTCGCCGCCGTCTACCGCAACAACGAGCAGCGCCGCGACGGACGGCGCCGCCTGTGGGCGCGCGACCGCAACGTGCAGCCGGGCAAGCGGGAAACGCGGCTGCACATCCCGCTCGCCGGCGACATCGCGACCGCGTCCGCGGACCTTCTCTTTTCCGAGCCCCCGACGTTCACCGTCGCCGACACCCGCACGCAGGATCGCCTCGACGAGATCGCCGAGGCCGACGGCATCGCGAACACGCTGATCGAGGCTGCCGAAGTCGCCTCGGCCCTCGGGGGTGTCTACCTCCGGGTTACCTGGGACCGCGAACTACTCGACCGGCCGCTGCTCACCGTGGTTCACGCCGACGCCGCCGTGCCGGAATGGCGCTGGGGGCATCTGGCAGCAGTGACGTTCTGGCACGAGCTCAGCTCGGACACCGCCACCGTATGGCGCCACCTCGAACGGCACTCCCCGGGCCGCATCGAGCACGCCCTGTATCAGGGCGGGCCGGATCGGCTCGGCGAGCGCGTGCCGCTCACCGAGCACCCCGAGGTCGCGTCCCTCGCCGAATCCCTCGGCCCCGAGGGCGACTCGATCGAGACCGGTATCGACCGGCTTACGGCGGCGTACGTCCCCAACATCCGGCCGAGCAGGCGCCACCGCGGCTCACCGTTCGGACGCTCCGACTACGGCGCCCCGCTGTACGACCTGTTCGACGCGTTGGATACGACGTGGTCGAGCTGGATTCGCGACATCAGGCTCGCCCGCGCGCGCCTGCTCGTGCCCGATGGCTACCTGCGGGATCACGGTCCGGGGCGGGGCGCGAGCTTCGACGACGACCGGGAAATCTGGCAGCTCCTGAACATCCCGCCCACCGAGCAGGGCGCCGGAATCACGCTGTCGCAGTTCGCGATCAGGGTCGCCGAACACTCGCAGTCTGCGGACTCGATCACCCGGCAGGCTGTGATGAGCGCCGGATACTCGGCGGCGACGTTCGGCCTCGGCGACCAGGGCGCCGCCGTCACGGCGACCGAGGTCAAGGCGCGCGAGCGGAAAAGCATGATCACCCGGGGGAAGAAGTCCCGGTACTGGGCGCCCGAGGTCGCCGAGATGCTGTACGTCGTGCTGCTGCTCGACCGGCGCCTGTTCACTCCGACCCTCGTTGCCGAGCGGCCCCGGATCGCGTTCGGGGACTCCGTGAGCGAGGACGCGTCCAGCCTCGCGCAGACCCTTTCCCTGCTCCATCAGGCGCAGTCCGTGAGCGCCGAGACCCGCGTGCGCATCCTGCACCCGGAGTGGGATGAGACGGCCGTGCGCGCCGAGGTCGACCGCATCCTCGCCGAGACCGGGCAGGCAGTGCCCGACCCCATGCAGGCCGGCGCCCTCGTCTGATCACGCGATGGGGGGCGCCGTGCCGATTCACCCCGGGCTCGTCGAGGATCTCTCGGCGGGTGTCCTCGCCCTGTACGCGGACGCCGAGCAGCGGCTGCTCGGCGTCGTGGCGAGGCAGCTCGCCGACGGGTACGAGGCGCCCGGTTGGGCAACGGCCAAGCTCGCCGCGGTGCAGCCCATGCGCCGCGCCGCGCAGTCCGTTGTCGACGCGCTCGCGACTGCGACTCAGCTTGAAGTCTGGGATGCGGTTGCCGAGGCGTACAACGTTGGCGCCCGCGCAGGGCTCGAAGAGCTCGGCGCCCTCGACGACGGCGCCGCACGCCGCATCGCCGATTCGACGCCGAACACTCGGGCAGTCGACCGGCTCGCGCAGGAAACCGTCGACCTCGTCGCGCAGACGCACCGCGGGATTCTGCGCGGCGTCGAGGACGGATACCGGCAGGTGATCTCGGAGGTATCCGGTACGCCCCTGCTCGGCATCGACACCCGCCGCCAAGCCACACAGCGGGCGATGGAGCGGTTCAGCGACCGCGGACTGCGGACGTTCGTCGACAAGGGCGGACGCGCGTGGAAGATGACGAGTTACGCCGAGATGGCCGTGCGCACCGCCGTTGGCAGGGCGGCGGTCGAGGCGCACGGCGACCGGCTGCGCGCCGCCGGTATCGGCCTTGTGATCGTCTCCAACGCCCCGCATAACTGCCCCCTTTGCGATCCGTTCGAGGGGCGTGTGCTGTCCCTCGACGGCCCCGACGGCGCCCGGACGATTGAGGTCGAGCACGCGACCGACGACGGCCGCACCGTGCGCGTGGACATCGCCGGAAGCCTCGACGAGGCGCGGCAGCGTGGCTTGCAGCACCCCAATTGCAGGCACTCGACGAGCGCGTATCTGCCCGGCGTCACCCGCGCCCCTGCCGAGCACTCCGAGGACCCCGACGGGTACGAGGCATCACAGCGGCAGCGGGCGATCGAGCGCAACATCAGGAAGTGGAAGAACCGTTCCGCCGCTTCCACCTCGCCCGAGGGGCGGCGCGCAGCCGACGCCCGGGTGCGGCAGTGGCAGAAGCGGCAGCGCGAGCACCTCACCGCGCACCCCGAGCTCATCCGCCGACGCGAGCGCGAGCAGCTCGGCGCCGGAAACCTCCCCCCGGACCGCGGCACCGCCGGCCGTACCGGAGCGCCGGACGGCCCGGGGAGCGACCCGTTCGAGGCGGCGCGCGTCCGCTCGGGCGACGATCGGACCCTGCCCGAGATGAGCGACGAGCAGCTCGGCGCCGCCATCCGGCCCGGAGTGCTCGACCGGCGCGACCTCGACCGCATCGGCGCCGAGGGCGACCGCCGCGACGAGCAGGCTCTGCTCGACCGCATCCGGCCGAACGGCCGGCTCGCCGGCAACCTCGCCGAGTTCAGCGACGACGAGCTCGCCCGCGTCTCCCTGCACCTGGGCGACGACGACATGCTGCGCGTCATGGCGGAGATGGACCGCCGCGACATCGACGCCGCACTGCCCGGGGCCCGGCGTGACCTCGTCGGCATGTCCGAGCCGGAACTCGCCGCCCGTGCCCGGCACGTCGAGGGCGACCGGTCCGCGATCGGCGCCGAGGTCCACCGCCGCCGCCTGCTCGCCGAGGTGTTCCCCGGCGGGCGCCTGGCCCCCGATCTGTCCGCGGTCGGCGACGACGTGCTCGGGTGGGCCGTGCGGTACGCCGTGCCCGAGGATGCCGCGCGGATCGCCGACGAGTTCGACCGCCGGTACCCGCCCGCCCCGCTTCCCGAAGCGGTCGGCGCGCACACCGTCGAGGGGCAGCTCGCCGACCGGGCCACTCTCGACGAGGCGCTCGCACCGGCCGCCGAGCCGGACGCGTGGAACGGCCTTTCCGTCGACTGGTACGCGGGCATGTCCAGCACCGAGCGATGGATCGCCGAGCGTGAGTACGCCGACATGCAGCAGCGCACCGCGTACACCCGCGAGCAGCTCCGCGACATGTACCGCGAACACACCTGGGCGCAGTACATGGACGCGGAAGAGGCGACGAACGGCTATCTCCTCTCCCGCAAGGCGCGCGCCGACGGCGTCGACCCGGCAACCCTGTTTTCGGGCCCGGCGCACATCGCCTATGCCCGAGCCTCGGAAGAGCTGCGGCGCTACTGGGCCGACAACCCTCGCATGACGTTCGTCGAGTACGAGGAGATGGTCACCGGGCAGCGCAGCGCCGCCGCCGAGACCGCCCGCGCCTCCCGCAACACGCAGAACAACCGGCAGTAGGGGGTGAGCACGGTAGGAAACCGAGGCGCCCTCGTGCGAGCACTGCTCGACGGCATCGACGCCGGCCGCGAGGCTGCGCCCGTCGCATCGTGCCCCTACCCGCGCGGCGATCTGCGCCGGTCCGCATGGCTGCGCGGCTACGCGAAGGCGCGGACCCTGCCCGGCGCGGACGAGTCCGCCGGATAGCCGCCCCTCTCCCCTTTCTCTCTTCTGGGCCCGCCCGTCGGTGGGCCCTTTTCCATGCCCGCTTACTGCCTTGGAGGGCCGACCCGAACATGCCCGACACCCTCGACGTCTCCCTGCCGACCCACCCCCGCACGGGCGAGAGTGCCCTCGGCTTCCGCCGCGACGGCCGCCCTATCTGGCCGATCAAGGGCGGCTCGGGTGAAGGCGGCGACCCGAGCGCACCGCCCGCCCCGACCGGTGAGCCGGGAGCGAACCCGCCGAGCACCGACCCGGGCGCCCCGCCGGCCGCGGACCCGGCCGCCGAGCAGCAGCTCGCCGCCGTGCAGCAGCAGGCGACCGAGGCAACCGAGCAGCGCGACCAGTTGCAGGCCGCGCTCGACGCCGTGAACAAGGCGCTCAACCCCGACGGGGCCGACGCCGAGCAGGACCCGGCCAAGCTCGCCGCCGCGGTCGCCGACCGCGACAAGCAGCTCGGCGACCTGTCCGCCGAGCTGCGTACGGCGCGCGTCGAGCTCGCCGCCTACCGCGCCGCGGGCGAGCAGGGGGCCCGCGCCGACCGGCTGCTGAACAGCCGCTCTTTCCTCTCGGCGATCTCCGAACTCGACCCGGCCGACGAGACGTTCGCCGCCACGCTCGGTGCCGCGATCACGACCGCGGTTGAGGGCGACCCCGACCTCTACCGCGCCGCCCCGACCGGGCCGGCCCGCGGCGGCGCCGAGTTCAACGGCGCCCCGACGGGCGACCGCCGCCCGGCCTCGCTGCGCGACGCCATCGCCGCCCGGTTCGGCGCCTGACCCCCTTCTGACTGGAGCACCCGCCTATGGCAATCACCCTCGCCGACGCACGGCTGAACACGCAGGATGACCTCGATACGCAGGTCATCGACGAGTTCCGCAAGTCGAGTTGGCTTCTGGACAACCTGACCTTCGACGACGTCGTGAGCCCTGCCGGGGGCGGCGCGACGCTCACCTACGGATACACCCGCCTCGTCACCGAGCGGCCCGCGCAGTTCCGGCCGCTGAACACTGAGTACCCCAAGGCACAGGCCAAGCGGCAGCGCTACAGCGTCGACCTGTCCCCGCTCGGCGGCGCGTTCGAGGTCGACCGCGTGCTGTCCAACCTCGGCGCCGCGGCGACCAACGAGACCGCCTTTCAGATGACGCAGACGATCAAGTCGTCGAACGCGTTCTTCTCCGATCAGGTCATCAACGGCAAGCGCATCACGACCCCCGGGGCCGAGGCCGGTTTCGACGGTCTCGACAAGGCTCTCGTTGGCTCCACTACCGAGATGGGCGCCGGCGCCTCGCTCGACTGGACCGGCGCGACCCTCGGCTCGGACGCGGGCAAGGCCAACGATGCCCTTGACGTCCTCGACGAGTTCCTCGCGCTGCTCGACGGCACCCCGTCGGCGATCTTCGGGAACAAGAAGGCCATTGCCCGTATTCGCAGCCTCGCCCGACGGGCCGGCTACTACGAGCGGACCGCGGACGCGTTCGGGCAGAAGGTCGAGACGTACAACGGGATCGCGTTCGTCGACCTCGGCGACAAGGCCGGCTCGACCACACCGGTAATCCCGATCGAGTCCCGCGACGTCGACGGCGCCGGCTCCGGTACCGCGATCTCCGGTCTCTCCGACCTGTACGCGGTGCGCCTCGGTCTCGACGGTTTCCACGCCGTTTCCACCGTCGGTGCTCCGCTCGTGCGGCAGTGGCTGCCGGACTTCACGACCGCGGGCGCCGTCAAGACGGGCGAGGTCGAGCTCGGACCGGTAGCGGTCGCGCTCAAGGCCACCAAGAGCGCCGCAGTCCTGCGGAACATCAAGGTCCAGTGACGCCCGTGCGCTACGAGATCACCGCACCGCACGAGGGCGACGAGCAGCTCGCCGACATCACGTTCGCCGACGGCCGCGCCACGGCCACCGACCCGGGCGAGGGGCTGCTGCTGTACCTGCGCCGCCACGGATACACCCTCGACGTCATCGACGACCCGCAGCCGGAACAGGACACCGAGAACGGCCCGCCGAGCACGAAGCCGGCGGGCCGTTCTGCTGCCCGCAACAAGAGGGGGTGATCGTGGCGCGGCAGCCGTACGCCACCCCCGAGCAGCTCGCCATATGGCTCGGCAAGCCTGCCCCGGCCGACGCCGAGCGGCTGCTCGCCCGCGCGGGCGAGGACATCGACAGTGCGCTGCTGACTGCCGTCTATCGCGTCGACGAGGACGGCGACCCCACCGACCCGCCGATCGCTGCTGCGCTCGCCGATGCCGTCTGCGCGCAGGTCGAGCACTGGATCGCGACCGGCGATGACGGGACCGGCGCCGGCGGCGTATGGGACTCCGTCTCGATCGGTCCGGTAAGCCTGTCCGGGCGCAAGAGCGCCCCCGCGGCCACGACCGGTGTCGAGCTCGCTCCGCGCGCCGACCGCGCACTGCGCCGTGCAGGGCTCACCCCGGGGCGGGTGGTCGCATGGTGAGCCTGCCTCTCTTCCTGCTGCGGCACCGGATCACCGTCGAGCCCTACCTCGGCGATTCGGCATACGGCCCGCAGTACGGGCCCGCGGTCGCCGACGTTCCCGCGCTCGTCGCCGAGTCCGTGCGCATGGTGCGCGCGGCCGACGGGCGCGAAGTCACGTCTACCGCGCAGGTCATCGCCGAGCCGGGGCTCGACTGTCCCGCCGGCTCCCGCCTCACTCTGCCGACCGGGCGCATCACGACCGTGCTCTCTGTCGCGCACCACACCGCCCCGGGCCTGCCGGTCCCTGCCTGCTGCGAGGTGATGTGTGAATGAGCCGTGCCCGTGTGCGCTGGAACGGGGCGCGCGTCTCCGCGGAACTGCGGCAGGCTGCTGCCCGCGGCGCGCTGCTCGGCGCCGAGCACGTACTCGGAGCGAGCCGCCAACGGGTGCCGATCAACGAGGGCACCCTCGAACGGTCGGGCAGCACGTCGGTTGACGAGCAGACCCTGACGGCCGCCGTTTCCTACGACACCCCGTATGCGACGCGTGTCCATGAGGACATGACCGCCCGGCACTCGCCGGGGCGCAGCGCGAAGTACCTCGAAAGCGTGCTGCCCGAGACCGCGTCCGAGGTGCAGGCGCTGATCGCCGCGCAGATCCGGCGGGCGCTGCGCGGATGACCTACACCGTCGCCCTGGTCGACGGCCTTGCCCGCGTTCTGGCCGAGCAGGGCCTCGGCATCTACAGGCCCGACGGCGTGTACGCCGCGAGCGAGACCGCGATCACCGTTTCCGTCCTTCCCCCCTCCCCTGACCGCTGTATCTGCCTGTCGGCGTATCCGGTGACCGACTCTCCGGTGCTCACGGACACGACGACCGGCGTACAGGTGCGCACCCGCGCGAGCAGTGATCCGCGCGAGGTCGACGCCCTCGACGACGCAGTGCACGAGGCGTTGCACGGCTCTGGCCCCTACCGATTCGGGGCCGCGCTGGTGCAGCTCGTCTTTCGCGTCTCGGCCGCCCCGATGGGCGCCGACTCGGCCGGCCGCTGGGAGCGGACCAGCAATTTCTACGTCCGCGCGCATCGCGTTGCGGCCCCGCACCTTGAGTAAGGAGGCGCCTACTTGAGTACGCCGACGCCTCCGGCCGAGACGGTAACCGCGCTCGCGCGCCGGTACCGGCTTGAGCTGGATACGGGTACGACCCCCGGTACTCCGACGTGGAGTCTCGTACCGGGCATCACCGAGTTCACACCGAAGATCGAACCGACGCAGCAGGACGTCACCACGTACGACGCCGAGGGATGGTCCGAGCAGGCTGTGACCATGCTCGCGTGGTCCGTCGAGGCCACCCTCGCGCACCGGGCGCACCCGACGACCGGGGCGTTCAACGCCGCCCAAGAGTTCCTGCGCAAGGCGAGCCAGTCGTTCGGCGCCGCCTCGTATGTGCGTGTCCGCTACTACGACCGCAACGGCGCCGCGGACGCGCAGCAGGGCACGGCTCTGGTCACGTGGGAGCCCGACGGCGGGGGCCCTGACGAGGTCGACACCATCAAGGTCACGCTTACCGGTTCCGGGCCGCTCGTCGAGATCACCAACCCCGCGGCCGGGGGCGGCACGTTCGCCGCCGAGTCCAAGTCCCTGAAGACGTCGGGGGGTGAGGCGTAGTGGCGTTCGAGGCGCTCGACGAGCTGCTCGACGAGTCGCTCGAACTGCCCATCGGCGGGCGCACCTACAAGGTTCCGGCGCCCTCGGCCGAGATCGGTCTGCGCACTCAGGCTCTGATCAACGCCGCCGCGGTGGCCGCGGACGGCGGACGCGTCGACGAGCAGGTGCTCGGCGATGCTGCCGAGCGCGACCTCTATCGCGAGGTACTCGGCGACGCTCACGAGCAGATGGTCGCCGACGCCGTGCCGTGGCCGGCGCTCAAGCACTCCGCGTTGACCGCCATGGTGTGGATCGCGCAGGACAAGAGCGCCGCAGAACGCTTCTGGAACGCGGCCGGCGACCCTTCTCGGCTGGCCCCGAACCGGGCAGCTCGACGCAACCGGTCGGATGCGGCGAGCTCGACCCCGTCTCGGGGCTCTACGAGTGGTACGAGTACCCGCCCGGCACCGCCCCGCGGAAAGGCGAACAAGCGGCGCAAGTGACGTGGCCGCAGATCCTCGCCGAGTGGCCGCTCGTCGAGGCTGATCTGCACGAAATCTACGGCGTCGACGTCGGCGCCCCGGGCCTGCTCCGCTCCCGCTCCTGGCGATGGCTGCGACTGCGCGTGCTCGGACTGCTCTCCGCCGAGTCCCGCCTCGCGCGCGTGCTCCTCCCTCCGCCCGACGCCCCCGCACCACCGGGAGGCACGACCGCCCGGAGGTGATGAGCCGTGGCGCTTATGGTCGGCGAGCTCGCCGCAACCGTCGTCATCGACGATTCCGGCGCTGCGCAGGGGATGCGCAGCGCCGAGGCCGCGGTGCGCAGCGGGGGCGACCGCATCGCCGCCGCCGCCGACCGGACCGGGCAGCAGGCAGGCGACCAGCTCGGCGACGGCCTCGCCGACGGCGCCACCGCGGGCGGCGACCAGGCCGCGCGCGGCATGGGCACTGCCTTGAAGGGGTTCGCCGCCGCGGCGATCGGCGCCGGAATCGGCGCCGCCCTGATGGCGGGGGTCGGCGAGGCGCTCGAACAGTCCAAAATCCCGGGGCAGTTGCAGGCGCAGCTCGGTACGACCGGGCCCGTCGCCAAGAAGTACGGCAAAGTCGCCGGCGATCTCTACTCGGGCGCGATCGTCGACTCGGTCGGCGACGGCGCCGAGGTCATCAAGGGCATCGCGCAACAGGGCCTGTTGCCGCCCGAGGCGACGCAGGGGCAGATCAAGACCATGGCGACGCAGGTCGCCGACACGGCCTCGGTCATGGGCGAGGACGTGTCCGCCGTCTCTCGCGCGGTCGGCACGATGCTGAAAACCGGCGTCGCCAAGAACGCCGAAGAGGCAATGAACGTCCTCATCAAGGGGACGCAGAACGGTGTCAACAGCGCCGAGGATCTGCTCGACACTTTCTCGGAGTACAGCACTCAGTTTCGTGATCTCGGGCTCGACGCGTCTACCGCGATGGGCCTTATGCAGCAGGGCCTTAAGGGCGGTGCGCGCGATGCCGACACAGTCGCCGATGCCCTTAAGGAATTCGCGATCCGGTCGAAAGACATGTCGACCACAAGTGTCGGCGCGTTCAAGGACATTGGCCTTAACGCCGACACGATGGCGAAGGTTTTCACCAAGGGCGGACCCGAGGCGAGTAAGGCACTCGGCGATGTTCTGCAACGCATCAAGGCAATTGAAGATCCGGCCAAACGCAATGCGACTGCCGTCGCGCTTTTCGGCACCAAAGCCGAGGACTTGCAAGGCGCATTGTTCAAGCTCAATCCCGCGACCGCCGTTAAGGCGCTGGGCGATGTCAAGGGCGCCACCGACGCCGCGGGCGACGCGATGCGCGACAACGCCGCCACCAAATGGGAGGCGTTCAAGCGCGGCGCGATGCAGAAGGTTGTCGGTGTGCTCGGAACCTATGTGGTTCCGGCACTGGCGACCGGTATCGAGTACGCCGGAAAGTTCGGCTCGGCGTTCCTCACCGCGGGTGCGTTCCTCGGCGAGCACTCGACGGCGCTCACGATCGCCGCCGGCGTGATCACGCTTGTGATGCTGCCGGCGCTCGTCGGTCTCGCCGTACAGGCGACGACGACCGCGACGGCAACGGTCACGAGTTGGGCGACACAGAGCGCCGCCGCAGTGACCGGCGCAGCGCGGTTCATCGCCTCGAACGCCATAGTCCTCGCCGGATGGATCGCGCAGGGTGCGGGCGCCGCGGCTGCTGCGGTACGCGTGGTCGCAGCATGGGTCCTCATGGGGACGCAGTCCCTGATTCAGGGCGCCCGCATGGCTGCTGCCTGGCTGCTCGCCATGGGGCCGATCGCCCTCGTGATCGCCGCCGTTGTCGGCATCGTCGCCCTGGTCGTCGCCAACTGGGACACGATCGTTTCGGCCACGAAAACCGCGTGGGAATGGGTCTGGAACAAGATCAAGGGAATCGGGCAGTTCCTGCTCAATCTCTTTCTGAATTTCACCCTCGTCGGAATCATCATCAAGCATTGGGACGCGATCAAGTCCGGAACGGCGCGCGTCTGGAATGCCGTTGTTGACTTCGTCAAGGCCATCCCCCGCAAGGTCGTCGACTTCTTCCTGAACTGGACGCTCGTCGGCCTGATTATCAAGCACTGGGATTCCATCAAGACAGGAACGGCGCGCAAGGCGGGCGAGATGCTCGCGTTCGTGCGTGGCCTGCCCGGCAAGATCGGCGGGTACTTCGGCAAATTCGGAACGATGCTGTACGACAAGGGAAAGGACTTGATCCGGGGTCTCTGGAGTGGCATCAAGGCCATGGGATCTTGGCTTAAGTCGACCCTGATGTCATGGGCAAAGGACCTGATTCCGGGGCCAATTGCTAAGGCGCTCGGCATCAAGTCGCCCTCGCGTCTTATGCGTGACCGAATCGGCAAGTTCATTCCGGCCGGAATCGTCGAGGGAATCAAGGCGGGCGCCCCCGCGGTCGACCGCACGATGCGCAACCTTGTGTCGGTTCCCGCCGCCCCGCAGTTCAGCGCCGGAACCCCTGCTACAGCCAACGCCGGTTTCGGCGGGGGAAGTTGGGGGCCGGCCGTGCATATCGAGAACTGGCATTCCGGCGACGCGTCCGCAGAGCAGACCGCGGTCGCCCTCGCATGGCACGCCAAGCAGAGGGGGTGACGGATGGCCGCGGGTGATCTCGTCACCCTCCCCGGACACGTCGAGTACGACGGACTGCTGCTCGGCCCGTTCACCCCCTACGGGTGGAAGTCCGTCACCGGGTGGGAGGACTCCCCGGGCACCGACTCGGGCACGGTCAACCGGGCCGCAGCGCACGGCGCCTATCCCGGGCGCCTGCTCGCGCAGCCCCGGACGATCACCCTCGACGGGGTCGTGATCCGTACCGAGCCCCGCCAAATGGGCGCGACAGTACGGCGGTTGTCCTCGGCGACGGCGTTGCGCGACGACGAGGTGCCGCTCGTGATCCGCCTCGACGACTCGCCGCCGCTGCTGTGCTTCGCCCGCTGTATCCGCCGTGCGATCCCGGTCGCCGCCGGCGGGTACGCGGTCGGCGTCGTACAGGGGGCGGCGCTCCAGTTCGAAGCGAGCGACCCTCGCCGGTACGAGCTCGTCGAGCAGCAGGTCGAGACACGCCTGCCCATGGCCGAACCGGGCCTCGACTGGCACCTCGACCCGGGCCCCGAGTCGCTGACCTACCCGCTCGACTTCGGCGAGCCGGGCAGCACCGGCACGGTCACCGCGACCAACGACGGCGACGCCGCCGCGCACCCCCTCGTGCGCTTCCGCGGCCCCGTGGCCCTGCCCTCGGTCACCAACATCACGACCGGCGCCGTTCTTGAGTACGACATCACCCTCGCCGCCGACGACGAGCTGCTCGTCGACACGGACAACGGAACCGTGACGCTCAACCGCACCGCGAGTCGCCTCTACACCGCGACCGCCCGCTCGGTCCCCGAGAACACATTCACGCTCGCCCCCGGCTCGGCCTCGCTGACGTTCCGCGCGGCCCCGGGATCGAACGACCCCGGCGCCGCCTGCTCGCTCCGGTGGCGCTCCGCCTACTGGTAAGGAGGAACCCCCGACGTGACCGTGCGCGCCGGTTGGCTGCTGCCCACCGGGCAGACCCGCGAAGACACCCGCCTCGTGCCGCTCGGCACCATGGCACCCGAAACCGCCATGACGTCCCGCGACGGCGTGATCGCCGGCGGCGACGCGCTCGCCGCAACGGGCGCCGGAACCATGCAGGTACAGATCAGTACCGGCCGCGCCCTCGTGCAGGGCACAGCCGCGCAGGGCGCCTATCCGGTCGCGGTGACGAGCCCCGAGACCCTCACCATCACCGACGGGAACGCTCAGTACACGCGAATCGACTCGGTCGTGCTCAAGGTCTACGACGGCTTGTACGACGTCGAGGAGCGCACCGCGGTCGCCGTCGAAATCGTCCAGGGTCCGGCACAGGCCACCCCCGCCCCGCCGAACCTTCCCCCGGCAACGCTCCGCCTGTGGGACATCACCGTTCCCGCGGGCGCCTCGGCTGGTACGGGTGGCATCACGTGGTCGAGCGCGCTTGCCGACCGCCGCCGGTACACCGCCTCGTACGGCGGCATCATCCCCCGCGGGTGGGGACTGTCGTTCGCGGGCGCCTACCCGGGCCAGTACCGCGACAACGGCGCCGGCCTTGACCGCTGGGACGGCGCCGGATGGCAGCCCCTCGAACCGTCCGTCGACTGGACGGCCGTAAGCCTGGCGAGCGGCTACACGAACAACGGAAACGCTCAGGGGAACGTCAGGTACCGGAAGATCACCATTGCCGGGGTGCCGCACATGCAGTGGCGCGGCGGCGTCTCCTGGACGACGAGCGGCACCCCGCCCAACAGTGCCTACCCGCTGACCGCAGCCGTTCCCGCGGCGTTCCGTCCCGCCCGCCTCGTCTCGGTCCCGATCGCCGCCGGCGGCGTCGACATCAAGGCCGACTTTCAGACCGGCGGACTGCTGCGCCTGATCGCCTCCGCCGGACTCACGACATGGGCCTCGCTCACCGGAGTGCAGTACCCGCTCGACGCATGACCGCAGGGGGTGAACCGTGCCCGCCCCCATGTACCGCGCGCTTCTGTGCGACCTGCGATCCGATCAAGTCCTCGACGCGCTGCCGCTTACCGACGTGAGCCTCGACGACTACATCGGCAAGACCGGCTCGGCCAACGTGACCGTGCCGCTCCCGAATCGGCAGCTCGCGCAGCGGGCGCGCGCCGCGGTCGAACCGGGCCGTACGGCTCTGTGGATCGAGCGAGGCCCCGAAATCTGGTGGGGCGGCGTCGTCTGGACGGCGAACATCACGAGCAACGAGCGAGGGTTCCTGGGTCTCCAGATCGGGGCCGGCGGTTGGGCGAGCTACCTCGATCACCGAGTCGTATTCGCCACCCAACAGGCAACCGGAGTTGATCAGTTCGACATCGCCCGGGGCCTGCTCACTTACGCACAGGCTGTGGACGGCGGCGACATCGGAATCGAGTTCGGCACGGAAGTGTCGGGCATCGTGCGCGACCGGACGTACCGCCGATACGACCAGCCGCGGATACGCGAGCTGCTCGACGAGCTCGGCGCCGTCGAGGACGGTTTCGAGTGGCGGATCATGAGCTTCCGCGATCCGGGGAGCGGTCGGCGCATCAAACGGTTGCAGCTCGGTTCACCGGTCATCCGGGCCGGTACGACCGAGATCGTGCTCGACCGCCCCGGGCCGGTCATGTCCTACGGGTGGCCGATCGACGCCACCGTGCAGGCGAACGCGTGGCAGACGCGCGGCGCCACGGACAACCGGAACCAGACTGCCGAGTCGCTGCCCCTGATGTCCGAGGTACTCGTCGAGTCCGCCGACATCGCCGCCGGATGGCCGCGCCTCGACGGCACGGCCGATTACTCGACCGTGAGCGAGCAGGCCACCCTCGACGCGCACGCGCGCGCAGACCTCGCCGCCGCTCGTCGCCCGCGCACCATTCCCGAGATCACAGTCGCCCTCGACCGCGTCCAGCTCTCGCCCGCGCTGCTCGGCGCGGACATCAGGGTTCGTATCCGCGACGACTGGTTCGCCGAGGGCCTCGACGAGCGGTACCGCGTCGTGGGGCTCGCGATCTCCCCGCCCCTGCGCGGCCAACCCGAGACCGCGAAACTCTTCCTGGAGGGCGCCTAGTGGCCGCCGTACCCCTCGACCTGCTCGACCGGATTCGCGCCCTGGAGCGCGAGGTTCGGACCATCATCGGCCGTGCCAGCATCCGGCCGGCCCTCGACGAGATCAACGCCGGACGCGTCCAGATCGGCGAGGGCGGATCACTGGAAGTGCGCGCCCCGGACGGGACCGGAATTTTCGGCGTCGGCAAGCTGTGGGACGGCACTTACGGGGTGGTTGTCCAGCGCTCCGACGGGACGCTCGCGTTCAACGTCGGTGGCAGCGGCGAGGGCTCCAACATGGTCCGCCTGTTCTCCCGAGCAGGCGACGCGCTCGTGATGGATGACTACTACTCCCGCGAGTTCCTCGGCCGCCCCTGGATGCCGATTTCCCTGTTCCCCACCATGCAGCAGGGCACGACGCTGACCACCTACCAAGCCGCGTGGGTCGGTGGCGGACCCGCGCACAACGCCGTCGCCTACCTGAATCTGTCGACCATCGCCGGTACCGGGGGCGGACAGGTCCGTATCCGCATGACCCCGCCGCGCGGCGCCGAGGTCGAGGTCGCCGAGTACGACATCCCCGCGAACACGTGGACCAACAAGACGATCGTTCAGCCACTGCACAACGTCGGCTTCCTCGAAGCGGTGCACTGGATCATCGAGCACCGGGCCAAGACCAACGGCAGCCCGGTTGAGACTCGGATTTTCCGTGCCTACACCCGGAACACCCAAGTCGAGGGCGAGAACCCCGACCCGCCGCCGGCTCCTGCCGCGGCCGAGGCGACGCCGTTCGCCAGTCCGACCGCGCCGCCATTCCCGAGCGACGTAAAACCCGAGGCCGACGAGCCGGGGCTGCACACCATCACAGACTGAGGAGGTAGCCCCCTGCTGCCCGAGAACATCCCCGCAGTGACCTTGCGCGGTCGGTTCCTCGACCCGTCCGGGCGCCCCCTGTCGGGCAACGTCACCTTCCGCGCACCCTCACAACTCGTCTTCCCCGAGTCCGACGTGATCCTCGGCGGCCCGGTCGTCGCTCCGCTCGACGCGCAGGGACAGATCGAGGTCACGCTGCCCGCAACCGACGCACCCAACATGGACCCGTCCGGCTGGGCGTACATCGTTGCCGAGCAGCTTTCCGGCATCCCTGCCGGCCGTACGTACAACATCGTCCTACCGAAGTTGCACCCTCTCGTCGACCTCGCCGACATCGCGCCGACGGACCCCTCGAAACCCAACTATGTGGGAGTCAAGGGCGACTCGGCGTACGAGGTCGCCGTCGCCGAGGGGTACACCGGCACCCCTGTGCAGTGGCTCGCAAGCCTCGTCGGCCCGCGTGGAGCTACCGGCGCCACGGGCGCGACCGGGGCCACGGGCGCAACCGGCGCACCCGGCGCCCGCGGCGACCAGGGCGCCCCCGGTAAGGACGGCGCCCCGGGCGTCGTGCAGTCCGTTAACGGCAAGAGCGCAGCGGCAATCGTCCTCGCCGCGGCGGACGTCGGCGCGATTCCGAACAGCGCCGCCGGTACCGCGGGAGGAGTCGCCACACTCGGAACCGACGGGAAGGTGCCTGCCGGGCAGCTTCCGGCCGGCGGAGGTGGCGGCGCCGTCGCCTCGGTCAACGGGAAGACCGGCGCGGTAGTGCTCGCCGCGGCCGACGTCGGGGCGCTTCCCGACTCCGGTTTCGTCGGGGGCGGGAACCTGACTCTCGACGCGGCGACCCTCGACTACCGCGGCTTGTCGTTCACCACGGCTGGTGTGAACAGGTGGGTTTACCAAGTCGACAACGCGGCTGAGGCCGGCGGCGACGCCGGTTCGAACTTCGAGCTCACCAACTGGAGCGACACCGGGGCGTGGAAATCAGCGGTCCTGTACGGGCAGCGCGCGACCGGAAACCTCGGCATCGGCACCAATGCCCTTTCACCGGGCGCCAAGCTGTCCGTTGCGGGGGCGACCGCGCTCAAGAACACGCCCCCGCCCGCGGCCGACGCCGGCGCCGCGCTCGCCTACAGCGAGGGCGGCGTCTTCAAGGTCGTGCAGGGGGACGGTACCCGCGTGACCCTTGCACCGGCCGAGGCAGCCGGTACCGCGGTCCTGCTCACCGGAACGCAGACGATCGCGGGCGCCAAGACGTTCAGCAGCGTGCCCTCGTCGAGCGCGGCCCCGACCGCCGACAACCACCTCGCCCGCAAGAGCTACGTTGACGCGCTCGGCGGGGGCGAGTGGCGTCCGGCCGATCTCGGACTGCTCGCGTGGGCATTCGATCCCGCCCTCGGGCACTCGGCCCCGCTCTACCCCGGGTCGGGACCGATCCGCGTAACCGCCGTCCAGCTCCGGGCCCCGGTTTCCGTGACAAAGATCGTGTGGCACTTCGGCGGATACGCCGGCGGACTCGCAACGGGATCATGGGCCGCGCTCTACGGCTCGACCGGTACACGCGTGGCACAGACCGCCGATCTGTCGACCGCCGCCGCCGAGCCTGCCGAGGTCCACAACGCCGGCGGTGCGACCGTCTCGGTTCCGCTGACTGCCGCTTACGCCGCCCCCGCGGGCCTGTACTTCATCGCGTGGCGATTCCAGTACAACACCACCGCCGGCGACGGCCCGATGATGCTCGTCGCCGAGTCGAGTTTCGGTTCCCCGCCCAACGTGTTCGGCCTCAACAACGCCCGTCGGTTCGGCTCGTACGCGACCGGCGCCGCGACTGCCCCGGCCTCGATCGCCCTCGCCTCGATGGAGAACGGCAGTAACCGTTTCTGGGCCGCGCTCGCGTAGTCCGCCGCCCGCTCAATCTCTCGCCCCGTGCCTCTGGCCGGGGCTTTCTTCATGTCTGGAGACACCTTGGCAACCCCATTCAGCCCCGATCGCCTCGTCGCGATCCTCCGGGCCGAAGGCGTGCGCGTCGTCGAGCACGGCTCGTGGCGCACGCACAACCGCAACCACAAGGGCAGCTTTGGCCCGATCCACGGCGTGATGATCCACCACACCGTGAGCTCGGGC
Source organism: Streptomyces sp. NPDC057900 (assembly GCF_042887885.1). Lineage (NCBI taxonomy): Bacteria > Bacillati > Actinomycetota > Actinomycetes > Kitasatosporales > Streptomycetaceae > Streptomyces > Streptomyces sp. NPDC057900. The sequence continues at coordinate 27,452 of NZ_JBHVOI010000022.1, forward strand.
ACCGACTCGTCAGTGCGGCTCTGCTACGACGGTTACGCCGCACTGCCCGGCCCGCTCTGTCACGGCGTGATCGCGAAGGATGGCACGGTCTACCTGATCTCGGCCGGCCGCGCGAACCATGCCGGGGGCGGCGACCCCCGCGTGCTCTCCGCAGTCACTGCCGAGCGGCCCCTGCCTGCCACGAACAAGCACGAGGGATCACCGGGCGCCGTCGACGGAAACTCGGCGTTCTACGGGTTCGAGTGCGTGAACCTCGGCGACGGTTCCGACCCGTGGCCGAGCGCGCAGCTCGACGCGATCGAGCGTGTCTCGGCGGCGATCTGCCGCGCGTACGGCTGGTCGGCTGCGTCCACCATCGGCCACAAGGAATGGAGCGACTGGAAGAGCGACCCGCGCGGCTTCTCCATGACCGACATGCGCGCCCGGATCGCGCGCCGCCTCGGCGCCAAGCCCGACAAGCCGACCCCAAGCCCCGCCCCGCGGTACGAGCCGTTCCCGGGCGTCGCGTGGTTCAAGAAGAACCCCCGCTCGGCAATCGTCACGGCCATGGGGCGCCGCCTGGTCGCCGTTGGCTGCGGCGCCTACCGCGAGGGCCCCGGCCCCCAGTGGACCGAGTCGGACCGGCAGAGCTATGCCCGATGGCAGCGCCGCCTCGGCTACCGGGGCGACGACGCCGACGGGTGGCCGGGCGCCGCCTCGTGGGCCGCGCTCAAGGTCCCCAAGGTCTGACGTCACCGCCCGCCCCCGCGGGGGCGGGCGCGCTCAACTCCCCTACTCACAAAGAGGAATCGCCCATGACTGACGCTGCCCGCCGGACCGTCCGCACCGTTGTGCAGACCGTGCTCGGCCTCGCCGCTGGACTCCCCCTGATCATCGACGCCGCCGGTATCCCGCAGACCGCGGCCGGCGTAGGTGTCGCCCTCGCCGTCGCCGGCGGACTCACACGCGTGATGGCGCTGCCCGTCGTCGAGGGCCTGCTGCCCTCTTGGCTGCGCGCCGAGCCGAACACCGACGACGAGCTGCGCGCCCTGTACCGGAAGGATGACCGGACCGAGTGACCGCTGCGACGACCGGCGTCGACACCGTCGACGCCCTTGTGCTCTGGTGCGGCGCCGCCGTCGCGATCTCGGCCGCTCTCGCCCTCGTGTGGCGGGCGACCCGGTCGTTCCGCCGGATCGGCGGGAAGGTCGAGGACTTCGTCGACGACTGGCAGGGAACCGGCGCACGCCCGGGTGTTCCCGGCCGCCCCGGCGTCATGAGCCGACTCGGCGCGATCGAGGAGCGTCTCGCCCGCGTCGAGCACGAGCTGCACCCCAACAGCGGCTCATCCCTGCGCGACGCCGTCGACCGTGTCGACGAGCGCACCCGCCAACTCACCGACGACGCCCCCTGACGCACTGCGCCCCCGCTACCGGCCTTGTGCCGGTGGCGGGGGCGCCTTTGTCGTTGGGGGCACGCGAGGGTGCCCTCGACGAGGGGAGTCGTCGAGGGCACCCTCGGGGCTTCACCGGACGGGGGACCTATGCGGCCACCGGTTCGGGATGCGCCCCTGGTCCGCACTCCGCCCCCACGTTGGGAGACGACAAAGAGCGGATGCGGTCGCGTAAGGTCGCGCGATCATCGCGTGCATGGCGACGGCGTCCCTGTTCGGTGCGGATCGTGACCGTCACGGGGTCACGCCAGCAGTAGCAGCGGTACGAGTAGCCCTCTCGGTCGAGGGGCAGGGCCGTTTCCGCGCGGTGCGGGCTCGGCAGCAGTGCCCACATAACGAGTAGGGCGAGCATGACCACCGACACGCAGATGATCACGAACCCGAGGGCAGCGCGGTCTGTTCCGTCCATCACTCAGCCACCTCCGCGAGCAGCGCCGGATCGTAGATTTTCAAGCCGAGATGTTCGGCAAGGTCGAAGGCGAGCCGTCGGGCGCGCGGCTCGGACAGTTCCTCGAACCCCGACGCCCCGCGGAAGTGCAGGCGCACGCCGTGCCCGTGCCCGTGCCCGACGTAGACAGGGGCCTCGTCGGTCGTCTGGGCGCCCGTCATGCGGCTGCCCCGTACTGCTCCGACTCGTCGAGAACGAACCACACACGCTTGCGGGCAGCCCCGGATTCGGCCGGCCATGTGACGCCCCACTGTGACGTGAGGCGTTGCACGAGCAGCAGTCCGCGCCCGCGCTCGTCGTCGCTGTAGTCGTCGTGCCGAGCGGGTGTCGGGCGTTGCATCCACGCCTCATCCCAAACCGACACGTTGACGCATCCGGCCTGCATGTGAACATCGAGGTAGACGAGGGTCGTTCGGGTATGGAGGTGCACGTTCGTGATTACTTCGCTCACGCAGAGTCGTGCGGCCTCAACGAGCAAGGGGTGACCAGTCGCGATGAGAAGCGCCGCGACAAGATCCCGCATGATCTTGGGTGCTAGAGCCGAGTTCGGCACTACGAATCGGGTTGCTAACTTCCTGGCTGGCATTTCTGACGTGCTCATGTCTATGTCTCCCAACGTGACCTGAGCGCCGCTCCTGCACTGCCGTCCGTGGCGTGGCCATCCCCCGGGGCGCCATCAAGTGGCGCGCGAATGACTGCACTTCGGGTCTTCCCGGCGTGCTGCGCGGTGCTGTCAGGACCATAGGGGGCATGTATGCCCCGGGGCAAGGGTGCCCGCAGGTCTAGGCTCAGCGGGTGGACCCATGACGCCGTTACCGGCAAACTCAAGGGAGACAAGGGGAAGGGACACATGCCGCCGAGGGACAACCCGACCGCACGGCAGGCTCGATTGGGCGCGGAGCTGCGGAAACTGCGCGAACGCGCGGGGAAGACTGCGCGCGAATCGGCCGGCCTGCTGTCCACAGACCAAGCCAAGATCAGCCACATGGAAGCGGGGCGCATCGGCGTAAGCGAAGAACGCATTCGCCGACTGGCTACCTTCTACAACTGCGACGACGAACCCCTGATCGCGGCCCTGTGCGACATCGCCGCGGAGCACCGCGGGCAGCACTGGTTTGACGACTATCGGGGCATCCTTGCCCCGGGGTTCCTCGACATTGCCGAGCTAGAGCTGCACGCAACCGCACTTCGCTCGATGCAGTCGGTCACGCTGCCCGGCCTGTTCCAGACCGAGAACTACGCACGCGCCCTGTTCGAGGGGGTCATGCCCAAGCTCCCGCCGGACGAGGTCGAGGCCCGAGTCGAGCACCGCCGCAAGCGCATTGGCATCTTTGAGCGCGACACCCCTCCCCAGTTCGAGGCCATCATTCACGAGGCAGCACTGCGGATGCGGTTCGGCGGGCGCAAGGTCGCCCGGGAACAGCTCGAATACCTGATGGAAGTTTCCCATCTGGCACCCGTTACCGTGCGAGTCATCCCGTTCACAAGCGAGGACTTCATCGAGGTAACACAACCAGTTCTGTATGCGCATGGTGTAGTGCCGCAACTCGACACCGTGCAGATTGACGCAGCTTTCGGCGGACGCTTCCTCGACGCAGAGGCCGATCTCAAGAAATACAGAACGCTGCTCGAAATTGCCGAGCACGCATCCCTCGACCCGGACGAGTCGCGGCAGCTTATCCACCACATCGCACGAGAAATGTGAGAACCAAGGGCATGAGCTCATCGCCTATCAACTGGCAGAAGTCATCGTTTTCCGGGGGCGGAGGCGAGAACTGCGTCGAGGTCGGACTCGGCGACGCAGACGCGATCGTGATGCGTGAGAGCGACGACCCCAACAGCGTGATCACTACGTCGCGCGAGAAGCTGGCCGCCTTCATCCTGGGGGTGAAGGCCGGCGAGTTCGACCACTTCGTCAACTGAACGACCGCGCCGCACTCCCGGTGCGACGCAAGTGTGCCCCCCGCCTGACCTGGGCGGGGGGTTTTTGCATATGCCATCTCGCATGTATGCCCCGGGGCACCCTTGCCCGTTGCCGTAGCGTGGCGCTACGGTCGCACCCTGTTGCAGATGTGGGCTGATTCCCGGCAGGACCGTGCCCGTACCTGCTACATCCCCCCTGGGCCATAGGGCCGTTGGGAGGACCCCCGAGGGTTGCCCCTTGCCTGCTGCTCGTCACACAACGGTCGGCAAGGGGCAACCATGCCGCCATCTCAGGAGGGCCTCACATGGTTACACCGCGCCCCTCACGTAGCACGCACGGGGCAACCTTGCCCGAGCAGGCGGACGTTACTCCTGGCGTGGTCGAGCGCGGATTCTGGTTCGAGGCCCTATCGGTTGAGCTTGGCCGCGGCGTGCTCCCGCAGCCTCGCGAGCTACGAATGCACGAAAGCGCTCAAGCAGCAGTGCGGGCTATCCGCATTCAGGTTCGCACCCTGCATGTGGCGAGCATCAATCCGGCTGAAATCTTTCGTTCCCTTGAGTGGGCAGATCGAGGCTGCATTCAGGCGATTGCCGCGCTTCATCGTGGTGAAGCGTGCGGCTTTACTCTCATCACTCAATCCGGAGTGAACCTTGAATGGTCCGTACGGCCGGTGAATTACCTCTCGCTCATAGGCGCTGCCTGCGCTCATATCCCCCCACTGCCTTCCCCCCGAGCGGAATTGAACGCATGAGCGCCACCATGAACACCGAACATCCCGGTTGGCACGAGACAACCGAGGGCGGCGCAGTGCGCGCCGTCGAGTACGCCGGCACCCTTTGGTCGGCGCACTGGACCGACGAGTCACTCGTGCTGCGCCCGGTGAATTCGACCGACGCCAAAGCGCCGCCCGTGGCCTACGCGTCGGCGATCAACCTTCCCTCACACCCGGAAGTACAGCCACTCGTCGACGAGTTGGCGCGACTCGGCACGGTCCAGCGGCTCACGAATCCGTCACTCTGGGATGCCGTGGCAACCGCGCTGCTGCGTCAGGTGGTGCGCGCGGGACAGGATAGGCAGGTGTACCGGTCGTTCTGCTCCGCGTACGGACAGACCGTAGACACCGCCCTCGGCCCCCTCTCCGTGATCCCCCGACCCGACACCGTGCTCGCACTGTCCGACGGAGCGTTCGGGGCGGTCGGCGCTGCGTTCAGCCGCGACGCGCTGCGCCATGCTGCCGAGGCGTACCTCGACCGCGGCGACGCATGGCGGGACCTCGACGCCGACAGCCTCGTGCAAGAGCTTGCCCGCGTCCGCAGCGTCGGGCCATGGACGGCAGCAGCAGCCGCCGCCGACTTCACCGGCGATCATGCGGTCTACCCGCACGGCGACCTCGCCGTGCGCACATGGGCACGCAAGGCCGCCCCATCGCTACAACTGCCAAGTTCTGACCGCGAGTTGGCCGAGCTTTGGCGCTGCTGCGCGGCCGATCGAGTCGCGCTACACACCCTGACCGTATTCACGCTGACATGGGGGAATCATGCTCGCGCCAAGTCTCACGCACGATCTGATCGTTAGCCCGTTTCTCGACAAGTACCTCGTCTTACGCCCCGGTGACCCGAGCGGCGTGAAGATCCAGGGACATCACTACTTGGAGCTTCGGCAGCGCGCGTCAACGGATGCTCCCCTTCCCACGTGGATGCGCAGCGCAGCTCGTCGGCGCTGGGGGATGGAGCTCGGCGACCGGGCGACAGGCGAGGCGATCCTGATACGGGAGCCGTCGCCGTACGGCCACGGTCGCGCCTCGTACGAGGTCAACAACGGGTGCAACTGGGCGTGCGATCACTGCGTTTACGGAGCCAAGCGGCACGAGGGCCTCGCATGGCCGGCGCGCGCCCGACTCCTTCACACCCTCCGCGACGCCGGCGTTCTCTGGATTGAGCTCGGGGGCGGCGAGGCGACCATCGACCCCCACTTTCCCGAGACGTACGCGCTCGCCTACGACCTCGGCATGATGGTGGAGATCCTCACCAACGGGTCGACGCTCTACCGCCCGCACATGCTCGACCTGCTCACCTCCCGTCGGCCGTACCGGGTAACCCTCAGCGTCTACGGGGCGACCGAGGAGACGTTCGACCGGTTCACGAACCGGCGCGGAGCGTTCAAGAAGTTCATGCGCGGACTCGCCGCAGCGCGCGAGGCCGAGCTGCCCCTGTCTCTGAGCGTGGTCATTACCGAGAGGAACGCGCACGAGGCGCCCGCAATGCGCGCCCTGGCCGAGCAGTTCGCGACGCGTGTCCGCGAGTACACGCACATGTCGCCGACGTTCAACGGCGACGCCGAGCCCCTCGCGCAGCAGGCGCCCGAGTACCTGCACAACCGCACTCCCTTCACCGGATGCGACGCCGGCCACACGTCCTTGAACGTGAACCCCTTCGGTCTGGCGACCGTCTGCAAAGTCTCCCGCGACCATCCGATTCCACTCCTGAAAGAGGGGGTCGCGGGTCTTGCCCGGCTCGGGGACATCTCCGACCGAGCGCTACAGCGTCACAGCGGGTGCAGCGGGTGCAGCCTCCAAAAGGCGTGCACCACCTGTATGCCGCTCGTGACGCTCTACCGCAAGGCCGGCTCATCCCTGGACCGGTACTGCCAGCACGCATGAGAAGGAGAACGCCATGGCAACGCCCGTAGTGACCGCGCCCGCCCCCGTCGCGACCGCGCCCGCCCCTGTCGCGAGCAAGCTCGTGCCCGTCAACATCACCACCGGCCCCGCGGTCGTCGACGAGATCGAGCTCGTCGACGACCTCGACAGCCTCGCCGGCAACGAGGTGATGCGCGGCTGCGGCAACGACAACCCGTACTAGGCCGGCCCGCGCATGTGACACGGAGACCGCCCGCCCCCGCGCGGGCGGTCTCGCCCATCGCCGAGCCCTACACTCCCGCCGTGGTGACCATGAGAATGCATTGGGAAGACCTTCCGCCCGCCACCCGCGACGCCGTCGCCGCCCGCACGGGCCCTATCTACGCGACCACCAGTACCGACAAGGGGATGAACAGCGAGCTCGCTGCCACCCTCGACACGGGCGCCCGCCGCATCTTCGTCAAGGGGCTGCGCCTGGACCACCCTCGCGTGTGGACACAGCAGCGCGAGGCCACGATCAACCCGTACGTGGCACCCCTCGCCCCGCGGCTGCTGTGGTCCATCACGGATGACGAGTGGCACCTGCTCGGGTTCGAGCACCTCGACGGCCGCCCCGCCGACTACGCCCCGGGCTCCGACGATCTGCCCCTCGTCGCCGAGGCGATCATCACGCTTGCCGGCGTCCGTGCCCCTGCCGACGTCGAGCTGAAACAGATCGAGCAGCGGTTCGCCGACTACGTCGACAACCCCGACGACGCCGCACTGCTGCGCGGCGACACGGTCCTGCACACCGACTGGACACCCGACAACGTCCTGATCGTCGACAACGCCGCCCGCGTCGTTGATTGGGCATGGCCGACCCGCGGCGCTGCATGGATCGATGCCGCCTGTTGGGTGGTCTGGCTCATCTCCGCCGGGCACACGCCGGACGAGGCCGAGCTCTGGGCAGCCAAGACACCGGCATGGTCCACCGCCCCGACGCGCGCCCTCGACGTGTTCGCCGCGGCGCAGCAACGGCTCTGGACTGGCATCGCTGCGGACAACCCCGAGACCGGTTGGAAACAGTCGCTCGCCGAGGCCGCGACCCGATGGGCCAAGTACCGCCGCCCCTGAACCGAGGACACACGATGCCGACCGACCCGCCGATTCACCCGTTCGAGACACTCACGACGTCGCAGGGCCTGTCCGTTCAGGTCGACGAGGCGATGACCCCGATCGTCCGCGATCTGTGGCGCCTCGGTTACTCGACGAGCGGCTGCTGCCAAGACGTAGGCGAGGCGACCGCCGGCGTGCGCGACAAGCGCGACGCCCCGCTCGGGTACGGGGGCGACGCTTTCATCGACTACCACCGTGGGTGGGCGCTGCTGAAACTGCCGATTCCCGACGCGATGCGCTTCGTTGCGATGCTGGCCGAGACGTCGGTGTTCGGCGAGCGTGTGCGCCACCGTTGGCGCCCCGGAGCCTGGCGTATGAACGTCCCGCTCGAACCCGACGGGTTCGACGACTCGGCACTGCTCCACTTCCCGGCGGAGCAGATTCCCGAACTCGCCGAGCTGCTGCACAAGCAGTAGGCCCCGCAGCACTCCGCCCGTCGGCGCCCGTGGGCCCGGCGGGCGGAGCCACGTCGGAGTTGCTACCCGGCCGCCGCGGCGGTTTGCACGTCCTGCCCGGCCGCGGCGCCGAGGTACTGGTGCAGGTGGTACCGCGACACCACATAGCCGCGCCTGCCAGGAAGAAGGGGAACGGGGTACTGGCCGCGCTTTGCGAGGCTGTACCCGGTTGTCCTGCCGATCATCAGAGCTCGGTTGGCGGTCTCCAGGGTCACAGTCACCGGGAGCGCCATTAGCTCATCGTGGGTCATTCCTTCACTCAAGGTGTACCCCCTTGTTCGTGATCGGCACGGTAGCGAACGTAGTTGACATTGTGCAACACGCATACTTCACTGTGCTGTATGCACAATCACCTCACGGCAAGCGACACCATCGCCGCGCAACTGCGCCGCCACCGCGCCCGACGCGGCATGACCCGCGAGCAGCTCGCCGCCGAGTGCGAACGCCTCGGCGCGACCGGCCTCACGTACGCCGCGATCGTCAGCATCGAAACGGGCCGACGGAAACCCGACGGGAGCCGCCGCCGCGAGGTGAGCGTCGACGAGCTGCTCGCGCTCGGCCTCGCCCTCGCCGTCCCCCCGCTGCTGCTCGCGCTCCCCCTCGGCAGCGAGCAGCAGGTGCCCACCGTCCCGGGCCGCGACCCCCGCGACCCCCACACCGTGTGGCAGTGGTGGACCGGCGAAGAGACACCAACGCTCGGCGGACCCATCGACGGCCGGTACGTACCCGAGACGCACCCCATCGGCGAGGACGGCCCGAAATGGTCCGCAGCATGGGCCGAGAGCGCCTATCCGGCCTCCCTGTACCCCGAGTTCGAACGGCGCCGTCAGGCAGTCCACAAGGCGTACCTACGGGCCGAAGCATCCGACAAGCGCAGAGGCGACAAGAAGGGCCGCACCGACGCATGGACCGACTACACGCACCGCCTCGAAGAACTCGCCTACCACATCGAAGACATGGCGCGCGCGGGCCTCCGCATCCCGCCCCTGCGACCCGACTTGATCGAGGACATGAAGGGGCTCGACATGCTGCCCGACCCCTCCATCATCGAACCGAAGGAAACTGAGTGAACGGCACGATCACCAAGCGTTGCGGCTGCCGCGACGACGAGGGAAGACAACTCAACAGCTCGTGCACCAAGCTGAGTCAGCGCAATCATGGGCTGTTCAGCCTCGTGCAGGAACTGCCCCTCCGGAAGGACGGCACCCGCCGCCGCTTCCGCCGCAGCGGCTACAAGACCAAAACCGCCGCGCAGACCGACATCGACAAGCTGCGCGCGCTGCTCAACATCGCCGACGAGCACGACGTCGAGGGGCGAGCGCGCCTCGCCGACATGCTCGAAACGGTCGGGGCGAGCAAAGACCCCATCCCCGAGTACGACGAGACTCGCCGCAAGTTCGCGACCGGCCAATCGCTCTCCCAGCACATGACCGTCGGCGAATGGCTCGAACTGTGGCTCGACGGAAAGAAGGGGCTGCGCACGAGCGGCAAGAACCGGTACGACACCGATCTGCGCGTGCACCTCATACCGCGGATCGGGCACATCCGCCTCGACCGGCTCACCGTGGCCCACCTCGACGAGATGTTCGCCGGCATCGCCGAGACGAACATCGAGATCAACGACGCGAACATTCTGCGCCGTACCGCCGTCGACGAACTCAAGCTCATTCCCTGGAAGGGACTTGAAAACCGCCGTCGCCGTAAGGCGATGAAAGAGACCATCGCCGCGATGCCGCCGTTCCGACGGGTCACCAACGTTGCGACGCAGCACCACATCAAGGCGACGCTACGCGCCGCACTGAACGTCGCCATCGCACGCGGACTGATCATCTTCAACGCCGCCGCGCACGTCGAGCTCGAAGCACACAAGCGGCCGAAAGCGCTCGTGTGGACCGAGGAGCGCATCGCCGAATGGCTGCGGACCGGCATCAAGCCGTCGCCGGTCATGGTGTGGACCCCGGAGCAGGCAGGGCAGTTCCTCGACTTCCTCGCCGACACGGGCGAGCGCCTGTACGGGCTCTTCCACCTGATCACCTTCCGGGGACTGCGCCGCGGTGAGGCGTGCGGACTGCGCCGTACCGACCGCGCCCGCGCGGCGGGGACGCTCACCGTCGCGACGCAGCTCGTACAGGACGGTTGGGAGGTCGTAGAGAACGCACCGAAGACGGACAGCGGCGAGCGCGTGATCGACCTCGACGAGTACACCGACGAGATACTCGACGACCAGGGCGCCCGCCAAGAGGCCGAGCGCCTCACGTTCGGCGAGGCGTGGGTCGACTCCGGGCGCCTGTTCACCATGCCCGGCGGATCGTTCATCCACCCGGGGTGGCTGACCGACTATTTCGAGCGGCTCGTCGAGGTCTCAGGGCTCCCCCCGATCCGGCTGCACGATCTGCGTCACGTCGCCGCTTCGCTCATGCTCGCCGCCGGCGTCGACATCAAGATCGTGTCCGAGACCCTCGGCCACAGTGAGAGCCGGATCACGCGGGACATTTACCAGTCGGTCATGCCGAAGGCTGCTCGCGACGCCGCCGAGGCGACGGCCGCCATCGTGCCGCGCCGCACGCCGCGCAGCCCCGAGCCGGAACCCGCCGCGGCCGAGGCGACCGCCGACCCGCGTATCGAGCAGGCCGCGCAGCTCGCCCTCGATCACCTCGTCGCGCAGATCCTCGCCTCTGCCAAGCAGGACGGCCGCAGCGTCGAGGAGCTCGCGCAGTTGGCGCTCGCCCGTGTGGTCGACCAGCCGGCCGAGGGGGCAGCAAATCAGGATGGCCACACACCGGCCACACACGAGGATGCGAAGATCATCGCGTTCCGCCCCCGCCGCGTCCCGGCATAAGAAAAAGCCCAGGTCACGGGCTATGTGACCTGGACTTTCACTGAGCCGCCTTCGGGATTCGAACCCGAGACCTACGCATTACGAG
>NZ_JBHVOI010000023.1:0-35986 GCF_042887885.1 Streptomyces sp. NPDC057900
CCGGTGACCGCCTTCACGACGTCCGGACCGGTGATGAACATCTGCGAGGTCTCACGGACCATGAACACGAAATCCGTCAGCGCCGGGCTGTAGGCCGCGCCGCCCGCACACGGGCCGAGCATCACACTGATCTGCGGAATCACACCCGAGGCCCGGGTATTGCGCTGGAAGATACCGCCGTAACCGGCCAGCGCCGAGACACCCTCCTGGATACGGGCACCCGCCCCGTCGTTCAGCGACACCAGCGGCGCACCGGCCGAGATGGCCATGTCCATGATCTTGTGGATCTTCGTCGCATGAGCCTCACCCAGCGCCCCGCCGAAGATCCGGAAATCATGCGCGTAGACGAAGACCGTCCGGCCCTCCACCGTGCCCCAACCGGTGATCACACCATCGGTGTACGGCTTCTTCGCCTCCAGACCGAACCCCGTCGCCCGATGCCGACGCAGCTGCTCGACCTCCTTGAACGAACCCGGATCCACGAGCAACTCAATACGCTCACGCGCCGTCAGCTTCCCCTTGGCATGCTGCGCCTCGGTCGCCCGGTCACTCGGCCCGCGCCGGGCCTGCTCACGCAGCGCCAGCAGTTCCGCCACCCGGCCACGGGTGTCGCTCGGCTCACCGGCCCCGGCGAGCCTCCCCACCGACATGCCACAGCCCCTCTCGATGTTGCCTCTCGGCATTGAACTAAGCGTAACAAACCACCTAAGCGGTTTTCTGCCTGTGGGCGTTCTGGCTGCGGGAACGCGCTTCCGGCCGCACTAACGCCAGCTCTGCGGCGCCCTGTACGGAGCCTGTTCCCAGCGCCGCCACCCGGTCGGGCGACCCTCCGCGCCACGCCCGCGCGCACGGGCCGCGACCCGATTCCGCGCGAGTACCGACAGCAGGGCCTCGTTCAGGGCGCTCAGTTCGTCCTGATTCGCCCTACCGCGCTCCACTCGTGCCACCCCGGCCACGTCACGGCGGAATCCACTCATGAAGGCCCCCTTCCTCATCGGGAAACCCTGGAGCAGCAGGCTGGAGCGGCGGTCGAGCGACGATCGTGGGGGACGTTCCCCGTCCGGAGGCAAGATGTGAAGGCGTCATCACACTCGCAAGCGGAGCTCGCGGTTTCGCTTCTACCGACTGCCAAAGGGCGGTAGAAATTAAACCGGTTGGTATGTATCTTTGGTGTCCCGCGAGGGGCTCACCGGTTTTCGTTACCGTTGTTTTGGGGGAAACATGTCTGCAGCAACGATCCAGCTTGCTCACCCGCTCACGAACGAGACATCTGCACGGGACAGCCGGTCAGCTTCGTCGATCGCGCCTCCCCTGTTCCGCTTCCCGTCGCTGACGACCACGGTGCCCAAGGAGTTCGTCCACCGGGCGGCCGTCGCCGAAGTCATGCTCACCGACTGGAAGCGGGAAGATGACGACCACTTCAGGGTGACGGCCCAGTGGCCCCGCGGGCACAGCTTCTTCAGCCCCATCGGCGCACACCACGACCCGCTGCTGGCGGCCGAGACGATACGTCAGGTGGGCTCGCTCCTCGCACACGCGGAGTTCGGTGTTCCCTTCGGCCACCAGTTCCTGATGTGGGACCTTGAGTACGCCGTCGAGCCCGACCAAGTCCTCATCGGCGGCACACCCGCGTCACTCGACATCGACGTCACCTGCACCGAGGTCAAGCGACGCGGCAACGCCCTGACCGGACTGCGCTACGAAGCGGTGATCCACCGCGACGGGAAGCCGGCCGTGCGGGGAGGCGGCTCCTTCACCTGCACCACACCGGCCGTGTACCGCAGGCTCCGGGGGGACCGCTGCACTGCCGAGGGCCGGCCCCGGCTCCCCCTCATGGCGCCCGCCTCGCCCCAGCGGGTCGGCCGCATGTCGCCCATCGACGTGGTGCTCTCCCCCGTCGGGGAGACGAATCGCTGGCAGTTGAGAGCCGACACCCGCCACCACGTCCTCTTCGACCACCCGGTCGACCACGTTCCGGGCATGGTGCTCCTGGAAGCAGCCCGCCAGGCGGCGGCAGCGGCCCTCGACTGCTCCACGATGCTGCCCATCGGCATCATGAGCGAGTTCCACCGGTACGCCGAACTGGACACGCCCTGCATGATCCAGGCACAGCACCTGCCCGGTACGGCCGGCGTCGAGAAGTCGGTCCTGGTCACCGCTCACCAGGACGGGGACCTGGTGTTCACCTCCACGGTGAAGACGCTCTCGTCCGAGAGCTGATCAGCCGGTGCCGATGCCTTCGCCCTCATGAGGCCGACTCGGGGCGAAGGCATCGGCGTGGTCACCGGCCCACTCGGCGAACGACCGGGCGGGCCGTCCCGTCACCTCGCTGACCCCGCTTCCCACGGCTGCCTTGGCTCCGTCCCGCTGCCGCCGCGCACTGCTCAGCAACGCGTCCGTCACCTCGGGCGGGTGACGGCGCAGCAGCGCGGCGTGCGCTTCCTCCGGTGCCAGTTCCTCGAAGCGCAGCGACACCCCGAGCACCTGCCCGAGCAACCGTGTCTGTTCAGCCGCGCTGATCGCCTCCGGGCCGGTCAACGTGTGGGCCGCGCCCTCGTGTCCGTCCTCGGTGAGCGCCCGCACCGCCACCTCGGCGATGTCGCGCGGGTCGACACACGCGTTCGCCGACGTCCCGTACAGAGCCCGTACGACGCGCTCCGACCGGACCGTCCCCGCCCACGACAGGCAGTTGGACATGAACGAACGAGGCCGCAACAGGGTCCAGGCCATCCCGGACTGCCGCAGGAGTTCCTCATTGCCACGCTGCCAACGGGTGATCAGATCGTCGGCCCGCGCATCGGTGACCGAGGCCGCGGACAGCATCACGACGTGGCGCACACCCGCCGCCCGCGCCGCCCGGAGAAAGACGGCGCCTTCGTCACCGGCGACCCGGCTCGTGACGAGGAAGGCCTTGCGCACCCCGCGCAGCGCGCGGTTCAGCGATTCAGGACGGGCGTAGTCCCCGGCCACCGCCTCCACCCCGGGCCGCGTGACCGTGACGCCCGCGGGGTTCCTGGTCATGAGACGCAGCGACACGCCGGGCGGGAAGGAACGCACCACTTCCCTGCCGACCGTCCCTGTCGCACCTGTCACCAGAATCATCGGGCACCCTCCCTGTCCGTCCCGGCTCCCCGACAGGGGCAGGGAAGCAGACCGCCGCGCCGGGGTTCGAGGTGGCTCCGGTTCCGTGATGTGAGTCGATCATGCTCTCCCTCCATTCGCTGTGGGCGCCGACCACTGTAAGATACATACTAGCCGGTTTTTTTCATGCGCTACGGTGTCTTCGATGCAGTAGTCATGCAAGTAGAGGAGGCGAGAGTGGCGAAGCAGGATCGAGCCATCCGTACACGTCAGACGATCCTGTCGGCAGCGGCAAACGTGTTCGAGAAGCACGGTTACCAGGCAGCCACGATCGCCGAGATACTCAGCGAGGCACAAGTCACCAAGGGAGCTCTGTACTTCCACTTCCAGTCCAAGGAAGAGCTTGCCCAGGGTGTGCTCAGCGAGCAGGAGCAGCGCCTGGGCGTTCCCGAACGCGCCTGCAAGACGCAGGAGCTGGTGGACGTCATCATGCTGCACGCCTACCGGCTGCAGACGGACCCCATGGTCCGCGCCGGCGTGCGGCTCTCCCTGGACCAGCAGGCGCACGACCTCGACCGCAGTGGCCCCTTCCTGAACTGGGGCGAGGTCCTGAGGAGACTCCTCGACCAGGCGCAGGCCCAGGGAGAGCTCCTCCCGCACGTGGTGCCCCGGGAGACCTCCGATGTCCTGGTGGGCTGTTTCGCCGGTGTCCAGGCGATGTCGCAGGCGCTCAGCAAGTACCAGGACCTCGCCGAGCGGGTCTGCTCCCTCCTGCGTCATCTGCTGCCCAACGTGGTGCTCGCGTCCGTCCTCGCCGCGGTGGACATCTCACGCAGCCGAGGGGTGGCGGTCTTCGACGAGTTGACCGAGCTACTCGACGAGGAGGCCGGTATTCCGGTCGGCTAGGCCGGTATCGCTGTCGGTCAGGCCGGCATCCCAGCCATTTACGCCGGCCCCTCCGCCGATCAGGCCGGCACCTTTTCCAGGTCGGGGGCGGCCACCGGCCGCCGGCTCGCGTCCATCCCGAAGAGCGCCGCGAGTGCGTCGGCCAGTGGTCCGCCACCGTCCGACGCCCAGGCGACATACCCGTCGGGGCGTACGAGTACCGCCGAGAAGGGCACGGAGCGCGTCGGCAGGCAATGGGCCACACGCAGGGACCGCTCCCAGGCCCGCGCCGTGTCCGCGTAGCTCCTGCCCCCCTCGCCGAAGAGCAGCAGGAGCGGTTCACCGCCCTCCCCCAGCAGTCCGATCAGATCGGACTGGCCCTTGGCGGTGGTCAGTTCGAGGTTGTGCAGAAAGGTTCCTTCCTGGGGTGACCGGTAGCTCGGGCTCGCGGGAAGCACGGTGTCCTGGGCGCTGATCATCCCGCTGAGGAAGTCATTGCCCCTGCCGGACTCCAGGAGCCCGGTGAGCAGCGTCCGCAGCGAGTCCAGTTCGGTGCCGGGGCCCATCAGCGCGACCTGGGCACGGGTGTTCTCGATGACCTTCTGGGCAGCGGGCCGACGTTCCAGGCCATAGGTGTCCAGCAGTCCGTCGGCCGCGGCACCCCGTACCACGAGGGCGAGTTTCCAGCTCAGGTTGAGGGCGTCCAGCACCCCGGTGCTCAGGCCCTGCCCACCGATCGGGAAGTGCACGTGCGCGGCGTCCCCGGCCAGGAAGAAACGTCCGGCACGGTACGTCCGGGCGAGCCGGGTGAAATCGCTGAACCGGCTGAGCCAGCGGGGGTCGGTCATCGTGACCTCGTGTCCGACGATCCACGACACCTGACTGCTCAACTCGTCCAGGGTGAGCGGGACATGCCGGTTGGAAGAGCCATCTCCGGAGGCGAGCGTGTGGATGAGGGTGTGGCCGTCGGCGCCCTTCTTGACGATGAGCCAGCCCCTGGGCGTGCGGTGCCAGCCCACCGGGATCGCCTGATCGTCCGGGATACGGACCAGGCCCATCATCGCGGACATGGTCGGCGAGCTGACGTCGGAGGCGATTCCCGCCATCTCCCGGACCGTGCTGCGAGCCCCGTCCGCCCCCACCACGTACTCAAGGTCGAACGTCCGGCGCCCCTGTGGGGTCTCCGCGGTGACCCGTACGCCGTCGCGGTCCTGCACCATCTCCGTCACCCGGTGCTCGCGCAACACCCGCGCACCGTTGGACCGCGCCCGGCTCTCGAAGAGTCGTTCGAGTTCAACCTGGGGGCGCTTCATGATCGGATCGGGCTCCGCCTCCGGGGCCGTGATGGACAGGCCCGGAATGCCGGCGAAGTGGAAGGGCATCGTGGCCGTCCGGCCGACGGGCCGGGACTCCGGTGCGAAGAAGTAGCCACGCCGGGCCAGACACTGAACCGCCCTGGCGTGGAGCGTGGTGGCCTTGGGTCTCTCCGAGGTGGTGGCCTCGGATTCAAGGACCACCGTGTCCACACCCTGCGCGGCCAGCTGCGCCGCGATCAGCATGCCGACCGGCCCCCCCCCGACCACCATCACCTGTGCAGATATTCGGCCAGTCATCCTGGGCCCCCCTTTTCCGCCCGGAGCGTCCCCACGCCCCTGGTCATCAACGGACCACATACGGAAACGCAGGAGAGGGCTTCGCCCCGTTCTTCTCGCGGAACACCTCTCCGCCGAGAAATATACCGGTTGGACGGTTCTTTGCAACGTCCTTCCGCTGAGCACCGGAACAGAGCCTCGTCGGAGGAGGCCAGGGCCGTGGCTCATACGAAAAGAGGGACGGGCGAGTCACCCGAACTCAGGGAGGGAGCCGGGGGGGTGGGGCGGCTACAGCGGGAGCGTCGTGCCTGTTTCCTGCGCCGCGAGGGAAGGCGGCCTGCCCTCGGACCGGGCGGTCTTGCGCCCCTTGCGCCCCGGCATCAGCGTGCGCGGGTCCACGCCCTCGGCGGGCGCTCCGGTGGCGTACAGGCCGTCAGGGGCGCTGTCCCGGTCGTGCGGAAGCAGCCAGAAGACCCGGCGGCGGAACGTACCGGACGAGCGCGACGGCTTGGCCTGCGGCCCCAGCAGGGTGTACCCGACCATGCGGCCGTCCCGGTGGTAGGCGGGTTTCCCCCGGCGGGTCGGCAACCGGTCGAGGCTCTGTCGTACGTAGTCGAGATCACCGATGTCCTCAAGCCAGACGAAGTCGACTTCGTGGCTGATCTCGTCCTCTGCGATGAGGGCGCTCATGCTGTCTCCTGATCAGCGAACAGTCCAATGCCCGGGTAGTACTTCCGCTGGTTGGACAGGATCATCTCCTTGGGGGATGCCAGTCCGACCGCTTCACGAACCCTGGCCGCAAAAGCTCGGGACGAAACAGCCGGGGCCCCCTCATTGTGACACCAGGACTTATAGGCCGCGTAGAGCGTGGCTTGTTCCACTCTCAGACCTCCGTCGACCCGACAGGACTCGCTGATGAAGCGCCCTGTGTGGTCCTCGGTCTCGGCGTAGGCGGTCGTGGCGATGCGGACCCGTTCGGGGCCGGTCAGGACCCTCTCACCGGCCAGGTACCGGCGGGCCCCCTCGATGAGCCAGTTCAGGATGCCCGGCCCCTCCTCCGTGACGAGGATGTCCGCCAGGTTGTCGATCTTACGGTCGTCGGAGACGACACGTTCGAACGGGATGAGCCGCATGCGCCGCCAGAAAGCGAAGCCGCCGGTGCCGACCTCGGGGCGGTGGTTGCCCAGCAGCCAGAGCTTGTGCGTCGGTTCGAAACTGAAGAAGTCCTGCCGCATACGGCGCGCCTTGATGCGGTCGCCACCGGTCAGGAGCTTGACCCTGGCCTCGTCGAACTTGTCCCCGGGCTTGACCTCGCTGCACACGATGACCCGCCGGCCGTGCAGCTCGGCCAGGTCGGTGGGGTGCCCCTCGTAGGGACGGGCCATCAGGAAGCCGGGCGGGGCGGCGTCGGCGTAGTCGCCGAGCAGCTTCATCAGGACGTCGAGCAGGACCGACTTCCCGTTCTTGCCGGAGCCGAAAAGGAACGGCATGACCTGGCCGCCGACGTCTCCGGTGATGGAGTAGCCGAGCAGCAGGTGCAGGAAATCGACCATCTCCGCGCCGTCGGCGTCCTCGCCGAAGGTGTCGGTGAGGAACCGGTGCCAGCGTGGCGTCGCCACGGGCTGCGGTGCCGCACTGGTTGAGCGGGAGTGGAAGTCCTTGTTCGGATCGGGCTTCCGGATCAGCCCCGTGCGCAGATCGACGATGCCGGCCGGGGTGCACAGCGCGTACGGATCGGCGTCCAGCCGTGCGGCGTTGAGCACCATGCCGGGGGCGGCCTTGGCCTGCGTGAGCATCGCGTTCATGCCACTGGTGCTCAGGGCGCGGCCGCGGTGCCGGTTCAGCGCCGCCCCGGTGTACACGCCGCGCGGATCGGTGACGGCGATGCTCTCGGCCAGGTCTCCCGCGGCCCAGATGACCGTGTCGTCCTCGTCGATCTGCCAGCGGGTGCTGTCCCAGCGGTACCAGCCGAGGCCCGGCACATGCCGGTAGTCGTTGGCGTACAGCTTGACGAACAGCTTGGCGTTGCCGCGGTCGGTGAGGGTGTCGGGCAGCAGCCCCGCCGCTGTCGCCTCACCGTCCGGGGGCTGGTCCGCATCGGTTTCACCGCCCTGCGCGGGCAGCGGCACGGGGGCCTGCGCGAGGATCTGCGCGGCTACCGCCTGCGCGTCGAAAAGGGCGTTGTCGTCCCCGGAGATCACGCACGGCCTCCCGGGGACAGCGGGCGCAGCAGACCGGCGTTGAGGCCACTGCGGATGATGGCTCCGTAACGGCGGTCCTGACCGGGGCGGGCCTGCTCGGCGGCCTCTCTCAGCGCCTGCTCGGCGGCGGCCTCCGAGAGGTGCCCGCCCGCGACCAGTCCGCCGGCGGTGTACGCGGCCCTGTTGAGCTTCGTGGAGAAGGCGGCGCCTTCCGGGACGGCCGCACAGGCCGTCACCTCGCGCAGGACCCGCGAGAGGGCCCCTGCGGACGCGTCACGGCCTCCCCCCGCCGCGATGACCGCCTGACGCGCCCGGGGCGGGACAGGGCGCGGAGCGGGCACGTTGGCGGGCGGGAGGTGCCCGGTGCGGGCGAGCTCCTGTGCCAGCCAGCTGGGGAGGGCCGCGGGCTCACGGGTCGGGCCGACCGCCGTGTAGGTCCCGGCGCTGGTGGTGGTGCCGGGGACGACGATGTACCCGCCGTGGGCCCGGACATCGACCTGCCAGGCCAGGGCCCGGGGGCTGTTGGACCCGGTGGAGCACTGCCAGCGGTGGCTGCCATGGGCGCGGTACCACACGTGGAGGCCTCCGGACGGTGTACGTACCCGCAGGGTCCTTTCGTCGTCCGCCGGGCTCACCTCGCCCCGCAGAGCGGCCAGAACGCCCAGCGTGTGGAATCCGTTGGCCAGTCCGCTCAGATCGACGCTGCGGGGAATCGGGATGCCCGGCAGCAGCCGGTCCCGGTCCGGAGGAGGCTGTCCATGCGCGTCGATATCGATGACCACGAGGTTGGCGGGTCCACAGGCGACCCCGACCCCGAGACCGGGACGGCCCGACCACCATTCCTCGATGCGAGCGAAGTCCAGGGTGGCCGCGTGGAAGCCGTGGCACCAACGGCCGGCCAGGAGGCAGGCACACCCGTCGCGGACGTGGCCTGGCTGTCGGCACGCCTCGCAGTTCGCCGTCGGTGTCTTGCGTCCCGGAGCCAGCGGATGGACCGGCCAGCCCCGGCTCGCGCACCACCTGGCAAGCGCGATACTCGGCGGCCCCGCTACCGGCAAGGACTCGGGCTGCCCTGAGTCGCTGCTTGAAACGTCCAGCTCATGAGCCATGCGCACCCCCATCAGCGACCAAAGCGACTCAACGACGAACATAGGTTATCGAAGCACTGGTGACCGAGGGTTCTCTGGGCAGGAAACGGGGTCGTCATGTGTGGGATCAGGGCCGCCTGCCCACCGAAGAAGCCATCAGCGACCAAAGCGTCTGAACACCAGCGACTCTGGGCGTTTCGGTCGCTGCTCCAGTAGCTCCGAAAAACGGCAGGTCAGAAGCGTGCACAACCCAGAACAGCGACTGAAGCGACTCAACGTCCCTATATATAACGCACACGCACACACGCGAATGTCCTTATATACCCGACCCTTGGGTCGCTTCAGTCGCTTTTCCTCCCATGGACATGCTCTGACCTGGGATTATCTGAAAACTGAGTGAGCGACCGAGAAGTTCCTCGGTCGCTCTTTTTCAGTCGCTGGGCTCCAGGCGGCCAGCGACTGAAGAACGCGCGGCCGCCGCCGCCGCAGCAGGTGCGGGCAGGCACAGAACCCCTGCGGAGCTCGGGGCCGCGGAGCCCCAACCCGGGTTCAGAGTCGCTTCGGTCGCTTCGGTCGCTCCGCTTGATCGGTGCCGCAGCACCCGATGCCGAAAGCGACCGTTGCCGCAGCGACCGTCACTGGCTGGGTGCCTTCAGTCGATCCCGCGTACGACGTGCGGCTCGGTGATGTCGTCGTCGTCGATGCCCGCGAGCCGCAGCGGCGGGGTCGAGCCCGGGGAGAAGTCCACTGCCTCGTGAACGAATCCGAATCCGATGTCCTGTTCCTTGATGTCCTGCACGTGGTCCTCCGTCTCAGCAGGTCGGTGAAGTGTCAGCCGTGGAGCATCTCTGCCGGCCGGACACTTCTCGAACCGGTCACGGCACGGTGGATCTCAAGCGCCGCCGTCGATCGGTTGAGCGTGATGTAGTGCAGCCCCGGAGCGCCTTCGGCCAGTAGCCGCTCGGCCATGGCGGTGGCGTACTCGACCCCGATACGGAATCCCAGCGCCGGGTCCTCGCGGGCGGCGTTCAGGCGGTGTGCCAGGTCCTCGGGGAACGCGGCCCCGCTCAGTTCGGCGAAGCGGCTGATCTGGCGGGCATCGGTGGCCGGCATGATCTCCGGGATGATCGGGATGTCGCAGCCCGCTGCGGCGACCCGGTCACGCAGCCGCAGGTAGTCCTCGACCTGGAAGAACATCTGTGTGAGGGCGTAGTCGGCGCCCGCTCGGCACTTGGCGACGAAGTGCCTGATGTCGCTCTCCCAGTCGGGCGAGCGAGGATGCCGTTCGGGGAAGGCCGCCACCCCGATGCTGAAGTCGCCGAGCTCCCGTACGAGCGAGACCAGTTCATGGGCGTACCGGAGGCCTTCGGGGTGCGGGATCCACGGTGCGTTCGGATCGCCGGGCGGATCCCCGCGCACGACGAGGACGTCACGGACACCCGCGTCGGCGTACTGGCCGATGATGTGGCGCAGCTGCGCCACCGAGTGGCCGACCGCGGTGAGGTGGGCCACCGGGCGCAGCGTCGTCTCCGCGACGATCCGCTTGGTCACCTCGATGGTGCGCTCCCGCGAGGAGCCGCCCGCCCCGTACGTGACAGAGACGAAGTCGGGTGCGAGACGCTCGACCTGGCGGATCGCCTGCCACAGGGCGTGCATACCGGCCGGGGTCCTCGCCGGGAAGAACTCGAACGAGAACGAAGGGGCGGGCCGGCCGAAGGTTTCACGCAGCATCGTCATGTCGGCCCCTGACCTCGATGGTTCCGGTCACCGCCATACGCACGGGACTCCTTCGATCGCTCGGATCCTCCACCATGCGGCCCCGCGCACGAGGATGCTTCGCGCAACGCTGGAATGCGCGTGGAGGGCCGCGGCCCTCGGACCCTGGGCCTCGGCATCTCGGCGGGGCATGTCCCCCGAACGACTTCTGTCGACTTCTGTGAGAGCCGTTCTCCCGGAAGCCGCCACCGCGCGAAAACGGCGTCTCACGGGCTCTGAAGGCCCTCTACGGGCCCCGAGCCGGCGGACGCCCTCCCCCGGCAGGTCCGGGCCCCGTGCGCGAGCGCCTCTCCCCCACCGGTCCATGACGCTCCTCGCCGAACCGGCCGTCGCTCCGTACAGGGTGACGTGCCCCGCCGCCTGGAGGTGCCTCAGCTGGCGGGGCACGGGGCATCCCGCCAGCCGCTCAGCGGTGGCGGTCGGAGGAAGACGGCCACCGATCAAGGCCGGGCCCGGAAACACTGCCGCGCGCTGCGGCCCGCCGGACGCGAACAGAATCCGAGGCTCCGCACAGCCGGCTGCGTCGGCCGGGCCGTGCTGTCCGCATGCCACTGCCGCCCGACTCCCCCAGGTGGTATCACCGTTGTGCCCGCTCTGGGATGCGACCGGGAGCGTGTCGTGGGCGGCAGTCCGCAGGCGGAGTTCACGGCCGCGTTCGCGGTACGCCGACGGGTGGTCAAGGCGTTCCCGGTAGCGGCGGGAGGCCCCGTGCTCAGGACGCCCGCCGTTTGTCGCCAGGTCGGTGTTCGTCCGCGCCTTGGCAGGTCGCATCCGGGTACGTGGGCGGATGCCGTCTCCCCTGATGTGCGGCGCATTCCTGGGCGTGGGCCAGGCGGTCCCCTGCCCCACGAGCAACGGCCCGGACCGCAGTAGAGGGATCTGGAGGCCTGGTGTGGAGCGGCGTCCGGCAGGCAGCTGTCCTTGTTACGCGGACCACGGGCGGCTCAGCAGGGAGAGCTCCAGGCGTATTCGGGCATCGCCGGAACACATGACAGCCATGCCCGTTGGCCCCATCGTGTCGACGCTCGCGGAGTGCCCACATGAAGGGCTGGGGTGCATGCGTCGCACTCCGCCAAGGAGAGCGTACGGAAACGGACAGAGCAGGCACGCCTCCGGTCCTTTCACCGCGCACGGCCAAAATTCCCTGGCTCCGTAGCGGCAGGACAGATGATCAAGGAAGCCCCGGCCCGGAGCAGGCTGTGGGCGATCTCCGATGCCCCGTGCCCCGCGCCCCCTCAGTCGGCCGGACAACAAAGGGGCAGCATCAGACACGTGCCCTGTACTGGGCTTCTGCGAGCGATGCGTGATGAACCTTCCCCTCCTGAGCTTCCCTCCCCCGCCCTCGCGACACCTTCCGCGACCTTCCGCCCAACGGGGACAGTGACGATCTCCAGTCGCCGGACTGCGCACCTGGCCCGCTCCACCAGAGGCCAGCCATCAAGGCGGAGGATCCTTCCCATCGACGCCTGACCGCTTGGAACGACAGAGAAAGTCCGCTCTCATCCCGGCAATCCGGCACCTGTACCAAGGGATCAGAATCTGACATCCGGGCCCATCTCATCACCCCTCATGACCACCGAACGATGCCACCTTCCCCAACACATCAGCGCCCGCTCAACGCAACCAGAACCGACACACGCCATCTGACGGACGCAAACTTCCAGCAGCCAATCCCTCGGCATGGTCTGGCGACGAGGCAGACAGCTTCCACCACCAGCTTCATCGACACCGGATCAGAAGGTAGTGGAACAAGACGAAACCAAGGCACTAGTATGCAGAGAAGAGAGCAAGTAAAAAGGCCTTCTGACCTGGGCAAACAAACAATGCTGCAAACATTGATGCAAGCTTGTCGACACATAGGAGTTGAGGCATGGAGAACCGCCTGAACCCTAGTTTTGACAGCCATGTGGATCAACGTCTCTGTAAGCATGTGCCTCTACATGCATCACTCGACCCTGAGCAACGCACGCCTGAAGGCCTTGTTCTCCACCTGCCTCCTCCCCTGTATCCACGTGGTCAAGGCAGCCTGTTTGTCAGCCGGTTCACAGGTCGGTACGCAAGCGGTATGGCACGTCCCTCCGGAGGTACGCCGACCAGCTGCCCAGCTCGCAGGCATACGAGTACACGAGCTGGCCTGACCACCCATACGCAGAGCGGTCTGCACAGACACAGGAATGCCTGCCTGTCTCCCCGTGGCTGTGCAGACAGAACCGAGGGTTGGATCACCGGCAAGAGGCTCAATGCGTGGACCGACAGGAGCGTTGACCCAGTCTCAGGTAAGAGAGTCGGTCTGTCTCCACACGCGCCGTCAGGCAGATCGGCACATGGGCTGGTCAGCAGGCACCTCTACGAACCTGGCAGGGGGCCCCTGTGTCGGTAAGGACGCTTGTTTGTAGGCAGGCCTACCTAGAGGCTTCGATGCCCGACACTCCATGCGCCCGTCCACCCGCATGTCAGCCCCCCTGCCACCTGGCTAGGCAGCTGACATGCGGGTCCGGTGCGAAGCCAGTACGTACGTACCGTCGCGTGCCTCCCTGTAAGCGGAACCGCAAGCAGGCCACACCGTAGACATGCGAGCGTCGTTGCCTGCCGGACGACCGGCAGGGTTCCGTATGTGCAGACCCATCGGCAGGGGAGTCCATCACGCTGATTGCTCACGTGTTGACGGGGCTGTCGTGTGGCATGCGGGACGTACAGCTGGAGTGCAGACCAGCGTGCCGCCCTGACTGTTCGCCCGTGAACAACTGGGCCCGTAGGCAGGCGTGGAGGCTACTTAGCGGGCGAGCATGAACGCCGGACCGGAACCAGGTCCGCAGGCAGGTGACGGAGCAAGCCGACCACTTACGTGCCACACAAGCCGTCATGCCTGCCCGTACCCGTGCCGGGATGCTGATTCGTTCGTGTGCCGGACCACTAAGACGTTGATCTTCGTGGTAACTTATGTTCCTCCCTTTAACATAGCTTTTCTGGAGGTAACTGTCCGCATGGAGACGTCTCTTGGCTTCTTCGTCGGGCAGTCAACTCGCGGAACTGCGAAGTCCCACGCATGAGGGCAGGCAGTGGCAATACCCTCGGGGCAGGTAGTGTCACCTACTGCACTGCAAACCCGGGGTATGCCGATGAGCTGCGACAACGGGTCCAGATGGCCGATCTGACGCCCCGATCGGCAGGTTCAGGGCCCTACCCGACACCCTTCAGGGCCGTCTCGGAGCGCAGAATCGTTCTGAGCGAAGTCTTGACCATCAGTACTAGAGCAAAAGGGGCGTTTCGCACCCCGATTGCGTGCCCCAACAAGAGTGAGAGGATCCATGGCCAGTCCCTTCGAAGCGCCTGCCACTGACACGCAGCTCGCCGGCATCCCTTGGGAGTCGCTGTCGCACATCTTCATGTTCGGCAACGGCAAGGGAGGCGTCGGTAAGTCCTCCGTCTCCGCGAACGCTGCGGGCAAGGCGGCTCGCAGCGGACTGCGCACGCTCATCATCGACTGCAACGCCCAGGGCAACATCGCGCGTGAGCTCGGGTACAAGCGGGCCGATTGGAACGATGGGGGAGCGGGGCTCATCGAGGCGCTGCGTACCGGCGCGCCCCTGACTCCGGTCGAGAACGTGCGGGAGAACCTCGACGTCGTCCTGGGCGGCCCGGCGCTCGGCGACGAGTTCGGCATCTTCTTCCACACGCTTCTGGCCAAGGAAGGCCCGCACGCGTATCTGCGGCTGCTGATGTGTCTGCTGCCGATCGCCCATCGGTACCAGATCATCATTCTCGACACCCCGCCGGAGAACCCGTCCCTCCAGCGCCTCGCCCTCTCCGCCGCCCGGTGGCTGGTCATCCCGGTCAAGAGCGACGGTGGCGCGGAGGACGGCCTCGCGCAGATCGGCCTGGAGTTCTCCTACGTCAAGTTCGTCAGCCACATCAATCCGCACATCGCGCTGCTCGGCGTACTGCTGTTCGACACCGGGCGGAACTACAGCAGCATCCACGCCGACGTGCGCCGCCAGGTGCAGAAGGTGCTGGGCGAGGAAGCCCACATGTTCAAGCACCTCATCGGGCACACCGAGTCGGTCGCTCGGCTGGTGCGGAAACGGGGCCTGCTCGTACACGAGTTGGCGGATCAGCGGGTGGCAGGCGATCGCTCGGTTCCCGAGACCGTGGTGGGGCTCGACTCCGACTACGAAGGATTCACCGAAGAGATGTTCGCCAGGGCTCTGGAACTCAGGAAGGAAGCCGCGGCATGACACCGCCGAAGAACAAGAAGACCTCCGACCAGGACGACGAGCAGAGCATGTCGGACGAGGGTGTCGGCAACCTGTTCACCGGTGGGGCGGCAGCTCCGTCCGGCGCACTCGCCGGCTGGGCCGCCTCACCGAGCCCCGCTGCGCAGCCCGCACCGGCGGCGCAGCCGGGACTGGTCGTACCGCGTCCTCCCGTGGTGCCCCGGCCCACCCAGGAGCTCGCGGAGGAGCCCGCGCCGCCGGTCTCCGACGCCGACACCGCCAAGCCGGTCGGGTTCTACGTGTCGACGAACGTGGCCAACCGCTTCCGCAAGCTTCGCAAGCAGAGCGACCTGACCCATACGCAGATCGTGTTCCTCGCAGTGGAGGACGCTGTCGAGAAGGGGCTCACGCAGGTCGTCGAGGAGGCGCGGCGGGCGCCCAAGTTCCAGTCCAAGCTCTTCGCCGTGGCGACGAACAACACGGACCTGCGGGGCCTCGGTCCGGTGCAGCTGCAGTACAAGCCGACAAGGGCTCAGCGTGCGGTCATCGACGGCCTGGTGACCGAGGCCGGGCTCCCTGACCACACCAAGTTCCTGGCGGTCGTCCTCGACCAGTACCTCCCCGGCCGCAGGGACGCCTGAGCAACGCCCCACTGGCCGCTGTGCGCCGTACGCCCGGTTCCCCCGGGCCTGCGGCGCACAGCCGCGTCCCGGGCCGCTCAAACAGCCCCTCAGACGGCCCTTCAGGCGGCCTTTCAGGCGGTCCTTCAAACAGCTTCACAGGCCGCCCACGCCGGCGCCGCTCGCCTTCGAGCCGTACCGAAGAACGAGCCTGTCCCGGTGGAGTGTGCAGTACGGGGCTGAACGGGACCGGAGCCTCGGGTCCCGTTCAGCCCCGTGGTTCAGTCCCGCACAAAAGTGCAGGTCAGAGCGTTTTCCTGAAGAACAACGGGACTGACGGGGCTGGACCTCGTAGTTATCAGCTGTGTAAGAAAATATAGGAACACGCGTGCGCACGCGCATGACTCCTTTTTTCTCTGTAGCTGATAACTACAGGGTCCAGCCCCGTCAGTCCCGTTGGCTTGCGGGATACTTCTCTGACCTGCACTTTTACTGAACGGGACTGAACGCTTCAGCCCCTCACGGGACTGAACAAAACGCGGGTCACCGACCCACCGGGCGGAGGCACGGGACTGACGGGACTCATTTTCCGCGACACGCGGTTTTCCCTCCCCTGCACCCCTCCGGGGTGGGCTACGCTCTGTTCGGCTGACTCGAAAGCTCAGTCCCTTCAGTCCCGTAGTCCCGTCCGGCGCGGGATGGATGGAGGCGAGGGACAAGACCCGCACGCGAAGAGCCCGACAAGGACCAAAAGTTGCCCGACCACGCCTCGGCCACCCCGCCGGCTGCCTCTCGGCCGGCGGACGGGCACACGATCGCGCGCTGGTGCGCCCGCGCGGGCTGGCCGGTACACCCGCTCGCCCCGGCACAGAAGACGCCGCCCGCCAACTGCGCCGACTGCAAAAGTCATCACGCCCCGGCCACCTGCCCGTGCAGAAACGCGGGCCGCTGGTGTCACGGCTTCCACGCGGCGACCACGGCCCCCGAGCTCATCGACGCCTGGTGGAGCGCACAGCCCCGCTTCGGGGTGGGCGTTTCGTGCGGCCCCGCCGACCTGGTCATCCTCGATGTCGACGCCCACGCGGCCCAAGTGCCCGAGAGGGCCAGGCTCCTGCCAGGCATCCCGATCGGGCCCCAGGTGGACCTTGCGGGCCTGGCCACGGGCTTCGACACGCTCGCGCTGCTCGCCGCCCTGCGAGGCGAGCAGGATCCGGCGGCCGACGAGACCACCTTGCGCGTGCGGACCCCGTCCGGCGGGCTCCACATCTGGTACCGCAACCCGCACCCGGCGACCCGCTACCGCTCGTCCACCGGCTCCAGCCCGCGAACGGCCCTGGCCTGGCAGGTCGACGTCCGCTCCGACAACGGCTACATCGTGGCCCCGGGCGTCCGTACCACCGCAGGCGGCTACGTCCCCGTGAGCGCCGTACGGGAACCCGCCCCACTGCCCGCCTGGCTCGCGGCCGAGCTCAAACGAACAGGGCACGTCCCCGACGCGGTCAACCCGCCCATCGCGCGAGCCGGGGTCCCGGCCCCAATACAACGCCGCTCACGGCCCGCCACGAAGGCCGCGGAACGGCTCCTGGAGCCGTTGCTCGCGGAGGTCGCCGCCTGTCGAACCGTCAGCGAAGGAGCGAGCTTCACCGAGAAACTCAACCGGGCCGCCTATACCGCGGGTGGCCTCGTCGAAGGCGGCCACCTGTCCGGGGCCGATGCGCGCAGCCTGCTTGCGGAGACTGCCCGTACCGCCCGACCGCACCAGGAACGTCGCAATCTCATGGTCATCGAATCCGCTCTGTCCGCCGGCGCCCAGCGCCCGCTCCACCCGCGAGGAAGCTCATGAGCGTCGAGCCCGTACGCTTCGATGCCGAAGCCGCAGCCAGGCAGATTCATCAGCAGAGCCTCGATCTCGATCTGGACCTGCCGCAGCCCAGCCTCCCCGCCCAGCAGAACGAGGCCCCGGCCCAGCACCCCGCGGAGCCCGCCGGGCTGCTGCCGACCGCCCTCACCGACCGGGGCAACGCGAAGCTGTTCGCGCGCCTGTACCGGGACCGGTTCCGGTACGTCATCGGAATGGGCTGGCACTCCTGGGACAGGTACCGGTGGAAACTCACCGGTGGCGAGGAGGCAGCCGTCTGGGCCGCGGGGGAGATGGCCGAACAGTACGCGGACCACGACCCGACCGGCCGTTTCATGGACCGGCAGCTGGCCGGGCACCGCCGCCACTCGGAGTCGACCGCCGGGGTCAAGGCCCTCCTGTTCCAGGCGCAGGCAGCACCGAGCCTGCGCCTGTACCCCGACGTCCTCGACGGCGACATGTACGCCCTGTGCACCCCCGCGGGCGTCGTGGACCTGCGCACCGGCCTGCTGCGCAGGCCCAACCCGCTCACCGACATGCACTCGCGCGCCACCACCGTCGCCCCGCTCAAGACGCCGGTCCCGAGGTGGGACAGCTTTCTGCGCGACACCTTCGGCGACGACGACCAGGGCCTGGAGACCACGCGCTTCCTGCACCTGCTGCTCGGCTACTCCATCACCGGCGACGTCGGCGCCCAGGTACTGCCGTTCCTGTACGGCTCGGGCGCCAACGGCAAGTCCGTGCTCCTGGAGGTCATGACCCAGATCCTGGGGGACTACGCGAACGCCGCACCGCCCGGATTCCTCATGGAGAAGGGCAAGTTCACCGAACACTCCACCGAGCTGACCGAACTGCACGGCCGGCGCATCGTGGTGTGCAGCGAGCTCAAGCCCAACGACAAGTTCAACGAGGCCAGGGTCAAGCTCCTCACCGGCGGCGACACCATCACCGCCCGCCGCATGCGGCAGAACTTCTTCACCTTCACGCCCACCCACAAACTCTGGCTGCTCGGCAACCACCGCCCGGAGGTCGGCACGGGCGGTCACGCGTTCTGGCGCCGCATGCGCATCATCCCCTTCGAACGGCGCGTTCCCGACGAGCGGAAGATCGACAACCTCGCCGCCGAACTCGTCGCCGACGAGGGCCCCGGCATTCTGCAGTGGCTCATCGAAGGCGCCCAGCGCTACCTGGCCACCCGGGACCCGCTCACCGGCCCCGCCTCCGTACGGGTCGCGACAGCGGCGTACGAGACCACGGAGGACCACATCGGCCGGTTCCTCACCGAACGCTGCACCAAGGGCGAGGGAGACCGCGATCTGCGCGTCGAGCAGAAACTGCTGTACGAGGCCTACGGCCGATGGTGCTCGGACGAGGGCATCCGCTCCTCCACGCCGCGCGCCTTCGCCGGCCGGATCCGTCAGGAACTGGGTCTGGCCTCACCCGCCGAAATGATCAAGAACAACGCGACCAAGCTCTACCCGGGTCTCGCGCTGCTCCCCGACGGCGCTTCCGAAGGGGGCGCCCGATGACAGCGACGCCACGCGCCCTGCCCGCTCCTGCCGGGCGACCGTACGATAGGGGCCGTTGCCCCGGACGGTTCCGCACCGCCCGACCGGGCACAAGCTCTTTGAACGACACACCGCCAGGCCGACCCGCGGCCACCCACACGCAGGAGGGCCGATGAGCGCGCTGCCCCAGGAAGGCGATGTTGCCCAGGAGGTCGAGATCGTGTGGCTTGAGGACCCGAGCGACCTCGACTACGTCCGTCAGGCCCTGGACAAGGTCAACACGCGCAAGGGGAAGCCACGGTACGAGCGTGACGGCCGTCTCATCGGCTATACGAACCTCGCCCCGAAGGCGCCCCGCAGCGCCGACAGCGGCCTGTTCGCCCGCCGTACGTTCTACCTGCTGCCGCACGACCGCCCCAACCGGCCCGACGACCCCGAGTGCCCCTACAAGGTCGGCTCGCCCCTTGAAGCGGTCGACCCGCGCACGGTCGCGCCGGGCGCGGTGGGGGAGAAGACCAGCCGGTCGCAGGGCACAGCGGAGATAGTCCCGGCCGGCTCCTGAGCCACCGCATACCCATGGGCCCCTCCCCGTGACCGGTACGGCGGGTCACGGGGACCCTCGGCTGTACCGGCACTCGATCGGCACTCGATCGGCGCCCGACCTCCGTGTGACACGGTCGGGAAGCGGTGCCCGCCGTGGTGCGCCGCAGGGGACGGGAGGTCCTGGAATGGACGCAACACCACATGACTCCTTGTGCGGAGACCTGTCCCGGCTGCTGAGCACGCAGGCCGTCCAGGAACGCAACAAGGCACTGGCCCGAGCCCTGCTCGCCGCCGGTCACCACGCGGCGCGGTACGAGTCGGTGGTCGCGGAGAACGACCGGGTGACCGCCCGCATCACGCTCACGGGCGGCCCCGTCGCCCGTTGCCTGATCGCGGAGTTCCGCTTCGACGCGCAGGGCGAGGTCAGCGAGTACCGGGACTTCCTGGTACCGGCCGGGTCGAGGCCCACCGCTGTCGCCGCCGTGTCGTCCCCGGCGGCCTGAACCGCGCGAGGACCGGCACACGGCGGCAGGACGCTGGGATTCCCCTCGCGGTCCGCTCGGGTCTCACTCGCGCCCCGATCCAGCCGACGCCTTCGCCGTGGGCCTCGCCGAAACGGTGGCCGCCATCGGCTCACACCGCGTCTCCCCGGCGTCGGACCAGGCCCGTATCGCCCCCGTCAGCAGCTGACGGACTCGTCCGCGCAACCGGTCCTACGGCTTCTTGACCCGGCCCCATCCCCCCACAGGACCCCAGGTCGAGTGCACCTTTAACCCTTCTCAAGCGGACCGGGCGACAGTGGGAGGGGCGATCGACGTGCGCACTTCCCGGTGACCGGCGGCTGCTCCAGTACCGCGAGCCGCCGCGGACCTTGCGGGACGAGCCCGTACACGCCCACCGTCCGACCCCGCACCTTTCTGGAGAGCCATGCCCCGTCGCCTGTTCACCTCGGAATCAGTGACCGAGGGCCACCCCGACAAGATCGCTGACCAGTTCAGTGACGCGGTCCTCGACGAGCTGCTGAGAGCAGGGCGTCGACACCGCGTAATACCGGCGGTCAGTGTGAGCGACGCGGTGACGAAGTCGAAGTTCGACAACAAGTACGGCTGCCGCCACTCCCTCATCGACGGCATCAACCGCGCCACCGACGTGCTGATCGGCGGCAGGACCGCCGTCGTCTGCGGCTACGGCGATGCGGGCAAGGGCTGTGCGGAATCCCTCCGGGGAGAGGGCGCCCGGGTGATCGTGGTCGAGACCGACCCGATCTGCGCGTTGCAGGCCACGATGGACGGCTTCCAGGTCGCCACCCTCGACGACGTGGTGGAGCAGGCCGACATCTTCGTCACGACGACGGGCAACAAGGACATCATCATGGCCGCGGACATGGCCAGGATGAAGCACCAGGCGATCGTCGGGAACATCGGCCACTTCGACAACGAGATCGACATGGCGGGCCTCGCCGCCATCGACGGCATCGTCAAGGACGAGGTCAAACCGCAGGTCCACACCTGGACCTTCCCCGACGGCAAGGTCCTGACCGTACTGTCCGAGGGCCGCCTGCCGGACCTGGGCAACGCCACCGGCAACCCGTTGTTCGTGATGTCCAACAGCTTCGCGGGCCAGCCCCTCGCCCGGCTTGAGCTGTTCACCAAGCCCGAGGAGTACCCGACCGACGTCTACGTCCTCCCCAAGTCGCTGGACGAGAAGGTCGCCCGCCCGCCCCTCGGCTGAGGGCTGTCCCGCAATCCTGTCGCCGCACGGCCGGCTCGGTGGTGCTGGCCGCTGATGACACCGGCGAGGGCCATCTTCAGGCAGGTGTGCGCCACGAGATGCCTAGAGCGCCGGATCGGGAGCGCGCCCCGATGTGGCCAGCACCCAGGAGGTGAACCCTTCGATGCCATCCACGACGGCCTCGGTGCGCGCGGAGTGGAACAGGTCGAACGCGTGCTGCGCGCCCGGCAGTTCGGCGTAGACCACCGGGCTGCCCGAGACGCGGCGCAGCCGGTCGACGAAGTACCGGGCACCCTCGACGGTCGCCAGCGCGTCCTTGGTGCCGTGCGCGATGAAGAACGGTGGCGCACCGGGGTTGAGGTAGGCGTACGGCTGGTTCGGGGAGGGCGGCACGTCGGGCTCCGTGCCGAAGAAGTAGCCGTAGAAGCCGTAGAGGCAGATCGCTCCGGAGACCGAGGTGTCGGCTGACTCGAATCCGGGCTGGTACTCCGGGTCGTTCGGCGTGAGCGCGCACATGGCCGCCATGTTGGATCCGGCGGAGCTCCCCGCCAGGAACAGCTTCGACGGATCGGCGCCGTACTCGCAGGCGTGCTCGCGGGCCCAGGCGATGGCCTTCTTCGCGTCGATCTGGTGGCCGGGGAAGTCGGTCTGAGGACGCAGCCGGTAGTTGGCGCTGATGCACACCCAGCCCTGCCTGGCGAGCCGGTAGAGCAGGGGCCGCGCCTCTCGGCTCTTGGCCCCGCCGGTGAAGTGGCCGCCGTGGAAATAGATCAGGACGGGGGCGTTCGGCGGGGTGTCGCGGCGGTGGTAGACGTCGAGCAGATTGCGGCGGCCGGCGTCCCCGTAACTGAGGTTGGCGACCCGCTTCACGTCGAGGCGGCGCGACAGGCGCCGCAGCAGCAGGAGGCGGGGCCAGGACCGGCGGCGCGGCGTCCCGCCCACGCGCTCCCGCCGGCCGGTCCCGAGCCCCTCGTCGACGGCGCGCGCGACCAGCCGGCCCGCCCCCAGGCCGTGCCAGGCGGCCACGGCCAGGAAGGGGATGGTGGCGAGGGCGATCACGGCTGTCACCTTGCCGCCCGTCGTCTCCAGATCGCCCTGCCCCTGAGCCAGGGCCGTGGAGGCCAGTACGGCGATGATGCCCATGACCGGCACCTCGTTGAGGACCATGCCGAACCAGAAGCTCAGGTTCGCCGGAATTCGGGGCCGCCGCGGCGCCACGACGGCGAAGAAGGCGCACCAGGTCAAGAGTGCGGTGGACGCCACGTATCCGATAGGCATGTCCGCGATCATATCCACTTCAACTCTGGTAAGAACTGGGTTACTTGGTCGCCCGGCTTCACCCCGAAATGGAGGTGGCGCAGCTGGCTCCGGCATCCCTTTCCGGTACGAATCGGTTCCGTTCCGACCCTGCTCGGCCTGCTTCTGCGCCTCGACAGGACGGCGGGGCGGGTTAAAAAATGGGATAAAGCCAAGGGTAAAGTGCTAGTGCTACGGTGGCCGCGCGGGAGGAGATCCACCACATGGCATCCGAAGAAGAGCTGTTCGCGAACATCGACGCACTGCTGGACGAGGAGCCTCAGCTCCCGCCTCCCGCGGAGCGCGCCCGTCTCCGGGAGGCCGCCGGCATCACCCAGGCCCGTCTCGCCACCGCGTTGAAGACCACGACGCAGTCGGTCAAGAACTACGAGAACGGCCGCTCCGAGCCGAGGTCACCGCGCCTGGAGGCGTACCAGCGGCTGCTGAACGGCTGGGCGGCCAAGTACCCCGCCCACGGCACCCCCGTCCCCCAGCCCACCCCGGCCACCCCACCGCAGCCGCAGCCGCCCGCCCCGGAGCCCACCGCGCCCGCCCCGGAGCCGGTCGCACCGGTCGCACCGGTCGCACCGCAACAGCCGGCCCGTACGGCTGCGCCTCCCGCCGCGGCCGTACAGCGCCCGACGGCGAAGAACCCGACGGCGAGGAAGCCCGCACAGCCCGCCCAGGACCCGCGCTTCCCGCACGGCCCGCTCGCCGTACTGGACGGCGACGGCTCCGCGTACGGCGCCGACGGCATCGTGCTCGACTGCCCCGCCCGCACGGTCCCGGAACTCGTGGAGTGGACGCTCAACGAATCCGGCCTCGGCGCGGCCCGGCTCAACCGCTACGGCAAGGACTCCGACCCCCTGATCGCGCTCACCGCGACAGCCGCCGTGAGACTGGGACTCCCGGAGCACCTGGAGGGCCACGAACAGCGCCGCTCACTGCGCCTGCCCGAGGACCACCCCGTGGTCAAGCAGATCGCGAAGGCCAGATGGCAGCTCACCCGCCGCGGATTCGGCCCGTGGGCGCGGATCTACCGCAAGGTCCAGGGCCGCGACCGGCAGTGCGTGCAGCTCGCGCTCCTGTCCTGGGACGCCCTCGACGAGCGGTCCTGGCCCGGCGTCACGGACATGGAACCGGCCGACATCGCCCGCGTCCTCGGCATCTACGCCCAGCGCGTCATCACCCCGCGCGGCTCCACCGCGGTCTCCGGACTGGAACTGATGACGGCGCTGCGCCCGCCGACGAAGGCCGTACAGGACCCGGAGACCGGGAACTGGGTGTCCGGCCACAACGCCGGTTCACTGGGTACGGAGCCGATGGACCCGGCCCCGCCGGAAGCCACCCCGGAACACCCCGTCGTCGTGAACAGCGGCTGGACCGGCGGCTTCCTGAACGAGGAGGCATACCAATGGGTGCGGCCGGTGGACTCCCTCACCGACGAGGAGTGCACACTGCCGTACGCGGTCGGCCTCGACCTCAACACCGCGTTCCTCGCCGCCGCGGCCCGGCTGGTCGTCGGCCTCTCCGGCCCCGACCACTTCAACGGCCCGAAGTTCAACCCGAAGATCCCCGGCAGCTGGCTGGTCGACCTCTCCCACATCGAATCCGACCCGCGCCTGCCCAGCCCGTTCACCCCGGACGGAACCCGCCCCACAGGCCCGGCCTGGTACCAGACCCACACGGTCGCCTACGCCCAGGAGCTCGGGCACGACGTGCACCCGATCGAGGCGTACCTGCGCCGCGAGACCGGCGCGTACCTCGACCCGTGGCACGACCGCCTCAAGACGGCGTACGTCGACACCCTGGCGGACCTGGGCGTCACCCGGGACCTGGACGACCGCCAGTTCCTCGCCGCGATGGAGCGGCACAAGCAGCTCGACCCGGCCCTGGCCGCCGTCCTGTCCGCGATCAAGGCCACGGTGAAGGGCGGCGTCGGCAAGCTCAGGGAGCGCCCGCAGGGCAAGTCGTACAAGGAGGGAGACCGGTGGCCCTCCCTCGAACGGCCGACCTGGCGCCCCGACATCCGGGCCGCCGTCATCAGCAAGGCCCGGGTCAACATGCACCGCAAACTGCAGAACATGGCCCGCATGACAGGCCTGTATCCACTCGCCGTGCTCTCCGACTGCGTCGTCTACCCCTCGCCGGGTGACAGCCCGCTCGACTTCCTCCCCTACGCGGCGTCCGGCAAGCCGCAGCCCGGCGGCTTCCGCCTCGGCCCCACCCCGGGCCTGGCGAAGCTGGAGGGCGTCCAGCCGATGCTGTGGGCGGTCGACCTGATGGAGAAGGACCTCAACCCCGCCCGCCACATCAAGGGCGGCGACGCCGTCCTGGACGAAGGGGAGTAGCGCCGTGAGGGAGATCGACGACGCCATCGAACGCGCCGACCGGGAAGCCTTCACCCGGGAACCGCCCAAGACGCTCAAGGGCCGCATCAACTACCTGCTGCGCCAGTTGGGCACCGCCAGGGCCGTCGCGGCGGAGCTCGGCATCACCGCCGACTCCGTCAACCGCTACCGGCGCGGCGCCCGGAAACACCCGCCCAAGGACATCGCCCGCAGGATCGAGGAAGCCGTCCTCTCCCGCTGGCAGCCCCAGGTCCGCAAACGGCGGCACAAGCAGGCCGCCACCACGGGAATGACCGTGGAGACCAGGGCCCGGTTCGGCTACACCGCCCCCATCGGCACCACCGACGACGGCCGCTTCCGCCGGCTCACCGTCCGTCTCCCGGGCAGCTACGCACAACGGCTTTTCGACGCCCGCAGCGCGGGGGCCGACGACCGGGAGATGCGCGGGATCATCGCCGACGGATTCAGGACTATCTATTTCCAGGACGGCGGTGTCCGCGCTTCAGGACTGTCGGACGTGGAGATCAACGACATCGATTACCTGGACCTGGATTACTGAACCCGCACCGGGCGTACGACCTGCTGGTCGGGCGGGCCCTGCCTACACCTCACCGTCGCCCGGCTCCGCCGACCACAGATGGCTGAGCGTGCCGAGGACGAGACGGCAGACATCGTCCGGCTCGGCACCGGCCAGCGGCTCCCGCGCGGCGACCGTCCGCATCAGTCCGATCCCCAGCAACCAGGCCATGGCGAGATCCGCCCGCAGCACCGCGTCCGGGGCACCGGAGAGTCCGGCCAGCGCACTCTGGTACTCCTGCCCCAGCTCCCGCAGGGTTCCGGCCGCCTCGTCGCCCCGCCCGACCGAACGCAAATAGACCTCCAGGGAACGGTCCTCCGTCCCCTCCGCGCTTTGGCTCAGCATCGAACGCAGAGCGGTCTCGAAAAGCTCCTCGGGCGGCGTCGCCCGCAACTGCTCCAGCCCTCCGAGCGCGACGACCTCCGTCAGCAAACCCCGTTTCGAGCCGAAATAACGGAACAGCAGAGCCTGGTTGACCCCGGCCAGCGCGGCGATGCTCCGGACCGTTGTCCCCTCGTAGCCCCGCTCCGCGAACAGATCACGGGCCGCCTCCAGCAGGCGCCGACGGGTGACCCGGGCACTCCTGCGGCGCTCTTCTGACGGCGGGACGGAACCGGGTTCCACAGCGGCATTCCTCTCGGACGGCCCGTCAGGATAACGGCTGTAAAGCGTCGTTGACTGCCCAGGAAGGACGCTCCTACCGTTGTAAGCAGCTGCTTACATCCGGGAGGCCGCAGTGACGACCGCAGATATCGCGCCCCTTGCCTACCCCTTCAACACCCCCGACGGACTCCAGCTCTCCGACGCCTATGAACGCGTCCGCGACCAACCGGGCCTCTTGAGGATCCAGTTGCCGTACGGAGAACCGGCCTGGCTGGTCACCCGCTACACCGATGCCCGGCTGGTCCTCGGTGACCAGCGCTTCAGCCGCGCGGCGGCCGCCTCGCACGACGAGCCCCGCCAGTCCGAGGGGCAGCGCGACGGCGGGATCCTCGGCATGGACCCGCCCGACCACACCCGGCTGCGCTCCCTCGTCGCCAAGGCCTTCACCGTCCGCCAGGTCGAGAAGCTGCGGCCCCAGGTCCGGGAACTGACCGCCACCCTGCTCGACGAGATGAAGACGGCCGGACCACCCGCCGACCTGGTCGACCTGTTCGCGCTGCCGCTGCCGGTCGCCGTGATCTGCCAAATGCTGGGCGTGCCCACCGAGGACCGGCCGCGGTTCCGCGTGTGGAGCGACGACGCGCTGTCGACCAGCTCGCTCACCGCCGAGGAATTCGACGCCAGCCGCGCCGAACTACGCGCCTACATGGCCGAGTTGATCAAGCAGCACCGACAGCAGCCGCAGGACGACCTGATGACGGCGCTCATCGAGGCCCGCGACGACGGCGACCGCCTCTCGGAGCTCGAACTCATCGACCTCTGCGTCGCCATCCTGGTCGCGGGGCACGAGACCACCGCGTCCCAGATCCCCAACTTCGTCCTCACCCTCCTCGACCACCCGGACCAGTTGGCGAGGCTCAGGGCCGAACCGGAGCTCGTACCCAACGCCGTGGAGGAGCTCCTCCGCTTCGTGCCCCTCGGCAGCGGAGCCGGCCAGCCCCGCTACGCCACCGAGGACGTCGAGGTCGGCGGAACGATCGTCCGCGCGGGCAGCCCGGTCCTGGTCGCGGTGGGTGCCGCCAACCGCGACGCCCTGCGATTCACCGCACCGGGCGTACTCGACATCGCCAGGGAGAGCAACCAGCACCTCGGATTCGGCCATGGAGTCCACCACTGCCTGGGCGCCCCGCTGGCCCGGCTGGAACTCCAGGAGGCGCTGTCCGCCCTCATCACCACCTTCCCGGACCTGCGCCTGGCGGGCGATGTCACCTGGAAATCCGAGATGCTGGTGCGCGGTCCGCGCGTCATGCCGGTGGAGTGGTGAGCGCCGTGACCTGGAACGTACGTGTCGACCCCCAGCTCTGCCAGGGTTCGGGGATGTGCGCCGGAACGGTCCCGGAGGTGTTCGCCCTGGACGGCGAGCGCGCCCGGGTACGGGCCGAGGAGATCGAGCCGGACGAACGGGTCCTGGACGCGGCCGACATCTGCCCGGCCCTGGCGATCACCGTGCACGACGGCGCCTCCGTCATCGGCCCCCAACGCGACTGACCGGCCCCCGAGCCTCGTTGGCCTGTGCGAGCACGGCGGGTGAGCTTCGCGCTGTTTCCGTGCGAGTGGGCCACTACGTCCAGACGACGGCCACCACGACCGCGGCAGCCGTGGAGGTGCCCACACCGTAGAAGGGCCACGCCTTCCGATTGCGCATGCCCACCAGCGCGATCACCGCCACCAAGGCGTCCAGGGCCAGCTTCACCCACATCTTCGCGTCGATCACCGGCAGGTCCAGGGACATGCGGGTCCATATCAGCCCGGCACCCGTCACCAACTGCACACCCGCGCTGGCGACCATGTAGCCGCCTGTCACCGGGTCCTTGCCCCGCAGTTGGTAGAACAGCCCACCCAGGATCGCGGCGAAACCGAAGAGGTGAAAGACGAGAAACACATACCGAAGGGTCTCCATGCCAGTGACCTTCCTGGGACGAGCGGACGGAGGGCAAGTGCTTTGATCAAGGCATCCGAGTAAGGGACGAGTCGGCCGCCCGGCCTGTGACATCCCGGGGGAGAAAGGCAGGGTGACGTACGTCACTCCGCGCTGTGTCACAGGCATGGGGACGGCCTCGTCCCAGGGGTTGACCACAGACCGACCCCGAGGAGCACACGATGGACGCACGACTGAACTACTTCGCCGAGGCGAACGCCGGCAACGTCCTCAAGCACGTCATGGCGGCAGGACGGGCGCTGAAGGAGACGGCGCTGCCCGCGGCGGTGCAGGAGCTGGTGGCGCTGCGGGTGAGTCAGATCAACGGCTGCGCGGCCTGCGTCGACATGCACACCAAGGACGCAGCCGCAGCCGGCGAGGACGCGGTGCGGCTCAACCTGGTCGCGGTATGGCCGGAGGCGACGGTCTTCACCGAGGCCGAACGCGCGGCGCTGGCACTGGCGGAGCAGGGCACCCGGACCGCGGACGCGAACACCGGCGTCGACGACGAGGTGTGGCAGAGGGCCACCCAGCACTACG
Source organism: Streptomyces sp. NPDC057900 (assembly GCF_042887885.1). NCBI lineage: Bacteria > Bacillati > Actinomycetota > Actinomycetes > Kitasatosporales > Streptomycetaceae > Streptomyces > Streptomyces sp. NPDC057900. The sequence goes on from NZ_JBHVOI010000023.1 coordinate 28,443, forward strand.
ACAAGCAGCAGCTCACCGCCCTCGTGCTGCTGGTGTCTTTCATGAACATGGCGAACCGGTTGAACATCATCACCCGCCAGCCGGGCGGCGGGTACGAGGCCGGCCGATTCCACTGAACCGCCCCGTTCCCACACTGCCGATGCCAAGATCGGAAAGGCCAGGGGGCATCGATCGGGGGTACAGGTGTGAGCAAGGTTGAGGAATTCCAGGAGCTGCGGCCGCTGCTGTTCTCGATCGCCTACCGGATCCTGGGCAGTGTCGGCGAGGCCGAGGACGCGGTCCAGGAGACATGGCTGCGCTACGACGCCTCGACCACCAGGCCGGTCTCAGCCAAGGCGTTCCTGTCGACCGCGGTGACCCGCATCGCGATCGACGTACTGCGCTCCGCCCGGGTGCGGCGCGAGGAATACCCGGGCCCGTGGCTCCCCGAGCCACTGCTGGAGGACCCCTACCAGGACCCGGCCCGCGCGACCGAGCTCGCCGACTCGGTCTCGATGGCAGCACTGCTGCTCCTGGAACGTCTCAGCCCCCTGGAGCGGTCGGTGTTCGTGCTGCGGGAGGTCTTCGCCTTCGGCTTCGACGAGATCGCCGAGACGGTCGGGCGCGCGGAGCCGGCCTGCCGGCAACTGCTGGCGCGGGCGCGCCGCCACATGCGCGAGGGTCGGCCTCGCTTCGAGGCCGACCGGCATGAGCAGCGGGAGCTGGCGAAGCGGTTCTTCGAGGCCATGGCCCTCGGAGAGGTGGACGCCCTGCAAAACCTCCTCGCCGCCGACGTCCAGCTGGTCGGCGACGGCGGAGGCAAGGCCCCGCAGCTGGCCCGTGCAGTGGCCGGCGCCGAGAACGTGGCCCGGCTGCTGGCCACCGTGCACCCGCTGATGACCCGCACCGGCATCACCTGCGAGCCGCGCGACATCAACGGCCAGCCGGGCGCACTGTTCCGCGACCGCGACGGCGACGTCCTGCACATCTTCGCGCTCGATGTCCTCGGCGGCCGGATCCAGACCATCCACTCCGTCATCAATCCTGACAAACTTGCCCACCTCGGCCCGGTCGCCGACGCCTGGGCCGTGGACCGTGAGGTGCGGCAGCAGCGCAGGCAGACGCACTGACCCTCGGAGCGCAGCGGTCGGATCGGACATCACCGCGCCCAACCGCCACGACCACCAACCCGGCGAACCCACATGTGCCGCCCGACCGCGTCGGGTGATCACCCGACAAAGGCGGTGCGGAGAATGTCGGGTGACAGGACAGGCATCGCCGCACGATGGACGCATGGATGACACGACCTTGGTTTCTTGTTTCCTCCGCGACGGCTTCGTGAAGTTGGAGGGCGCCGTCGCGCCGCGCGTGGCCGCAGACTGTGCGCGACTGTTGTGGCGGGAGACGGGCTGCGACCCGGACGACCCGTCGACGTGGACGCAGCCCGTGCACTGGGTGGGCGGCATGGCTCAGGGACCATTTGCCGCCGCTCCCAACTCCCCGTCCCTGCACCACGCGTACGACCTGCTCGTCGGCACGGGACGCTGGGAGCCGCGCTACTCGCTGGGCACGTTCCCGCTGCGCTTTCCCCACAAGGAGGAGCCGGACGACGCGGGCTGGCACATCGAGGGGAGCTATATGCCTGAGGGCGAGAGCTGGTACTTCACAAACCTGCGCTCCCGGAGCCGGGCGCTGCTGATGCTGTTCCTGTTCAGCGAGGTCGGCGAGGAGGACGCCCCGACCCGGATCCGGGTCGGCTCACACCTCGACGTACCGAAGACGCTGGAGAAGTACGGGGAGGACGGGGCGAGCGGGCTGACCCTCGCCCCCGACCTGGTGGCGGCGTCCGACCACCGGCCACTCGCCCTCGCGACCGGGTCCTCGGGCGACGTCTTCCTGTGCCATCCGTTCCTGGTGCACGCGGCGCAACCGCACCACGGGAGGAGGCCACGCTTCATGGCGCAGCCGCCGCTGATGCCGGCAGCCCCGTACGAACTGGAGCGGGCCGACGGCGCCTACTCACCCGTGGAGATCGCGATCCGCCGGGGCCTGAGAAAGGACACCCCCGGTCCGGACGGAGACGGCACCGACCGCAACGCCCGATAGACGTGCTTCACGACCTTCGCTGACAAGGTGGTCGTGAGAAGGGAAAGGAGGCCGGGCATGCTGGAGCGGCTGAACCAGGCCATGGAGCACATCGAGGGCCATCTCGACCAGGACCTTGACGTAAGGGAACTGGCACGCATCGCCGCCACCTCGGAGCACCACCTGCGCCGGATGTTCTCCGCGCTCGCGGGAATGCCACTGCTGGAGTACGTCCGGCGCCGCCGGCTCACCCTCGCGGGCGCCGAGGTACTCGCGGGACGCGAGACGCTGCTGGAGATCGCTGTGCGCTACGGCTACGGCTCCGGCGAGGCGTTCGCGCGAGCATTTCGTGCCATGCACGGCATCGGACCCGGCGAGGCCCGGCGCACCGGCGCCGCACTCACCTCCCAGTCGCGGATGGCCTTCCGGCTCACCGTTGAAGGGAGCAGCAGTATGCGATACCGCGTTGTGGACAAGGCGGATTTCACCGTCGTCGGGCTTAAGACGCGGGTACCGCTGGTCCATGCGGGGCCGAACCAGGCGATCATGGATTTTGTCCGTGGGATCGATCCGCACACGCTGGAGCGCCTGGAGAAGCTCTCGGACCAGGAGCCGCACGGCATCGTAGCGGTCTGCGACGGCATGGACCCCAGCCGCGCCGAGGGCACTGTCCTCGACTACCACCACGGCGTGATCACCTCCGCGGCCGCTTTCGAGGGCACGACCACGTTGGCGGTTCCGCCCGGCACCTGGGCGGTCTTCACCACCTCCGGGCCGGCACCGCACGCCATCCAGGAACTGTGGCGGGACGTGTTCACCGAGTGGTTCCCGTCGAACCCATACCGCACCCGCACCGGCCCCGAGATCCTGCGCGCCCGCTTCTCGCCCCAGAAGGCCGAGGTCGACGCCGAACTGTGGCTTGCCGTGGAGCCTGAGCACTGCTGAGCACTTCGATACTGTCCCCGCCTGTCGTCAAACCCTGGCAACAGGTCTCGACCGACCAGCAGTACACCGCACGGCAGAACCTTGCCCTGGCCGAACCCGGGATCGAGGCCCCGGTCGTCGTCGAGGAGTAGTCGGGTCCCCCCACCCGGTCCAGCGGCCGAAGTTCGACGTCGGCCGGGGTGGGTACCCGCAGTGCCTTTTTTGCTCGTATGTGAGCCGCCAGCGGTCTGCGTCAAGGGTGCTGAGGCAAGGCGTCGTCCGCGAGCAGTCGACGCGTCGCTCCCGCCGCGAAGTCGGACACGGTCGTCAGATCGTCGCCTTGGTCGATTCGGCGGATGCACGCATCGACGACTGCCTGGATCACCGCCACGATCAGCTCGGGCTGTGGCTGCCCCAGTTCGCGCACGACGCGGGCGAGTGCCTCATGTAGTGAGACGTGCAGATTTCTCACCCGCTCCCGCGCCGACAGGGAGAGCGAGTCGCGCGAGAGCGCGGCCAGCCAGCCGTGGGTGCCGCGAGCGGCCTGTTCGAGGTTTGCCCTGACATAGGCGGCGGCCTGGGCGGCAGGCGTGGTCTCTGCCGCGATGGCCTGCTCCACCGCGTCGATCCAAGCGGGGAATTCGCGGGTGACGACGAGTTCGAGCAGGTCGTCGATGGAGTTGAAGTAGCGGTAGATGCTGTTGCGGGCGATCCCCGCTCGCGCGGCAACGGCTCCGGCTGTGAGGGCTTCGGCGCCGCCCTCTTCCAGGATCTCCTCGGCCGCGTCGATCAGCTGCGCGAGCCGCTGGGCCCGGTGCTCCCGGACGCTGCCGGCTTCAATCTTGGGCATTTTCTCCGCTTCACCTCGGACGCTGTGCCGTCTCCCGCCAACCTACCCCCACGCCCGGGAGGCCGAGCGAGCGTGTTAGCTTGCCACAACTTAGAGACACCCTGTCGCTAAGTTCTGTCCGTGCTTCCTGCCGAAGGCTGCCCGATGCAACCGATGACCTCCTCCCCTCTGCTCCGATGTCTCCTGGGATCGAAGAAACGCGCCGCCGTGGTGGTGGCCTTCTGGGTTCTGATCACGGGCCTCCTCGCCGGGGTCGCCCCGGCCCTGGAATCCGTCGAGGACAACGCGTCCGCCAACCTGCCGCCCGCCGCCTCGGACTCCATGAAGGCCCGTGATCTCGTCCGCGCCCAGCTTCCGGGCCAGGATGCGACGCCGGCGATCATCGTGGTCCGCGGCAAGGGCACCGACGCTGCGACGAGCGCCACACAGGCGGTCGCCGCCATCACCTCAGCCCTTTCCGGAACCAGCCGACCTCACCATGTCGGGAGCGTGCTCTCCACGGTGACCGCTCCCGACGCCGCGGCCGAGTTGGTCTCGCAGGACCGCGGTGCCCAGCTGGTCATCGTGCCCATCAAGGGAAACCCTTCGGCGGAGTCCTTCCAGAACGCGGTCGACGAGGTGCGTGCCCTCGCATCCGACCGGGCCGGGCCCGCCGACGTCGCGGTGACCGGCCCCGCCGGGATCGCCACCGACACCGTGAAGGTCTTCAGCGGCGGCGACAAAGTCCTGCTGCTGGCCACCATCGTGCTCGTCCTGATCATCCTGCTGGCGATCTACCGCTCGCCCCTGATGGCGCTCGTGCCGCTTCTTGCCGTGGGCGTGGCCATGCGCGTGGCGGAGACGCTCGGCGCGATCCTCGCGGACGCCGGAGTCATCACGGTCAGCTCCCAGACCGCCTCGATCATGACCGTGCTGCTGTTCGGGGTGGGCACGGACTACGCACTGATCATCACCGCCCGCTACCGCGAGACCCTGCTCGACGAACCGGACCGCGCCCGCGCGATGCAGACCGCCGTACGCCGCACCGCCGAGTCCGTCCTCGCCAGCGCTTCAACCATCGTGCTCGCCATGTTCGCCCTGCTCGTGGCCGTCTCCCCGGCCCTTCACGACTTCGGACCGTACCTCGCCCTGGGCGTGGCCGTCATGGCGCTGGTGGCGTTCACCTTCATCCCCGCCCTGGTCCTTCTGCTGGGCAGGGGCGTCTTCTGGCCCGGGGGCGTGGACAAGGCCGCCGAACGCAGTCGCGGCGCAGGCATCTGGCACCGCATCGCCGCCCTGGTCGCACGGGCCCCCGTCAAGGTGGCCTCGGCCGTGATCGCACTCCTCGTGGTGCTGAGCGCAGGACTGCTCGGCTACCAGGAGAGCTTCAACACCCTCAGCGGCTTCCGCGCCTCCACCGAGTCCGAACACGGGCAGCACCTCATCCAAGAGGAATTCGGGCCCGGCGAGATCGCCCCCAGTACCGTCGTAGTCCACTCCCGGGACAACCTGCGCTCCAGCCCCGCACGCGCCGACATTGCCACCGCGCTCACCGACGCCGACCACGTCAGCCGTGTCGCAGACCCCCGCATGGGCAAGGACGGCAGAACCGTTTTCTATGATGTCGTCCTTGACCTCGACCCTTACAGCTCGAAGGCACTCGACGCGATCGGTCCCCTCAAGCAGGCCACACAATCCGCAGCCCAGGCCGCCGGAATACAGGACGCTACGGTGCTCATCGGCGGCGAGACCGCGCAGAACGCCGACATCCGCTCCGCTCTCGACCGCGACACGCCCCTCATCGTGCTTCTGGTCCTAGCCATCGTCACCGCGGTCCTCGTCCTGCTGCTTCGCTCGCTCCTTGCCCCGCTCTACCTGGTCGCGACCCTGATCCTGTCGTTCCTGGCCACCCTGGGTGCCACCACCCTCTTCACCGTGACCGTCCTCGGTGACGACGGCATCGGCAACCGCGTCACCGCGTACATCTTCGTCTTCCTCGTCGCGCTCGGCGTCGACTACAACATCTTCATCATGAGCCGGTTCAGGCAGGAACTGCGCACCCAGCCCACGGCGAAGGCGATCACCACCGCCCTGACACGCACCGGCGGCGTCGTCTCCTCCGCCGGCCTCATCCTCGCGGCGACCTTCGCCGTCCTGATGACCCAGCCGATCCGCGAACTGTTCCAGTTCGGCTTCGCCATGGCCTTCGGCATCCTGCTGGACACCTTCCTCATCCGCCCGCTCCTGGTCCCCGCCATCGTCCGCCTGCTCGGCGACCGCGCCCTGTGGCCCGCACGCCCAGGCACCCCGCAGACGCCCTCCATGCCCACCCCCGAACCGCCTTCCGCCGACGTGGCGGCCGCACGTGCTGCCGAAATCGGCTCCGGGCGTCTGCTGCGCGCGTTCACCTGGATCGCGGTCATCGAAGCGTGCACGTGGGCAGGTCTGCTGGTCGGGATGTACCTCAAGTACATCCCCGAAACCACCGAACTCGGCGTACGGATCTTCGGCACCCTCCACGGCGCCGCCTTCATCGTCTATGTGTCCCTGACCGTCCTGGTCGCGATCCGGCTGAAGTGGCGGCTGGGCCGCACCACGATCTTCGCCCTGCTGGCCGCCGTACCTCCGTTCATGACCGTCGCGTTCGAAATCTGGGCCCGCCGCACAGGCAGGCTCCCCCAGCCGGCCGCGGATCGGGCATCGAGCAGCTAGTTGACACTTATTTCGCGTTTGGTGGCAGCAGTGCCACCAAACGACGCTGTTAGGTCAGGACTGTCTGACATCCCGACCGAGATATGTCAGTCCAGGGCTGACATATCTTCCGGAGTCCGACGCTCTGACCTGCAGAAACGGACGGCTCTTCCCTCTAGAGCGTGCGCGCGCGTGATACCTCGTCTCCCCACACTGATCAAGCACCGCCACGCCGTGGATTCGCCCATCAGCACCGCAGTCGGAGCCCACCGGCCGGACCCCATCGTGGCTGGGGTGGCTTCGCGTGCGGTGGGGCGGAGCGGGTGCGGATCGTAGGTGGTAGCAGCGTTACTGAGTCTCGGGTGGCTTGGACCGTGACGCTTAAGAGCATGGAGGTGTGGCTGGTGCCGGTGGGCGGTTCCGCCGGCCGGCCCGGGGGCCGTTCGGCTTCGGTACCTCCGCATGCCGAGTTCCGGCACACGCATATCTGAGCTCCCTTTCGTCGGCTGAGCAATTCATGGCGGCGCCCTTCTGAAGGCTCAGGAGTTTTCGGGCCGGGGCAGGGGGTGCAGTCAGGATCCAATGTCTACACAGCTAACATGAGTGATGCATTATCTTGAATGCTCGCCCGAACTTCGGGATCATGCATCACCGGATCCGTCCCGCGAGTATGGATTGATACGCATACTGGCAGGGTGTTTTGTGAGCTTGACCGGACATTCCTGAGAACCATAGAGGGGTCAGGGTGGAGCGCAGCGGAACCCGTCACTGCATCGAGGCCGGCACCCGATCCAACACCCCGTCAACTCCCATTACAGGAACAAGCCAGAAACCCCAAACCCTACACAACACCACGCGCCACAGCCTGCCCAGGTGTCCGCGCTTGCGCGGACACCCCAATTCGCGCTTGCGCGAATTGCATTTCCCTTCGGGAATTCCGCTTGCGGAATTCTGTTCCCGCGCTTGCGCGGGAACCCGCCTTGCGCTTGCGCAAGGCGGTCCGCTCTGCGGCGGCTTGCCGCCGCAGTACCCGCTC
>NZ_JBHVOI010000024.1:0-34387 GCF_042887885.1 Streptomyces sp. NPDC057900
AGCCAACACGGCGGAGCCGGGCCCGACCGGGCCCGGCTCCGCCGTGTTGGCTCAAACCCGACGTCTCAGATCTTGGCGGCGTCCCGTCGGAAGGCCCAGTTCATGTCCGGTTCCGTCACACAGCGCATGACCCGTCGCACCGGCGGCGTGCACAGCAGCGTCACCCCGATCGAGGCGGCCACGGTGACGAGTACCAGCCCGGTGGGCGAGATCAGCCAGTCGTTGTGGTCGAAGAGGCCCGAGTAGTCGGCGCCCTTCACCAGGAACCCGTGCAGCAGATAACCGCAGATCGTGCCGGCGCCCAGCACCGTGAACCACATATGGCGGCGCGGCACCCACGCGAGGAACCCGACGGTGAGCAGCGCCGCGCAGCCGAACATGGCGAGGGTCATCACCGCGCCGGACCACCACGGCGCACCCATCTCCTGGGCGCTGGAGTCGCGCAGGAACCAGCCCAGCTGCATCCGGGGCGCCGCCCAGTAGGCGAAGACCAGCGCACCGGCGAACAGCGGCAGGGCCAGCAGCCGCACCTCGCGGCGCTTGACCATCCGGAAGTGCTCGGGCTTGAGCTGGAGGCCGAGCACGAAGAACGGCAGGAACTGCAGGACGCGCGGCAGGTCGAGGTCGTCGCCGATGCTGGGTGCGAGCGAGGCGAGGACCGCGATCACGAGCGAGACCGCCAGCGGGTGGCGCAGGTTCTGCCAGATCGGCGTGGTGAGCCGCCAGATGAACAGCGCCGCCAGGAACCAGGTGAGGTACCAGGGCTCCAGCAGGCTGATCGCCCCGTCGGACGAGCCGCTCGCGTACCGCCGGAACAGCGAGTACGCCGTCTCGAACACGATGTACGGCACGGCGACCCCCGTCACCAGGCGCTTCACCTTGGCGGGGGTCAGGCTGAACGAACGTGAGAAATAGCCGGAAATGATGATGAAGGCCGGCATGTGGAACGTGTACGTGACCATGTACGCGGCGCGGGCCGCCCGGCTGCCCTCCATGACCGGCACCCATGAGTGCGCCACCGCGACCAGCACGATGGCGAGGTACTTGGCGTTGTCGAAGTAGGCGTCACGCTTCTTGGCGGGCGGGGCCTGCGCGGGCCGTTCCGCCACGGCCACCGCGGAGGGTGCGTCCGGAGCCTGGCCCGGCGCTTGGGGTCTGGGCTCCGACTCCCGGGTCGCCGGGGGGAGCGGTGCCCTCTGGAATACGTTCGGAGCGTGGAACATCTCAAGCACCCTAGACGTCTCGATTGCATTTCGTAAAACCGCCATCGGATATCGCGTGTGCCCGGCTGAGTAAAAAGCAAACCCCTGTTTTTTGCCCGATATGGGCTAGTTAATCCTCCTTAAATGGTGCATATCGGCAGGCAGTTGAGGGCGGTGAATTGCGTCGCATTCGGTGTCGGGAATTGCATGTGGATGAAGTGTGTGGATAAGGAAACGATCACCGTCGCAGATCATTTCCGTTCATCTGATCATTACCGCGCGCACCGTCCGTCCCTGCCGTGCCACCACTGGGCCGGCGGCCGGGCGCGGAGGCTGTGAACGGGTGCGCGGCCGGCGCAAGATGGCGCGATACCGACTGGTCGCTACGTCAGACGGCAGCGACCACAGGGGAGTTGGTGGCACGATGGACGGAAACGGAGGTGTGCTTGGCCGCACGCCTCCGGGCCGGCAAGGCGGACCGACCGAGGGTGTGATCAGTCGTGGCCATTTCACTGTCTGTGGTGCTTCTTTTGGCGATCATCCTGGTGGTCCTGATCCGAGGCGGCTCCATCAAGGCCGGACCCGCGGTCGTCGCGGTGCTCTTCGGCTTCTTCCTGGCATCGACCGGCATGGCGCCGTCGATCCAGAAGTTCATGGACTCGATAGCGCAGAGCATCAACCAGATCAGCTTCTGACCCCGGACCGCGTCCCGGGCCGTACCCCGGCCCGGGACGCGCGCGGGGAAGACGCGCGGTCAACGCGTGGTGGAACGCCAAGGGCCCGGTTGGGTTCCATCCGAGAGGATGGAACCCAACCGGGCCCTTGCCATGGAGCGGGCGACGGGAATCGAACCCGCGTAGCTAGTTTGGAAGACTAGGGCTCTACCATTGAGCTACGCCCGCATGCACCGCACCGCAGGTCACCAGGACCGCGGCACGAGAAGCATCGTAGCGGGTCATAGGCGCTGCCCGCACACCCGATCCCGCACCCGGTGTCGCGTCGGGCGACGCCTCCGGAAAAGCGCCCGACGCACTGCCGGTCTGCATGTACCCTACGTGTCGCACCGACGGGGTGTGGCGCAGCTTGGTAGCGCGTCCGCTTTGGGAGCGGAAGGTCGTCGGTTCGAATCCGGCCACCCCGACCACCGGCAAGATCGCATTGTGGGAGTTCTCCACCTTGCCGTTACTATGCAAAATGCGTGCCCGTGTGTCTGATGTACCGGGCTCGGTCCGCGAAGCCGCCTCGTGCGCGGTGGAGCAGAACCCCAAGAAGTCAGCCACAAGGAGACCGAACCGTGAAGAGCGCCGTGGAGACCCTGAACCCGACCCGGGTTCGGCTCAGCATTGAGGTGCCCTTCGAGGAGCTCAAGGACAGCCTCGACGCGGCGTACAAGAAGATCAACCAGCAGGTCACGGTGAAGGGGTTCCGCAAGGGCAAGATCCCCAACCGGGTCATCGACCAGCGGTTCGGCCGTGGTGCTGTGCTGGAGGAGGCCGTCAACGACGCCCTTCCGAAGTTCTACACCGAGGCCGTCAACGAGGGAGAGCTCAACGTCCTCGGCCAGCCGGAGGTCGACATCACGGAGCTGAAGGACGGCGAACTGCTGGCCTTCACCGCCGAGGTTGACGTACGCCCCGAGATCGAGATTCCGGACTACTCCGGCATCGAGGTCACCGTCGACGCCCTTGAGGTCAGCGACGAGGACATCGAGAAGGCCGTGGAGCAGCTCCGCGAGCGCTTCGCCTCGACCAGCCCGGTCGAGCGCGCCGCCGCCGACGGCGATGTCGTGACCATCGACCTGACCGCCAAGGTCGAGGGCGAGGTCCTGGAGGACGGCGTGGCCGAGGGTGTCTCGTACACCATCGGTTCCGGCGAGCTCCTCGAAGGCATCGACGACGCCGTGACCGGCCTGGAGGCGGGTGGCGAGGCCACCTTCACCTCCGAGCTGAAGGGCGGCTCCGCCGAGGGCAAGGAGGCCGAGGTCACCGTCAAGGTCACCGCGGTCGCCGCCCGTGAGCTTCCCGAGCTGGACGACGAGTTCGCCCAGATGGCGAGCGAGTTCGACACGCTGGACGAGCTCAAGGCCGACAGCCGCAAGCGGCTGGAGAGCACCAAGCAGTACGACCAGGCCACCCAGGCCCAGGAGCGGGTCCTGGAGGAGCTCCTGAAGCTCGCCGAGGTCCCGATCCCCGAGAAGCTGCTCGCGGACGAGGTCCAGACCCGCAAGCACAACCTGGAGCACCACCAGCTCGGCCAGATGGGTCTCGACCTGGAGAAGTACCTGGAGATCCAGGGCAAGACCCTTGAGGAGTTCGAGGCGGAGACCTCGGAGCAGGCCATCAAGGGCATCAAGACCCAGTTCATCCTTGACGAGCTCGTCAACAAGGAGAAGCTGAACGTGAACCAGGAGGAGCTCACCGAGCACCTCATGCGGCGCGCGCAGTCCTCCGGCATGAGCCCCGACCAGTTCGCCCAGGCCGTCGTCGAGGGTGGCCAGGTGCCGATGCTCGTCGGCGAGGTCGCCCGGGGCAAGGCGCTGGCCGTGGTCGTCGAGGCCGCCAAGGTCGTCGACACCAACGGTGAGCCCGTCGACCTTGAGGACGACGAGGACGTGACGGAGGAGGCTGCGGAGGCGGTCGAGGCCGCCGAGGGCACCGCCGACGCGGACGAGGCGAAGACCGAGGCCTGAGCCTCGCGCTGAACCCGTACGACGGGCTCCGGACGCAGTCGCGTCCGGAGCCCGTCGTCGTATCGGCGCACGCCCCTACAACCCGTGTGCGCACTGCGGAGCTTGCGCTCCCAGCGAACAGTTGCGGAAGCGGGATGGCGTTGTCCCACCTGCGCGTTAGGGTCCATGAATAGGAAGGGTCGGGGAGTCCCGGCCCACCCGGTACGAAGACGCTGAGACGGCCGGAGCCGTCAGAGACGAGCAGGTGGATACGTGACGAATCTGATGCCCTACGCCGCCGGAGAGCCGTCCCTCGGTGGAGGCCTCGGTGACCAGGTCTACAGCCGACTGCTCGGCGAGCGCATCATCTTCCTCGGCCAGCAGGTCGACGATGACATCGCCAACAAGATCACCGCGCAGCTGCTCCTCCTTGCCGCAGAGCCGGACAAGGACATCTACCTCTACATCAACAGCCCCGGCGGCTCGGTGACGGCCGGCATGGCGGTGTACGACACCATGCAGTACATCCCTAACGACGTGGTCACCATCGGTATGGGCATGGCTGCCTCGATGGGCCAGTTCCTGCTCACCGGCGGCACAGCCGGCAAGCGCTTCGCGCTCCCGAACACCGACATCCTCATGCACCAGGGTTCGGCCGGTATCGGCGGTACGGCCTCGGACATCAAGATCCAGGCCCAGTACCTGCTGCGCACCAAGCAGCGGATGGCGGAGATCACCGCCCGCCACTCCGGCCAGACCGTGGAGACGATCATCCGCGACGGCGACCGCGACCGCTGGTACACCGCGGAGGAGGCCAAGGACTACGGCCTCATCGACGAGATCATCACGATCGCGTCGGGCGTTCCGGGCGGCGGCGGCACCGGCGCCTGATCCGGCCGACGCCGGACCGCACCGCAGCGCACCGCTTTTCTCTCGTACGCCGAGACACCCAGCCACAGAACGCCACCAGGATGGTGAACACCCACATGAACAACTTCTCCGGCGCCTCCGCGAGCGGCCTCTACACCGGCCCGCAGGTGGACAACCGCTACATCGTCCCGCGCTTCGTGGAGCGCACCTCGCAGGGCGTGCGTGAGTACGACCCGTACGCGAAGCTCTTCGAGGAGCGCGTGATCTTCCTCGGGGTGCAGATCGACGACGCCTCCGCCAACGACGTCATGGCGCAGCTGCTGTGCCTGGAGTCGATGGACCCCGACCGGGACATCTCGATCTACATCAACAGCCCCGGCGGCTCGTTCACCGCGCTCACCGCGATCTACGACACGATGCAGTTCGTGAAGCCGGACATCCAGACGGTCTGCATGGGCCAGGCGGCCTCCGCCGCGGCCGTGCTGCTCGCCGCCGGTACCCCGGGCAAGCGCCTGGCGCTGCCGAACGCGCGTATCCTGATCCACCAGCCGTCCTCGCAGACCGGCCGTGAGCAGCTCTCCGACCTGGAGATCGCGGCCAACGAGATCCTGCGGATGCGGACCCAGCTGGAGGATCTGCTGGCCAAGCACTCCACCACACCGATCGAGAAGATCCGTGACGACATCGAGCGGGACAAGATCCTGACCGCAGAGGACGCCCTGGCCTACGGCCTGGTCGACCAGATCGTCGCGACGCGCAAGAGCGCGGCCGGAGCGGCCGCCTGACGTCGGCCTTTACCCCTTGGTACGGCAGGGTCACCCGGCCCCGGCCGTGTGAACCGTGCCAAGGGGGGCCCGAACGGGGGGCCAGGCAAGGTACCGTCGGATAGAGGCACCAGGAGGCGCTGAACCAGGCGTCTCCCAGGCGAAGGGGAAGCACCTCGTGGCACGCATCGGTGATGGCGGCGACCTGCTCAAGTGCTCGTTCTGCGGAAAGAGCCAGAAGCAGGTGAAGAAGCTCATCGCGGGACCCGGTGTGTACATCTGCGACGAGTGCATTGATCTCTGCAACGAGATCATCGAGGAGGAGCTCGCGGAGACCTCCGAGGTGCGGTGGGAGGAACTTCCCAAGCCGCGCGAGATCTACGAGTTCCTTGAGGGGTACGTCGTAGGCCAGGAGCCCGCGAAGAAGGCTCTCTCGGTCGCTGTGTACAACCACTACAAGCGGGTCCAGGCCGGGGAGAACGGCGGCGGGGCGAGCCGTGACGACGCGATCGAACTCGCCAAGTCCAACATCCTGCTGCTGGGCCCCACGGGCTCGGGCAAGACCCTCCTCGCGCAGACACTGGCCCGGATGCTCAACGTCCCGTTCGCCATCGCGGACGCGACGGCGCTGACGGAGGCCGGCTATGTCGGCGAGGACGTCGAGAACATCCTGCTGAAGCTGATCCAGGCGGCCGACTACGACGTCAAGAAGGCCGAGACCGGGATCATCTACATCGACGAGATCGACAAGGTCGCCCGCAAGAGCGAGAACCCGTCGATCACCCGCGATGTCTCCGGCGAGGGCGTCCAGCAGGCCCTGCTGAAGATCCTGGAGGGCACCACCGCCTCCGTACCGCCGCAGGGCGGCCGGAAGCACCCGCACCAGGAGTTCATCCAGATCGACACGACGAACGTGCTGTTCATCGTGGGCGGCGCGTTCTCCGGCCTGGAGAAGATCATCGAGTCCCGGGCCGGCGCCAAGGGCATCGGCTTCGGCGCCACGATCCGCTCCAAGCTGGAGATCCAGGCGAGCGACCAGTTCCAGGAGGTCATGCCGGAGGACCTGGTGAAGTTCGGGATGATCCCCGAGTTCATCGGCCGCCTCCCGGTCCTGACCTCGGTCCACAACCTGGACCGCGAAGCCCTGCTCCAGATCCTCATCGAGCCGCGCAACGCCCTGGTGAAGCAGTACCAGCGCCTCTTCGAACTCGACGGCGTGGAGCTGGACTTCGAGCGCGAGGCGCTGGAGGCCATCGCGGACCAGGCGATCCTGCGCCAGACCGGCGCACGCGGTCTGCGCGCGATCATGGAGGAGGTCCTCCAGTCGGTGATGTACGAGGTGCCGTCCCGCAAGGACGTCGCCCGGGTCGTCATCACGGCCGACGTGGTCCGCAACAACGTCAACCCCACCCTGGTCCCGCGCGAGCCGCGGACGATCGGGAAGAACGACGACGGCAGGCACGAGAAGTCGGCGTGACCGCCGCGCCGTAGACACGTACGCGAAGGGGCGCCCGGCCGGATGAACCGGCCGGGCGCCCCTTCGCGTTGCCGGGATCAGACCTTGGTGCGGGAGGTGTTGTAGAGCTTGGCGGTGAGGTCCGCGACGTCGTCCTGGGACATCGGCTTGTTGGTCATGGCGAGACCCATGTCGAGACCGGACACAATGCCGACCGTGCTGTAGTCGGCCCAGATGCAGATCGGCATCTCAATGGACTTGGGGCCCTTGTCGACGCTTCCGTCGCCCTCGGGGTTGTCCATCTTGAGGTTCTGGCACCGCATCAACGCGCCCTTGAATCCGGACGGGGTGACGTCCTTGGGCGAACCGACCAGCTCGCCCTTGGACTTGCTGTCGCCCTTGGTCATGTTGGCCTTGGCCTCGTCGAAGGACTTGTTGATCACCGCGGCCGGGTCGCTCACCTCACCCCAGTAGCCCTGGAGGGAGATGTACTTCAGGCTCATGTCCTTCTCGGACCCGCCCTGGTAGGCGGCAGAGGCCTGAGCGGGATTCTTGATCCCATTGGCCTCGATCTTCGTCTTCTCCGCCCCGCTCAGCGGGCCGTCGGCGCCGCTGCCGCCGGTGTCGGCCTTCTTGTAACCGTCCAGCGTCGCCGCCGGAGTCAGCTTGTACCCCTTCGTGGAGTCCGCCACGTCGCTGTTGCTCGCGCCGCCGCCCGACGTCAGGAAGTACACGCCGCCGCCGATGACCGCGAGCGCCACGATCACGCCGCCGATGATCAGGCCGGTCTTCTTCTTCGGGGGCTGGGCCGGGGGGAAGCCGGGCTGCTGGCCGTAGACCGGCTGGCCGCCGTACGGGGGAGTGGGGGGCTGCTGGCCGTACGGGCCGGGCTGCTGGGCCTGCGGGTAGCCGTAGCCCGGCTGCGGGGGCTGCTGCTGCGGCGGTACGCCCTGGGGGGCTTGCTGGGGGTAGCCGTAACCGGGCTGTCCCTGCGGCTGGCCCTGCGGCGGCGGGCCACCGTAGGGGCCAGGCTGCTGGCCGTACGGGCCGGGCTGGCCCTGGGGCTGCTGTCCGTCGTACGGGCCCGGCTGGTTGAAGCTCATCTGCGGATTCCCCTGTTCGTGAAGCTCATGCGTACTTATGCGTTCCGAACATCCTGACGGACGTCCCGCGTACGTGGGGCACCGGGAGGCACACCGTTACCGAACAAACCGGTTTCGGCGCATGACTGTGACGGCCCTAAACTGTGTCGCGTGACCGAGAACGCAGCGCAGCAGCCAGCCAGCCACCCCGAACTGCCGACCCAGTACACGCCGGCCGAGGTAGAGGGGAAGCTGTACGAGCGCTGGGTAGAGCGCGGCTACTTCGAGGCGGACGAGCACAGCGAGAAGCCGCCGTACTCCATCGTCATCCCGCCGCCCAACGTCACCGGCTCCCTGCACCTGGGGCACGCCTTCGAGCACACGCTGATCGACGCGCTGGTCCGCCGCAAGCGGATGCAGGGCTTCGAGGCGCTCTACCAGCCCGGTATGGACCACGCGGGCATCGCCACCCAGAACGTCGTCGAGCGCGAGCTCGCCAAGGAGGGCAAGTCCCGCCACGACCTGGGCCGCGAGGCGTTCGTCGAGCGCGTCTGGAAGTGGAAGAACGAGTCCGGTGGCCAGATCTCCGGCCAGATGCGCCGCCTGGGCGAGGGCGTCGCCTGGTCCCGTGAGCGGTTCACCATGGACGAGGGCCTGTCCAAGGCCGTCCAGACCGTCTTCAAGCAGATGTACGACGACGGGCTGATCTACCGCGCCGAGCGCATCATCAACTGGTGCCCGCGCTGTCTCACCGCGATCTCGGACATCGAGGTCGAGTACCAGGAGGACGACGGCGAGCTCGTCTCCATGAAGTACGGCGAGGGCGACGAGACCATCGTCGTCGCCACCACCCGCGCCGAGACGATGCTCGGTGACACCGCCGTCGCCGTCCACCCCGACGACGAGCGTTATAAGCACCTGGTCGGCAGGCAGATCAAGCTGCCGCTGACCGACCGCACGATCCCGGTCGTCGCCGACCACCACGTCGACCCCGAGTTCGGCACCGGCGCCGTCAAGGTGACCCCGGCCCACGACCCGAACGACTTCGAGATCGGCAAGCGCCACGACCTGCCGTTCCTCACCGTTCTGGACGAGCGCGCCGTCATCACCGTCCCCGGCCCCTTCCAGGGCCTGGACCGGCTGGAGGCCCGCTCCGCCATCGTCGCCGCCCTGCGCGCCGAGGGCCGGATCGTGGCCGAGAAGCGCCCCTACGTCCACTCCGTCGGACACTGCTCGCGCTGCAAGACGACCATCGAGCCGAGGTTGTCCCTCCAGTGGTGGGTCAAGGTCGAACCGCTCGCCAAGGCGGCCGGTGACGCCGTCCGCGACGGCAAGGTCAAGATCCACCCGCAGGAGATGGAGAAGCGGTACTTCGACTGGGTCGACAACCTCCACGACTGGACGATCTCGCGCCAGCTCTGGTGGGGCCACCGCATCCCCGTCTGGTACGGCCCGAACGGCGAGGTCGTCTGCGTCGGACCGGACGACGAGGCCCCGACGGGTGAGGGCTGGACGCAGGACAGCGATGTCCTGGACACCTGGTTCTCCTCCGGCCTGTGGCCCTTCTCCACGCTCGGCTGGCCCGAACAGACCGACAGCCTCGCGAAGTTCTACCCGAACTCCGTCCTGGTCACCGGCTACGACATCCTCTTCTTCTGGGTCGCCCGGATGATGATGTTCGGCCTGTACGTCAACGACGGCGTCCCGCCGTTCGGGACGATCGTGCTGCACGGCATGGTCCGCGACGAGCACGGCAAGAAGATGTCGAAGTCCTTCGGCAACGTGGTCAACCCGCTGGACTGGATGGACAAGTACGGCTCCGACGCGCTCCGTTTCACCCTGGCGCGCGGCGCCAACCCCGGCACCGACGTGCCGATCGGTGAGGAGTGGGTCCAGGGTTCCGCCAAGTTCTCCAACAAGATCTGGAACGCCACCCGCTTCGCGCTGATGAACGGCGCGACCATCGAGGGCGAGCTGCCGGACGCCGCCGAGATGTCGGTGACCGACCGCTGGATCCTGTCCCGCCTCAACAAGACCGTCGCCGAAGTCGACGCGTACTACGACGACTTCCAGTTCTCCAAGCTCAGCGAGGCGCTCCGGCACTTCGCCTGGGACGAGGTCTTCGACTGGTACGTCGAGCTGTCCAAGACCACGTTCTTCGGCGGCGGCCGGGCGGCCGAGGTCTCGGGCCGGGTCCTGGGCGAGGTCCTCGATGTGATGCTGCGCCTCCTGCACCCGGTCGTCCCGTTCGTCACGGAGACGCTCTGGACCGCGCTCACCGGCCGCGAGTCCGTCGTCATCGCGGACTGGCCCGGCGACAGCGGCTTCCGGGACGACGCCGCGGAGCGGGAGATCGAGCTCGTCCAGCAGGTCGTCACCGAGGTCCGCCGCTTCCGCTCCGACCAGGGGCTCCAGCCCGGCCAGAAGGTCCCGGCCGAGCTGAACCTGAGCGGCACCGCGCTCGCCGCGCACGAGGCGGCCATCCGGCAGCTGCTGCGCCTCCAGCCCGCCGGGGACGGCTTCCAGGCCACCGCGTCGCTGCCCGTCGCGGGAGCCACCGTCGCGCTCGACCTGTCCGGCACGATCGACGTCGAGGCCGAGCGCAAGCGGCTGACGAAGGACCTGGAGGCGGCCCGCAAGGAGAAGGCGCAGGCCACCGGGAAGCTCGGCAACGAGGCGTTCCTGGCCAAGGCCCCGGACAACGTGGTCGACAAGATCCGCGGCCGGCTCACCAAGGCCGACGCCGACATCGAGCGGATCGCCGGCCAGCTCGCGACCCTGCCCACCGCCTGACGGCTCGCACAAGGAGCCCCCGCGAACCCGGCCCGCCCGGGAGCGCGGGGGCTCCGCCGTACCCGCGCCGCCGGGCGCTGCGCGCGATGTCGGTGCCCATCCGTAGACTGGCCCTGTGAGTGAGCCCCGCCCTTCAGACCGGCACGACGCGTCCGATCCCGACGACACCTTCGCGGAGATCGTCGACGAAGAGACCCAGCGCGACCCCGACCTGGCGGTGATCGAGGCCGGGAGCCGGACGCTGCGCGCCGCCTCGGGCCCGCCGCAGGGCGACGAGGTCCCCGCCCGCCCCACCGACCCGGAGGTGGACAAGGCGCTGCGCGCGGTGGAGCAGGAGCTCGCCGGGCGCTGGGGCGAGACCAAGCTTGAGCCGTCCGTGGCGCGCATCGCCGCGCTGATGGACACGCTCGGTGACCCGCAGCGCGCGTACCCCTCCATCCACATCACCGGTACCAACGGCAAGACGAGCACGGCCCGCATGATCGAGGGCCTGCTCGGCGCCTTCGAGCTGCGCACCGGGCGCTACACCTCGCCGCACGTCCAGTCGATCACCGAGCGGATCAGCCTGGACGGCGCCCCGATGGACGCCGAGCGGTTCGTCGAGACGTACCAGGACATCAAGCCGTACGTCGAGATGGTCGACGCCCAGCAGCCCTACCGGCTCTCCTTCTTCGAGGTGCTCACCGGCATGGCGTACGCGGCGTTCGCCGACGCGCCGGTCGATGTCGCCGTCGTCGAGGTCGGCATGGGCGGCAGCTGGGACGCGACCAACGTGATCGACGCCACGGTCGCGGTCGTCACCCCGATCTCCCTGGACCACACCGACCGGCTGGGCTCCACGCCCGGCGAGATCGCGGTGGAGAAGTCCGGGATCATCAAGCAGGGCGCGACGGTCATCCTGGCCCAGCAGCCGGTGGACGCCGCCCAGGTGATGCTGAAGAAGGCCGTCGCGGCCGATGCGACGGTGGCCCGCGAGGGCATGGAGTTCGGCGTCGTCTCCCGGGAGGTCGCGGTCGGCGGGCAGCTGCTGACGCTGCGCGGCCTGGGCGGTGAGTACGACAACATCTTCCTTCCGCTGTACGGCGCCCACCAGGCGCACAACGCCGTGGTGGCGCTCTGCGCCGTCGAGGCGTTCTTCGGGATCGGCGCGGAGCAGGCCGGATCGCTCGACGCCGACATCGTCCGCAAGGCGTTCGCCGCGGTGGTCTCGCCCGGCCGTCTCGAAGTCGTGCGCTTCAGCCCGACCGTCATCCTGGACGCCGCCCACAACCCGGCCGGTGCCCTCGCCACCGCGGCGGGGATCTCCGAGGCGTTCGGCTTCTCCCGGCTGATCGGGGTGGTCGGGGCCAGCGGCGACAAGGACGTCCGGGGGCTCCTTGAGGCCTTCGAACCGATCTTCGCCGAGGTCGTCGTCACCCAGAACTCCAGCGGCCGCGCGATGGACGCCGACGAGCTGGCGGCCGTCGCTGTCGAGGTCTTCGGCAACGAGCGGGTCCAGGTCGAACCCCGGCTCGACGACGCGCTGGAGGCGGCGATCACCCTCGCCGAGGAAGAGGACGAGTACGCGGGCGCCGGGGTGCTGGTGACCGGATCCGTGATCACGGTCGGCGAGGCCCGGCTGCTCCTGGGAAGGCACTGACCCACGTGCGTACGCTCTGTGCATCGACGCTGCTCGGTGAGTTCTTCGTGATCGGCTTCGCCGGACTCGTCGCGATGAAGTCCGACGACCTGTCGTCCGCGACGGTGTGGACGGTCTGCGGCATCGGCATGCTGCTCTCCGTGCTGCTCTGCGGGGTGATCACCCGTCCAGGTGGGGTGCAGCTCGGCTGGGCGCTCCAGATCGCGCTGGTCGCCAGCGGCTTCGTGGTGCCGATGATGTTCATCCTCGGAGTGGTCTTCGGCGGCCTGTGGTGGGCCTCGGTGCACTACGGCCGCAAGATCGACGAGGTGAAGGCGCGCTGGGCCGCGCAGGAGTCGGCGCAGGCCCCGGCCGGCACCTGAGGCGAGTGGCTGACGCCCCGCGGTCAAACCCGGCCGAGGGGTCTTCACCGTGCCCCTGTAATCTCGCCTCACCGCACCCGTATGCCTGACCGGTACGCCTGACCCGTATGCCTGACCGTATTTCTGCAAGGAGCCGCACATGACCCAGCGCACCCTCGTTCTTCTCAAGCCCGACGCCGTCCGTCGCGGTCTGGTCGGCGAGATCGTCGGCCGCATCGAGCGCAAGGCCGGCTGGAAGATCACCGCGCTGGAGCTGCGTACCCTCGACCGGGCCACGCTGGAGCAGCACTACGCCGAGCACGTCGGCCGCCCGTTCTACGAGCCGCTCGTCGAGTTCATGCAGTCCGGTCCGGTCGTCGCTCTGGTGGCCGAAGGCGAGCGGGTGATCGAGGGCGTCCGCGCGCTGGCCGGTCCGACCGACCCGATCGCCGCCGCGCCCGGATCGATCCGTGGTGACTTCGGCACGATCACCCGGGAGAACCTCATCCACGCCTCGGACTCGGAGGAGTCCGCAGAGCGAGAAATGAAGCTGTTCTTTCCGGGACTTTCCTGACCTTCGCTCCGCCAAACAGCGCTCATGACCTGGGGCGACCGAAGTAATTCGGTCGCCCTTCGGCATAGGGTCACCGATCGCGGGAACGCATCCCTCCGACGTAACGTCACCATGAGTGGGACGGCCACCCGTTCTGCTCAACAAGGCGAAGGACCCTCGCGCTGTGTCGGTGTATCCGGCACTACGATGGAAGCTTCCACGCCCGCAGCGCTCATCTCGCCTACCAAAACAAGCCATCACCGCTTTCACTTGGGAAGGCCCGACGCATCCTCATGGGGAACAAGGGGAACTCAATGTCGTTCATCGGCCGTGACATGGCTATCGACCTCGGGACTGCCAACACGCTGGTGTACGTCAGGGGGCGCGGCATCGTTCTGAACGAGCCGTCCGTCGTGGCCATCAACACCAACACCGGCGGCATCCTGGCGGTCGGCGCCGAGGCCAAGAAGATGATCGGCCGTACACCGGGCAACATCGTTGCCGTACGGCCACTGAAGGACGGCGTGATCGCCGACTTCGAGATCACGGAGCGGATGCTCCGCTACTTCATCCTGAAGATCCACAAGCGCCGCTACCTGGCCCGCCCGCGGGTCGTCGTCTGTGTGCCCTCCGGCATCACAGGGGTCGAGCGACGCGCCGTCATCGAGGCGTCGACGCAGGCCGGCGCCCGCCAGGTGCACATCATCGAGGAGCCCATGGCGGCGGCCATCGGTTCCGGGCTGCCGGTCCACGAGGCCACCGGCAACATGGTCGTCGACATCGGTGGCGGCACCACGGAGGTCGCGGTCATCTCGCTCGGCGGGATCGTCACCGCCCAGTCGATCCGGGTCGCCGGTGACGAGCTGGACAACGCGATCATCCAGCACATCAAGAAGGAGTACTCGCTCCTCCTCGGTGAGCGCACCGCCGAACAGATCAAGATCACCATCGGCTCCGCGTTCGAGCTGGAGAAGGACGAGCACACCGAGATCCGCGGCCGCGACCTCGTATCCGGCCTGCCCAAGACCGTGGTCATCTCCGCGACCGAGGTCCGCAAGGCGATCGAGGAGCCGGTCAACGCGATCGTCGACGCGGTCAAGACGACGCTCGACAAGTGCCCGCCGGAGCTCTCCGGTGACGTCATGGACCGGGGCATCGTCCTCACCGGCGGCGGCGCGCTGCTGCGCGGCCTGGACGAGCGGCTCCGCCACGAGACGGGCATGCCGATCCACATCGCGGAAGACCCGCTGGACTCCGTCGCGCTCGGATCCGGCAAGTGCGTCGAGGAGTTCGAGGCGCTCCAGCAGGTGCTGGACGCCCAGCCCCGACGGTAGAAACTCAACTGGCCCTCCGCGCGGACGCTGCCGTTCCGCGCGGAGGATCGTTGATATACAGGCACGAACATTCCTACGAGGAAGGCACGGCCGCCGCACGTGAGGGACACACGAGAGAGCCGGCTGCTCCTGGTGCTGCTGATCGTCATCGCGTTCGCACTGATCACGGTGGACATCCGCGGCGGCGAGGCGTCGCCGGTGGACGGCGCCCGGCAGGCCGCCTCCACGGTCTTCGGACCGGTCGAGAACGGGGTCGCCTCAGCGGTCGACCCGGTGGGCAACGCCATAGGGGCGGTACGCGCCTCCGGCGCCCGGCACGACAAGATCGCCGCACTGGAGCAGCAGAACGCCGCGCTGAAGGCCAAGCTCGGCAGCGACGACCAGAACCGCAGCAGGGTCCGCGAGCTCGACAAGATGCTCAAGAAGTCGGGCGCCGGACAGTACGGCATCAAGGCCGCAGAGGTCATCGCCATAGGAGCGGCCCAGGGCTTCTCCTGGACGGTCACCATCGACGCCGGCTCCAAGGACGGCCTCAAGCGCGACATGACCGTCCTCAACGGCGACGGACTCGTCGGCCGGGTCACCACCGTCGGCCCGGACACCGCGACGGTGCTCCTCGCCAACGACCCCGACTTCACCGTCGGCACCCGGATGGAGGCCACCGACGAACTCGGCTTCGCCACCGGCCAGGGCTCGCGCCCGATGGCCGTCCAGTTCCTGAACGGCAAGGCGAAGGTCAAGAAGGGCGACCGGCTCGTCACGTTCGGGTCCAGCAAGGACAAGCCGTTCGTGCCCGGCGTACCCGTCGGTGAGGTCGTCCGGGTCGACCCGTCCGGCGGCGACCTGACCCGCACGGTCTACGTCCGTCCGTACGTCGGCTTCACCAAGCTCGACATCGTCGGCATCGTCGTCCAGGCCCCGCGTGAGGACCCCCGCGACGCGGTCCTGCCGAAGAAGCCGGCCAAGCCCGCCAAGCCGAAGCCCACCCCGACCGTCACCGTCACCATCTCGCCCAACGGCGACCTCGTGGACACCAACGGCAACGTCGTCGGGAACATCCACGAGAGCGCGGACCCCAGCGGCAGCCCGGACCCCAATCCCAGCGGGAACGCCACACCGAACGCCGACAACGCGGTAAACGAACAGAGGTAGAGCTGATCCCCATGCACGTCAACCGGACTCTGCTCTCCATCGCCCTGGTCGTGCTCGCGCTCGTCGTCCAGGTCTCCGTACTCGCCCGGCTCCAGCTGCCCGGCGCGGTGCCCGATCTGCTTCTGATGGTCGTTCTCGGACTGGCCTTCGTCTACGGCCACGTCAGCGGCGCCCTCATCGGCTTCGGTGCGGGGCTGCTCGCCGACCTGGCGCCGCCGGCCGACCACGCGGCCGGCCGGTACGCCCTGGTCCTCTGCGTCATCGGCTACCTCGCCGGACTGATCAAGCCGGAGAACGGCCAGCTTAAGTCGGCCGTGATGCCGATGGCCGTGGTCGTCGCGGCGGCGATCGGATCGACCCTGCTGTACGCGGGGGTCGGCGCGCTCGTCGGGGACACAGCCGCCCGCCACGTGGGGCTCGGCAGCCTGCTGTTCACCGCGGCCGTCTACGACCTGCTGCTCGCGCCGTTCACCGTGCCCCTGATCATGGCGATGGCCAGACGCACGGTGAACGACCCCCTCACCGAGTCCTCCTCCGGCGGCAAGGACGCCACGGCGGGCTGGCTCGCCGCGGGCACCGGCCTGCGCATCGGCGGCCAGCGCGGCGGACTGCGCGTCAAGGCCGCCCGGAACCGGGCGGCGCGCGCCGGACGGATCAAGGGAGTCAAGCGACTGTGAGCCCGCAATCCCCGGGGACCGCCCACCGCGCCCCCCGCCCGACCACCACCGGGGGCGCCCCGTGACCAACATCCCGGAGACGGGCCGGACCCAGCGGGTCCAGATCCGCCTCGTCGTCATCCAGGTCCTCGTCTTCTCCCTGCTGCTCACCCTCGGCGGCCGCCTCTGGTACCTCCAGATCCGCAACGGCCAGGAGTACTCCGACGAGGCGAAGAACAACCACGTCCAGCAGGTCGTCCAGCCCGCCGCCCGCGGCTCCATCCTCGACGCCCGCGGCGTGCCGCTGGCCGACAACGAGACCCGGCTCGTCGTCTCCGCCAGCCGCACCGAGCTGCTGAAGACGGACGACGACGGCAAGGACGTGCTCACCCGGCTGGCCGACGTCCTGGACATGAAGCCCAAGGACGTCATGGACAAGGTCCGGCTCTGCGACGCGAAGACCCCGCAGCCCTGCTGGAACGGTTCGCCCTACCAGCCGATCCCGGTCACCGACGAGGCCACCACCCAGCAGGCCCTGACGATCCGCGAACGCGCCGAGGACTTCCCCGGCATCACCGCGGAGCCCACCGCCGTACGCCGCTACGCCGCACCCGGCAAGGCGAACACCGCCCAGGTCCTCGGCTACCTCTCGCCCGTCACCGACGACGAGATCACCAAGGCCCAGGACAGCGACTCGCCCTACCTGCGCTCCGACCAGGTCGGCCGCTCCGGTCTGGAGCGCACGTACGACAAGGAGCTGCGCGGCAAGGCGGGCGTCACCCGCTACGAGGTCGACAACCTCGGCCGGGTCATCGGCCAGGCGAAGAACGACAAGGCGGAGGCCGGCTCCAGCGTCGTCACCTCGATCGACGCCCGGGTCCAGGCCGTCGCGGAGTACGAGCTCAACCAGGCGATGAAGACGGCCCGCACCGAGTTCGACACCAACACCGGCGAGAACTACAAGGCCGACTCCGGGGCCGTCGTCGTCATGGAGGCCAAGACCGGCCGGGTCGTCTCGATGGCCTCGCTGCCCAACTACGACCCCAACGCCTGGGTCGGCGGCATCTCCGGCAAGGACTACGCCAAGCTCACCGGCAAGAACTCCAACTTCCCGCTGCTGAACCGGGCCATCCAGGGCCAGGCCGCCCCCGGCTCCATCTTCAAGGTGATCTCCTCGACCGCCGCGGTCAACGCCGGATACCCCTTCAACGGCAACTACCCCTGCCCCAGCTCGTACTCCATCGGCGGCCAGACGTTC
The DNA here is from genome assembly GCF_042887885.1 of Streptomyces sp. NPDC057900. NCBI lineage: Bacteria > Bacillati > Actinomycetota > Actinomycetes > Kitasatosporales > Streptomycetaceae > Streptomyces > Streptomyces sp. NPDC057900. The sequence goes on from NZ_JBHVOI010000024.1 coordinate 17,769, forward strand.
AAGAACTTCGAGTCCCAGGGCTACGGCGACATCACCATCGGCCGCGCCCTCGAAGTCTCCTGCGACACCGTGTACTACGGCATCGCGCACAAGGAGTGGGCGAAGGACGGTGGGAACAACCCCAAGAAGAAGCCCAACGACTGGTTCTACAAGACCGCCCACCAGTTCGGCCTCGGCAAGGAGACCGGCATCGACCTCCCCAACGAGGTCAGCGGCCGGGTCCCGGACCGTGAGTGGAAGAAGAACTTCGCCAAGGCCAATCACGACTCCTGGTGCAAGCAGGGCAAGAAGGACGGCACGTACGTCGAGAAGATCGCCTACGAGAACTGCCTCGAAGGCGACAAGATGCGTGCCGGTGACTCCGTCAACTACTCGATCGGCCAGGGCGACACGCTCGTCACCCCGATCCAGATGGCGACCATCTACTCCGCCATCTCCAACGGCGGCACCCTCTACAACCCCACCGTCGGCAAGGCGATCGTCAGCGGTGACGGCAAGAGCGTCCAGGAGATCAAGCCCAAGTCGCACGGCAAGCTGCCCTTCACCCAGAAGACCCGCAACGAGATCGACGGGGCCCTCGCGGGTGTCGCGACCCGGGGCTCCGCCGCCTGGCGGTTCGGCGGCTGGCCGCAGGACAAGATCCCGATGCACGCCAAGACGGGTACGGCCGAGGTCTACGGCAAGCAGACGACCTCGTGGTTCGCCACCTACACCAAGGACTACTCGATCGTCATGACGATCTCCCAGGGTGGTACGGGTTCCGGCGCCTCCGGGCCCGCCGTGCGCAACATCTACAACGCGATCTACGGTCTCGACGCCACGGGCAAGCAGGACCTCAAGAAGGCTCTGCTGCCGACCCCGCAGAAGTCCCTGCCGAAGATCCAGCAGGACGGCACCATCGAGACCCCGAAGATCAAGCCGTACGACCCGAACTCCGGCAAGCCGCCGGCCGAGCAGACGCTCGCGGCGATCGTGGGGAGGCGCGACTGATGGCCGGTTTCTCCGTCCAGCGTTACGCCCCCGAGCGCTCGGCCTGGGGCCGGTTGACCGCCCGGGACTCCGTGGTGCGCCGGCTCGACTGGCCGCTGCTCGGATCCGCGGTCGCGCTCTCGCTCATCGGCTCGATACTGGTCTACTCCGCCACCAGGGGGCGGGATTCGCTCACCCACGGCGACCCGTACTACTTCCTCTTCCGGCACGCCCTCAACACCGGCATCGGCTTCGCCCTGATGGTCGGCACGATCTGGCTCGGCCACCGCACCCTGCGCGGCGCGGTGCCGGTCCTGTACGGCCTGTCCGTGCTCCTCGTGCTGGCGGTCCTCACACCGCTCGGGGCCACCGTCAACGGCGCGCACGCCTGGATCCTGCTGCCCGGCGGCTTCTCGCTCCAGCCCTCCGAGTTCACCAAGATCACGATCATTCTCGGCATGGCGATGCTGCTCGCCGCCCGGGTCGACGCCGGCGACCAGGCGCACCCCGACCACCGGACCGTCGCCAAGGCCCTCGGCCTGGCGGCCGTCCCGATGATCGTCGTCATGGGCATGCCGGACCTCGGTTCCGTGATGGTCATGGTCGTCATCGTGCTCGGCGTGCTGCTGGCATCCGGGGCGTCGAACCGCTGGATCTTCGGACTCCTCGGCGCGGGCACCGCGGGCGCCGTCGCCATCTGGCAGCTCGGGCTCCTCGACGACTACCAGATCGCCCGGTTCGCGGCCTTCGCCAACCCGGCGCTCGACCCGGCCGGCGTGGGCTACAACACCAACCAGGCCCGCATCGCGATCGGTTCCGGCGGCCTGTTCGGCACCGGCCTCTTCCAGGGCACCCAGACCACCGGCCAGTTCGTCCCCGAGCAGCAGACCGACTTCGTCTTCACCGTCGCGGGCGAGGAGCTCGGCTTTCTCGGCGCCGGACTGATCCTGGTCCTGCTCGGCATCATCCTGTGGCGCGCCTGCCGCATCGCCCGGGAGACCACCGAGCTGTACGGCACGATCGTGGCCGCCGGAATCATCGCCTGGTTCGCCTTCCAGGCCTTCGAGAACATCGGCATGACGCTCGGCATCATGCCGGTCGCCGGACTGCCACTCCCGTTCGTCTCCTACGGAGGGTCCTCGATGTTCGCCATCTGGGTGGCCATCGGACTGCTCCAGTCGATCAGGGTGCAGCGGCCGATAACGGCCTGAGCCGGTGCGAGCACCCTGCCCAGCCGTGTACATCACGTCTAGATTCGACCTATGGCGGACTCGAAGCGCGAGATCGAGCGGAAGTACGAAGCCACCGACGCCACCCGGCTGCCCGACCTGAGCCGGGTGGCCGGCGTCTCGGCCGTCGACCACCTGGGCGTCAGCGAACTCGACGCCGTCTACTACGACACGGAGGACCTCCGGCTCGCGGCGGCCTCGCTCACCCTGCGCCGCCGCACCGGCGGGGGCGACGCGGGCTGGCACCTCAAACTCCCGGTCGCCACCGGCATCCGCGACGAGATCAGGGCCCCGCTCTCCGACACCCTGCCGCCCGAGCTCGCCGCGCTGATCCGCTCCCGGGTCCGTAACGCCCCGGTCGTCCCCGTGGTCCGGCTCCGCTCCGCGCGCGACGTCCACCACCTGACCGGCCCCGACGGCGAGCTGCTCGCCGAGGTCAGCGTGGACCGGGTCAGGGCCGAACGGCTGCCCGGCCGCACCGCTCGCGCCGCCCGCACCGCCTGGACCGAGATCGAGGCCGAACTCGCCGACGACGGCGACCCGGCGTTCCTCGACGCCGTCGAACGGCGGCTCCGCAAGGCCGGGGTGCGGCCCTCCACGTCGCCGTCCAAGCTCGCGCGGGCACTGACCGAGACCGGCCCGAAGCGGAAACCGGCCGGCGAACGGCCCCGGCCGCGCACCGCGGGCGACCACGTCCTCGCCTACGTACGCCACCAGATCACCGCGATCGTCGCCCTCGACCCGGCCGTGCGCCGAGGACTGCCCGACTCGGTGCACCGGATGCGGGTCGCCACCCGCAGACTGCGCAGCGCCTTCAGGACGTACCGGAAGGTCCTCGACCGGACGGTCACAGGACCGGTGGCGGAGGAACTGAAGTGGCTCGCGGCGGAGCTCGGCGTCGACCGCGACCAGGAGGTCCTGGACGAACGGCTGCGCACCCGGCTGGACGGACTGTCCCGCACCCTGGTCCTCGGACCGGTCCGGGGGCGGCTGCGGATCTGGTCGGTGGCCCGCCGCACCGGCTCGCGCCGCCGCACCGTCGCCGTACTCGACGGCAGCCGCTACCTGACGCTGCTGGAGACCCTGGACGCGCTCCTCGCGGACCCGCCCCTGCTGCCCGCTGCGGCGAAGCGGCCCGGCAAGGCGCTGCCGGGCGCCCTGCGCAAGGACCACCGGCGCCTCGCGCACCGCGTCGCCCACGCCCTGGAGCTGCCACCGGGACCGCACCGCGACGCCGCCCTGCACGAGGCGCGCAAGGCGGCGAAACGGGCACGCTACGCGGCCGAGGCCGCCCGCCCCGCGCTCGGGAAACCCGCCCGGAAGTCCGCCAAGAGGCTGAAGGCCGTCCAGGGGGTCCTGGGCGACCACCAGGACAGCGTGGTGGCCCGCGAGGCCCTGCGCGCCCTCGCCGTCCAGGCACAGCTGTCCGGCGAGCCGTCGTTCACCTGGGGACTGCTGTACGGGCAGGAGGAGCGGACGGCGGCGGCACGCGAACGGGAGCTGCCCGGGGTATGGGCCAGGGCCTCCAGGGCCGGGATCCGGGCGGCACGGGAAAGCTGAGCGTCGCGGTACGCTGGATGGTCATCCTTGCCGGCTCTCGAAAGTTCGCGATGTCTGTCGATTCGGTCTTCCCACAGCTCGAAGCTCTGCTCCCGCATGTGCAGAAGCCCATCCAGTACGTCGGCGGTGAGCTCAACTCCACCGTCAAGCCGTGGGACGAGTGCGACGTCCGCTGGGCGCTGATGTACCCGGACGCGTACGAGGTCGGGCTCCCCAACCAGGGCGTCATGATCCTCTACGAGGTGCTCAACGAGCGCCAGGGCGTCCTCGCCGAGCGCACCTACAGCGTCTGGCCGGACCTGGAGGAGCTGATGCGCGAGCACAAGGTGCCCCAGTTCACGGTGGACGGACACCGCCCGGTCAAGGCGTTCGACGTGTTCGGGCTGAGCTTCTCCACCGAGCTCGGCTACACCAACATGCTCACCGCCCTGGACCTGGCCGGCATCCCGCTGGCCGCCAGGGACCGCGGCCTCGACGACCCGATCGTGCTCGCGGGCGGCCACGCCGCGTTCAACCCCGAGCCGATCGCGGAGTTCATCGACTGCGCGGTCATCGGTGACGGCGAGCAGGCGGTCCTGGAGATCACCGAGATCATCCGCGCCTGGAAGGCCGAGGGCCGCCCCGGCGGCCGCGAGGAGGTGCTCTTCCGCCTCGCGAGGACCGGCGGCGTGTACGTCCCCGGCTTCTACGACGTCGAGTACCTCCCGGACGGCCGCATCGGCCGCGTCGTGCCGAACAAGTCGGGCGTGCCGTGGCGGGTGTCCAAGCACACGGTCATGGACCTCGACGAGTGGCCCTACCCCAAGCAGCCGCTCGTCCCGCTCGCGGAGACCGTCCACGAGCGGATGTCCGTGGAGATCTTCCGCGGCTGCACCCGCGGCTGCCGTTTCTGCCAGGCCGGCATGATCACGCGCCCCGTGCGGGAGCGAAGCATCACCGGCATCGGCGAGATGGTGGAGAAGGGCCTCAAGGCGACCGGCTTCGAGGAGGTCGGCCTGCTCTCGCTCTCCTCCGCGGACCACAGTGAGATCGGTGACATCGCCAAGGGCCTGGCCGACCGCTACACGGACGACAAGATCGGCCTCTCGCTGCCCTCCACCCGCGTCGACGCGTTCAACGTGGACCTGGCCAACGAGCTGACCCGCAACGGCCGCCGCTCCGGTCTCACCTTCGCACCCGAGGGCGGCTCCGAGCGGATGCGCAAGGTCATCAACAAGATGGTCTCGGAGGAGGACCTGATCCGGACCGTGGCCACCGCGTACGGCAACGGCTGGCGGCAGGTGAAGCTGTACTTTATGTGCGGTCTGCCCACCGAGACCGACGAGGACGTCCTGCAGATCGGTGACATGGCGGTCAACGTCATCGCCAAGGGCCGCGAGGTCTCCGGGCAGAACGACATCCGCTGCACCGTCTCCATCGGCGGCTTCGTGCCCAAGCCGCACACCCCGTTCCAGTGGGCCCCGCAGCTCGGCGTCGAGGAGACCGACGCCCGGCTGGCCAAGCTCCGGGACAAGATCCGCGGCGACAAGAAGTACGGCCGCTCGATCGGCTTCCGCTACCACGACGGCAAGCCCGGCATCGTCGAGGGCCTGCTCTCCCGCGGCGACCGCCGGGTCGGCTCCGTCATCCGCGCCGTCTACGAGGCGGGCGGCCGCTTCGACGGCTGGCGCGAGCACTTCAGCTACGACCTGTGGATGAAGAGCGCGGAGAAGACGCTGCCCGGCTTCGGTGTCGACGTCGACTGGTACACCACCCGCGAGCGGACGTACGAGGAGGTCCTGCCCTGGGACCACCTGGACTCCGGTCTCGACAAGGACTGGCTGTGGGAGGACTGGCAGGACTCGCTCGACGAGACCGAGGTCGAGGACTGCCGCTGGACCCCGTGCTTCGACTGCGGGGTGTGCCCGCAGCTGGACCTCGACATCCAGATCGGCCCGACCGGCAAGAAGCTCCTCCCGCTGACGGTCGTGAAGTGACGACGTCCCTGCCCCGATGACGAAGGCCCGGCCCCGGGAAAACCCGGGGCCGGGCCTTCGCGCCAGGGAGTGCCTGGCCCGGCCCCGGGAACCGGACAGGCGTGTTGCGCGTACTCTGGGTAGTACAACGACTGTGCCCAGCGCGGCGCCCGAACCAGAGATCTCCCTGCACGGCGGGAATGCCGCCCAGCGGGGGTGAGCCGGATCGGACACCCCGGGCCACCCGTATTTCGAGGGCGGTGCGCCACCGCGTCCGCCCCGCACCGAGGAGAAGAACCACTGGGCAAGCGACAGCCCGAAGGCCCGCCGCCCGCACCGGCAGTGCAGCGCATTCGTCTGCGCTACACGAAGCGCGGCCGCCTCCGGTTCACCAGTCACCGTGACTTTCAGCGTGCCTTCGAGCGGGCGCTGCGCCGCTCCGAGGTGCCCATGGCCTACTCGGCGGGCTTCACCCCGCATCCCAAGGTGTCCTACGCCAATGCCGCCCCCACCGGCACGGGCAGTGAGGCCGAGTTCCTGGAGATCGCCCTCACACAGGCGCGTGACCCCGATGTCCTGCGCGAGCTGCTCAACGACTCGCTGCCGGACGGGCTCGACATCACGGACGCCGTGGAGGCCCGCACCTCGGGCCTCGCCGACCGGCTGACCGCCTCCGTCTGGGAGATGCGGCTGGACGGGGTCTCGGCGGAGGAGGCCGAGAAGGCCGTGGCCGCCTTCAACGGGGCCGAGACCGTCGAGGTCGAGCGCCGTACGAAGAACGGCGTGCGCAGCTTCGACGCCCGTTCCGCCGTGGTCGAGCTGCGGACCCTTGATCAACAGCCTGATAGGCCCGAGGTCAAGGCCTGTGCGATACTGCGGCTGGTTGTTCGGCACGTGACACCTGCCGTACGGCCTGACGACGTCCTGTCCGGTCTCCGCGTTGTGGCCGACCTGGCGCCGCCTGTCCCCGCCGCGGTGACCAGGCTGGCGCAGGGGCTCTTCGACGAGGAGTCCGGCACGGTGACCGACCCGCTCGCGCCCGACCGCGAGGCAGCCCCGGCCGTACTACCCACGGCCACCGGGACCGCCGTCGCGACGGCGCCGGAAGGTGCGGGCACCGCGTAAGGCGGTCGTTGTAGCGCGGCGCTCGGGCTCGGGAGCCACCTGGTCCGGGCCGCGCGCAGACCCATAAGACTTTCGCCAGGCCGTGCGCACACCGTGTACGGAACCGGCGAGCCAGACATTCAGCCCCTGTGCGGCGCCCGCGCCCCGGACGGCGGTACCGCGTACACATGCGGACCGTGCCGGACCGGAATCAGACGCGGCGCCCGGGAGCGCGACGGGAGAACCGCCCGCATGCAAGAGCCCACAGAACCCGGCACGGCCGGGAACGCAGAAGACAGCAACACCCCCGGGGACAAGCTGCCGCCGCGCCGCAGGCGCCGTGCGGCGTCCCGCCCGGCCGGCCCGCCCTCGGGCGGCGCGCCGGGCGCGGCCGACGCGCCGGCCATACCGGCCGCTGACGCCGGAGAGGCGGACCCCGGCAACGGAAACACCACAGAGCCCGAGGCCGCCCCGCCCGTCCGGGCCCGCCGCCGCGCCGTCCGCAAGGCGACCGCCCCCGCGGGTGCCCCGCAGGCGGCGGAGGTCGTGGAGCCCGCCGTGGCCGCGGAGCCCGCAGCGGCCGAGCCGGTCGAGCCGGCCGAGCCGGTCGAGGCGCCGCGTGCGCGTCGTCGTGCGTCCCGTAAGGCCACCGCCCCGGCCGGTGCTCCGCAGGCCGCCGAGGCTGTGGAGATCGTCGAGGAGCCCGCCGCCGTGGTCGCGGATCCCGTCGCGGCCGAGCCGGCCGAGCCGGTCGAGGCGCCGCGTGCGCGTCGTCGTGCGTCCCGTAAGGCCACCGCCCCGGCCGGTGCTCCGCAGGCCGCCGAGGTCGTGGAGATCGTCGAGGAGCCCGCCGCGGAGGCGAGCCCCGAGCCCGTCGTCGAGGCGCCGCGCGGCCGTGCCCGCCGCAGGGCCTCCGCCCCGGCCGGTGCGCCGCAGGCCACCCGCACCGAGACCGCCGAGCCCGTCGCCGCCGCCGAGCCCGAGGAGGCCGCCCAGGCCGCAGAGCCGGCCGAGCCGGTCGAGGCCCCGCGCGGTCGCCGTCGTGCGGTCCGCAAGGCCACCTCCCCGGCCGGTGCCCCGCAGGCGGCCGAGGAGCGCGCCGAGGTCCAGACCGGCGAGAGCCTCCCGGAGACCGCCGTCGAGGAGCTGGCGGCCGAGACCGCGGAGGTCGAGGAGGCCGCCCCGCGCGGCCGCCAGCGCCGCCGCGCCACCGCGGCCGCGGGCCGTCCCGAGTTCACCGGCAAGGTCGAGGAGCCCGTGCGCAGGAGCCGTGGCGCCGCCCGCCCCGCCGTCGCCGTGTTCCAGGCCCCGGTCTTCTCCGAGCCGATGTTCCAGACCCCGGAGACCGCTGCCGCGGCCGCCGCCGCGGGGACCGGCACGCACGAGGAGGAGCCCGAGGAAGAGATCGGGACGACCGAGGAGCAGACCCCGGTCGCCGAGGCACCCGCCCCCGCAGAGGCCTCGCAGGGCGGTTCGCGCCGCCGTCGCCGCCGTCGCGGTGAGGCCGCGGAGGCCGAGCCCGCCGCCGCAGCCGCTCCGGCCGCCGCCCCGGTGGAGGAGCAGGCCGCGCAGGAGGACGAGCCTTCGGGCGAGCACGACGCGGAGCACGACGGCGAGGACACCGACGAGTACGGTGACCGGCCCTCGCGCCGCCGCCGTCGTGGTGGCCGTCGCCGTCGCCGCGGCGAGTCCGCGGAGGACGGTGACACGGAGCAGCAGCACACCGACGACTCCTCCGACCACCGCTCCGAGCGTTCGCAGGACGAGCAGGAGCGCGCCCACGAGTCCGAGGACGAGGGCGACCACGACGACGACAGCGACAACGACGACAACGACTCCGGTGCCGCCGGTTCGAGCAGCAGCCGTCGTCGCCGTCGCCGCCGCCGTCGCAGCGGTGACTCCTCGTCCGACGCCGAGAACGGCACGGACGACCCGGAGCGCACGGTCGTCAAGGTCCGCGAGCCCCGCAAGAAGGAGGCCGAGCGCGAGCCCGGCACCGGCTTCGACGAGGTCCAGTCCATCAAGGGCTCGACGCGTATGGAGGCCAAGAAGCAGCGCCGCCGCGAGGGGCGCGAGCAGGGCCGCCGCAGGGTCCCGATCATCACGGAGGCGGAGTTCCTGGCCCGCCGCGAGGCCGTCGAGCGCGTCATGGTCGTCCGCCAGAGCGGCGAGCGCACCCAGATCGGCGTCCTTGAGGACAACGTGCTCGTCGAGCACTACGTCAACAAGGAGCAGGCCACCAGCTACGTCGGCAACGTCTACCTGGGCAAGGTCCAGAACGTCCTGCCGTCCATGGAGGCCGCCTTCGTCGACATCGGCAAGGGCCGCAACGCCGTCCTTTACGCCGGTGAGGTCAACTTCGAGGCGCTCGGCATGGCCCACGGGCCGCGCCGCATCGAGACCGCGCTCAAGTCCGGCCAGTCCGTCCTCGTCCAGGTGACGAAGGACCCGATCGGCCACAAGGGCGCCCGCCTGACCAGCCAGGTCTCGCTGCCCGGCCGCTACCTGGTCTACGTGCCCGAGGGCTCGATGACCGGGATCAGCCGCAAGCTGCCCGACACCGAGCGTGCCCGGCTCAAGACCATCCTCAAGAAGATCGTCCCCGAGGACGCGGGCGTCATCGTCCGCACCGCCGCGGAGGGCGCCAGCGAGGACGAGCTGCGCCGCGACGTCGAGCGGCTTCAGGGACAGTGGGAGGACATCCAGAAGAAGTCGAAGAGCAGCGGCAGCTCCAACGCGCCGACGCTGCTCTACGGCGAGCCGGACATGACCGTCCGGGTCGTCCGCGACATCTTCAACGAGGACTTCTCCAAGGTCATCGTCAGCGGCAACGACGCGTGGGACACCATCCACGGCTACGTCTCGCACGTGGCGCCCGACCTGACGGACCGGCTGTCGCGGTGGACCTCCGAGGTCGACATCTTCGCGACCTACCGGATCGACGAGCAGCTCATGAAGGCGCTGGACCGCAAGGTCTACCTGCCGAGCGGCGGCTCGCTGGTGATCGACAAGACCGAGGCGATGGTCGTCGTCGACGTCAACACCGGCAAGTTCACCGGTCAGGGCGGCAACCTCGAAGAGACCGTCACCAAGAACAACCTGGAGGCGGCCGAGGAGATCGTGCGTCAGCTGCGGCTGCGCGACCTCGGTGGCATCGTCGTCGTCGACTTCATCGACATGGTGCTGGAGTCCAACCGGGACCTGGTGCTGCGGCGCCTCCTGGAGTGCCTGGGACGCGACCGTACGAAGCACCAGGTCGCGGAGGTCACCTCGCTGGGCCTGGTCCAGATGACCCGTAAGCGGGTCGGGCAGGGGCTGCTGGAGTCCTTCTCCGAGACCTGCGTCCACTGCAACGGGCGTGGCGTGATCGTGCACATGGAGCAGCCCACCTCTGCGGGCGGTGGCGGCGGCAACGGCAAGCGGTCCAAGAAGCGCCGCGGCGGTTCCGGCCAGGACCACGAGCACGAGCACGGCCACGAGCAGGACCACGGCCACGAGCACGAGCAGGATCACGACAGCGAGGCCGAGACCGAGGCCGAGGTGGCGGCGGAGGTCGCCGCTCCGCTGGCGCTGCCCGAGCCGGAGTTCGTCGCGGACGAGGAGCTGTACAGCAGCCCGGCAGAGGCCGAGGCGGCAGCCGGGCGCGGCCGTGGCCGTCGCCGGGCGACCCGCAAGGCGACCGCCCCGGCAGGTGCGCCGAAGCAGGCGTCCGCGGCGGCCGAACCGGTCGTCGAGCCGGAGCCCGTCGTGGCTGCGGAGCCGCAGCCGGAGGCCGTTCCGGAGCCGGTCGCGGAGCCGGTTACGGAGGCCCCGGCCGCCGAGGCGCCCCAGGGCCGTCCGCGTCGTCGCGCGACCCGTAAGGCGACCGCCCCGGCCGGTGCGCCGGCCCCGGCAGAGCCGGTGACCGAGCCGGCCCCAGCCGTCCAGGCGCCGGTCTCCGACGCCGACCCGGTCGCCGCTGAGGACCCGGTCGCCGAGGCTCCGCAGGTGGAGGCCCCGGCGGCGGAGCCGGCCGCCCCGCCGCGTGCCCGTCGCCGGGCGACCCGCAAGGCCACCGCGCCCGCGGGCTCTCCGGCAGGCACGGAAGAGGCAGCGGCCGTCGTGGTGACCGCCTCCACCGAGGCCGAGCCCAAGGCTGAGCCCAAGGCCGAGGCCGAGTCGGCGCCCGTGAGCGACGCCGACGTCGAGCCCGACGCCGCACCGGCCAAGAAGGCGGCCCGCAAGACCGCCAAGAAGGCCACGGCCAAGAAGGCGGCCACGAAGAAGGCGACCGCCACGAAGACGGCCGCCAAGAAGACCGCCGCGAAGAAGACGACGGCCAAGAAGGCGGCGGCGAAGAAGACGGTGGCGGCGGAGCAGCAGGCGCCGTCCTCCGTCACGGCTTCGGCGGACGAGGTCTGACCGACCCCGCACCGTGCGCCCGTACGCAGCCGGACCGGTTCCCCCACAGGAACCGGGCCGGCTGCGTACTGCCACCCCCGGCGCACCACAACCGTCCCCGTGGACACGGAAGTCTGAGTGCATGCGCAAGATCCAGAAGGCCGTCATACCGGCGGCCGGGCTCGGTACCCGGTTCCTGCCGGCGACGAAGGCGACTCCCAAGGAGATGCTGCCGGTGGTCGACAAGCCGGCGATCCAGTACGTCGTGGAGGAGGCCGCCGCCGCGGGACTGAGCGACGTACTGATGATCACCGGGCGCAACAAGCGCGCCCTGGAGGACCACTTCGACCGGAACTACGAGCTGGAGTCGGCGCTCACCCGCAAGGGCGACGACGAGCGGCTGGTCCGGGTCCAGAAGTCCAGCGATCTGGCGACCATGCACTACGTCCGCCAGGGCGACCCGCGCGGCCTCGGCCACGCCGTCCTGTGCGCGGAGCCCCATGTGGGCGACGAACCGTTCGCGGTGCTCCTGGGCGACGACCTGATCGACCCGCGCGACCCGCTGCTGGCACGGATGACCGAGATCCAGGAGCGCGAGGGCGGCAGCGTCGTCGCGCTGATGGAGGTGGCGCCCGAGCAGATCCACCTGTACGGCTGCGCCGCGGCAGAGGCCACCGCGCAGGACGACGTGGTGAGGGTCACCGGGCTGGTCGAGAAGCCGGAGCCGGGCGAGGCGCCCAGCAACCTGGCCGTCATCGGGCGCTACGTCCTGGACCCCGCGGTCTTCGGCGTGCTGCGCGAGACGGAGCCGGGCCGGGGCGGCGAGATCCAGCTGACGGACGCGCTCCAGCAGCTGGCCGCCGACGAGCGGCTCGGCGGCCCGGTCCACGGCGTCGTCTTCCGCGGCCGCCGCTACGACACCGGCGACCGGGGCGACTATCTGCGGGCCATCGTCAGGCTCGCCTGCGAGCGCGAGGACCTGGGCCCCGACTTCCGCAGCTGGCTGCGCGGTTACGTGGCGGCCGAGCTCTGAGAGGCTGTCGGGGCCGTTCCCGTACAGCACCCGGATCCACCCACCCGGGATACACGCACCCAGGCCACCATGGCCCACCGAGGAACAAGGAGAACCCTCATGATCGGCATGATTCTGGCGGCCGGCGCAGGCCGTCGTCTGCGCCCCTACACCGACACGCTGCCCAAGGCCCTGGTGCCGGTCGGCCCCGAGGGGAACGAGGAGAGCCTGACCGTCGTCGACCTGACCCTGGGCAACTTCGCCGAGGTCGGTCTGACCGAGGTCGCGATCATCGTGGGCTACCGCAAGGAGGCCCTGTACGAGCGCAAGGCCGCCCTTGAGGCCAAGTACGGCGTCACCCTCACGCTGATCGACAACGACAAGGCGGAGGAGTGGAACAACGCCTACTCCCTCTGGTGCGGCCGTGACGCCCTCAAGGACGGCGTGATCCTCGCCAACGGCGACACCGTGCACCCGGTCTCCGTGGAGAAGACGCTGCTGGCCGCCCGCGGCGACGGCAAGAAGATCATCCTCGCCCTCGACACGGTGAAGAAGCTCGCCGACGAGGAGATGAAGGTCGTCGTCGAGGAGGGCAAGGGTGTCCAGCGGATCACCAAGCTGATGGACCCGGCGGAGGCCACCGGCGAGTACATCGGTGTCACCCTCATCGAGGGCGAGGCGGCCGCGGAGCTGGCCGACGCGCTGAAGACCACCTTCGAGCGGGACCCGGACCTCTACTACGAGGACGGCTACCAGGAGCTCGTCAACCGCGGCTTCAAGGTCGACGTGGAGCCGATCGGCGACATCAAGTGGGTGGAGATCGACAACCACGAGGACCTGGCCAAGGGGAGGACCATCGCGTGCCAGTACTGACCCGGCTGATCCCCGCGCCGGTCGTCGTCGACATCCGGGCCGGCGCGCTGGCGGATCTGGCGGGTGTCCTGGCCGATCAGCGCATCTCCGGCTCCGGGAAGCTGGCGATAGCGATCAGCGGGGGTTCCGGCCGGGCGCTGCGGGAGCGGCTCTCGGACAGCCTGCCCGGTGCTTCCTGGTTCGAGGTGGGCGGCGGCACGCTGAACGACGCCGTCAAGCTCGCGGAGGCCATGAAGTCCGGGCGGTACGACGCCGTGGTCGGCCTCGGCGGCGGCAAGATCATCGACTGTGCCAAGTTCGCGGCGGCCCGCATCGGGCTGCCGCTGGTCGCCGTGGCGACGAACCTGTCGCACGACGGTCTGTGCTCCCCGGTGGCGACGCTGGACAACGACGCGGGCCGGGGCTCGTACGGGGTCCCGAACCCGATCGCCGTCGTCATCGACCTCGACATCATCCGTGAGGCCCCGGTCCGCTTCGTGCGGTCCGGGATCGGGGACGCGCTCTCGAACATCTCCGCCGTGGCGGACTGGGAGCTCGCCCACCGGGTCAACGGCGAGGACATCGACGGACTGGCCGCGGCGATGGCCCGGCAGGCCGGCGAAGCCGTGCTGCGCCACCCCGGGTCCCTGGACGAGGACCGGTTCCTCCAGGTGCTGGCGGAGGGGCTGGTGCTCACCGGGATCTCGATGTCGGTCGCGGGCGACAGCCGGCCCGCCTCCGGTGCCTGCCACGAGATCAACCACGCCTTCGACCTGCTGTTCCCCCGGCGGGCGGCCAGCCACGGGGAGCAGTGCGGTCTGGGCGCGGCCTTCGCCATGTATCTGCGCGGCGCCCACCAGGAGTCCGCGCGGATGGCGGCGACGCTGCGGCGCCACGGTCTGCCGGTCACGGCGCGGGAGATCGGGTTCAGCGTGGACGAGTTCGTCTCCGTGGTCGAGTTCGCGCCCCGGACCAGGCCGGGCCGGTACACGATCCTGGAACACCTGAACCTGTCCCAGGACGGGATCAGGGAGGCCTACGCCGGCTACGTCGCGGCGGCCGGGGCCTGAAACGGGACCCGGTTTGACCGGGGTGTCCCGGGCCCCGTAATCTTGACCGTCGGCGTTTGTTTCGCCACACCTCTGAGCACTGACCTCCCGCTCGTACGGGAGAGGCCGCTCGTCCAATCCGGATCGTCTCGGGTCTTCGGGCCCGTGTGAGCGGCTGGCTTCAGGGGTTCCGTCTTCGAGTGAGAGTGAGATCCGCGTGTACGCCATCGTGCGCAGCGGTGGTCGCCAGCACAAGGTTGCTGTCGGCGACATCGTTGAGGTTGACAAGATTCCCACCGCCAAGGTTGGCGACACGGTAGAGCTCTCTACCCTGCTCGTTGTCGACGGCGACGCCGTGACCAGCGACCCGTGGGTGCTTGACGGCATCAAGGTCCAGGCCGAGATCGTGGACCACCACAAGGGCGCGAAGATCGACATCCTTCGCTACAAGAACAAGACCGGCTACCGCCGTCGCCAGGGTCACCGCCAGCAGTACACGGCGATCAAGGTCACCGGTATCCCCGCGGCTGCGAAGTAAGGGACTGAGGAGACATGGCACATAAGAAGGGCGCATCGTCCACTCGGAACGGGCGCGATTCCAATGCTCAGCGGCTCGGCGTGAAGCGCTTCGGCGGTCAGGCCGTCAACGCCGGTGAGATCCTGGTCCGCCAGCGCGGCACCCACTTCCACCCGGGCACGGGCGTCGGCCGTGGCGGCGACGACACGCTGTTCGCCCTCGCCGCCGGTGCGGTCGAGTTCGGCACGCACCGTGGCCGCAAGGTCGTGAACATCGTTCCGATCGCCGGCTGATTTTCGGCGCTCGTCGAGCGGTTTGACGTGGAGGCGGACCTCACTTCCTGTTCCGGGAAGTGGGTCCGCCTTTCGCGTGTTGCTCCTGAGGGGGCACGAGCGAGACTTTTCTGCACGTATGTAACTGGAGGTTCCAACCATGACCACCTTCGTGGACCGCGTCGAGCTGCATGCCGCCGCGGGTAACGGGGGCCACGGCTGCGCCTCCGTTCACCGTGAGAAGTTCAAGCCGCTCGGCGGCCCGGACGGCGGCAACGGCGGCCGCGGCGGCGATGTGACCCTGATCGTCGACCAGGCCGTCACCACCCTCCTCGACTACCACCACCACCCCCACCGCAAGGCCACCAACGGCCAGCCCGGTGCCGGTGACAACCGCACCGGCAAGGAGGGCCAGGACCTGATCCTGCCCGTGCCGGACGGCACCGTCGTGCTCGACAAGGACGGCAACGTCCTCGCGGACCTGGTCGGCCAGGGCACCATGTTCGTCGCCGGTCAGGGCGGCCGGGGCGGCCTCGGCAACGGCGCACTGGCCTCCGCCCGGCGCAAGGCCCCCGGCTTCGCGCTGCTCGGCGAGCCCGGCGAGAGCCGGGACATCGTCCTGGAGCTCAAGACCGTCGCGGACGTGGCCCTGGTGGGTTACCCGAGCGCGGGCAAGTCCTCGCTGATCTCGGTCCTGTCGGCCGCCAAGCCGAAGATCGCGGACTACCCGTTCACGACCCTGGTCCCGAACCTCGGCGTCGTCACCGCGGGCTCCACCGTCTACACCATCGCGGACGTCCCCGGCCTGATCCCGGGAGCCAGCCAGGGCAAGGGCCTCGGCCTGGAGTTCCTGCGCCACGTCGAGCGCTGCTCGGTCCTCGTGCACGTACTGGACACGGCGACGCTGGAGTCCGACCGCGACCCGCTCTCCGACCTCGACATGATCGAGGAGGAGCTGAAGCTGTACGGGGGTCTGGAGGACCGGCCCCGCATCGTCGTCCTCAACAAGATCGACATCCCGGACGGCCAGGACCTCGCGGAGATGATCCGCCCGGACCTGGAGGCCCGCGGCTACCGCGTCTTCGAGGTGTCCGCCGTCGCCCGCACCGGGCTCAAGGAGCTCTCCTTCGCGCTGGCCGGTGTCATCGCAGAGGCGCGCGCCGCGAAGCCGGTGGAGGAGGCGACCCGCATCGTCATCCGGCCCAAGGCCGTGGACGACGCCGGTTTCACCGTGAAGCTGGAGGACGACGGCATCTACCGGGTGCGCGGCGAGAAGCCGGAGCGCTGGGTGCGCCAGACCGACTTCAACAACGACGAGGCCGTCGGCTACCTCGCGGACCGGCTGAACCGGCTCGGTGTCGAGGACGCGCTGCGCAAGGCGGGCGCCCGCGCGGGCGACGGAGTGGCCATCGGCGCCGAGGACAACGCCGTCGTCTTCGACTGGGAGCCGACCGTGAGCGCCGGCGCCGAGATGCTCGGCCGCCGTGGCGAGGACCACCGCCTGGAGGAGCCGCGCCCGGCCGCGCAGCGCCGTCGCGACCGCGAGGAAGAGCGCGACGACATCAGCAAGGAGTACCAGGAGTTCGACCCGTTCGCGTAAGCGACGGAAAGCACGCGGTCCCGGCTCCCCCTCGGGGGAGCCGGGACCCCCGGGAGTACCGGGGGCCCGGACCCTCAGGACCCGGCGGCCCGCGGCAGGGGCACGGCGGGGGGGGGCCGG
>NZ_JBHVOI010000025.1:0-27753 GCF_042887885.1 Streptomyces sp. NPDC057900
CGCATGACGGCGCCCCCCCCCGGAATCCCGGGCGGGGGCGCCGTCATGCGTGGGCGCGGTGCTCAGCCCACCGCGTCCAGGGCCCGTCGCGCCCCGGCGACGACCTCGGGGTCGGTGACGAAGTGGGTGTCCTGCTCGGCCGACGCCCCGCCCGCGCCGAGCGGTATCCAGCTGCCGCCGAGCCGGCGCGGGGCGCGGGTCTTGGCGGAGAGGTGGACGGAGGCGACGCCGGCGGAGGCCAGCGCCGGGATGTCGGAGAGGCGCACACCGCCACCGGCCATCACCTGTACGCCGGGTGCGGCGGCGACCATGGCGGTGATCGTCTCCAGTCCGTCGGCCGCGGCCGGTGCGCCGCCCGAGGTGAGGACCCTGGTCAGACCGAGCGAGGGCAGCAGCGCGGCGGTGGCCACCGGGTCCGCGGACTGGTCGACGGCCCGGTGCAGGGTCACCTCCACCGGGCGGCCCGAGGCGCGGGCCGCGTCGGCGAGCCGGGCGACCGCGTCCGTGTCCAGGGCGCCGTCCGCGGTGAGCGCGCCGATGACCACCCCGGCGGCGCCGGAGGCGATGACGGACCGCACCTCCGCGGCCATCAGCGCGATCTCCTCCGCGTCGTGGACGAAGTCGCCGGGCCGGCACCTGACCAGCACCTGCGCCGGCAGCCCCTCGGCCGCGACCGCCTCGACCAGCGCGGCCGACGGGGTCAGTCCGCCCAGCTCCAGCGCGGTGCAGAGCTCGACCCGGTCCGCGCCGTTCTCCCTGGCGGCGCGGGCGCCTGCCGGTGAGGTGACGGCGATCTCCAGGGGGGGACGGGCGGTCACTCGTCGTCCCCGGTCAGCGGCTGGTCGGAGGCGGGGATGACGCGGGCCGACAGGTCCGGGTCCGCCATCTCCCGGTCGAACGGGAACATCGGGCGGCGGATGCGGTGGTGGCCCAGGCGCACCAGGTCCTGGTCCACACCGCCGGGGGTGAGCGCCATCTTCCAGCCGACCGACATGTCGAAGAGCTCGGGCTCCAGGTAGCCGATCTTCACGATCACGACGTCGGCGCCGCGCGGGTCGAGGCCGAGGCCGGTGAAGTCGGCCTCGTGGTGGTAGGGCTTACGGAGCTCCGTGAGGATCGCGTACACACTGCCGACCCGGATCACGACCTCGGTCCGGGCGTCGCGGTCGCCGTGCCGGACGGAGTGCACCGTGCCGGTCAGGGTCACCGGGCCCGCGTGCCGGTCGTCCACCTCCGCCCCGGCGGTGACCGTGACGGTGGCGCCGACCCCGGCGGCGACGGCCGTCGCGACGGCCGTCGGGCCCGGCACGGAGGCGTAGATGACGACCGGGCCGTCGTCCTTCTGGAACTCCGGGCGGGCCAGCAGCCGGGTCAGCCCCCAGGTCATGTCACCGGAACCGCCGGCGGTCGGGTTGTCCCCGGTGTCGCTGATGAAGTACGGGCGCTGGTCCGAGCCCAGGGCCTCGTCCAGGATTCCGTCGAAGGTGCCGGTCGGGGCGACGAAGTCGAAGTCGTCGCGGGCCTTCCAGAATCCCTCGGCCAGCCGCTCCGCACCGGCGGACACCGCGGCCCGGTCGGTGCCGGTGACCACCACGACGGCGCGGTTGCGGGGTTCGTCGGCCCAGGCGTAGCCGACCCAGATCGCGGCGTCGGTCACGCCGTCCATGGCCTCGACGCCGTCCACCGCCGCGTACACGCTCCTGGCGGGCTCGATCCGGGTGGAGGTCTGCTCGCCGGCCAGCAGCACCGGCACCGGCACCCAGGCCTTGACCGGGCGGGGCGCGCCGGAGGTCAGCAGCTCCACCAGGTTGCGGACGGCCCGCTCCTTGGTCTCCATGTGGTCCTCGTGCGGGGCCATCCGGTAGCAGGTGATCAGGTCGCTGCCGTGGACGAGCTCGCGGGAGACGTTGCCGTGCAGGTCCATCGAGGTGGAGATGATGACGTCGGGGCCGACGGTCGCGCGGATGCGGTCCAGCAGGACCACCTCGGCGTCGTCGATGCCCTCCACGGTCATCGCGCCGTGAATGTCGTACCAGAGGCCGTCCGGGCGGGGCAGCGCGGCGAGCCGTTCGATCAGCTCGTCGGTCAGCTCGATCCAGGCCTCGGCGGTGACGGTGCCGCCCGGCAACGACTTGCCGACCAGGGCGCCGTGCCAGTCGGCCGCCTCGCGCAGTTCCTCACCGGCGGCCAGGAAGGGGTAGCGGTCCAGCACCTCGGCGCCGCGCGAGGGGTGGAAGGCGGCGGCCCCGGTCCGGGCGGGGGAGAAGGTGGAGGACTCGATGCCGAGCCCAGCGATGGCGATGACCGGGCGGGATGCGGCGGTGCGGGATTGCGACATGGCTCCTCGTAGGGGGTCGGGTATCAGACGTGACGGGGGGCGAGAGTGCCGAACCGTTCGGCTCCGCCCACCTCGTGCAGGGCTTGGGCCAGGGCGCGTTGCAGGGCGAACTGCCCGGCGCCGACCAGTCCGGCGTCCGCGCCGAGCCTGGTCCGCTCGATGGTGAGGTGCTCGGTGACGAGCGGGTGGCAGCTCTCGTAGAGCCGGCTGCGCACCGCGGCGACGAACTGCTCCAGGGTGGAGAGGATGCCGCCGAGGTAGACGGCGTCCGGGTTGAAGAAGTTGACGTTGGCGGCCAGCACCTGGCCCAGGTAGTCGCCGGCCCTGCGGACCGTGCGGGTGGCCAGCGGATCGCCGTCCAGGGCCAGTCGGGCCACGTCCTCCGTGCTGCTCACATCGGCCCCGCGCTCGCGCAGGATGCGGACCAGCGCGGCGCCGGACGCCACGGTCTCCAGGCAGCCGGTGTTGCCGCAGGAGCAGGGGATGCCGGCACCCGCGTCGATCCGGATGTGGGTGATGTCCCCAGCGGCGCCGGTCGCGCCCCGGTAGAGACGCCCCTCGGCCATCACGCCCGCGCCGATCGCGGAGCCGATCTTCACCATGATCGTCGGGGCGTTCCCGTCGAGCCGGACGGTGTGTTCCCCGACCGCCATGCAGTTGGCGTCGTTGTCCACGGCCGCCGGGACCCCGAAGCGCTCCTCCAGCCAGGCGGCGACCGGGAAGCGGTTCCAGCCGGGCATCCGGGAGGGCCGTACGACGGAACCGGAGGCGATGTCCACGGGTCCGGGCAGCGAGAGCCCGACCCCGCGCAGGCGGCCGGGGCCGCGCTGTTCCGCCAGCGCTTCCAGGGCCTCGGCCAGCCGGGGCAGAGCCGCCTCCGGGCCGTCGGCGATCAGGAAGGGGACCGTGGAGACGTCGGTCAGGCCGCCGCCCGGAAGCACCACGCCGATCCTGGCGTGCCGGCCGCCGAGGTCGGCGGCGACGGCGAACTCGTCACGGCTCCCGATCCTCAGCGCCTTGCGGGGGCGTCCGCCGGTGGAGGACTGGGTGCCCTCCTCCGCGACCAGGCCGCGGTCCACCAGATGCCCCACGGTGAGCGAGACGGTGGAGGCGGCGGCCCCGAGGCGTCTGGCGAGTTCGGTACGTGACGTCGCCTCGCCCGATGCGACGAGTTCCAGGACCCGCACGGCGAGGGACGGGGTCCCTTTCGTGGCCTTGCGGTCCCACGCACTTATTCCAGTCATGTACAAAGTTACTTCCGCAACGGGGTAGGTGGCGAAGACGATACGCCCGCACTTCGCACAGGGGAACAGCGTCGTGAAGGAAGTACGTCACCCGTAAAATCCCCTATATCACCCCAAAGCACCCCAATTTGTCGGGCCAAATGGGACGAGAGGGCTTTCGTCGAAAGTGCAGTAACTTACTTGTTATTAATTCTTGTTTGTTTCTTCGGCAATGGCGGCGTTAGCTGTCGTGAACGCAGCGCCGACCCCCCTGAGCGGCTGCGGGCCCTTTCACTCCGAGGAGAGTCATGATCCTTACCCGCACGGCGAACAGCCGCCGCTGGGCCCTCACCGCGGGCGTCGCCACCACGGCGGCCGTTCTGCTGTCCGGCTGTTCCGGCGGGGGCACGACCTCGTCCGGGGCCGGCTCGAAGGACAGCATCAACTACGCGCTGCCGGCGAACTTCACACCGAACTGGATCCTCCCGGTCGGTACCGCCTCCCACCTGAACACCAACAACGCCTCCATATCCCAGTCCCTCTGGGAACCGCTGATCGCGTACGACGGCTCCACCGGCAAGGTCGGCTGGAACAAGAACAACTCGCTGGCCACCGGCGCCGACTTCGCGAAGGACAGCAAGAGCGTCAAGATCACCCTCGGCGACCGGCACTGGAGCGACGGCGAGAAGATCACCTCGCGCGACGTGCAGTTCTGGTTCAACCTGGTCAAGGCCAACAAGGGCGACTGGGCCAGCTACAGCCCGGGCAAGGCGCCGGACAACTGGACCTCGCTGAAGATCGTGGACGACACGCACTTCACGATCACGTTCGACAAGGCGTACAACACGCAGTGGATGCTCGCCAACGAGCTGAGCATGATCCGCCCGATGCCGCAGCACGTCTGGGACAAGACCAGCGACGCGGGCAAGGTGTCGGACCTCGACCTCACCCCCGCGGGCGCCAAGAAGGTCTGGGCGTACCTCAACACCGCCGCCAAGAAGATCTCCGGTTACGCCACCGACCCGCTCTGGAAGACGGTCAGCGGCCCGTACACCATCAAGTCGTTCTCGACGGCGGGCAAGGTGCAGCTCCTGGCCAACGCCAAGTACGACGGCGGCGGCAAGGCCAACATCAAGACGGTGAACCTGCTCCCGTTCACCACCGCGGACGCCGAGGAGAACGCACTCCGCGCCGGCACGGTCGACTACGGCTACATCAACGCCACCAACCTCAGCCAGGAAGCGTCCTTCACCGCCAAGGGCTACACCCTCAAGCCGTGGGCCGGCTGGGCGATCACGTACATGCCCTACAACTTCAACAACCCCACCATGGGCCCGGTCTTCAAGCAGCTCTACGCCCGCCAGGCGATCCAGATGTCGGTGGACCAGGCGACCCTCTCCAAGGTGATCTTCAACGGCACCGCCGTCTCGACCTACGGACCCGTCCCGCAGGGCCAGACCTCCGCCTTCGTCTCCGCGAAGCAGAAGAACAACCCGTACCCCTTCTCCACCGCCAAGGCGAAGAAGCTGCTCACCGACCACGGCTGGACCCAGCAGGGCTCCACCATGGTCTGCACCCACCCGGGCAGCGGCGACGACCAGTGCGGCGCCGGGGTCGACAAGGGCACGAAGTTCCAGATGCAGGTGCTGTCGCAGTCCGGCTCGACCGTGACCGACAACCTGATGAGCGCCCTCCAGTCGTCCTTCGCCAAGTCCGGCATCGGCTTCTCCATCAAGACCGCGCCGGTCAACTCGGTTCTCGCGCAGGCAGGCCAGTGCAAGGCCGGCGATTCCGGCTGCAAGTGGCAGCTCTCCTTCTTCGGCAGCGCGGGCAGCTGGTACTTCCCGGCCTACCCGAGCGGTGACTCCCTCTTCGCCACCGGCGGCGCCTCCAACTTCGGCAGCTACACCAACCCCGCCGTGGACAAGCTGATCGGCGAGACCACCACCGACTCCTCCGCCGTCGCCATGCAGAAGTACAGCGCCGCCCTGGCCGAGGACCTTCCGGTGGTCTGGCTGCCGGAACCCGACTACCAGGTCTCCGTGGTCAAGAGCGGCCTCGGCGGCTTCGCCCAGGACTCGCTGGCCAACTTCCACCCCGCCATGTGGAAGTGGACCAACAAGTAAGCCCGGTTGGCGACCATGCGCATCACTGAGCCGAAGCGACCGGAATACACATGAGCACTTCCTCTTACCTGATCAGGCGGGTCCTCCAGGCCGTCGTGGTGATCGTCATCGTGACGATCGTGGTCTTCGGTCTGCTGCACGCCCTGCCCGGGGGTCCCGCACGCGGGATCCTCGGCCCGCAGGCCACCCCGCAGCAGATCACGTCCTTCAACCACGAACAGGGCCTCGACAAGCCGCTGCCCGTGCAGTACTTCTACTACCTGAACCAGCTGCTGCACGGCGACTTCGGGACCTCGTACACCCTCAACGAGCCGGTCTCCCAGCTCATCACCGAGCGGCTGCCGAAGACCCTGCTGCTCACCGTCCTGTCGGCGGTCGTCGGCCTGGTGCTGGCGATCCCGCTGGGCATGTGGCAGGCCATGCGGCGCAACAAGCCGGCGGACTACGTCATCACCACGCTGAGCTTCATCGCCTACTCCACGCCCGTGTACTTCCTCGGGCTGATCCTGGTGCTGGTGTTCAGCCAGACGCTGCCGTGGTTCCCCTCCCAGGCACCACAGGGCGACACGCTCGCCCAGGTGATCTCCGATCCGCAGGCACTGGTCCTGCCGGTGGTCGCGGGCGCCGCCTCGATGATCGCGGTGTTCAGCCGCTACATGCGGGCGGCCACCCTGGAGAACCTCTCCGAGGACTACGTCAGGACGGCGCGGGCCGGCGGAACCCGCTCCCGCGCCCTCCTGTGGCGCCATGTGTTCCGCAACTCGCTGACGCCCGTGGTCGCCATGCTCGGCTACTACGTGCCGGTGCTGTTCGGCGGCGCGCTGGTGGTCGAGCAGCTCTTCAACTACCCCGGCATGGGACTGCTCTTCTGGACCGCCGCCCAGTCCTCCGACTACCCGGTGCTCCTGGGCTGCGTGCTCGTCATCGCGGTCGCCACGGTGACCGGCACGCTCCTCGCCGACATCGTCCAGCGTGTCATCGACCCCCGAGTGAAGGCAGGCCGGGCATGAGCGCCGTCATCCAGCCGGGCCAGGTGCCCGCCACGGCCACCGCCCCCGCGGCGTCGGGCTCCCGCCTCGCGCTGCGCCGCTTCCGCCGCAACCGGCTCGCCGTGGTCGGACTCGGCGTGGTGGCCTTCTTCTTCCTGTTCTGCTTCGTCGGTCCGCTGGTGTACTCCACGGACCAGACCCACACGATGCTCCAGCAGGTCAACCTCGCGCCCAGCGGCTCGCACTGGCTGGGCACCGACGCCGTCGGCCACGACGTGCTGGGCCGGCTCATGTACGGCGGCAAGGTGTCGCTGATCGTCGGTCTCGCCGCGGGCGTGCTGGCCACTGTCATCGGCACCCTGTGGGGCGCCGTCGCCGGCTACGCGGGCGGCTGGGTCGACGCGGTCATGATGCGCGTCGTGGACGCCGGGATCGCGATCCCGGCGCTCTTCATCCTGCTGGTCGTCTCGGCGATCACCACCCCGGACCTGACGGGAATGATCGTCATCCTGGGCTTCGTCTCCTGGCTGGTGCCGTCGCGCCTGATCAGGGCGGAGACGCTGAGCCTGAAGAACCGCGACTACGTGCTGACGCTCCGGGCGATCGGCGGGACGCACGGCCGGGCCATCATCCGGCACATCCTGCCGAACTCGGTCTCCACCATCATCGTCGCGGCCACCTTCCAGATCGCCGACGCCATCCTGCTCATCGCCTACGTCTCCTACCTGGGCCTGGGCGTCCAGCCCCCGGCCACCGACTGGGGCGGCATGCTGTCGGCCGGTCTCACCGCCGCGTACTCCGGCTACTGGTGGCTCATCATTCCGCCGGGCCTGGCCATCATCCTGGTGGTCTGGGCGTTCAACGCGATCGGGGACGGGCTCCGCGACGCATTCGACGTGAGGGGACGCGGATGACCGTCACCAAGGGTCCCGCCGCAACGCCGGCCGGACCGATACTCGAACTCGACGACCTCGGCGTCGTCTTCACCACGGAGACCGGCGAGGTGCCGGCCGTCCGGGGTGTCTCCCTGCACGTCCGGCCCGGCGAGACGCTCGCCCTGGTCGGCGAGTCGGGCTCCGGCAAGTCCACCATCGCGCTCGCCGCGATGGGCCTGCTGACCGGCAACGCCCGATCCACCGGCAGCGCCGTCATCGCGGGCACCCAGGTGGTCGGCGCCCGCGAGAGCGACCTCGCCTCGCTGCGCGGCCGGACCGCCTCCATGGTCTTCCAGGAACCGGCCACCGCCCTCGACCCACTGACCCGTGTCGGCAGGCAGATCGCCGAGGTGATCCGCAACCACCGCGAGATCCCCGCCAAGGAAGCCGCCGCGGAGGCCGTCGCGCTCCTGCGCAAGGTCGGCATCCCCGAACCGGAGAAGCGGGCCACGGCCTATCCCTTCCAGCTCTCCGGCGGGCAGCGCCAGCGCGTCGTCATCGCGATGGCCATCGCCAACAACCCGGCCCTGCTGATCGCGGACGAGCCGACCACCGCGCTGGACGTCACGGTGCAGGCCGAGATCCTCGACCTGCTGCGCCGGCTCGCCGCGGAGACCGGTACCGGCGTCCTGCTGGTCACCCACAACATGGGTGTCGTCGCGGACTTCGCTGACCGGGTCGCCGTGATGTACCGGGGCGAGATCGTGGAGACCGGACCGGTCGAGGACGTGCTCCTGCGGCCGTCCCACGACTACACCCGCCGCCTGCTGGCCGCCGTGCCCCGGCTCTCCGTGGCCGAGGCGGGACAGGCGGCCCCGGCCGCCTCCAGCGCGAGCCCGGACGCCGAGCCGGTGGCCGAACTCCGCGATGTCTGCGTGGACTTCGGCCGGGGCAGGAACGCCGTGCGGGCGCTGGACGGTGTCTCGTTCGCCGTGCACCCCGGCCAGACCCTGGGGCTGGTGGGCGAGTCGGGTTCCGGCAAGTCCACCGCATCCCGGGTCGCGCTCGGTCTGATCGCGCCGAGTTCCGGCACGGTCTCCCTGTTCGGCACGGACCTGGCGCGCACCCGCTCCCGGGCCCGGCGCGCGCTGCGGGCCGGCATCGGCGTCGTCCTCCAGGACCCGGTCGCCTCGCTGGACGCCCGGATGACGGTCGGCGAATGCGTCGCCGAGCCGCTCAGGGTCCACCACCGGGGCATCTCCGCCAAGGACCGCCGGAGCAAGGTGGCCGCCATCCTCGACCGCGTCCGGCTGCCGCGCGAGGTCGCGGACCGGGCCCCCCGGGAGCTGTCCGGCGGTCAGCGCCAGCGGGTGAGCCTCGCCCGCGCGCTGGTCCTTGAGCCACGGCTGCTGGTCGCCGACGAACCCACCAGCGCGCTCGACGTGAGCGTGCAGCAGGCCGTACTGGAAGTGATCTCCGAGCTCCAGGACGAGCTCGGGTTCGCCTGCCTCTTCGTCTCGCACGACCTGGCCGTCGTCCAGCACTTCGCGCAGCGCGTCGTCGTGCTGCGGGGTGGCCGGATCCAGGAGCAGGGCCCCACCGGGGCGACCCTCCTGCACCCGGAGACCGACTACACGCGCGGCCTGCTGGCCGCCGTACCGGTGCCGGACCCGGTGATCCAGCGCGGCCGCAGGGCCGAGCGCCTGGCCGCACTCTCGGCCGGCCGGACGGAGGACCGGGCATGAACCCGTACGACCGCACGCTCTTCGCGGGCGTGGACATCGGCGGCACCACCACACAGGTGGTCCTGTGCGACGAGGACCTCACCGTCCTGGACCGGGCCGAGACCGCCACCCCGGCGGCGCACGGCGGCCCGGCCATGATCCGCGCGGCCCTGGACGCGCTGACCCCGCTGCTGGAGCGCACCCACGGGCGGCTCACCGGCTGCGGGGTCGGCGCCGCGGGTGTCGTGGACTCCGGTACCGGTCACATCCTGGTGGCCAGCGACTCCTTCACCGGCTGGGCCGGTTTCGGGGTGACGGACGCCGTCCAGGACGCGCTGGGCGTCCCGGCCTTCCTGGACAACGACGTCAACGCCTTCCTGTACGGGGAGACGTCGGGCGGCGCGGTCCGGGACGAGCCGGACGTCCTCGGCATCACCCTCGGCACCGGCGTCGGCGGCGCGCTGTGGAGCGGTGGCAGGCTGTTCACCGGCCCGCACGGCGCGGCCGGCGAGATCGGGCACATCCCCGGCTTCGGCGACCTGCTCTGCTCGTGCGGCGGGCGCGGGCACCTGGAGACCCTGGCCGCCGGCCGCTCCATCGGCGCCCGCTACACGGAGCGCACCGGCCGCCGGCTGACCGCCCGCGAGGTCGCGGGGGCGGCGGAGCGCGGTGACGGGGACGCCCTAGCGGTGTACCGGGCCGCCGGTGCCGGCATCGCTCGGGCCATCGTGATGACGGCGGGCGTCGTCGACATCACGACGGTGGTCGTGGGCGGCGGGGTCAGCCACGCCTGGCCGCTGCTGGGCCCGGTCATCGACGCGTCGCTGGCCGAGGAACCGCCGGTGAGCGGTCACCCCGTCCGGCTGGTCAGGTCCGGCCTGGGCGCCGACGCCGTACCGGTCGGCGCCGCGGCACGGGCCCGGCGGGAACTCGCGGTGGGCTCCCCGGTCTGAGCCCCCGCCCGCACACACAGGCGCCCCCGTCCGGAAGGACGGGGGCGCCTGTGCATGGGGGGAGCGGTGGGGTAGGGGCCTCAGTAGATCGGGTCGACGGTGGGGCTCTCCTGGGCCAGCAGGTCGCGGGCGAACTGCTCCCACTGGGCGTAGGCGTCGGGGAAGGCCGACACCTGCACGGCCTGGCACACCTCGCCCGGCGGCCTGTTCTGCCAGTTCGCGATCTGGATCAGGCCAGGATTGCTGCCGAACGGTGCCACCCCGTAGAAGGACTTGGACGACGTGGGGACGTCCGTGATCTGTTCCGGGGTGCCCCAGCCGGTGCTGGGCCGCTGCTGGAAGATGCCGAGCGAGTCGTGGTCGACCGGGGTCAGGTAGTTGACGAACTTCGATTCCTGCATGGCCGTCATCAGCGCGATGACCTGCCCCTGCTCGGGGATCTGGGCGCCCTTGCCGACGCCGATGACGGTCCGGGCGTTGGCGAGCTCGTCCGGCCCGAGGTCTGCGGCGACCGTGAAGACCGTCCGCAGTTCGCTGTCCGGAGCCGCCCGGAGCGACCGGGCGGTCGCCGCGTCGACCGTACCGGTGGGCCGGAGCCCGTGAGCCGCCTGGAACGAACGCAGGCCGTGGTGGGGGGTGGGTGCCGCCTGGGCGGTGGCCGGAACGGAAAAGAGTATTCCGGCGGTGGCCACGACCGCGGCCACCAGCTGAGCCATTCTCTTCTGTCGCATGACGGCACGGTGTCGCGGACCGCGATGTGGCGTCAAGGACCCTGTTCGTAAGGCGAGTTGGCGAGCCGCGATGAATGACCCGTCCTCCCAGGTAGGGGAGCCGGCGGCTACCGGGAAAGGAACGGAATTCGAGGCCGGTGGGTGTGCGCCGTCACCGGTTCGACCAATGGATCAATTCCCATTTGTTGCCCGTTGTCGTAAGTGCTTTATATGAACGCCTGTTTATGAGACGGGTGTTCGCGAGCCGATGGGAATGGGCTGATGAATCAGATCACCCGCTGGACGGTGTTCGTCTGCGTGGGATGCGCCGCGCTCCTGTCCGGCTGCACCACGGACCGCGCCCCGGACGGCGGGCTGCGGCACCGTTTCGGCGCCCGCTTTCAGGCCGTGTCCGTACGGGCCCGCACAGGGCAGGGCCCCCGTCCCGCCCGGACGGGGGCACTGCCGGTCTCTGTGGGGGAGTTCAGGAGCCGACGCTCACGGTGAAGCGCGTCGGGTTGCCGTCGTTCGCGGCACCCGAGACGTCCGGTTCGCCGTCGGGGCGTACGTCGTCGTACGGGAACGCGTAGCCGATCGGGCTGTTGGCGTGCACGATCCGCGACCAGTGGTTGGTCACATCGCCCTTGTAGTAGTCCGCCACCGTGGTGCCGTTCGGCTGGTCAGGGTGACTGAGCATGATCGAGCGGTTGAAGCCGGCCGCGATCCGGGCCAGCAGGGCCTTCTTGTCGTCGTTGTCCGCCGGGTTGTTGGCGAACGGGCCGCCGTTGCAGGTGAAGATGTCCTGCGAGGTGGGCTTGGAGAAGGTGTGCCCGCCGTCGAAGGTCAGGGTGTCGCCGCTGACCCGTCCGGCGAGGACGCCGCGACCGCCCTGGAGGTCGATCCGCAGGTCCGTCGAGCGGTACTTCTCCCAGACCTCGTCGACCTGTGAGGTGAACAGGTTCCCGAAGGGCATGTCGCCGCCGCCGGACGACGCCATCAGGTTCTGCGGCGAGATGACCCGCAGTACGTTGCCGTCGGAACCGCGCTTCACCAGCTGGTCCCACGGCTGCCCGTCGGCGGCGGCCTGGGCGGTGAGGTCGTCGGCGATCCTCTGGACCGCGCCGTCCGGGAGCGGGGCCACGGTGTGCGTGGTGTCGCCCTGGAGGGTCAGGCCGATCGGCAGCGCGGTCACCAGGTCGACGTAGCTGATGTTCGCGTACAGCTGCTGCGGGTTGAAGGTGAACTCGCAGAACGACCAGGTGCGCCCGTAGTTCACGTCCGTGGGCGTGGCGAAGGCCGGTTCGACGAGGGCGGGGCCCGGGTTGAGGAAGAAGTCCAGGGTGTCGTCGTGCACGAAGTAGACCCGCGCCCCGTACATCTGGGGGAGCGTGACCACGACGGGCGCGCCGCCCGCCGCGTTCAGCGGGATGGCGCAGTCCACCGGCAGCGGGGTCTGCGGGGCCGCCGGGGACTCGGGGTGGTAGACGCTGCCGTCGGCCCGCAGCAGCACCCACTGGTCGGTGCCCTGCTCGTGGCCGGTGACGTAGGCGTTGACCTTGCCCGACAGGGACTTGTTCTCCAGGGCCAGTTCGCAGGTCGCGGCGGACGCGGAGGCGCTCGGGCTGAGCGCGCTCCCCCAGACGGGGTAGGTGAGTGCGGTCGCGGAGGCGGCGATGCCGCCCGTCAGGAACAGTCGGCGCGAAATCACGAGAGGACTCCTGAGGCGTGGGGGGTGGGATGTGGAGATGCGGGGATGTGGGGAGGTGTGTGGGGGCTGGTGAACGGTGGGGGACAGGAGGGTCGCGGACGGCGCGGCGGGGCGGGGAGGTGCGGGGAGGTGGAACAAGCGCGTCCGCGGTGCGCACCACTCTCGCGAGGGCGGCAGCGACCGTCAAGACTTGTGACTGAGAGCGCTCTCAAATATCGAAGGTCTTCACAACTCGACGCTCCGAGTGGCTACTTGGTGGGGCCGTCCGGTCCGCGACCGGCCACCGTGATCAACATCTGAACACGCGGCCGGTACCGCTTCCCACGCGTCCCACGTGGGCCTACTTGGACTTACGCGGAGCGGTTGTTGGACTGGAGAGGCCCTCGGAGTCGTACGCCGTTGACGGTGTCCGGACACGGCGACTACGCAGAGCACATGTCGCCAAGATTCACTACGGCGGGCGCTGCTGCCGCCGCCTCAGCCGCCGTCCTGGCTCTGGTGGGGACCGCCCTCCCCGCCTCAGCCGCCGCCCCCGCGCCCGCCGCGGCCGAATCGGCCGTCCCGGCGGGCGCCGTCATCGCCTCCGCCCAGCTCGCCGTCGCCGTCGCGGACGACTTCCCGCGCGTCCTGACGTACACCGACCGGGCCTCCGGGAACCAGCTGTCCGGCTCCACCCGGCCGGTCACCGCCGTCACCCTCAACGGCACCGCCCACGACGTGAAGCTGAAGGGCGCGCCCAGGATCACCAAGTCGGCCGCCCGCTACACGCTGACCTTCGCGGATCTGCCCGGCGTCGAGATCGACGCCTCGCTCTCGGTCTCCGGACGCGCCACCACCTTCAAGGTGACCGCCGTCCGCGACACCGCCGCGTTCCGGGTCGGCACGATCGACATCCCCGGCCACGACCTCGTCTCCGTCGCCAGCACCGACGCCGGGGCCGCCACCGCCTTCACCAAGCTCGACCCCGACTCGACGAGGACCGCCGACGTCTTCGCCAAGGTCACCGACGCCACCAAGGCGGACGCCGCGCCGCTCGGCGCCACCTACGCGATCGTCAACACCGGATCGCTCGCGGCCGCCGTCGAGTCCAACTCCTCGTACGACAAGCCCGCCGGCGCCACCGGCGGCGACGACGCCCGCTTCTGGCACCAGGCCCGCAAGGCCGACGACGGATCCACCCGGGTCGGCGTCTGGTCCGGCCAGTGGACCTACCGGGGCGAGGGCGCCCCGAAGCCGGAGAGCGGCGACAACCTGCCCTGGGCGAAGGTCGTCGTCACGCCCGACGCCAACGGCGACAAGACCGTCGACTGGCAGGACGGCGCCGTCGCCTTCCGCTCCATCGGCGTGGTCGCACCGGGCAGCGAGGACACCGCGGACCGGGTCGTCACCCACATCCCGTTCAACTTCGCCAGCCAGGCCACCCACCCCTTCCTGCGCACCCTC
This sequence comes from Streptomyces sp. NPDC057900, assembly GCF_042887885.1. Taxonomy (NCBI): domain Bacteria; kingdom Bacillati; phylum Actinomycetota; class Actinomycetes; order Kitasatosporales; family Streptomycetaceae; genus Streptomyces; species Streptomyces sp. NPDC057900. The sequence continues at coordinate 14,090 of NZ_JBHVOI010000025.1, forward strand.
GACGACGTCAAGCGGATCTCCCTCTCCACGGACGGCCTCGGACAGTTCGCGCTGCTCAAGGGGTACGCCTCCGAGGGCCACGACTCCGCCCACCCCGACTACGGCGGCAACTACAACAAGCGCGCCGGCGGGCTCAAGGACCTCAACGAGCTCCTGAAGGACGGCAAGAAGTGGGGCGCCACCTTCGGCGTCCACGTCAACGCCACCGAGGCCTACCCGGAGGCGAAGGCGTTCGACGAGAAGCTCGTCGACAAGTCCAGCCCCGGCTGGAACTGGCTGAACCAGAGCTACTACATCGACCAGCGCCGCGACATCAACAGCGGCGACCTGGCCAAGCGCTTCCAGCAGCTGCGCGACGAGACGGACAGCAACCTCAGCATGCTGTACATCGACGTCTACTACACGCACGGCTGGATCGCGGACAAGACCCTCCAGTCCCTCCAGAAGCAGGGCTGGAACGTCTCCAGCGAGTGGGCCGACAAGTTCGAGCGCGGCTCCCTCTGGTCGCACTGGGCCAATGACCTCGACTACGGCGGCGCCACCAACAAGGGCCTCAACTCGCAGATCATCCGGTTCATCCGCAACGACGAGAAGGACGTCTGGAACAACGACCCGGTCCTCGGCCAGAGCGCCATCGACGAGTTCGAGGGCTGGACCGGCGAGACCGACTGGAACGCCTTCTACGACAACATCTGGCAGCGCAACCTGCCCGCCAAGTACCTCCAGCAGCAGAAGATCACCCGCTGGAACGGCAACGACATCACCTTCACCGGCGGCGTGAGCGGCACGGTCGAGGACGGGAAGCGGACCTTCTACGACCACGGCCGCAAGGTGCTCAGCGGCACCGACTACCTGCTCCCGTGGGACGGCGGCAAGAAGCTCTACCACTACAGCCAGTCGGGCGGTACGAGCAGCTGGGCGGTGCCCTCCAGGGGCACGTACACCGTCTACAAGCTGACCGACAACGGCCGCGTCAGGACCGGAACCGTCCGTCCCGTGGACGGGAAGGTCACGCTGAAGGCCGAGGCCGGGCAGCCGTACGTCCTCTACCCGGACAAGGCGCCGAAGGCCGCCGACGCCAAGTGGGGCGAGGGCACCCCGGTCGAGGACCCCGGCTTCAACGACAGCGGGCTGTCCGACTGGTCGAAGACCGGCACCGCCGTCCGCGACACCGACAGCCAGGGCCGCAACAGCGCGAAGCTCTCCGGCACCGGCACCGCCGCGCTCTCCCAGTCCATCGGCGGACTGAAGCCCGGCGCGCGCTACACCGCCTCCGCGCTGATCGAGGTCCAGCCCGGAAAGACCCGGCACACCACGCTGTCGGCCGGCGGCAAGTCCGTCGCCGTGGACCGCTCCACCGCCAAGGACCAGGTCGCCGCGTCCGACTGGCACGGCAGCTACTTCCAGCGGGCCAAGGTGAACTTCACCGCCCCCGCGGGCGGCCGCACCACCCTGCGCGTCGAAGCCGCCAAGGGCAGCGCGGCGACCGTCCGCGTCGATGACGTACGCGTCGTCGCCAACGCCCCCGCCACCAAGAAGAACACCGTCGTGTACGAGGACTTCGAGGACGTCGACCAGGGCTGGGGCCCCTTCCTCAAGGGCGACGCGGGCGGCGACACCGACCCCCGCACCAGCATCTCCCAGCTGCACGCCCCCTACACCCAGGCCGGCTGGAACGGCAAGCTGATCGATGACGTGCTCGGCGGCGGCGAGTCGCTGAAGGCCCACGAGGAGAACGCCGGGATCGTCTACCGGACCGCTCCCTGGACCGTGCCGATGGCCGACGGCCACCGCTACAAGGTCGAGTACGACTACCAGTCCAGCCACGCCGGCGCCTACGAGTGGGTCGACGGCTACGACCGGATCACCGCGGACGGCAAGCCCGGCTCCGTACAGACCCGGTCCACCGCCATCGGCGCCCAGCACACCACCGGGCACTTCACCGAGACCGTCACGGCGGGCTGCGGCGACACCTGGACCGGTCTGCGCAAGCGCGACGACGCCCCCGAGGGCGCCGACTTCACCCTCGACGGCTTCACCGTGACCGACCTCGGCAAGGCGCCCGAGGGTGAGCGGGCCGCCTGCGGCACGCTCACCGTCCAGCCGGCCGCACAGACCCTGGAGCCGGGCACCGCCAACACCGTGAAGGCGAGCTTCACCAACTACGAGGCCACCGACGTCACCGGGGTCTCGGTGGACCTGACCGTCCCCGAGGGCTGGAAGGCCGAGCCCGCGGGCCCGGTCACCTTCGACTCGGTCGCGGCCGGTGCGAAGGTCACCGGAAGCTGGCAGGTCACCCCGCCGGTCGACGCCAAGTACCAGACGTACCAGCTGAGCTCCGAGGCGGCGTACACGGTCGGCGGCGGGCAGCGGAAGCTCGGCGCGCAGACCTCGGTGCGGACGCTGCCGCCGCCGCCCACCACCGACAGCTGGGCCAGTGACCTGGACTGGACGGCCTCCGAGAACGGCTGGGGACCGGTCGAGCGCGACCTCTCCAACGGCGAGACCGGCACCGGCGACGGCACCCCGCTGACCATCGGCGGAGCGGTCCACGAGAAGGGCCTCGGCACCCACGCACCCGCGAAGGTCCGCTACTACCTGGGCGGCAGGTGCACCTCGTTCACCGCCGAGGTGGGCGTGGACGACGTGCAGAAGAGCGCCGGCAGCGTGCAGTTCTCCGTGACGGCCGACGGCACGGAGAAGGTGAAGTCGCCGGTCCTCAAGGCCGCCGACTCCGCCTGGTCGCTGACGGCGGACGTCACCGGCGCCAAGTACGCCGAACTGATCGTCGGTGACGGCGGCGACGGCAACGGCAACGACCACGCCGACTGGGGCAGCGCCCGCTTCCACTGCGGAAGCTGACCGGCACCGGGAGGGGAAGGGGGCGGGCCGTCATCGGTCCGCCCCCTTCCCCGTCGTAGTAAGCGCGTGCTAGACCAAACCCCGTCCGGCCCTCTGAACCACTTGCACACCCGGAGGTTGCTCGTGTCACTTCTGCCCGCCTGGTCACGCCGTGCCTTTCTCGCCACCGGCAGCGCCACCGCACTGGGCCTCGCGCTCGCCCCCACGGCCCGCGCGGAAGGGGGCGAAGACGAGTTCGAGACACTCCGGCAGCGCTGGAACGACCTCTCGCTCGGCACCGGCTACGACCCGGCCGCCGAGCCCTACGCCTCCCGGCTCGCCGGCACCGGCGAACTCGCCGGGGAATTCCGCTCGACGATGGCCCCCGCCGCCGACTCGCTCTGGGCCGGGCACACCTTCGACCCGCCGGCCGGCATCACCTGGAGCTACAACCGGCTGTGGACGATGACCCAGGCCTACGCCCAGCAGGGCACCGGCCACACCGGGGACGCGGAGCTGCTCGACGCCGTCGTCCGGGGCCTCGACCACCTCTCCAGCACCGTCTACAACCCGTCCACCGCCCCGTACGGCAACTGGTGGGAGTGGCAGATCGGCAGCCCCCGCCTGCTCATGGACATCGTCGCGGTACTCCGCGAGGAGCTGGGCGAGGAGCGCGTCCAGGCCGCCTGCGCCGCCGTCGACCACTTCACCCCCGACTCCGCGCTCACCGACTACAGCGGCACCTCGACCGGCGCCAACCGGGTCGACCTCTGCCGGTCCGTGGCCCTGCGCGGCATCCTCGGCCGCGACGCCGCCAAGACGGCGCTGGCCCGCGACGCCCTCTCGCCCGTCTTCCCGTACGTGAGCGAGGGCGACGGCCTCTACGCCGACGGCTCGTTCATCCAGCACACCTGGATCGCCTACTCGGGCACGTACGGGCAGGTCATGCTGGACGGCCTGGGCCGGCTCTTCGCGCTGCTGGCCGGGTCCACCTGGGATGTCACGGACCCGGGCCGCCAAGTCATCCTGGACAGCGTCGAACACGCCTACGCGCCGCTCATCCACGACGGCCTGATGATGGACAGCGTCAACGGCCGCGCGATCAGTCGGGGGCTCCTCAAGAGCGACGAACTCCAGGTCATGCGCAGCGACCACTTCCACGGCCAGGGGCTGATCGCGGCCGTCGCCCTGCTGGCGAACGGTGCCTCCGCCGCCGAGCGCGACCGGTGGAACGGAATGATCAAGGGCTGGATCGAACGGGACACCGTCAGCCCCGTCCTCACCGCCCCGCAGTTCGGTGTCGCCGACCTCGCCCGGCTGCACGCGGCGGCCGACGCCCCCGTCCCCGCCGCGCCGGAACCCGTCGGTCACACCCTGTTCGCCGCCATGGACCGGGCCGTGCACCGGCGCCCCGGCTGGGTCGCCAACCTCGCCATGTCCTCGGAGCGGATCAGCTCCTACGAGTGCGGCAACGGCGAGAACCCGCACGGCTGGCACACCGGGGCCGGAATGCTCTACTGGTGGCAGGGCGCCGACGGCGGCGGCCAGTACACCGACTGGTTCTGGCCCACCGTCGACCCGTACCGGCTGCCCGGCACCACCGTCTCCACCAAGCGGCTCGCGGACCGGGCGGGCGGCGAGTGGGGCGAACCCCGGCCGGACGTGCGATGGGTCGGCGGCGCGCACGACGGCGAGTTCGCGGCGGTCGGCCAGCACGTGAAGGGCCTGGACTCCACGCTGGAGGCCCGCAAGTCCTGGTTCTGCGCGGCGGACACGGTCATCTGCCTCGGGGCGGGCATCACCGCCGCCGACGGGGTGCCCGTCGAGACTGTCGTCGACAACCGCAACCTGGGCCCGGACGAGGACGGGCAGACCCTCACCGTCGAGGACCGCGAACACCCCCGCTGGGCCCACCTGGAGGGCCACGGCGGCTGGGTGCTGCCCGGCGGCGCCGCCCTGCACACTCTGCGCGAGGCCAGGACCGGCGCCTGGTCCGACATCAACACCACCAGCTCCGCCGAGCGGCGCACCCGCCACTGGCAGACCCTCTGGCTCGACCACGGCACCGACCCGGCCGGTGCCGGCTACCTCTATCTCCTGATGCCCGGCGCGTCCCGGCGCACCGTCGCCGCCCGCGCGGCGGACCGGCACTGGCTGACCGTGCTCGCCAACACCGCCGCCGTACAAGGCGTCTCCGTCCGCTCCCTCGGCCTGACCGCCGCCAACTTCTGGCAGCCCGGCACGGCCGGACGGCTCTCCTCGACGGGTCCGGCCAGTGTGCTCGTCCGCGAGGGCCGGGGCGCGTCCACGATCCGGATCAGCGCGCCGGACCGCAGCGGCACACCGTTCGAAGTGGTCTGGGACCGTCCGGTGCGCGGGGCCGTCCCGGCGGACCCGGGCATCGAGGTCCGGGCCACCGGTCGGCGGCTGGTGCTCGGCGTGGACCCGGGGAAGGCCGGTGCCACGCTGAGGTGTGACCTCCGATAGCCCCGGTGGGTGAGTGTGTCCGGACTCTGGGAACCATGCGTGGGACGCGCGTACTCTCGGTAGCTATGGGGGAGTTGAGAGCGGACTGGCGGCTCCGGTTACGCCGCGGCGGTCCGGGCGGCGAGGTGTGCGGGGCCGGGGTGCTGCTCACCCAGGACCGGGTGCTGACCTGTGCGCACGTCGTCCGGGAAGCGGACGCCCTGATGTGGGTGGAGTTCGCGGAGAACCCCGGAATCCCGCCGGTCGCCGCCCGGGTCGCGCCGGACGGCTGGCTGGCCGGCCGGGAGGGCGCCGCCCACGAGGACATCGCCGTACTCGCACTGGACAGCCCCCGCCCGCAGGCGGCGCCCGCGCCGCTGGGACGGCGGCTGGAGCGCGGCGGGGAGGTCTGGATCGGCGGCTACTCCGAGGCCTTCGACGACGGCATGTGGCTGACCGGCCGGATCAGCGGACTGCACGGCGCGTGGGTGCAGCTCGACGCCGGCCGGAACGTCGAGGTGGTGCGCCCGGGGTTCAGCGGCGCGGCCGTGCAGACCAGGGGCGAGGGACCGCACACCGACCGGGTCGTCGGCCTGGTGGTGAGCTGGCGCGGAGATCTGGAACTGGCGCTGCCGGACGAGAACGACCTGGCGTTCTCGTACATGATCCCGGTCGACCGCATCGCCGAACTCGTCCCGCTGGTGGCCGAGCTGAGCGGGCCCGACGGCTGGGACAGCGGACTCTCCGAGCGGCTGCGCGACTGGTTCACCGGCGTCGACCAGCCCGCGGTACGGGTCGGAGTCGTCCCGCACGGCGGCGGCCGGGACCGCAGCCTGCGCCATCAGCTCCACCGGGCCCACCTCGTCCACCGGGGCGGCCGCACCCGGCCGGAGGAACTCGTCGAGACGCTGGTGGCGCAGCTGCGGCCGCCCCGCCACCAGCGCAACGCCTACCGCGACTGGCTCCTGGAGGGCGGTGAAGAGCCGGATCGCTCGCTCGACGGCCGCCCGGCCGGATCGGGACCGGTGCTCGCCGTCATCGGCCTGGACGAGGACCCGGATCCGGGCGCGCTGGTGCCCCTGCTGGCACGGGTGCGGACCCTCGGCTTCCGGCTGCTGGTGATCTTCCGCAGCGGCGAGGGAGCCGCACTCGACGCGGTGGCGCGCGACCTGCTGGTACCGGCCCTCGACGAGCGCGCGGACGAACTGGTGCGCGGGACCGAGCGGTTCGAGCGGGAGTGGGTCAGGCTGAACGGCCTGCTCGACTCGGCGTCCATGGCCCCCCGCCCCGGTACCGACGCCGCGACCCGCCGCCGCCAACTGCGCGCCCTGCGCTCACTCACGGACCCGCGCGAACAACTCGCCGCGCTGAAACAGCTGTTGCGCGAGCTGCGCGCCGACCGGGAGGAGCGGTCCCGCACCGTACCCGTGGAGCTGCCGGGGCAGCGCACCGGTCCGGGTCCGGCGGCGGGCCCATGAGGATCCCGTGCCCGCACCGCCGGTTCACCGGAGCCCCCTGCGACGGTGCCGTCCGGCCCACCGGCTACTGCGACACCTGCGGCCGCGACGAGGCGGACCCCGGACTGCCGCCGCTGCCCACCGCCCCCGAGGAGCACGGGCCCGCCGGACTCCTCGAACTCCCGCTGCTGGAACCGGGCAGCCCGGCAGACCGGCTCAGCGCCGCCGAGCGCCCGGTGCGCATCGTGATGACGTGCTCGGCCAAGGCCTGCGGAGTCGCGCTCGTCCCCCCGTACACCCTCACGTCACCGCCCGACGAGGGCCACTGCCCCCGCTGCGGCGCCCCCTACTCCTACCGCCCCGAGCTGACCAGGGGCGGGCCGCCGCTCCAGGACCAGTACCGGATCAGGGGCCCCATCGCCCACGGCGGCCAGGGCTGGGTCTACCTGGCGGAGGACACCCACCTGGAGGACCTCGTCGCGGTCAAGGGCCTCCTCAACCGCTACGCGGAACGCGGCGCGGCCCAGGCGGGCGAGGAGCGCCGCAGCCTCGTCGCCATCCGGCACGAACGGATCGTCCAGATCCGCGACTTCGTCAGCACCCGCAACGCCGACGGCACGGTGTCCGGCGGCTACATCGTGATGGAGGACGTCGGCGACCGGACGCTGTCGGCCGTCGTCGAATCCACCCGGCAGGGCGACTTCGTCCTCGACATCGAGCACGTCATCACCTACGGCTGCCAGATCCTGGAGGCCCTCGCCCATCTGCACGGCATGGGCTTCCTGTACGGCGACATGAAGCCGTCCAACGTCATCCACCACGGCGACGGCATCAAGGTCATCGACCTCGGCGGGGTCCGCAAGGCCGGTGCCACCGACCCGCCCCCGGTGATCACCCCCTGGTTCGCCGCCCCCGAGACGGACGGCACCGCGCCGCTCACCGTCGCGCACGACCTGCACACCGTCGGCGTCACCCTCGCCGAACTGGCCGGCTGGGCGGTCGGGGACGACGTGCCGGGACTCGGCATCAGCTCCTTCAGGCTGGTGGTGGAGCGGGCCACCGCCCACGACCCGGAACGCCGCTTCGGCTCGGCCGAGGACATGGCGGGGCAGCTGCGCGGAGTGCTCCGCGAGATCAGGGCCCTGCGCGGCAAACACGACCAGCCCGAACCCTCCGAGTACTTCGGCCCGGCCGGCCAGACCCCGTCCACCGAACTGCTGGGCGTCCGGCTGGGCTCCGTGCCCGACTACGCGCACTGGCTGCGCCGCCCGCTGTACGCCCGCCGGGAGACACCCCGGTCGCCCGCGCTCGACTCCGGACTGCCCACCCCGACCGAGATCGCCCGCCGGCTGCCGGTGCCGCGCCCCTACCCCGGTGACCCGCAGGCGGCCCGATTCGGGGTCAGCAGCTACGACCCGGGCCAGCCGCTGGCCCAGCCCGCGCACGGGGAGCAGTCCGTGGAGATCTGCCTGCACAACGCCCGGCTGCTGCTCGGCCAGGACTGTGGGAAGGCGCTCGCCGCCGCTCGGGAGCAGGTCGAGGCGGCGGCCGCCATACCGGGACCGGGGCCGGTGCGGGAGTGGCGGCTGAGCTGGCACCGGGGACTCGTCGCGCTGCGCGGAGCCGATGTGCTGGACGAGCGCGGGCCGATGCTGCGAGAGGCCCTGGAACAGTTCTCCGCCGTGCACCGGGCGCTGCCCGGCGAGTACGCGGCCAAGCTGGCCCTCGCCTACGGAGCGGAACAGCTCGGTGCCGACGGCACGGCCCCGGCCGGGCGCTCCGCGTACGAGCTGTTCCGCGCCGTGCACGCCCGCAACCCCTCACACGTCGGCGCCGCGCTGGGCCTGGCCAGACTCGCCCTGGCCCGCGGCGACCGGGCCGCCGCCATCGAGGTCCTCGACCTGGTGCCCGACGAGTCGCGCGACCACAACGTCGCGCGGATCGCCGCCTTCCGCATCCGCGCGGCCCGGCTCGCGGCGGGCGACCGGCCGCTGCCCCGGGAGACCGAGATCGACGCCTGCCTGGCCCTGCTCGCCCCGGCGCCCGGCACGCACCCCCCGCTGGTCGCGGGCGACGAACCGGCCTGGCTGCTGCGGACCGAGCTGTACGAGTGGAAGCTCGACGCGGTCCTGGCGGCGGCCGGCGGGCCCAGGCCCCCCGGCCGGTGGGCGCGGACGGGCCTGCCGCCCCCCGCCGTGCCCGGGGAACGGGCCGTACGGCTGGAGCTGGAGCAGTGCTACCGCTGGCTGGCCCGGCAACGGCAGGCCCCGGCCGAGTACGAGCGGCTGATCGACCTCTCGCACGCGGTCCGCCCGCAGACCCGGTCCTGACGCCCGCCCGCGACGAATGAGACGAATTCACTGGAGGCAGCCCCTTGGGCGCAACCGACACCTCGCCCGCCCCGCGGCTGCCCGTCCGCCTGAAGGTGTCCGTCGACGTCCGGCGCGATCAGCAGCCGCACCACGACGCCAGGATCGACGCCCACCTGCGGGTCAAGGCGGTCGGCATCGGACCGAGCGGCGAGGTGCCCGCCGTCGAACTCGCCGTCGTCATCGCGCTGGACGTCGCCGCCGAGCGCCGCCAGGACGCGGCCGCCGCCCTGGCCACCGCGGTGCGCGCCCTGCCCGACGGCCTCTCGTTCACCGTCCTGGGCGGCGCCGGCACCACCGGGACCCCGACCGGCTGCTACCCACTGCGCGGCCGGTGGGCGCTGTCCGGCACGGCGGAGAGACGCCGGGCCGCGTTCAGCGCGGGCCGGATCGCCGCGGCCGCCGCGGACCGGCCGCCCGTCGGATACCCGGCCTGGCTCGCCGCCGCCCGCGAACTGTTCGCGGAGCGCCCGCTCCCGGTACGGCACCTGCTCCTGATCACCGACGGGAGCAGCGACGACGGAACAGACGCGCCCGACCTGGACACCCCCGGCCCGGACATCCCCGGCCCGGACGACAGCGCGCTCAACGCCGAACTGGGCCGGTGCGCCGGACGGTTCACCGCCGACGTGCTCGCGCTCGGCGGCGACTGGGACCCCGCGCCGCTCCTCGCCGTCGTGGAGCGGCTGCACGGCAGCCCCGTCGACGCGCCGGACCGGTTCGCCCCCGCCGTCACCGAGGCCGTGCGGCGGCTGCGCCGGGTCCGCAGCCCCGAACTGCCCGTCTCGGTCCGGGCGCGCCCGGCGGTGCGCGACGTGACCCTGGCCGAGACGGCCCCCCGCCGGCAGGTGCTCGACGCGGTGCACCGGCCGGACGAGCCGCACCGGTTCGACTTCCCCACCCACCAGTGGGAGCCGGGCAGCCGCGACTACCTCCTCACCCTGCGCGTCGACGCGAGCACCGACCCGCTGGGCGTCCTGCTGCAACTGGCCACCGTCTCCGTCGGCGACTCCACCGCCCCGCTCCTGGTCCGCTGGCTGCCGCCCGGCGTCGCGGTGGGCGCGGCGGCGAGCGGCGGCGGGGGCGACACCCTCCAGGCGATGAACGCCGCCACCCGGATGCGGACCGCCCTGGACCGCGGGTACCTCGCCCTGGACCCGCTGACCAGAAGCGAGGCCGAGCAGCAGTTCGGCCTCGCGGTCAGGCTGGCCAACGAGATCGGCGCCGACTGGGTCCTGGACAAGGTCCGCGAGGTGGCCGAGATCCTGGAGGGCTCCCGGGGCGTGGTCCGGGTCGGCCCGACGGTGGACCCCGCCACCGTGCGCAGAGGCCGGCTGCACATGGCCTCCGGGCACCTGCTGGACCTGCCGGAACACCCCGCCGGGAAGCCGCGGGCATGCCCGGACTGCGACCACCCCGCCGGGCCCCTCGCCCGGTACTGCATCGCCTGCGGAAGGCGGCTGTGATGCCCCGGCCGGCCCGTCGCACCCGCACCCCTCGGACCCGCCGCGCGAGCGGCTCCCGCACCAGACGGCTGCTCGAACTGCACCTGGCCGTCCTGGTGGTGACCGCACTCGTCTCGACGATCCTCCTGCTCGCCTCCTACCGCGAGGTGCAGAACTCCGCGGGCGAGCTGCGCACCCGTGGCGCGCCGGCCGTCCAGGGAGTCTCCGCCACCCAGCTCGCCCTGCTCCGCGCCCACTGGGAGGCCGAGGCCTCGGTCCGGCAGGGCATCGACAACGTGATCGGCGCCGGAGCCGGGTACGAGAACCAGCTCTCCGCCGCCGACCAGGGACTGTCCCGGCTCTCCGACGTACAGACCGACGGCGAACGCGGCCGGGGCGTGCTCGAAACGGTCAACGGCCTGCTGACCTCGTACAGCAGCTCGATGACGCCCGGCTCCGTCAAGTACGTGGACGACGACCTGATGCAGCAAGAGAAGTTCGAGGAGGCCGAACGCATCCTCACCAGACAAGGCACCGGAGTGGTGCCACGCCTGGACGTCCTGCAGCGGCACCAGATGCAGCGGGTCGGCAGGGTCAGCTCCATGGGGGCGCTCCAGCAGACCGGCTGGGCGGCCGCCGAACTGGGCCTCCTGGTGCTGGCGCTGACCTCGCTCTCCGCGCTGTGGGTGCTGCGGGTGCGCTGCGGGCGCAGCCACGACCCCTGGCTGCTGCTCTCACTGCTGGCCGCGGTCGCCCTGGCCGTCGTCCCGCTGTGGGCGACCACCGCCACCCAGGTACGGCTGGACACCGCCCGCGAACGGCTCGTCGAGATCGAGGCACGCGCCCACGACACCCAGGACCTGGCGGCCTCCCAGCAGGACGTCATCGAGAAGTCCACGGCCCTGCGCGGCGGGCTGGCCGCCCAGCGCTGGCAGAGCTGGACCTACTACGGGGCGCTGGGCGGCGGCGCGCTGATCGTCCTGCTGCCGGCCGTCGGCATCTGCCGACGGCTCAACGCCGACTACTGGAGGGCCGGATGACCCGGCTGAACCGCGTCCTGCTGCTCGTTCTGGCCCTGTTCGTGACCGCCTCCGGCTGCGGGCTCTCGGCCCCCGGCGGCAGCGACGAGGAACCGAAGGTGACGATCCTCGGCCCGTGGACCGACGACCAGGAACGCCAGTTCAAGGAGGTGCTGGACGGCTTCGGCATCCCGTACACCTACCAGGGGACCGCCGCTACCCGCGAGGTGCTGCTCGCCGAGGTCCAGGCCGGCAACCCGCCCGATATCGCGATCCTGCCGGGCGTCGGTGAGCTGGTCGAGTACGCCGCCGAGGGGCGGCTGCGGCCGCTGAGCGGGCTGTACGAGCGGAAGGAGTACGGGAACCCGTGGCGGCCCGGGGCGAAGGGAATCGAGGACGACCTGTGGGTACCGCTCAAGGCCGACCTCAAGTCGATCGTCTGGTACCGGGGGAGTAAGCCCCCCGGGCCGGGCCCCGCCCCGCTGAGCGCCTGGTGCATCGGGATGGCTGACGACGGCGCGTCCGGCTGGCCCGGCAGCGACTGGATCGAGGACCTGATCCTCCAGCGTGCGGGCCCGAACCTCTACGAGAGCTGGGCGACCGGCGACCTGGCGTGGACCGACGAGCGCGTGAGCAGCGCCTGGACCACCTGGGCCGGACTGCTCGCCCAGGACCGCGAGGCCGCCCGCGACGCGCTCCTGGACGACCACCGGGGCCCGGTCGGCGGGCACGGGCTGCTCTTCGGCGGCGGCTGCGACCTGGAGCACCAGGGCTCCTTCGCCCGCGCCTTCTACGGGGACCGGAAGGAGGCGGCCGGCTTCGTGGACTCGGCGTCGCTGCTGCCCGGCGGCCCGTACACGGTGAAGGCCCACGAGGTGGCGGCCGACTTCGCCGCGCTGTTCGGCCGCGGCGGCCGGGCCCGTGACATGATCAGGCGGCTCGTCTCCCGGGAGGGCCAGGAGGACTGGGGGCGCAAGGGCGGGGTCTTCTCACCGAACGCGGCGGTCCCGGCCAAGAAGGGCCCGGTCGAGAAGGAGATCAGCAGGCGCTTCACCGAGCAGCGGGTGCCGCTCTGCCTGGACGCCTCCGACGTGATGCCGGCCGCCGTGCGGGACGCGTTCTACGAGGCGGTGCTGCTGACCGTCGCGCATCCGGAGGAACCGGTACGACAGCGGCTGGAGGACATCCAGAAGGTCCAGGACGCCCAGTCGTCCGGCACACCCCGGTTGACCGGGGTGTGCGGCAGAGCACAGTGAACGCCGAGGATGCCCCTGTTGGGTTCCGACAAACGATGAGGGGTGCGGGCTGGCACTTCGCCTGCATGGAGCACGGCTTCTGTCAGGCTCCACCAGGAAACCGGGCAGGAGACTGTACGGAGTCGACGGCAGGATTTTCTTGCCGGACTTCGTAGGGTCGGTACATGACCGTTGTGGACGAGACCCAGGGCGAGCCGAGCGACACCCGTGGCCGGGTGGCGGAACTGCTGGCGCTGCGTGAGCAGGCCCGGCGCGGGCCGAGTGACCGGGCGACCGAGGCGCAGCACGCCAAGGGGAAGCTGACGGCGCGTGAGCGTATCGAGTTGCTCGTGGATCCGGGTTCGTTCAAGGAGGTCGAGCAGCTGCGCCGGCACCGGGCGACGGGGTTCGGCCTGGAGGCGAAGAAGCCGTACACCGATGGTGTGATCACCGGCTGGGGCACGGTGGAGGGCCGTACGGTCTTCGTCTACGCGCACGACTTTAGGATCTTCGGCGGGGCGCTGGGTGAGGCTCATGCCACGAAGATCCACAAGATCATGGACATGGCCATCTCGGCCGGTGCGCCGCTGGTGTCGCTGAACGACGGCGCCGGTGCCCGTATCCAGGAGGGCGTCTCGGCGCTGGCCGGTTACGGCGGTATCTTCCAGCGCAATACCCGGGCCTCGGGTGTGATTCCGCAGATCAGCGTGATGCTCGGCCCGTGTGCGGGCGGCGCCGCCTACAGCCCGGCGCTGACGGATTTCGTGTTCATGGTCCGTGAGACCTCGCAGATGTTCATCACCGGTCCGGACGTCGTGAAGGCGGTCACCGG
>NZ_JBHVOI010000026.1:0-13582 GCF_042887885.1 Streptomyces sp. NPDC057900
GGCGGAGCCGGGCCCGGTCGGGCCCGGCTCCGCCGTGTTGGCTCAAACCCGACGTTCGGTGGGTGATTCCGGGGCGGTGAGTCCCAGCAGGCTCCGCACCTGCGCATACTTCGCGGCCAGCCGGGTACGGGTCGCCGGGTCCAGGACCGCGAGGCGGGCCGGGTCCGCGTTGTGCGCGAGGTCGGACTCCTTGACCAGCAGTGCGCCCGGGGTCTCCAGGATGCGGCGGGCGTACGCCGGAAGCTCCTCGCCCTCCCGCTTGGAGACGGCCAGGACCATGTCCTTGACCTGCTGCGGCAGCGCGGCCCCGGCCAGCCAGCGCTCGGACAGCGCGTCGTCCTCGACCGCGTCGTGCAGCCAGGCCGCGGCGATCTGCTCGTCGCTGCCGCCCCTGGCCCGTACGCCCCGCGCGACGGCCGCGAGGTGTTCGGCGTACGGGCGGCCCGCCTTGTCGCGCTGTCCCTCATGCGCCGCACGGGCGATGCGCTCGACTTCGGCCAGGGTCAGGTGTGCGCGGGGTGCCGTCATGGCCCGACTCTACGGACGTCCCTCGGCCCGGCCCAGGGCGGCGCGGGCCGGCACCAGTGCGGCGGCCAGGCCGAGCCCCACTGTGGCGGCCAGGAACGATCCGTACAACGCGGGCGGGATGTAGGGGGATTCGCCGGTCAGGCCCCGCATCATCGGGGTGAGCGTGGCCAGCGCGATGGCCGTGCCGAGCGCGGCCCCGGCCACGGTGACCAGCAGGGCCTCCCAGCGGATCATGCCCATGACCTGGCGGCGGGTGGTGCCGACGAGCCTGAGCATGGTCAGCTCCCTGCGGCGGTCCAGGACGGTCATCACCAGCGTGTTGACCGCCGCGACGGCGGCGAATCCGCCGAGGACCGCGGCCATGACCGTGTTGGCCCAGGCGTTCAGCTCACGGTCCCGGCTCTGCGCGGTGGCGTAACCGGAGGGCTCTGTGACGGTGCCGAGTGCGGCGAGCCGTGCCGCGCCCGCCGGGGTCGCCCGTACGAGTACGTCCGACGCGTACGGCGAGGTGACATGGGTCCGCAGATCGGCGGAGGGGAGAGTGACGAGGGCGGTGCCCAGGCCCCTTCCGTAGACCGCGACGATCTTCGGCGACGCCTTGGTGCCGTCCGGCAGGCGCAGCGCGAGGCGGTCGCCGGTGTGCAGCTTCGCCGAGCCGGCCAGCGTGGTGTCGATGGCTGCGGTGCCGGGGGCCAGGGCGTCGAGCGATCCGGTGCGGACGTCGAGGTCCTGGACGGCCGCGAGTTCACGGCCGGATCCGATGACCCCCTGCGCCGGGGCGTTCTCCAGCCAGGTGTCCCCGCCCGATCCGGCGGGGACCAGCACGGAGGTGCGGAGCAGTCCGACGGCGGTGGAGACTCCCGGGGTCGCGGCGGCGCGTTCGGTGGCGTCGGAGGCGAGACCGGCCGGCGCGGAGACGATGTGGCCCGCGGTGACGGCGGCACGCTGCTGGTGCTCGATCGCCCGGTCCTCGCTGGTGTGCATGAAGACGAGCGTCGAGGAGAAGGCCATGGCGAGCACGATCGGCGTGATCGCGGAGGCCATCCGGCGGGAGTTGGCGCGGGAGTTGGCCGCGGCCAGCGAGGCGGAGGGGCCGCCGGCCCGCAGCGGGAGGCCGAGGACCGAGGCGCAGATCCGGGCGATCAGCGGGCCGAGCAGTCCGACCGCGAGCATGAAGAGCATGACCACACCGAGTGCGGCGTTGGCCGCGTCGTCGCCGGTCTGCGAGGCGGCGACGCCCGCGAGGACGCCGCCACCGGCCAGCGCGGCGATCCCCAGGGGCGTGCGGATCCAGCCGAACGGCGGTCGTTCCACGGCGGACTGGGCGAGCGCGAGGCCCGGCTTCGTCTTCGACGGGCGGCGCGCGGCGGCGTAGCCGGCGCACAGCGCGGTGAGCATCGTGGCGGCGACGGCGATCGTCAGCGGCAGCCAGGAGATCCGCAGCCCGACGTCGTCCGGGACGGCGCCCTTCGCCTTGAGCTGTCCGAACCACCAGGCGGCCAGGGCGATTCCGGGCAGGCAGCCGAGCGCACCGGCGAGCGGTGCGACGAGCAGGGATTCGGTGGCGATGCTGCGGCGCAGCTGGCGCGGGGTGGCCCCGATCGCGCGCAGCAGGGCGAATTCGCGGCTGCGCTGGCCGACGGAGAGGGCGACCGTACCGGCGGCGGTGAAGACGGCGACCATGGTGGCGACGCCGCCGAAGGAGCCGCCGAGCCCGATGAGGAGCTCCCTGGCGTCCGCGAGGCCCGGGTCCTCGACCGCGCCCCGGTCGTCACCGGTGCCGACCTTGACGCCCGGGGTGTGGCCGAGGGCGTCGGAGACCTGGCGGGCGAGGGCGGCCGGGTCGGCGCCGTCGGCGGCGAGTACGGCGATGGCGTCGACCCGGCCGGGGTGACCGGAGAGCGCCACGGCCTCGCGGTCCGTGAACCAGACGGTGGCGTCGGCGTCGGTGGTGCCGGAGACCCGGAACTCCTTCGGGCCCGCCGGGGTGTCCAGCGTGACGCGGTCACCGGTCCGGGCCCAGCCGGGGCCGGCCGGGACGACGACCTCGCCGGTGCGCGGCGCGTCGCCGGACGCGAGCCGGGTGCCGGTGAGCGCGGCGGAGCCCCAACCGTGCGCGGTGAGGGGCCCGGAGCCCTGGCCCGCCGCGGAGCCGGCCCCGTTCCGGTGCACCGGGTAGCCGACGTCGCCGATCGCGGCCGTGGCGCCGGGGGCGGCGGCGGCCCTGGTGACCAGGGCGGCGGGGAGCCGGGCGGTGTCCGGCAGCGCGCTGGACTCCTCGTGCCGGTCGTCCCCGCTGCCGACGGTCAGCCGGGCCTGCTGGTCCGCGGCGACGATCACCGGCGCCTTCGCGTAGCGGTCGGGCGGTACGGACGCGCGCAGGCCGGTCTCCAGCAGGATCCCGCAGGCGGAGACGATGGCCGCGGCCAGCAGGAGGGCGACGAAGGTGCCCGCGAACGACGCGGGCCTGAAGCGTACGGCCGCGCGGGCAAGGCCGTTCGGGGTGAACATCAGGCGGCGGCCCTTGCGTGCTCGGGGGCGGTCCGCGCGGTCAGCGCGGTCATCCGGGCGGCGATCCGGTCGGCGCCGGACCGGGGCAGCCGGTCCGCGATCTCGCCGTCGGCGAGGAAGAGCACGTGGTCCGCGTAGGCGGCGGCGGCCGGATCGTGGGTGACCATCACGACGGTCGCGCCGAGGGTGTCGACCGCGTGCCTGAGCAGCTGGAGGATCTCGGCGGCGGTGGTGGTGTCGAGGGCGCCGGTCGGCTCGTCGGCGAAGATCACGTCGGGCCGGGTGACCAGGGCGCGGGCGACGGCGACGCGCTGCTGCTGGCCGCCGGAGAGCTGGCCGGGGCGCCGGTTCCCCTTGTCGCCGAGGCCGACCCGGTTGAGCATCTCGGCGGCCTCGCGGCGGCTGCGGGCGGAGCCGGTGCGCTGTCCGGCCAGCCGCATGGGCAGGACGACGTTCTGCTCGACCGTGAGGGACGGGAGCAGGTTGAACGCCTGGAAGACGAAGCCGAGCCGGCTGCGGCGCAGTTCGGTGAGCTTGTTCTCGTTCATGCCGGTGATCTCCGTGCCGCCGAGGCTGACCGATCCCGCGGTGGGGCGGTCGAGCCCGGCCGCGCACTGGAGGAACGTCGACTTGCCGGAACCGGAGGGGCCCATCACCGCGGTGAAGCTGCCCCTGGGCAGGGCGAGGTCGATGCCGCGCAGGGCGTGGACGGCCGATCCGCCCCGGCCGTACTGCCTGCGGACACCGCGCAGTTCGACGGCAGGGTCCGTGGGCACGGGGCCCGCGTAGGTGTGCGCCGTGCGGGCCTCGTGTGCCGCCCGCACGCTCTCCCGCGCTCCCTGCCTGGTGCGCCGAAGCCCCATGGTGTCCGCCTTCCGTAGCCATTCGTGATCGATACCTCGAACGTACGGATCCGCAGGGGGCCGGGGCCATGACGGCGGCTGGCGGATCGGGGGTGGGGAAAACCCCAGGGAGTCCGGTCGGGACGCCTGTCGGGACGCCTGTCGGGACGCCCGGTCGGGGTGGTGATACTTGCAACGTCAATCATTCGGTAAACTAATTACTGACGATTCCTTGACGTTCTCTTGACCAAGCGAAGGACTGGGCTCATCGGACACGCAGACACGCTCATCGCCATGGGCGGCGCCTTCCTCGCCGCCGCCGTTCTCGCCCGCGTCGGCAGCCGCATCGGGCTGCCGACCATCCCCCTGTTCATCCTGGCCGGGATCCTGCTCGGCCCGCACACCCCCGGCATCGTCCTGGTCGCGGACCCGCACGACCTGGAGATGCTCTCCGCGCTCGGCCTGGTGCTGCTGCTCTTCTACCTCGGGCTGGAGTTCCACCTCGACGACCTCAAGGCGGGCGGGCGCAGGATGGCGCTGGCCGGTGGCGCCTATCTCGCCCTGAACGTCGGCGCCGGGCTCGGCTTCGGCTTCGCGCTGGGCTGGGGCACGTCGGAGGCGCTGGTGCTGGCCGGGGTGCTCGGCATCTCGTCGTCGGCCATCGTCACCAAGGTCCTGGTCGACCTGGGCCGGATCGGCAATCCGGAGACCAAGCCGATCCTCGGCATCATCGTCGTGGAGGACGTGTTCCTCGCGCTGTACCTGGCCGCCCTCCAGCCCATCCTCTCGGGCGCCGACAGCCTCGCGGCGGCGGCGGTCGACGGCGGAAAGGCCTTCGGCTTCCTGCTGGCGCTGGCACTGGCCGCCCGGTTCGGCACCAGGCTCATCAGCAAGCTGATCAACACCAAGGACGACGAACTCCTCGTCATCTCCTTCCTCGGCGCGGCGGTCCTGGTGGCCGGCATCTCGGAGTGGTTCGGGGTCGCGGACGCCATCGGCGCCTTCATGGTGGGCCTGATGCTCGGCAGCACGTCCTCCGGTGAGCGCATCCTCAAACTGGTCCACCCGCTGCGGGACGCCTTCGGCGCGATCTTCTTCTTCGCCTTCGGCCTCTCCATCAACCCCGGCGACCTACCGGTCGTGCTGTGGGCGGTGCTGGCCGCCGTCGCGGTGACCCTCGCCATGAACGTCCTCGCGGGGATCGCCACCGCCAAGCTGTACGGGTTCGGCCCGCAGGCCACCGCGAACATCTCCACCACCCTGGTGGCGCGCGGCGAGTTCGCGCTGATCCTCGCCACGATGGCGGCGGGCGCCGGGCTCGACGAGCGGCTCGCACCGTTCATCGCCGGATACGTGCTCGTCCTCGCGGTCCTGGCCCCGCTGGTGGCCGGACGGTCGCACTGGCTGGCCAGAATCCTGCCGGGCGGACGAGATATCGCGCTCACCCCGATCCGGTGACGAGCCGGAAGCCGTTGACGTACGCCCGGTTCGGGCCGGTTGCGTACGGTTCAGGACTTGCGTGACAGCAGGAGCAGTGCCCGGTCGTCGTTGACGTCCTTGGCACACGCCTCGATGAGGTGCCAGGCGGCACCCTCGAAGCCCGTCGAGACATAGCGGTCGGCCTCGCCGGTCAGCCGGTCGATGCCCTCCGCCATGTCCCGTTCGGACGTCTCCACCAGTCCGTCGGTGAACAGCATCAGTACGTCCCCGGGGGCCAGCGAGCCCTTCACGGCGTCGAACTGCGCCCCGTCGTACACCCCGAGCAGGGGCCCCTCCGCGGCCATCTCCTCCCACCGGCCGCTGCCGGCGTGCAGCTGGAGGGCGGGCGGATGGCCGGCCGAGAGGAGTTCGTAGTCGCCGGATTCGAGGTCCAGGACCAGGTGGATCGAGGTCGCGAAGCCCTCGTCCCAGTCCTGGCGCAGCAGATAGCCGTTGGCCGCGGGCAGGAAGCCGTGCGGCGGCAGCGATCCGAGGAGCCCGCCGAAGGCGCCGGACAGCAGCAGCGCGCGGGAGCCCGCGTCCATGCCCTTGCCGGAGACGTCGGTGAGGACGGCCTCCAGGGTGCGGCCGCCGTTGGTACGGGCCGCGACGACGAAGTCACCGGAGAAGGACTGCCCACCCGCCGGGCGCAGCGACATCTCCCGGTGCCAGCCCTGCGGGAGCCGGGGCAGCGCGCTCTGCACCCTGATGCGTTCGCGCAGGTCGAAGAGCATCGTGCCGCCGCGCCGCCACGGCACGCCGACCCTGGCCCTGAACTGGGCGAGCACCAGCCCGAAGAAGCCGCAGGCCGCGACCGTCAGCACGGTTCCCGGGGTGACCCCGACCGTGCCGTCCTTGAACGGGCCGAGCCGCACCGACTCGACGATCAGGGCCGCCGCGGCGGCCGCGTAC
Organism: Streptomyces sp. NPDC057900; assembly: GCF_042887885.1. Classification (NCBI taxonomy): domain Bacteria; kingdom Bacillati; phylum Actinomycetota; class Actinomycetes; order Kitasatosporales; family Streptomycetaceae; genus Streptomyces; species Streptomyces sp. NPDC057900. Next base: position 6,273 of record NZ_JBHVOI010000026.1, read on the forward strand.
AGGCCGAGCAGGCTGGCGGGGCGCAGCACCAGGCCGCCCGCGACGATCGGCAGGACGAGCGCGGTCGGCGAGCACCACACCGGGTTCAGCAGGGTGCCGCAGGTGATGGCCGGGATGATCAGCAACAGCGCGGCCAGGGCGATCCAGTCGGAGCCGTCGCCGCGGAAGTAGTCGACGCCGGATCTGCGCAGCGTGCTGCGCACCCGGTGCGCCGATTTCCGCAATCGGGCCGGGTAGGTCTCTGCTCCTGCGCGTCGGGCCATTGCGGGGACTTTATCCACCCGACGGCCTCCGGTGCAGGGGGACCCCTGTGACAATGCGTTCGAAATCGGGTCGCCTGTCCGTCGCGCCCCTGGTAGGCATGCCATATGACTACAGAGCTCCGCGTATTGCGGCCGTCCGAATGGAACGAATGGTTCGAGTGCCTGGAGCTCGCCTTCGGAGGGGTGGCGGAGCCGCCCGAGCAGCGCGAGCTTGAGGAGTCGCTGACCGAGCACGAGCGGTCGCTCGGGGTCTGGGACGGCTCCGATGTCGTCGCCACGTCGGGGGCGTTCAGCTTCCGGCTGGCCGTTCCGGGCGGCGCGCTGGTGCCGGCCGCGGGCGTGACGATGGTCAGCGTCGCGGCCACCCACCGCAGGCGCGGACTGCTGACCTCGATGATGCGCCGGCAGCTCGACGACGTACGGGCGCTGGGTGAGCCGGTCGCCGTGCTCACGGCGTCGGAGCCGGTGATCTACGGCCGGTACGGGTACGGGGCGGCGACCCGCCAGATGTCCCTGACGATCGACACCGACCGGGTACGGCTGAACGTCCCGGCGGGCACGGACGGGGTCCGGCTGCGGCACGCGAAGAAGGACGAGGCGGTCGCGGCCTGCGAGAGCGTGTACGCGCGTCTGGTGCCGGGCCGCCCCGGCACCCCGGCCCACGCTCCGGGCTGGGAGCGCAAGTCGCTCGTGGATCCGGTGAGTTCGCGGGAGGGCGGCTCCCCGTTGCAGTGCGTGCTGGCCGAGCGGGACGGCGAAGTGGTGGGTTACACCACGTACCACATCAAACCGGACTGGGACACGGCCGGGCCCAAGGGCCGGATCGTGGTGAGCGATCTGGCGGCGCTGGATCCGGCGGGGTACGCGGCGCTGTGGCGGTTCCTCTTCGGGATCGACCTGACGTCGACCGTCGAGGCGCGGAACCGGCCGGTGGACGACGCGGTGCTGCACCTGGTCTCGGACGTGCGGCGGTGCGGGATCCAGATCCGGGACTCGCTCCATGTGCGGCTGGTGGACGTGGGCGCGGCGCTGGAGGCCCGGAGCTACCGGTCGCCGGTGGACGTGGTGTTCGAGGTCGAGGACGCGTTCTGCCCCTGGAACGCGGGGCGTTGGCGGCTGACGGCCGACGCGAAGGGCGGCGCTTCGTGCAAGCGCACCGAGGACCCGGCGGATCTGGCGCTCTCGGTGCGGGAGTTGGGGACGGCGTACCTGGGCGGCGAATCGCTGGGCGCGCTGGCCCTGGCCGGGCGGGTACGGGAGATGCGGACGGGGGCGCTCGCGGAGGCGTCCTCGGCGTTCCTGTCCGACGTGGCGCCGTGGCTGCCCCGGGGCTTCTAGCCCACCGGGCGGGCCGTGTTCAGCGGGACTGGCACTCCGGGCACCAGAACAGGTTCCGGGCCGCCAGTTCCGCCACCCGGATCTCCGTGCCGCAGACGTGGCAGGACTGGCGCGCGCGCCGGTAGACGTACACCTCGCCGCCGTGGTCGTCCACCCTCGGCGGGCGGCCCATCGCCTCCGGCAGGTGTTCGGGGCGGACCGTGTCGATGCGGTTGTCGCGCACGCCCTCGCGCATCAGCTCGCCCAGGTCCGTCCAGATCGCGTCCCACTCGCGGCGGGTGAGGTCCCGGCCCGCCCGGTACGGGTCGATGCCGTGCCGGAACAGCACCTCCGCGCGGTACACGTTGCCGACGCCCGCGATGACCTTCTGGTCCATCAGCAGGGCGGCCACGGTGATCCGGCTCCGGGAGATCCGCAGCCAGGCGCGCTCGCCGTCCTCGTCGGAGCGCAGCGGGTCGGGGCCGAGCCGGTCGTGTATCGACTGCTTCTCGGCGTCGGTGATCAGCGCGCACGTGGTGGGGCCGCGCAGGTCCGCGTGGTGCTCGTCGTTGAGGAGGCGGAGCCGGACCGTGTCCGTGGGCGGCGGGGCCGGCACCGTACCGAATCCGAGCTTGCCGAACAGGCCGAGGTGGATGTGGACCCAGCCGGTCCCCCGGAAGCCGAGGAAGAGGTGCTTTCCGTGCGCGTCCGCGCCTTCGAGCACCCGGCCGTCGAGCAGCGCGGCGCTGTCGGAGAACTTGCCCTGCGGGCTGCTCACCCGCACCGGCCGGCCGGCGAACCTGTCCCGGTGGTCGTCCGCGAGGCGGTGGATCGTGTGGCCCTCGGGCACGGCGGCGGCGCTCCTGGGTGAGGCGGTGGTGCGGGACATGGCTGTGCCGCCGGGGGCTCCGGCGGCACAGCGGGGTGGTGCGGCGGTCAGCCCTGCTGCGGGTGGTGGGCCGGGACCGGGGGGAGCTCGCCGGTGTTCTCGTACGCCGTGAGCATCGCGATGCGGCGGCTGTGCCGCTCCTCGCCGGAGTACGGAGTAGCCAGGAAGATCTCGACGAACTTGGTGCACTCCTCCTCGGTGTGCATCCGGCCGCCGATGGAGATCACGTTGGCGTCGTTGTGCTCGCGGCCCAGTGCGGCGGTCTGCTCGCTCCAGGCGAGTGCGGCGCGGACGCCCTTGACCTTGTTCGCGGCCATCTGCTCGCCGTTGCCGGAGCCGCCGATGACGATCCCGAGGCTGTCGGGGTCCGCGGCCGTCTTCTCGGCGGCACGCAGGCAGAACGGCGGATAGTCGTCCTGGGCGTCGTAGATGTGGGGGCCGCAGTCGACGGCCTCGTGGCCCTGGGCCTTGAGCCACTCGACGAGGTGGTTCTTGAGTTCGTAACCGGCATGGTCGGATCCGAGGTACACGCGCATGGGAGGAGTGTGGCACGAGCTTCGCCGGGTAACCGACGACGGGGTGCGGTGTGGCCCCGATGTGCGGACCCTGTGTGTGCGAAGCCGCTGAAGCGATGATCGTGTCAACGATGCGGATGTAGGGGTTCCGATTTCGGGGTTCACCGGGCTTCAATGCAACGCTCGCCGCTCACCACCGTGCCGCGGCGGGCACGCAACGAGTGATCCGAAAACGTGAGGATTCGATCCATGACGTCGCAGACGACTCTGGCCGGACCGGGCCAACAGCCCGAGGGGCCGGACCGGGCGGGCCCGGAGGACGGGCTCCAGGCCGGTCTCAAGAACCGTCACCTCTCGATGATCGCCATCGGCGGCGTGATCGGCGCGGGCCTCTTCGTGGGGTCGGGCGCGGGCATCGCCGCCGCCGGACCGGCCATCCTGCTGTCGTACGCGCTGGTCGGCCTGATGGTCGTCTTCGTGATGCGGATGCTCGGTGAGATGGCCGCCGCCCGTCCGGCCTCCGGCTCCTTCTCCGCCTACGCCGACCAGGCGCTGGGTCGCTGGGCCGGTTTCTCGATCGGCTGGCTCTACTGGTTCTTCTGGGTCGTGGTGCTCGCCGTCGAGGCCACGGCGGGTGCCAAGATCCTGGAGAACTGGGTGCCGGGCGTCCCGCAGTGGGCCTGGGCGCTGATCGTCATGCTGGTGCTGACCGCGACGAACCTGGTCTCGGTCGGCTCGTACGGGGAGTTCGAGTTCTGGTTCGCCGGGATCAAGGTCGTCGCGATCGGCGCCTTCGTGATCATCGGGCTGCTCGCCGTCTTCGGTGTGCTGCCGGGTTCGGACAACGCCGGCTCGGGGCTGGCCCATCTCACCGACACCGGCGGCTTCTTCCCCAAGGGGCCCGGCGCCATCCTCACCGGGGTGCTGATGGTGGTCTTCTCCTTCATGGGCAGCGAGATCGTGACGCTGGCGGCCGGTGAGTCGGAGAACCCGCAGCGCGCCGTCCAGAAGGCCACCAACAGCGTGATCTGGCGGATCGCCGTCTTCTACCTGGGCTCGATCTTCGTCGTGCTGACCCTGCTGCCGTGGAACGACGCCTCGATCATGGAGAAGGGCAGCTACGTCGCCGCGCTCGACTCGATCGGCATCCCGCACGCCGGACAGGTGATGGACGTCATCGTGCTGACGGCCGTGCTGTCCTGCCTCAACTCCGGTCTCTACACGGCGTCCCGGATGGCCTTCTCGCTCGGCGGCCGCGGTGACGCCCCGAAGGCGTTCGCCCGGACCAACAAGCGGGGCGTGCCGCAGGTGGCCATCCTGTCCTCCGTCGTCTTCGGCTTCGTCGCCGTCTTCTTCAACTACCAGTGGCCGGACACCGTCTTCGCGTTCCTGCTGAACTCCTCCGGGGCGGTCGCCCTGTTCGTCTGGCTGGTCATCTGCTTCACCCAGCTGCGGATGCGCGGCATCATCCTGCGCGAGGCGCCCGAGAAGCTGGTCGTACGGATGTGGCTCTTCCCGTATCTGACCTGGGCGACCATCGCGATGATCTCGTTCGTGCTGGTCTACATGCTGACCGATGACGCGGGACGCGAGCAGGTGCTGCTCTCGCTGCTGGTCGCGGTCCTGGTGGTGGCCGTCTCGCTGGTGCGCGAGGTGCGCGAGCGCCGCGACGGCGCCCCGGCGGAGAAGTCCGCCGGCTGAGCGTCCGCCGAACGGCTCCGCGCCCGGCCGTACGGTGCCCGGACACAGAAGAGGCTCGCCGGTCTGTTGTCGCGTTCGCGACCCGGCGAGCCTCTTCCGTGGTGCGTACGGAAGCGGTGATGTCAGCCGCGACGGCCGATGAGCTTCCAGGACGCGGGCAGCGCGCCCATCGCGAGCGCCGCCTTCAGCGCGTCGCCGAGCAGGAACGGCGTCAGGCCGGCCGCGATCGCGGCGCTCGCCGACATGCCGGTGGACAGCGCCAGGTAGGGCACGCCGACCGAGTAGATGATGGCCGAGCCGAGCACCATGGTGCCCGCCGTGCGCAGCACCGAGCGGTCGCCACCGCGGCGGGCCAGGCCGCCCACCACGGTCGCGGCGAGCAGCATGCCGAGCACGTAACCGAACGAGGCACCGCCCGGGCCGGAGCTGCCGGCCGAGAACCACGGCATGCCGGCCATGCCGACGAGCGCGTACACGGCGAGCGCGAGGAAGCCGCGGCGGGCGCCGAGCGCGGTGCCGACCAGGAGCGCGGCGAAGGTCTGGCCGGTGACCGGGACCGGCGAGCCGGGGACCGGCACGGCGATCTGGGCGGCTATGCCGGTGAGCGCGGCGCCGCCGAGCACCAGGGCGGTGTCCACGGCGTAGCGGTGCCGGGCGGCGGGCAGCAGGTCGGCGAGGACCGCTCCGGTACGGACGGGGGCGGCGGCAGCAGTACTCATCGGGACTCCGCGTGGTGAGGGCAGGTGGGTGGAGGGCTGAGCCTGACGCTATCCGACGGAGCGTTGCTCGATCACCATCAGCGGCCCACAAAGCGGCGGTTGAGGCGTTGGTGGGATTCGCACAAAGCGCGGCACACAATCGCCCCTGGACGTGATGCTCATCACTGAGGTCGGAGCGGATCAACCGCTCGTCGGCGGGGAGGTGCGCGGGGAGCCGACTGTCGACTCCCTCTAAACAGCGGACCCGTGACGGAACCTCGGCGCCGGGCCGCCGCACGCCGTGCGGTGCATGCCCTGTGTGAGCATGGTGCCCGTATAGCGGACGTCCGTTCCGCCTGAGCGGGACCCGCGTCCAGACTGGGACGCGTCCCCCCGTCTCACCGACCGAACAGAGTTCGTCCATGCCCCGGACCACCGTGCCTCCCCCCACCGGCACCCCGGCCGCCACTTCCGGCCACGGAACCGACTCGGCCCTCACCCACGGGCTCAAGCAGCGCCATCTGTCGATGATCGCCCTCGGCGGTGTCATCGGCGCCGGGCTGTTCGTCGGCTCGGGCGCGGGTATCGCCGCGGCCGGCCCCTCGATCGTCATCGCCTACGCCTGCTCAGGGCTGCTGGTCATGCTCGTGATGCGGATGCTCGGCGAGATGTCGGCGGCCAATCCGGCGTCCGGCTCCTTCTCCGTGCACGCCGAACGGGCGATCGGCCCGTGGGCGGGGTTCACGGCGGGCTGGGCGTTCTGGGTGCTGCTCTGCGTCGCCGTCGGCCTCGAAGGGATCGGTGCGGCGAAGATCGTCACCGGCTGGCTGCCGGGAACGCCGGAATGGGCCTGGGTGGCGCTGTTCATGGTGGTATTCCTGGGGACGAACCTGGCCTCCGTGACGAAGTTCGGCGAGTTCGAGTTCTGGTTCGCCGCGCTCAAGGTCGTCGCGATCACGCTGTTCCTGGTGCTGGGCGTGCTGGCGATCCTGGGCGTGCTTCCGGGCACGGACGCGCCGGGCACGGCGAACCTCAGCGGCGAGGGCGGCTTCCTGCCGAACGGCTCCGAGGGGCTGGTCATCGGACTGCTCGCCTCCGTCTTCGCGTACGGCGGTCTGGAGACCGTGACGATCGCCGCGGCCGAGTCGGAGAACCCGGTGCGGGGCGTCGCGAAGGCCGTGCGGACGGCGATGTGGCGGATCGCGCTGTTCTACGTCGGCTCGATGGCGGTCATCGTCACGCTGGTCCCGTGGGACGACCCGAAGGTCGTCTCGGTCGGCCCGTTCTACGCGGCTCTGGACCACCTCGGCATCAGCGGCGCCGCGGAGATCATGAACGTGGTCATCCTGGTGGCGCTGCTCTCCGCGATGAACGCCAACATCTACGGCGCCTCGCGCATGGCCTGCTCGCTGGTGGCCCGGGGGCAGGGCCCGAAGCGGCTCGGCCGGATCTCGTCCGGCGTGCCGCGCGGCGCGGTGCTGGTCTCCTCGGTGTTCGGCTTCCTGTGCGTGCTGCTGAGCTACTGGCGGCCCGACGACGTCTTCCCCTGGCTGCTCAACATGACCGGGGCGGTGATCCTGGTCGTCTGGATCTTCATCGCCGTCTCCCAGCTGATCCTGCGGGCCCGGCTGGAGCGCGAGGAGCCGCAGAGGCTGGTGGTCCGGATGTGGCTGTTCCCGGGCCTCACGATCGCGGCCCTGCTCGCCATGGCCGGCATCTTCGTCCTGATGCTCCGCCAGCCGGACACCCGCGACCAGCTGCTGGCGACGGGCGCGCTGACCGCGGTCCTGATCGTCATCGGCGTCGTACGACAGCGCCGCGCCGCGGCCTCTCCCCCGGCGGCTGCGGACGCGTAGCCCCGAGACGCGCAGAGCAGTCCGTCAACGCAGTCCGTGGAAGCGCCGGGCGGGCCGGATCACTCCGGCCC
>NZ_JBHVOI010000027.1:0-11863 GCF_042887885.1 Streptomyces sp. NPDC057900
GGACCCGACTCCGGTTGGTGACCGGCTCGGCGGCCGGGGCGGTCACCGCGGCTTCGTCCTTGATGAGTCGGAGTGCAGGCCGCTCCGCCTCCGGCTGCGCGGCCGGCACTCCTGCGCCACGGGTCCAAACCGGCCGGGAGGGGAGCCCGATCACGTCCTTGGGCGACATGGCCCGCGTACGGATGTGGTGGGGCTTGGCCTTGGGGTGCGACCGCAGCAGCGCGTAGCCCGGCATGGGCAGTTCGTGGGCGTGCCACCCCTTCTCGTGGGCATCCGACCCGAACACCACCTGGGATTCGCTGGCGCTGGAGAGCGCGAGCGACGCCCGGTAGGTGATCTGTCCCGCGATCTGCGAGTCGATGCCGTGGCCCTCTCCGGACATGGTCGGCTTCTGCGTCGCCCACACCAGGATGATTTCCGCCGCACGGGCCCGGCGGGCGATGGACCGCAGGTTCTCGATGATCCGGCCCCAGTCCGGGTCGCCCGGCTCCTCCTTGGTGCCCTTGAATCGCTCCTTCTTCGACATCGCGATGACCTCCGCGCCCTCGTCGACGAACACGGTGATCCGGGGCCGCCTCGCGGAAATCTGGATCACGTCCTCACCCCGGGGAATGAGCTGTTCACGCTCGACCATCTCGGCGTACAGCTCGTCGGTGACGTCGAGGACGTCCTCTGGCGTGATCGCGGTACGGGCGCGGTGCTGCCAGTTGATCGCCTCCACCCGCTTGGGGTCGATGACCACCAGGCGGTGATCCTCGGTCTCCGACGCCGCCGCGAGCAGGGCCCTCGTGCTCCAGCTCTTGCCCGAGCCGGAGGTGCCCGCGACCATGACCCGCCGCCCGAGAGGCACGTGCACCGACTCGCCGGTCACGGTGTCGACGCCCCACGGCTCACCGGGCTTCCAGCCAGACAGGTCGGCGTCCTCGGCCGCGTTGCGGGTCCGCAGAGTGATCGTGGCGCGGTCGCCGTGCGACCCGGCCTTGATCTCGATCCGCAGGTCCGTCCGGGCACCGAGCAGAGCTCGGATCTCCGCCGACTTGGCCTTGAACCCGTCGGGGGTCCACTTGGCGTCGAGGCGCACGTGAGTGACCAGTCCGGCCGGGGTGACCTCCACCGGGGTCGGGACCGTGCCGGACAGGCCCCGCTCGTCGGCATGCTGAACCCAGTACGTCGGGTCGAGGCGGGAGGCTAGCCGCCGCTCCTCGGCCGACAGCGCGTCGTCGACCTTGACCGTGACCGACCGCCGACCGAGCCACAGCGCACCGGCGTTCGCCGCGACGACCGCGATCGAGAGCGACGCGGGCCACGTCGCCCAATCCGCCGGCGTCGACAGTGCCCACGACGCGAACCCGGCCGGGAGCACGTGCGCGGCGTGCGCCCGGAAAGCGACGCTCGTCAGCGTGCTGGGATAGTCGCGCTTCGCACCCTTGAGCGCGGCCTTGGCCGACTGACGGGTCGAGCGCGCCGCCCGGTCCGCCGTCGCGGCGGCCCGGCGGGCAGTGGACAGCGGGTTCTTGGACGCCGCGCGGGCGGCCGTCCGCTGGCTACGGGCCGTCGCGGCCGTCGACCGGGCCGAGGTGTGCGCCGTCTGAGCCTTCATCAGAGCCTTGAGGTGCTCCGGGGTCCGGAGCTTCATCCGGCGGTCCGCCTCGGCGTCCCAGCGGGCGGCGAACGGCGCGAACAGCGGAGCCGCTACGTCCAGCTCGCGGTTCACCGCCACCCGCAGGGCCGCCGACAGGCGGGGCTTGACCGGAGCGGGCTTCACTGACGTGGCATCACTGGCAGGATTGAGCGTGTTCATCTGCGGTTCCTTCGTGAGAGTCGGTTCCGGGGATGTGCAGGGCGTCGGACCGTGAGCGCGGTCCGGCGTCCGTTCTGTGTCAGATGCGGACCTGTCCCTTGGGCGGCAGGCGGTGCGCGGCCGCGATCGCCGCGTAGCCGGACAGCAGCTCGCCCGGCGTCACGGCGAAGAACTCGGCGACCGCAGCGAGGTCGTTCACCCGCCACCCGGAGTTGCCGAGCAGCCGCTGCGAGAGCGAGCCGCGAGTGATTCCCAGCGCGCCGGCCACATCCACCTGACGGCAACCGGTCCGGGTCATCAACAGCTTGATCGTCTCGTTCAGCGTCGCTTCCAACGTCTCCCCCTCGTGATCAGTCATGATTACAAACCCTTCGTCGCGATGGCTGTGCCATCACCAAACTGATGATGGCACAGCCAACACTATGCGCGCAATGTCATCCTCACCATCGATCTCGCGCGGCGGGCGCACCGGGTGCTCGGACCGGTTGCACCCCCGGTTGCGACCGATCGGGCCGGTTGACCCCATCAACCGCCCCTGACCTGCGGGGTTGCAAGGTGAAGCCGATCGGACGGAGGGGGCCCTACGCGTACGCGCGCGAGGGGCCCTGGATTTCCGCCCCGCAAGACGCCCCCGAGAGGCCGTCTTGCGTAGCCACATACTGTGGTAGCACAGTAACTGTGTCAAGGCATACACTGTGCTAGCGAGCTACACACTGACTCTCACACTCCGAGGAGCACCCTCATGTCCCTGGACCGGACGCCCCCGTACCTCCAAGTCGCTGCCGCCCTGCGCCGCCAGATCGTCGCGGGAGAGCTGAAGCACGGCGACGCACTCCCGTCCGTGCGGGAGCTGGCCGCCACCTACTCGATCTCCACCGCCACGGCCCAGAAGGTCCACAGGGTGCTCAAGGCCGAGGGGCTGGCCGAGGCTCGACAGGGCGCGGCCACCACGGTGAGCACCCGGCGGACGCTGCACCGCACGGCCGCCGACCGCCTGGAGGCCGCGCTCACCACGGGCCGGATCTACGCCGACGGCGAGTACGCGGTCATCACGGCCGCCGACCTCTCCGAGCCCCCGGAGTGGGTGGGGACCCTGCTGGGCACCGAGCCCGGCGGCCGGGCCGTCCGCCGCCAGCGCGTCACGCACAATGCCGACGACTCGCCCGTGTCGACGAGCACCAGCTGGTTCGCGGGCGAGCTGGCCGAGACGGTGCCAGCGCTCCTGGAGACGGACCGGATCATCGGCGGCACCCCGTCCGCCATCGAGGCAGCGACCGGCCGCCGGGCGGTCGCCTCCGAAGAGGCCAGCACCGCAGACGCCGCGACCCCGGAGCAGGCTCGGCTGCTCGGCATCACCCAGGGCGCCCCCGTTGCGCTCAGCCGCAACATCTACGTGGATGCCGAAGGAGAGCCCCTGGAGGTGGGCGAATCGATCGCCCCCGCTGGCCGGTGGCGCGTACACCGCAGCAGCTGACGTCAGCACGACGAAGCCCCGCCGGATCACCCGGCGGGGCTTTTCCGTGCCAGACGGCCCGGCAAGAGCTCGGCGCTCCTCACTGCCCACCCCGCCCCGATCGGCCGTCAGCGGGCCGTACAGGGCGCCCAGTGCCCGTAATCCTCCGTGGCCTGACCGTGCGCGACTGCGGCGCCGCCGGGCGGTGAAAGACGGCTGGCGGGAAGGGAGGGGTGGTCTGCCGGGGCCACGTCGCCGTCTGCCGCCCGATCACGGGGCGGGCCGCCGTACCCACGCCGTCACGGATGCGGGCGCGACAGGCGACCACACAGCCAGTCCTGGCGGGCGGGGAGCAGCTGCTGCCGCGATCGGGCCGGGACCGGCGGAAGACGGCGAAGCCTTCGGTGCAGGCGCGCGGTACCGCAGGAGCGTGTCGTTCAGTCATCCCGTGCCGGGAGCCCCCGCGACCCGATCCGCCGGCCAAAAGCGGGCAGGCGGATCTACTCCTCGTCGAAGAGCGTCGGTGGCGGATCCCGCCGCACCCCCGGCGGCGGCGGCAGCAGCGGCTTCCACCCCCGCCCCCGCGTCGTCGGGAAAGCACCACGCCGCGGCACCGGCCGGGCCACCTGCCGAGTTTCGTCACGTGACGCATCCGGAGTTTCGTCACGTGACGAATCCGAAGGGTCAGCAGGGGCGGGAGCAGGCGCAGGGCGGGGGACCGGTCCGGCCCGCAGTGCGAGTACCGCGTCGATCTCGCGGCGGGTCTGCCGCGCCTCGTAGGCCCTCTGGCGGCACGACCGGCGGCAGTACCGGGGAGGGCGCCCCGTGCTCTTCGCCGGGCGGAAGGGCATCCCGCACCACTCGCATCGCCGCTGCCCTTCCGGGAGGCCTCGCGTCAGGGGGTCGTCACTCATTCGCTGGACGCTACCGGCCGCGTCATGAGACGTGCCGTGGCGACCCCCGCCGCCCGAGCACCTCTGGCACTTTTCCCCGGCGCCCTCGTCGGGGAGTGTCCGTCCCTCCATCTTGCTCACCGCGGCGGTCCGGCCGGCGCTTCCGCAGCATCGCCGCCCGGACCGTCATCCGGCACCGCCAAGCCACCGCCACCGCACCGCCACCGCACCGCCACCGGGTGAACGGAGGTGACGGTGCAGTGGCGGTGCGGTGGCGGTGCCGGGCGACGGTCCGGGCGGCTGCACCCAAGACGCATTGATGATTACATTGCCATCTCGACGATGGCTGTGTAATCATAGAGATGTCAGCAGGACACCACTTCGCAGGGAGATCACCATGCCCGAGTACATGCCGACCGACGTCACACCGCCCGAGCTGCTGCCCGCCGCTCTGGCCACCGAGGTGCCCTTCTGGGCAGAGGCCGCCGCGACCCCGGCCGCAGTCACCGACTGGCAGGAGCGCCAGGCCCGCGCCCTCGTGCCGTTCGAGGTGGGCCCGGACGGCTGGCCGATGAACCCGGCTGGCCGCACCGGCAAGGCGGGGCGGAACTTGGGCTGCTGGGGCGAGAACCAGGCGGCCGACCCCATCGTGGTCGCGGGCAGTGGCCAGGAGCGCCGCCGCGTGCTCCTGATCACCCGGTCCGACATCGGCGTGGAGGCGATTCCCGGCGGGATGGTCGACCCGGGCGAGACCGCCCCGGCCGCGCTCGTCCGCGAGCTGCGCGAGGAGACGCGCGTCGACCTGCGCGACCACACCCCGGTGATCCTCGGCGTCGACCTCGTCGACGACTGGCGGAACTCGGATCACGCCTGGGTCGTGTCGACGTCCGCGCTCTACCAGCTCCCCGCCACGGTGACCGCCATCGGGTCCGATGACGCACTGGACGCCAACTGGTACCCCTTCGGGGACCTGGAGCAGCTCACCACCGCGATCACGGCAGCCGGGCGCACTCTGTACGCCGCGCACGTTCCGCTGCTGACCCGCGCACTCGACTACCTGACCCGCTGACCCACCGACAGGGGCACGCCATGCGCATCACGATCACTGACAACACCGGCCGCGTCACCGAGACGACCACCGATGATCAGGACGTCGCCCGCGAGTACGAGCTGCTGCCGTTCGAGACCGACCACATCACTGTCGTGACCGTCGAAGACTGACCCCCCAACACGAAGGGCCCGTCCAGTGGACGGGCCCTTCGTCGTGCCCGACCGACACGAGCGCCGAGCACCTCTGGCACTTTTGATCGCCGTCCCGCAGCACGGACCTCGACCGGATCGCTCACACCTATGCATCACGACCCGACGGCACCCCGACCGACTCAGATCACACACCTAGGCATTCCTGATGAGACGGCGATCGAGCACGGGCACCAGGACCACGAGCACGACCGGGAGTACGAGCAGCTGCACGACGAGAACGGTCACACCTCAGGCATTACGAATGACCAGGGAGCAGCACACCTCTTGCACTTCGGCGCGGGCCGCAGAATCACGTCATGAGTACACGCCGCCCGCTGGGCATCGGACCGACGACGAGCACCGCCAGGAGCACGGCGAGCCCGCGACTTCTGCCGGCCGAACGCGCCGAGCTCGATGCGCTCCTGGTGACTCGCGGCGGCCCGGAGCAGGCAGTCGAGCGGACCGGCCGCCGGGTCCTCGGAGCGGGTCCAAAGACTGAGCGAGTTGTGGCGAACTGATATCAGTTCGCCCTTGCTGGACCCGCAGGAGCGGGCAGCGAGTTGGAGGTCACTGACCCCGGTAACGAGTCGGCCGGGGACGGCCGGGGGTGTCGTGGGGAAGGTGTCGGCGTCCGCCAGACCCCTTGACCGGACCCCTTGACCAACAGGTCAGACCCCTTGACCAAGCCCCCTCCGGACCGCCGAACGAAGCGCCCCACGAAGCGCCCCGGTAGACGTCCTGAACGGCGCCCTGGTGGACGCACTGCGAAGCGTCCTGCGAAGCGCCCTCGAAGATCAGACAGGGGTGAAGCACAAAGGGGGTTCCCTGTCCGGGAACCCCGCAGAATTCGGTAGCCAGTTAGTGCGTACTGGTTCAGTAACCCCCGCATCGGTTGTGCCGGCCGAAGTGCGCGGCAGGCACAACCGATGCTCCGCCGGACGTGAATCCGGCGGGTCAGGTTCGGGCGGCGAGCTGTACGAGCAGGCCCGCGAGTCGTCGTCGAAGCTGGTCCGTCTCGGCCTGTTCGATCTCGAACCGGGCCGCCTTCTCGCGTGCCTCGCGCTGGGCCAGCATTCGCGCCGCCATGTTCTCCTGGACGGCTGCGATCTCCTCGGCGGTAAGCGGGCGGACGTGACCGGGGAGACCTCCGAGCCCGTACACGAGATCGCCCACCGAGTCGTAGACCTCGGCCGCGACGATCTCCTCGACCTCCGGCTCGGCGTAGCCCTTGACCACCCTCCCGTACGCCGTGGTGCTCATGACCACGCCGCCGGTCAGCGGCTCTTGCGCCGCCTGCTCGAAGACGAATTCGGCGTCGCGCTCCTGTGAGTCGTCGCCGTCCAGGCCGACGTGCCTGCGCAGTCCTCGGGTCCACTCGATCGCCCGGCGTCCGGCCATGGCCTGCTCGTACTCGGCCCACCAGTCGCGGAGCTGGAGCGCGGTTCCGTAGCCCTCGGCCTCATCCGGGTCCAGGCCCTCGGCCTCCAGGTCCCACAGCCGGTAGAGCATCTGGAAGGGGACCATGGAGTTGCGGCCCCGACCGCGCTTGTTGTCGGCACGGACGGTCTCCATCGCGGCGCCGCCCGCAGCGTCCAGGTCGCCGGTCACCGAGTCGGGCCGCTTCCCGTCCTGGACCTTGGTCAGGTACTCGATCAGCGCCGCGTCATCGGCGGACCGGATGACCTGGACCATGACGCCGTGCCCTTTGCCACCGCACTTGCAGCCCTTGCGGCCGCACTTCTTCGTCGGCTCAAACGACGGGTCGGCGGCCCGCAGGGTGCGGGTCCACAGCTCCCGGAGCCAGTCCTCCCACTCCTCAAGGCGTGCGTCCGTGGGCTCGAAGTACCCGCCCGGCTTGACCATGCCCTTGGCCGGGGTGCCGTCCAGGGTGGCCCCGGCGAAGATCAACAGGTTCATGTGTGGGTGCCAGCCGTTCTCCTGGCTGCGGGTCACCTCGGAGGCCCGGACCATCCCGGCGTATCCGATGCGGTGCCGGTGCCCCTTCTCGGCCGGGCGGACCGACTCCATGCGGGTGCCGTCCTTGCGCGTCCACCGGTTGATCGCCTGGGGCCGCCCGTAGAACGCGGGGTCGGTCAGCATCCGCTGGTAGGCCCCAGGAGCGCGCCGGGGCTTGTCGGAGCTGTCCAGGACCGGTGCCCCCTTGGCGTCGAGCAGGGGGGCCCCCCAGAGCGCGTCCGAGAGGTCCGCGAGGAGCGTGGTCCGGTTGTGGCGGCCGGTGAGCACCGCCGCGATGAGCGTGCCGCCAGCGGCCAGCCAGCGCAGCGCGGCGGTCTTCAGCTCCTCGGTCCGGCCGGTACGGATCGCGGCCGAGCACTGCGAGCAGAACCAGATGCGCCCGCACCGGGCGACGCCGAGCGTCACGACGTAGCCGCGGCTGGTCCGTCCGTAGATGACTCCGGTGTCCGGGTCGAGGACCGCGCGGCCGCACCCACGGCAGGCGCTGATGCCGGAGACCCGGTTGAGGATGCGGCGGCCCTGCCACCTGCGGGTATCCGGCTTGACCACGGTCGGCTTGGGCTTGGCGTCGTCGCTCTCGGAAAACTCTGTTGACCTCTTACCGAGGTGTCCGGGGTTGCCGCCGGACGCTTCCGCGCGGGCCAGAGACCGCTTCGCTGCCTTGCGGCACCGGTCGGAGCAGTACACGCGCGGGACCTTGCCGGGCACGTGCTCGATGGCCCTGCCGCAGTGGCAGCGGGGGCCCGTCCCGGCGGGCCGGACTACCCGGGTAGCGCTGATCTCTCGTACGCTCTTCACAGAGCAACGTCCTGTCTCGCCGGTTCGACTCGGCGCGAGATAAGGGCGGCGACCCTGGGCCTAGGAACCCGGGGTCGTGCCATGTCTGGGGCTGTGAGGCCTGGGATCGATCCTTGCATCGGCTGTGCCGGTTGCTCCCCCCGGTCCGCGTGACGCGCCGTGGGGCTCCTGTGGTTTGACGGTCCGAAAGAAGCCCCGCCGGGTGATCCGGCGGGGCTCCGTGGTGCTCAGAGGTCGAACAGGGCCTCGGTCGTGTCGCGGGTGCGGTGGGCCGCGTCCTCGGTGTGGCGCTTGCTGGCGAGGCGGTAGCAGCTCGGGCACCAGGCCCTGAGCTGGTCCCTCGGCGCCTGCGCCTGCTGTCCGGGTGTGCCGGACAGGTCGACCGGGGCGATCAGGAGCCGGGTCCCGTTGTGGTCGTGGCGGCGGTCGCATCGGCGGCCCGTCTTGGCGTGGGTGCGGCCGCAGGAGCCGGTGCACTCGCACTCGCCGTCTGCGCGGCGGATCACGACGTCCCAGGCCGGGGGGTTGCCAAGCGGGGTGGTGGGGTCCGGGTCACCTACTGTGAGCATGCTCATCGGGTTTCCTCCGATGGGTCGGGCCGCTGGTGGTGGTACACCGAGCGGCCGGTGGCGGGGCCAGGCGTTGATGCGCCGGGCCCCGTTTCGTGTCAGGTGTGGGTGATGCCGCCCGCGTCTCCGTCCGGGCGGGGCTGGACGCTGATGCGGATCGTGCCGTCCGTCTGCGGCTCCATCGCCACGGCGTGGAATCCGCCGTCACGGGTGCCGAGCGCGTCGGGGGTGAAAGCGCCGGCCGGGAGGGTGAGCGACCCGCCGTGATGCATGAGGATCGCGACGAGCATCGCGTGGCTCATGTCGGCCGGGGTCGTCATCGGGCGTCCCGCTCGTCCAGCTCGGCGGCGCGGGTCTCGGCCTCGGTCCGGGTGGCGTAGGCGCGGAACGGGTTGTCACCCTCGACCCGGTACTGGGCGACGAGCTGGCGGGGGTAGACGCCGGGGACGAACGACTCGGTGATGATCCGCGTGGTCGTGGTCTTCATGGTGGGTCCCTTCGGGGTGGTGGTGGGCGGGCCGCCGGGTGGCGGCCCGCCGTGGGGCGTTGGTCAGGCGGAGAGGTGGCGACCGGCGGCCGCCACCAGGGCGTCCGACGCGGTGATGGCGTCCGTGCGGAGCTCGTCGAGGAGCGGTTGCCCGGCGCCACGGAGCGCGTACGCGGCCTGTGCGGCGGACTGGGCGGCGGGGGCAGCGGCGGGCATCAGGAGCTGGACCCGCAGGAGCGGCGCGGTGATCGCGGACCGGGTGGCGTGCGACTCGGTCCGGGCCTCGGCCCAGTCCTCACCGCGCAGCCGCAGGTCCTCCCGCACCCACATCGCCCGGCGGTGGTCGGCCAGCGCCTCCACCAGGGCGGTGACGGCCGCCAGACCCTCGGTACGGCGGGCCTCCTGACGGGCGGTCCGGGAAGCGCGGTGCTGCATGAATCCGGCGATGCCGGTACCGGCCAGCGTCCCGAGTACGGCGATGAGGGTCTGCCACATGATGTGCTCCTTTGTCCCGTGTCCTGCTGACATCTCTATGATGGCATAGCCATCCTCTTGATGGCAATGCCATCGTCGGATTGGTTGTGAGCAGCCTCCCCGTAGCCCCCGCCCGGCGGTCCGGGCGGGGGCTACGGGGCGTCAGGCGGCAGGCACCAGACGGGCCGCGAGGTGCGCGGCCGTCACGAGAATCAGCCGGATCTCGGCCTCGGCCCCGGCGGGCAAATCGGCCGCCGCCGGAAGTGCCGGCGGATTGGTCGGCGGAGTCGGGACCGGCCGGGGCCGGAGGGTCACCGCGAGGGCGACGACCGCGATCAGGAGCGAGAGCAGGTAGGCGATCGCGATCACTTGGTGGCCCCTTCCAGCTCGCTCACGCGCTTGGCGACCCAGCCAGTGGACCAGCCGGTGAGCGCCGCGATCTGACGCTGCGAGCGCCCCTCACGGACCGACTCGGCCACGGCCTCACGGGCGGCGGCCTCGGTCATCTTCTCGCCCGCCGGGGTGTCCGCCGAGGCGTCGTGAGCACTCTCGTGAGCGGGGGTGCTCACGGGGGCGCTCACGGTCGGGCGGGGGGTGCTCACGGCCGGGCTCACGAGTGCCGGGGCGGGCCTGCGGGCCTCTGCCGCCTTCCGGTCCCGATCGGCCTTCTGAGCCGCTTCCTTGGCCTTGCGCTCCTTCTCCAGGCGGTCGCGCTCACGCTCGGCCCGCTGGTCCGCTTCCCGCCTCTGATCTGCGGCGGCACGCAGCCGGAGAGCTTCGCGCTCGGTCTCGGCCTCCCGCTCCTCACGGGCGACACGGGCGGCATGCTCACGGTTCTCCCGCTCGATGCGGGCCGTGTGCTCACGCTCCCGCTCACGCTCGGCCGCAGCCTGCTCGCGGGCCTCGCGCTCCGCCTGTCGGGCGGCTGCCTCTCGGGCCTCCCTGGCGGCCCGCTCGGCGTCCCGCTCAGCCCGTGAGCGCTCCTCACGCTCACGCCGCTCACGGCGTGCTTCCTCGGCCTGCTCACGGCGCTCCGCCTCGATGCGGGCGACCGCCGCCGTGATGGTCCGGCGATACGTGAGCGTCGCCTCGGCGGTGACGATGAGCAGGGTCGGCGCGACCATGTGCACACCCACGCCGACCGCGTCGCCGCTGAGCGCCGACTCGCCAACGTTCAGTGCGAGGGTGAGCGCTCCGGTGAGCCACCGCAGAGCGGCCGACCAGCCGCCGGGGCGACCGCCCAGCCTGGCCACGATCGCGTCGATCCGGACGACGATGATGACCGCCGCGTCCACCACGATCGGGAGGATCGGCGCCGTCCAGTCCCACCGGTCTGCGGTGACCCGCTGCACGAGCGGGGTGACCGTGAGGACGGAGAAGAGGACTGCCCCCGCCACGATGATCCAGCTCAGTTTCAGGACCCGTTCGGCGGCGGCCACTTCGGCTTCGGTGTTGATCGACATCACTTGCCGCCCTTCGAGAGCGAGACGGAGAGGGTGATCCCGCCGCCCACGAGCGTGGGGATAGCCGCCTGGAGAGCGGTCGCGGTCTCGGCCGCCACGGTGACCATCTGGAGCACCATCACGGTGCTGATCCAGACGACCGCGCCGACGCCGACCGTGAGCGAGAGGACCACACCGATCGCCCCGGCGTGCAGGGAGCGGTCAGGGGCGGTGTGGACGTTGATGACCACCTGGCGGGGGTCTGCGCCGTGAGGGAGGTAGGCGGCCGGGATGTGCCCGGCCCTGATCTGCTCGTCGGGACGAATCACGACTGCTCCTCCGTCGGCGTGTAGTCGGGATCGATCGACGCGGACTCAGTGCACTTCTGGCAGTTGGGCGGGCACTGGGGCTCCGGCTCGGAGCTGGTCAGCGCGGCGGCCACGCGGGTCTTCCAGCTCATGCCGACACCGCCGCATCGCCGTTGGTGCCCAGGATCAGTCCGGCATCCGGGTCCTTCACCAGATCGCCGGTCTCCAGCAGGGCCTTGACCAGCTTCGAGACGCTGCCCTTGTTGATCTCGGTCCGGTCGACGATGTCCCGGTTGGTGCGGGCACCGGCAGCGACCGCGCCCAGGACCCGACTCCGGTTGGTGACCGGCTCGGCGGCCGGGGCGGTCACCGCGGCTTCGTCCTTGATGAGTCGGAGTGCAGGCCGCTCCGCCTCCGGC
>NZ_JBHVOI010000028.1:0-9188 GCF_042887885.1 Streptomyces sp. NPDC057900
TCTCCGCCCAGATCGGCGCCTCGACGCCCAGCACCGCGCTCAGAGAGTCTTTATAACGCTTAATATGCTCACTGGCAGCTCTTGATAGGGGGATAACCCGTTCAATCTCGCCTTTTGAATCCCGGATAAGAATAGATTCTCTTTCACCGTCTTTTTTTATATCGGTGTGATTTAATTCACAAAGCTCGGAGACCCGAATCCCGGTATGAAGAAGAACATAAACAATAGCAATGTTCCGCACATTTCCTTCGTCTTCCACTTCTTTTATTAGTGCTGACTGTTCAGCTGGCTCCAGTGACTCTGGTGGTTCATCCTTCTTTTCCTTGGCTTTGCGGTCAATGTTGGCCATAATCTCTGGTTTGTTAAGAAACCGGGAAAATACAGTGATGGCTGTATAATGCTTTTCGATTGTTCCGGCACTTTTATTGGAATCGTCCATATAATCAAGATAGGCCTGCACATGGGTCGATTCAATCTCTTCTATTTCTTCTTTCATCCATTGAAAAAATTGAGAGAGAACACCTACATATGTTTTAGCCGTACTGTCTGATTTATTTTGATCCATTAACCATTCAGCAAAAGAATGAAGGATTTGGTCAGTATTTCGGATTTCTTCTTTATTCATCAAAAATCCTCCCGCCTAGAGTTCATCCAAACGCTTCAGATGAAAAAATATACAAAAAAACCTTAGGAAAAATCCTAAGGTTTTTTTGAAAAGAGATAGGATTTTGAACCTGCATTCTTCGGGTTATGAATCCTAAAACTAGAAATTGCTTGGCGGCGTCCTACTCTCACAGGGGGAAACCCCCGACTACCATCGGCGCTGAAGAGCTTAACTTCCGTGTTCGGCATGGGAACGGGTGTGACCTCTTCGCTATCGCCACCAAACTATGAGGAACGTTGTTCCTTCAAAACTAGATAATAGAAGAAGTAAATTCTGCACGTCATTTTGGTTAAGTCCTCGATCGATTAGTATCTGTCAGCTCCATGTGTCGCCACACTTCCACCTCAGACCTATCAACCTGATCATCTTTCAGGGATCTTACTTCCTTGCGGAATGGGAAATCTCATCTTGAGGGGGGCTTCATGCTTAGATGCTTTCAGCACTTATCCCGTCCGCACGTAGCTACCCAGCTATGCCTTTGGCAAGACAACTGGTACACCAGCGGTGCGTCCATCCCGGTCCTCTCGTACTAAGGACAGCTCCTCTCAAATTTCCTGCGCCCACGACGGATAGGGACCGAACTGTCTCACGACGTTCTGAACCCAGCTCGCGTACCGCTTTAATGGGCGAACAGCCCAACCCTTGGGACCGACTACAGCCCCAGGATGCGATGAGCCGACATCGAGGTGCCAAACCTCCCCGTCGATGTGGACTCTTGGGGGAGATAAGCCTGTTATCCCCGGGGTAGCTTTTATCCGTTGAGCGATGGCCCTTCCATGCGGAACCACCGGATCACTAAGCCCGACTTTCGTCCCTGCTCGACTTGTAGGTCTCGCAGTCAAGCTCCCTTGTGCCTTTACACTCTGCGAATGATTTCCAACCATTCTGAGGGAACCTTTGGGCGCCTCCGTTACCTTTTAGGAGGCGACCGCCCCAGTCAAACTGCCCACCTGACACTGTCTCCCCGCCCGATAAGGGCGGCGGGTTAGAAGGTCAATACAGCCAGGGTAGTATCCCACCGATGCCTCCACCGAAGCTGGCGCTCCGGTTTCCAAGGCTCCTACCTATCCTGTACAAGCTGTACCAACATTCAATATCAGGCTGCAGTAAAGCTCCACGGGGTCTTTCCGTCCTGTCGCGGGTAACCTGCATCTTCACAGGTACTATAATTTCACCGAGTCTCTCGTTGAGACAGTGCCCAGATCGTTGCGCCTTTCGTGCGGGTCGGAACTTACCCGACAAGGAATTTCGCTACCTTAGGACCGTTATAGTTACGGCCGCCGTTTACTGGGGCTTCAATTCGCACCTTCGCTTACGCTAAGCGCTCCTCTTAACCTTCCAGCACCGGGCAGGCGTCAGCCCCTATACTTCGCCTTACGGCTTCGCAGAGACCTGTGTTTTTGCTAAACAGTCGCCTGGGCCTATTCACTGCGGCTCTCTCGGGCTTGCACCCTAACAGAGCACCCCTTCTCCCGAAGTTACGGGGTCATTTTGCCGAGTTCCTTAACGAGAGTTCTCTCGATCACCTTAGGATTCTCTCCTCGCCTACCTGTGTCGGTTTGCGGTACGGGCACCTCTCACCTCGCTAGAGGCTTTTCTTGGCAGTGTGGAATCAGGAACTTCGCTACTATAATTCGCTCGCCATCACAGCTCAGCCTTCACGGGAAACGGATTTGCCTATTTCCCAGCCTAACTGCTTGGACGCGGATATCCAATACCGCGCTTACCCTATCCTCCTGCGTCCCCCCATTGCTCAAATGGTGAGGAGGTGGTACAGGAATATCAACCTGTTATCCATCGCCTACGCCTTTCGGCCTCGGCTTAGGTCCCGACTAACCCTGAGCGGACGAGCCTTCCTCAGGAAACCTTAGGCATTCGGTGGAGGGGATTCTCACCCCTCTTTCGCTACTCATACCGGCATTCTCACTTCTAAGCGCTCCACAAGTCCTTCCGGTCTTGCTTCACAGCCCTTAGAACGCTCTCCTACCACTGTTCGAAGAACAGTCCGCAGCTTCGGTGATACGTTTAGCCCCGGTACATTTTCGGCGCAGAGTCACTCGACCAGTGAGCTATTACGCACTCTTTAAATGGTGGCTGCTTCTAAGCCAACATCCTGGTTGTCTAAGCAACTCCACATCCTTTTCCACTTAACGTATACTTTGGGACCTTAGCTGGCGGTCTGGGCTGTTTCCCTTTCGACTACGGATCTTATCACTCGCAGTCTGACTCCCAAGGATAAGTCATCGGCATTCGGAGTTTGACTGAATTCGGTAACCCGGTAGGGGCCCCTAGTCCAATCAGTGCTCTACCTCCGAGACTCTTACCTTGAGGCTAGCCCTAAAGCTATTTCGGAGAGAACCAGCTATCTCCAGGTTCGATTGGCATTTCACCCCTACCCACACCTCATCCCCGCACTTTTCAACGTGCGTGGGTTCGGGCCTCCATTCAGTGTTACCTGAACTTCACCCTGGACATGGGTAGATCACCTGGTTTCGGGTCTACGACCACGTACTCAATTCGCCCTATTCAGACTCGCTTTCGCTGCGGCTCCGCATCTTCTGCTTAACCTTGCACGGGATCGTAACTCGCCGGTTCATTCTACAAAAGGCACGCCATCACCCGTTAACGGGCTCTGACTACTTGTAGGCACACGGTTTCAGGATCTCTTTCACTCCCCTTCCGGGGTGCTTTTCACCTTTCCCTCACGGTACTGGTTCACTATCGGTCACTAGGGAGTATTTAGCCTTGGGAGATGGTCCTCCCGGATTCCGACGGAATTTCACGTGTTCCGCCGTACTCAGGATCCACTCAGGAGAGAACGAAGTTTTGACTACAGGGCTGTTACCTCCTATGGCGGGCCTTTCCAGACCTCTTCATCTACCTCGTTCCTTTGTAACTCCGTACAGAGTGTCCTACAACCCCAAGAGGCAAGCCTCTTGGTTTGGGCTGGTCCCGTTTCGCTCGCCGCTACTCAGGGAATCGCATTTGCTTTCTCTTCCTCCGGGTACTTAGATGTTTCAGTTCCCCGGGTCTGCCTTCTCATATCCTATGTATTCAGATATGGATACCACTCCATTACGAGTGGTGGGTTTCCCCATTCGGAAATCTCCGGATCAAAGCTTGCTTACAGCTCCCCGAAGCATATCGGTGTTCGTCCCGTCCTTCATCGGCTCCTAGTGCCAAGGCATCCACCGTGCGCCCTTTCTAACTTAACCATAAACATGGTATGTTTTGAAAAGATTGACGCAAAAATTTGCCTTCTATCTATTATCTAGTTTTCAAAGAACAAAGTTCTGAAAGAATTGCTTCTTTCAAAACTGAACAAAACGTAAGCGAACGTTATTTTCCTTAGAAAGGAGGTGATCCAGCCGCACCTTCCGATACGGCTACCTTGTTACGACTTCACCCCAATCATCTGTCCCACCTTCGGCGGCTGGCTCCTAAAAGGTTACCTCACCGACTTCGGGTGTTACAAACTCTCGTGGTGTGACGGGCGGTGTGTACAAGGCCCGGGAACGTATTCACCGCGGCATGCTGATCCGCGATTACTAGCGATTCCGGCTTCATGCAGGCGAGTTGCAGCCTGCAATCCGAACTGAGAATGGCTTTATGGGATTTGCTCGGCCTCGCGGCTTTGCTGCCCTTTGTACCATCCATTGTAGCACGTGTGTAGCCCAGGTCATAAGGGGCATGATGATTTGACGTCATCCCCACCTTCCTCCGGTTTGTCACCGGCAGTCACCTTAGAGTGCCCAACTGAATGCTGGCAACTAAGATCAAGGGTTGCGCTCGTTGCGGGACTTAACCCAACATCTCACGACACGAGCTGACGACAACCATGCACCACCTGTCACTCTGCCCCCGAAGGGGACGTCCTATCTCTAGGATTGTCAGAGGATGTCAAGACCTGGTAAGGTTCTTCGCGTTGCTTCGAATTAAACCACATGCTCCACCGCTTGTGCGGGCCCCCGTCAATTCCTTTGAGTTTCAGCCTTGCGGCCGTACTCCCCAGGCGGAGTGCTTAATGCGTTAGCTGCAGCACTAAAGGGCGGAAACCCTCTAACACTTAGCACTCATCGTTTACGGCGTGGACTACCAGGGTATCTAATCCTGTTCGCTCCCCACGCTTTCGCGCCTCAGTGTCAGTTACAGACCAGAAAGTCGCCTTCGCCACTGGTGTTCCTCCAAATCTCTACGCATTTCACCGCTACACTTGGAATTCCACTTTCCTCTTCTGCACTCAAGTTCCCCAGTTTCCAATGACCCTCCACGGTTGAGCCGTGGGCTTTCACATCAGACTTAAGGAACCACCTGCGCGCGCTTTACGCCCAATAATTCCGGACAACGCTTGCCACCTACGTATTACCGCGGCTGCTGGCACGTAGTTAGCCGTGGCTTTCTGGTTAGGTACCGTCAAGGTGCCGCCCTAGTTGAACGGCACTTGTTCTTCCCTAACAACAGAGCTTTACGACCCGAAGGCCTTCTTCGCTCACGCGGCGTTGCTCCGTCAGACTTTCGTCCATTGCGGAAGATTCCCTACTGCTGCCTCCCGTAGGAGTCTGGGCCGTGTCTCAGTCCCAGTGTGGCCGATCACCCTCTCAGGTCGGCTACGCATCGTTGCCTTGGTGAGCCGTTACCTCACCAACTAGCTAATGCGCCGCGGGTCCATCTGTAAGTGACAGCCGAAACCGTCTTTCCATCTTTCCTCATGCGAGGAAAGAACGTATCCGGTATTAGCCCCGGTTTCCCGGAGTTATCCCAGTCTTACAGGCAGGTTACCCACGTGTTACTCACCCGTCCGCCGCTAACATCAGGGAGCAAGCTCCCATCTGTCCGCTCGACTTGCATGTATTAGGCACGCCGCCAGCGTTCGTCCTGAGCCAGGATCAAACTCTCCGATAAAGTGTTTGACTTGCTCATTTGCTTTTAGAGTGTGTGCTCACTATTTTAAAACGTTGGCGCTTAGTTTTGTTCAGTTTTCAAAGAGCAATCACTTTAACAACTTAATCATCATATCACGAAGTTGAGTAGTTGTCAACTTCTGCGAAGAATGTTAGTTATTTTTAAAATCGCTATTTCTTAGCGACTACCTAATCTTACTACTATTTCAATAAGACGTCAATAGTTTTTTTCAAGAACATGTTCGATCTTGTTTTTACTGCTCTATCAATAATTTCTAAGATCAAAAATGCCTTGCTTGCTAAATAAGCAACTCCCTTATGATAAAAGAGTTTACACATGATGTCAATGATTTTTTTAGCAAGTTACTTTATGTATGATTCTGTAGACGACCGTACATTCATTTCCTTGATTTCATTGACTTCCTTCGTTTTTAATCCTTATAATGAAGATAAATACATAAAATCATACATTCAAGTATCCGTTTTATAAGGGCTCGCAACCTTTTCGGAACGTCTTGAAAAAGAAGGGGACACAATTATGAACCCTATTAAGAACGTGCAGCCCATTCGGAACCAGCAGCAGCTGGAAGATATGAAGTGGGCGCTTAAACGCCATTGTTCGGAACGTGATTACATTCTGTTTGTCCTTGGCTGTGAAACCGGGCTGCGAGTTGGAGATCTTTTACGACTCAAAACCAAACAGATTCTGAATTTGAAAGGAAAGTACACGAAGATACTGCGCATCAAAGAGGGAAAAACACAAAAAATCAGGGAGATGTACCTTGAAAACTGTTTTCAGGAAGTCTACGGCTATGCCGTCAATGTGGACAGTGAGTGGCTTTTTCCATCCCGGAAGGGGGACGGCGCCATCACGCCGACCCAGGCATACCGGCAGTTAAATAAGGCCGCCGACTTTGCTGGTGTCGACCATGTCGGCAACCATACCCTGCGGAAAACGTTCGGATACTGGTTTTACAAAGCGACAAAGGACATTGCGATGCTGCAGGGAATCCTGCACCATTCGGACCCTTCGATTACCCTGAGGTATATCGGCATCACAGAAGAAGAAACCAATAATGTCTTGAAAACCTTCAGTGTGTTTAAATAACGGTTCCGAACGAAGGAGCAGTCTTTGACTGTTCTTTTTTTTTACTTCCGAAAGACCCTCGTTATCAGACGTCCATAAAGGCTGTTTTTAGAGGTTTGAACTCCCTATCTTTATTTTCCTATTCGGAAAAAAATCAAACAGCTTAGAAAGGCAAATACAAAGCTTAAACAGCGTATTTTTTAAAAACCTCTTGGTGAATCATACACTTTTATGCCTGTTTTTCATTTTTCCTTTTCGGAACCCTCGAATCCTACATCTGTAGCTTTATCTACTTTCATTTTTCTCTTTTTCTTTTTCTAAAGCATTTATTTTCTCTTAACTCACATCTTGCCTGACTGTTCACATCAAGACAGAAAACTTTCCCTACCGGCCGGCGATATCTTTAGAGTGCCAGAAGACCTCAGCATTCCAAAAGGTACGTTGGCAGGGTGAGGTCTTCTGGCGTTTACGAAAAAGAATGAGCCGGCCGGTATCCTGAATATGTATAAGATCATGCTAGAAATAAGACAGAAATAAAGCCAGACATTGAATTCTTTATAATTTCTCTCTTTTTATCGCTCTATCAGAGGTGTAAAGACAGATCATTAAAACCTTTTAAAAAAATAATAGTCTTTAACCTTTGATACACAAATTAGTGTTTTGAACTTACTCTATCTTAAAGTTTTCAGAATTTTCACAACAAAAAACCCCCTGTTGTGTTTGTTTTACTAATATTGTTTTAATTGTTTTACATTGTTTTAATTGTTTTCGGAGGCCTCAAACCATTGGTATGACTGGCCTCAAGACCTCTAACTATAACATTTTTGGTGCGAACTATAACATTTTTGGTGCGAACTATAACATTTTTGGTGCGAACTATAACATTTTTGGTGCCTGAACTATAACATTTTTGGTGCGAACTATAACATTTTTGGTGCGAACTATAACATTTTTGGTGCGAATTATAACAAAAAAATCCTTTTGTTATCGATGGATTTTTGTCATAATGAAGAAGCTCGAAAGGGAGGAAATTGTGATGAAAATTTTAGAAAAAAACGAAACACAGAACAACCATTTGGTGACTAAGTCGAATATGCTCATTGAAGCAAATTATAAATTAGGCGTGGTAGAACAAAAAATCATCCTTTGTCTGGCGAGCCATATTACACCTGCAGATTCAGATTTCAAAACCTACACCCTGCCTATTCAGGAATTTTCAGATCTCCTAAGCTTAAAAGGAACACCCAAATATACAGAACTGAAGCAGATTACGAAGGATTTGATGAAGAAGGTATTTGAAGTGCGGATTAAAAAAAAGGTCATACAGGTTTCGTGGCTCAGCTATGTAGCGTATAACGAAACGGAAGGAACTGTAGACATAAGGTTTGATCCCTTCCTGCGGCCGTACCTGCTTCAGCTGAAAAGGGAATTCACAAGCTACAAACTTGAGAATGTGGTGAAGCTGAAAAGCTCCTACGCCATAAGGATATATGAATTACTGAAGCAATATGAAAGACTGAAGGAAAGATCCTTTTACCTGAAGGACCTGCGCAAAATGCTCGGGGCTGAGGATATCTATCCTGCATACGGAAACTTTAAGCAGCGTGTTCTTGTACCAGCCCAGAAGGAATTGAAGGCTAAAACGGATATATCCTTTGAAATAGAAGAAATCAGGACAGGACGAAGAGTGGATAAAATCAAATTTTTCATTACTTCAGGAAGCAATGGAAAACCTGATCAATTGGACCTGCTTCAAAATCATTTGCAGGAATTTGCCGATACGTTTATAGAGAAAGTGAAAAAACTCGGCTTAAAGATGGGGGTAAGGTTAACGGACGAAGTCATTCTTTCATGGGAAAAGCATGGACAGGACAATGTAATGAGCCTCCTGGAGAAAATACAGGACCGCAAGGACATCGAAAACCCCGTCGGATACATAACCAAGGTCTTAAAGGCAGCAAACAAGGATAATGATGAATCAGAAGACATCCTTATACGCTTAGTATCTGACTTCAGAAAATCAAAAGAAGTACTGCCTGCTTGGTATATACGGGAAAAGTCCATTGAAAAAATGGAGGAAGTACTGAAATTGGATCATGAATCAGCAGCAGTTACATTTGAAGAAATTAAAGAAGAATTATTTGAAGTTCTGCAAATTCAGGAGCCGGAGGCTGAAAGTGATTCAGTAGAGGAGCTAGAAAAGCGCAAGCGTAAGTTCGAAAAGCAACTTAAGAAATTAAAAAAAGGCACCCATTAATGAGTGCCTTTTTTAATTGGATGACAAAGGCATCGTATAAAATAAGAAGAAAACAACGTTAGAAGAAAGGAAGAAAAGAAGAAAAGAAGAAAACAACGTTAGAAGAAAAAAATAAAAGAAGAAAGGGTGATAAAGGGATGGCGATTACTATTACAATGGGAATTCAAAAGGGAGGCTGCGGAAAATCCACCACAACCGGCATTCTCGCGCACTTGTTGAGCAGAAATGGATATAGGGTCCTTGCAGTGGATATGGACTCACAGGGCAACCTTACAGAGC
>NZ_JBHVOI010000029.1:0-7023 GCF_042887885.1 Streptomyces sp. NPDC057900
CCCCCTACGGGGGAAGAATGGTTTTGATCTTAGGTTTTGGGTTTTAAAAAAAGACCGGCAATTCTGCCGGCCTTTTTTGCGATTTTGACGGAGTCGAAATCGGGTCTTTTCTTATCTTGATACTATATAGAAACAACAAGATTTTTAAAAAACAGGTTCAGCCCTTGTCTGTCAAGGCTTTAAAGTGTTTTTGACAGATAAAAACTCCTTCTGCTATTATTAGGTTGTCGAAGCCAAATAATAGAACGCTAGATTACTAGCACAGAAAGGAGTTTTTTTCGTTTGAATTCAGTTGAACATAATTATAACATCCTTGAGGATAAGACCGCAACAGGTAAAAAGCGGGATTGGAAAGGGAAAAAAAGACGGACGAATCTTATGGCGGAGCACTATGAAGCTTTACAGAACAAAACAGGTATACCTTACTATGGCAAAAAAGCTGAGAAATTGTGTAGTTGTGCGGAATGTCTTTCGTTTAAAAGAGACCCGGAGACGGGCAAACTAAAGTTGTATCAAGCTCAGTTTTGCAAAGTGAGGTTATGCCCGATGTGTGCCTGGCGCAGGTCGTTAAAAATTGCTTATCACAATAAATTGATCGTAGAAGAAGCTAATCGTCAGTATGGATGCGGATGGATTTTTCTCACGTTGACCGTTCGAAATGTTAAAGGTGACAGTCTGAAACCTTCGATTTCGGACATGATGAAAGGGTTTAATCGACTTATGAAATACAAAAGGGTCGATACAGCGGTACTTGGCTATTTTAGAGCTTTAGAGATTACTAAAAATCATGAAGAAGATACATATCATCCGCATTTTCATGTGTTATTGCCTGTGAAGAAAAGTTATTTCGGCAAAAATTATATCAAGCAGACGGAATGGACAAGCCTTTGGAAAAAGGCGATGAAATTGGATTACACCCCAATTGTTGATATTCGTCGGGTGAAAGGTAAAGCCAAGATTGACGCTGAACAGATTGAAAACGACGTGCGGGAAGCGATGATGGAGCAAAAAGCTGTTCTTGAAATTTCTAAGTATCCAGTCAAGGATACGGATGTTGTGCGCGGCAATAAGGTGACGGAAGACAATCTGAACACGGTGTTTTATTTGGATGATGCGCTGGCAGCCCGTAGGTTAATCGGATACGGCGGTATTTTGAAGGAGATACATAAAGAGCTGAATCTTGGTGATGCGGAGGACGGCGATCTGGTCAAGATTGAGGAAGAAGATGACGAGGTTGCGAATGGCGCATTTGAGGTCATGGCTTACTGGCATCCTGGCATTAAGAACTACATAATCAAATAGAAAAGCAGATTCCCTTGTGGAATCTGCTATTTTCCTTTTGGAAGAGTGTAATAAAGAACGACGCTTAAAACCAAAAAGATGATAGGAATGATAACTAAATTGCTGGCGAGCAGACTTTGATCAATCGTGCTTTCTTCTGTATCGACTGTTGAAGCAATCAGTATCACGTCTTTGAGACGGTCAAACACTTGAAGCAAAAAAAAGGAAAAAAGACTTAAAAACAATGAGATGACCGAGTATTTAATACGCACAATTACACACTTCCTCCTATTTTTTTGAAAAATTTTCTGAATTTCCAGTCAATTACATGTATAATAGCATGGAATGCCAAAATAAAGAAGGAGGATTTATGCTTTGAAAGTAGGACAAAGGAAGCGTTTTAAAGGGCTGTTTAGCAAATTGTTGGTGCTGAGTTTGGTTTTTGTTTTGGCTTTACCGATTTACTCAATATCTGCATCGGCTTCAGAATCAATTGACACCGAGAATGTACATCCTGAATTCGATGGAGCTACTGAGGGGAGTGTTCTTCAGCAAGCTGTATCTGGCAATGAAGACTATGAGGTAGTGGACGTTACTTATATCCCAGAATCTCAAAATGATGAAAAAGCATCTACACAAGCTGTTTCAACTTGGTGGGAGACAACAAGAAAAGACTATCAAGGTATTAAATATGGCGGTTGGAAAACGCTAGTTGAACGGAACTCAGGGAATTCCGGTTCAATTACAATTAAGTTCACTAAAACCCGTTCAAACTCATATTCGGGTCAATTAAAGGTTGCTAAAAAGGTAATGGATGCTTTTGTGGGTTTTGACATAAAGAAAGAATATCAGGTATCTGTTGACGATCAGCATACTGGGCTAAGCAAGAAAAAAACGTATTTGGCTCAATACAGAACAAGAAATAAAGAGTGGAAAGTTACACAAACACAGTACGAGTTAGAAAACTGGACTGGGAAGAAACGAAAAGTAGGAACGAAAGTTATCACTGTGAAAAAGCAGGACGGTTTTAATACTCGGGTAAAAGCAAAATAAAGAAAGAGAGCAGGCTTGAAGCCTGCTTTGTTATCGTTCCATTTCGTAATCACGGCGCCGTCTTTGAGGGCGCTGTTTTTCTTCTTGTTGCTGTTCTTGCTCTTTAGTCCGGCGGCGTTTCTTTTCTGTTAATGGGATAGATGGTTCAAGCTCGATCTCCTCTGCAAGCTCCTTCAAAAAATCGCGGCTTTTGCTTCTGCCTTTGGATCTCTCAAACTGTCGTTCTTTCTCCTGTTCAGCAAAGCTCTGCAGATCCTTCAAGTGTGACGGATACAGGCCGACTTGTTTGCCGTCCTGGTTGTATCCTCGGATGACAATGTGAGCGTGAGGGTGTCCTTTGTCATCGTGTACGGCAGCTATCCAGTCCAGTTTGACGTTGTGTTTACCCTCAAAGCGATTCATCGTATCTCGGACTAATTCTTTTAAATCGGTGGCGAACCGTCCCTGTTCATCTTCGCTTAATGAAATGACGAGTTTATGACCGACTACGCCACGCTTTGGCTGTTCATTCAGCTTTTTGAAAAACTCAATCCGTTGAATTTTATCTTGCGCAGCTGTAAACAGTTCCGGCGGTGTCCGGTGATGATCCCGGTCAAGTTCTATGTACTTGATATGCTCTTTGATATGGGTGATCGGCTTTCCGCCTTTGCTATGACTGGCGAATCCGAGGGATTTCACATGAGCGACCATTATCTTCGCCCCTGCTTATACTCTTCAAGTAGCTTTTCATTGCTTTTGAGTCGGTTGTAATTGGCAACAAGAAAGTCCACTTGATTCTTATATTCAGATGATTCTGCTTGCAGAGAGCGTACTTTTTGGACTAACTGGTCATTCTGTCGGTGTGCGTTACCGACCTGATTTAGTCTGCTGTTTGATTCTTCTTGGACGTCTTGATAGTCCCTCCGCAGTTCTTGATAGGCTTTTTTGTACTTCTCCAGTTCTTCTTTTTGTGCTCTGTTCATGTCGATTAACTTTTCCTGCATGACCTCTAGGTTTTTGTTTTCTTGCATAAGAGAGCTGATTTTTTCAGCTGATTCTTTATCTAGTCGAGTCCGCATTCTTTGGGCGGCAATGCTGCGCATCTGTTCCCGGAGTTGTTTTGGGTTGTGATCTTCGAAATAGTCATCAAATATGTGTTCCAAAACGATACTGCTGTATGTAGTTTCGTAACTGGATTTGGCAATGAGATTTCCGACTCGTTCAACGGTTTGCTTTCCCATGTCTTCAACTCGTTTTTCGATCCTGTCGATCAGAGCTTGCTCGGTTGCGGACAGCAATGAGCTTGCTTCGACAGGTTGGACTTGGTGAGCGTGATACGCCCGAATGGCGTGTTCGATCAGCAGTCCAAATTTGGTTTCCGATCCGAAGTCTTTTTTCGCGAGCTTGCGACCGAGCGAAACGACTTCTGGATCGAGTCGGACGGATTCTTTTTGACGTGCGACCATGGTTTTTCGACCTCCAAAAATTGAGTGATTAGCTCAATTTTAGAGTGTCGGACGGTGGGGGTCAAGGGGGAGGGCGTGCCATCCCAATTGCGGAGTGTGTCGGAAACATTGTGTCCGACACTTTTAACTCCGCCTCTCCCACCTAACAGGTGCGGGGAATGCCATTTTCCACAGATCGGGCAGGCTCCGAGCGAGGACAAAATGGCTTGCTGAAATGGAGGGCTGCGGGACGATCCGGCAGGGAGTCTCGCACCCGAAATGGAAGCAAAAAAGAGGGCTGAACAGGGAAGAGTAACGAGGCTCACCCTGTTCAGCCCTCTTGGGTTTTATGGCAGGCAATGGGCGAGTTCATTCGCCCGCCTGACATTGGCGGACTTGTCCGCCAACGGGTAGAATGGATAGAAAAAGGAAAGGTGGAGAATACATGACATATCGTATTGTGGGCGAGCTGGAAGGGACGGAAATTACGTTCACGAGCACACACCCAGACGGAGAGAAACGAGAGGATATATTTGAGACGCTTGAGGAAGCGGAGGATGCTTTGAATACCTTGAAAATGTCTCTGCCTGATGGAACAAAATTGACGATTGAACCTGCGGTATAGAGACAAATGATTGATTTTGAAACGGCTATGAGACAAGTGAGAGCAACCCTTTGCTTTGAGGGCTTAGTGCTGACTGAAGAAGAGGAAAAGCTTTTAGAAAGGCGGTTTCATGGAGAAATCACAGAAGAAGAATACATCCGAAAAGCGCTGGAGCTGTCTTATCTCTAAATGGGAAAGCGGGCGATTTTGGCGTGAGTCAACGGTAACCGGACCGTAGGGAGGATTAAGGAGTTGACTCATTCAGCGCCACCCGAACCCTTTCAGCACTCAAACAAACCCGTTTGTTTGACGCCAACCGGCGAGGGAGCCCCCCGAAGAATCGGGGGGTTGGGGGGATTGAAATATTGGCATCCAACGGCCGTCCGTTGGTGGGTTTGGGCAAAGCCCAATGAAGTCACTTTAATTCTTTGTGTAACTCGTTGTTTTGATCGAGCAAAATGATTCCTTTGAGGCTTCGTTCCGGATAATGCCGCGGTAAGTTGAGCTGCGGATCAGAGAGCAGTTCTTTCATTTTCTTTTTTGCTTCAGAGAGTGTTTCGATTTTCAATTTTGGTTCCTCCGGGTTTTTTATTAATACTAACATGAGGGATGAAATGAGAAATACCTCTGAGAATGCCCAGATTTGTTTCTGAGGGCTTTTAATTAAAAAAACGACCTTATGGAAGGGGATGTCCTTAAAATCGAATATAAGGGCATTTAAAGCATTTTAAAATAAAAAAGCAGACTTCTGAGAGTCTGCTTTTTTATTTTTAGCCCAGTGCACCATTTTCAGCAACTTGAAAATCCTTTGATATGCCTAAATATCCGTTTTCCTTGGTCCCGAAATGGTTGCTTGATACAAGAAGCAGTCCAAGGATGGCAGCGGTAATTAAGACAGTACGTCTTTTCATAATAACGCCTCCGATAGTGTGGGATTTAAACACTTTTAGATGAATTTGATTCATTGTACCAATCCCGATGTTCTGGGTTAGAACGGTCTAAAAGGATAACCCCGTCTTTATTTGATTTTAATTTGTCAGCTGAAGTCCAGACTTTTTGACGGTCTATTTTCAGCTGCGGGAACGCTTTTTCAAGAGTTTGCATGTTAGATGGCTACTGGTTGTTCTTGAATGGAGACTCCACCTTCAGCAATTTTGCTACTGCTCGTTAAGGCGGGAGAAGCCAGCAGTAATGCTGAAACAGTTAGCAGACTGAACAAAATCGTTTTTTTCTTCACAATAACACCCCCGTGTTAAATGGTTACTGCCCCTTCGGCAATTTTAATGGGGTTACTCAAAGAGGTTGTATTGTTTACTAAAGGAGTGGCCAGCAATAATGCTGAAACAGTTAGCAGACTGAACAGAGCGGTTTTTTTCATAGTAACGCCTCCGATATTTTGAGAATTTTGTTTTTGACAAAATGCCCGTGTTTAAAATAATATGCGGCTTTTTCAAAGTCATCCTTACTCTCATAGTATACAGCAATTTCCATTGAGAGATCGGCTGTTTCTGTCCAAAGCTCCATTTTTTCGAGGATATCGATATTTTTCCTCACCTCTGGGTCATTTTGTTCTGCATACAAAGCGTATGCAAGTTTTAATTTCGCCAAATACTCCTTTTCTCCTTCGTCTTCGGCCTTTTTCAGAGCCTTTTCATACCATGTCAGGGCAACATCGAAAGCCCCTAATTGAAACAGAACTTTGCTTAACATATAAGTGGAGCGGACGGCGACAAACGACTCTAAATGTTCAGGGATTTTCAAGGCCTGTTTGAAGCAGTTCGAAGATTCGATGAACATTTTTTGTCGTTCAAAACAGACACCAAGGTTAAAAAGAGCCAAACTTTCGGTGTATCGGAAGCTGTTTGCTTTTGCTGCAGTTTGCGCGTTCTCATAGTGTTCCTGAGCTTGTTCAGGAAGCATCAAGTCAAGCTTATTTGCTCCTAACATCATTTCACAGTTAATCGTTTTTTCTTTATAGGTCTCATGCGCTTTAAATGTGTCGTATGCGATTTTAGCGTGGGTCATCGAGAAAACATTTTGCTTTATTTTGTAGTACGCCTTACACAGATAGTAATGAAATTCAGCTTTTTCAATTTCATCAGGTATCTTTTTCAAGCGTTCTTCAGCGATTTTATAGTACATGATGGCTTTGACATAGCGCTTTTGATGAAATTCATACATGCCGGAGAAAAAATAAAAATAATAGTGAATCATGTCATCGGTGTTATCTTCTAAGGCTTTGGCTTTCAGATTGTCCAGTAATTCGCCGGATTTGTTGTAATCCTCTGTCATGAGCTTATAACGAGAGTCAATCAGGTTGAAGTACAGTAATACGGTTTGATTCTCTTTCATGTTTGGAAACGTGTTTTCGATCTCTTCCCTCATGGCTGCGGCTTTAGAAAAGTCATGTTGTTTGATGATTTTGTACCAATCGTTTATGGCTTGTCCGACTTCTTCGAATGCTATTGTACTCAACTTTCACCAATCCTTTCTTAATTCTTTATAACTGCAAGAAATGTAAACATTTGTATTCCGAATTATCTCAGACTGTTAAATGAATGTGAAGAATTTTCCGAAAAGTTAACCGGAGATAGAAATGTCACTGACTGGATGTGTTGACTGCGTGTTGAAAGAAAAGGTCATGTGTTGACTGTGTGGAGG
>NZ_JBHVOI010000030.1:1961-3789 GCF_042887885.1 Streptomyces sp. NPDC057900
CGTCCTTCGGTTGCCGGCCCCGGTGAAGCACCGCTCAGGTGGTGTGTGACGGGTGGCTGGTCGTTGTTTGAGAACTGCACAGTGGACGCGAGCATCTGTGGCCAAGTTTTTAAGGGCGCACGGTGGATGCCTTGGCACCAGGAACCGATGAAGGACGTGGGAGGCCACGATAGGCCCCGGGGAGCTGTCAACCAAGCTTTGATCCGGGGGTGTCCGAATGGGGAAACCCGGCAGTCGTCATGGGCTGTCACCCGCTGCTGAACACATAGGCAGTGTGGAGGGAACGCGGGGAAGTGAAACATCTCAGTACCCGCAGGAAGAGAAAACAACCGTGATTCCGGGAGTAGTGGCGAGCGAAACTGGATCAGGCCAAACCGTATGCGTGTGATACCCGGCAGGGGTTGCGCATGCGGGGTTGTGGGATCTCTTTTTCATAGTCTGCCGGCTGTGAGACGAGTCAGAAACCGTTGATGTAGGCGAAGGACATGCGAAAGGTCCGGCGTAGAGGGTAAGACCCCCGTAGCTGAAACATTAACGGCTCGTTTAAGAGACACCCAAGTAGCACGGGGCCCGAGAAATCCCGTGTGAATCTGGCGGGACCACCCGTTAAGCCTAAATATTCCCTGGTGACCGATAGCGGATAGTACCGTGAGGGAATGGTGAAAAGTACCGCGGGAGCGGAGTGAAATAGTACCTGAAACCGTGTGCCTACAAGCCGTGGGAGCGTCGCTGTATGTGCTTGCACATGCAGTCGTGACTGCGTGCCTTTTGAAGAATGAGCCTGCGAGTTAGCGGTGTGTAGCGAGGTTAACCCGTGTGGGGAAGCCGTAGCGAAAGCGAGTCCGAACAGGGCGTTTGAGTTGCACGCTCTAGACCCGAAGCGGAGTGATCTAGCCATGGGCAGGTTGAAGCGGAGGTAAGACTTCGTGGAGGACCGAACCCACCAGGGTTGAAAACCTGGGGGATGACCTGTGGTTAGGGGTGAAAGGCCAATCAAACTCCGTGATAGCTGGTTCTCCCCGAAATGCATTTAGGTGCAGCGTCGTGTGTTTCTTGCCGGAGGTAGAGCACTGGATAGGCGATGGGCCCTACCGGGTTACTGACCTTAGCCAAACTCCGAATGCCGGTAAGTGAGAGCACGGCAGTGAGACTGTGGGGGATAAGCTCCATGGTCGAGAGGGAAACAGCCCAGAGCATCGACTAAGGCCCCTAAGCGTACGCTAAGTGGGAAAGGATGTGGAGTCGCAGAGACAACCAGGAGGTTGGCTTAGAAGCAGCCACCCTTGAAAGAGTGCGTAATAGCTCACTGGTCAAGTGATTCCGCGCCGACAATGTAGCGGGGCTCAAGCGTACCGCCGAAGTCGTGTCATTCACACATATAGGGCCAACGCCTGTGTGGATGGGTAGGGGAGCGTCGTGTGCCGGGTGAAGCAGCCGCGGAAGCGAGTTGTGGACGGTTCACGAGTGAGAATGCAGGCATGAGTAGCGATACACACGTGAGAAACGTGTGCGCCGATTGACTAAGGGTTCCTGGGTCAAGCTGATCTGCCCAGGGTAAGTCGGGACCTAAGGCGAGGCCGACAGGCGTAGTCGATGGACAACCGGTTGATATTCCGGTACCCGCTTTGAAACGCCCAGTACTGAATCAGGCGATGCTAAGTCCGTGAAGCCGGCCCGATCTCTTCGGAGTTGAGGGTAG
The DNA here is from genome assembly GCF_042887885.1 of Streptomyces sp. NPDC057900. NCBI lineage: Bacteria > Bacillati > Actinomycetota > Actinomycetes > Kitasatosporales > Streptomycetaceae > Streptomyces > Streptomyces sp. NPDC057900. The sequence goes on from NZ_JBHVOI010000030.1 coordinate 3,661, forward strand.
TGGTGGAGCCGATGAACCAGACTTGTAGTAGGTAAGCGATGGGGTGACGCAGGAAGGTAGTCCAGCCCGGGCGGTGGTAGTCCCGGGGTAAGGGTGTAGGCCGTGTGGTAGGTAAATCCGTCACACATT
>NZ_JBHVOI010000030.1:3886-5307 GCF_042887885.1 Streptomyces sp. NPDC057900
TTAAGGCTGAGACCTGATGCCGAGCCGATTGTGGTGAAGTGGATGATCCTATGCTGTCGAGAAAAGCCTCTAGCGAGTTTCATGGCGGCCCGTACCCTAAACCGACTCAGGTGGTCAGGTAGAGAATACCGAGGCGTTCGGGTGAACTATGGTTAAGGAACTCGGCAAAATGCCCCCGTAACTTCGGGAGAAGGGGGGCCATCACTGGTGATCGGATTTACTCCGTGAGCTGGGGGTGGCCGCAGAGACCAGCGAGAAGCGACTGTTTACTAAAAACACAGGTCCGTGCGAAGCCGTAAGGCGATGTATACGGACTGACGCCTGCCCGGTGCTGGAACGTTAAGGGGACCGGTTAGCTGACTTTCGGGTCGGCGAAGCTGAGAACTTAAGCGCCAGTAAACGGCGGTGGTAACTATAACCATCCTAAGGTAGCGAAATTCCTTGTCGGGTAAGTTCCGACCTGCACGAATGGCGTAACGACTTCTCGACTGTCTCAACCATAGGCCCGGTGAAATTGCACTACGAGTAAAGATGCTCGTTTCGCGCAGCAGGACGGAAAGACCCCGGGACCTTTACTATAGTTTGATATTGGTGTTCGGTTCGGCTTGTGTAGGATAGGTGGGAGACTTTGAAGCGGCCACGCCAGTGGTTGTGGAGTCGTCGTTGAAATACCACTCTGGTCGTGCTGGATGTCTAACCTGGGTCCGTGATCCGGATCAGGGACAGTGTCTGATGGGTAGTTTAACTGGGGCGGTTGCCTCCTAAAGAGTAACGGAGGCGCCCAAAGGTTCCCTCAGCCTGGTTGGCAATCAGGTGTTGAGTGTAAGTGCACAAGGGAGCTTGACTGTGAGACCGACGGGTCGAGCAGGGACGAAAGTCGGGACTAGTGATCCGGCAGTGGCTTGTGGAAGCGCTGTCGCTCAACGGATAAAAGGTACCCCGGGGATAACAGGCTGATCTTCCCCAAGAGTCCATATCGACGGGATGGTTTGGCACCTCGATGTCGGCTCGTCGCATCCTGGGGCTGGAGTCGGTCCCAAGGGTTGGGCTGTTCGCCCATTAAAGCGGTACGCGAGCTGGGTTTAGAACGTCGTGAGACAGTTCGGTCCCTATCCGCTGTGCGCGTAGGAATATTGAGAAGGGCTGTCCCTAGTACGAGAGGACCGGGACGGACGAACCTCTGGTGTGCCAGTTGTCCTGCCAAGGGCATGGCTGGTTGGCTACGTTCGGAAAGGATAACCGCTGAAAGCATCTAAGCGGGAAGCCTGCTTCGAGATGAGTATTCCCACCCCCTTTGAGGGGTTAAGGCTCCCAGTAGACGACTGGGTTGATAGGCCAGATGTGGAAGCCCGGTAACGGGTGGAGCTGACTGGTACTAATAGGCCGAGGGCTTGTCCTCAGTTGCTCGCGTCCACTGTGTT
>NZ_JBHVOI010000031.1:0-3555 GCF_042887885.1 Streptomyces sp. NPDC057900
GACTCTATCAGACTCTTTCGCGTCCGATTCCCGGTCGAAGCGGGCCTCGCATTTTCGCTTTCCAGTTCTTCGCTTTCGCGTTTCCCTTTCCGGCGGTTCCAACCTTACCAGACTCTATTTCGTTCCGTTTCCGGTTCGAATTTGAATTCCGGTGGCCGTTGAAGTGGCCTTGCCTTTCGGCTGATTCGACTTTATCAGAAACGGTTCGGCCGAACTAATCGGCTTCGCGATCCGGAGAGTGGGAATCAATGGCTCTGCGGAAATTCAATTTCCGACGAGAGCGAGATGACACTAACTGCTGGGCCCGAACTTGTCCAGTTCGAGGCAACCGTTCGAATCTACCTCCCCCAGTGCGCCGTGTCAACGGTTTTTTGGGGCGAGGAGGAGACTAGCAGGTCAGGAGAGGCGTACGCACATCAGGCGGCCACCGGAAGTTCGGCGCTCCGTTCGGCGTCGGCAACGTCGCCGGTGTCGCCGGCTCGGGCCGCACGGCCGCCCAGGATGTAGACGTACGCGAGGAAGGCCAGCTCGGCGGCGACTCCGATGGCGATACGGGCCCAGGTCGGGAGGCCGGAGGGGGTGACGAAGCCTTCTATGAGACCCGAGACGAACAGGATGAGGGCCAGGCCGATGGCCATGCCGATCGCGGCGCGGCCCTGTTCCGCGAGGGCTGTGCGCCGGGTGCGCGGACCTGGGTCGATGACCGTCCAGCCCAGCCGGAGCCCGGTTCCTGCCGCGACGAAGACGGCCGTCAGTTCGAGCAGTCCGTGCGGGAGGATCAGGCCGAGGAAGGTGTCGAGCCGGCCGGCCGAGGACATCAGTCCGATGCCGATGCCGAGATTGAGCACGTTCAGGAAGAGGATCCAGATCACCGGGACGCAGAGGAACGCGCCCAGCACCAGGCACATGGCCGCGGCCTGGGCGTTGTTCGTCCAGACCTGGGCGGCGAACGAGGCCGCGGGGTGGCTGGAGTAGTAGGTCTCGTACTCGCCGCCGGGATTGGTCATGCGGCGCAGATCCTCCGGGGCGGCGATGGCCGACTGGACTTCCGGATGGGCGGCGATCCACCAGCCGATCAACGCGGCCAGGAGCGTGGAGAGGACGGCTGTGGGTATCCACCAGTGCCGGGAACGGTAGACCGCTGCGGGAAAGCCCGCGGTGAGGAATCGCGAGGCGTCCCGCCACGAGGCTCGGCGGGTTCCGGTCACCGTGGCACGGGCCCGGGCCACCAGCTGGGTCAGGCGCGCGATGAGCAGCGGGTCGGGGGCGCCGGACTGGATCAGGGAGAGATGGGTCGCCGTGCGCTGGTAGAGGTCGACCAGCTCGTCGGCTTCCGCGCCTGTGAGCTTGCGTCCTCGGTGCAGGAGGTGGTCCAGGCGGTCCCACTCGCTGCGGTGGGCGTTGACGAAGACGTCGAGGTCCATGGTCGGCTGCTGCTCCAGGCATGGGTGCGTACGGGTCCGTACTGCTGCGGCGCGTTTGCGGGTCAGCTTGGCAGACTGTGGCCCGGTGGGGCAGGGATGGACGGCGAAGGGTGGGGCGGGGATGAGCGAGCTCGTGACCGGGGACGCGGTCGTGCTGGGGCTGCGGCCGGCGAAACTGCCGAGCCGCGCGCTGGCTCTTTCCATCGATCTGGTCGTGATCGGGACGGCGTTCGTCCTGGTCTCGGTCGGACTGGCCGTGGCGACCTCCGGACTGGACGAGGCGGCGTTCGCCGCCGTCTCCGTGGCGACGTTCCTGCTGGTGCTGGTCGGCGCTCCGATCGCGGTGGAGACGCTCAGCCACGGCCGTTCCCTGGGGAAGCTGGCGTGCGGGCTGCGTGTGGTGCGGGACGACGGGGGGCCGATCCGGTTCCGGCACGCGCTCGTGCGTGGGGCGATGGGTGTCGTGGAGATTCTCATGACGCTCGGGGTGGTCGCGTCCATCGCGTCGCTGGTCTCGGCTCGCGGGAGGCGGCTCGGCGATGTCTTCGCGGGAACACTCGTCGTACGCGAGCGGCTGCCCGCGGGCCGGTCCGCCGCTGTTCCTCCCCCGCCGCCCTGGCTGGTGGGACGTTTCGCCGGGCTGGATCTGTCGGCGGTTCCGGACGAACTGTGGCTGGCGGTACGGCAGTACCTGACGCGGATGCACCAACTGGACGCGGATGTGGGCCGGGCCATGGCCGGTCGGCTGGCCGGGGAGCTCGCCGGGTGGACCGGGGTTCCGGCCCCGGTGGGCGTGCCCGCCGCCGCGTACCTCGCAGCCGTGGTGAACGAGCGGCAGGCCCGGGACGCGCACCGGATGCTCGCCGCTTCCCGGTCCTCCGCCGACCGCCCCAGCGGTACGGGTACGGGGTGGCCCATGGGACCTCCTGGCCCGACCGGCGAAGGCGGCAGTGGCAAACCCGGTGCCGGCGTGAGTGAAGGGCCTCGGGGCTCGGGGGCTGGGCCTGCTGCTCCTGTCGACGCGGCGCATCCCGCGCCGCCGGCCGCCACCGGGTTCGCCCCGCCCGGGTAGGGACTGTCCGGCGGGTGGGCGAACACGGTCACGGCACTAGCGGGCCGAGGGCGGGGATTCCAGCTCTTCCAGCTCGATGCCCGGGGCCGAGAGGACCACGTCGCCGGCCAGGTGGATGGTGTGCTGCTCGCCGGTGTCCAGGGCGTTGACCTGGTATTCGTCCACGATCAGCGGCCCGTTGTCAGTGGCGTGCGCTTCACTCTTCACCAGGGCCCAGGACTGGTCGACGGTACGGGGGGCGAGGACCGGATCCGTGAAGGCGACGACGCGGAGACGGGTCGCGGGGGAATCGGGAGTGAGGCGCAGCAGGCGTGCGGTCGCGACGAGGAATGCGGGGGAAGTGCCGGTGAAGGTGTGGGCGCGGACATTGCCTTCGGTGGCGTGAGTGCCGGTCGCATCGGTGCGGACCCAGGTGACGCCTTCGAGGGCGGCGCCTCGGATCTGCCAGCTCGCGGCGTGGAGTTCGAGACGGATCGGGCGGCCGAGTTCGTCCAGAGTGAGATCGATGGATCCGAGGTGGTCGCCGGACGGGGCGGTCGTCTGGGAGACATAGCGCCAGCCGGAGGGGCCGGGGGCGCAGTGGAAGTGCTCTTCACCGAGGGGGGTGTGGTCGTGAAGATCGTGGAGCGAATAACGGCCGCGGGGCATGGGGTCCTTCGGGTTCCTCGGGCTGTGCGGGTGCGGTACGAACGCAGGCCCCCGACACGGGGGTGCGGGGGCCTGCGTTCGTAGCTGCTGCACTGTGCTGCTGTCCTGCTGAGTCCCCGGGGCGCTGACGCTTTCGCGTCACGAGCGTCACGAGCGTCACGAGCGTCACGAGCGTCACGAGCGTCACGAGCTCCGGGTGCGGGTCCGCGAGGCCTGCCGGTGGCCGGTCGGCACTGACCGGTGGTGACTGTGACCGGTCACCGGCACGCCGTCGCGGTCAGCGGATCAGTAGCGGTAGTGGTCGGACTTGTACGGTCCGTCGACCTCGACACCGATATACGCCGCCTGCTCCGGGCGCAGCGTGGTGAGTTTGACGCCGAGGGCGGCGAGGTGGAGGCGGGCGACTTTTTC
>NZ_JBHVOI010000032.1:0-2970 GCF_042887885.1 Streptomyces sp. NPDC057900
CAACACTTCCATGTAAAGTATAACACACTATACTTTACATTCGTAAAGTGTGTGCTCTGCGAGGCTTTTTCGGCTACCCGCCGAACCATGCTAACGCATGGGAAAACCTTGGGCTTTGCCCAAACCCACAAGGGGAAATGATTCCCCCTTGATCCCCCCAATAAAAACTCCCCCAACCCCCTCAATTTTGAGGGGACTCCCTCGCCGGTCGGCAGGAATCGAATGGGATTCGATTCAATGCCAAGAGGGTTCGGGTGTGGTGAGTCTGTCAATCGACTTTCGCGGCATATCCTCATTTCGCTATCGCTCATTCCGGTATTCCACGATTCTATTGACAGACGCCACGTGTCGCTTTCTCCTTCAAGCGCCCACCAGAACAAAATAAAAAAAGATACAGAAAAAGATACAGAAGAATCTTCTGTATCTCTTGTATCTCAATCCTTTTCTGTCGTTTTATGTCGATTATTTTAACTCTCCTGTTTCTCTATCAATATCGCCCCGACCATATTTCCGTTCTTGATAAACGGCATCAAAATACAGTCTAATCAATCCAGTATGCGAACGTAAAACAGAATTGATAATCTTCATGCTGGGTAAGTTATATTCTTCCCCACGAACCCTTACAAACCTTCTTAATTCACGAATATTAGCCAGTCCATGTTCATCAATCAAATCACAAAGATCATTCAGCATGTCGTCTTTTTCTTCAACATCAAGCGTTATGTATCTATCAATATCAAAATTGTTTAGTAGTTTAATATCTTTCTTGTCATATACATGCTTGTTTTTAGCGATAGCGTCTTTTGATTCGTGCGTTAAATATAAATACATATTTTCCATGCTTTGAACTACAATTTGCACCATGGAAACACTTTTATTACCCAATGCTCGTTGTATTCTTTTACGGACACTATCAGCAGTAACAGGATTTTTCGCCACATAAATCACATGATAATGGGCTTTTTTATATTTTTGTCCCTCAACTTTACTTAAATCTTTATCATGAAGTGGGCTAATCGCAATAGGAACACCGAGCGATTCCAATTTCGTTTCCCAATCTTCGGGTATGCTTTCAGGGTACAACAGAAACGTAAAGTATCTTGCCTTATCTTTAGCCATAATGTTATAATCACCCTAACAGAAACAAAGGAATTCCAAAAAGCGAACTCTTCCAGGGGGTCGCTTTTTTTGTGTTCATTTCTGCCCTTTCTTGTATTCTTCCAAAACTACTGTAATCATCGCAGACTTACTCAAACCCTTCTCTTTGCACAACTCCTCTAAATAAGCGTGAACACTTTCTGACATAGTGATTGTAAATCTCTTTTTATTTGTCATATCGTTCTCCTTTTTGCATGTTAAAAATAATATAACAAAGTGGTGTAATTTTTGCAATAAAATACACAAAAAATATGTAAAAGGCAAAATGTCGCTCAAAATGTCGCCGAAATGTCGCTCAAATGTCGCAAGCTTCAAACCCTTGTGGCTCTAGGGTTTGAATGGCTTTTTCTCTCAATTTGGCACTCGGCACTTAAAGGGGGGGTCGTAGTAGCCCCCCCTTTTTCCTCTCTCACCCCAAAAAATCCAAGTTCAAAAAACCAAAAAAAGCACCTTTTTCAGGTGCTTTTTATCTTTCAAGACCATTTTCTCTTTCACGACGCTTTTCAACCCTGTTTAAACGCTCAAATTCGCCCTCAGGGGCTTTTTCTTTAATTTTGCCTACCAAATCATTAAAAAGGCTCTTAAACGTCTTTAAATCGTTTGTACGGGCTTTTAAAAATTCTTTGGTGCTTTTATATATCAAACCAATTTCACGCTTTAAATCGCTTATATGGCTTTTTAATTTGCTATTCTCTCGAAGCAACTGCATATTTTCCTGTCTTAATTTTTTATTTGAATTGGCTTCTGTTTCCCACTCTTTATAAATCACTCTAAGCTTTTGACCCAAAGCTTTATTTTCCTTTGCTAAATCGGTGTTCAATATTTTTTCCATCTTGCCTTTTAGCTGTTTATTTTCTTTGGCAGCATGAACCAAATTTTTAAAGTCTTGTTCGGGAACAATCACATTTCCAGTCGGTGTCTTTTTCAACTCTTTTTTGGGAATCCCAAAAAGATTCTTTTCCTCGCTCTTAACCTCGATTTGCTGAAATTCCCTTTTGGCCCGAACTTTAATTTCATCTGGAACTTTTTCATTGAGGGCGAGCAATTCATTTTTCTTCTCCTGGAGATTTTTTTCTAGAAAATCAATTTCTTTTTCCAGCGTCTGCTTTTTGAATTCCCTCGTTTCCAAATGCTCACGAGTAGAACCTTTTTCTCCACGCTCCAAATCAAAGCCAAGCTTTTGCATATGCTCGGGAAACTTATCTTGCAACCAAAGCAATTCTTGACGATTGAACACATTTTTCCCTTGCAGTTTTCCATCACGCATTGGCACAACGCCAACATGCATATGGGGCGTTTTTTCGTCCATATGTACCGTTGCATAAGCAATATTTTGCTCGCCATAGCGTTCGGAAAATAATTTATAACTTTCCTCAAAAAATCGTTTTTGTTCTGTAGGATCCAGACGGTCAAAAAAATTTTTGTCAGATGTCACGAGCAACTCGTTTACAAGCACCGCATCTTTCCGAGTTTTTCTCGTACCTGTTTTTTGCGATTCAATGATTTCTTTGACATGCTGGTTATAATCAATTTTCCCATCATGGACCAAATCATAATTTTCATGGGAACGCTCTTTATCAATATCCGAATTCGTCCTGCTTTCTCTTTCACGCTGATTATGAAACTGAATTCCTTTCAAATCATGCGCCTTCATTTTCTGCATTCGGACGACCGCATAACTCATAAAATCAGCTCCGTTTCGGGGTCAGTTTTTCGGCAACACTTCCATGTAAAGTATAACACACTATACTTTACATTCGTAAAGTGTGTGCTCTGCGAGGCTTTTTCGGCTACCCGCCGAACCATGCTAAC
>NZ_JBHVOI010000033.1:0-1940 GCF_042887885.1 Streptomyces sp. NPDC057900
CGGGTGCCCCAGAACGGCGGAGTCGGAACCGGGTTGTCGACGGACACGTCGGAGCGGACACCCTCCTCCGGCTCCTCGACCTCCAGCACGGCGGTCTCCCGCTTGGGGACGCGCCGCTGCTTCAGCTCGGGGAGGACAGCGCCGGGGACACCGCGCTTGACCCCGATGAGCGCGTCCATCAGCCGCAGGCCCTCGAACGCGTCGCGGGCGTAACGGACCTCGCCCTCGTAGATCTCGTGGAGGTCCTGTTCGACGTAGGCGCGGGTGAGCGCGGCGCCTCCGAGGATGACGGGGTATTCGGCGGCCAGCTTGCGCTGGTTCAGCTCCTGGAGGTTCTCCTTCATGATCACCGTGGACTTGACCAGAAGACCGGACATGCCGATGACGTCGGCGCGGTTCTCCTCGGCGGCTTCCAGGATCGCGGAGACGGGCTGCTTGATGCCGATGTTCACGACGTTGAACCCGTTGTTGGACAGGATGATGTCGACGAGGTTCTTGCCGATGTCGTGGACGTCGCCGCGGACGGTGGCCAGCACGATGGTGCCCTTGCCCTCGGCGTCCGACTTCTCCATGTGCGGCTCCAGATGAGCCACCGCGGACTTCATGACCTCGGCGGACTGGAGCACGAACGGCAACTGCATCTGCCCGGAACCGAACAGCTCACCGACAACCTTCATACCCTCCAGCAGGGTGTCGTTGACGATGTCCAGGGCCGGGCGGGTGCGGAGGGCCTCGTCGAGGTCGGTCTCCAGGCCCTTCTTCTCGCCGTCGATGATCCGGCGCTGGAGGCGCTCGTCGAGCGGCAGGGCGAGGAGTTCCTCGGCCTTGCCCTCCTTCATCGACTTCATGTTGACGCCCTCGAAAAGCTCCATGAGCTTCTGCAACGGGTCATAGCCCTCGGCGCGGCGGTCGTAGATCAGGTCGTGGGCGGCCTTGACCTGCTCCTCGTCCAGCCGGGCGATCGGCAGGATCTTCGACGCGTGCACGATCGCGGAGTCCAGACCGGCCTTCACACACTCGTCCAGGAAGACCGAGTTCAGCACGACACGGGCGGCCGGATTGAGCCCGAAGGAAATGTTCGACAGACCCAGCGTCGTCTGCACCTCGGGGTGGCGCTTCTTCAGCTCACGGATCGCCTCGATCGTCGCGATCCCGTCCTTGCGGGACTCCTCCTGCCCGGTACAGATCGTGAACGTCAGGCAGTCGATGAGGATGTCCGACTCATGAATGCCCCAGTTCCCCGTCAGGTCCGCGATCAGCCGCTCCGCGATCGCCACCTTGTGCTCGACGGTACGGGCCTGGCCCTCCTCGTCGATCGTCAGCGCGATCAGCGCCGCACCGTGCTCGGCCGCCAGCTGCGTAACCTTCACGAACCGCGACTCCGGACCGTCACCGTCCTCGTAGTTCACCGAGTTCAGCACCGCACGCCCACCGAGCTTCTCCAGCCCCGCCCGCAGCACCGGCAGCTCCGTGGAGTCCAGCACGATCGGCAGGGTCGAGGCGGTAGCGAACCGGCCCGCCAGCTCCTCCATGTCCGCGACCCCGTCACGGCCCACGTAGTCGACACACAGGTCGAGCATGTGCGCGCCCTCACGGATCTGATCACGCGCCATCTCCACGCAGTCGTCCCAACGCGCCTCCAGCATCGCCTCGCGGAACTTCTTCGACCCATTGGCGTTCGTCCGCTCACCGATGGCGAGGTACGAAGTGTCCTGCCGGAACGGCACCGTCTGATACAGCGACGCCGCACCCGGCTCGGGGCGCGGGTCACGGACGGCCGGGGTAAGGCCACGGGCCCGGTCCACGACCTGACGCAGATGCTCCGGAGTCGTACCGCAGCACCCGCCGATCAGCGACAACCCGTAGTCGGTCACGAAGGCCTCCTGCGCATCCGCCAGACCCTCGGGACCCAGCGGGAAATGCGCCCCGTCCTTCGTCAG
>NZ_JBHVOI010000034.1:0-1345 GCF_042887885.1 Streptomyces sp. NPDC057900
CATTCTCGCGCACTTGTTGAGCAGAAATGGATATAGGGTCCTTGCAGTGGATATGGACTCACAGGGCAACCTTACAGAGCTTCTGTCTGAGCAGCCTTCAAATGAGTATATGGGCAAGTCCGTGCTGGAAGCGATGCAGGAAGATAATGTTGAGGGCTACATACTGAATATCAACGATCACCTCGATCTTCTGCCTGCCAACAACTTTTTGGCAACTTTCCCGCGCTGGCTGTATACGGGAAAAACATATAAAGGCGATACGATCCCTTTTAGCGGGAATCCAAGTTCTGTCTTAGATCATGCTTTGAAGTCCGTCAGGGACAGATACGATTTTATCGTTATTGATACTCCTCCCTCCTTAAGCGAACAGACAACAAATGCACTGTGTGCCAGTGAATACGTGGTTGTTTTATTCGAATGTTCAAATTGGTGCTATTCAGCTATCCCGAATTTCATGGATTCTATCCATGGAGCCAATGAATTCGGAAAGAGAAATACTCAGGCGATCGGCGTGCTGCGCACGATGAATGATGTAAGGCGAAGCGATGCCAAGGCCTTTAATGAACTAATTGCGGAAGATTACCCGGACCTGGTATTTGATACGGTGATTACCAGGAAGGCGCCTGTTGGCAGATTATCTCTGTATGGATTTAACCAGAACGCTGAACTGCGGCAGGCATTGGGACAATACGAAGGATTCTATAAGGAGTTGATCAGCCGTGTCGAAGGTAAATGACATCAAGAGTAAAATGCGCAGTCAAAAGCACATTAGCCCCAGTTTTGCCTTGAACGAAGAAGTATTACCGGAAGAAACCAAGGAACGTTTAAACAGTGGAAAAAAAGAAGAAAAGAAGAAAGACCGAAAACGGGTATCCTTCGATCTAAGAACGGACCTTCATAAAGAACTGAAAATGCAGTCGCTGCTTCAGGAAAAGAACATTTATCTATTGATCGAGGAAGCATTGGAACAGTATCTTAAATGAACACGATAAAAAAGAAATACCCGAATAACTGGGTATTTCTTTTTTATCAATCAAATGTATTTTGAATAGCTGCATCAAGTCCCTGTCCGGATTCTTTGATATAGCGTTTAGTCATATTTAAATCCTTATGGCCGACCAGCTTTGAGACGGTTTGAATCTCAATTCCTTTATCGATAAGATTCTGGCAAAAAGTATGTCTCAACTTGTGCGGGCTCACATCGTACTTGCTCAGCATATATTGAACCGCCCTCGGTGTCATACGCTGGTTAACACTGGATAAGAAGACTGCTTCATTCTCGGCCTTCAGAGAGTCTTTATAACGCTTAATATGCTCACTGGCAGCTCTTGATAGGGGGATAACC